>DASXKX010000038.1:0-232641 GCA_036496545.1 Gaiellaceae bacterium | reverse complement strand
CCCCGGCGGGGCGCGGTACGAAGTCTTGGAATCTGTCGCTTTAGGAGGCTGAGAGGTGGACAAGCACGAAGCACTCGACGTGGCGCTCGGCCAGATCGAGCGGCAGTTCGGCAAGGGCTCGGTCATGAAGATGAACGACCGCGCCGCGGTGTCGATCGGCGCGGTGTCTACTGGGTCGTTAGCGCTCGATCTGGCGCTCGGGATCGGCGGTTTGCCGCGTGGCCGCATCGTCGAGGTCTTCGGGCCGGAGTCGTCGGGGAAGACGACGCTCGTCTACCACGTGATCGCGGAAGCGCAGCGCCGCGGCGGCATCTGTGCGTTCATCGACGCCGAGCACGCGATGGACCCAGCGTATGCGAAGCGCATCGGCGTCGACATCGACAACCTGCTCGTCTCGCAGCCCGACACCGGCGAGCAGGCGCTCGAGATCGCCGAGCTCCTCATCCGCTCCGGCGCCCTCGACGTCGTTGCGATCGACTCGGTCGCGGCGCTCACGCCGAAGGCGGAGATCGAAGGGGAGATGGGTGACTCGCACGTCGGCCTGCAGGCGCGCCTGATGTCGCAGGCGCTCCGGAAGCTCGCGGGCACGCTCAACCGCACCGACACGATCTGCCTCTTCACAAACCAGCTGCGGGAGAAGATCGGCGTGATGTTCGGCAACCCGGAGACGACGCCGGGCGGCCGCGCGCTGAAGTTCTACTCGTCGGTGCGTCTCGACATCCGGCGCATCGAGACGCTGAAGGAAGGCGTCGAGGCGATCGGGAACCGCATCCGCGTGAAGGTCGTGAAGAACAAGGTGGCGCCGCCGTTCAAGCAGGCGGAGTTCGACATCATGTACGGCACCGGCTTCTCGTGGGAAGGCACGGTGCTCGACGTCGCGAGCGAGCGCAAGGTCGTGACGAAGTCGGGCTCGTACTTCAGCTTCGGCGACGAGCGGCTCGGCCAGGGCCGGCACAACGCGACGGCGTTCCTGCGCGAGCATCCCGACGTGACACAGCAGATCCTCCAGCAGATCCAGCTCGAGGTAGGCCCGGAGCAGGTCGTTTCCGCGCGGCTGCTGCCGGCGCTCGAAGACGCAGCGTCTTCTGGGCTTGTGGGCGAAAGCGAGGGCAACGGCGAGCCGAAGAGCAAGGCGGCGAAGGCAGCGGCCGCAGCCGCGGCGGTCGCCGAGGTCGGGGCGTCGTCGGAGGAGTAGTGCGGGTCGTCACGGGCTTGCGGGAGCGGCCACGGGGACGCGTCGAAGTCGACCTCGACGGGGCTCCGTGGCGGCTCGTTCCCGCGGATGCCGTCGTGCGAAGCGGGCTTGCCGTCGGGCGGGCCCTCGACCGGGAGACGGCCCGAGCACTCGGGCGTGAGCTCCGGCGCTCGGAGGCGCTCGACATCGCGCTCCGCGCGCTCCGGTACCGCGACCAGTCGCGGCAGCGGCTCGAAGAGCGGCTCGAGCGGCGCGGCACGCCGGCGGAGGCCAGGGAGGACGCGATCGAGGCGCTCGAGCGGGCCGGGCTCGTCGACGACGCCCGCGTCGCCGCAGTGCGTGCCCAAGCGCTCGCCGAGCGGGGCTACGGCGACGCGGCGATCCGGTTCGCCCTGGAGGCCGAAGGCCTGCCCGAAAGAGCGGTTGTCGTGGCTCTGTCCAGCCTCGAGCTCGAAGTCGAACGCGCCCGTGGACTGCTCGCCGCGCGCGGCAAAACGCTCAAAACCGTGCGGTGGCTGGCCGGAAAGGGCTTCGATCCGACGACCCTGGAGGACGTTGCCGGATTTGCGGACGGAGCCTGACCGCGCTACGATCGGACATCACGTTCCACCGACATTTTGCCTGCATAACTGCGTAATTCCGAAATCGCTCATCGTTCACCGACAACCATGACGACGACAGGTTCCAAGCCCAGACAACGGAGGATCACGGCGAGGTAGCGCCGCCGCTGCTGGGCGCACGCGCACGCCGCGTGCGAAGGAACCACGCGACTTCGGGGGCCGCGATGCGGGCCCGGTGCCGGATGGGGCAACCCAACCGAGGAGCCTGGGCGCGTGCTGATCGGCATCGGAGTCGCAATCGGAATCGCCGCTGGAGTCGCAGTTGCTCTCCTTGCGGTGCAGGTGTTCGGTGCGACGGGCGTGGGCAAAGCGCGCCGCCTGGGTCGGCAGCTGGTCGAGGACGCCGAGCGCGAAGCCGAGGCGGTGCGCCGTGAGGCGCAGATCGAGGCGCGGGAACAGGCCGTTGCGCTCCGTGCGGAGATCGATGCCGAGCTCGTGGACCGGCGTGAGGCGGTGCTGAAGATCGAGGAGCGAGTCCTCGCGAAGGAAGAGGAGATCGAGCGCAAGCTCGTCGAGCTGACGCGCCGCGATCAGGGCCTCGCCGACCGCGAGACACACCTACGCCAGCTCCAGGAAGACCTGAAGCAGACGAAGCTCGCGGAGCAGGTCGAGCTCGAGCGCATCGCGGGCCTCACGCTGCAGGAGGCGAAGGCGCATCTGCTCGATCGCGGCGAGGAGCTCATCCGTCACGAGCTCGCGCGGCGCGTCCGGACGCTCGAGGAGGAGGCGAAGGCGGAGTCGAAGCGGCGCGCGCGGAATCTCGTCGCGGACGCGCTCCAGCGTGTAGCGGCAAGCCACGCGTCCGAGACGACGGTGACGGTCGTCGAGCTCCCGTCAGACGACATGAAGGGGCGGATCATCGGCCGCGAGGGCCGCAACATCCGCGCGCTCGAGCACCTCACCGGCGTCGACTTCATCATCGACGACACGCCGCACGCGGTCGTGCTCTCGTCCTTCGACGGGCTCCGCCGCGAGACCGCGCGGCTGACGCTCACGAAGCTGATCGAAGACGGCCGGATCCATCCCGCGCGGATCGAGGAGACGTACTACCAGTCGAAGGCCGAGCTCGAGGAGATCGTCCGCCAGGCCGGCGAGCAGGCGGTGTTCGAGGCGAACTGCGGCCCGTTCCACGAGGAGCTCGTGAAGATCCTCGGCCGTCTCCGGTTCCGCACGAGCTACGGCCAGAACGTCCTCAAGCACACGCTCGAGGTCGTGCACCTCGCCGGAATCATGTCGACCGAGCTCGGCGCGAGCGTCAAGACGACGAAGCGCGCCGCGATGCTGCACGACCTCGGCAAGGCGATGACGCACGAGATCGAGGGCTCCCACGCGGCGATCTCGGCGCAGCTCGCGCGTCGCTACGGAGAGACGCAGCACGTCGTGCACGCGATCGAGGCACACCATTATGAGGTGCAGCCGCAGACGGTTGAGGCAGTGCTCGTCATCGCCGCCGACGCGATCTCCGCATCGCGGCCGGGCGCGCGCGGCGAGAGCCTCGAGCACTACATCAAGCGGCTCGAGTCGCTCGAGGAGCTCGCGGGCGCGAAGTCGGGCGTCGAGAAGGTGTACGCGCTGCAGGCGGGCCGCGAGATCCGCGTCATCGTCAGCCCGACCGAGCTCGACGACGAGGGCGCGGCGTTGCTCTCCCACGAGATCGCCCGTGAGATCGAGGACCAGCTCGAGTATCCGGGCCAGGTGAAGGTGACGGTGATCCGCGAGAGCCGCGCGGTCGACGTCGCGCGAAACCATGCGGCCGTCGAGAACGGGAACGGCACGCCGGGCGAGCTCGCGCCGGAGGAGCCGGCCGCGGCCGACTCGCCGATCCAGGCGGCCTAGTCGCCGCTTCAGCCGGGCGAGCCCTCTGCCGATACTCCGGGGCATGAACTGCCCAGCCTGCGCCAATACGCTCACGTCGCGAACCGCCGGCGACGTCACCGTCGATGTCTGCGACGGCGGCTGCGGCGGCATCTGGTTCGACCACTTCGAGCTGCGCAAGCTCGACGAGCAATCCGAGACCGCGGGCGAGTCGCTTCTCGACATCGCACGCGATCCGAGCGTCCACGTCGATCTCGAGAAACGCTACGTCTGCCCGCGCGACGACGACAACGTCGTGCTGATGCGCCACTTCTGGAGCGTCAAGCGCGCGGTGACGATCGACGAGTGTCCGGAGTGTGGCGGCGTCTTCCTCGATCCGGGCGAGCTCGGCAGCATCCGCGCGGAGTTCGTGACCGAGGCCGCCCGCCACGCAGCCGCGGACGGATACTTCGCCGAGGTCGTGGACCCGCTCCTCGCCGACGCGCACGCGAGGGACGAGGCGGAGCTCGAGAAGGCACAGCGCTTCGCGCACGCGTTCCGTTTCGTCTGCCCGAGCTGGTACCTGCCGGGCAAGCAGGCTGGCGCCGCGTTTTAACGATCCGCATCGGACCGCGTCCGCCTGAGTTCAGCAGCGATCGCTCGTCGGGAACCGCGTGCCGCCGCGGCGGAACGGCCCGAGGCTGTCGACCTGCCCGTTACCGTCCCAGTCGATCGTGAAGACCGGGGCCGCTGCCGCGAGCGGGACGTGGAACGTCACGGACACTCGCGCACCGGTGGGTACCCATTGCTCGGGCATGCAGAACGCGCGGGTAATGTGTGGCGGCTCGCCCTCCTGCAGCCAGAATCTCGTCGCGGTGATCGCGCCTCGGTCACTCCTGACGAGTGCGGTCGCCGTGTACGTGCCTCGGCAACCCAGCGTGAAGTTGCTGATCGAGCCGGCGTCGGCGAAGGTGGCGCCCGGAATCCCGCTTCCTTCGAGGCGGCGGAGCAGCTGCGCGTCGGTTCCCGTAAACCCGAGCGCACGGATCAGGTGCAGCGCCTCGGGGAAGCCGAGTACCGGCCGGTCGCTCCAGCCGAAGAGGTAGCGCTTCTGCCCCGAGCGCACGGCGACGTACAGGTTGCCGTCCGCAACCAAGGTCGTCGGGCCGCTGCCTGCGCGCGCGCACGCCGTCGTCCCGGCCGCCGTCGCCGGCCGAGCGAACAGACTCGCCGCGAGCGCGAGCGCCACAAGGCCGACTGTGGCGGCCGAGCGTCTTCCAACTGCCTGCACAGGCTGAGAATAGGACGCTGCGCGGCTACCCTGTCCGGCTGTGAGGCGGCACCACGTCACGACGAAGTCGTCAATAGCCAGATGAGCGAGGTGGTAGCTTCGCAAGGTGGTCTGGCTCCGTATTCAAGACCCGATTTCGGAGTGACCATGCGAAAGGGCGGCCGGTGAGCCGCCCTTTCGCCTTCAGTTGAGTTGTTCGTGCCGCAAAGCGCTCCCTCGGCTTAGCGTGCCGCCGACGTGCGCTTTCTGGACGCGGTCGTCCTCTTGCGCGGCCGAGTGGTCCTGCGAGATCCGGAGGACGTACCGGAACCCCGCGTAGGGGTGCGCTTCGTCCCGCCTGCTGCCGCGCCTCCGGAGGCGCTTTGCCGCACGGTCGCCATCAGATCCTCAGGAAGATCGGATGCGAGCGTCTTTGCGTCCTTGATCGCCTCCTTGGCCTGCCGTGTAAAGAAGTCGCTCCGCACGAGCGCGAGCAGAGCGGCACCAGACGCAGGAAGGATCAACCGACGGATCACTCCGTGCCCGCTGCGGCGTTTGCCTTGCGCTGCGTCGGCCACATCGGAAAGTCGCCCGGCGTAGTCGATCACCTTGTGCGAAAACTTGTGGATTCCCTCCATCCCTACCTCCATCACGTTGCGGACTCGCTTAACGGTTTTCCTCTCTCCAAATCCGAAACGCGCATGGCATGAGGTTGGTTACGAGCTGCGCGACGTGAGGCAGGAGGCGGCCACCGCTACCCTTCGCACCGATGTATCGGCGGTACTGGTTGACGACCTTCGGCTGCCAGATGAATGCGCACGACAGCGAGCGCATCAAGGGCATGCTCGAGGAGCTCGGGCTTGGCGAGGCAGCGACGCAGGCGGAAGCGGACGTTGTCGTCTTCAACACCTGCACGATCCGTGAGAAGCCGGACACGAAGTTCGCCGCATACGTGGGCGAGGCCGCGGCTCGCAAGCGCGAGCGGCCCGACATGATCATCGCCGTCGGCGGCTGCTACGCAGAAGCGCAGCGCGAGCGGCTCTTCTCGCTCTATCCGGGCGTCGACGTCGCGTTCGGGCCGGGGACGATCGCGCACCTCGGCGACTGGCTCGGCGCCGGCGGGTTCGGGGTATCGCGCGGGGCGTGGGGGACGGGCGACGAGCGCGCGTTCGCCGCGACGCTGCCGATGCACCGCGAGCGCCCGTTCCAGGCGTGGGTGCAGATCTCGATGGGCTGCAACTCGACGTGCTCGTACTGCATCGTGCCGGCGGTGCGCGGCCGCGAGGTCAGCCGCCGGCCGGGCGACGTCCTCGCCGAGGTGACGCGGCTCGCGCAGAGCGGCGTGCGCGAGCTGACGCTGCTCGGCCAGAACGTGAACTCGTGGGGCCGCGACCTCTTGCCGGAGATCCACACGGAGTTCGGCGAGTTGCTCCGCGCGTGCGACGCCGTCGACGGTATCGAGCGCATCCGGTTCACAAGTCCGCATCCGAAGGATTTCCGGCGCCCCGTGATCGCGGCGATGGCCGAGTGCGCGGCCGTGTGCGAGCACGCGCACCTGCCGCTGCAGTCCGGCTCGACCCGCATTCTCAAGGCGATGCGCCGAACGTACTCGCGCGAGCGCTACCTCAAGCTCGTCGGCGAGATGCGCGAGGCGATCCCCGATCTCGCGCTCACGACCGACATCATCGTCGGCTTCCCCGGCGAGACGGAAGACGACTTCCGCGAGACGATGGAGGTCGTGGAGGAAGTCGGCTTCGACAGTGCGTTCACGTTCGTCTACTCACCGCGTGCCGGCACCGACGCCGCGGCAATGCCCGACCAAGTGCCGGACGGCGTCAAACGCGAGCGCATCGAGCGCCTCGTCGAGCTCGTGCAGCACGTCGCTGCAGAACGGAACGCGGCGCGGATCGGCGGCACGGAGGAGGTGCTCGTCGAAGGACCGAGCCGCACTGATCCGTCAATGCTGCGCGGCCGCACGCGGCGCAACACGACGGTGAACTTTGCAGGCGAAGCCGCACCGGGCGAGCTCGTGGACGTGCGCATCGACCGGGCGACGTCGACGACGCTCGGCGGCACGCAGGCCGCGGTCGCCGTCGCTTAAGCGGCGCTGGCTTTCAGCGAGCGCAGGCCGAGCGCGGCCGGGACGAGCGGCAGCCAGAGATTGAAGACGCGGTACGCGAAGACCGCGAGCACGGCCGATGCGAGCGAGATGCCGCACCAGTGGAGCGCGAACGGCAGCAACGCCTCGACCGCGCCGGCGCCGCCCAGCGGCAGCGTGCGGCGCGTCAGCGCGTACCCGGTTGCGTACCCGAGCAGAAGCAGGGAGATGCTCGGCGTCCCTTGTGTGAACGCCTGGAGGCAGGCCCAGAGGCAGAAGATGTCGCCGAACCAGTAGATCGCGGTCCCAAGCGGGCCGAGCAAGTGACGCGGCTGGACGAAGAGGCACTTCAACACGTGAATCGAGTCGAGTGCGTGCACGAGATGACGCCGCCGCCCAGGGTGCACGCGCAGTGTGTCGCGGTGCTCGACGGCCCACAGCGCCGCGACGAAACCGAGCGGAACGCTGATCGCCCACGGCAGCGTGAGCCCGAGCGACGGCGAGTGGCCGTCGGCGAGCAGTTGAATCGCGACGAAGCAGGCTGCCGGCGCGAGCAGTGCATACTCGAGCGCGCCGAGCCCGAGTACGCGTGTGCGCACCTGTTGATCGGAGAGGCCGCCCTGCTTGAACGCATGCACGTCGACCGCAAAGCCGCCGCGCGCGACAAACGACCCGAAGCCCGCGGTCACAGCGGCGACGGCATCTTTCGTCGAGATGTCGTAGCCCTCCTCGACGCGGGCGACTTCGCGGTAGGCAAACACGTAGCCGACGTACGCGACGATCTGTGCACCGAAGGCGCTCGCGAACCAGACCGGGTCGACTGCACGCAGTCGCTCGAGCACGTTGTCGAGGCCGGCGACCCAGCTGACAGCGACGAGCGTCCCGAGCGCGATGAGCGTGCTCGCGACAACGAAGACGAGCGACTCGGTTCGCGTCCGTTCCATGTGGCTCCGGAGGGCGAAGCGAGTCATCTTCACCCAGTAGTAACGCACGCGAGAATGCACCGGTGACGGTTATCGGCATCTTCGGTCCGACCGCGAGCGGCAAATCGAGGGTTTCTGAGGCGGTCGCGCGGCGGATTCCGGCCGAGCTCGTGTCAGCTGATGCAATGCAGGTCTACGAAGGGCTGCCGGTCCTGACGAACCAGTCGCCGGCCCGGCTCGCCGCGATCTGGCCGCTCGACCACGAGGCCTCGGTCGGCGAGTACGTGCCGCTCGCTCACGCGGCGATCGACGAGATCCTCGCGGACGGGAAGACCCCCGTCGTCGTCGGCGGGACGGGCCTGTACCTCCGTGCGGCCCTGGCCGAACTGTCCCTGCCTCCCGCGCCGGTGGAGGGCGCCAGGGCGCGCTGGGAGGCGTTCTACGACGCCGAGGGCGCCGAGGCGGCCCACGGGCACCTGCAGTCCGTCGACCCGGCAGCCGCCGCGGGGGTTCATCCAAACGACCGGCGCCGTGTCGTCCGTGCGCTCGAGCTGGCCGAGGCCGGATCGTCGCTCGTACCCGGCCGGGACGCGCTCTGGGCCGAGGAGACGAGGCATCCGACCGTCCTCGTCGGGCTCGACGTGCCGTCGGCGATGCTCGAGGCGCGGATCGAGGAACGGACGCGCGCGATGTTCGAGCACGGCGTCGAGGAAGAGGTCAAGCGGGCGCTGGCCGGCCCGATCTCGGCGACCGCGCGGAAGACGATGGGCCTCGACGAGGTCTCCGCCCTGCCGCGCGAGGAGGCGATCGACGCGCTCATCGTGCGCACGCGGCGCTACGCCGCGTACCAGCGCAAGTGGATGCGGCGGATTCCAGGCCTCGTTATCGTCGCTGCCGATCGCCCCGAGGGCGAGATCGCGGATGACATCGTCGACCTGGCACGCACACGGGAACGTCTACCTCATCGCTGAGAGCGACGAGTACACGATGGAGCCCGGCCTCGACGGCGCCGTGCGAGTGCTCGGGATCGACGGCGACGACGTGACCGTCGCGATCGTCAACCCGGACGGCTCGCTCGCCGAGATGTCGGGCAACGGGACGCGCATCGTCGGCGCGTGGCTGATGGACCGCAACGGCTCCGACGAGGCGCGAGTGCACGTCGGCCCGCGAGTCGTGCGCGTGCGACGCGTCGGCGAGCGCCGGTACGAGTCCGACATGGGAGAGGTCGAGATCGGAGCGGAGGAGACCGTCGACGGGATCACGTTCACGCCGGTTCTCGTCGGCAATCCGCACGCAGTCGTGGTCGGCGATACGGCGGAGCTTGACGCGATCGGCCCGCTGCTCGAGGCACATCCGCGCTTCCCAAACCGAACGAACGTACAAGTCGCGCGCGTCGATGCGCCGGGCGTGGTGACTGCACGCGTGTGGGAGCGCGGCGTGGGGGAGACCACCGCCTCCGGCTCGAGCGCGGTCGCGGTCGCGGCCGCCACGCACGGTGAAGGCGACGTGCTCGTCCACTTTCCCGGCGGCGACCTCGAGGTCAGCCTGCGCGACGGCCGCGCGACGCTGATCGGGCCGGCCGAGCCGATCGCTGACTGACGCGGATCATTCCGGAGGTGATCGAGACGGAGCACCTCGTTCTTGTTCCGCTCGACGACGAGATTGCCGGGCACATTCTCAGCGGAGATGTGTCGTGCCTCGAGCACGTCGCAGGGTGGCCGCACGCCGACACGCTCGACGGCGTTCGGCTCCGTGCGGCCGGTGCCGCCGTGTGGCTCGTCGGGCTGGACGGCGTCGTGATCGGCGATTGCGGCACTACCGGGCCGATCGACGACGGCGCCGTCGAAATCGGCTTCGGTCTCGCGGAGGACGAACGCGGCCGCGGCTACGGCACAGAGCTCGTCGCAGGACTTTCGAGTTGGCTCCTCGCGCATGAGAACATCGACTCCGTCGTCGCGACGACCGATACCGAGAACGCTGCGTCCCGGCGTGTCCTCGAGAAGGCAGGCTTCGAGCTGGCAGGCGTAGGCGACGGCCTGGCCCGATACGTCCGCGATGTCGGCTGAGGCAGTCGCGCTCGAGCGTCTCTAGGCGCCGATGTCGTACTCGCGCAGCACGTCGTTGAGCGAGGTCTTCATGTCCGTCTGCTTGTTGCGGCGGCCGATGATGAGCGCGCAGCCGATCTGATAGGTGCCGGCCGGGAAGTCCTTCGGCCGCGTTCCCGGCACGACGACCGAGTACGGCGGCACATAGCCGCGATGCTCGACCGGCTCCTTGCCCGTCACGTCGATCACGGGCACCGATCCGGTCAGCGACACGTTCGGCGCGAGCACGGCCCGCTCGCCGATCAGCACTCCCTCGGTCAGGATGCAGCGCGAGCCGATGAACGCCCCGTCCTCGACGATCACGGGCCGCGCCTGCACCGGCTCGAGCACACCGCCGACTCCGACGCCGCCGGCGAGATGGACGTCGGCGCCGATCTGCGCACACGAGCCGACGGTCGCCCACGTGTCGACCATCGTGTTCGGCCCGACCCAGGCGCCGATGTTCACGTAACTCGGCATCATCACGACGCCCCTCGAGAGGAACGAGCCGTAGCGCGCGGTCGCCGGTGGGACGACACGAACGCCAAGCTCGGCGAAGTGGTGCTTGAGCGGGATCTTGTCGACGTACTCGTAGGGGCCGACCTCGATCGGCTCCAGCCGCCGGATGCGGAAGTAGTCGAGGATCGCCGCCTTGGCGTCCTCGTTCACCCGCCACTCGCCGTCGATCTTCTCTGCGACCCGAAGCTCGCCGCGGTCGAGCGCTTCGATCGTCTCTTCCGTGCTCACAAACCCTCCAGGATTGCTGCCGCGCGCTCGCACTCCTCGAGTGTCGGCACGAGCGCGAAGCGGACGTAGCCGGTTCCGCTCGGGCCGAAAAACTCGCCGGGCGACGCGATCACGCCGCGCTCGAGCAATCGTTCGACCGTTCCGTCCGGCGCGACGACCCAGACGTACATCGTTGCCTCGCTCGCGACGACTTCCCATCCCTTGTTCTCGAGCACCGGCAAGAGCACGTCGCGCTTCGCGCGATAGCGCGCGCGCGTCTCCTCGACATGCTGCTCGTCGTTCCACGCGACGACCGACGCACGCTGGACGAACTCCTGGGGCGCGGTGCCGACCGTCGGACGGTATGCCTTCAGGGCGGCGATCACTTCGGGCGGCGCAGCGACGAAGCCGGAGCGGTAGCCGGTCATCGACGACCGCTTGCTGAGCGTCTGGAATACGATCACGCGCGACCGGTCAGAGACCTGGAGCGCCGACGGCGGCGGCTTGTCGAACCACAGCTCCGTGTACGCCTCGTCGGAGGCGACGACGAAGTCCAGTTCGTCTGCGCGCCCGGCGAGCTCCTCGTAGAACGACAGGGGTGCGATCGCACCGGTCGGGTTGTGCGGGTAGTTGACCCACACGATCGCGGTATCGGCGGGAATTGCGTCGAGGTCGGGCAGGAAGCCGTGCTCGCGTACGAGCGGCAGCGTGTGGACTTGTGCGCCGGCGAACAGTGCTCCGCGCTCGTAGACGGGATACGCGGGCTCGCAGTAGACGACGGTGCGTTCGTTCGCGTCGAGCACCTGCGCGAGCGAGAAGATCGCCTCCTTCGACCCGTAGGTCGGGATGATCTCCGTGTCCGCGTCGACGTCGACTCCGAAGCGGCGCCGGCACCAGCCGGCAGCGGCGCTCCGGAGCTCGGGCAGGCCTGCTGCGAGTGGGTACGGCGCTCGTTCGGGGACGGCGTCGACGAGCGCCTGGCGGATCATCGGATCCGTCGGCTCGTTCGGATCTCCCTTGCCGAAGTCGATCACCTCGACGCCTCGCGCGACCAGCTCACGCCGCGCCTCCTCGAGCCGGACGAAGGGATACGTCGCCATCTCCGCAAGCGTTGGATTGATCACGAGAGGAATGTACGCAGCGTGTCGTACGCCCTGTTGAGGTTCTCGATCGGGACACGCTCGTCCTGCCGGTGGGCGTACGCAGTGAGACCCGGGCCGTAGTTGATCGCGTCGATTCCCTGTTCGGCGAACTGCGCGACCGGCGTCCACGCCTGCTTCGGCGCGACCTCCGGCACGAGCTGACGCAGGCGTGCTGCGGCGGGATTCGTCAGCGCGGGCGGAGCAGACGGCGAGTTGCTGAGAACCTCGAGGTCGCCCTTCGGAACGAGCGCCGCGAGCCGCGCCTCTGCCTCAGCGCGGGTTCGTCCGGGCGCGTACCGGTAGTTCAACTCGACACTCGCGCGCGCCGGGACGACGTTCGACGCGATGCCGCCCTCGACGCGCACCGCGCTCACGACCTCGCGAAAGACGAGACCGTCGAGCTCGACATCGAGCGGTTCCAGGTTGACGACCTCCTGCAACCCGCGCACGAGCTCGTGAATCGCATTCACGCCGGTCCACGGGCGCGCCGAGTGAGCGCTCTCGCCGTGAAACGTGACGCGTGCCTGCACGTTGCCGAGACAGCCGGCATGCAGGATGCAGTCCGTCGGTTCGAGCACGACGGCGAGCTGCGCGTCGGCGATCAACCCACTCTCGAAGAGGGCCGGCAGCGGGCTCTCCGCGACCGGCACTTCCTCGCGCGTGAAAAAGAGGTACCGCCCCGGGACGCCCGCGCGCGCGAGCTCGACCATCACGGCGACGCCGGCTTTCATATCGCTCGCGCCGAGACCGTGGACGGAGCCGTCCTCGATCCGGCCCGGGAGGTTTCCTTGCGCCGGGATCGTGTCGAGGTGCCCCGCGAGCACGACCGGGCCGTCACCGTAGAGCAGCACCTCGCCGTCGTCGTAGCGCGCCGGGCCGGGGACGAGCTCACGGACGAGCTCGACGAGCGCGCCCTCGGAACGGCTTTCCGAGGGGCAGTCGACGAGCTGAAGCGTCCGGGCTGCGAGGTCGGGCACGACAGCCGCCATCATGACCTGCGCGTTGCATACTTCAGAGCGATGGTCGACCAGCTCCGAGCCGCAGTCGACGCGCTCAATGACGGAGACGCCGCACCCTTTGCGTCGCTCTTCGCGAACGACGCCGAGTGGCGTGGGGTGTCGCACGGCCACCTGTGGTGGCGGCAGACACCATCCTGACGCGGGCCAGACGAGGCCCGTGAGGTCTTGAACTCTCTGATCGAGGAGCGAGGCCCGGACCGGCTGTTGTTCGAGCCGACGTTCACCGAGGTCGGCGACAAGCTCGTCGGGAGAACGGCCTGGACGGATCCGCAGGGAACGCGACACGAGCGCCATGCCGTGCTGACGATCCGGGACGGGAAGATCGCCGACATGCAGGTTTGCGGCTCGTGGCGGCAGGCCAAGCGGTTCGCGAATCGCGCCAGGCTCTAGCGCTGGACGTCCCGCCCGGCCTGCGGGCATGATGACCTGCACATGGCGGTCAGACAGCCCGCAGCCGCACCGGGTCTGGAGCCCGAGCGCGGGTTCGTCCTTGCCGTTCTGGCTCAAGGGGTAGAGCCCGACGACGAGCTTGCCGAGCTCGAGGAGCTTGCGCGCACCGCGGGCGTCGAGCCCGTGGCGCGGCTTGTGCAGCACCGGCCGCATCCGGATCCGCGGAGCTTCGTCGGCAAGGGCAAGCTCGTGGAGCTCAAGCAGGCGTACAACGACGCCGGCGCCGAGGTGCTGCTCGTCGACGACGAGCTGACGCCGTCGCAGCAGCGGCTGCTCGAGAACGAGCTGCAGGCGCGCGTCGTCGATCGAGCCGAGCTGATCCTCGACATCTTCGCGCAGCACGCCGTCACCGCCGAGGGCAAGCTGCAGGTCGAGCTCGCGCAGCTCGAGTACAACCTCCCGCGCATGCGCGGCATGTGGAAGCACCTCGAGCGCCTCGGTGGCGGCGTGGGCACGAGGGGCCCGGGTGAGTCGCAGCTCGAGACAGACCGCCGGATCGCGCGACGGCGCGTATCGCTGTTGAAGGAGCGTCTCGAGGAGCTCGAGAAGCAGCGCGAGGTCCGCCGCAAGGAGCGGCGCCGCTCGGAAACGCCGACTGTTGCGCTCGCCGGGTACACGAACGTCGGCAAGTCGACACTCCTGAACGCGCTGACCGATGCGTCGGTGTCGGTGCGCGACCGGTTGTTCGAGACGCTCGACCCGACGACTCGCAGCTTCGAGTTCGACGGCCGCCGCTACCTCGTGACGGACACCGTCGGCTTCGTACGGCGTCTGCCGCACCAACTCGTCGAAGGCTTCGCGGCGACGCTCGAAGAGACGCTGGTCGCTGATCTCGTGCTCCACGTCGTCGACGCGTCTGCGCCGGAAGCCAGGCTCGTCGAGCAGATCGCCGCGGTCGATTCGGTGTTGCACGAGATCGGCGCCGATGAGCTTCCGCGCGAGCTGGTGCTGAACAAGGTTGATGCGGTCGAGCCGGAACAGCAGCGGCGTCTCGCGAATCGCTATCCCGACGCGTTGCAGGTGTCGGCGCTGACGGGGGAAGGCATCGACGACTTGCGCGAGCGAATCGCCGATCGCTTCGCGGAGCGGTTCGAGCCGGTTCGGCTCCTGTTGCCCTATCAGGAAGGCGGCAAGCTCAACGAGCTGTACGCCCTCGGCGCGCCGATCGAGCAACGGCAGGACACGGGGGATGGCGTGCTCGTCGTCGCGCGGCTGCCGCGGCGGGAAATCCGCCGGTTCGCGCCTTATCTCATCGCCGACGCGTGATCGAGCTCCCCATCCAGCGCCTGCGGGAGGACGCCGTCGTGCCGTTGCGCGCGTACTCGGGTGATGCGGGGCTCGATCTCGCCGCGTGCGAGCGGGTCGAGCTTCGGCCCGGCGAGCGGGCGACCGTCGGTACCGGCCTGGCAGTCGCGATCCCGGATGGGTACGCCGGCTTTGTGCAGCCTCGCTCGGGTCTCGCGGCGAAGCACGGGATCACGATCGTGAACACGCCGGGGCTGGTCGACTCGGGGTATCGAGGCGAGCTGAAGGTGATCCTGCTGAACACCGATGAGGCGGAGTCGTTCGTCGTCGAGCCGGGGATGCGCATCGCGCAGCTCGTCGTGCTCGAGGTTCCATCCGTCGATCCCGTCGAGGTCGACGAGCTGCCGGCGAGCGAGCGCGGCGTCCGCGGCTTCGGGTCGTCGGCGGTGTAATGGGGGCCGAGCCGCGGATCCGAGTGTCGGCGGTGCTCCGATGGCAGGACAGGATCCTGCTCTGTCGCCACGAGAAGGCGGGGCGGGGCGACTATTGGTTGCTGCCGGGCGGCGGCGTCAACTCGGGCGAGAGCCTAACCGACGCGCTCCATCGCGAGCTCAGCGAGGAGGTCGGCATCTTCGATGAGATCCCCGTCGAAGGTCCTGTTGCGATCGTCGACTCGATCGCGCCGCAGCGCGGCTTCATCGCGAAGCACGTCGTGCACATCATCTTCGCGGGCGACTTGTCGGGCCGTTCGCTCGCGGCAGTCACCTCGCAGGACGCGGCAGTGCGCGGCCACCGACTGTTCGACCGCGTAGAGCTCGACGACGTCGTGCTGCATCCGCCGATCCAGCGGTTCCTCCGTCGCTGGGAGTCGGGCGACCCCGCCGTGTACCTCGGCTCACTCTGGGCGCCGTAGAAGGTCGGTGCCACCGCTCAAACGCATCTCGATGGGTGGCTATCGGGCCGCGCGCGAGCTCGAGTTCGAACCGCGCTCCGTGTGCGCGCTCGTCGGCGAGGCGTCGAGCGGCAAGTCGACGGTGCTGACCGGCATTTGGACGCTGCTCGAGGCGGCAGCGCCACCCCCGACGATCGACGATGTCTCGCACGGCACGGCGGGACGCATCCACCTCGAGGCTGATGTCGAGCGCGGCCGCACGATCTTCCTTGACGCGAATCCTCCCGCCACACTGAACCTGAACCGTGCCGGTGCGCCTCCCGTTCTTTTCTTCCCTGCCAACTTGCGCTCGCGCACGCTGCTCGCGCCCGTGACCGGAGCGGGCGGGGACGTCGCGCATCTCTTCGAGGCGCCGATCCCCGAGCACCACTGGTCTGCTGTCGACGGCGGCCTGCAGCTCGTCATGGGCATGGAGCGGCTGCTGGCGTCGAACCTGCGCCGCTTCGTCCTACTCGTCGAGGAGCCGGAGCTGTATCTCAGCCCGTATGCGCAGCGGCATCTCTTCCGTGTGTTGCGCTCACTCGCGCAACACGGCAACCAGATCCTGTACTCGACCCATGCGCCGGTGTTCCTCAGCGTCGACCGAATGGAGGAGCTCGCGCTCGTGCGGCACCACCCCGTTCGCGGGACGGCGCTGTTCCAGCCGGCTGCGCTCGAGGAGTCCGAGGCGTTCCGCGTGCTGTCCGAGTTCGACAGCGACCGCGCGGAGCTCTTCCTTGCGCGCGCCGCACTGCTCGTCGAGGGTCGGACCGAAAAGCTCACGTTCCCGCTCGTCTTCGAGGCGCTTGGAATCGAGCCGGACAAGGAAGGCATCGTCGTGCTCGAGTGTGGGGGGAAGGGCAACATCCCCCTCTTCGCGCGCGTGTGCAACGCGTGCGACATCCCCTACGTCGTCGTCCACGACCGGGACGCGCCGAAAGGCGACCGGCCGGTCGAGTCGGAACGTGTCGTCAACCAGCAGATCCTGGAAGAGGCCGGGCGCCGGCGGACGGTCGTGCTCACGCCCGACTTCGAAGCCGTGTCCGGTGTGAGCGCGCGCGGGCGTGCACGGAAGCCCCGAAGGGCGTATCGGCACTACACCGACAACGGCTCTGTGCCGGAACCGCTACGCGTTGCGGTCGAGAAGGTCGTAAAAGCCGCACGCCACGGCAAGTGAT
This sequence comes from Gaiellaceae bacterium, assembly GCA_036496545.1. Lineage (GTDB taxonomy): Bacteria > Actinomycetota > Thermoleophilia > Gaiellales > Gaiellaceae > Palsa-739. The sequence goes on along the minus strand of DASXKX010000038.1, from coordinate 215,966 downwards.
GGCTGTGTACACCTACATCTACATCTACAGCCACCTCCATCACGTTGCTCAGTAGCGCCCGCCGCGCGCCCGCGCACGGTCCGCAGAGATCTCGTGGGCACGTCCTTCGAGCTCGTCCTCGAGCGGCGGGAGCTCGGGCGGCTCCCCGCCGTCCCGATGCGCGAGCGCCTGTTCGAGCAGCCAGTCTGCGAGCCAGGGGTTCCGTGGGAGCAGCGGCCCGTGAAGATACGTCCCAATTGCCCGGCCGAGCCGGCAGCCTTCAGAGCCGCTCTCGCCGTCGTTGCCGAAGCCCGCGACCACGCGTCCGAGCGGCTCGGCGCCCGGGTCGAGCCGCGTGCGGCCCGCGTGGTTCTCGAAGCCGGCCAGTGTCCGGAGCGCACCGGGCTCGAGCTCGCACTCGAGGAGAACGTCGCCGATCATCCGCCGCTCGCCGGCGAACGTCTCGAGCGGCAGGAGGCCGACGCCGGGCATGTTCTCACCGTGGAACCCGCGGTAGCCGCGACCAAGCAGCTGGTAGCCGCCGCAGACTGCGAGCAGCGCAGCTCCTCCGCCGACCACGGCCTCGATCAGCGGGGCGGCCTTCGCCGCGAGGTTCTCGGCGACGAGGAGCTGCTCGCGATCCTGGCCGCCGCCGACGTAGTACAGATCGTGCGCCCCCGGGGTGATCGGGTCGTCCAGGCCGATCGCGTCGACAACGAGCTCGTGTCCGCGCCAGGCCGCACGGCGTGTGAGCACGGCGATGTTCCCGCGGTCGGCGTAGATGTTGAGGTAGTCCGGGTAGAGATGGCCGACGCGGATCCTCATGCCGCGCGCTCCCAGTACCGCTTCGCAAGCCCTCGCTCGGCGACGATGTCCTGCAGCTCGAGCATCGCCGTGTAGGTCGGCAGCACAACGAGCTCGCCTCCGGCCGGCGTGAGCGACAGCCCGCGGTCGAGCGCGGACGCCGGCTCCGGCTCGACGACGATCTTTCGCTCGTCGAGCCCGCCGTACTTCAGGCGGAGGCCGAGCTCCGCGGCGCGCGATCCCGTCGCAACGACCGTCTCGAGGCCGTCGAGCAGCGGCTCGAAATCGACGTCCCAGATCCACGACACGTCGCGACCGTCTGCGATCGCATCGTTCAGCGCGATCACTGCAACTCGCGGCGCGCCGCCGTCCACGAGCGTGCGGACCGCTTCGTTAGCGCCCGCAGGATTCTTGATCAGCAGAAGCAACATGCGCTTGTCGTCGACCGCGATCCGCTCGAACCGCCCGAACGCCGCGCTGAAGCGCGATAAGCCTGCAGCGACGTCGTCGAGCGGAACGCCGAGCGACAGCGCAAGCGTCGCGGCGCCGAGCGCGTTGTAGACGTTGTAGAGCCCCGGCACCTGCAACTCGACGCGGTGCTGCCCGTCTCGCGTAACGAGATCGAACGCGACCCGCTCGAGTCCGTGCAGCTCGATTGCGCGCGCGGCGACGTCGAGCGCCGGACGCTCGTGGCCGCAGTGCGGGCAGGCGTAATCGCCGAGGTGCCCGACGTACGCAGCACGGTAGTTGTACGGCGTCCCGCAGCGGATGCAGTACTTCGAGTCGGCGGCATGCTGCAGTGACGGTCGCGCGACGGACGGGTCATCGACGCCGTAGACGACGCCGGGGCCGAGCGACCCGACCTGCGGGTCGTCGCCGTTGAGCACGAGCAGCGTTGTCTCCGGGAGCGCCATGACTGCGGCGCGCCAACGTTCCGCGATCAGCTCGAGCTCGCCGTAGCGGTCGAGCTGGTCGCGGAAGAGATTGCCGAGACAGACCGCACGCGGTCTGACCCGTCGCAGCACCTCTGGCAGCGCTCCCTCGTCGACCTCGAGCAGCCCGAGCTCGGCGTCGCCGGCCGCGAGCAGGGTCGAGGCGACGCCGGAGACGAGATTCGCGCCCGAGTGGTTGTGCGCGAGCCTGTACCGCGGCCGGAGGATCTCCGCGGCCATCGCGGTCGTCGTCGTCTTGCCGTTCGTCGCCGAAATCACGGCAGCACCCGCCTTGAGACGCGAAGCAAGCCGGTCGATCGCGGCTGGGTCGAGCTTCGACAGAAGCTTCCCCGGCACCGTCATGCCGGCGCCGCGTCCCAGCCGCCGGGACAGACCCGCGACGGCCCTCGCCGCGGCGATCTCGACCGTCGTCAGCATGGCCCGAGCGTACGCCACGTCCGAGGTACCTCGTTCGAGTGAATCTCCTCAACCGTGACCCATCCGGGGGAGGTGGCCTACCCACCGCCGACCTACGTTCAACCGGCTTGACGTGTATTTGCGGCCCCGGCGGATCTGCGTCGGGCACACGAGAACGAGGAGAGAGGTAAGGGTAGATGCGGCATTCTCGAGCGAATTACGGTGATCGCTCGAACGCGCTCTGGGGACGCGGTTCGCGTGGCGAATCGCGTTCGAATGCGCTTTGGGGTCGCGGCGGCAGGCGCGCCGGCGTCGCAGTTGCGACGGCGGCAGTCATGTGTTCGTTTGCTGCTGCGGCATTGGCCGGCGGCGGGAGCGGGAGCTCGGGCTCCTCGCTTCCCGGCATGGACAAACTCAAATCGTATGTACCGAGCGCGCTCGTTAGCGCGATCCAGCAGAACCCGAACGCGACGTACGACGTCATCGTCCAGGGCGACAAGAAGGGCAACGCCAACGGTCTGTACAAGCAGATCACCGGCGACAAGGGGCCCGCCGGGGCGGCGGCGGCGCAGATTCAGCAGCAGTTCAACTCGATCGACGGCCTCGAAGCGAACCTGACGGGCAAGCAGATCGCGTTCCTGGCGAACAAGTCGTTCGTCACGTCGATCATGGCCAACGAGAGCGTGACGATGTCGGGATCGGCGCTGCCGATCACGAACTCGCAGCTCTGGCCGTACGCGACCGGCGCTCCTGTCGACTGGACGAAGCAGAGCCCCGACGCCGCGACGATCGCGGTCGTCGACTCCGGTGTCCAGGGCAACCGCGCGGACTTCGCGGGGCACTTCCTCGGCCAGATCAACATCACGCCGGTGTCGGCGACGAACTCGCCCGGTGACGGCTACGGCCACGGCACCTTCGTGTCGAGCATCGCGGCGGGCTCCGCTCCGCAGTACGCGGGTGCGGCGCCGAAGGCGAACATCCTCTCGCTGGACGTGATGAACGATCAGGGCCAGGCGACGGTGTCCGACGTGGTCAAGGCGGCCGACTGGATCCTGGCGAACAAGGCCCAGTACAACATCAAGGTCGCGAACTTCTCGCTGCACGCCGTCAACAAGGCGAGCGTCCTGTTCGATCCGTTGGACGCGGCGGTCGAGAAGCTCTGGCTGAACGGCATCACCGTCGTGGCGGCTGCCGGCAACTACGGCAACCCGAACGGCCCGAGCGGCGTGCAGTTCGCACCAGGCAACGACCCGTTCGTGATCACGGTCGGGGCGACGGACATTGGCACGAGCCTCGGCTCGAACGACGACGTCGCGGCTCCCTTCTCCGCATGGGGCTACACGCCCGACGGCTTCTCGAAGCCGGACATCGCGGCGCCGGGTCGCTACATGATCGGTGCGGTTCCGCCGGGCTCGACGCTCACGCAGCAGAAACCCGCGAATGTGACCGACCCGGTCAACGGCTACATGATGCTGAGCGGCACCTCCTTTGCTGCTCCGATCGTTGCGGCGGCGGCGGCGCAGATCATCGTCCAGCACCCGCAGTGGGGCCCTGACCAGATCAAGGGCGCGCTCATGGTGACGGCTACGCCGGAGCTGAAGGCGGTTCCCGGGTCGCTGGGCGTCGGCGACGTGAACATCGCGGCTGCTCGCCAGTATGCGAAGCCTCACCCGACCCCGCCGAACCCGAACGCCGGTCTCGAGCAGTTCCTCCTGACCGCGGCGGACGGCACCACGTCGTTCAACGCGACCGCCTGGCAGAAGGCGGCCCTGTCGAACAAGGCCTGGGACGCAGCTGCCTGGTCGGATGCGGCCTGGAGCGACGCTGCCTGGTCGTCGGCGGCCTGGAGCGATGCCGCATGGGCTGACGCGGCCTGGGCATCGGTCGCCTGGGGCACCGCTGCCTGGAGTGACGCCGCCTGGAGCGATGCGGCATGGGCCGATGCGGCTTGGGCCGACAACGCCCAGGGCGACGACGACACGACCGACGCGGCTCCCGCGACGACCGACGACGTGAGCGCAGCGCTCGCCGACCTCGGGATCGTCAACGGCGACTGCGACCCGACCATCAGCGTCTGCGACGCAGCCTCGACGACGCCATAAGCACCAACCTCGGTCTACCCTGCACCTGCGAACGGGCCCCGGCGACGGGGCCCGTTTTGCGCTTGCCCATGCGGAGCGAATCCTCCGAACGGGTGACGCCCCTGAGGGCTATCGCTCCGACAATTTCGATATGGCTCTGCGGCCGCGAATTCCGCTGCTCGACCACTGGATGCGATGAACGCTGCGCCTGAGCCGGTGATGGGCGGACTGTACGAGGCCCAGCTGCCCGAAGAGCCCCCGGTTCGCGGCAACGGGCTGCCACGGGCGGCGAAGATCTACCTCGCCGTACTCGGCGTCTTGACGGTGGCGGCGGCCGGCAAGTTCTACGTCGGCGCGGCTGATGTCCATCACGACTGGGCGGAGTTCGTCGCGCTCGCTGCGGCAGCGACGCTCGCGCATACGTTCCCGGTCAAGTCGCCGCGGAACGCGCAGTACCACACCTCGGTGCTGTTCCTCGTTGCCGCGGCGCTACTGCTGCCACCCGAGCTGCTCGTGCTCGTGCCGCTCGTGCAGACGATTCCGGAGTGGCTGAAGGAGCGGACGCCGTGGTCCATCCAGGGCTTCAACATCGCGAACTACACGCTGAACGCCCTCGCGGCGTGGGGGATGGCGCACCTCATCCTCAACCACGCCGGCGGCGCGATCCCCAACTACGACGCGCGCTTCGCCGTCGCGGGGCTCACGGCGTCGATCGCGTTTGTGATGGTCAACCACGTGCTCGTGGCGATGATTCTCAGGCTCGGCCGAGGACACACGTTCCGCGAGTCGGGCCTCTTCGGCGTCGACGCGATCTCGGTCGACCTCGTGAACACGATCCTCGGCGTGTCGCTCGCGGCCTTCTGGCACTGGAACCCATGGCTGATCTTCGCGGCACTCGCTCCTCTTGTCGTCCTCCACCGCTCGCTCAGCGTCCCGCAGCTGCAGGCCGAGGCGCGCGTCGACCCGAAGACCGGTCTCTACAACGCGCGCTACTTCGCGACGACACTTGCGGCTGAGATCGCGCGCGCGTCGCGGTTCGAGAGGCCGATGTCGCTGATCATGGCCGACCTCGATCTGCTGCGCGACATCAACAACAGCTACGGCCACCTCGCCGGCGACGCGGTGCTGAAGGGCATCGCCGAGGTCTTCCGCGCAGAGCTGCGCCATTACGACGTGCCGGCGCGCTTCGGCGGCGAGGAGTTCTCGATCCTCCTGCCGGAGACCCCTCCCGAGCAGGCGTTCGAGATCGCAGAGCGCATCCGCCGGGCCGTTGCCGAGCGCGGCTTCGAGATCGAGACCGCGGCCGAGCCGATCCGGGCGACAGTGTCGATCGGCGTCGCCGGCTTCCCGAAGGACGGTCTCGACGCGAACGAGCTGATCCATCAGGCCGACCTCGCCGTGTACCGCGCGAAGCTGCAGGGTCGCAACCGCGTCCTCGGAGCGAGCACCGAGCCGCTGCTGATGGCGTCCGAGCGGAGCGCGAAGCTGCGCGCGGTCGCAGAGCACGGCGAGCACGTGACGCCCCTCCCGCCGGTCGAGCCGATCGAGTCCAACGAGGATCGGCGGACGCCGAAGCCGCGGACGCTCCACGGTCCGACGTTCTTCCAGCTGTCGAACCGCCTCGCGCTCGTCGTTGGATCGGTGAGCGTGATCGGCATCGGCGCCGGCGCGGCCGGCCTGATCTGGGGCTCGAGCCACGACTACGTCGGGCTCCTTGCCGTGCTTGCGCTCGTCGGCGCGGGCCAGGCGCTTTCGTTCGAGCTTGCCGAGGTCGAAGGCTCGCTCTCCGTGAGCGTCGTCGGCTCGCTCGCCGGCGCCGCGCTCTTCGACTACCGCGCTGCGCTGCCGCTCGCGGTGACGATCGCGGTCGTCGACTGGAGCGCACGACGAAACTCCCTGCATACCGTCGTCTACAACATCGGGACGATGGCGTTGTCGTCGCTCGCTGCGGCGTCGATCTTCACGATCTACACGGGCGTCGGGAACATCGGTCGGCTGGTCATCGTCTTCGGTCTCGGCCCACTTGCGGGCGCCCTCTACTTCCTCGTCAACATGGGCCTGCTGAGCTTCGCGTCGGGCGTCGAGGGACACGAGTCGCCCTGGGCCGTCTTCCACGAGCGGTTTGCGTGGCTGCTCCCGCACTACGTCGTCTACGGCGGCATTGCCGCGGTCATGGGCATCGGGTACGACGCGGTCGGCCTGTACGGCCTCGCGGTCTTCGCCGTGCCGCTGCTCCTGATGCGCAAGACGCAGGAGGCCTACCTCAAGCACACACAGCGTTCCGCCCAGAAGCTGCGCGAGGCGGCGGAGACGATCCAGTCGCAGAACGTGTCGCTCGAGCAGGCGAACAAGCTGCTTCGCGAGCGCTCGACGGCGGCGATGGAGTCGCTCTCGGCGACCGTCGACGCGCGCGACTCGTACACCGCCGGTCACTCGCGTCGCGTGCAGCAGCTCTCGCTCGCGATCGGCCGCGAGCTCGGTCTCTCGCAAGCCGAGCTCGACCTGCTCGGCCATGCCGCCCTGTTCCATGACATCGGCAAGCTCGCGATCCCGGACGCGATCCTCCTGAAGCCGGCGAGCCTGACCGGGGAGGAGTGGTCGCTCATGCAGCGCCACGCCGAGGAGGGCGCACGGATCATCGACCGCCTCGGCTTCCTCCAGGACGCCGTACCCGCGATCCGCCATCACCACGAGCGCTTCGACGGCACCGGCTACCCGGAGCGGATCTCCGGCGAGGAGATCCCGCTCGGCGCCCGCATCATCCACGTCGCCGACGCGCTCGACTCCATGCTGACGACGCGTATCTACCGCGCCGCCCGCCCGGTGAACGAGGCACTGACCGAGGTGAAGGACAAGGCCGGGACGCAGTTCTGCCCACGGTGCGTCTCTGCGCTCGAGCGGATCCTCCCGCTCGACTCGGTCGTCGGCGACTTGCCGAGCCACGAAAAGCCGCGCCTCGTCGCCCTCTAGGGCGAACTTGCGCTTTTTCTAACCTGCTCTACCATTCTTGGCATGCCCCAGAAGCGCCGCTTCCGGGCGGTCGCAGACATCGATCCCACGAAGCTCGCGGAGTTTCAGGCCGGGATCCGGAAGCGCTACTCCGACGACCAGATCCTCGCCGAGCTGCGTAACTGTGCCGAGCGGCTCGGCCGCTCGCCGACGATGCGCGAGTTCTCGGATGACAAGAAGACATCGGTGCACCCGCAGACCGTGATCGAGCATTACGGCTCGTGGAACGCCGCGAAGCGCGCGGCCGGGCTCGTGCCGCGCCGGTTCGCGACGCGCGACGAGCTGCTCGGGCTGCTGAAGGGCCTGGGGGAGGAGCTCGGCCGACCGCCGACGGCCCGCGACATCGACGACCACAAGGGCCGCATGCCGTCGAAGTCGCTCTACTGGCACACGTTCGGGTCGCTCACGAATGCGCTGCGCGACGCCGGCTTCGACGTCCCGGTGGGGGAGGAGAGGCTCGAGCGCGCGATCGAGCAGGGTGCCGTGCTCGCGCGCGAGCTCGGCCGCCTGCCGAAGTTCGCGGACTGGGCTGAGGCGCGGCGAACCGACGCCTCGCTCCTCACTGAATGGCAGGTCTACAGGATGCTCGACGCGAAGCGCGGCGCCTGGTCGACGTTCCAGTTCCTGGTGCGGGAACGCCTCGACGAGCAGGGCGTCCGCGTCTCGACCGACGGGAAGCTGCTAGACGGCCGCAAGCACCGCTAGACGCTCGAGACAGGAGAGACCCTCCTGCGGCGCGCGGACGGCGGGCAGTGCGACCGGATCCTTGTAGGAGACATCCGGGCGGAAGCGCTCGTCGCGCTCGATCTTCGCCTCGTGGAGAGCGAGGAACGTCCCCATCTTCACCTCGCGCTTGCGGAGCTTCACGTCGGCGTACTGCTCGACGACCTCGAGCGCCATCTTCGTCGATGCGAAGAAGAGCTCATGCTTGCCGGCCCCGAGCCACAACGGCCGGCCGACGCCGCGCGCGACGAACACCGTTCCGGGGACGCGCTCGTCGAGCCACGCCGTCGCGAACGAGCCCGTCAGCTTCTCGAGCGCGCGCGGGTCGTTCTCCGAGTGCGCCGCGAGGCAGAAGATCGCCTCGGAGTCGACCGTCATGCGCGGCTCGCAGCGCGCACAGCTGTGCGGCGCGAGCAACTCGTCGTCGTTCAGGATGATCCCGTTGTGGATCCCGACCACCGGTCCGTGGCGGACCGGATGGTTGTTCGCGGGGATCGATGGATGCCCTTTCGTGTAGTCGCGGACGTGAACGAGGACTTCGGTCGCAGTCTGGGGCACCGAGATCCGATCGAGCAGCCGGCTCGCCGGCGTGCGCTGCTTCGTAACGACCGGGTAGGCCTCGCCGGGTCTTCGGTATGCGTACCCGACTGCATCGGCGCCGCGCTCGGCTATCCCAGCAAGCAGGGATTGTGCCGCGAGCGTCCGGTCGACCGAACTGCGCGCAGAAAGGCTGTATCCCGCAATGCCGCACATCTGATTCGAGTGTGTCCTCGGAAAGAAGGTCTAACGAACGTCGTCAGTATGGCCGCGAATCTTTATCCCCAAGTTAGCGAGGGCTTCGGCGGGTAGGCCCAACCTTCCTTGTGGCTATCAAGGGAGATGACGGTTGCGCCGATAACGATCGCGATGGAGCCGCGGCCGCTCACAGACGACCCCTCCGGCGACAAGCACCCCGCCGACGACCCGACAGAGCCCCGGCTCGAGCTCGTTCCTGCGCTCGACGACCCGGAGGCCGTCGAGGCGGAGGCGGAGGCGGAGGAGGTCGAGGCCGCCGAGGACGACGAGGAGCAGGACAAGGCCGAGCGCGAAGCGCTCGAGCAGGCGGTCCAGGCCCAGGATCCGCTGAAGCTCTACGTGCGCTCGATCGGCGGAGGCCCGCTGCTCACGCGTGCGGAGGAGCGCGAGCTCGCGCGCCTCAAGGACATGGGTGACGAGGCTGCGAAGCGCAAGCTGATCGAGTCGAACCTCCGGCTCGTCATGTCGATCACGCGGAACTACACGAAGGCCGGCGTGCCGTTGCTCGATCTCATTCAGGAGGGCAACCTCGGGCTGATCCGTGCGGTCGAGAAGTTCGACTACCGCATGGGCTACAAGCTCTCGACGTACGCGACGTGGTGGATCCGCCAGTCCGTGACGCGCGCGCTTGCCGACCAGGGGCGGACGATTCGACTGCCTGTGCATGTCGCTGAGCAAGTGCGCCGTCTGCTGCGCACACGCCGTCAGCTTGCGCAGAAGCTGAACCGTGAGCCGACGCTCGTGGAGCTTGCGAAGGAGTCAGGCCTCGAGGAGAAGCGCGTTCAGGATCTGCTCGACCTCGTCGAGGTGCCGGTCTCGCTCGAGACGCCCGTCGGTGACGGCGAGAGCCTCTACGGCGACCTGATCGAGGACACGCATTCAGAGACGCCCGACGAGACGACGGCCCAGCGGTCGCGCTCGAACGAGCTCGCGCGTGCGCTTGCACACCTGAACCCGCGTATGCGCCGCGTGCTTGCGCTCCGCTTCGGCCTCGACGGCGAGACGCCGCAGACGCTCGAGGAGGTCGGTGCGGGACTCGGCATCACGCGTGAGCGCGTGCGCCAGCTCGAGTCGCGCGCGTTGCGAGAGCTGCGCATGGCAGCGCCGGATCTCGAGCTCTACTTGCGCGCCGAGTAGTCCGCTAGGCGGACGCCATCATTTGCATCTCGCGCAGGCCTGCGAGGCGCCGCAATGACTCGAGCTCGATCTGCCGCACGCGCTCGCGGGTGAGGCCGAGGCGCTTGCCGATCTCTTCCAGCGTCTTCGGCTCCTCGTCGACGAGCCCGTAGCGCAGAACGAGCACGTGCCGTTCGCGGTCGGGCAGCGCCTGCAGCGCCACGGCGAGCGCCTGGCTGCGCAGCGACGTCTCGACGCGGTCCTCAGGTAGCGGCTCGTCGCCGGCGACGAAGTCGCCGAACACGGCGTCTTCCTGTTCGCCGACTGGTTGGTCGAGCGACGCCGACGCGCGCGCGGCTGCTTTAACCTCGCGCGCCTGCTCGATCGGAAGTGACGCCTCCTCGGCGATCTCATCGAGCGTCGGTTCGCGCCCGAGCTCCATCCATAGCGTGCGCTCGGCGCGGTTCATCTTTTGCATGCGCTCGACGATGTGGACTGGCATGCGGATCGTGCGCGCTTTGTCGGCGAGGGCACGGGCGACGGCCTGCCGGATCCACCACGTCGCGTACGTCGAGAACTTGTAGCCGCGACGCCAGTCGAACTTCTCGACCGCCCGGATGAGGCCGAGGGTGCCTTCCTGGATCAGATCGAGGAAGGGGAGACCCTGGTTGCGATAGTTCTTCGCGATCGAGACCACGAGGCGCAGGTTCGACTGGATCATGTGCTGCTTCGCGTCCATATCGCCTCGCTCGATCTTCTTTGCGAGCTCGACCTCTTGCGGGGCGGTCAGGAGGGCGTGCTTCCCGGCCTCGCGGAGGAAGAGCTGCAGCGCGTCGGTCGTCGTCTCGACCGGCTGGACGGCAACCGGCGGCGGCGCCGGTTCGGGCTGAGGTTCCTTCTCCTCGGCCTCCTCTGCCACGAGCTCGATGCCGCGGCGGTCGAGCTCGGCGTAGACGGACTCGATCTCGAGCGGGTCGAGCTCCATCGGCTCGAGCAGCTCGACCAGCTCCTGGTGAGGCAGTTGGCCGCTTGACTCGGCCGTTTCGAGCAATGCCGCAAGCTCCTCGTTGACGAGGATCGACTCGATCTCAACGGTCAACTTCGTCCCCCTGGGTCCGAGATTTTCCCTGGACAGACATTCCGCGCCTTCACCCAACCCAAACACTTAAGCCCGTCCTAAATCAAGTGCCCGGTGCAGAGCGGTCCGTTTATCCGAGCCCTTTTCAATCGACGCAAGCCGCGATACGTTGTGTGGCGAACAGGATCGGATTGCGATCTTCCCCTTGCGGCATCTGGTGTTGAGGCGTGGCGGGGTCGGGAGCGATGCGGTCGACAACGGAGAGGAAAGGCAGGGGTCGATGAGGCGTCTGGCAGTTACTGCCGCGTTTGCGCTCGCGGCGTTGAGTGTTGTGGTTGCGGTCGCCGCAGCCGGCACCAGGACGAACGTGATCTACGACAGCACCGCCAAGAACGGGCCGCCGTCGAACATGCCGAGTCTCGGCGCCGAGGCGTACGCGTTCGCCTCGCTCGGTGATGAGGTCGCGTTCGCGTCCGGCCCGCGCAAGCTCAGCACCGTCACCGTGACGCTGAGCAGCTGGGCCTGCGTCCAGGGGACCTGGTTCAACGGCGACTGCGTCACCCCAACAGGGGCGACGTTCTCGCTCCCGCTCACCCTGAACATCTATGACGACACGGGCACGACCCTGCTTGCGTCGTCGACGCAGACGTTCGCGGTGCCATACCGGCCGTCGGCCAGTGCCAGGTGCGGCGACGGACGCTGGTACTCAAACCCGTTGAAGACGTGCTTCAACGGCTTCGCCGACGACGTCACGTTCGGGTTCGGCGGCAACGTGACGCTTCCCGATACGGTCGTCTACGAGCTCTCGTACAACACGAGCCATTACGGGCCGAGCCCGGTCGGCGAGGGAGCGGCGTGCTTCGGCACCGAGGCGGGTTGCCCGTACGACTCGCTGAACATCGCGTTGAATACCTCCACCAGCGCGGGCACCGACGTCTTCTCGGGCGACGTCTGGCAGAACGGAGCGCGCACGACGATCTACGACAGCAGCTACACGCCCGCTGTGCAGTTCAAGGCAAGCGGCGGAAGCTGACACAACCGTCAGACGTGGCCCCGGGCGCTTGGATTCCCGCCCGGGGCCACTGTCACGCGAGGCGCGCGGCCCGTGCACGGGAATGGGCGTTATGTCAAGTTGGACTGGAAAGGATCCGCCCCCTCGCTAGGCTCACGGCTGTGAGGCGCCTCGGGCTCGCCGTCGCCGTTCTCGCCGCTTTGGCAGTGCCGGGGCTCGCGCGGGCCGAGCTGATACCGGGCTCGACGGGCGCGCAGGACTCGTTGCTCGCGATCCGGAGCGACGGCACACCGCTCGTCGCGTACGTCGCTTCCGACAACAGCGTCGTCCTGGCTTCGCGTAGCGCCGCCGGCACCTGGACAACGCAGCCGGTCGCAATGCCCAAGCTCAGCGCGCCGCCGGCGATCGTGGGGCTCGCCCAGACCGCCACCGGCACCGCGCTGCTGGCGGAACCGACGAACGGCAGCCGGCTCGTCCTCGCCGAGCAGCGGAACGGCACCTGGACAACCCGCGTCATCGCGAGCGCCCCCGTCGCCGGGGCCCTCGGCTTCGGAGGCCTCGCGATCGACCTCACGGGGCGGCCGGTGATCGCCTATGCGTCGCTCGTCTCGACGCGGAAGACCGCCCTCAAGCTCGTCCGCGAGAACACCGCCGGGAAGCTCACGAGCGAGGCGATCACAAAGCTCGGCTTCCCGTCCTCGAGCGACCTCCCCACCGTCGCGCCCGTCGTGCTCCCGAACGGGAAGGTACGGATCGTCGAGGCGTATTCCGGCGCGACGATCGAGTGGTTCCGCGCGAAGAATGGCAAGTGGACGGGCCAGTTCATCTTCGCGAACTCGCTCGCCCAGCCTGCCGGGATCGCGCGGGCCGTCCCGAACCCCGCCGGTGACGCCTGGAGCACCTGGACGGAGCTCTACCAGAGTGCCGGCGAGAGCCACGTGATCCTCGCGCAGAACACGAACGCCGACCACGCGACGATTCTCGACACTCACGCCTTCGTCGTCGGCCTCGCGAACACGTCCGCCGGCCCTGAAGTCGCAGCCGACGATTACGTCGACCTTCTCGGCGCGCGGACGATCTACGCCGGCCTCGTCCTCTCCCCGTCAGCGACGCCCGTCGAGCTCGACGGCAACCTCGAGGGCTACGCGGCCGAGCCTGGCGGCGGCCGGCAGTACCTGATCCGCGACGCGACCGGCGTCTCCTGGTACCGCTCCCCCGCCGCGCCGACCGCACGCGTCACCCTTTCGGCCGCGGTCGACGGCGCTTCGTTCGTCCTGACCGGCCGCGTGACCGGCGCGCCGGCCGGCGGCAGCATCGAGATCGACCGCGAGACCGGACAGGGGCAGCAGCTCCTGACGACGGTCCCCCTCGCTCCCGACGAGACGTTCACGCTCACCGACCTGCCGCCGTCGCGGCCACTCACGTATCGCGCGGTCTACCGCGATGCGAACGGTGTGCCGCTCTCGTCGCTCGTACGCGCTATCCTCGGCGCCTGAAATCGGCTTTTCCACAGGTTGCACAAAGCACTGTGGAAATGTTGATTATTCAAAATCCGCAAAGAGCGGATTTTTCCTCTCCGCAGCCCCTTGCGTGTCCCCCGAGGACACCCTAGATTGCCATTTGCGCCGAGCGCGCAGCGGAAGTAGGTCGAAGCAGCACCGCAGGGCCGTACGAGGAGGTCCGCAAGGGCCAAGATCGGAAAGTCAGACGGTGTTGTGAACGAAACCGCAAGCGGCTCGGCGAATCCTTTTAACTCGCCGACGACCGCTTCGCTTCTGTCGGTCGCGGCGACGGCGCTCTTCAGTACGATCGCGCCCCTATGCACATTCATCCGCCCAGCATCGATCCGGGGGTCATGGCGTTCGTCTGGGCGGTGCTGCTGGGCGCCTACATTTACTTCGGGCTGCTCGCGGTCGGCGCGTCCGGCGCGTTTGCGTTTGTGATCGCGTTTCTCTCGTTCGCGGCGATCTGGTTCTTCGTCCGCCTACGCGGCGAAGATCGCCCGGGCGCGTAGCGGCTGCGTGGATCGGTCCTCGTCGTGCTCACGCGCGGCGAGAGCGAAGACGAGCTTTCGCGCGAGCTCTTGGCCGAGCTTCTCCTCGAGCCGTTCCCGCGCCGTCGGTGCGGTCGGATCGAGGCTCGTGCAGTGCGCGATCAAAAGTGCGTGTCCCCTCTCAGTCGATCCGGGCTTCATCCCTGTGGGTGCTATCGACGGACGGGCCGGGACCGCATGATCCCTCCGTCTGGGGTACAGGGGCCGCGCGAAGCGGCCCCTCCCCCGTGTGACGTTATTCGTCCGCTTCGTCGGTGCCGCGACCGACCGTCACCATCGGCGGCTCAGCGTTATGTGCCGCCTCGCGCTGCTGCGCGCGCTGCTCCGCCGTCAACGGCGCGTCCGCGTCGGTCTCGGACCGCGAGCGGCGGCGATACCACGGGCGCCGCGCCGCCGGCTCTTCGGCGGCCGGAATCGGCCGTGTCACAGGTGCCGCTGCGACCGGCTCCGTCATCGCCACCGGCACTGCGTCCAACGTCGTGCCGAGCACGATGCCGAAGCCGAACGCGAGCGCGCCGTGCCAAAGCCCGAGATCATGGATCAGCCCCATGAGTCCGAGGTCATGGCTCCAGCGGACGATCGTCCCCTCGTGCCACCCGTTGCCCGGCTGCGTCGCCATGAGGATCCAGCCGACGACGACGAGCACCGGGATGAAGCCGAGCAGGAACGTCCCCGGCGACAACCGCAAGCGGAGCCCGGAGCTCCAACCGCCGAGCACCGGCGCGAGCGCGAGCACGAGGCCGGCGCCTGCGACGACTCCCATCTCCGCCCAGAACCGCGCGGTCGACTGCTGCCCGACCTGCGTGGCGATGTACAGCAGGAGGCCTGCCAGCGCAGCTGCGAGCGCAAGCGTCAGGCCTCGCGTGGCGTCATACAGTCCGTATCTGCGCATGCGAATCCCTTTCCGCGATGAAGCGTCAGAGAAACAACGCGGAAGCCCCCCGCCGAGTTGCGGCCTACAACGTCAGGCGGCGGGCGTCAAAAGACGCGGACCAGAGCTCGGCCCCGAACTCGTCGATCGTGGCCGTGATGTCGTCCGGGAACACCTGCTCGACGACGCCGACCTCTCGGTCGTTGTGGAACGGCACGTCGACGTGCTCGTGTGAGACCACGTTCACGGATGTGCGCCGGCACACGGGGCAGTGCACCGCGAGCCCGAGCGAGCCGTCGCCGGGCGCGAGCAAGAAGAACGACGACGGGAACACCGGCCGCGGCCGCTCCTCCGGGTAGCAGAAGAAGCTCCACGGCCACTCCCCCGCGCCGATCCGAGCAGCAGCGAGGTCGGCAAGCTCGGACGCGACCGGCTCGACTCGTGACGTCATCAGGTTCAGGAACACGCCGCCCTCGAGACCGAGCGGCGCGCAGTCGAGCTCGTCGTGACTGACGAGCCCGTCGTGCTCGTCACCGCACCCACACGCGAACCGCACGCGGTAGACGACCGGGTGCCCTGTCCCCGCGAGCGGCTCGAGCGTCCGGAAGGCGGACAGCGACACGCGAGTCCGCCCCTGCCGGGGACACGAGAACGTGTATCGCGACGTCAGGACGTCGTACATGCCGGTCTTTTAATCGGCGTTTCGGACGGACAAACGTAGGCCTAGTACGTGATGAGGGAGAAGATGTCGCGCCCCTCGAGCTTCTTGCGGCCCTCTAGGAACGACAGCTCGATCACGAAGTTGATGCCGACGACGGTTCCGCCCAGCTTCTCGACGAGCCCGGCGATCGCCTGCACCGTCCCGCCGGTCGCGAGCACGTCGTCGTGAATGACGACGCGTGCGCCGTCGGCGATCGCGTCCGCGGCGACCTCGAGCTCGTTCTGCCCGTACTCGAGGGCGTAGCTCGCCGCCACCGTCTCGGGCGGCAATTTGCCAGGCCGGCGCGCCGGGACGAAGCCGCAACCGGCCTCAATCGCAATCGCCGCGCCGAGCCAGAAGCCGCGCGCCTCCGCGCCCAGCACGAGATCCGGCTCGCGCTCCGCCGTCCACGCAGCGAGCTCGGACACCGTCTGCTTCAACGCCGCCGGATCGAGCAGGAGCGGCGCGATGTCTTTGAACCCGATTCCAGGCGTCGGGAAGTCCGGTACCTCGCGGACGAGGCTCTTCAGGTCGATCGCCGTCACGCGCCGGCAATTCTGCGCACGTTGCGCGCGAAGAGCAGCTGGGACAGGTCGTTCGCGCACTCCGCCATCGCCTGCAGGTCCTCCATCCCCGCGCGGCGCCGCTCCGGCGTGCGCGAGCGGAGCGCGGGCGCCACGAGCGCCTCGAGCAGGCCCGACTCGCGGTCGGCCGCGGTGCGGAACGCGCGCAGATGCCGCGGCGCGATCCCGTACCGCGCAAGCGTCTCGCACGTCTCGGCGATCTCCGCGTCCGTGTCCGAGTAGATCCGCTGGCCGCCGTCGACGCGCGGCTCGAGCAGCCCGAACTCCTCGAGCTCGCGGGCACGCCGCTCGTCGATTCCTGCGCGCTCGCAGAGACCGTCGAGATTGAGCCCCTCCTCAGGCTCGCCGAGCGCGGCGCGCCGCCGGCGCCGTTCCTTCCCTGCGCCGGCCGCGAGCTCCTCGCGGATCACGCGCAGCGGCAGGAACTCGTCGCGCTGCAGCCGGAGGATCGTCTCGAGCCGGTCGACGTCCTCCTCGGAGAAGAGCCGGTAGCCGCCCTGCGTCCTCTTCGGCGTCAGCAGGCCCTGGTCCTCGAGGTAGCGGATCTTCGAAATCGAGATGTCCGGGAAATCGGCCTTCAGCCGCCGGCAGACCGTGCCGATCGTGAGCAGCCGAGCGCTCGTGGGGGCCGCCGCGGTCATCGCTTGAGGAAGGTGAGGCGGTACTTGCCGATCTGGAGCTCGTCGCCGTCCTCGAGCTCGGCGGACTCGACGCGTTTCCGGTTGACGAAGGTGCCGTTCAGGCTGCCCTGGTCCTCGACGAGCCAGCGGCCCTCGCGCTGCACGAGCTCGGCGTGCTTGCGCGACACGGTCACGTCGTCGAGGAAGATCCCGCACTCCGGCGACCGGCCGATCGTCGTCTGCTCACCCTTCGGCGCGAACGTCTCGCCCGCACGGCCGCCGCCGGAGCGGACGACGAGCGCAGGCCCCTCGAGGCCGATGTCGTCCAGCCGCTCGAGCAGCTCGTCGTGCTCGTCGGCCGTGAACGACTGGGTCAGCTCGCCGCTCTCCGACTCGCGCTCGTGCAGCAATGCGCCGCATTTGGCGCAGTAGTTGGCGGCCTCCGGGTTCTGGAAGCCGCACTCAGGGCAGTAGATATGGCTCATTCGGCGGGCGGAGCGGCCTTCCCGGCGAGGATCTCCGTCAGGGCAGCAACGTCCACCTGGTCGAGCACGCTCCGGCCCTCGGTCTTCTGGAGCCGCGCGACGAGCTCGGCGCGGAGGATGTCGATCTTGCCGTGCAGGATCCGTCGGCGGTACGAGACTTCCTGCTCTTCCTTCGTGTACTCGTCGATCTGGCGCTTCAGGTCCTCGTCGGACAGCGTCGCAAGGTCGGGCAGCGGTTCCACGGGCACCTTTCGCTCGGAGGGGTCAAGTTCAACTTTAGCCTTTGCGCGGCCAGAGTCTAGACCTGGGGTTTAGGTTCGCGCCGCCGCCTCTTCGCCCTGCTCGATCTCCTCGACGATGCGCCGGAGCTCGTCTGCGAGCTCCTCCGAGCTCTCGGCCGTCTCCCCTTCCGCATACAGGTGGATCACGGGCTCGTCCGGGTCGGGCAGCACCTGTGCCCAGCCGCGGTCCTCGAAGACCTTGATCCCGTCGGTGAGGTCGAGGTTCCGGCCGGCCCAGCGCTCGTTCAGGAGCCGCATCACGAGCCCCTTCATACCCCACGGGCAGGCGATCTGGTGGTGGACGAGCGTCGGCCGCGGCAGCTCGCCGACGAGCTCCGAGAGCGGCCGGCGCACCGGTGCGAGCAGCTGCAGCAGGTTCGCGAGGCTCGCGACCGCGTCGTAGCCGGGCAGGAACTCGGGGAAGACGTAGCCGCCGCCGACGGCGCCCGCGAAGACGACGCCGTCCTGCGTCGCCGCCTGCGTCAGTGCCTGGAGTGACGCCGGCGTCCGGACGACCTCGAAGCCCGTTCCCTCGACGAGCCGGTCGACCTGGCTCGTAACGGTCACTGGGAAGGCGAGCTTGCCGCCGCGCTGCCCGTTCGAGCCGATCAGCCGGAGGTAGAGCAGGAGCGCGAGGTCGACCGGCACCTCCCTCGAGCGCTCGTCGATCAGGAACAGGCGCTCGCCCGCGCTGTCGAAGACGGCGCCGAAGTCCGCGACAACGGCGGACACGAGCCGCTTCGCCTGCCCGATCGACGCCGCCAGGCCCTGCGGTCCCGCCTCGCCCTCGGTCGGGAACGCATGCGCCGCGACAACCTCGACTCCAAGCGGGCCGAGGACGAGCGGCAGCACGTACGAGGCGGCGGAGAAGCCGTAGTCGACAACGATGCGGAAGCCGCGCTCGCGGATCGCCTCGACGTTCAGCGTGCTGAGCAAGTCGGTCGCGTAGCTGTCCGCGACGCGCGCGGGGTAGGTCGCGCCGGCGACCTGGGTGGCCCCGACGCGGCGCAGCTCGCCGCGGGTGAAATGCTTCTCGACCTCTTTCTGCATCGCATCGGTCATCTCGATGCCGGGCGACTCGACAAACTGGATCCGCACCGCCTCGGGGTCGGACGAGCTCATGCCGACGTGGAAGCCCGCCTCGAACCCTTCCGCCTTCACGAGATGGCGCGCGACCGCCGCAGGGATGACGCGCAGGTCGGCGACGTCGACGCCGGTCGACACCATCCCGGAGATCATCGCGCGCTTGATCATTCGACACGCCGCCGTCCCCTCGCGCGACGCAACGACGCGGGCGCCGCGCTTGAGCGCGGTGCCGAGCGCGGCGGCGACACGCACCGCAACCTCCGGTGTGAGGTCGACGTTCACGAGACCGGACACGCCGCCCGTCCGGAAGATGCGCGTCGTGCCGCGCGACTCCCAGATGAGCGACTCGAAGATCTGCGAGCCCGTCTCCACCTCCTTGTAGGGGTAGATCCGGACGCCCGGCATGATCACGCTCTCGCTGCCGATCGTCACCTCGTCGCCGATCGCGACGCCTTCGTGGATGCGGACGTGTGAGCGAAGGTCGCAGGAGCGGCCGACGATCGCTCCCTCGACGATCGTCGAGCGGCCGATCGACGTGGAGCCGTCCACGATCGCGCGCGAGACCTGCGCACGCTCGCGCAGCGTGACGCTCGTCGACAACACCGAGTACGGGCCGACCGTCGCGTCGGCGGCGATGCGGCAGTAGTTCCCGAGGAACGCAGGCCCTTCGAGCGCGTCGAGGTCGTTCAGGTCGACGCCGTCGCCGACCCAGACGTTGCCACGGATGCGGATGCCGGCGATGTTCAGATGCACACGCTCGTCGAGCGCGTCGAAGTTCGCCTGACGGAACTGCTCGAGGTTGCCGATGTCCTGCCAGTAGCCGTCGAGCACGTGCCCGTACATCGGCCGGCCCATCTCGAGCAGCAGCGGGAACAGCTCCTTCGAGAAGTCGTATGGACGATCGGTCGGGATGTGCTTCAGCACCTCCGGCTCGAGAACGTAGATGCCGGTGTTGATCGTGTCCGAGAACACCTGGCCCCACGAAGGCTTTTCGAGGAAGCGCTCGATGCGGCCTTCGTCGTCCGTGACGACGATTCCGAACTCGAGCGGGTTCTCGACCGACTTGAGCCCGATCGTCACCGACGCGTTCTTGTCGCGGTGAGCCTGCACGAGCTCGGCGAGATTGACGTCGCAGAGCGCATCGCCGGAGATCACGATGAACGTGTCGTCGAGCCGCCCCGCAGCGAGACGGACGGAGCCGGCGGTTCCGAGCGGCGACTCCTCGACGGAGTACGAGATGTCGATGCCGAGCGTCTCGCCGCCGCCGAAGTACGAGCGGATCGCCTGTGGCAGGAACGCGACCGTCACGATCACGTCCTCGAAGCCGTGCAGCTTCAGGAGCTCGATGATGTGCTCCATGCACGGCTTGCCGACGATCGGCACCATCGGCTTCGGTTGATTCGACGTCAGCGGCCTGAGTCGCGTGCCCTCGCCGCCCGCCATCACGACGGCTTTCATCGCTGCAGCTCTTTCCATCCGTCGCGCACGTAGAACATCGCGGCCAGGACCGCCCCGCCGACGCCGATCCAGAAAAGCCAGAGCGGCCAGCTCGTATCGTCGTGCGTGACGATGCGGAACCCGATCCCCGCGTAGAGCACCCAGGTCGCTGCCTTCCCGAGCAGGTTCACGTCGAGGTCGACACCGCGCGGCACGAGGATCCGCCAGCCGACGAGGAGCAGCACGTCGCGCGCGGCGATCACGACGAGCCCCGCCCACGGCAGACGCCCGTACGCAACGAGGAGGATCACGGCTGCGTCGATCATCAGCCGGTCCGCGAGCGGGTCGGCGATCTTCCCGAACTGCGACTCGACATGCCAACGGCGCGCGAGGAAGCCGTCGAGCTGATCGGTGGCACCGGCGACGCCGAAGACGATTCCGGCGGGCCAGCTGTGCGCGTCGCCGGCCTGCACCATCAAAACGACGAAGACGGGGATGAGGACGAGGCGGCCGAGCGTCAGCGCATTCGGCAGCTGTGCGAGCGGAGCCGGGACAGCGCGGGTCGCCATCCCGGACAAGGTTAATGCTTTGACGCTAGTGCGATCCCGTGCGCCCGCGCGGTCCAGTACACGGTCCGCTGCAGATACGCGGTCTGGGCCGCCGCGCCGTGGAGCCCCCAGGCGCCGTCGTAGCTCGCGTAGCCGGGTCGGGCGACCGCGGGCTCGATCTGCGTCCCCTCCCCCCACTCGTTGAAGCTCGTGATCGAGACGATGTCCGGCGACGCGGCGAGGGCCGCGCTCCAGAGCAGGTCGTAGGTCGCACCATGGAGCCGCAGGCGGCCGACCGGAGGCTCGCCGGCGCGGCGGCCGTCGTAGCCCGGCCCGACGCTCGGCGCGCATACGAGGTGCATCGCATGCGCCTCGTCGCAGAAACGCACGAACATCCCCGCGCCGTAGGTCAGGAAGTCGTACGTGTACACCCCGGCGAAGCGGCCGGCCGCTGCGAAGCCGGCGTACCGGGTCCCCGCGAGGAGCCTCATCCCCTGCGGCGCCGACGCATTGACGGCCGCCCAGTCGGAGGCCGCGAAATCGCGCGGGTGGTAGACGTAGACGTCCTTGACCCCGAAGGCCGCGAGGTACCGCAGGTCGGTCGCGACGCTCTGCGGCGACCGGCCTAGGTACGGCTCGAGGTGGATCGCGACGAGCAGGCCGTGCGCCCGGGCGGCGGCAACGAGGAGCGGCAGCCGCGCGTCCTCCCCTGAGCCGCGTCCCCACCAGGAGACGACGACCTCATCGATGCCGCCCGCTCGCATCTCGGCCATCTGCACGCCGACGACGCGTGGGTCGCCGCTCGAGTACGGGCCCTGCGCCGGGTAGAACCGCGAGTAGAGGTCACCCGGCGGCTTGTGGCTGTTCTGGTCCCAGTGCTGCCAGGCGCCGTCGTGCGCCGAAGTCTCGTACCACGGGTAGTAGAAGATCGAGACCGTGGCTGCGCGCGCAGCCGCGGGCGCGCCGAGGCACACCCATGCAAGCCCCACGACCAGGAGGCGCCGCAGCACGTGCGCCGTATCCTCTCGCGCGTGGCGGCGAAATTGCAACTGCCCGGATTTGTCAACGCGCACTGCCACGCGTTCCAGCGCGCCATGCGGGGACGGACTGAAGGGCGCGACTTCTGGTCGTGGCGCGACGTCATGCTCGACGTCGCGGCGAACATCGACGCCTCCGATGTGCGCACCATGTACGCGGGCGTCTACAGCGAGCTCCGCGCCGCGGGCTACACGGCCGTCGGCGAGTTCCACTACCTCGGCCTCGCCGAGGCGCACGCGGCAGTCGACGCCGCGCGCGAAACCGGCATCGAGATCGTCCTGCTCTACGCCGCCTACGCGCGCGGCGGGATCGAGCGGTTTCGGCAGGCCTCCGTCACCGAGTACCTGCGCGGCCTCGAGGAGCTCCGTGGCGCCGGCGTTCGCGTCGGCGTGACACCGCACTCGGTGCGGGCGTGCCCGCGCGAGTGGCTCGAGGAGCTCGGCGCGTATGCGACCAGGCACGAGCTGCCACTGCACGTGCACGCAGACGAGCAGCCGCGCGAGATCGAGGAATGCGTCGCGGAGCACGGACTTCGCCCGATCGAGCTGCTCGCCGAGTGCGGCTGCCTCGGGCCGCGGACGACGGTCGTTCACGCGACGCACGCGGACGGGCACGAGCTCGACCTCCTCGGCGAGGCGGGCGCCCGCATCTGTGCGTGCCCGACGACGGAGGCGAACCTCGGCGACGGCTTCCTCCCCGTCGAGCGCGTGCTGCATCGCGGCATTCCGCTCTGTATCGGCTCCGACTCGAACGTCCGCATTGACCCGTTTGAGGAGTTGCGCGAGCTCGACGGGATCGCGCGGCGGCAGTCAGGGCGCCGCGACGTCCTGAGCGTCGACGCACTGCTCTCGATCGGCAGCGAGGAGGGCGCGGCCGCACTTGGCCTCGAGCGGTGGCCTCAGATCGAGATCGACACGGCGCATCCGCAGCTCGACGGCGTCGCCGATCCGCGCAGCGCGCTCGTGCACAGCTGCTCGGCCGACGTCGTCAGGCCAGGCGGCTGAGCTCGACTGCTCGGCGGATCTGCACTTCCGTGAACGACTGGCGCGACGAGCGATACACCTCGACGAGCCCCCAGACCTCGCCGTTCAACTCGAGCGCCGTCATCAGGAGCGCCCCGAAGCCGAGCTCCCGGAGGAGGCGCGCCTCCGCCTCGTCGACGACGGAGTCGTCGAGCGTCAGCGCACGCGGCTCCTGCGTCAGAAGCACTTCCTCGGTCTGCGGATAGTCGGAGACAAGGTAGCCCTGCCCCTGCTGCAGCGTCCCACCGTCGGGCACGCGCTCGGCGACGAGGATCAGGACTTCACCGATCACGCGCGAGAGCGCGCACGCGTCCGCGTCGAGCTCGGTGACGAGCTCGTCGGCAAGGTTCGTCAGCGCGTCCAGCAGGCGCAGGTTCATCCCGCTCACACGGAGGAGTATCTCCCCTCGCCGACGTTCCTCAGAGCCGACGAGCAAAGCACAGCGAAGCGAAGCGGTCGTCGGCGAGTCTAGAACCAGTCGTCGGCCGGCTCTTCGACGGGCAGGTGCCGGAGGCGGTACCAAAGCCCGGCGGCGGCGGCGAAGAGCAACAGCAGGAACGCGGGCTCGACGAGCGCAGCGGTCAGCCAGAGGAAGGCGATCGTCAAGATCACGCAGACACGCGCGACGCGATCGTGCCAGACCTGCTCGCCGAGGCTGAGCCAGTGCTCGGCTCGCTCATTCAGACGCTCGATTGCGGCCGCATGGCGATCCCGTTGCGCCATGCAAGTCCCCCCTTCTTCACCCAAAGGGTACGCACTGGGAGTGCGCGCGCCATCCCTGAATCGCGGGATTCGGTCGTCGGGCGGCGGAGCGCGCAACACCGGACCGAGAGAGTCCTGACCTCCTGCGACTCGAGGCCCGAGGAAGCTCTGTCCATCGGCGCGGCCCGTCCGCCGCCCGAGCGAAGTATCGGCGTTGGCGCAGGGTCACATGAGCGTTGGGAGGGATTCACGTCCCCGACGTCGTATCAAGGCGCACGCGCGTTGCGGCCGCGCTCAACTTCGACGGCTTCGGAGCCGGCCGCGGCGCGCTATACCAATGTGTCGACGCGGCGGCGCGGTCGGGAACGCCGGTTTCGCCCGCGGCGCCGGTCTCGCCCGGATCTGCGCTCCGTCGCGGCGCCGATCGACGCCGCCATGTCGTTCGCACCTCGGCGCCGATCGACGCTGCGCCGGTCATCGGCGACCCGGCGCTCGCCCCGCGCTCGCCGGTCGGCAAGGGGCGCCGAGAGCCGTACCTGCTCCGGCGGGTCGAGCCAGCGGGTTGCTTCCCGCCAAACCGTTCTCGCCGCCAGAGCCCAGAGCAGGAAGGCGATGAGACGCTTCGGCGACCGCACGGCGGCGATTCTTTCACGAAGCCTCGAACCGGGCGCCGGCAGTGGTAAGCCCGCCGGGGAGCGCGATAGCGTCTCGGCGATGCCGGCGTCCCCGACGCGGAACCTCTTGTTGGCGACCGCGTTCCTCCTGGCGGTCGGGGCCGCGGCCTTCGGCTGGTTCATCGACCACGGCGGGTTCTACAGCGACGACTGGGCGACCGCGGCGATCTATCGATTCGCACACGCCCCACGCTTCTGGCATGCGGTCGTGAGTGAGTCACGTCTTGCCGGCGGGCGTCCCGTGCTCGCAGTAGTTCACCCTCTGCCATACGCGCTCTTCGGCCTGCACCCGGCGCTACACCTCGCGCTCGGCGTCGTGCTCGTGGTCGCGACGTGCGTCTGCTTCTATGCCGTCCTTCGGCTCCTCGGGCTCGCTTCGCTCGACGCGGCTGCGATCGCGCTGCTTGCGCTCCTCTTCCCATGGGCCGACTCGATGGAGCTCTGGCCGACGGCGAGCCTCAACACAATTGCCGTCATCTTCTTCTTCGCCGGCCTCAGTGTCGCGCTCTACGGCCTCAACCGCGCAGGCACCCGCGGATTCGTCCTCCACGGTGTGGCCGCAGCGCTTTACCTACTGAGCATCCTCACGTACGAGGTTGCGGGCGCGGCCGCGATTCTCGTGGGCGCCCTCTATGTCGGCCGCGCGCCGCTTCGCCGCGCGCTGCAGTTCTGGGCGATCGACGTCGTCGTGGTGCTCGGCGGGCTCATCTTCTCGCTCGTCCGTACGAGCTCGGTGCGGCATGTGGGGTCGCTGCACGACCGCGCGTCCGACCTTCCGCACATGACGCGTGACGCGATCGCGCTGGCGGAATCCGCTCTCCTCCCGTTCGGGCGGCGGACCGACGTCGTGCACGTGCTCATCGGAGCGGTCGTCGTCGTAGCCATCGCGGTGCTCATCCTGCGGACGGTTCGAGGTACGCGCGATCGCTCAAGCGCCTGGCTCGTCATCGGCGCCGGGGCGCTGGTCGCGATTGCGGCGGCCTATTTCATGTTCCTCGGAAGCACGCTCCATCCGCTTGACCCGGCTACGAGCAACCGCCTGAACGTCTTCGCCCGGTTCGCGTACGCGGTGCTCATCTACGCGCTCCTCGCGGCGGTCGCGCAGTTGGTCGCGCCCACGAAGCGCGTGGGGCAGACAGCCGCGCTTGCGATCGCAGGCCTCATCGCCGTCGGCTACGCCGTCCATCTCGGGCACGACGAGTCAGGCTGGGCAAAGGCGGCACGTCTTCAGCGCAACGTGCTATCCGTGATTGATGCGAGATTCCCACGGCTCGACCCCGGCGCGACGGTCGTCACCTTCGGCTACCCCGCGCTCGTGCAACCGGGCGCGCCGATCTTTTACGCGACATGGGACTTCCCGGGTGCGGTGCAGTTGCAGCACCACGACAAACGGCTGAGCGCTGTTCCTGTCTACGAGACCGTTGAGCTTCACTGTCGGCCGCAACGACTCGTTGTGCGGCTCCCCGGCAGCCGCGGAACCGCGACCCCGCGCTACAGCAAGCTGTTCTTCCTCGATGTTCCCAGCGGGCACACAAGCCGGATCGCAAGCGCAGCGGCCTGCGGATCGGCGATCCGGCGGTTCCGCCCAGGCCCGTACTTCGCCGGCGCTTAGCGATCTGAGCGCGCAGGGGCGCTCGGCGCCTGCATAGTAGGAGCAAGCCGCCTCCACCAAAAAACGGTCTCGGAACACGGCCCGTATCCCTCAGGAGCGGGCCGTTTCTGTGTCCTAGGACTGGCTCGAGATCCGCAGCAGGTCGCCGGTGCCGAGGCAGAGGATGTACAGGCCGCCGGCCGGGCTCAGGTGGATCGCAACCGGCCCGGGAAGCTTTTCCGCGAGCACGTGCGACACGGCCGCGAGGTCGCGCGCCGAGAACGACATCGCGCGGAGCCAGCCGTGTCCGAGGCTTGCAAAGAGGTAGGTGCCGTGGACATCGCGTGCGAGCCCTTTCGGCAGGAACGCCCCGCCCACGATGACGGTCGTCGAAGGCTCGGTCTTGGTCGGCCAGGTCAACGACGACCTGCCGCGCGCATACAACGTCCTGCAGTACCTGCTCGACGCATACGGCGGGTGAGGGACGTCGCCCTCGTAGCACGGCCAGCCGAGGTCATCCCCGCGATGCACGACGTCGATCTCGTCGTAGCGGTGGGCTCCCACGTCGCCTGCGACGAGCGCGCCCGTCTGCGGGTCACGCGCCAGCCGGAACGGGTTGCGAAGGCCGATCGCCCAGACCTTCGAGCGGTTGTCCTTCGGGTTGCCATCGAAGAACGGGTTCGACGGCACACCGAGGCCGGAGCGGGTGATGTGCAACACCTTGCCGCCGAGCGCGTTCACGTCCTGAGCGCGCAGGGCGTCTTGCTCAATCTTCGAGTCGTACCCGCCGCCGTCGCCGGTCGAGATGAACATCGTGCCGTCCGGCGCGAAAGCGATCTCCGCTCCAAGGTGGTCGAGATCGGACGGAATACAGTCGGCGCCCGACGGGAGCGTCGAGCATGACCGGCCACGCGCGGTCCCCAGCAGAACGTGCGGGCTCTGCGCCTCGCCGTTCGCGCCGAGGGTGTAGCGCGTGAGCCGCGCAGTCGTCGGCGCGGCCGACGTTGGCTTCCCATGGGTGACGCTGTAGAGGACGTAGATGAAATGGTCGCGCGCGAAGTCGGGATCGGCCGCAACGGTCACCAACCCTCGGAAGTAGCCGACGCTCGTGTCCTTGCGCAGGTCGAGGACGATCCGTCGTTCATTTGTCGCGAGGCTCGCCTCCCATACGACGCCGCGTTTCTCGCTGACCAGCAGGCGCTTGGGCGTGAGGAATGCGAAGTCCGTCGGCTCCGTGAAGCCGGTCAGCGCGACGCGCCCGCTGAGGCTGCCTGCGAAGTTGCCGGTCACCGTGCTCCCGGACTTGAGCGAGTGGATCAGCTGCTCGTCTTGTTGCGCCGTCGTGTCTTGTGAGAAGAAAAACCTGCCTACGTGGCAGTTGACTGAGGTGTAGTGGCAGATGGCGGCTCCGGACCCTGCGCCGACGATGAGCACAGTGGCGACGATCGCCAGCAAGACACCGCCGATCCCTCGGTCCCGCCTCGATTTCCCCAGCGTGATGGTGGCTGCCTCTCGATGTCGACCCGGCGGGACCACACGACCCGGCGGGCGATTTCGCCCTCGTCCCAGGCGTTCCTGCCCCCAACGAGGGCTCAGTCAAACCTCGAAGGCGGCAGTGCGTTAGGACCGCGAGTCGCCGAGTGCCCAGTGGACCGCCGCTGCGAGCAGCTCCACCACGAGGACCGTTCCGACGAGCATGCCGACGAGTGTCGTGATCGCCCAGAGCATCTTCGTGCGCTTAACGCGCCCGCCGGGCCGGACGGTTACGGGTGCGGCTCGAGCTCGCGGCGCGCATGCGCTGTCACCTCATCGTGGGGCCTCCGCCGTAGCCTCTGCCGGCGCCGCTCGGGCGGCGGCTGGACCGGCCGCACGTCGGCGTCGAAGAGCCCTTCGTGCATCTCGGTGACGCCGCGGCTGATCGTGCCGAGCATGGCCGCGAGCGCAAGGCCGACGAGAACCGACAGAGCGAAAAAGGCTCCGAGCCCGATTCCGATCCAGAGCCACATTCGGTATCCCCCCGCGTGACCGCTGCCGCAGACCGTCGCGAATACTGCCGATGGACAAATGTTGGCGCAATCCCTGAATCGAGGGATCGGCAGCATCCGCCCGTTTTGAGGGACGCCACCGTCCGGCAAAGCTGGTACCTTCTGGCAACACGAGGACGGGCCCTCCCGGATCACGCACACGTCTGGGCAGGGGGAAAGCTCGCCAAGGCCTCCCGCCTCGCTTGCCGTAGTACCGCAGGCTGTGGCCCGGATCAGAGGGATGGAACCGGGTCACAGCCGTCTTTTGCGTGAGTCAGGGTGGGCGGAGGCGCAGCTGATCCCGATGCAGCGCGTGACGCAAGTCAACGATGGTCGAACACGACAGGGGTCGGCGAGGTTCGCGACGTGGGCTGTTACGGCGTCTCGCGGCGTGCTGCAGCGATGGCAGCGGTGCCGTTCGGCCGACGCGCGGATAGCATCGCGCGATGCGTGAACTGCGCCCGGGCGTCTGGCATTGGCAATCGCCCCACCCCGACTGGGACGACGAGCAGTGGTGGCCCGAGCTCGTTTCGTCCTACGGGATCGAGCTCGGCGACGACTTCGTGTTGTTCGACCCGCTCTCTGTTCCCGACGAGCTGCGCGAGCGCGCGACAGCCGTGGTCCTGACGGCGCCGTACCACGAGCGCGATGCTCGTCGCCTCGGCCTCGCGGTGCACACGCCGCCCGCAGACACGTGGCAGGATTGGGTCGAGAAGTTCGGCATCGACCCTGACCGCGTGCGCGACATGGAGAGCGAGGACCTTGCCTGGCTTCGCGCGGGCGATGGCGAAGGGCATTTCCACGGTCCCGGAGCGTGGCCGTTCGGCATCAACGCATACGCAGGCCGCGAGGACAACGATCTCATCCTCTGGCTCCCGTCGATTAACGCGATCGTCAGCGGCGACTCGCTCTCCGACTTCGGCGGCGGACTGGACGTCCAACTCGGCGGTCGCAAGCACGTGACACGCGACGATGTCGTCCAACGGCTCCGTCCGCTGCTCGACCTCCCGGTCGAGCTCGTGCTGCCCGCGCACGGCGAGCCGACTGATCGCGCGGCGCTCGAGCGCGTGCTTTCCTGAGCGGCGCCGGCGCTACCTCTGCGGCCCGATGGGTCTTCCTGGTTCGTTGGATGCCGTGGCTTACCGCCGGGCCCCTCGCCGCGAGGCCGACCGCGGCGCTTTTGTGACGGCCCTTCGCGCCGTGACGCAGTGACCGAGACGGTTGACGCACACGGCCGCCGTCGGGTTGAGTGGCGCCATGGCCGAATTCACCGCCGCAGTGGAGAACTACGACCGCTTCATGGGCCGCTATGCCACCGGGCTGGCGCCGAAGTTCGCCGATGCCGCCGGCGTGCGCGCCGGCATGCGCGTCCTCGACGTTGGCTGCGGCCCGGGCGCGCTCGCCGTCGAGCTCGCCGGGCGCGTCGGCGAGGACAACGTCGCCGCGATCGACCCCGCCCCCCAGTTCGCCGCTGCCTGCCAGGCACGCATCCCGGGCGCGGACGTGCGCGAGGGCGTCGCCGAGTCGCTGCCCTGGGACGACGGCACCTTCGACGCGGCGATGTGCTCGCTGGTCGTCGCCTGGATGAGCGACGCCGATCAGGGCATCGGGGAGATGGCGCGCGTGACGAAGCCCGGCGGCACTGTCGCCGCCGCGATGTGGGACATCCCCGGCGGCGGGCTGCAGATGCTCTCGCACTTCTGGCGCGCCGCGCGGGAGATCGACCCGAGCGTCAACAACGAGCAGCCGCGCGCCGGCGTGCGCGAGGGCGACCTCGTCGAGCGGTTCGGCCGCGCCGGCCTGCAGGGCGTCACCGGCGGCACGCTGGAGACGAGCGGACTACGCCGACTTCGACGACTACTGGGAGCCGTTCACCGGCGCCGCCGGTCCCGCCACCGGCGCCTTCTACGCCTCGCTCGACGATGCCGGCAAGGCGACTCTGCGCGACACCGTGCGCGCCTCCCTGCCCGAGGGACCGTTCACGCTGCCGGCGCGCGCCTGGCTCGCGCTGGGAACCGTTCCGGGCTAGGAAGGTCTTTCAAGACGAAGGGTTTGCGGGTAACGAACACCGAGGTCCTGTCCGTCGGCAGAGGCCGGAATAGACTCCGGCCGGTGCGGCGACTGCTTCGCGCGGGATCGGCGCCGGCCGTAGTGGTACTTGCCGCGATCGCTGCGTTCGCCGCTCTCGCCGGCTACCACATCAAGCGGCCAGGCCTCTACTACGACGAGCTTTTCCAGCTGACGCCGGCGCTTGCGTTCGTCAAGGGAGGCCTCGGCAGCGACGTCGCCTGGATTCCCGGAACCGAGATTTCGATCGCCGGCCACCCGCTGCCGCTGATGGCGCACACCTACGTCGGGGCCGTGAAGACGATCGCCTTTGTCCCGGTCGCCGCCGCGTTCGGCATCACGCCGACGAGCGTGCGCGTGTTCACGATCGCCGTCGCAGCTCTCTCGCTCGTCTTCACGTACCTCTTCGCGCGGAACCTCTTCCGGAGCGCATGGGTGGCCGCGGTCGGAACCGTCCTTGTCGCGACCGATCCGAGCTTCGTCTTCTACTCCCGCGTTGACTTCGGCCCGGCGGTGTTCATGTTCCTCTTCAAGGCGGCGGGGCTGCTCGCCCTCCTCGACTGGTGGCGGAGCGGGCGCCTGCGCTCGCTGTGCCTCGGCGCCTTCGCCTTCGGCCTCGGCGTCTACGACAAGGCGAACTTCATCTGGATCGTCGCCGCCGTCCTCCTCGCGGCACTGCTCGTCGACTACGCCGGCGTTCGGCGCCGACTCGACCGTCGCTCGACGCTCTGGGCGGGCGGAGCCTTCGCGCTCGGCGCGCTGCCGTTCCTGGTCTACAACGCCTCGTGGCCGCCGCGTACGCTCCGGTCATCCCTGAGCGGGACGCTCCACGTCGCCTCGGGTGGGGGGTCGGCCGGCAACCCGCTCGACCGGCTCGGGTCGGTGTTCGGGACACTCATCCGTCTGCTCGACGGCGACATTCTCGCTGCCTGGTTCACGGGGGGCGACGGCGGGCCGCCCGTGCTCGCAGCACTTGGCATCGGCGCCGCCGCAGTGGTCGCGTTGCTCTACGCATTGCCGCGGGTACGGCCGCGCGTGCGCGCCGAGATGTTCGTCGTCCTCTCCGGAGCGCTCGTGCTCGTCGCCTGCGCCCTGACGCCGGGCGCCGGCGCTCCGCATCACGTGTTGCTCGTGTATCCCGTTCCGCAGCTCGCGCTCGCGGCGGTCGCCGTCCGCGGGCCGCGCCTGCTGAGCGGACGCGCTCGCCTCGCCGCCGCAGCGCTCGGAGCGGCCGCGGTCGCGGCGTGCATCGGCGCGAGCGTCGCGACGACCACGACCACGCTCTCCCGACTCGACCTCACCGGCGGCACCGGAGGCTTCTCCGACGGGATCTACACCCTCGACCGCTATCTCTTGCAACACGACGCCCGACGCCGCCTGGTCGTGGTCGACTGGGGCATTTACCAGAACGTCATTGCCCTCTCGAACGGGACCCTAAGGGGAACGGAGCTGTGGCAGGAGCTGAACTCGCGACACCGCCTGCACGCGAGCGAGTCCGCCGAGCTCGACGATCCCTCGGCGCGCTATGTGCTCCATGCGCCGCAGGCGACGATCTTCCGGCGCGCCCGCGGTCGCTTCTTCTCGATCGTGCGGCGCGAGGGGCGGCACGCGCTCCTCGAGCGGCGGATCGCGACGCGGCTCGGGCAGCCGCTGTTCGAGATCTACCGCCTCGGTTGACCAAGCAAGGGCGGCGACGCGGCGTCGCGCGGTACAACGGACACGACCATGGCCGTTCAAATCGTGTACGAAACGCATTCGATTAGCGAAGACAACGAGCAGCAGATTGCGACGGGATGGCTCGGCGGATGCCTTTCTTTCGCAGGCCGCGAACAAGCACGGCGGCTCGGTGACAGACGACGCGACGACGGCATCGACGTCGTCATCGCATCTGACCTGAATCGCGCCGTCGAGACGGCTCAGATCGCGTTCGAGGGTTCAAAGATCCCGGTGAGGCTCGACTGGAGACTTCGCGAGTGTGACTACGGCGCGATGAACGGCATGCCGCGCTCGCAGCTCGAACGCGAACGCGCTTCGCGGATCGACGTCCCATTCCCGGGCGGTGAGAGCTGGCGCGAGGCCGTCGAACGAGTCATAGACTTCCTCCGCGAAATCGACAAGACGCGCGGCGGGCAGCGAGTTCTGCTCATCGGCCATGTCGCGACTCGATGGGCCGTCGACCATTACGTCCGAGGCGTTCCACTCGAAGCACTCGTGGACTCTCCATTCGAATGGCAAGAAGGCTGGGAGTACGTCCTGACGAGCGACGCCTAAGTGTTACGGCTCTGCTCAGCCCCGACGGCTGAACGCAACTCCTCGATGTCAGAGCCGAGGCCGTCGTTTCCGTCGCGGTTGCCGCCTGCTCGCTGCGTCGCTGAGAGTTCTGGCGCCTGAAACGCGCGCGGCGTCGGTTCAGAGAGCGACAGCAGCCGCCGAAGGCGTGGCGCCGCTCAGGTGGGCGAGTGCTCAGCTATGACGCCTGGACATTCACAAGACGCCTCGGCGCGGGTTGCTCTCGTCGAGCCGGGCGCGCAGCTCGAGACGCCAGTCGTTGCAGGTCATGAAGTGTCCTTTCGGGAACTCGAACTCGCACGCCTCGAGCAGCTCGAAGCCGAGCCTGCGGCAGATCGCGTTCGACGGCGCGTTGTCGACGTTCGGGAAGGCGTGCATGAAGCGGTGCTTGTCGTCGCGCTTTGCGAGCTTGACTGCCTGCGCGGTCGCCGCCACCGCGACGCCGCGGCCCTGAAACTCCGGCACGACCATCCAGCCGACCTCGTAGACCTGCCCGTCGCGCCACTCCTTCGTCCAGAACCCGACCGACCCGACGCCGTTGCCGCTCGCCACGTCGACGATCTTGAACATGCGGTCGCCGCCCTCGAGACGCTCGTAGCGGCGCTGACGCTCGCGCAGCTTGTCCGGGCTCTCGGGGCCGCCGAGGTGCTCGGTCATGCGCGGATCGCCCATCAGCCGCTCCAGCAGCGGCAGATCACCGCTTGCCCAGGGCTCGAGCGCCACCGTCGCTCTCACTCCGCGCAGCCTATTGACAGTCACGCCGTCCTGTCTCCTGACGTCACCGACGAAAACGCGACGCCACGGTTGCCGCACACCAGAACCGTGGCTTCGATAGTCGGGGCGCCGAGATTTGAACTCGGGACCTCTAGTCCGAAAAGCGTCCCCCGCTCAACCCCTGGGATCACGCATGTTTCGCGGCGTTTGCAGGCAGTAAGTCGTTTCGGCGCTGTTGGGTTATGTTGCGTGAGATAGGCATGTTGGGCGCCGTCGTGTACCCGTTCTGTACCCG
Organism: Gaiellaceae bacterium; assembly: GCA_036496545.1. Taxonomy (GTDB): domain Bacteria; phylum Actinomycetota; class Thermoleophilia; order Gaiellales; family Gaiellaceae; genus Palsa-739. The sequence continues at coordinate 182,939 of DASXKX010000038.1, read as the reverse complement.
GCGTTGACCGAAGCCACGGCCTTACGCTTCAGCGATTGACTAACCATGCCCTCGGTCTCGTCGTAAGCTCCGTCGTCCCGCAGTGGCTGGTCGGTTTGATCGTCGGGTTCGCGGGCGGCCTCGCGACGACCCTGCTGCGGCTCCGACAAGAGCGCGGAGCTGAACTGCGAAATCGAATGCTCGAGGCCGCAGACGACTTCGTCGCCGCGTATACCACGGCACCACGACGCAATAGAGACCGCCGAACGCACGGTGAACGTGCGCTCCTCGATCTCGCTCAGCGACGCTGAGCTACCCGAAGCCCTACGCAAGAAATGGAACGACGAGTATGCCGAGGCGATCGCAACTGCACGCGAGGCGTATCGCGCGCTCGAGGCGCGCGATCCACGGATCCAGCTCCTCTTCGGGCGATATTCCCCCGCCGGTCGGAGCACGTTCTTAGCGCATGCCTCCCTGTCCGTGATCCTGCACGACGTAGCGGGGCTGCGTCTGCCCGAAGGCTCGCCGTCGCTGGGTGAGCAAGAGCCCCTTCCCGAGCGCAACGCCGAACACTGGCGCAGCGCCGACCGCGCGATCAATGAGTTCAGCACCCGCGCACGCGAAGCGATCCTCGCGCCGGCATGGAGCGTTCGCCCCGTCTTCACGCGCGCCCGATATTCAGCACGACACGCGAGCCGACCGTTTTGGCGTCGGAGCGGACGGGTCGAGCTCGAACCGGACAAGACCGAAGAGAACTAGGTCTGGGCGACCACATGCACCCAGAAGGCCCCTAGTGGCGCCCCTTGGCAAGGACCCGGTCCGAGTGCGATGATCCCGCCATGCCGACGGCTAGCGGCATCCCTCACGTGGAGTACGGTTTGCGCGGCGCCGGCCGCGTGTCTAGCCGCACGCGTGTCGGCGCCTTGCGCTGAGGGGAGGCCCATCGTGGTCAACGTGCTTCCTTACGAGACGCTCGTGCGCATGGGCGTCATGCAGGCACGAATCATCCGACTCGTGGATCAGTTGCGCGACCTAGAGGAGGAGCTCGACGACATGCTCGTCGAGCTCACCGGCGTCGACGACGTCGAAAAGATCTCCAATCTTCGCGACGGCTTCTGCCACGAGTTCTGGAATCAGTTCGGTCGGGACGTCGCACGGGCAATGCACGAGGTGTCGTAAGTGCCTAGCGATGGCGAAGCATCTCGCACTTCCCGTCTGATTCGGACGCGTCCCGAACGGCGTCTAGCCGGACGACCCGCACGCGCGTAGTTTCACCGTGATCGAGGGCCGGGTCTCATCACCGCCCGGCCCTCGCTTCAATCGCGACTTCGCCGCGTCAGACTTGGCGACGTGGCCAGCCAGCGAAGGCATCACTACGTACCGAAGTTTCTGCTGAACCGATTCGCTGTTGAATCCGGACGGTGGCAAGGGCATGTCTGGCGCCTCGAGAAGGCGAGTGGCCGGCCACGACCCGCTGTCCCGAAGACCGAGGCCGCGAAGAACAAGTACTACGACCTCCCTGAGGAGCTCGTCGGCATGTTCCAGCCGGAGAAGGTTTTCGCGACGATCGAGAGCGGCGCGAGGTGGTGCCATTCTCAGCCTCGAGCGCGAAGAGACGCCGGCGGACGAAGCCATGTGGATGCTCGCGTACTTCACCGCTCTGCAATGGGTTCGGACACCGGCTGTCCGACGCGAGCTCAAATACCTCGACGAGGTCATGGCCAAGCAGTTCGCCGAACTCAAGCTCGGCGCGACGGAGAAGGTAATCGCGTTCCTGCAAGAGCAAGAGCCCGGGCTCACAGTGCAGGAGGCCGAGGCAAAGCGCGACGAACTTCTGGACGATCTTCGGAGCGGCCGCTTTGGCTTCGAGTCGACACCACATCGCGAGATCGCCTCGATGTTCCTCGGCCTCAACGAGGCCGCGATCGCGCTCTACACCCGGTGCGACTGGACGGTCGTGTTCTTCGACGAGCCTGATCGGCTCTGTCTGCCAGACACGGGAATCACGAGGTTTGATCCGAAGCCGCGCGTGCCTGGGAGCGGCTCCGGGTTCATCGGCACGCCGACTGTCGAGACGGCGCTTCATCTCTCACCTTCGGCCGCACTCGTGATCACGCCCGGGCCGGGCGACATCGGTGCGATCGACGGCGACAAGCGTCTCGCGGACGACTACAACCTGCGCGCTTACGCGATCAGCGAGCGATGCGTCTACGGCGCGAGCCAGCCGCACGTCGTAGCCGCCCATCGACTCGCGAAACAGAATCCTCAACTCATCGTCGAGCGCCGTCGGAGACCTCAGACCCTGTGGTTCTCAGACGAAGAGCACGAGGACGGCTCCGTAACGTTCGTCGGGTATTCAGTCGACGGCGTACGTCGCGAGCGCTTCTCAATCGCTCCCGGCGCCGAAGAGGGCCAACCGCACGTCAGTGCGGAGGATCTCTGGTAGCAGACAGCACGCGGACGGGCCGGGACGACTTGATCCGGCGGGCTAGGCGGGTTGACCTTCGGCCGCGGCGACGTTGTGCGAAGCGAGTCCGACGCCGAAACGCGTCGCGACGTTGACCCAGCCGAAACGGCACTAGGCGACGGCGATGAGTCGTTCGAGCGCCATCGTGGCGGCGACGTGCTCGCTATACCGCTCCGCGTAGCCGCACAGGTCCTCCAGCGTCATCGTGTCGAGCGCGGCCGCGTCGAGGCCGTCCGGGACAATCACCCGGAGGTAGAACAGCATCGTGGCCGCGTAGCTGCGTGCGCGTTCGCGCTCCTCCTCAGTGACGCCAGATTGACGGCGTTCAGCCATTCCAGCGGACCTGTGCGAGCCGTCGGCCGGCCGTCTGACGTGCGAGCGCCCGCTGGCGCGGATCCGCCTCGCCCTTAGCCGCCTCCGTGATGCCGAGTGACGCGACGAGCTGCCGGAACAGCGCACGGTGGCCGCGGAGCTCGGCGAGCAGCGGGTGTGCCCGCGCCTGGCCGCGGCTGCCCGAGGTCGTCAACGGCGCGCCGGCCAGCGCAGCCTCGAGCGCAGCGATCTCGTCCAATGTCGACGCCGCGAGCTCGAGCACGCGCAGCTCGTCCGGCCGCAACGTCCATTCCGCGAGCACCGCGTCGCGGAACGAGGCGCCACGACTCGGCTCCGGCGCGGCCTTCCGTTTTCCGCTCACCCTGTCACCCCGATTTCGCCGCCTGCAAAACCGCGGTTATGCGCACGCACGGCCGCTCCTGCTGTCTCCTGCGGTCTTCGTGAAGGCACTCCTAGGGGTGGTACCCCTGGGCTCATTCGCCCTCCTGCTCGTGCTGCTGCTGGGCGTGACGAATCTCCTCCTGACGAAGGTGATCGAGGAACGCGTCGATCCGTTGCAGAAGCACGTGCGGCGGCTCGTCCTTCGCCTTCGAGAGGGAGCTCAGCAGACTGGCACCGACGTCTGTGAAGCCAGACATCGCTTCAACGATCGCGCGCGTCAGCGCGTCGCGCTCCTGTGTGGTGAGTCCGACGCCGCGCCCTTCGAGTGATCGCTCGAGCCGATTCACGATCTCGACCGTCGCCGGGACGATGACTTCGGTCGCGGCGAGGTTGAGCGCTGTGGTCTCGCCTCGGAATGCTTCACCGACTGTCGCCGCTAGCGCGTCGATCGCGAGACGCTTCGCGTCAGGATGGTGAAGGTCGACTTGGAGTGGCTGGTCAGTCATGGGGTCGAGCCTACGCGATCGTCTTTACGCCAAACTCCGCGGCGTTGACGCCGGCGGCTGTCCATTGTGCGCTTGTCGACGGGTCCGTCGGATGGATCTGCGTCAGGTACGTGTACGTGGAGCTGAGGGTTGCGGTGTTGCCGACATAGTCGGTGCCGCTCCGCCGAATCAGATCTGCGAGTTGCCGGGTTCCCGCGTCGTCCTTCCGCGCGTACATGCAGGTTTGCACTGCGAAGACGGTTGCGCCTCCGTCGATGTCGTCGAACGCGTACGAGTCGATGTGGCCGACGGTCGCGTCAGAGACGTAGGTCGTGTCGCCGTCGGGCGTTGTCTCGTTGACGCGGTCGTAGTGGTTCGTGCCGCTCGAGGGCGTGTAGTCGGTGTGGGCGCCGTCGGCGTTTGCCATCACCGTGGAGATGCGGCCGACGCCGAGGAACGTATTCCACGGTGCGCCGCCGGTCGTGTCGACTGCGTAGAAGTCGTCGTAGTCGACTGCGGCGACGAGCCTGAAGTTGTCGATGTTCGTCGAGCCGAAGTTCCCGGTCGTCGACGCGATCTCGCTCACCCCTTCTAGATGAACCTCGGTTGACCCGGAGGCGCCCGCGATCACGGCTTTGACTTCGATGTAGTACCAGGCCCCTGACGTGAGCGCCGTCGACCCGGTCGCGATCACTGTGCCGCCGCTGTTCAGCACCTGGATGATCGACCCGGCAGTCAGCGATAGCCGCATCGCACCTGTCGTCGAGGCGCGCAACTGGAAGAACTCTGAGCCGGCGGCGGGGGCTTTGATCGCGAAGCCCACGATTAGCGTCGAGTAGGTCGAGGGAAGCGCCTTCGTGTAGGTGCCTGTCGGCTTGATCGATTGGCCACCGAACCTGCCGGCATCCATCGCCCCCGCGGCAGCGCTCCAACCTTTCGTCGTGGCCTGGGCGGCCGTGTAGTGATCGCAGCCATCGACGAGCACCACCGCGTTGTGGACGCGTTCGGCGCCGCTGATCCAGTCCATGTCTCGGTAGTGAAGATGCTCGTACATGTCGGTCTCCTATGTCTGAATTAGCGGGACTCCCGCGAGAGAGCGGCCCCGAGATCGTGGGTCACGAGGGGAGTTCCTTGAGACGGTTGGCGGCGTCTGCTGCCAGCTCTGCTGCAGCGTCTGCGGCGCGTTCGGCGGCCACCATGCGCGCAGCGCCGTCGAAGCCGATCCGGGCGACCGTCTCGGAGTCGAGCTCGCGGAGCATCCGGCGGACGCGTTCGACCGGGCTCTCGGTGCGCTCGGTGCGCTCGCGGCGTGCGAGAACGTCGCGGAGGCGTCCGTCCCTGGTCGCGGCCGCGATCTCCTGGGGAGTCATGTTCGCAAGGTCGGCGCGAGACAGTTGATCGCTCACGACTGCTTCGCATCCTTCAGCTGCGGGATCAGTGCGGTCAGGGGGTGGAGGGTGTTGCCGATGCGGACGTCGAGACGGCCCTGTGAGCCGAACAGCGGGACGTCGCGATCGACGGCGTTGAGCCAGGCGAGCGCGCCGCTCGTCGTGGTGAGCCTGGCCGCCGCCTTCTGCAGCTCGGCGAGCTGGGACTCGTACGCCTGCCGGGCCTGCTCGTGCTCGGCAGCGACCTGGTCGCGCCAGTCGACGCGGCAGGAGCGGATCGCGGCGACAAGCTCCGCCCTGATCTTCGCGGACGCCCGAAGCGTGACATCGTGCCGGCGCGCGACGTCTGCAAGCTCGGCTTCGACAGCGGGGGCCGTAAGTTTCTTCGGGTCGAACTTCGCGCCGTCCGCGACTGCGTCTACCTCGGCGTGAATGTCGGCCACCTTGGCAGCGGCAAGCCGTTCTTTCAGCATCGCCTTCTCTGCGGCGAGCTGTTCCGCTTCGACGAGCAGGTCGGCGCGGCGTGCGTCGAGCTCGGCCACGTTCGCGGGCGTCGCGACCCGCGGCGTGTCGCAACGTGGGTTATAGGTCGCCGGCATCGGCGGGACCGCCCCCGGCGCCGGCGCAATCTGCGTGTTCATCGTTTCCCCTTCCTTGTTGGTCGTGGTCGTGGTCGCGTCTGCAGCGGGGCGCTATCGCTCCGCTGCCAGTCGGCGTACTTGCCTTCGGGTCGTTCACGGGCGGCCCGCTCGAGCACCCGCCGCACGGTCTGCTGATCGACATCGAGACGTGCGGCGAGCTGACGAATCGCGTAGTAGTGGCCGTGGCCGCCGTCGCGGAACTCGCTGTAGAGCCTCTGCAGCTCGGTCACGACGGAAGCCCGTGGACGAGGTCGCGGTGATCCCGGTACGCCTGCTCCGTCGCGCGCTTCACGCCGCAGACGTCGCAGACAAACATCGTCCGAGCCTCGACGGCCGGCACGTGCAAGACGACCGACGCCCTGAGATCTCGAAGACGCCGCTCGACACGGCGCGCGTCACCGGAGACGACCGCGGCTTCGACGGCGTCGACAGCCTGGAGGAGCTCGTCGCGGGCGCTCACGCTGCAGCCTCGTGGTTTCGGCTGGCTGCGCGCGCGCGTCGAGCGGCGCCCACGATGCCGGCGCCGAGCGGACCGCTCGCCAGAGTCGCCTCTGCCCAGGCGTCGAAGTCGCGGTCGGACTGCTCTTCGAGCCGTGGGCTCGCCGTGGCGAAGACTTTGGCCGCGACAGCGGTCTCGTCGCGTTGCTCGTCTGAGCGCTCTTCGCGAGGCTCGTCTGCCGCGGCGTCTGCAGCCGGGACGGTATCGTGCTCTTCAGAGATCTCTGACCGGCGCTGTTCCTCGCGCGCGTGCGCGTGCGCGCGCGCGACAGCTCGGGAGATCTTCTCGGAAACCTTCTCGGTCTTGTATGGAACGACAGCGGCTCCCTTTTCGTGTCCAAACGGCTCCCTTTTCGTGTCCAAACGGCTCCCTTTTTCCGGCGAAACGGGAGCGGGGCTTGGCTCCCTTTCGTCGCCTGAAATGAGAGCGCCTAGAGGCTCCCTTTCTTCGACCGGTGGGAAGCCGATCCGCGCCGCACTGCTCTGGTCTTTTAGTGGCCGTCCGACTGCAGGCACGTACACGACGGCGCCGAGATCGCGAAGTAGCCGAAGCATGCTCGCGGCCGTCTTCGGGTGAACGCCGGCGAGCTCGGCGACGCGTTCGAGCGTGATGTGGTCCTCGAGCCGCGAGTACGACGCCACGGCTGCCGTCACCGCGACAAGCACGCGGTACGCCGCCGGGGGAAGGTCGGCCTGGATCGCGATCGACGAAGACTCGCGAAGCGCACGCCCGACGTCCCTGTACCGGTCGCGTGTGTTCTTCTTGCCGCTCACTCTTTAGGTGCCGACACCGGTTGCCTCGAGCCGGTCGAGACGCTGGTTCGCGGCAGCGTCGATCGCCGCCTGAGGGTCACGCTCGAACTCCTCGACCCGCGACTGGATACCGGCGAGAATCTCCGAGGAGAGGCTGGTGCCCTTCGCCGCGGCGATGAGCCGCAGCCTTCTCAACGTCTCCTCTGGAACACGCAAAGCGGTGTGCTTCGTCACGCTGACTTCCTTTCTTGGGATGCTGGAACGACGACGCGGCCACCCTTCGGCAGCCTGCGAATCTCAAGGGGTGCGCCGTCGTCCCATTGGTCGAGCTCGGCTGCGAGGAACAGCAGCCGGTTCGTGCCCGCGGGCTTACGGTGAGGGATGCGGCCGGTGCGCGCGAACTCGCGCACCTGCCATTCGGACCACGAGCCCCCGTAGCGCTCGTGAACGTCCGCCACGGTCAGGTAGCGCCTCACCGGGCGCCCACCCGGCTATCGCTCGCTAAGTGTGAGTCGTCGTCCGAACCTGACGGTCGACCCGGAGAGCCGCGCGAACCGCTGCGGACGCGCACACGGCGTATCCGCGGCTCGCGGCGCCTAGTGCGGGACAGCCTCCTGGTTACGCGGAGCGGCGATTTCACTGCGCGTCCCCACGCATCCTCTCGGCGTCGGCGCTCGCGGGACTGCTGATGGACGATCACGAACCGCGAGGGAAGCCCAGCGCGATCTAGAGCGACAGATAGCAGCTCCGCGAAATGCGCTTGGAGCCATTCTCCGGAGAGATGGGACGGAGCGACGATCACGATTTCACCATCGGGTCCTTGGCCCGCTATTCGCAGCGGCGCGATGAACATGCCGAACGTCGGTGCAGGGAATGCTTCGCTGAGCAAAGCCTTTGCCGCCTCGAATCGCTGGAGAAGATCTGGGTCGACGCCGGGGACGAATTTTGGCCGCACTTGTCCCGGTAACAGCGCAACGGTACTGCGCCGATCGGACGTTGGACAGGTGCTACCCACAAACACACGGTAGGCGGCGGGCCGGACGGAACAAGGCGCGCCCGCAACCCACGAAGTTCTCAGGCCACGCGGGAGGGCAGGCGCGCCCTCCCGCACGGTACCGCCTTCTAGACCGGGACGCCCTCGGCCTCGAGCTTGTCGGCCTCGGCGCGCTTCGCCGCGTCCGTCCACTGCCCGTACGCCTGCAGCGTCAGTTCCGCCGACGAATGGCCGAGCTGCGCCTGCACCCACTGCGGATGCAGGCCGCGCTCTAGGCAGATGCGGTCGAACGTCGCGCGGAGCGAGTGCAGCGGCTTCCGCGGCCGTCCCCCCTCCCCGGTCTTCGGGATCGGCGGTTTCGCCTTCGCCATCCCATCGGTGACGAGCTTCCGCAGATACTGCGTGTTGATCCGGTCGCCGCGGGGCGCCGGGAAGAGCGGCGCCGTGTCGTCCCGGTCGCCGTGGAGCTTGATCCATTCCTCGAGCAGCGTGCGCGCCGGCCGGATCAGGTTCAGCGTCCGCGCCTCGCCGTCCTTCGGCAGCGTGAACGTGCCGGAGTCGCGGTCGTAGTGCCGTTCGATCCGCACGGTGCCAGCGAGGAGGTCGACGTCGCCGAGGTTGAGCGCGGCGAGCTCGCCGACGCGGGCGCCCGTTACCGCGGCCGTCTTCAGAAACGCGACATAGACCGCCTCGGCTTTGAGCGCGTCAAGTGACGCCCACAGGCGCGCTAGCTCGAGGTCGGTGAACGGTTCCACGCCGCCGGAGATCCGCAGCCGCAGCGACTTCTTGAACTTCGGGACCGGGTTGGCCGCAATGAGGCTGTCGTCCACGGCGCCCTGGAAGATCGCGCCGACGTGCCGGAGATGCTTCGCCACGGTCGCGTCGCTGCCGCCCTTCTCGCGGATCGCCTCCACCATCTTCCGGAGCTCCGGGTTGCCCACCTGGCGGAGCGGTGTCGTCCCAAACGCGGGACGGGCGTACGCCTCGAGCGTCGTCGTGTACGCGGCCACGGTCGAGCCTTTGCGGCCGTGCTTCCCGATGATCTCGAGGTACTCGTCGGCCCACTCGCCGAACGTCTTATGGGTGGGCCGCGACAGTCCCACCCGACCCTCGTCGATCGCGACCTGGACCTTGCGGAGCGCGCGCTCTGCCACCTGCCGGTCCTTCACTCGCGCGGACTTCTCGACCGTGCCGTCCGGTCGGCGGTTGAAGACGTAGTAGGACGGCCTGCACTTGCAGCCCTTGAGGCTGTCGATGCTCGACTTCGTCGCGTTCGGACACGACGCCTGATGCGCGACACGTAGAGATGCTCTGCGGGGAGTCATCGTGGACTACCTCCTATCGACGTGGCCTGAGATGCCCCGACGATACCACCGATCTGTACCCGTCGTGTACCCGACGACCTTGAGACGCCGCTCCTGAGAGAGAAAACCCCGCGAATTGCTGGGCCTTAGTCGGGGCGCCGAGATTTGAACTCGGGACCTCTAGTCCCCCAGACTAGCGCGCTAACCAGGCTGCGCCACGCCCCGCGACGACGCACACGGTATCAAGCTTTACTCGTAGCCTTGCGCCGCCATGTACTCGGCTGCGACGTACTTCGGGACGCACAGCGCCCAGGCGTTTTCGACGAGATCCTGCATTTCTTCGCGGTCGATCAGGTCGAGCCGCACGTGCACCCAGCTGAAGCGCATGTCGGTCTCGCTCGGGAGCGCGAACTTCTCCGGCTCGTTCTCGACGAGCGTGGCGCGCCACTCTTTCGGAAACCCGAAGCCCATCACGTCGCCCTCTTTCGAGAACGAGAGGAAGACGATCTGGCCGACGCGGTACTTGATCCGGCCGCGCACGAATGCCTCGTACGCGCGCGGGAGCGTCGACGCGAATGCGCGAACTTCGTCGACGGTGACGGGCACACCAGAAGAATACGAGCGTCAACCGTAGTGGCGAAGCCGCGGCCAGAGCGCTGACCACGGCGCCGCCGGCCGGCAGAACAGAAGTGGCAGTCCTTGCTCGTCGTTTTCGAGACCGACGCCGTTGTCGATCGTCGCAAGCGTGCGGCAGCTGCTGAAGTACGGCGCCGCATACGCCGGCCGGTCGTACCCGATCAACAGAACGTGTGTGTCGGTCGCCGGCGGCATCCCCCACTCGCTGAAGCCGTTGTGCCCGCTGTACGCGCGCGGCAATCCGTGTGAGCGGCCGAGGACGTCGACGGCGCCCGCCTCGCCGTAGTTGCCGGTGAAGATCGCCGTGTGGAAGCGTTCGCGAGCGGGAATCGCGTGCCAGGCCGTCGTCACCGTGTCGATGAACCGCGGCCAGCCGACGGTCTCGCCCTGGTCGGGATTCACCGCCATGACAGCACTGCCCTGCAACGACCGCGCAGGCAGCAGCGGCAACGCGAGGAATGCGCTGATCACCACGCTGACCGCGATCGCGACAGTGAGCGTCCGCGCACGCATGCGAGCGCGACCGGTCCAGTCCGCTGCTGGCAGCGCACCGAGCGCGAGCACCGCCGGATAGAGGCTCGCGAGGTAGTACGCCTTCCCGTCCCCTGCGATGTACGCAACGAGGAGCACGACGTACGTCACCGGTACGAACCGCAACCTCCGCAGCTCGAGCCGCCGGAACGGCGCGAGAAGTCCTGCGATCCACACCGGCGCGAGCAGGGGGCTGACGAGCAGCAGCTGGAACGGAATGAAACCGATGCGGCCGCCCTCCGCCGAGCCGCCGATGTTGCGCGCGACCGTCAGCTGCGGCCAACCGTGCTGCTGCTGCCAGACCACATACGGCGCCGCGATGGCGACTGCGGCAACGACGCCGCCGATAGTCCACCACGACCGGAGCTCATGGCGCGGCCCGAGCACGAGTAGCGCGCCGACGACCACGACCGCGACGAACCCAACCTGCGGCTTCGCCTCAACGCCGAGCCCGACGACGATGCCCGCCGCAAGCATCGGCCGCGCACTGCGGCGAACAAGGGCGCGAACGACGAGCCACAGGAACGCCGTCGTGCTGAGCAGGTCGAACGTCGTCGTGGTCACGAAGTGGCCGACGGCGAGCGCGAACCCGCTCGATGCGACGCACGCAGCGGCGATCACCTGCGCACGCTGCCGCCCGCCGACCTCGCGCGCGATCTCACCCGCGAGCAATGTCATCGTCGTTGCCACGAGTGCCGACGGCAAGCGCAGAAGCACCAGCGAGTGCCGGAGCGAGTGCATCGCCCAGCAGATCAGCGGCACGAGCGGCGGCTGGTCGGGATAGCCGAGCGCCGGATGCGAGCCGGCAACGATGAAGTACAGCTCGTCGCGGTGATAGCCGTACCGGGTGCTCGTCGCGACCAGGACGGCGAACTGGACGGCGGCGATCGCACCGACCCGCGGCGACAGGGAAGTCCGGCGGATCACGCTGCCAAGCCTCTCATTCCTGCGACCATGGCAGCGTGGATCAGGTGCGCGTCGACAAGTGGCTCTGGGCGGCCCGCTTCTTCAAGACGCGGAGCCTCGCGAGTGACGCCGTCGCCGGGGGCAAGGTGCACGTGAACGACGCACGCGTGAAGCCCGCGCGCGAGCTCCAGATCGGCGACGCCGTCGACATCACGATCGGCGGGTTGACGCGAACCGTCGTCGTCCAAGGGCTCTCCGAGAAGCGCGGCCCCGCGCCGACCGCGCAGGCGCTGTACGAGGAAACGCCGGAATCAATCGCACGCCGCGACCGCCACGTCGCGGAGCGCAAGCTCGCGCGACCGCTCGGCGCCGACCTTGGCGCGCGCCCGACGAAGCTCGATCGCCGCCGCCTCGAAGCGCTGCGCCGAGCGCAACGCCGGCACTGAACCGCTTGCGCGTGCGCGACGAATAGCACGCGACAAACGACGGTTCCTTCCCCCGCACTCAGGGCCGTCGACGACATAAGGAGTCGCACTCGTGAGGAAGCTCGTACTCGGCCTCGTGCTGGCCGCTGCCGTGGCTGCGCTCATTGCGGTCGCCGCAACTCGTGGCGGCGGGCCGAAAGCCGCCTCGGCGTCGAGTCACAGAGAGGCGCCGCTCATCTCGCAAGATCCGACCGCTGATAACACGGACCTCTACGCGTTCGTGTCGCCGGACAAGCCGGACACCGCGACGCTCATCGCCAACTGGATCCCGGGCGAGGATCCCGCGGCGGGCCCGAACTACTACACGTTCAGCTCGACCGCCCGCTACGACATCTACGTCGACCAGAACGGCGACGGCAAGCCGGACATCTCGTACCAGTTCCGGTTCAAGAACCTCCCGTCGCAGTTCTTCCTCGGCAACACGCAGCAGTCGTACACCGTCACGAAAACCGTCGGAAAGAAAACGACGACGGTCGGCTCCGGGCTGCTCACGCCGCCCGACAACATCGGCCCGCGCTCGACGCCGAACTACTCGGCGCTCGCAGCACAGGGCATCCATCAGCTGAGCGACGGCACGACCGTATTCGCCGGCCAGCGTGACGATCCGTTCTTCGCCGACGTCGGCGCGATCTTCGATCTCGTCGCGATCCGCGAAGGCACCGGCGCGACCGGCGGCGGCAAGGACTTCCTTGCCGGCTACGGCGTGCACTCGATCGCGCTGCAGATCCCGAAGTCCCAGCTCGACAACGGCACGAACCACACGATCGGCGTGTGGGCCGCGACCGACCGCCGCGTCGCAGCCGTCACGGAGCGCCGCAAGTCGGCGAGCGCGAAGGACGGGTACGGCAACGGCGGCTGGAGGCAGGTCTCGCGCCTCGGCAACCCGCTGATCAACGAGGTGATCATCCCGACGAACCTCAAGGACAAGTGGAACGCGTCGTCGCCCGCAAACGACAAGCAGTTCGAGACGTACTACCAGAACCCCATCCTCGCGACCGTGCTGCAGAAGCTGTATCCGCAGTTCGGCCCGTTCCAGGACACGAACCGGCAGGACCTCGTGGACGTTCTCGGCACCGGCCTCAAGTTGCCGATGCTGAACTTCACCGGCCCGACGTTCGCGGATGAGCTCCGGCTCAACCTGTCGGTCCCGCCGACGGCGTTCGACAAGATCAAGCCGCTCGGCGTGATCGGCGGCGACCTCGCCGGCTATCCGAACGGACGGAGGCTCGAGGACGACGTCATCGACATCTCAGAGCGTGTCGTCGGTGGTGCGTTGATCGGCCACAGCCTGCCGCTCGGTGACGGCGTGGACGCGAACGACCAGCCGAACCTGCACGTGTTCCCCTACGTGCCGGCGCCGTTCAGCGGCTTCGCCAACACCAAGGGCGTCACCTCCCCGACGCACCCGTAGTGGCGCGACGGCTTCTCATCGCAGGGATTGCGGCGGCTTCGGCCGCCGCAATCCTCGCCCTCGGCGGTCTCTGGCACCGCACGCCGGCGCCGGCGACCGCAAGTGATGTGTTGCCGACTGCGGTCGCAGCCGAGCTGCAGAAGGGCTTCGCGGCAGGTGACACCGAGGCGGAGGTCTCCGGCCTCCAGGCCGAGTTGCGCGCGAATCCAAAGAACGTAAAGGCGCTCGATACGCTCGGCCTCGCCGACGAGCAGCGTGTGCGCGAGACAGGCGACGCAACGTACTACACGAAGGCCGAAGGGATTCTCCGCGAGGCGCTCTCCCTCGAGCCCCGCGACCTCATCGCGACCGCGGGTCTCGGCCAGCTCGCCCTGTCGCGTCACCGTTTCCGGCTTGCGCTCGCGCTCGGCCGCCGTGCGCACGCCATCTCGCCGACGACCGCCGGTGTCTACGGCGTCATCGGTGATGCCGAGCTCGAGCTCGGCCGCTATGCGAAAGCCTTCAAGGCGTTCGACCGCATGGCCGCGATGAAGCCGGACGTCTCGAGCTATGCGCGCGTCTCCTACGCGCGCGAGTTGCTCGGCCACATTCCAGCCGCCGAGCGTGCGATGTCACTCGCCGCGTCGGCCGCCGTCGGGGAGCGCGAGGCATCGTCATGGACGCACACGCAGCTCGGCCTGTTGTACCTCGGTCACGGCCGCCCGCGGCCGGCGCTCGACCAGCTCGAGCTCGCTGTCGATCTCGCTCCGACGTACTACTTCGCGCTCGACGGCATGGCGCAGGTACAGACGTCGCTCGGGCATCTCTGGGAGGCGATCGGCTACGAACGGCGCGCCGTCGACCGCGTGCCGCTGCCGCAGCAGGTCGGACTGCTCGGCGATCTCTACCGCGCCGTCGGCGATCGCGTCGATGCGCAACGCCGGTACGCGCTCATCGGTGTGATCGAGCGCGTGCTCGCCGCGAACGGTGTCAAGAACGACCTCGACATCGCGCTCTTCGACGCCGACCATGGCATCGCCCTCACGCACGCGCTCGAGCTCGCGCGCAAAGGCTACGTCGACCGCCCCAGCGTCTTCGGTGATGACGTGCTCGCCTGGACGCTTGCACGCAACGGGCAATGCCGCGCAGGGTTGCCGTACTCCGAGCGCTCGCTCCGGCTCGGCACGCAGGACGCGCTCAAGTTCTTCCACCGCGGCTGGATTGCGGCCTGCCTCGGCGACAAGCGCGGCGCTGCCGAGTGGTACCGCCGCGCGCTCGCGCTCAACCCGCATTTCTCCGTCCTTTGGTCCTCGGTCGCAGCGAAAGGTGCACATCGATGAGAAAGCTGGCCGTCCTGCTCGTGCTCGCGGCGGCGCTCGTTACGCCGGTCGCGGCGCAGGCACATCCGCTGGGCAACTTCACGATCAACCGCTTCGCGCGCGTGGAAGTGGCCGGACATCGCCTCTACGTGCGCTATGTCCTCGACATGGCGGAAATCCCGACGTTCCAGGCGCGGCAGGAAGGCGTGAACCCGGCGGTGTACGCAAGGCGGCTCGCGCGCGGCCTCCACGTCACTGTCGGCGGCGGGCCCGCGGTGCTCGCGCCGACCGCGCACGCGCTCGCGTTCCCGATCGGAGTCGGCGGGCTGCACACGATGCGCCTCGAGGCGATCTTTCGAGGGCCGCTCGTCGACAGCGCGTCGCGCGTCACGGTCCACGACGCGAACTACGCCGACCGCATTGGCTGGAAGGAGATCGTCATGGGCGCAAAGACGCCCAGCCTCTCCGACGAGCTCCTCGCGTATCCGAAGAGCCTGCTGCAAAGCCCGCTCGATCGTACGTCGGCGACGGCGACTCTCTCACCGACGTCCGATCGTGTGCCCGGCCTCACACGCGGCGCCGCCCTCGAAGCGCCCGACCGCGTTGCCGACTCCGGCTTCACACGTCTGATCGGCCGCTCGCACTTGAGCGCGCTCGTCATCCTCGCCTCGCTCGCCGCTGCGCTCTTCTGGGGCGCCGCGCACGCGCTCTCGCCGGGGCACGGCAAGACGATCGTGACCGCGTATCTGATCGGGAAGCGCGGCTCGCCGAAAGACGCGGCGCTGCTCGGAGCGATCGTCACCATCACGCACACGATCGGCGTCTTCGCGCTCGGGCTCGTGACACTCGGCCTGTCGCAGTGGATCGTCCCCGACCGCCTTTACCCGTGGATCGACCTCGTCGCAGGGTTGATGGTCGTCGCCATCGGGATCACCGTGTTGCGCGGTCGCGTCGCACATGCGAGGGCACATCGGCACGAACACGAGCATCATCATTCGCACAGGGGCCTCCTCGCCGTCGGGATCTCGGGTGGGCTGCTGCCGTGCCCGTCGGCGCTCGTTGTCCTGCTGGCCGCGATCTCCCTGCACCGGCTCGCCTTCGGGCTCGTCCTGATCGTCGCGTTTTCGGTCGGGCTGGCGCTGTCGATCACGGGCATCGGCATGGTCGCCGTGGTCGCGAAGAAGGCGTTCGCGAAGCGGAGCTTCGACGGCCTGCTGATCCGCGCACTCCCCGCACTGTCGGCCGCAGTGATCCTCGTTGCGGGCGCCGTCATGACCCTCCACGCCGTCGGCAAGGTGCACTGAGATGTGGCTCCGGCTCTCCGGCTTCGCCGGGGTCGTCGCGCTCCTCCACGTGCTCGGCTGGGGGCTCTTCGCGTGGTACGCGTCCGGCAACCCGGCGCTCGCGGGCGTCGGTGTGCTCGCGTACACGTTCGGGCTACGGCACGCATTCGACGCGGATCACATCGCGGCGATCGACAACACGACGCGGACGTTCCTCGCGCGCGGCAAGCGCTCGCTCGGCGTCGGGTTCTTCTTCTCGCTCGGGCACTCGACGGTTGTCTTCGGCCTCTGCACCGGCCTCGCCGTCGCGGCGACGGCAGTGAAGGCGAAGCTGCCCGGCTTCCAGACGGTCGGCGGCTACGTCGGCACCGGCGTCTCCGGAATGTTCCTGCTCGCAATCGGCGCGCTCAACCTGCTCGTGCTGATCGACATCGCCCGGATCTTCTTCGACCTGCGCCGTGGCGAGCTCGACGAGGCGCGGCTCGAGCAGCGGCTCTACGACCGCGGCTTCATGAGCCGCGGGCTGCTGCGGCACGTTGCCGGCCGGATCCGCGAGAGCTGGCACATGTACCCACTCGGGATTCTCTTCGGGCTCGGCTTCGACACCGCGAGCGAGGTCGGGTTGCTCGCGCTCTCGACCGGTGCGGCGACGCACCACGTTCCGTTCCTCGCGATCCTCTCCCTCCCGCTCTTGTTCGCGGCCGGCATGTCGCTGATGGATACCGCTGACGGCGCGTTCATGGCGCACGCGTACGGCTGGGCGTTCTCGACGCCGGTGCGGAAGGTCTACTACAACCTCACCGTCACGTCGCTGTCCGTCGCTGTGGCGCTCGGCATCGGCGGCATCGAGCTGCTGCAGGTCGCGGCACAGACGACGTGGCTCGACTTCAGCACGCTCGGCTACGGCATCGTCGGCATGTTCGTGCTGACGTGGGTGGTATCAGGGGTCATCTGGAAGACTCGGCGGATCGAGGAGCGCTGGACTGCCGCTAGTGCGTCGCGCGGATGAGCGACTGGGTGACCGTCCCCATCGGCACCGGGTTGTCCCTCAGCTGATTCCCGCGCAGGTCGGCTTCCGACTGGAACGACGCGAGGAAGCCGAAGCCGCGGCGCGACTCGTCGCCGTTCGCGTTGTCGGGCTTCGTGTCCACAACGGTGTTGCGCTCGATCTCGCACATCGACCGGTCGTTGCAATAGATGCCGACACCCAGTGCTCCGCGCACCGTATTGCGCTCGACCATTCCCATCGACATCTCGGTCATCGAGATGCCGGTCATCGTCGTTCGGCTCACGTTGTTGTTCGAGATCTCACTCATCGACCCGTGGGTGGTGATGCCCACCATCCCTCCCACGACACTGCAGCCGTCGACCATGCTCATGCCGTAGCCCATCGTGTACGAGATGTCGATGCCCTGGCCGAGACTGTTGCCGACCATGTCGATCGCGCAGTCGTGGATCTTTACCGAGGCAAAGCGGACATGAATGCCGTCGAGCTTCGCGCCCGAGACCGAAACGTTCTTGATCGTCGTGCCTTGGTGCCCGTCAACCGTAATGCCGTTCTCACCGCCGACGATCGACAGGTTCTTGATCGTGACGCCGTCTGCGGCGACGACGATGCCGCCGCGGACGACCGCGCCCGGCGCGCCGACGAGCACCTCACGGTGTGAGATCACGAGCGGGCCCTGGTGCACGCCGGCGGCGAGGTGGACGACCGGCGGCAACTGCGCGTACGCGGTGGCGCCTGCGCCGGCGAGCGCGACGCCGACCGCGACCGCCGAGACAAGGCCGACGCGCCCGAGCTGCCCCCCGTCCTCGGCGTAGCCGATGCGCAGCAGCGGGAACGCCGCGTGGCCGAGCAGCTGGGCGACTACCCAGCCGCCCGCGAAGAGCGCGGTCGCCTGCCCGAGCGGCGCCATGATTCCCGCCGCGTGCATCAGCCCGATCAGCACGCCGAGCTCGACGACGCCGAAGGGCACGGCCGCCCATCCGGGCTGATAACGAAGCCAGCGGTAGACCTGCAGGTCGAGGAGCAGGCCGACGCCGAGCATGAGGGCGACCGCCTCGACGGGCCACCAGCGATGCTGCGCGAGCGCGAGCACACCGGCCGCAACGATTACCGGCATGAGCGCCGCGAGGCGCGACTCGATTCGGCCTCTCAGCGTGTACGACATGCCGTGATCCTTCGAAGGAAGCCGTGCGCGACGTAGCGCGCGCCGGCGAGGGTGTCCGCCGCCGGGTACGCCCACTGCGCGGGCGCGCCGGCGAGCGCGAGCGTGCGCGTCGTGTCCGTCAACGCAGGGACCGACGCATCCGAGTCGAGCGCGATCCATTCACCTTCGGTCGCGAGGCCGTGGTCCTCGACGAGCCGGGCGAGCAACGTGTCGGCACGGAAGCCGCGGACGAAGCCCGTTGCACAGATGACCTGCTCAGAGCCGTTCACCGACGCCTCGACGCGGAACCGCCCGTCGGCCGCCGCACGGGCGAGCGGCTCGTCGAACCGCTGTCCCGGCGGATACGAGGGCGCGAGCAGCGTCCGCAGGCGGGCCTTCCGCTCCTCGGGCCCGAGCCGATGGAAAGGCGCGAGGCCGCGTTGTGAGAAATACTCACGCGGGACGTTGAGCGGCCGCCGGAGCGGCTCGCGCCGCCGCACCGACACGACCTCGGAGCCGGCCTCGAGCGCGTTCAGCCACTCGGTCGCGGCAGCAAGCCCAGCCCCCACCACCGTGACCGTCGACGCGTACTCGTGCGGCTCGTACGCGTGCACGACGCGCCGGTCGTTGCGTAGGTCATCCGGGACGTTCAGGCCAGGATAGCCCGGCGCCACGAGCACGTGCCGGAACGCCCCGTGCCCGTCGAGCGCGAAGCCCCCGTCGACCGCGCGGATCCGCTCGATGCGTGTGCCCCGGACGCTGCCGTCCCACCCACTCCGGTCGCGCAGCTGCTCGACGTGCGAGAGGAATTCGTCGACCGTCGGGTGGTAGCGGTCGAGCACCGACGAGACCAGCGGCGCGGGCGAGCGACGACGCCACGCCTCGCGCACCGCGAGCCCGGGGAACGAGGTCGCGAGGCAGTGCCCGTCGCTCTCGGACCGCATCTCGCGCTGGCGGATCGCCTCGGCGCGTCTGCGCCAGACGGCCGCGGGATCGGCGTCGGTCCCGAAGACTGCGATCTCGCCCGGCTCGAGCCCGCCGCGTCGCAGCGTCTGGTACGCGGTGAAGCCCGCGAGACCAGAGCCGACGACGGCAACCGTCATTTCACCGAGCCGGCCAGCAGCCCCTGGACGAAGTAGCGCTGGAACGCGAAGAAGACGATCAGCGGCACGATGAGCGAGATGAACGAGGCCGGCGCGATGATGTCGATGCTCGTCCCGAACTCGCGGAGCTGTCCCGCGATCCACACGGTGATGGGCTGCGTATTCTGCCCGAACGTCAAGGCGACGAGCAGGTCGTTCCACGTCCAGAGGAACTGGAAGATCGCAAGCGACGCGATCGCCGGCAGGCCCAGCGGCAGGATGAGGCGCACGAAGATGACGATCTCGTTGGCGCCGTCGATCCGCGCCGACTCGAGGATGTCCTTCGGGAGCCCTATGAAGAAGTTTCGCAGCAGGAAGATCGCGAACGGCAGCCCGAATGCAACGTGGAAGAGCGAGATGCCGATCCACGTGTCGTAGAGGCCGAGATGGTCGTAGAGCCTGAACATCGGGATCAGCGCCATCTGCAACGGCACGACGAGCAGACCGATGACCGCAATGAACGTCCAGTCGCGCCCGGGGAAGTCGAGCCAAGCGAATGCGTAACCGGCCATCGCCCCGATCACGACAACGAGCACGGTGTTCGAGACGGAGATGTACGCGGTGGTCTTGAGCGCGTTCGTCAGCCCTGCGTTGTGGAAGAGGGCGCTGTAGTTCGAGAACGTGGCGAGGCTCGGCTTCGAGAAGATCTGCCACCAGCCCTTCGACGCGAGCGCCGACACCGGCAGGATCGACGTCAGGAAGAGGCCGACCGTCGGCACGAGCCACAGCAGGCCGAGCACGACGAGGAACAGGTGGAGCGGCGCCTTCGCGACCCAGCGGAGAACCTTCGACGCGACGCTGTCGCGCGGTTTCGGAAGCTCGAGTGCGACGTCGGCGGTTGCCATCACACGTCCCTCCGGAAGCGGCGGATGTTGAGCGCGAGCACGGGGACCACGAGCAGGAACAGGAATACGGCGATCGCGGAGCCCACGCCGAAGTTCCCGCCGCCTGCAAAGGCGGTGTAGTACATCGCGAGCGCGATCACGTTTGCATTCGCCTGCGTCGATTGCGGCGCGAGGCTGTACACGATGTCGAAGACCTTGAGGACGTTGATGATCATCGTGACGAAGACGACGCTCAGGACTGGAGCGAGCAGCGGCACCGTCACGCGGCGGAAGACCTGCCACTCGGAGGCGCCGTCGGTCCGCGCGGCCTCGAGCACGTCACGGGGCATCGCAGCGAGCCCGGCGCCGATCACCACCATCGAGAAGCCGGCCCAGATCCAGATGTAAGCGATCATCAGCGACGGGTTGATCAGCTTGGGGCCGAGCCACGCATAGCCGGCGAACGGCTGCGCGAACGTCTCGGCGCCGATCGACGCGTTGAACGTGCCGCTGCCGACGTTCGAGAACGCATAGGTGCCGTCGCTCGCCGACGTCGTCGACTGGACGGTCTTTCCGGATGCATCTCGAAGCTGGACCGTCACCCCCGGCAGCCCCTGTTCGCCTTGCTCGACGACGCCCGGCTTGCCGCCGCCGGGCTTGAAATCGCGCCAGACCGTGCCGACGATGTCGCCCTGCTTTGGCGGCGGCTTAACGGCCTGCTTCGCGCCCGCGGGTACCTGGTCGGGAGCGATGCCCGTCAGGGGCAGGAGCGCGATGCTGCCGGCATGGAGCGGCGTCTTCAGCACCATTGCGCCACCCGAGGTTTGGAGCTGCGGGACGGCAGGCGTCGCCTGCGAGAGCACGCCCGGCGGGTTGACCACGTCGTGCACCGACCGGGCAAGCGCGTTCACCGCGCCCAGCTGCGGGTCCTGCTGGTACATGATCCGCCAGGTCACGCCGGTCGCGAACGCGGAGATCGCCATCGGCAGGAAGACGACGGTCTTGAACGCGACCGACCAGCGCACGCGCTCGGTGAGGACGGCGAAGATCAGCCCGATCGCGGTCACGAGTGCCGGGACGACCGCGACCCAGATGGCGTTGTTCTTGATCGCCGTCCTCAGCGTCGCGGTCGTGAAGAGCGTCTTGTAGTTGTCGAAGCCGACCCAGTTCCCGATGAAGCCGTGTTGGCCGAAGAAGCTGCGGATGATCGTGTAGATCGCCGGGTAGACCATCCACGTCACGAGCAGCACTGCGGCGGGCGTGAGGAAGATCGCGCCCGTCAGGAACCGGCCGAGCCGACCTGGCCCGGCCTGGGGGGGCGGGGCCGCCGCAATGGGCGGCTCCGCGACTATCCCCCCAGCCGTCACGTTGCTACTTGCCCTTCTTGTATGCCGCGGTTGCGGCGGACTCGAGCTTCTTCTGGACGCCGGCGATGTCCGACGGGCTCTTCAGGAACGTCTGGAAGAGCCCCCATTCGCCCTGTCCCGCAGTCGCTCCGAACGACGGCGGCTGTTCGTCGGACATGTCGAACGCGACCGACGTCGCCGTCTTGATCGGCACCTCCGACAGGCGCGTGATCGCATCCGGGTAGACGCTGGCCGGCACGTTCTTGTTGCCCGTGCCGAACCCGCCCTGCTTCGCCCAGATGATCGCGGCAGGCGCGGTCGCCAGATACTTGACGAAGGCCTCGATGGCCGGGGTGTCCCGGAACGTCACGAACAGGTCACCCGCGATCTCGACGCTGCTCGAGCCGGAGCTTCCCGCCTTCGTCTGCGGGAACGGGAACACGTTGAATCCCGTGCCCGCCTGCGCCTTCGTCGACGAGAGGATGACACCGGCGACGAAGTCGGCTTCGAACACCATCGCCGCCTTCGGCGGGTCGGCGAACGCGTTCGTCACTGAGTCGTTGAACCCGTACTGCAGCGCGCCTGACGTCCCGCCGGCGATGTTCGACGTGTCGCCGAGCACTTGTCCCATCAGCTTCAACGCGCCGGCGACCGATGGATCTGTCCACTTGATCTTGTGCGCGGCCAGGGCCTCGTACTTCGCGGCTCCGTACGTGCGCAGGTAGATGTTCTCGAACATGTCGGTGAGTGTCCAGCCGTCAGAGCCGCCGATCGAGTACGCCGGCGTGCCCGATTGCTTGATCGTCTTCGCGGCCGAGAGGAGTTGCGCCCAGGTCTTCGGCGGATTGACACCCGCGCTCTTGAAGGCCGGGACGTTGTACCAGACGAGTGACTTGTTGGCCGCCTTGAAGGTTAGGGCGTACAGCTTGCCGTTGAACGTCCCGAGCGCCTTGAACCCCGGCGAGAAGTTCTTCGAGATCACGCCGTTCGCGTAGGTGATCGGCTTCAGCTTGCCCTGCTGGACGAACTGTCTCACGGTTCCCGGCTGCGCGATGTCCGCCATGTCCGGCGGATGTCCGCCCGCGACTGCCGTCGCGAGCACCGTCGGCAGGCTGTCTCCCACCGGCTTGTAGTTGACCTTGACATTCGGGTAGATCTTGTTGAAACCGTTGATCACGTCCTGGAACTGCTTCTGCCCCGTCGACGACGTCCAGACCCCGTCGAAGTTAATCGTTCCCTTGATGTTCGCGTTCACGCCTGCAGGTGTCGCGTGATGGCGCGTCGATGCGCCGGCGAGGCCCGCGGCGAGGAGTGCCAGGGCGACCGCCACGCCCACCACTGCGATTCGTGTGCGACTCATGCAGCTCCCTTCGTGGAAGTTCCGTCGTAGATGCCGAGCCCGGTGTCCGGGTCGAAGAAATGCAGCGCGCGCGTGTCGACAGCGACCTCGACAGGCGAGCCTTTGCGAACGCGCGAGCGTGCACCGAAGCGGCCGACCAGCGTGGCTTTGTCTTGGGCCTCGCCTTCCTGCGGGAGGCGGTCGTCACCTGTGTCCTCGGCGAGCTCGCGTACCTCGTCCGTGACTGCGTGCTTCGCGTCGACCGAGAAATGCACCATGATCTCGGAGCCAAGCGCTTCCGTCAGCTCGACGCTCCCTTTCAGCCTGTGACCTGCCGGCGCGTCCCCCGCGAGCGCAACATCCTCGAGATCCTCGGGCCGGATGCCGAGGACGACTTCGCGCCCCTCGTACGCCTTGAGCTCGGGATGCGCTGCCATCGTCTCGCCCGACAGGTCGATCGACTGGTTGCCGAGGTCAGCCTTGAGGCTGCCGTTCGAGCGCTCCAGCGTCGCCTCGAGCATGTTCATCGCCGGGCTGCCGATGAACCCGCCGACAAAGAGATTGACGGGCTTGTCGTAGAGCATCTGCGGGTCGGAGACCTGCTGGAGCTCGCCCTTGCGCATGACGGCTACACGGTCGCCCATCGTCATCGCTTCTATCTGGTCATGCGTCACGTAAATCGTCGTGACGCCGAGATCACGTTGGAGCCCCGCGATCTCCGCGCGCATCTGCACGCGCAGCTTCGCGTCGAGATTCGAGAGCGGCTCGTCCATGAGGAACGCTGCAGGCTGGCGCACGATCGCGCGGCCCATCGCGACCCGCTGGCGCTGGCCGCCCGAGAGTGCCTTGGGCTTGCGCTTCAGGTACGGCTCGAGGTCGAGGATGCGGGCCGCTTCGTTGACACGCTTCTCGATCTCAGCCTTCGGCACCTTCTTGATCTTCAGGCCGAATGCGATGTTGTCGTAGACCGAGAGATGCGGGTAGAGCGCGTAGCTCTGAAAGACCATCGCGATGTCGCGGTCGCGCGACGGGACGTTGTTGACCGTCCGGTCGCCGATCTTGACGATGCCGCCCGAGATGTCCTCGAGTCCCGCCACCATGCGGAGGGCCGTCGTCTTCCCGCAGCCCGACGGGCCGACGAGCACCATGAACTCGCCGTCAGAGATGTCCAGGTCCAGGTGGTTCACGGCAGTCGTGCCGTCTGGATACGTCTTCGTGACCCCGTCGAAGCTCACCGCCGCCATCGTGTGCCCACACCTCCCGGTCGACGCTTCCGATCCTATGCGTTTACCCCAAGCGTTTGTAAAGGCGGTCGATCAACTCCGGCATGGCCTCCAGCCGGTCGGTGATTGCACGTAGACGGAACTCGCGAAAGTGCTCCGGCTCGACCCCGAGCGCATCGGAGAGCGTTCGGACGACGTCGTTCGACGGCACCGGCCGGTTCCCGTGGACCAGATGGTTGAGGTAGCCGGCCGACAGACCGGTGCGCCCGGCGAGCTCGCGGTAGGTGACCCCCGCCTCTGCCATGAGCACCTCAATCGTCGGCCCAAACGAGTCCTCACTGAAACGCCGCCGCCGCGCCACTACCGCGAATCCTTCCCCAGATCGGACACGGCTAACCGTTGTTCCTCGCCGGTCGCGCGGTTCCGGACGTCGACGCGGCCGTCCTCGAGGCTCTTCTTGCCCGCCGTGATACGAAGCGGACAGCCCATCAGATCGGCGTCCGCGAACTTCTCTCCCGCACGGAGGTCGCGATCGTCGAGGAGGACGTCCAGACCCGCGGCGTCAAGCGCCTCCGCCGCGTGCAGCGCGATCTCCTCGGCGCCGGCCAGCGCGACGACGTGCGCGTCGTACGGCGTGACCTCCGTGGGCCACGCGATCCCCTGCTCGTCGTGGTGCTGCTCGACAATCGCGGCCATCACGCGGCCGGGCCCGATCCCGTAGCTGCCCATGATCAACGGCTTCTCGGTTCCGTCCTCGTCGAGGAACGTCGCGCCGAGCGGGACGGAGTAGCGCGCGCCGAGCTTGAAGATGTGCCCAAGCTCGATTGCCGTCTGGACGATGAGGCGTCCGCCGCAGCTCGGGCACGTGTCATCTTCCTTCGTCGTGCGGATGTCGGCGAACTCGGCTTCATAGTCGCGGCCGGCTTCGACGCCGCGGAGATGCCAGCCGTCGCGGTTTGCGCCGGCGACGAACTGCCCGGTGCGAAGCGTTTCGTCGGCAATGACGCGCCCCTTGAAGCCAATCGGGCCGAGCGAGCCGCCGCCTGCGCCGAATGCGGCGCGGATCTCCTCGTCCGTCGCGGGACGGAAGTCGCTCTGCAGCTCGCCCATCAGCTTCTCCTCGGCGAGGCGGTCGTCGCCGCGCACGAGCGCGAGGACAACGGTCCCGCCGGTCGGCACGACCGGCATCGCCTTCGACGTCGCGGCGTCGTCGATCGAGAGAAACTCCGCGAGTCCCTCGATCGTCGTCACGCCGGGCGTCTCGACCTCCTCCGGCGCGTCGAGCGGGTCCGCGAACCGCGGCGGACGCGGAACGCCGCGCGCCGCGTCCATGTCCGCGGCGTAGTCGCCGTTCTCACACGTGACGAGCATGTTCTCCCCCGCGTTTGCCGGCGCGAGGTAGTCGTCGCTCTCCGAGCCGCCCATCAGCCCCGACTCGGCCTGTACGCGGTAGTACTCGAGACCGCACCGATCGAAGATTTTGACGTATGCGTCCGCATGGAGGCGGAAGCTAACGTCGAGACCCGCTTCGTCGCGGTCGAACGAGTACGAGTCCTTCATGACGAACTCGCGCACGCGAAGGAGGCCTGCCTTCGGGCGTGGCTCGTCGCGATCTTTCGTCTGCAGGTGGTACCACATCTGCGGCAGCTGCTTGTACGACTGGATCTCGGTCGCGTGGAACGTGAACGTCTCCTCGTGGGAGAGCGCCAGCACGTACGGCCGCCCGGCCCTGTCCTCGAGCTTGAAGACCGCGGGCGAGCGGTACCGGTCCGTCTTCTCCCATAGCTCCGCCGGCGTGAGCACCGGCGCAAACATCTCCTGTGACCCGATTGCCGCCATCTCCTCGCGGATGATCTGCTCGACCTTGCGGTGCACCCGCCATCCGAGCGGCAGGTATGTCCACAGCCCGGCACTCACTTGGCGGATGAAACCGCCGCGAACCAGCAGCTTGTGCGACGCGGCCTCCGCGTCGGCGGGGTCGTCGCGCAGCGTGGGGAGATAGAGCTTTGATGCCCGGTCAATCATCGTGTTGTCCGCGCAGGCTAGTCGAGCGGGATCAACGACGCTTCGGCCATCGCGAGCGCCGCCGGCTTCGCCATCTTCAGCCGTTTCGGGCGGTGCATCCCATCCGCGATCCACTTGTCGATCTCGAAGAAGAGCTCGTCGATGAGGATGTCCGAGCTCACCTTTTTCAGCACGCGCCCGTGCGCGTAGATGAAGCCGACGTCGCGTCCCCCGGCGATGCCGAAGTCGGCGTCGCCGCTCTCCCCCGGCCCGTTGACGGCGCAGCCGAGCACTGCCACGTCGAACGCCTGCGGGTAGCTCGCGAGCCGCGCCTCGACCTCCTCGGCCAGTGTGTGCACGCCGACGTTGTCCCGGCCGCACGACGGGCAGGCGATCATCACCGGGCCGCGCTCGCGGAGGCCGAGCGCCTTCAGGATCTCGAAGGCTGTCTTCGGCTCCTCGACCGGATCGGCCGAGAGCGAGACGCGGATCGTGTCGCCGATGCCCTCGGCGAGCAGCGTGCCGATGCCGACCGCGCTCTTGATCGAGCCGCTGAAGACGGTGCCGGCCTCGGTGACGCCGAGATGCAGCGGGTACGGCACACGCTCGGCGAGCATCCGGTAGGCGCGGATCATCGTCGGCACATGGCTCGACTTCACCGAGATCTTGAAGTCGTAGTAGTCGAGGCTCTCGAGCAGGCGCACCTCTTCGAGCGCGGCTTCGACGAGCGCCTCTGCCTGGTCGCGGTGGGCGATGTCCTCGAGGTGCTTCGGCAGCGAGCCGGAGTTCGCGCCGATCCGCATCGGCATCCCCTTCGCCTTCGCGGCGCGCACGACCTCCGCGACCTTGTCCGGGCCGCCGATGTTGCCGGGATTGATCCGGACGGCAGCGACGCCCTGGTCGATCGCCTTCAGCGCGAGGCTCGCGTTGAAGTGGATGTCGGCGATGATCGGGACCGGCGAGAAGCGGACGATCTTGCCGAGCGCTTCCGCGTCCTCCGTCTTCGGGACCGCGACGCGGACGATCTCGCAGCCGGCGCTCACGAGCTCGGCAATCTGGGCTGTCGTCGCCGGGACGTCGTGCGTCTTTGTCGTCGTCATCGACTGGACGACGACCGGCGCGCCTCCGCCGATTGCGACGCCTCCTACCGAGATCTGCCGCTTGCTGGCCACGGCATGAACCTTAGCCCGGGCTGTGGCCCCCGAGATCGTTGGAGAAGGCGATCAGGAAGATCAGGATTATCAGAGAGAAGCCGACAACCGACACACGCTCGTAGACCTCCCGCGCGATCGCGCGTCGTCGCACTCCCTCGATGAGCGAGAACAGGATGTGCCCGCCGTCGAGCGGCAGGAACGGCAGGAGGTTCAGCAGCGCCAGCGACATGCTGACGAAGCCGACGATCTGCAGGTAGTAGTTGAAGTCGACGCGGAGCGCCTGCTGCGACACGCGGACGATGCCGACGGTGCTCGTCAGCTGGCCGCGCTCCTTCTTGTGCACGAGCGAGCCGAGCGTAGTGAACGTCCCGCTGACCACCTTCCAGCAGTCGTGCGCGGCAAGACCTGCACTCGCGCCGATCGGGTGCGACACGAGCTGCGCAGCCGGCAGGAAGCCGAAGACATAGCGGTTGCCGACGTGCTTGGTGGCGCGCGGCGGCAGCGTCAGGTGCTGCCCACCGCGGTCGACGGTGACGACGATGGGCCTGCCGTGACTCGCGACGATCCGCGTCCGCACGCTGTCGAACGACCGCGTCGGCTTGCCGTCGACTGCGATGACCTTGTCGCCGACCTGCAGTCCCGCTGAAGCCGCAGGCGAGTTCGACTCCACCTGCGCGACCTTCGTCGATGCCAGGTTGTTCGAGGGTGCGCCGGTCGCGTAAACGATGAAGAAGATGAGGAATGCGACGAGGATGTTCATCGCTGGGCCCGCTGCGATGACGGCAACGCGCTTCCACGTCGTCTGGCGCCAGTAGGCGTCGCTGCCGGTTCCCTCGTCGACCTCGCGGAGCGCCCGGTCGGAGGAGCGGCGCGCGCTGTCGCTCAGCTTCGCCTGCGCGAGCGCTTGGCGCAATTCTGGCAGGGCCTCGCGCGCGGCGTCGAAGTCGTCCGCTTGGAGGGCCCGTTGCACGCGTTTTGCGGGCGCGGCGAGCGTTGCATCCTCGCGGACCGCGGGGCTGATGAACGTCTGCAGGTCTCGCGCTGCCGGACGATGCATGCCCGGGATGCGCACGAGCCCGCCGAGCGGGATCGCGCCGATTCCGTACTCGATGCCGTTCCGCTTCGTCTTGAAGACGGCCGGAGGGAACCCGATGTAGAAGCTCCGCGGGCGCATGCCTACCGCGAGCGCCACGCTGAAGTGCCCGAGCTCGTGCAGGAACACGAGCAGGACGAGCCCCAAGATGACGACGAACCACGTCATGCGACAGGCAGCCCTTGCCCGGCGAGTTCACGCGCGCGGCGGTCAGCGTCGACCAGCTCGTCGAGGTCTGCTGCTGCGGCGGTGTCCGTGCGATCGAGGGTGTCCGCGACGACGTCGGCGATGCCGAGGAACGGCAGCCGGCCCTCGAGGAACGCCGCAACCGCCACTTCGTTGGCGGCATTGAAGGCGCAGGGCGCTGTACCTCCCTCTTCCCCGGCCTGCCGGGCGAGTTGGAGCATGGGGAACGTCTCGACATCCGGGGCCTCGAACTGAAGGGTCAAAGCGGTGAAGTCGAGCGCCGGGACGTCGGTTGCGGCCCGTTCGGGGTACGTCAGCGCGTAGGAGATCGGCACCCGCATGTCCGGGTAGCCGACATGCGCGAGCGCGGCGCCGTCGCGGAAGCGCACGAGCGAATGGACTATCGAGGTCGGCTGGATGACGACCTCGATGCGGTCGTACGGGAGTCCGAACAGGAAGTGCGCTTCGATCAGCTCGAGCCCTTTGTTCGCGAGCGTGGCGGAGTCCACTGTGATCTTCGGGCCCATACGCCAAGTTGGATGTTCGAGGGCTTCTTCGGGCGTCACGGAACCGAGCTCGTCGCGCGTCCGGCCGCGGAACGGGCCCCCCGAACCGGTGAGCACGAGGCTCGCGATTCCCGTCTTGGCCTCGAGGCACTGGAAGAGCGCCGAGTGCTCGCTGTCGACGGGGATGATTCGGCCGCGGCCGTCCACGAGCTCGCCGCCTGCGACGAGGCTCTCCTTGTTCGCGAGAGCGAGGGGAACATCGTTCTCGACCGCCCAGAGCGTCGCGTGGATCCCGGCGAAGCCGACGACGGCGTTGAGGACGACGTCCGGCTCCGCGCGCTCGAGCAGCTCGGTCAGGTCGCCGCCGACCTGCTTGAGCGGGGCGTCGATGTCGTCGAGCGGCGTCGAGCCGGAGGCGGCCGCGCACAGCTCGAGCTCCGGATGCGCCTCGACGATCTCGATCGCCTGACGCCCGATCGAGCCGGTGGCGCCGAGGAGGGCGACGCGCTTCATGGAGCCAGTGTACGAACGGGGGCCCGGGGTCTGACACCGCCGTTTGAGCCAACAGCGTCGACAGCGGTGTCAGACACCCTGACGGGTGTCGGACACCAGACCCGGCTGCTCAGGAGAAGCCGAACGCCAGCACGAGAAAATACGCCGCCGGCGCGGCAAACAACAGGGCATCGACCCGGTCGAGCACACCGCCGTGCCCGCCGAGCAGGCGCCCCGTGTCTTTCACCTGCATGTCCCGCTTCAGCATCGACTCGAAGAGGTCACCCGCAACCGCGACGAGCACGACGACGAGGCCGAGAAGGACGGCCTCCCAGATCTTCAGGTAGTGGTCGCGGTCGCTGTAGAGCGAGATGAACGCAACGAAGACCCCGGCCAGCGACCCGACGACGAAGCCCTCCCACGTCTTGCCGGGCGAGAGCGTCGGCGTCATCTTGTGCCGCCCGAACAAGCGCCCCGCGAAATACGCGAGCGTATCGGCCGCGAACACCGTGAGGAGCACCGTGAACGCGAGCAACCGCGGCTCGACCTCCTCACGCCGAAGCATGAGCAGGAATGCGAGCCCGAGGCCGATCCACGCGGCGCCGAGAACCGTCGCTCCGACCGCCGCCGTCGCGGGGGCGCGCGTCCGCGAGATCGCGTTCAGCGCGAATGCGACGACGAACGTCGAAAGGAAGCCGGCGATCATCCAGACGACGCCGCTCCGCTGCGCACCGAGCAACGCGAGAAACGTTCCGATGTACACCGCCGGCGCGAGCGGCCGCAGCGGCCGCGCCATTGTCACGAACTCGTGCACCGCAATCGCACCCGCGATCGCAAGCAGCGCGAACAGCCACCAGCCGCCGGCCCACACGAGCCCGAGCACGACGGGCAGGCCGACGACCGCCACGGCGATGCGCGAGAAAAAGCCGCTCATCTGCCGCCGAATCTACGGCGGCGGCTCGCGTATTCCTCGATGGCGGCCCGGAGGTCGGCGGGGCCGAAGTCCGGCCAGAGCGTGTCCGTGAACGCGAACTCCGCGTACGCGGACTGCCAGAGAAGGAAGTTCGACAGCCGCAGCTCCCCCGACGTGCGGATCAACAGATCGGGATCGGGCATCCCCGGCGCGTAGAGGTGCCGCGAGAACGACTCCTCGTCGATCGCGTCTCCGCTCTCGACGATCCGTCGTGCGGCCTCGACGATCTCGGCGCGCCCGCCGTAGTCGAACGCGATCCAAAGGTTGAGCCGCTTCTCGTTCGCGGTCGCAGCCTCGAGGTCGCGCATGCGCGTCTGCAGCCATTCGGGCGCACGGTCGCGGCGGCCGACGAACTGCGTATGCACGCCTTCGCGAGCAAGGTCGAACAGCTCGCGGTCGATTGTCTCGCCGAAGATCTCCATCAGGGAGGCGACCTCGTCAGGCGAGCGCGTCCAGTTCTCGGTCGAGAACGCGTAGACCGCAAGCGACTCGATGCCGAGGTCGATTGCCGTCTCGACGACCGGCCGCAGCGCACGCGAGCCTGCGCGATGCCCCTCGGCGACCGGGACGCCGTGCGCCGACGCCCAGCGCCCGTTGCCGTCCATCACGATCGCGACGGCGCGCGGGACCTCGGCAGGGACCCGCTCCGCGACCACTACACCTCCATTACTTCAGCTTCTTTGTGCTTCAGAAGCTCGTCGATCTGCTTCGTGTGGTCGTCCGTCAGCTTCTGGACCCGCTCCTCGGCGCGGCGCTCGTCGTCCGCTCCGACCTCGCCCTTGTCGACGAGCTCCTTCAGATGCTTCATCGCGTCGCGCCGGATCTCGCGGACGGCGACGCGGTGCTCCTCCGCGAGCCCGCGGACGACCTTGACGAGCTCCTTGCGCCGCTCCTCCGTCAGCTGCGGGATCGGCAGGCGGATGAGCTTGCCGTCGTTCGACGGCGTGAGGCCGAGGTCGGACTCCTGGATCGCCTTCTCGATCGTTCGGACCGAGCTCGGGTCGAACGGCTGCACAGTCAGCATGCGCGCCTCCGGCACGCCAATCGTCGCAAGCTGCTTGAGCGGCGTCGCCGTTCCGTAGTAGTCGATCTCGATCCGGTCGAGCAACGACGCGGACGCGCGTCCGGTGCGCACGGTGTTGAACGAGTCGCGCGCGTGTTCGACGGACTTCCCCATTCGGGTCTGTGCGTCGTTGATGAGTTCGTCGGCCGTTGCCATGGCTCGCGCCCTCCTACCTGGTCTCGATGACGGTACCCACGTCCTCGCCCGCGACGACACGTGCGATGTTGCCGTCGGCCAGCTCGAAGACGTGAATGGTGAGCTTGTTGTCCATGCACAGCGAGAGCGCGGTCGTGTCCATCACCTTGAGGCCGCGCTCGATCGCCTCGAGGTGCGTCAGCCGCGGGATGAACTGCGCCGCTGAATCCTTCCTCGGGTCGCCGTCGTAGACGCCCCGGACGCCGTGCTTCGCCATGAGGATCGCGTCGGCGCCGATCTCGAGCGCGCGCAGCGCGGCCGCCGTGTCGGTCGTGAAAAACGGGTTGCCGGTGCCGGCCGCGAAGATGACGATGCGGCCCTTCTCGAGGTGCCGGATCGCGCGCCGGCGGATGTACGGCTCGGCGACCTCGCGGACCTCGAGTGCCGATTGCACGCGGGTCTGTGCGCCGGCCCCTTCGAGCGCGTCCTGCAGCGCGAGCGCGTTCAGCAGCGTGGCGAGCATGCCCGCGTAGTCGGCCGTCGCGCGCTCCATCCCCTCCGCCGCAGCTGCGAGACCGCGGTAGAAGTTGCCGCCGCCAACGACGATCGCGACGCCGATGCCGCTCTCGTGCACCGACGCGATCTCGCCGGCGAGGTGGCGGACGATCGACGGGTCGACACCGTGGTCGCGCGTACCCATCAGGGCTTCGCCCGACAGCTTCAGGAGGATGCGGTGGAAGCCGGCGCCGCCGGCCTCCGCTGCTTCCTGCGTTGGTTCAGTTCGAACCGTCATCCAGCGACCGAGAAGCGCTGGAAGTCGACCACCTCGGCGCCCGACTCCTTGAGCGCTTGGCCGACCGTCTTCGAGGAGTCGTGGATCCACTCCTGGTCGACGAGCACGTTCGCTCCGAAGAACCGCTTGTTCAGCATTCCCTCGACGATCTTCTCGCGCGCCTGCTCCGGCTTGGACTGCACCTCGTCCGAGTTTGTGAAGATGTCGCGCTCGGTTGCAAGCGTCTCCTCGGGCACCGTGTCGCGGTCGATCCACTGCGGGCTCGACGCGGCAATGTGCATCGCAAGCTTGCGGCCGAGGTCGGCGTCGCCGCCGCGCAGCTGCACGAGGACGCCGATCTTGTTCGCCGGCGGATGGGCATACGCCGATACCCGCTCGCCGTTCGTCGCCTCGTAGTGCGCTGTGCCGACGACGACGATGTTCTCGCCGAGCTTCGCGGCGAGATCGACACGCTCGGTCTCGAGCTCCGACTCAGCGCCGGCGCCCTTCGCGTCGACCGCCTCGAGCACCTTCGTCGCGAACGACTGGAACTCGTCGCTCTTCGATACCGGCTCCGTCTCGCAGCCGACGGCGACCATGACGCCCTTCGTACCGTCCTCCGCGAGGCGGTAGCCGACGA
This sequence comes from Gaiellaceae bacterium, assembly GCA_036496545.1. GTDB lineage: Bacteria > Actinomycetota > Thermoleophilia > Gaiellales > Gaiellaceae > Palsa-739. Next base: position 150,124 of record DASXKX010000038.1, on the reverse strand, counting down.
GCCCCTCCGTCGTCTCACGCCCGGCGCGTTTGGCGGCCTGCGCCATGCCGCGCTCACGCAGCCAGCGCTTCGCCTCGTCGAAGTCGAGGTTCGTCTCCTGTAACGCGCGCTTGGCGTCCATCATCGGCGCGCCTGTCTCGTCGCGCAGCTGTTTGACGACCTTTGCCGGTACCTCAACGCTCATGACTGCTCCTCCGTCTCCGCCGCAGGCTCTTCGGCAGGCGCCGCAGGTTCCGCTGCCGGCTCCTCGGCAGGCGCCTCAGCCTCCGCCGCGGGCTCCTCGGCAGGCGCCTCGGCTTCCGCTGCGGGCTCGGCTGCCGCCTGCGGCGCGGCGCCGTTCGCCTCTGCCTTCTGGAAGTCGCGCACCGACACCTTCTGCTGGCCCTGCGCGATCGCGTCTGCGATCACCTTCGTGATCAGCGCGCACGAGCGGATCGCGTCGTCGTTCCCCGGCACGACGTAGTCGGCCTCATCGGGATCGCAGTTCGTGTCGACGAGCGCGATCACCGGGACGCCGAGCCGGCGCGCCTCGCGCACTGCGAGCGCTTCCTTCTTCAGATCGATGATGAACACCGCGTCCGGCTGGCGGCGCATCTCGGCGACGCCTCCGAGGTTCGCCTCGAGCTTCTCGAGCTCGCCGGCCATCGAGATGCGCTCCTTCGCGGGGAGCAATTCCAACTGGCCCTCGTCCCGCAAGCGCCGCATCTCGTGCAGCCGCTCGATCCGGTCGGACATCGTCCGCCAGTTCGTCAGCAACCCGCCGAGCCAACGATGGTTGACGTAGGGCATGTTGACGCGCTTCGCCTCGCCCTCGACCGCGTCCTGCGCCTGCTTCTTCGTGCCGACGAAGAGGACGGTGCCGTTCCGTTCGGCAAGGTTCTTGACGAACTGCGCAGCCTCGTCGAGGCGCTCGCTCGTCTGCGTCAAATCGATGATGTAGATGCCGGACCGCTCGGTGAAGATGAAGCGGCGCATCTTCGGATTCCAGCGACGTGTCTGGTGGCCGAAGTGCACCCCGGCCTCCAGCAGGTCGCGCATGCTGGCGACTGCCATTTCACTCCTTTGTGGTTTGGTTGCGGTGCTCCGGCGGGGCTCGGGGCGCACCGGCTTCAGAAGCCGGCACCGTCGCCCGCGGCTTGGCCGCCGGGTCGTGGGTCTAGGTCTCGCGCAGTGTAGCCAGGGCGGCCTCGAGATCGGGCGGCAGCGGGGACGAGACGTCTACCGCTTCGCCGGTGATCGGATGGGTGAACGCGAGCCGCCGTGCGTGCAGGAACTGGCGTTCGAGCCCGAGGTCGCCGGGACGGCCGTACAGCGGGTCGCCGGAGACCGGGAGGTCGATCGCCGCCAGGTGCACGCGGATCTGGTGGGTGCGGCCGGTCTCGAGCGTGACGCCGAGCAGCGCGTGTCCGGGAAACAGCTCCTCGACATCGAAGTGCGTCACCGCGTCGCGCGGCGTATCGGTGTCGAGTGACTGCCGCAGCGGGTCGTGCCGGTCACGGCCGATCGGCGCCTCGATTGTGCCGCGGTGCGACCGCGGCCGACCGGCGACGAGCGCGGCATACTCGCGCGTCACCTCGCGCGCGCGGACGAGGTCCTGCAGCTTGCGATGCGCCTCGGCCGACCGCGCGACGACGAGCAGTCCCGACGTATCGCGGTCGAGCCGGTGGACGATCCCCGGACGATCGGGCTCGTCGCCTCCCTCCGCGTCGAGCGCGAGGAGCCCGTGCACGAGCGTGCCGCGTGCGTGTCCACGTGCTGGATGCACGACGATTCCGGCCGGCTTGTCGACGACGAGGAGATGCTCGTCCTCGTACGGCACGATGAGATCCATCGCCTCCGGCTCGAGCGTGCTCGTGGGCGCGGAGGGCGTCTCGAACTCGATCTGCTCTCCGCCTTCGAGCTTGTAGCTCTTCGCGCGGGACTTCCCGTCGACGAGCACAGCTCGGCCGCCGAGCAGCCGCTCGGCCACCGCACGCGAGCCGATCTCGGGGAGCTGCGCGAGGAAGCGGTCGAGCCGCTCGCCTGCAGACTCAGGAGGGACGAGGAGGCGCGTCACGCATATGCCGTCGCCGCCTCGGCTCGCGCTCGGCGAGCACGAGCGCGCCGAGCAGCACGAGGACGCCGACGACGATGAAGCTGTCTGCGAGGTTGAACGCCGGCCACCAGCGCAGGTCGAGGAAGTCGGTGACGTAGCCGAGCCGCACCCGGTCGAGTAGGTTCGAGAGGCTGCCGCCGATCACGAGCCCGAGCGCGACCGGCAGGATCGGATGGCGGGCGCCGGAGCGCGCAAAGAAGACGAGCATCCAGAGCAGCGCCGCGCCCGTGAGGACGATCACGACCGCCGTCGCCTGGGAGAACAGGCCGAACGCGATTCCTGAGTTCTGGACGTGATGGATGTAGAACGACCCGAAGACGTGGATGCTGTCGTCCAAGCCGAGCCGGCTCGTCACGATGTACTTCGTCAGCTGGTCGGCAGCCAGTGCGGACAGCGCGATCGACGCCAGTGCGAGCCATTGCATTGGCCCGGCGCCGAGCGACCGCTCAGCGAACGACACCGGCGCGAGCCCGTTCGTCGATGAGCCCACCCTGATGTCATGCTGGGGCTGCTGTCGCGCCGGCTCCGTCAAGAGCGTTCCGCTTTTCGGGCGTCGTCGATGCAGAGGGATGCCCATGGATAGGCCTCGAGGCGCTCCACCGGGATCTCCTTGCCGCATTCACGGCACTTGCCGTACGTGCCGTCCTCGATACGTGCGAGCGCCTTGTCGATCTCCGCGAGCACCTGGCCCGAGTTCTCGCCGAGCGTGTAGTCGATCTCGCGGTCGAGGGTCGCCGTCGCGGTCTCGCCGAGGTGTTCGTAGTCGCCGGTCATCCCCGTGACCTCTTCGACCTCGTCGTCAAGCGAGCCGGGATGGCTGTCGCGGAGGTTCGCGAGCGCGGCCTGAACACGTTCGCGCTCCTTCAGCAACTCGGTGCGGAAGTGCTCGGTGTCGATGGTCATAGAGCGCAATCCTTTCCTCGCCCGGCTGGACCCACTCGATTGGCTCCACTCGATCGTGTCCCGGTCGGTTCTCGCGGAAACGGGTCTGCGCTCAGTCTATGTCGCACCTGGGTCTACGCAGCTGCGGCCTCGGGCTCGTGCTCACCAGGCCATGTGTTCTGCGGGTCTCCCTCGGCCTTCGGAGCCGCGTCCTCTGCGTCCTGCGCGTCGTCGATCATCTCGAGCGCGCCCGTGAGCTGCGCCTTGATGCGGCGCGACTCGACAACGAGACGCTCGTTCTCGGTCCGCGCGTGGTGCTGCACCTTGCGCGCTTCCGCATGCGCCTCGGTGAGGATGAGCTCTGCCTCCTTGCGCGCCTGCTCCTTGAGCTGCGACGCGGCGCGCTCAGCGGAGATGAGCGTCTCGCGGAGCAGCGACTCGATCTCCTTGTACCGAGTGATGTCCGACTCGAGCTCGTCGACCCTGTCGGCAAGATCGGCGCGCTCGCGCCACACGTCTTCGAACGACGTCGCGATCTCCGCAAAGAGCTTGTCGGTCTGCCCCTGCTTGTAGCCCATGAAGCCCTTCGCCGGCGCCAGATGCCTGATCTCGACTGGGGTGAGTGCCATGTCTCGCTCCTCCTCTAGTGGAACTGGTCGAGGATCCGCATGAGCGCTCCGGCCAAGACCCACAGCACGATCGTCCCGACGAGCGGTGACAGATCGAGCGGGCCCATCGACGGCAGAATCCGCCGGAAGAGCCGCAGATAGGGCTCACAGACGTCGTACAGGAAGCGCTGGATCCGCGACAGCCAGGGCGAGTACGGCAGTCGCACCCAGCTGCTCAGGATGTACAGGAACAGAACGAACGTGTAGACGGCCGCGAGCGCCCAGATGAAGCTGTTCGCCTTGTCGATCGCATCTGCGAGCAAGCTGAGGTTGGCCGGGCCGCCCATCACGTAGCGCCGTTCGCCACGAGCCCGGCGATTCCTAGGCCTGGTTGAAGAAGCCGCCGCGCTCGAGCAACCGCGCGCGCTCCTCGGCCGACACCTCGACGTTTCGCGGCGTCAGCAGGAAGACCTTGTCCGCGACGCGCTGCATGCCGCCGTCGAGCGCGTACGTGAGGCCGCTCGCGAAGTCGATCAGCCGCTTCGAGAGATCCTGGTCGGAGCTCTGAAGATTGAGGATGACCGGCACGCCGTCCTTGAACCGGTCGGCGATCTGCTGCGCGTCGTTGAAGCTGCGCGGCAGAACGAGATGCACCTTGACCGAGGGGCTCGGGAACGACTCGACGTTGCGCAGCCGGCGCGGCTCCGCAGCCGGCCGTAGGACACTCGCGCGCGGCGCCGTCGGCTCCGGATCGGTCCAGTCGTCGAACTCCTCGCGGCGCGTGCGCCTCGGTGCGAGCCGCCGGACGTTCGGGCGCTCGGCGTACGCGCGCTGCAGGTCCTCGTCGGTGAGGTACCCGTCCTCGTCCCATTCCTCTTCCTCGGCGATGCCGAAGTAGACGAGGGTCTTGTTCCAGACGTCAGCAAAGCCCATTGGTGCGCGAAATGTTACTCAGCCGGGCGGCCGATTCCTGCAAAAAGCGTCGAGCCGAGCCGCACGTACGTGGCTCCCTCCTCGACCGCGACGCGGTAGTCCTGGCTCGTGCCCATCGAGAGCTCGCGCAGGCCGTTCGCCTCGGCGAGCTCGCGCAGGCGGCGAAAGTACGGCCGCGATGCCTCGGGATCCTCCGTGAACGGCGGCATCGTCATCAGCCCGCGCACGTCATCGTAAAGCTGGAGAAACGCGGGCAGCTCCTCGGGCGCGACACCCGACTTCGAGCCCTCCTCGCTCAGGTTGACCTCCACGAGCGCCGGGATGGCCAGGCGGGCCGCGGCGGACGCGGAATCGAGCGAGTGGCAGAGCTCGCAGATCGCGTTGACCGTCCTCGCCTTCCGGCTCTGCAGGTGCCCGATGAAGTGCCAGCGGAACGCGTCTCCGTAACGCGCGTGCTTTGCCTCGAGATCCTGGGCCCGGTTTTCGCCGACCGTCTCGATGCCCGCTTCGGCAAGCAGCGCGAGCTCTTCGATCGACACGTACTTCGTCGCGACGACGACGGTGACGCTCTCGCCGACCTCCTCGCGCACGCGCTCGTACCGCTCGCGGAGCGCGTCAGGCGACGTAGGCAATGACTCCCTGACGCCCGGTGCGACCGTGGTCGCGGCGGTGCGAGAAGAACCGGTCGCCGTTGCATGCGGTGCAGAGGTCGAAGCGGTCGACGCGTTCGACGCCGGCCGCACGCAGCGCTCGTTCCGCCGATGTCCAGAGGTCGAGCTTCCCGTCGTGCATGACGTCCTCGCCGAATGCCTCCTGGAACGGCCGCGCGACCTCGTCGCCGACTTCGTAGCAGCAGGGACCGATGCTCGGGCCGATGGCGGCCGCGAGCTTTCTCGCCCCGACCGCTCGAACACCGGCTGCGACGATGCCCGCGAGCAGTCCCCGCCAGCCCGCATGGAGGATCTCGAGCGCCGGCCGCTCGCCTTCCGTTCGGGCGATCGCGATCGGCATGCAGTCCGCCGTGAGCAGCAGCATCGCTCGCCCCGCCTCGTCGCTCCACAGCCCGTCGCAGTGGTCGTACACGGTGCCCGGCGTGACGATGCCACGCGGTTGCGCCCGCGTGACCGTGCTGCCGTGACGCTGCCACGCCATCGTTGCGCCGTCGGGATCCGCGCCGACCGCGTCGCACAGCCGCGTGCGATTGACGACGACGCGCGCCGGATCGTCGTCGGTGAGGATGCCGAGGTTCAGCGAGCTGAAATCGCCTTCGCTGACCCCGCCGACCCGCGTCGAGAACGCAACGCGATATGGGCCGGGCACGCCCCAGTCGAGCATCTCTACGCTCATGCCCGGTCTAGCTTCTCACGCGCGCTCGAGAGCAGCACGGATTTCGTATTCCGGGACGGGTCCTCGACCACTTCGTGCAGGAGCTCGCGCAGGGCACGGCCGAGCGCCGGGCCGGGCTCATAGCCGGCCGCGATGAGGTCGGAGCCGTCGACGGCGAGATCGGAGAGGCGGTGCGGCTGCTGCTGCTCGCGCCGCACCTGCTCGCGGAAGCGTTGCACGCGCTCGACGTCGCCGACCCGCGGCTCGTCGTCCGGGCCGGGCTTTCCGGCAAAGTCGGCCTCTTTGTGATCGAGGAGCTCGAACGCAAGCTCGTCGCCGTACTTCGCGAGGAAACGGCGCGCGCGTGCCGCGTCGCCGTTCCCGACCTGGAACATGTGGTGACGCACGATCCGTAGCACCAGCGACCGCAGCGCGTTCGGGTAGCGGAGCCGCGAGAGCGCGCTTCGTGCGAGGTCGGCCCCGATCTGCTCGTGGCTGCGCTCGGAGTGGCCGGCCTTCGCGTAGTAGTGCAGCCGCCCGTCGACGCCGCGCCAGGCCGCCGCCGGCTTTCCGAGGTCGTGGAAGAGCGCCGCCAGGCGGACCGCGAGCGAGTAGCCGCGGTCGGCGGCGGCCTGTACGACGGCAAACGTGTGCTCGTCGACGGTGAGCCCGTGGTAGCGGCTCTCCTGGTCGAAGCCGAGCGCGGGCTCGAACTCCGGGAGCAGCTCGACGAGGACGCCGGTGTCGCGCGCGAGGCGAAGCGCCCTCGCGGGCTCGCGGCCGAGGAGCAACTTCGACAGCTCGCCGAGGCCGTCGGCGGCGAGGCCGCCGCCGATGCGCTCGCCCGAGACGAGGCGGACCGCCGGAGCCTCCTCCCGCATCTGCCGAAGCGTCGACTCGTCGGGCTCGAAGCCGAGCTGTGAAACGAACCGCAGTGCCCGCACGAGCCGCAGCGGGTCCTCCGCAAAGCTCGTCGGCGACACCGTGCGCAGCACGCCCCGCTCGAGGTCCTCACGGCCGCCGAGCGGGTCGACGATCTCGCCGGTCTCGAGGCGCCGCGCGATCGCGTTGACCGTGAAGTCGCGCCGGCGCATGTCCGCCTCGACCGAGAGCGACGCGTCGGCGACGATCTCGAAGTCGTGCCTGCCCGGGCCGGTGCTGACCTCCTTGCGCGGCGGTGCGAACTCGATCCCGGCGGGAACAAGGCGGCGGACCGTCTCGTCGCGGGGATGCAGGCGGACGCCGACGAGCCGTCCCGCGACGACGAGGTCTTCGACGCGGCCGTGCGGTGCGAGCCGCTCCCTCAGCTCCTCGGTGTCGACGCCCGGGACGAGAAAGTCGGCGTCCTTCGACTCGTGGCCGAGCAGCTCGTCGCGGACGGCGCCGCCGACGAGGTAGGCGTCGAGGCCGAGGCCGTCGACGTAGCGTTCGAGCTCGCGCCGCATCGGCGCATTGTCGCTGTCTAGAGGACGGCGATCGCTTCGATCTCGACGAGTGCGCCCGACGGCAGCTTCGCCACCTCGAACGTGCTCCGCGCCGGCGGCCGGTCGCCCACGTGTTTCGAGTAAACCTCGTTCATCCCGGCGAAGTCGTCGAGGCTCTGCAGGAAGACCGTCGTCTTGACGAGCCGGTCGAGGCTCGTGCCGGCCTCATCCAGGATTGCGCGCAGGTTCGCAAAGACCTGCTCCGTCTGCTCGCCGATCGTCCCGCCGGTCAGCTCCTTGTCCCCCGGCTTCAGCGCGAGCTGGCCGGAGACGAAGACGAAGCCGTTGGCGGCGATCCCCTGCGAGTACGGCGCGCCCTGGAACGGCGCGGGCGCGGACTCCGTCCGCACGACGGTCTTATCCGCCATCTGCTCCTCCTTCGCTTGTCGCCTGCGCGAGCGCAACGCCCAGCGCCTTGAAGATCGCGTCGAGCACGTGCTGCGAGTCGGTGCCGTTCAGGAGGCGCACGTGCAGCGTGACGCCCGCTCCCTGCGCGAACTGCTCGAGGAAGCGGCGCGCGACGTCCGTGCCGAGCCCGCCGATGCGCGCCTGCGTGAGGTCGACGTTCGTGACGAAGAGCGGATCGTCCGACGTCTCGAGCACCACGCTCGCGAGCGCTTCGGACGACGTCATGGTCGCGAAGCCGTACCCGCGCGCCGGCTCCTCCCGCAAGAGAGCGGCGAGTGCCCGCCCGAACGCGCTACCCGCCTCGGCCACCTCCGCCTCCGCGGCGTCCGGCTCGACCTCGAGCGCGAGGTCGAAGCGCGCGTAGTGCGCCAGGCTCCGCAGGAGGTGGTCGAGCACCGGCAGCCCGGTCTCGACGCTCGCCGCGCCCGTCCCGTGAAGCTCGACACGAATGCCACTCCGTCCGGCCGCAGCCATGATCGCCGGGAGGCTACAGGAGTCGTCGCCGCAGAAGATAGGCCGTTCGGCCCATGTTGCGCCTCGCGCCCGGTCTCGATACTCATGTCGATGGTGGGGGCCGCCTTTCTCGCTGCGCTGGCGTTCGCCCAGCCCGTCACGGTTGCCGTCGTCGACACGGGCGCGAACATCCGGGCGCCCGTGATCGCGGCGAAGCATCCGGTGACGTACGACGTGCGCACCCACAGCCGCGATGTCGCCGACTCGAACGGGCACGGGACGCAGGTCGCATCGATCATCGCACGCGACAGCGGCTCGGCCCGGCTCCTCGTGATCCGCGCCGGAAGCTCGAGCGGCGCGTTCACGGACGCGAATGAAGCCACGGGGATCCGCTACGCGGTCGACCACGGCGCGCACATCATCAACCTCAGCCTCGGCGGGCCGCGCACGTCGGCGGTGGAGCGCGCCGCGGTTCGGTACGCCGCCGCGCACGGCGTGCTCGTGATCGCGGCCGCAGGAGACGACTACGCGAACCGGCCCGAGTATCCGGCGGCGCTGCTCGGGACCGGCGGGCTCGCGGTCGCAGCAGTCGCGGACAACGGCAGCCCGGCGCTCTTCTCGAACACGGGCCCATGGGTGTCGATCGCCGCGCTCGGCGCCGACGGCACGTCGTTTGCCGCGCCGCGTGTCGCCGCGGCGGCTGCGCGTGTCTGGCAGCTGAACCCGCGGTTGACGGCGCGGCAAGTCGTGCAGATCCTCGAGCAGACCGCATCCGGCAACGGGACGAGGAACGACGAGCTCGGGTTCGGGGTTGTCGATGTCGCTCGCGCGCTTGGAGCCGCCGCACGCGGCTAGAGCTCTACGCGCTCGATCGACGCGCCGACCGAGCGCAGGCGCTCGTCGATGCGCTCGTAGCCCTTGTCGATCTGGTGCGCGGCCCCGATCGTCGACTGGCCGTCGGCGGCGAGCCCCGCGAGGAGCATCGCCATGCCCGCGCGGATGTCCGGGCTCTCCATGCGCTGGCCGACCAGCCGCGCCGGGCCGGTGATGACCGCGCGATGCGGGTCGCAGAGGATGATCCGCGCGCCCATCGACACGAGCTTGTCGGTGAAGAACAGACGGTTCTCGAACATCTTCTCGAACATCAGCACGGTGCCGAATGCCTGCGTCGCGACTGTGACCGCGATCGACGTGAGGTCGGACGGGAACGCCGGCCATGGGCCGTCCTCGATCTTCGGGACCATCCCGCCGAGGTCGTCCTGCACGATCAGCTGCTGCCGGGCCGGCACGTGCACGGTGTCGCCCAACACCTCCACGCGCACGCCGAGCTTCGCGAACGCGGGAATGATCGACACCAGGTCCATCGCGCGCGCACCCTCGATCGTGATGTCGCCGCCGGTGATTGCAGCCATGCCGATGAAGCTGCCGACCTCGATGTGATCGGGGCCGATCGCCCACTCGCCGCCGGTGAGAGTCTTCACGCCGGTGATGCGCAACACGTTCGACTCGATGCCGTCGATCTGCGCGCCGAGCGAGACGAGGAAGCGGCAGAGGTCTTGTACGTGCGGCTCACAGGCAGCGTTCCCGAGTGCCGTCTGTCCCTCGGCGAGCACGGCGGCCATCACCGTGTTCTCGGTCGCCATCACGCTTGCCTCGTCGAGGAAGACGTCGGCACCACGCAACCGGCCGTCGATCTCGTACAGGCGTCCCCCGAGATCGATGTCGGCGCCTAACTCGCTGAACGCGTGAATGTGCGGATCCAGGCGGCGGCGCCCGATGACGTCGCCACCGGGCGGCGGCATCGTCACGTGGCCGAAGCGCGCGAGCAACGGACCGGCGAGGAGGAACGACGCGCGGATCTTTCTGCAAAGCGCTTGGTCGGGTGCAGACTTCGACGCGCCGGTCGCGTCGACCCGCACCTCGTTCGCGCCGGTCCACGTCGCGTCGGCGCCGAGGTCGACGAGCAGCTCGAGCATCGTGTCGACATCGCGGATGCGTGGCACGTTCGAGAGCACGACCGGGCCGTCCGCGAGCAGGCACGCCGAGAGGATCGGCAGCGCGCCGTTCTTGTTGCCGGCGACGCGGATCGTGCCGCTCAACTTGCGAGCGCCATCGATCACAAACGCGTCGGCGAGCGCGGGTACGACGGCCATAGCGGGCTATGCTAGCCGCGCCGTGACGCCGACTCGGGAACAGGCCTGGGACACACTGACGAAGTACACGAAGAGCGAATCGCTCCTGCGGCACGCGCTCGCCGTTGAGGCGTCGACGGCCGCGTACGCAGACCGGTTCGACGGCGACGAGCAACTCTGGCGCGTTGCGGCGCTTCTGCACGACTTCGACTACGAGATGCACCCGACGCTCGACAAGCATCCGCAGGACGGTGCGCCGATCCTCCGCGAAGAGGGCTATCCCGAGGAGGTCGTCGAGACCGTGCTCTCCCACGCGGAGCACCTCGGCCTACCGCGCGACACGCCGCTCAAGAAGGCCCTCTTCGCCTGCGACGAGCTCTCGGGGTTCGTTCATGCGTGTGCACTCGTGCGGCCGACCGGCCTCGACGGCCTCGAGCCGAAGTCGGTCCGCAAGAAGCTCAAGCAGCCGTCGTTCGCCTCCGGCGTGCATCGCGAGGACGTCTACAAGGGCGCGGAGGAGCTCGGCGTCGACCTCGACGACCACATCCGCGTGGTCGTGGCCGCGCTGCAGCCGATCGCCGGTGAGCTCGGCTTACCCGGCTAGCCCGTCGACAAGCCGCTGCAAGTCGTCCTCGTTCGTCCACCAGCCGCATGACGCGCGGACAATGTTTCGCTTCGGGATCTCGCGCACGACGACGCCGCGTTCCTGCAGAGCCGCAACGAGCTGCTCCGGATCGCCTGACGGCCGGAACGACACGAGCGTGGAGTGACCCGGCGGCGTGATCACCTCGACGTGCTGTCCGAGCAGCTCCGCGCAGCGCGCCGCCATCTCCGCGCCGCGCTCGTAGCGCCACTCCGGATGCGTCCCGAGCGCCGCGATGATGCCGCTCAGCGCGGGGATGCCGACCCAGCCGCCGTCAAAGCGAACCGAGGTCGCCTTCGGGACGAACTCGCCCGTGAGCTCGTACGACTCCTGCGAGAAGTACGTCGGCGTCTTGATGCGCACGAGATCGGGGTCGCGCACGTACAGCGCACCCGCAGGGTCGGGCGCGCACAACCACTTCTGCGCGGAGACGGTGTAGAAATCGAGCTCACCGATTTCGACCGGTATCGCGCCCGCTGACTGCGCGCCGTCGACGAGCACCGGCAGGCCGCTCTCGCGACGCAAACGATGCACGTCGAGCCGGCGCCCGGTCGTCCAGATGATGTGCGACGTCGCGATCAGCCGTGTGCGCGGCGTCACCGCCTGCAGCATCGCATCCTCGTCGGCGTCGGTCATGACGACACGCGCGCCGGTCGCGAACAACGACCCGGTGAGGCCAAAGTGCTCATGGTCGGTGGTGATCACCTCGTCCTCGCCGGTGAGCCCGAAGCCGCCCAGCACAGTTGCGCAGCCGCGCGTGGTCGACTCGACAAGGGCGACTTGCGTCGCGTCGACCCGGAGCACATCCGCAAGCGCCTGACGCGCCGTCTGGCGCAGCTCGAGCATCCGCTCGACGTAGCGCTTGCCGGTGCGCCCTTCCCGCACATCGCGCTCGGTCGCCTCGATGACTGCGTCGGCCGTCGTCTGCGCGAGTGGGCCGTTGCTCCCCGCATTCAGGTACGCGGTGTGCTCGAGCACCGGGAACTGCCGGCGTCCCTCCTCGTACGTCATCCGACGGTGAGTTCTACCGGCGCGTGATCCGACAGGAGGCGGCCGTCGAGCCGCCGCCGTTCGTCGGGCCAGCGCACCGGCGGGGTCGACGGCAGGCCGCGCACCAGGATCTGGTCGATGCTGTCGACGAGCGGCAGCGAGAAGCCGTGGAGCCACGCACCGCGAATGTTCGCGTCGCCTGCGAGCACGACGCGCTCCGCAAACTTCACAAACTCGCCGACCGCTTCCCACTGCGCCTCGTCGCCACCGATATGGAAATTCGCGAGCAGCATGTCGTCATCGAGCCGAACGCTGTGAGCAATCCGGCGCAGCGGGCGCGTGCTCATCACGGCAGAGCGCTCGTCGCCGAAGCGATGCTTCGGGGAGATGAGCATCGCATCAGCCTCACCCGTCAACGCCGAGCGCAGCCGGCCGTGATGCACGTCGGTGACTCGGCGACCGAGCTCGGCGCTCCCGAGCCGCGGCCGGCGCGCGACCGCACTCGTCACGGCCATGCCGCTCCAGCGACCGAGCTGCGAGACCGCCCAGACCGGGACCTCCTGCAGGCAGACGACGTCCGGCCTGTCGGCCGTGACGAGCTCGACCATCGCGCGCAGGTACGCACGGCGCTCGGGCGGGGTGGCGTTGCCGTGAAAGAGGTTCCACGTCCGAACGACGAGCGGCACGCGGCGTAGCCTACGGTCGGATGCGGGTCGTCCTGGCTGATCCTCCGGCGTTCACGCCGACCTACGACCACGAGCTCGCGGCAGCGCTCGCGCGCGCCGGCGCGGAAGTCGAGCTCGTGACGTCGCATTTCCGGTTCGGAGAAGCTCCGGCGCCCGACGGCTACAGACGGCGCGAGTTGTTCTATCCGCTGTCGTCTCGCCTCTTCCAGCGCTCGCCGTTCCGGCTCCCGCTCAAGCTCGCGGAGCATCCGTTCGGCCTCGCGGCGTTGAGCGCACAGCGTGGCGACGTGCTCCACCTCCAGTGGCTCGTGCCGGAGGTCGACCGCGTGCTCCTCCGTCCGCACGCCCCGTCCGTCTTCACGGCGCACGACCTGCTCCCGCGGCGGACGGCCGCGAAGCGCGACCTCTGGCGCACGCTCCTCGCCCGCTTCGACCGGATCGTCGTGCACAGCGAGCGGGGACGCGAGACGCTCGGCGAGCTCGGTGTCGATGCGCGCGTGATCCCTCACCCCGTCTTCCCGAGCGATCCGGAGCGGCGCGACGACGGGCGCACGGTGCTCTCGTTCGGCGTCATCCGTCCCTACAAGGGGCTCGGCGACGCGATCGAAGCGGTGCGGCGCGCAGGTGACGCCCGGCTCGTCGTCGCCGGCGACCCGCTCGAGCCGATGGATCCGTACCGCGCCGCGGCAAACGGCCTCGAGGTCGACTGGCGGCTCGGCTACCTCCCGCAGGCCGAGGTCGACCGCGCGCTGGGCGAGGCGACGATCGCGATCTTCCCGTACCGCCCGGAGCTCGACCAGAGTGGCGCGCTGCTGCGCGCGCTCGGAGCCGGTGTCCCTGCGGTCGCCTATGACGTCGGTGGAGTCGCGGAGCCCGTGCGCGCGTTCGATGCCGGCGCAGTCGTGCCCGCCGGTGACCTCGATGCGCTTGCGGCCGCCGTCCACTCCCTGCTTTCCGACTCGGCAGCGCTCGAGCGGGCGCGCGCCGGTGCGCGCCGCGCGCGCGACGAGCTCACGTGGGACGCGAGCGCGCGGGCGCATCTCGATCTCTACGGAGAAATCTCGTGAGACTGCGACGCAGCCGGTTCGCCGAGGTCGTGCAGCGGCAACTCGACGTCTTCGCCGAGGACGAGTCGACCGGCCTGTTCGAGGAAGTCCACGAGGCGAAAGGTCGCTACGACCGCGCCGATCGGGAAGGCGCGGAGGAGAGCTACGGCGACTACGTCGACGTCGTCGAAGCGGCGACCGAGGCGCTCGCCGACATGCGCTGGCGGTATGCGAGCACGCTCGACGAGCAGAGCGCGGAAGAGTATGAAGCTGAGTTCAACCGGGCAGTGCGAAAGCGCTGGCCGCCCCTCGGACTGGAGATCGAGAACCGATGAGCCCGAAGGTCGAGGACTACGCCCTGATCGGCGACCTGCAAACGGCGGCGCTCGTCGAGCGCCACGGCTCGATCGACTGGCTCTGTTTCCCACGGTTCGACTCGGGCGCGTGCTTCGCTTCGCTGCTCGGAGGACCTGAGCACGGTCGGTGGCTGCTCGCTCCGGCAGACGGCGGCAAGCCCAGTCGTCGCTACCTCCACGACACCCTCGTGCTCGAAACGACGTGGGACTGCGACAACGGCGTCGTGCGCGTGTTCGACTTCATGCCGCCCCGCGGCAAGGCGCCGGACGTCGTGCGGGTCGTCGAGGGCGTCGAGGGTCGCGTCGAGATGCATTCGGAGCTCGTGATTCGCTTCGACTATGGCCAGGTCGTTCCCTGGGTAAGCCGGACCGACGGCGACACCCGGCTTGCGATTGCCGGGCCGGACGCACTATGCCTGCGCACGCCGGTGCACACACGTGGCGAAAACATGCGGACCGTTTCGGACTTCGCGATCGACGAGGGCCAGCGCGTTTCCTTCACGATCACCTGGTACCCGTCTCACGAGCCGCTGCCCGAGCGCATCGATCCAGAGGTCGCGCTCGCGGAGACGGAGTCGTTCTGGCGCGGGTGGAATGCCGGGAGAGAGCTCAAGGTCCCCCACCAGTGGCGCGACATGGTTCATCGCTCGCTCATGACGCTAAAGGCGCTGACATATGAGCCGACCGGGGGCATCGTCGCCGCGCCGACGACCTCGCTTCCCGAGTGGATCGGGGGTGTGCGGAACTGGGACTACCGCTACTGCTGGCTCCGCGATGCGACGCTCACGCTGCTCGCGCTCTTGCAGGCCGACCACACCGACGAAGCGAAGGATTGGCGGAACTGGCTCCTGCGCGCCGTCGCCGGCAGTGCGGACGACATCCAGATCATGTACGGCGTTGCGGGGGAACGACGTCTCACCGAGTTCGAGGTCCCGGGGCTTCCAGGCTTCGAGAGCTCGGCGCCTGTCCGGGTCGGCAACGCGGCGAGCGAACAGCTGCAGATCGACGTCTTCGGCGAGGTGATGGACGCGCTCTACCAGGCTCGCAGGCACGGGCTCGCCAAAGAGAAGTCCGCATGGCAGCTGCAGAAGAACCTGATGCGCCGGCTAGAGCACGTCTGGCGCGAGCCGGACGACGGCATCTGGGAGATTCGCGCTGAGCGCCGCCACTTCGTGCATTCGAAGGTGATGGCATGGGTCGCGTTCGACCGCGCCGTCCGGACGGTCGAGGAGCAGGGCCTCGACGGCCCGGCCGACCGGTGGCGAGAGCTCCGCCAGGAGATCTACTCCGAAGTGTGCGACCGTGGCTTCGACGAGGAGCTCGGCTCCTTCGTGCAGTCCTACGGCTCGAAGGAGCTCGACGCGAGCCTGCTCGTGTTGCCGCTCGTCGGTTTCCTGCCCGCCCGCGATCCCCGCATCCTCGGGACGATCGCCGCGATCGAGCGTGAGCTCCTGCAGGACGGTCTCGTACTGCGGTACCGCACCCACGAGAAAGGCGTCGACGGGCTTCCGCCGGGTGAGGGCGTCTTCTTGCCCTGTTCGTTCTGGCTCGTCGACTGCTACGAGCTCATCGGCAGGCACGACGATGCGTGCGACCTCTTCGAGCGGCTGATCGACCTGGCGAATGACGTCGGGCTGCTGGCGGAGGAGTACGACCCGCAGGCACAACGGCTGCTTGGCAACTTCCCGCAGGCGTTCACTCATCTGGCGCTCGTGAGCTCGGCGCTCAACGTCCTGCAGAACGAGCCGTCGCCGATGCGTCACCGACACTCCCGTCCTCGATCGCACCCGCAGCATGGATGAGGGCCAGATGCCTGAGCCCTTGCGGACCCAGCGTCTGCGCTCATGACTTGAATACGCGCAACGTCCTTTTTCGGGTACGGAATTCTTCGGCGAGCTTCGTGTCTTCCTCACGTGCTGCGGCTGCACGCAAGGCGTGATCCGCGACGGCGCTGACGCCGTGCACGATCACGTTGGCGCCGAGCGACGAGTCGCTCTTGGTGACCTCGGCCGCCGCGGCACGGGCCGCCTCCGCGGTCTCGCGCGCCTCGTCCGGGTCGATCGCGCGGACGGCGGCTGCAGCGGCGCGAACCGCCTCTGCGGCGTGAGGTGCCGGGCGTCCGCCGTCGAGGAGCCTGAGCGCACCGGTCGCAATCGCGCGGGAGTCGGACACCGACGCATCGAGCTCGAGCCACGACTCGCCGAGCGCCTCGAGCCGTTTGCGCAGCCGGCGGCGGCGCGGTGCGGCGCGCGTGACGTCACGCGCGAGCGCAAGTGCATCCTCGAGCTTGTGCTCGTCGAGCGAGTCGAGCGCGCGCTCGCCATCGTGGGCTCGTGAACGGTCGCCCCTGTCGAGCGCGTCCGCGATGACATCGAGCCCGTCTGCGAGGCGACGCCGGAGCTGACGCGCCTCGTTGCGCACGAGCTCGAGCGGTTCGACCGGAAAAAGGAACCGGGCGAGCAGGATCGCGATCCCGCCGCCGATGAGCGCGTCGACGAGCCGCTGCAGCGCGAGGTTCTGCCCCGATCGATGCAGCGCGACGACGAGGATTGTCGACGCGGCCGACTGGATGCGAATCACGGGCGAGGCGCCGATTGCAGTCGCGATCACGAGTGAGAGCGCCGTCCCGAGCACGAGCTGCCAGGCGCCGACGCCGACGAGCGCGACGATCGCCGCGCCGAGGAGGATCCCGAGCGTGACGCCGATCATCATGTCGATCGCCTGGCGCCCGCGACGCCCTCGCTCGGCGCCGAGTGCGATCACGGCGGCGACCGGCGCGAAGAACGGCTGGCCGTGGTTTGGGATCTGCAGCGCGAGCTCCCAGGCGACGCCGGCTGCGATCGCCGACTGCGCGATCCGGCCGAGCACGGGAAGAGTCAGGCGGTTGCGTGCGCGCTGCAGACGGGCGCGGACGTCCACCGCGTGATCATGTCAGCGATGTCCGAAGTTATGTGCTGCCGGCAGCGAGCCGTGTACGTCTGCGCCTTCGGTCAGCTCACGGGCGAGCGGGCCGAGCGACACGAGCTCGTGCACGAGGACGTTGCGGTTGCGGTCGGAGTGCTCGAAGCGTCCGCGCGCGAGTAGCAGCGGCTCGCCGCGCACGACGGCGCGGTAGCGCTCGTACACCTGGGGCAGGACGATCAGGTTGATCTGCGCGTGCTCGTCCTCGAGGAGCATGAAGACGACACCGTTCGCCGTCGAAGGCCGCTGGCGCGCGACGACCATGCCGGCCACCGCGACCTGCGCCCTGTCCGGCCGCTCGGCGAGCTCCGCGGTCGAGAGTGTCCCCCGCGGCAGGTGCGGCCGCATCAGCTCGAGCGGATGGACGCCGACCGAGAGGCTCGTCGTCCGGTAGTCGGAGAGCATCTCCTCCCACACGGTCGGGTCTGGAAGCTCCGGCGTCTCGACCGTCGGCTCGAGCGGCAATGCGAGCTGTTTCTCCTCTCCCCCGGAACCCGGCACCGTTGTCGGGCGCGGGACGAGGCCGAGCTGCCAGAGGAGCTCGCGCTTCTTCACGCCGAAGCAGTCGCACGCGCCGGACTCGACGAGCGCGACGAGCTCGTCATGCGACAGAGGCGTTCGCTGCGCGAGCTCGCGGATCGACGTGAAAGGCTGCGCAGCGACGACGTCTTCTGCGTCGTCCTCCCCCACGCCCTGCACGTACTTGAGGCCGATGCGGACGGCGCCGTCCTCGAGGTCGCAGTGGATGCCGCTTCGGTTCACGTCGGGCGGACGTGTCTGGATGCCGTGCCGTTGCGCATCACGTACGAGCGTCGCCGGCGGATAGAAGCCCATCGGCTGCGCGTTCAGTAGCGCTGCGAGGAACTCGGCGGTGTAGTGGTGGCGCAGCCACGCCGACTGGTACGCGAGCAGCCCGAACGCCGCCGAGTGCGACTTCGGGAAGCCGAAGCCCGAGAACGCGACGAGCTTGTCGTAGACGAGGTGCGCGAGCTCCTCGTCGACGCCTTTCGCAAGCGCGCCGTCGACGAAGCGCGTGCGGTACGCCTCGAGCGCGGCGTGTGAGCGCTTTCGGCTCATCGCACGCCGCAGTCCCTCCGCCTCGCCGACCGTGAAGCCGGCGAGATGGATCGCGACGTCGAGCACCTGGTCCTGGAAGACGACGACGCCGAGCGTCTCGCGGAGCGGCTCGCGCAGCAGCTCGTGGTCGGCCGGGGGCTCGTAGCTCGGGTCCTCGCGCAGCTTCTGCCGCCGCTCGATGTATGGGTGCACGGCCTTGCCCTGGATCGGCCCCGGGCGGACGAGCGCGACCTGGATCGTGATGTCGTCGAGGTTCTCGGGCCGCGTGCGCAGGATCGTCTGCATCTGTGCGCGGCTCTCGATCTGGAAGCAGCCGATCGTGTCGGCACGCTGGATCTCCTCGAACACTGCAACGTCGTCGAGGGCAATACGAGACAAATCGATCTGCTCGTTGCGGTGGCGTGCGACGAGGTCGATGCACTCCTCGACGGCGGAGAGCATCCCGAGCCCGAGCAGGTCGATCTTCAGGAAGCCGGCGTCCGCGCATGAGTCCTTGTCCCACTGGCACATCTGGCGTCCCGCCATCGCCGCGGGCTGCACCGGCACGAGCTCGATGAGCGGCCGCGACGAGATCACCATGCCGCCCGGGTGCTGCGAGATGTGGCGTGGGAGACCGGCGATCTCGGTGCAGAGCTCGCCGAACGCGCGCCAGCGCGGCGACGCGAGCTTCGTCTGCGCATCGGGCAGCGCAAGGAGCTCCTCGCCCACCCGCTCCGCGTGCCAGCCGTTGGAGTAGCGCGCGAGCCGTTCGAGGTCGGCATACGGGAGCCCGAGTGCCTTCCCGACGTCGCGGATCGCGCCGCGCGAGCGATATGTCGCGAAGCTCGCGACGAGCGCAGCGTGTTCGCGGCCGTAGCGCTCGGTGACGCCGACGATCAGCTTCTCGCGGATGTCGCGCGGGAAATCGAGGTCGATGTCGGGCACCGACGCGAGCTCGCGGTTGAGGAAGCGGCCGAGCGAGAGGTTGTTCGCAACCGGGTCGACGTGCGAGAGGCCGGTGAGGTAGCAGACGAGCGAGCCGACCGACGAGCCGCGGCCGCGGCCGGGCGGTAGGACGTGCCGCATCGATCCGGGGCCGCGCACCTCGAGCGCAACCTCGCGCGCCAGCTCGAGTACCTCCCAGTGCAGAAGGAAGAAGCCGGCGAGGCCGAGCTCGTCGATCAGTTTCAGCTCTTCCTCGAGCCGTTCGCGGACCCGCCGCTTGTGCCCGTTCAGGTTCGCGTAGCGCTCGACGAACGCGCGCTCGCAGACGTTGCGCAGCTGCACGATCGCCGGCTCCGCACCGTCTGAGAAGTCGGGATAGCGATAGCCGAGCTCTTCCGTCAGGTCGAACCGCAGCCGGTCGGCGAGCTCGGCGGTGCGCTCGACTGCGTCGCGGTCGTCGCGGAAGCGGTCGAAGACGTCGGCCGGCGCTGCGAGCACGCACTCGTGGTTGCCGCGGCGCTCACGCTCGCAGCCGTCGAGCGATGTGCGGCAGCGGACGGCAACGAGGACGTCCTGCAACGCGGCGCGGCGGGCATCGTGTGCGTGCACGTCGCCGGTCGCGATCGTGCGGACGCCCGTCGCCTGCGCGAGGTCGCGCAGCGCTGCGTTTCTGCGGGCGTCCCCGCGCTCGTACGGACGCTGGAGCTCGACAAAGAAGTTGTCGCAGCCGAATGCGCGCGCGAGCTGCGCCGCGGCGTTCGGATAGTGCACGGCGAGCCCGTCGCGCGCGCAGCCGGAGAGGCAGACGAGACCCTCGTGCAGCTCCTCGACGACGCTCTGCGGGACGCTCGGCGGTAACGGCTCGCGCCCCTCCTTCGGCCGCGTGAGCGCGTGCGAGCGCGTGAGGATCCGGCAGAGGTTCGCATAGCCCTGCGGCGTCTCAACGAGCAGCGTGATATGCGCGCCGCCGTCGAGCGTTATCTCGGCGCCGGTGATCGGCCGGACGCCGAAGTGCTTCGCAGCGTGCGCGAACTCGAGCGACCCGTAGACGCCGTCGTGGTCCGTGAGCGCGAGCGCCTCGTAGCCGAGCTCGGCGGCCCGCGCTGCAAGCTCCTCCGGCTGGGAGGCCCCATCGAGGAACGAGTAGGCGCTGTGGGCATGAAGCTCGACGTAGGTCATCACCTCCTGTTCTACACGAACACACGTTCGTATGGAACACTAGGGGTCGTGCCGGACGGAATCGTCGTCCAGCCCGGTGAGGGGGAGCGGGTGCGAAGGCACCGCGTCCTTGCCGAGCTGCCGGAGCTCGAGGTCTTCGAGCTCCGCTTCAGCCCTGACTTCGACGGCGTCGACCTGCACCGGCACGCGGATCACGTCGACTCCTTCTACGTCCTCGAGGGGGAGGCCGAGTTCATGGTCGACGGCAATGTCGTGCGCGCGGGCCCTGGGACTTGGGTCGCCGCGCCCGTGGGCATCGAGCACGGCTTCCGCGTCGCCGGCGATACCGACCTCGTGATGCTGAACGTACACGGCCCGAACACGGGCTTCGGCGAGCGCCTCCGCCGGGACTAGAAGCGGTTCGGGTCGAACGGGGCCGTCTCCGGCGGCGGCTCGCCTCCCGTCAGGAGCGCGGCGACCGCGTCCGCGGTGATCGGCGCGAGGAGGATCCCGTTCCGGAAGTGGCCCGTGGCGACGATGAAGCCGTCCCAGTCGCCGATCAACGGGCCGTCGTCGGGTGTGCCCGGCCGCAGACCGGCGACCGCTTCCACGAGCTCAAGCCCGGCGACGGCCGGGACGGCGCGGATTGCCTGGCGAAGCAGGAGCTCCGTCGCTTCGTCCGTCGGCGTCTCGTCGTAGCCCGCTTCCTCGACAGTCGCGCCGAGCACGGTCTCGCCGCTCGCGCGCGGCACGACATACACATGCTCGCTCCGGATGATGCGCGTCGCCGGCACTGGGCCGCGGAGGCGGAGCGTCTGGCCCTTCACCGGTCGCACCGGAAGCCGCGGGGCGAGGCGGCGCGAAGTCCACGCACCGGCTGCCAGCACGACGCGATCCGCGTTGATGCTGGTTCCGTCGGCGAGCTCGACGCAGTCCGGCGCGATGCCGACGACGTCGGCGCCTGTGACGACGTCCGCGACGCGGCCTCGCAAGGCCGCGACGACGCGCCGGGGATCGACCTGGGCGTCGGCGTCGAGCGGGAGCCCACCGACGCACTCCGGCGAGATGCCGGGCTCGAGCGCGCGGCACGTGTCGCCGTCGAGCCAGTCGTTTCCGACCGCATCGCCGTCGAACGCGAGCACCAGCGAGCCGCACCGTGTGTACCCGACGTCGCCGAGCTCCTCGGCAAACGCCGGCCAGAGCTCAGCCGACGCACGCGCGAGTGCCGTGAAGCCCGGGGTCTCCGGATCCGGTGCCAGCACACCTGCAGCCGCGCGGCTTGCCCCACTCCCAGGCTCTGCACGCTCGAGCACGCAGACGTGGAGGCCGCGCTGCTGGGCCCGCAACGCGCCGGCAAGACCGATGATCCCGCCGCCGACGACTATGGCGTCAAACCGTTCCATGGTGCGGACGATAGGCTGCGCCGCCGTGGACGGCACGCGTCGCCGCGCGCGCCTGGCGCGCTCCCGCCTCTATCTCGTGCTCGAAGCGCGCCCACACGGGGAGGATCCGTCGGCGCTCCTCGACGCGGCATTGCGCGGCGGCGTCGACATCGTCCAGCTGCGCGACAAGGAGCTTCCCGACGACGAGTTGGTCCGCGCTGCCGAGCCGTTCCGGCGGGCATGCGAGGCACACGCTGCGCTCTTCGTTTTGAACGACCGTCCCGACCTCGCGGAACGGTGCAACGCGGACGGTGTCCATGTCGGGAAGAGCGATGCGCCGCTCGCGGAGGCGCGCCGTGCCGTAGGCGACGACCGGCTCGTCGGGCTCTCGGCCGAGACGACCTCCGACCTGCACGGCGATCCGGACTACTTCGGCGTCGGTGCGATCTACGCGACGCCGACGAAGGAGGAGTCCGCGGCCGGCGGCCTGGCGCTCGTCCGCGCCGCGCGCGACACGCTCCGGGTGCCCTGGTTCGCGATCGGCGGCGTCGACGAGACGAACGTCGAAGAGCTCAACGCCGCGGGAGCCGCCGGCGTCGCCGTTGTCCGCGCGATCCGCGACGCCGACGACCCTGAAGCGGCGGCGCGCAGGCTTCGCGCGGCGTTGCCGCCGACGCACGCGTTTGTCGGTGAGGGGGACGCGGAGTTCTTCATCCCGCAGCTCGACTGGCTCCAGTGGTCGCTCCCGGCGGATGAGCTCGGCGCCGCTCCGCACACGCACGCGGCGCACACGGACGTCTTCTACGCGCTCGACGGGAACCTCGAGCTCCGCCTCGGCGACGAGACGGTGCGCGTGCCGGCAGGATCCTGCGTCGCCGCGCCGCCGCTGCTCGTGCACGGCTTCCGTAACCCCGGGCCGGGCGCCACCCGGTTGCTGAACATCCACGCGCCGGGCGGCTGGGCGCGCGGGCGCCGCCGTTTCGAGCGCGAGGAGTTCGACACGTTCCCGGTCGAGCGCGGATCGCCGAACGTGCGCGGCATCGTCGCGGGCCCCGGTGACGGCGACCGCCTGACGAAGGAGACGAGACTTGCGCTCGTCAAGGTGCAGTCGCCCGACCTCGACGTGCTCGAGTACGCGGTCTCGCCCGAGTACACCGGTGCATCCGACCACGTACACCTGCGTCACGCGGATTGCTTCCACGTCCTGGAGGGCGTGCTCGAGGTCGCGGCCGACGGGCGGACTGTCCGTGTCGAGCCGGGAACGACGGTGATCGTGCCACCGGGCGTTCCGCACGCGTTCACAAGCGCCGGACGCGCTCGGTTTCTCAACGTGCACGCGCCCAGCTATGGCTTCTCGGAGTACCTACGCCGTGTGGATGCGGGCGACGATGTCGACCACGCCGCGTACGACTCACATTCGATTTAGGCGCCACGTTGTGTGTACCACCCCCCTCCCGCGCCGTCGTTGAAGACGACGGTGTCCTCGCCGGTCTCGAGCACGACCTCGAAGTAGCGGCGGACAACTGGGCTCTCCGTCCACCAGCGGTCGAGAACACGCCATTCCTCGCGGAGGAGCGCGACCGGAACGTGATTCACCTGCCACGGCGTCCCGTCGAAGTTCGCCTCGACGCGCGCCGGGCGCGGCTCGTTCAGTCGTCCCGCGGAACGAACAGCGCGCGCGTCTCGGGAATCCGCGACCACGGTGCCACCTCGACGACGGTGCAGACAGAGCCGGTGCCGGTGCTCGCGCGAACCTGGCGAAGTCCTTCACGCAGGCGCGAGCGGTCCTCAGCGCCGGCGGCGAGCAACTCGAGTTGATGTCCTGACGGGTCAGTGAGCTCGACGAGCTCGAGCCGGAGCTCGACGACAGGTGCGGGCAGCTCGGCGAGCCGGGGCGCGAGCGCGATGCGGATGCGATCGGCCTCGGTCGACGGCTCGCGCAACGTGAGCGTCCGCCGCCAGGAGCCGCCGCCGATGAGGCGCGCGGCAAGCGCGACCTTGCGGACGAAGCGGTCGCGCCGCTCCGGCCGGGCAAGGATCGTTTCGACAAGTGCGCCGAGCGCCCGCCGAAGCGTGAGCTCGTTGCCCACGGCCTCGGGGAACTCGAGTGCCTCGACGAGCTCGGACGGCGGGCGGCGACCGCGCACGCGCGCGGCCGCCCCACCTCTCGCCAGGCCCCAGGCGCGCCGGCCGTCCGGCCCCAAACGTTCGGCAACGGCGCCTCCCGGGAGCCCGGCAAGCTGTCCAAGCCTGCGGACTCCGAGTGCCTCGAGCTCTGCGGAGCGCTGACGCTCGAGCGGCAGCAAGCTGAGCGGGAGTGGGGCGAGGAAGTTCCCCACCTCCTCGTCGCGGACGACAAGCAGCTGTCCGCCGCGCGCGACCGTCGCCGCGGCGAGCGCAGCGAAACGGCGTCCGGCGACCCCGATGCGCGCGTCCCACTGCGGGCCGACCGCGGCGAGCGCGCGGCGTAGCGCCGCATCAAGGCCGCCGTACAGCCGCTCGACCCCGCGCGTCTCGAAGTACGCAATCCCGGGCGCGGCCGGGTCGACGGCGAAGCCGGCGTCCTCGAGCGCACGGACGATCTCCTCCCACGCCTGCTCGGCCGCAGCGGGGTCGGGATCGACGAGGACGAGCTTCGGGCAGGTCGCGAGCGCCTCGCCGAGACGCATCTGCGGCCGCACGCCGAGCGCTTCCGCGGCCGCCGTCACCGGGCCGATCAGCGGCTCGCCGCCGGGCTCCTGCGCGAGGGCGGCGGGGCGCAGCTCGAGCGACGGCCGGGTCCGCAGCGCGGCCTTCAGCTCGAACCCGGGGATAGAGAGGCAGGCGATCATGGGAACGTATGTTCTACACGAACACCCGTTCCCCTGTCAACTGGGTAACTATCCCTTCTCTTGACAGGACAGGTGTTCGATGAAATACTCACGGCATGCCTCCAGCGAACCGCCACAAGCCTCAGCGTCAGCCCTCATCTGAGTCGCAGTACTCGGTCATGGAGTTCATGCGCGAGTTCCCCGACGACGAGGCCTGCCTGCAACACCTGTGGCGCTCCAAGCATGCGCCGGACGGAGAGCACGCCTATTGCGACCGTTGCGGCACCGTCCGGTCCTTCCATCGGTACGTGACGAACCCGCCGACTCAGACGTGGACGTGTACGTCATGCACCAAGAAGATTTCGCCTACGGCCGGGACGATCTTCCATAAGTCGTCCACGTCGCTGCACTTGTGGTTCTACGCGATGTGGATCATGACCAGCACCCGATGCGGGGTCTCGGCCAAACAGCTCGAACGCGAGCTTGGCGTGACGTACAAGACCGCATGGCGCATGTTCAACCTGATCCGCAACAAGCTCATGGAACAGGACTACGTAGGCCCGCTCTCGGGTGAAGTCGAGATGGACGAGACCTTCATCGGCGGCAAGCCGCGCGAGTCCTACCGCCGCGAAGTCGCACGCAAGGGCTGGAACATGCAGACCGCGTATTGGGACAAGAAAGCGGTTGTGTTCGGCGCGGTCGAGCGTGGTGGCAAGGTTCGCGCCACCGTCGTTCCGACTAGTCGAGGGCACGTCCTACGGACGAAAGCGCAGGAGTACGTGCTGCCAGAGTCCACGATCTTCACGGACGAGTACGAGGGCTACAACAGGCTGCGTGACCGCTATACCCATAAGCGGATCAAGCACGCCGCACGCATCTACGTGGACGGCGACACGCACACACAGTCAATTGAGGGCTTCTGGTCGCTCACGAAGAACGGCCTCCGTGGCGTCTACCACTCGGTCTCGAAGAAGTGGCTACAGGGCTACTTGAACGAGTACGCGTGGCGGTACAACCACCGCGACGACCCGCGAGCGATGTTTCGCCTGCTTCTGAAGCGCTCGACTGTTAGTTGAGCGGCTACCGCTTTGGCCTACGCGGCGGCACTATGCCTGTCCGCGAAGCAGAAACGGCCTGTTCTTTCGGCCGCTTGGCAACCTGGGCGCCGACGTACTCAGCCGTCTTACGGTCGAAGTTCAAAATGACGGCCTGATACTTCACAACAGCTCCCTTATCGGTTTCAGGGGACTCGGACTATATGCCGCGAATCTAAGAAAACAACCAGTATTTGACGTTATGCGACTCGATTGGGCAATCCCCTGCACGTCCGTAAGCCTGGATCACGGGGTCGTCACGACCATTGAAAATGCATGTTGGGACTGTCTCTGGGTACCTACGGTTCCCCAGCCAATTGAGTTTGTGGCCTTTGCGCGGTTTGCTGGCCTTGCAGCCGACTTCGCTGAGGACGCGGATCGGGACGTAGAGACCTACCTTCTTGGCCCGGCGATGGGGCAGGTGGTGGATATCGGCTTCGAGCTGCCGAGTTCCGAGCCGCACCCGCTCCATCCCGAAGGCTGGGAAATGAACGCGTTGATCCCGATCGTCGTGCAGTTCACAGCGGAGGAGGAAGGGGCCTACGGCCTCGACTTCTATATCGGAGGCAAGTACCAGACGGCGTCGTTCACCTTCCGAATCCGGGTAGGCGAACCCCCCGCCGCCGAACAACCGCAGAACTAGCTAGTCGCGACCCTCGGCGTCAGGTTCGAACGCCTTCGCCAGGTTCCCGAAGAAGTCGTCAGGCGTCGGGTTCGGCACCTTCAAGCCCTCGGCCGTGACCGAGTGGTCGTCGGTCGGCCGATCCTTGTTCCGCCTCAAGACCTGCTCGATCAGCTGCTTGGGTGTCTTAGGTGCCATGTGATGAGGTTAGCGGCCATGGACGATCACGCCCACCCGCTTTTTGGGGCTTCGCTTCGTGCTGACCGCGCGGAGAAATATCTTGACGAGCTTCACGGGCAGCTCACGAAGTGGACTGAGGAACACGTCAACGTGATCGGCTTCAGCCTGAATCCCGAAACGGGCGAGCCGCAAGTGACGCAAACGGCCGAGTTGCCGATGCCGATCCTCTACACGGCTAGTGCCATCATCGGGGATGCGGTCGCAAATCTTCGCGCGGCGCTCGACTACACCGTCTACCAGTTAGCCAAAGCGGGAAACGGTGGGAAGCATGTCCGCGGAACACAATTCCCGGTTGAAGATGACGAAGACGATTTTTGGGCGCGCGTTAGCGGCCTGAACGCGCGCACCGGAAAGCGTTCGCGCCGCTACCTGCGCCACGTGCCGAATGCCGCCGTCCTACGCATCTTCCAGCTACAGCCATGTGCGTCCGTTCCATGCCGATGGACGAAGCGCCTGATTGAGTTGTCGAACCCCGACAAACACCAAAACCTGACCGGGCTCAAGTCGGAAGCCTCAATCAACCTGAAGTTCCGACAGGGAGAAGAAACGGACGACGGGATGACCATCCGCGTCGAAGGCAACATTGAGCTTGCCGTGGAATTCGAAGACGCCGGGGACGACGTCTTCTCCACGCTCAGAGAGATTCACGGACGAGTGAGAGGCGTGATCGACGTTTTCTCGCCCACGTTCGAGCGGATCACCGAATGACCCGTTGAAGCGCCAAACCTGCTTGCCATGCGGGTTGACGGTAATTTCGAACACCTGTCCTGTCAAGAGAAGGGATAGTTACCGTCAACTGTCCGAAAATGTCCCGGACCCACGCGCCCGCGAGCGCTAGGCGAACGTTACGAGCGGCCCGCGCCAGCGCTTCAGGCCGACACTGCAGGCTGGTCGGAGCGACGCGGCAACAGGCACGCAGCTGAAGCGGCCGTTCTCGACGACGTTGAACGTCTGCCCGAACCACGCCGCGCAGGTCCCGCGCGCCGTGCGCGGAAACAGCTCGCACATCCGCAGCAGCGCGTACTCCCGCTTCGGATGCCCGGCGTCGACCTGGTTCGCGACGCCACGTACGCACGGCGCGGCATCGACGGCACCGAGCTCTGAGCAGAACCGCATCTGCACGGCCGGCGTGTCGAAGACGTCCTTTGCCGCGCCGGCGATGCATCCCGCGCGCTGATTCCCGACCAGCCCATGGCAGACGCGCGTGAGGTCGGACGCCTTGAGCAGGATCGGCCCCGGCGCCTGCTCGATCCAGTAGCGGTACCAGCACGCCATCGCGTATTGCTTCCACTCGCCGCAGAGGTTTCGCGGCGAGCGGATCGGCGTCAGCGGCGACGTCGCGTCGTCGGCGCCGCGCAACGCAATCCAGTAGTCGTGGAACGCGCCTTGTGCGCAATCCTGCGCGTACGCGCGGCCGAGTCGCGTGCACGCGTGCACGGCGAGGAAGAGGGTCTCGTGATACCCGCGCATGAGTGCGTGGCCGAGTGAGTGCACGCACGTGAACTGCCGCATCTTCGTCGGCAGGTCGACGCACGTCTTCAGCGCGCTCTTTCCGCCGGTGGCGATGATCTTCGGGCCGAGCGCCATGACGAGCCCCATGCCGAACCCGGCCGAGCAGTTCGGGTTGTTCGACAGCGGCTCGACTTTCTGCAGGCCTTCGAGCGTGAGGTGATGCTCGCGGGCCCAAAGCCGCCCGACGGTGTGCATGAGCAGGTGGCAGCGCCCGTAGAGCGCCGTCGGCGTCTTCGCCGCGCGCGCGTCGATTTGGGGGAGCTCCGTTGCCGGGTTCCCCGAACGGTCGATGTCCTGCAGCAACAGGCGGACGTAGCAGGCGTCCTTCGCCTGGTCGAGGCCGATCTGGTCGCACTGCCACAACCACGGCTTCTTCGTCGCGGATCCGCTGGGCGCGGCCCCGACGAGTGCGGCGAGCGTGGCGAGGAGGGCGATCATCGCACCGGCCTTCACCATCTCCGGAAACCTAGCTCAGGCAGCGACCTCGGCCGCGGCGCCGAACCGCCCGCGATAGCGCGGGACGACGTCGAGCACGTTCTCGCGTGCGCACCACTCAATGTCCGCCTCGAGACCGTGACGGCGAAGGTTCCACGCGCTGCGGCCGGAGCCGATCCCGGCGCGCGCGTCGGGAAAGCTCTGCGCGAGCCGGATCGCGGCAGTCGCCGAGTCCGTGCGGTCGCCGCCAAGGATGTCGGCGATGCGGCCGGCGCAGTACGCGTCGTCCAGCGCAAGCTCGCCGAGGACGCCGGCGCAGAGGACTGCGACGTCCTCACCGTGCGACGCCGCGGCCGCAGCGACAGCACCGAGATTGAGCAGAGAGCCGACGTATACATGCTCGAACCGCGCGGCCGCCGAGACGAGGAGGCCGGTGCCGTTCGTCGTCGTGAGAATGAGTGTTTCCCCGCGCGTTTCCGCGACCTCGCGGGGAGAGTTGCCGAGGGCGAAGCCGGGAATCGGCTCGAGGCGGCGTTCGCCCGCGAGTACGGCCGATGCCTCCGTCTCCGCCAACGCGCGCGCCTCGTCGATCTCCGCGCAGCACAGGACGCGGCGATAGCCCGCGGCGATCGCCTGCGTCATCGTCGAGGTCGCACGCAGGACGTCGACGACGATCCCGACCGGTGCGGGCGCCTGCTCTCCCGGCGTGAACGCAACGTGAACGACCACAGTGCGGGCTAGGCTAATCCGGATGTCAACGACGCAGACCGGCCTGCCGACCTGTTACCGGCACCCGGACCGCGAGACGGGTCTCTCTTGCTCGGAGTGCGGACGCCCTATCTGCACGGAGTGCATGACGCCCGCCGCGGTGGGTTTGCGCTGCCCCGACCATGCCGGGAAGCGCAAAGTCGTCAAGCCGCCGCGCGTCGTCCGGCGCTCGTCGCGGGGCTCCACAACGGCGCTCGTGACGAGGTCGCTGATCGCGGCAAACGTCATCATCTATCTCATCACTGCGTCGCAAGGCTCGGGCATCAACTCGCCGGGCGGGAGCCTCTTCGTGAAGTGGGCCCTCTTTGGGCCGGCGGTCGCTCAGGGTGACTGGTGGCGCCTGATCACCGCGGCGTTCCTTCATGCGAGCGTGATCCACATCGGGCTGAACATGTACGTCCTCTGGATCATCGGCGCGCCTGTTGAGGAGTACCTCGGCCGGTCGCGATTCCTTGTCCTTTATTTCGTCTCGGGCCTCGCAGGATCGGCCGGAGCGCTCGTCCTCACGCCGCTTGCGGTGACGGTCGGCGCGTCGGGCGCGATCTTCGGGATCCTCGGCGCGCTGCTCATCATCGAGTGGCAGACGACTGGCCGTCTTGCCGGGAACGCGATGACGTGGATCGTGATCAATCTCGCGCTCTCGTTCGCCATCTCAGGCATCTCGATCGGCGGCCACATCGGCGGCTTGATCGGGGGCATCCTCTGCACGCTGGCGTTCGCGAACTGGGGTCGCGGACACGCGGCGCTCGGACGGGTCGGCGTGCTCGGTGTACTCGGCATCGTCGCGGTGGCAGTCGCGAGCGTCGCGATCGCCTACTTCAAAGTGCGTGGCTACGCCTAGCGCGTGAGATACCGCCGAGCGCCGATGTAGTACGTCCAGCGCACCGGCACGATGCGCACGCGGTGCGCCGAGTCGGGCGCTTCAAGCATGCGGTCGCCGCCGAGGTAGATCGCGTCGTGCTCGGCGTAGCTCGGCGAGCCGAAGAAGAGGATGTCGCCGCGTCGGAGGGCGCTGCGTGCGACGGGCCTGCCGTGGTGACGCTGCGGATCGGCGTCACGCGGAATCGTCAGGCCGTGCGCGCGGTAGACGTCCCAGATGATCCCGGAGCAGTCGAAGCCCCAGCTCGAGAGGCCGCCCCACAGGTAGTGCGTGCCGAGGAAGCGCTTCGCCTGCGCGATGATTGATGCATTCGTCGCGCGCAGCGTTGGTGCGGTGCCCGTAAGCGTGCCGATGCCGTCAGGTGTTCGGACGCGGCCTTTCGAGAGCGACGGCAGCTCAGTGCCGTAGCTCAGCTGGAGCGTCCGTCCGCGGATCCTCAGCGTGCCGGTCCGCGCAAGCACGACGACGGGATTGCCGCTGCGATCGAAGTCGGGCGCCAGCTGGGAGACCGGTAGCCAGCCCGGATATCCGTGCACGTTCTGCGGATCCGGCTCGTCGACGACGGCGACCCTCGCCCAGCCGGCGCTCCGCGCGAGCACGACGACCTGCTGGCCATAGAGCGCCTGCGTCTGGACGTGCGAGTCGAGCCAGACGCGCGACTCGGTCGTCGCAAGGTCATGGCTCCACTGCGCGGGATCGACCGGATTCGTAAGCGAGGGCCGGTCGATCGCGCGAGCGAGGTTCGGCGCCTTCCAGAGCGTTGCCACGGAGACGTCGATCGCGGCGTGCTCGCCAGGCCGGAACGCCGCCTGCGCCGGCGTGGCGGCGGCGAGAGCCATGGCGAGTGCGAGCGCGTACCGCACGGACGACAGTGTGCCGCGGGCGGATCGGAGGACTCTGAGTCCTGCGAATTGTCCGAACCAGACGTGGATGTTCGCCGCTGTTCGCCGAAACCGCATGGTTGCGTGTCACGACTTCTTCACGACTTGTTGGACTCTGCGTCCAAGGACTGTCCGTTTCAGCCGGCGTCGAGGAACGTCGCGCGGTCGATCAGCTTGCCGCCGGCGAGCCAGGACCACGGCGACAACCGCATGACCTGAACATGCGTCGCATCGGGATCGTCCTCGGCATGCGACTCGCGGTACCCCACGAGCCAGCGCCGCACTTCATCGTCGGAGCCCGCCCGTCCGCGACGGCTTCCGTCCACCAGGAGCTCATACTTCGCCATGCCTAGCCTCCAGCGACGACGTAGTCTGCGCGGCTGCTCTCCTTCAACACGGCCTGCGCCGCCGCGAGCCGCGCCACCGGAACACGGTACGGCGAGCAGCTCACGTAGTCCAGACCGAGCCGGTGGCAGAACTCGACGGACGTCGGCTCTCCCCCGTGCTCCCCGCAGATCCCGAGCTTGATTCCGGGCTTCGCCGACCGGCCGCGCTCGACGCCGATGCGCATGAGATCGCCGACGCCCTCCTGGTCGAGCGTCTCGAACGGGTTGCGCGGTATGACGCCCTCCTCGAGATAGAACGTCAAGAACTTCCCCTCGGCGTCGTCACGCGACATCCCGAGCGTCGTCTGCGTAAGGTCGTTCGTCCCGAACGAGAAGAAGTCCGCAACCTCGGAGATCTCGTCCGCGCGCAGCGCGGCGCGCGGCAGCTCGATCATCGTTCCGCACAGGTACTCGAGCCCGGGCGCCTCCTCCGCCATCACCTGCTCGGTGAGCTCACGCAACCTGCGCAGCTCCTCCCGGAACCCGACGAGCGGATGCATGATCTCGACGAGCGGCGCCTCGCCGACACGCTCCTGCACGGCCCGCGCCGCACGCGCGATCGCCCGCACCTGCATCTCGTAGACCTCGGGCCACTGGATTCCGAGCCGGCAGCCGCGCGTGCCGAGCATTGGGTTCGCTTCGCGCAGCGTGCGGATGCGCTGGCGCATGCGTTCGTCCGTCGCCTCCTCGAGCGACGGCAGGAACTCGTGCAGCGGCGGGTCGAGCAGGCGGATCGTGACCGGCAGCCCCGCCATCGCCTCGAAGATCGCCTCGAAGTCGGACTGCTGAAATGGCAGCAGGCGGTCGAGCGCGGCTCGCCGGCCGTCCTCATCCGAGGCGAGGATCATCTCCTGCATGACAGGCAGCCGCTCGTCGCCGAAGAACATGTGCTCGGTGCGGCAGAGCCCGATGCCCTGCGCGCAGAACTCGCGGGCCTTCGCGGCGTCGGGCGCGTTGTCCGCGTTGGCTCGCACCTTCAACCGCCGGACGTCGTCGGCCCACCCGAGCACCGTCTCGAAGTCCTCGTTGATCTGCGGCGGGACGAGCTTGACCTCACCGACGATCACGCGACCGGTCGCGCCGTCGATCGTGATCATGTCGCCCTCGCGCAGCTCGTGTCCGCCGATGCGAATCGTCCGCGCGTCGACGTCGATCTCGAGCCCCTCGCAACCGGCAACGCACGGCTTGCCCATCCCGCGCGCGACGACTGCGGCATGCGAGGTCATGCCGCCGTGCGCCGTCAGCACGCCCTTCGCCTGGATCAGCCCGTGGATGTCGTCCGGTGTTGTCTCCCAGCGGACGAGGATGACCGACTCGCCGGCCTTCCCCCGCTCCGCCGCGGTATCCGCGTCGAGGACGACGCGGCCGGACGCAGCGCCCGGCGACGCGTTCAGCCCGCGCGCCGCAACCTCGAACTCGGCCTTCGGATCGAGCATCGGATGCAAGAGCTGGTCGAGCTGGCCCGGGTCGATGCGCGCGATCGCCTCCTCGCGGGTGATCAGCCCCTCGCCGCTCATGTCGACCGCTGCCTTCAGCGCGGCGGCGGCGGTGCGCTTCGCCGAGCGCGTCTGCAGGAGATAGAGCTTCCCGTCCTCGATCGTGAACTCGATGTCCTGCATGTCGCGGTAGTGGTGCTCGAGCCGCGCCATCGTCTCGAGCAGCTGGTCGAACGCCTCCGGCAGCCGCTCGCGCATCTCCTCGATCGGCTGCGGCGTGCGGGTGCCCGCGACGACGTCCTCGCCTTGCGCGTTCACGAGGTATTCGCCGTACAGCCCCTGCTCGCCGGTCGACGGGTCGCGTGTGAAGCACACGCCCGTTGCCGAGCGGTCGCCCTTGTTGCCGAACACCATCTGGACGATGTTTACCGCGGTGCCGATGTCGTCGGGGATGTCGTACGTTCGCCTGTAGACGTGCGCGCGCGGCGACTTCCACGAGTCGAACACCGCGATGATCGCTTGACGCAGCTGCTCGCGCGCGTCCTGCGGGAAGTCATTGCCCGTCTGCTGTCGGTACACCGCCTTCAACCGCTCGACGTCCGTCTCACCGCGCTCGAACGAGACGCCGTCGACGGTCTCGCCGTACATCTCGATCAGCCGCCGATAGCAGTCGGACGCGAACTCCCCGTTGCCGGTCGTGCGCGCGAGCCCACCGACGGCGACGTCGTTCAGCCCAACGTTCAAGATCGTGTCCATCATCCCCGGCATCGAGATCGCCGCGCCCGAACGCACGGAGACAAGGAGCGGATCAGCGTCGTCGCCGAAGCGCTTGCCCGTCGCCTGCTCGAGGCGCGCGATGTGCTCTGCGACCTCGTCCTCGAGCCCGGCCGGCAGCCCGCCCTCCTGCATGTACGCGCGGCACGCGTCCGTCGTGATCGTGAACCCGGCCGGCACGGGAACACCGAGCTGCGTCATCTGGGCGAGGCCGATGCCCTTGCCGCCGAGCAGCTCCCGTCCGCCCTCGGACGACTCGTTGAAGTCGTAGACGTACCTCAAAGCGCGGCTGATCCTGTCATAGATGTGTCCCGTGCCCTCCCGGCAAATCCTGGGTCTCGGAGGCTACCCGGACGAGGCGATGGCGAGGCATCTACTCGGCCTCGCCCGTGGCCCGCGCGTGCTCTTCGACACGACGGCGAGCCCGCACTACGACGAGTTGCCCGCGCTCGACGGTGCCGAGCTCACGCCGCTCTCGTTCTATCCATGGCCGCCCGCTGAGCTCCGCGAGCTGGCGCTGGCGCACGACGTCATCTTCGTCGGCGGCGGGAACACGGCGAACCTCCTCGCCGTCTGGCGGGTGCACGGCTTCGACGCGATCCTCCGCGAGGCCTGGGGCAGCGGCGTTCTCCTGTGCGGATGGAGCGCAGGGATGATCTGCTGGTTCGAGGCGTGCGTCACCGACTCGTTCGGGCCGCAGCTCGGGGGACTGCGCGACGGTCTCGGTTTCATTGCGGGCAGCGCCTGCCCGCACTACGACGGCGAGGACCTGCGCCGGCCCGTCTACGAGCGGCTTCTGCGCGACGGCTTCCCGGCCGGCATCGCGCTCGACGACGCGGCAGGTGCGTACTTCGTCGGCACCGAGCTGAACGAGGTCGTCGCGTCCACTGCGACTGCCGGCGGCTACGCCGTGTCGGCGGACGGCGAGCGCGTGCTCGACGTGCGGCGGCTCTAGCCCAGCGTGGCGACGAACCGCGCGACCCGGCCCTGCGAGATCTCGGCGACAAGCGAATGCCGATGCGACATCGCGAGTCGCCAGCGGTTCGCACCGAGACGCTTCGTGTAGGGCGCCTCGAAGAGCACTCGGGCAACCGGATCGCCGATGCGGACGCCGGTGAGCGAGCTCCAGCGGGTCGACGTGACGGTTGCGCGCACGAGAACGGCATCTGCACCACACGACGTGAATGTGGCTTGCAAGCCCGCGCGCTGCCACGCGACCGTGCACGTACCTGCCGTGGCCTGCGTGCTCGTCAGCCGTCCATAACGTTTCTCGAGCTGCGAGAAGTGATTCGCGCCACGGATCAGCGCAACGCCGTTCTGACCGATCACGTACGGCATTGTCGGGATGCGCGGTCCCGCGAGCTCCGCGTTGCACGCTGCTTCGACCGCGCCGTTCGGCGCGCGCTGAATGCTCATCCGCCCGCCTCCCTTCCAGGCCCAGTCAGTGCCGCCCGCTGCGGGGACGCGCCCGGCGAACACGTGCGGGGCGACGGAGCACAGCACCTTCTGCCCGGGCTGGAGCACGCCGGGCATGAACCACTGCACCTGTCCCGCCTGCAAGACGACCGATGCTGCAAGTGCCGCGAGTGTGAACACGCCGCGAGCCTACCGCCGCCTGCGCGCACGGAACTCCGCGAGCCAGGCGACCGCGCGCAGCCCCAGCCAGATCGGCGTCAGCACGACGTAGAACGTGATGTCCGCGACGACGAGCAGCAACACCCACAGCGCCCAGTACCGAAGCGGCACGTGGCCCTTCTCGTTCCTCACGCGGCGCTTTTCCGTTCCTCGACGACGCGCAGCACGCGGTGCGCCGTCTCCTCGATCGAGAGCTCGGAGATGTCGATCACCGGACAGCCGAGCCTGCGGTGCAGCTTCGCGGCAACCTCGAGCTCCTCGTAGATCTCCATCAAACCCGCATAAGTGCGGTCGCGCGTCGCGCCCATCGTGCGGACGCGCGCACGACGGATCTCCGCGAGCCGATCGGGGTCGATCGTCAGTCCGACGATCTTCCGCTGGTCGACGTCGAAGAGCGCCTGCGGCGGCTCGATGCCCTTCACGACCGGAACGTTCGCCGCCTTGTGCCCGAGATAGCCGAGGTAGATCGAGAGCGGCGTCTTCGACGTGCGCGAGACGCCGACGAGGATGATGTCCGCATCCTCGAGCCCCCGCCCCACGCCGTCGTCGAAGCGCACCGCGAACTCGATCGCCTCCATGCGCTTGAAGTACGCACTGTTGAGGGGCGGCCGCGAGCCGGGCGTCATGCGCGCCGCCATGCCCGACACCCGCGCGACCGCTTCGATCGGGTGGCCGAGCAGGTCGCAGTAGTGGAGCTTCGCGCGACGGCACAGCGCGCGCATCGCCTCGCGCAGCTCCGGTTGCACGATCGTGTAGATCACGACCGCGGGCCGCCCGCGCATCCGGTTGACGGCAAGCTGAAGATCGTCGGCGGACTCGACGCGCGGGTGCCGGATCTCGACGAACTCCTGGTCTGGGAACTGCGCCTCGAGCGCCTGCACGAGCCGCGCGGCCGTCTCGCCGGTCGCGTCGCTCACGACGTGGAGCTCGACGGGGGCCGCAGTCATCGGGCGGACGCTATCGGGTGCACATTGGCGTCCGTCAGCCGTGCGAGGTCACGCGGGTCGAGCTCCATCTGCAACCCGCGGCGGCCGCCGTTGACGAGGATGGTCGCGTGCTCGAGCGCAGACGCGTCGATGTGCGTCGGCAGCCGCTTGCGCTGGCCGAGCGGGCTCGTTCCGCCGCTCACGTAGCCGGTCGTCCGCTGCGCGTGCCCCTTGTCGGCGAGCTGAGCGCGCTTTCCGAGCGCCTTCAGGTCGAGCTGCGCAGGCACCGGGACTAGCGCGACCGCGAGCGTGCCGTCGACTGAGACGACGAGCGTCTTGAAGAGGCGCTCGGGCTCCACGTCGAGCTTCGCCGCGGCCTCGTCGCCGTAGGACGCAGCGCCGAGGTCGTGCTCGTACTCATGCAGGGTGAACGCGATGCCGGCCGCTTCCGCCGCTCGGACTGCTGGAGTTGCCGCCATGGTGGATACGGTACGGCGCTATGACCGACGTGACCATGGACAAGATCGTCTCGCTGTGCCGCCGGCGCGGGTTCGTCTTCCCGTCCTCGGAGATCTACGGCGGCCTCGGGTCGACCTACGACTACGGCCACTACGGCGTCCTGATGAAGAACAACATCCGTTCGCTCTGGTTCCGGTCGATGGTGCAGGAGCGGGACGACATGGTCGCGCTCGACTCGGCCGTGATCCTGAACCCAGCGGTCTGGGAGGCATCGGGCCACGTCGCCGGCTTCACCGATCCGCTCGTCGACTGCCGCACCTGCAAGCTGCGGTTCCGCGCCGACAAGCTCGAAGACTCGCATTGCGGCCGGCGTCCGTCCGTGCGCCCAGGGGAGTTCCGCGAGTGCGACCTGACCGAGGCGCGCCAGTTCAACCTCATGTTCGAGACGCGAGTCGGCGCGATGGAGGACGCATCATCGATCGCCTACCTTCGCCCAGAGACGGCGCAGGGCATCTTCATCAACTTCAAGAATGTCGCGCAGCTCGCGCGGCGGAAGCCGCCCTTCGGCATCGCGCAGACCGGCAAGTCGTTCCGGAACGAGATCACACCCGGCAACTTCCTCTTCCGCGTGCGCGAGTTCGAGCAGATGGAGATGGAGTACTTCGTCCCGCCGGCTGAGGCGCCGCACTGGTACGAGTACTGGATCGAGCAGCGGCTGCAGTGGTATCTCGACCTCGGTCTGCGGCGCTCGATGCTCCGCGTGCGCGAGCACGGATCTGAGGAGCGGTCGCACTACTCGAGCGGGACGAGCGACATCGAGTACGAGTACCCGATCGGCTGGCAGGAGCTCGAGGGCGTCGCGAACCGCGGCGACTACGACCTGACGCAGCACACCAAGCACTCCGGGACGAAGCTCGAGTGGATCGAGCAGGGCGGCGAGCGCTACACGCCGTATGTGATCGAGCCGGCGGTCTCGATCGAGCGGATCTTCGTCGCGATGCTCTGCGACGCGTACGAGGAAGAGGTCGTCGCCGAGCGAGACCGGACGGTCTTGCAGCTGCATCCGGCGATCGCGCCGGTGAAGGCGGCGATCCTCCCGCTGATCCCACGCAACGACGAGATGGTGTCGCGTTCGCGTGCGCTGCTCGAGGAGCTTCGGTCGCGCTGGTTCGTCGAATACGATGATGGGGGTCAGATCGGCAGGCGTTACCGACGTCAGGACGAAATAGGAACGCCGTGGGCTTTCACGATCGACGACCAGACACTCGAGGACGAGACGGTGACGGTGCGCGACCGCGACTCGCTCGCGCAAGAGCGGTTGCCCTTGTCCGGCGTCGCCGACTGGCTCGAGGACGCGCTCCAGCGTCCCTGGGTGTCTCCCAAAGTGTGAAGGCGTTCATCTTCGGCGGGGCTCTCGCGCTGGTCGCCGCCGGCTGCGGCGGCACGAAAACCATCACCGAGACGACAACGGTCACACATACGGTGACCGTGCACGAGACAACGACCGTCGCCACAACGACGGGTGGAGCGAACGCGGCGAACGCCTGCACCGGCGACGCGATGAGCGGGACGTTCAACGCCGTTCCCGGAAGCGCGGGCGCAGGAACGATCGTCTACCGCCTCCGCGTGACGAACACGTCGCCGGTGGCCTGCTACGTGTCTGGACTGCCTGACGTCCAGCTCCGCGGCTCGAACGGCGCCGACCTGCCGACCGACGTTGTTCCCGTGCAGCAGGGCTTGGACACGAGCGCACGACTAACGCTTCAGCCGAACGCGTCGGCCTCTGCTGACGCCCGCTTCTCACCGGACGTGAACGGCACCGGCGACTCGACGACCGGGCAGTGCCAGCCGAAGTCGGTGACGATGCGCGTCGGGTTCGGCGGTGCTCCGCTCGACGTCGACCTGAGCCCGCCGACGCCGGTGTGCGAGCGCGGCCAGTTGCAGTTCAAGCTCTTCAGCGCGTCGTAGCTGCGCGTTCCATCAAGCGCTCGTTGGGCCCGAACCCGAGCTTCGAGTAGAGCGCATGCATGTCACGCGTGTGCAGCACCCAGCGGCGCGTTGCGTGCGGCCCGTTCTCCACGGCTTCCCGGACGAGCTCGAGCCCGAGGCCGTGACCGCGATGCTCCTCGAGGATGTAGACGTCCGCGAGATAGACGAAGCCGGCGGCGTCGCAGTCGACGACGCGGGCGAAGCCGACCTGGTCCGTCCCGCGGTAGAGGCCGACCGCCCGCGCGCTGGCGTCGATCAGCGCGTCCTGGCGCTCGCGTGTGCGGCCCTCGGCCCAGTACGAGCGCGTGAGGAACGCGTGCACGGCGGCGCGGTCGAAGCGGGACGGGTCGTCGTCCAGCTCATAGCCGTTCTCGAGCGCGCGGCGCACTTAGGCCGAGAGCGTCTTCAGCCGGAAGCCTCCGTGGTACTCGTAGCTCGCGGTCACGACGCTCAATGCGTCGCGCACGGCACGGTCGCCGAGCTTGAGCGACGTCGCGTCGGCGAGCGGGCTCGCGAGCAGCGCC
Source organism: Gaiellaceae bacterium (assembly GCA_036496545.1). Classification (GTDB taxonomy): domain Bacteria; phylum Actinomycetota; class Thermoleophilia; order Gaiellales; family Gaiellaceae; genus Palsa-739. Next base: position 111,209 of record DASXKX010000038.1, on the reverse strand, counting down.
TCGATTCCGCGGACGCCGTCGACGCTCAGCGCGATCGCTTCCGTCTGGTTCGCGCAGGCACGGCAGACGGCGCCACCGGCGCGCGGCGAGTAGCCGACGAGGCTTGCGTCGTCCGCCCCGCACTCGGCGCAGCTCGTGAGATGCGGCAGATAGCCCGACACCCAGAGCAGCTTCAGCTGGAACGCAAGCGCGAGCGGGTCGAGTGCAGGGCGGTCGCCGACGTGCGGCGTGTCGTCGAGCACGTCGAGGAAGCGGGTCAGCGCCGTAAACGCGCGCTCGTTCTGCTCCTGCTCGGTGAAGAGGCGCAGCATGGCCTCGGCGCCGATCAGGCCGACGCTCAGGCGGTAGTAGTCGTCCCGCGCCGCCTGGTGGGAGCGGCGCAGCTCGACGCCCGTGATCGTCTGAAGCTCGCCGGAGCCCTGATGGAGCTGCAGCTCCACGTGCGAGAGCGGCTCGAGGCGCCCGCCGAAGCGCGACTTCGTCTTCCGGACTCCTTTGGCGACTGCGCCGATCCGGCCGCGCTCCGACGTGTAGAGGTGAAGCACACGGTCGGCCTCACCGAAGCGGATCGAGCGAAGCACGACCGCGTCGGTCGCGTAGGAGCGGGAGGCCATGCCCCGTTGAGTCTAGGCCGGGGAACGGATTCCGCCCCGTAGGCGTTCGAACACATATGAGCCGGATTCAGATGTACACGACCCGCTGGTGTGGCTACTGCGTCCGTGCGAAGACGCTCCTCGATTCACTCGACATCCCCTACGAGGAGATCTCGCTCGACGACGACCCGGCGTTTCGACAGACCGTCCACGACCTGACCGGCAACTGGACGGTCCCGCAGATCTTCATCGACGGAGAGCCGATCGGCGGCTACACCGAGCTGTGGCGCCTCGACCGTGACGGGCGCCTCGCCGGGCTGCTTCCCGCCTGAGCCGGTCGTTCCGGCTGGCACGTCGGACAGAACCACGTGCCGCGGCCCGCGACGCGCGTCTTCGCGATCGGCGTCCCGCAGCGGTCGCAGGGCTCGCCGCCGCGCCCGTAGACCTTGAACTCCTCTTGCATCGCGCCGGACGAGCCGTCGGGCAGCGCGTAGTCGCGGAGCGTCGAGCCCTGGCGCGCGATGCCCGCCTCGAGCGCTGCGCGGATACCACGGTGCAGGCGGCGCAGCTCGTTCCGGTCGATCGTCTCGGCGGGACGCAGCGGATGGATGCGTGCACGCCAGAGCGCCTCGTCGACGTAGATGTTCCCCAAGCCGGCGAGCGTGCGCTGGTCGAGGAGCGCGGCCTTGACCGGCGCACGGCGTTTCGCAAGCCGGTCGCCGAGGCGCGCCGACGTGAACAGCGCATCGAGCGGCTCGTCGCCGAGGCGGGTGCTCAGGTACGGCTCGAGCTCGCCCGGCTCGAGCAGCAGCCACGTGCCGAAGCGGCGGACGTCGCGATAGCCGACGTCCGACCCGTTGTCTAATCTGATAACAGCCCTGCGATACGGATCCTCGGCCAGGCTCCCCTCGCTGTGGCGCAGGCTCCCCGTCATCCGGAGGTGAATGAGCAGAACGCGACCGGATTCGAATCGAACAATCACATACTTGCCACGGCGCTCCACTGCCGCGACGCGCTCCCCGGTGAGCTCGGCCGCCACCTCGGCCGGCTCATAGGGACGAACCAGCCGCGGGTCCGCGATCTCGACCGAGTCGAACCGCCGCCCGGTGAGGACCGGCGCGAGCTTCGCGCGAACCGTCTCGACCTCGGGTAGCTCGGGCATGAAGCCAGCGTAGTCCCGGTCTTGTCCCTTGAGCCGGCCGGTGCTTCACTCACACCATGACGCTCCTCGGGGGCATCGTCGGCGCGATCATCGGGTTCGCGATCGGGGTTCTCTTCACTGGGGTGCTGTTCGCGAATAACGCCAGTTGGCCCGATGTCGTCCCGTTTGCGCTCGGCGTGCTCGGCTGGCTCGTCGGCTCGTCGCTCGTCCGCCGGCGGCGCGACCACGCGCCGGTCCCGCGTCCGCGCTAGCCGAGCGTGTCGAGGACGATCCCGCGGGCCCGCGGCGGCTCGTCGCCGAGCTCGTACGCTGCGAGGACGGTCGTCGCGGCCTCGTCCGCGGTCGCGTCGTCGCGCGCGTGGAGCTCGGCGAGCGGCTCGCCCGCCTCGACGCGGTCGCCGCGCTTCTTCGTGCAGACGACGCCGACTGCGTGGTCGACGGGCTCGTCCTTCGTCCGCCTCCCGGCGCCGAGTCGGAGGGCCGCGAGACCGACCGGCAGCGCGGCCAAGCGCTGGACGTAGCCCGCGCGCGGCGCGAACACCTCGCGGACGAGCGGCGCCTTCGGTAGCGCGGCCTCGTCCGAGTCGCCGCCCTGTGCGCGGATCCAGCGTTCGTAGGCCGCGAGCGCGGTCCCGTCCGCGACGACCGTCTCCGCGAGCGCGCGCCCGCCGGCGACGTCGACGTCGAGGTCCGACAGCGCGAGTAGGTGAGCGCACGCATCGAGCACGAGCTCGGTGAGGTCGGGCGGCCCCTCGCCGCGCACGACGGCGACCGCCTCGCGCACCTCGAGCGCGTTCCCGACCGCGCGCCCGAGCGGCTGGTCCATGTCGGTCAGGACGCACACGACGTCGCGGCCCGCCCGCCGCCCGAGCGCGAGCATCGTTTCGGCGAGCACCTGCGCGTCCGCCAGCGTCTTCATGAACGCGCCGTCGCCGACCTTGACGTCGAGGACGATCGCGTCCGCGCCGGAAGCGATCTTCTTCGACATGATGCTCGCGGCGATCAGCGAGACGTTGTCGACCGTCGCGGTCACGTCGCGCAGCCCGTAGAGCTTCTTGTCCGCCGGCACGAGATCAGCCGTCTGCCCGACGATTGCAAGGCCGACATCTCGCACCAGGGCGACGAACTCGTCGGTCGAGAGCTCGACACGGAAACCTGGGATCGACTCGAGCTTGTCGAGCGTACCGCCGGTATGTCCAAGGCCACGCCCGCTCATCTTCCCGAACGGCACACCGCACGCAGCGACGATCGGGCCGACGGCGAGCGTCGTCTTGTCCCCCACGCCGCCCGTCGAGTGCTTGTCGACGACGCGCCGGCCGAGCGCGCCCGCGAGGTCGATCTTCTCGCCGCTTCGCACCATCGCGTCGGTCAGCGCGAACGTCTCGGCGCTCGACAGCCCTTGAAAATAGACGGCCATGAGGAACGCCGCCATCTGATAGTCGGGGACGTTGCCGTGGGAGTACTCGAGCACGAGCTCCGCAAGCTCTTCGGCACCGACCTCGTGGCCGTCGCGCTTGCGCTCGATCAGCTCGGCCGCGCGAATCATCGCGGCCCGCCGACGCGCGTCATGAGGTGAGGATCGGCTGACCCGGGATCCCCCGCGACGGCGCCTTGCCGCCGAGCCACGCGTTCACGGTCGCGCCGACGTCGGAGAACTCCCCCTCGTGGGTCTGGCCAGCCGCGTTCCGCCCCGCGACGTAGGCGAGCAGCAGCCCGTATTCGCGCGAATGATCCGTCGACGGCGTCGTCGGGTCGCAGCCGTGATCGGACGTGAGGATGAGCATGTCGCCGGGTCGCAGCGCCTCGAGGAGGTCGGGCAGCCGGCGATCGAAGTCCTGCAGGCAGCGGTGGAAGTTGACGGGATCGTTCCGGTGTCCCCACAGCGAGTCGGTCTCGACGAGATTGACGAAGACGAAGCCCGCGTCGAGCTCCTGCAACAGCTTCTCCGTCTGCTGGATGCCCTCGATGTTCGACCTCGTCGGATGCGACTCGTCGATGTCGCAGCCCGCGAAGATGTCGGAGATCTTGCCGACGCCGTGCACCGTCATGCCCGACTCGCGCATCAGCGTCAGGTAGTTCGGCCGGCGCGGCTCGAGCGAGAAGTCGTGACGGTCGCCGCCGAGGCGCTCGTAGCTTCCCGGCTCGCCCGTGAACGGCCGCGCAATCACGCGACCGACCGCGTGCTTGCCGGTCAGGAGCTCGCGCGCGGCACGCGATGCCTCGTACAGCTCCTCGAGCGGGATCGTGTCGACGTGCGCGGCGATCTGGAACACGGAGTCGCCCGACGTGTAGACGATCCACTTGCCGGTCTCCTGATGCTCCTCGCCGAGCTCGTTGATGATCTCCGTCCCGGACGCCGGCTTGTTCCCGAGCACGCCACGCCCGGTGCGGTGCATGAACGGGTCGATCACGTCGTGCGGGAACCCGTGGGGGTACAGCGGGAACGCCTGCGCGGTGACGACGCCCATCATCTCCCAGTGGCCCGTCGTCGTGTCCTTGCCCTTCGAGCGCTCCAGCAGCCGTCCGGCGACGGCGGGCGCGCCCGGCTGCGGCGGGCAGCCCTCGAGCGGCTCGACGTTGCCGAGCCCGAGCGCTTCCATGTTCGGGAGGTCGAGGCCGCCGACGGCTTTCGCGACGTTCGCCAGCGTATTCGACCCCTCGTCGCCGTACTGGTCGGCGTCGGGCAGCTCACCGGCCCCGACTGCATCGAGGACGATGACGCACGCTCGCTGACCTGACGACTTGGGCACGGGGGCTATTCTAGGTTCGAGATGAAGGACGTCCTCGGCTTGATTGCGTTCGTGGTGTACATCGCCGCCGTTATCGGCGTCGCCGCGAGCGTCACTTGGCTCGTCGTCAGGCTCTCCCCCGCGAAGAAGCCGAAACCCGAGGTCTAAGCCCGCGCGAGCGGGAGCACGTCTTCGAGCGGCGCGTAGTCGAGGTCGTGCGCCTCGGCGACGGGCTCGTACGTGATCTTTCCATCGAGCACGTTCACGCCGCGTGCGAGCGACCGGTCGCGGGCGACCGCGTTCGCCAGGCCGTGCTCGGCGATCGCCTCGACGTACGGCAGCGTCGCGTTCGTGAGCGCTTTCGTCGAGGTGATCGGGACGCCGCCTGGCATGTTTGCGACGCAGTAGTGCGTGATTCCGTCGACCGAGTAGACCGGGTCGCTGTGCGTCGTCGGATGCGCCGTCTCGACGCAGCCGCCCTGGTCGATCGCGACGTCGACGATCACGGCACCCTTCTTCATCACGCTGAGCATGTCCCGCGTCACGAGCTTCGGCGCCCGGGCTCCCGGGACGAGCACTGCGCCGATGACGACGTCCGCGTCTGCAATCGACGACTCGATCTGCAGCGCCGATGACATCACCGTGCTCACCCGGCCCGACAGGATCTCGTCGAGGTACCGCATGCGGTCGATCGAGCGGTCGAGGATCGTCACCTGTGCGCCCAGGCCGATCGCGATAATCGCCGCGTTGTAGCCGACGACACCGCCGCCGAGCACGAGCACGCGACCCGGCGCGACGCCGGGCACGCCGCCGAGCAGCAGCCCGCGGCCGCCGAGCGGCTTCTCGAGGAAATACGCACCGGCTTGCGCAGCGATGCGTCCCGCAATCTCGCTCATCGGCGCGAGCAGCGGCAGGCGGCGATCGTCCGTCTCGACAGTCTCGTACGCGACTGCGGCAATCGCGCTGTCGATCAGCGCACGCGTCAACGGCTCGTCGGCGGCGATGTGCAGATACGTGAAGAGCACGAGCCCCTCGCGCAGGCGCGCGTACTCGGGCTCGATTGGTTCCTTCACCTTCAGGAGGAGCTCGGACTGCGACCACACGTCGTCGACCGAGCCGATCTGCGCTCCGGCTCGGACGTAATCCGCGTCCGGAAATGCGCTTCCCTCGCCCGCATCGGCTTCGATGAGCACGTCGTGCCCTTTCACCACGAGCTCGCGTGCGCCCGCAGGCGTCAACGCCACGCGGTACTCGTCGGTCTTGATCTCCTTTGCGACGCCGATCCGCAAGACGCGCGGGACTCTAGCTGCCGCGACGCTCTCGAAGGAAGAGCAGGAGCCCGGCGAGCGTCTTCGCATCTTCGATCTCGCCGAGCCGCTCGCCGACCTCTGCAACCGGCCAGCGGACGATCTCGAGTTCCTCGTCCGCGTCGGGATCCGCGGCTCCCGCTTCGACGCCTTCGGCGAGGAACACGTGCATGAACTCGCGGCAGAAGCCGGGCGTGGTCCAGAACGCCGTAAGCTCGCGCCACCTGCCGCCGCGCAGGCCGCACTCCTCGCGCAGCTCCCGCTGCGCGGTCGCCAACGGCTCCTCGCCGGCCTCCGCTGTGCCCGCCGGCAGCTCGACGAGCTCGCGACGCGTCGCCTCGCGCAACTGGCGGACGAGCCAGACACAGTCATCCCCGTCGACGGCGACGATCGCGACCGCCCCCGGGTGCTCGACGATCTCGCGCTCGCGACCGCCCCAGCGCTCGACGGTGACGTCGATCAACTTCCCGTCGTACACGGTGCGCGCATCGTCGGGTTTCACGCGGCCAACCGCTCCACGAGCGCACGCTCCTCCGGGCCGAACCACGGCGGTGAGCCCGCCTCGGCGTTCGAGGCGGCCCGCGCCGGCTTCGACGTTGCCGGGATCGCGACGACGACGCGCGGATCCGAGAGCACCCACTTCAGGAGCGCCTGCGGCCACGTGTCGACGCCGAGCTCGCGCAGCGCCTCGGCGGGCGGCGACCGGCGCAAAAGCGCGCCCTCCCCGAACGGCCGCATCACGATCACGGCGACGCCGAGCTCCGCGGCGAGCGGCAGCAGCTCGCGCTCGACGTCACGTTCGTACGGGTTGTACGGCAGCTGGACGACGTCGAAGCGCCCCGTCTGCAGCGCATCGGCGAGCTCGTCGAACGCGCTCGGGGCGTAGTGCGTCACGCCGAGCCGGTCGACACGCCCCTCGGCTCTTTCCACCTCGAGCCACTCGAGGTGCTCGCGCCACGCCGTGAGATTGTGGATCTGCTCGATCTCGACGCGACCGAACCACTCGACCTGGCGCCCGTACTGCGTCCGCCCCTCCGAGACCGACTGCGCCCAGATCTTCGTCGCGACGGTCGTCCCATCCCGCCGGTCGCGCAGCGCCGCACCGAGCGAGGCTTCCGCGCCGCCGTACATGGGCGACGAGTCGAACAGGCGCACGCCTGCGTCGAGCGCCGAACCGACGACAGCGCGGGCCGTCGCCTCGTCGCCGCCGAACGTCCGCCACGTCCCAAGTCCCACGACCGAGCCGAGCCGGCGTTCTTCCATCAACCGCGCGCCGCGTCGACGAGCGCGAGCGTGACGTCGACCATCGCGTCGAGATCGTCGACGGCGATCCGTTCGTCGGGCGTGTGGATGTCCGTCATCCCGTTCGCCAGATTCACGCAGCGCCGACCGCGCTCGTTGAAGACGTTCGCATCCGCAGCGCCGCCCGACAACGCAAACGTCGGCTTGTAACCGCAACGACCGAGCGCCTCAACAGCGAGCTGCACGACGTCGTCGGTCTCCTTGAACCGGTACCCGCCGTAGCTCTTGCGCACCTTCGTCTCGACCTCGCAGTCCGTCGCGGTCGCGGCGAACGAGAACGCATCAAGCATCTCCTGGACGATCGCCTTCAGCTTCGACTCGTCCTGCGATCGCGCCTCCGCGAGGAACGTGCACCACTCGGGAACGATGTTCCCGCCGGTGCCGCCGCTGATGACGCCGACGTTCGACGTCGTGTCCTCGTCGACGCGCCCGAGCCGGAGGTCGGCAATCGCCTTGGCCGCAGCCTGAATCGCGGAGCGGCCTTCCTCCGGATACATGCCCGAATGCGCAGCGCGGCCGTGAAACCGCACCTCCATCGACTGCGAGTACGGCGCGCCGAGAATTACCTCCCCGATCGGCGCCGCCTGGTCGTAGACGTAGCCGAGCTCCGCGTGCAGCCGGTCGTGGTCGAATGCGAACGCACCGATCAGCCCGACCTCCTCCTTCGGCGTGAACAGGAGCTCGATGCCGGCGTGCAGCCGATTCTCAGCAAGCACGCGGCGCGTCCCCTCGAGCATCGCCGCGACCGCGGATTTGTTGTCGGCGCCGAGGATCGTGCCGCCGCCGTTCCGCACGAAGCCGTCCTCGACGACCGGCTCGAGCCGCCCGTCGGGCGGCACGGTGTCGAGATGCGCGCAGAAGAAGAGCGGCGTGCCCTCGCCCGTCGGCTCGATCCGCGCGTAGATATTCCCCATCGTCGAGCCGATCTCGGGGCCGCAGCCGTCCTCGTCGGGCTCGAGGCCGAGGCCTCGGAGATAGCGCAGGACGACGTCGGCGACGCCGCGCTCCTCACCGGGCGGGCTCGGGATGGCGGCGAGCTCGAGAAAGAGCTCGAGCGCCTCGGGGCTTTGAGGTTCCACCTTTCGATCCTAAGATCTGGGGCCGGATGTCCGCTGCCGAGGTGCTGATCCAGACCGCGCTGCTCGGCGAGGCCCTCGACACCGGGCCCGCACTCGTCTTCGTCGCCGACGAGGACATGAACTACATCGCGGTCAACGAGTCCGCCTGCCAGACGCTCGGGTACACACGCGAGGAGCTGCTCAAGCTGCGAGTGACCGAGGTCGCGCGCGAGGCCGACGCTCCCTCCCAGTACGACGAGATGCTTGCGCGCGGCTTCCGCCACGGCACCTCGACGCTGACGCGCCGGGACGGCACGACGGTCGAGTTCGCCTACCGCGCGACGCAGACGACGGTCGCCGGTCTCCCGCTCTTTGTCTCGATCGGCTTCGCCCTAGACGACTAGCTCGTGCGAGCGTGACCGCGCACGCTCGAGCGCGGCGCGCACGAACCCGTGGAAGAGCGGCGCCGGCCGGGTCGGCCGCGACTTGAACTCCGGGTGGAACTGGCTCGCGACGAACCACGGATGGTCGGGCAGCTCGATGATCTCGACGAGCCGCCCCTGTTCGAATGTGCCGGACACCACGAGCCCGCCGTCCATGAGTTGGTCGCGGTAGAGATTGTTCACCTCGTAGCGGTGCCGGTGGCGCTCGAAGATGACGGCGTCGACGTAGAGCTCCCGGGCGCGCGTCGAGTCCGCGACCTCGACCGCCTGCGCGCCGAGCCGCATCGTCCCGCCGAGATCCTCGACGCCTTTCTGCTCGGGCAACAGGTCGATCACTGGGAACGGTGTCTCCGGATCCATCTCCGTCGAGTTCGCGCCGTCGAGCCCGACGACGTGCCGCGCGAACTCGGACACGGCGACGTGCATGCCGAGGCAGATGCCGAGATACGGGATGCGCCGCTCGCGCGCGACGCGGCACGCGAGGATCTTTCCCTCCCAGCCGCGCGACCCGAAGCCGCCGGGGACGAGCACGCCGTCGACCGACTCGAGCACCTCCGCGGCCTCCTCGTACGACATGTTCTCGGCGTCGAGCCAGCGCACGCGCACGGCGGAGCCGTTGTGCAGGCCTGCGTGCTTGAGCGCCTCGTGCACGGAGAGGTACGCGTCCTGCAGCTTCACGTACTTGCCGACGAGCGCGATCTCGACGAGCTCGCGCCGCTCGTCGATGCGGCGTGTGAGCTCGCCCCATTCACCGAGGTCGACGTCACCGGTGCCGAGCCCGAGCTTCTCGCAGACGAGCCTGTCGAGCCCCTCGGCCTGCAGCACCTGCGGCACGAGGTAGACGTCGGGGACGTCGGGGCTCGCGACGACCGCTCCCGGGTCCACGTCGGCGAAGAGGGCGATCTTGTCGCGGATGTCACGCGAGAGCTCCTCGTGTGAGCGGCAGACGACGACGTCCGGGTGGATACCGATGCGCCGCAGCTCGTTCACGGAGTGCTGTGTCGGCTTCGTCTTCAGCTCGCCGGCCGCCTCGATGAACGGGACGAGCGTCACGTGGACGTACATCACGTTCTCCGGCCCGACCTCGCGCCGGAACTGGCGGATCGCCTCGAGGAACGGCAGCGACTCGATGTCGCCGACCGTGCCGCCGATCTCCGAGATGACGACGTCCGTCGGCTCGTTCGCGGCCGCACGGCGGATGCGCGCCTTGATCTCGTTCGTGATGTGCGGGATCACCTGCACGGTCGCGCCGAGGAAATCGCCCTTCCGCTCCTTCCGGAGGACGGTGTCCCAGATCGCGCCGGCGCTGTGGCTCGCGCTGCGGAGGAAGTTCTCGTCGACGAACCGCTCGTAGTGGCCGATGTCGAGGTCGGTCTCGGCGCCGTCCTCGGTCACGAAGACCTCGCCGTGCTGGAACGGGCTCATCGTGCCCGGGTCGACGTTCAGGTACGGGTCGAACTTCTGGAGCTGGACGCGCAGCCCGCGCGCCTTGAGCAGGCGGCCGAGCGATGCTGCGACGATTCCCTTCCCGAGCGCGGAGACGACGCCACCCGTGACGAAAACGTACTTCGGGGCCCGTGCGCTCACGGGATTTGAGGGTAGCAGCGACTCCGGCCGTTCATCGGTTCCGTCACTCGCCGGCGGTCTGCACGAGGTTGTATAGACGCGCGAGCGCGCTGCCCGGGAACGACCGCCGGATCGCGAGAAACGGGGCGTCGACGACGAGAGAGACGGCCGTCCGGTCCTCGCCTTCCTGCTGCAGGTCGAGCTCCGCATCGACGCGCTGGGCGACGACCTGGAAGGCGATCCGGCTCATCGGGACGACTTCGAGCACGAGGAGCGTGCCGGCGGCGTCGGGCTTGTGAAAGAGCGTCGGCTCGTTCGGCCCGAGCACCTTCCACCGCGCTCCGGGCGCAAGCCCGCGGCGGTCGGGCTCGACGCCGGACATGCCCGGCCACCAGTCCGGCAGGTTGTACGGCTCCACGAGGAACGCCCAGACGTCCTCGAGCGGCGCGAGGAGCGTGCGGTCAGCCGCGTACCGTGGCAAGGAACCCCTCGCCGCCGAGCATGCGCTCGAGCTCGGCCTTCCGCTCGCCGTCGGCGAGCGCCGCGATCTGCGTGTGCGTCGGGTCGCCCGGCACCTTCTCGACGCGGAAGTGCCGGTCCGCAAGCGCCGCAATCTGCGGCAGATGCGTGATCGTGATCACCTGGGCCCGCTCCGCGAGACGCTGCAGGACGCGGCCGACCGCGTTCGCGGTCTCGCCGCCGATCCCGGCATCGATCTCGTCGAACACGAGCGTCTCGCCGCCCCCGACCGCCGCGATCGCCAGCGCGATGCGCGAGAGCTCACCGCCCGAGGCGGTCTCGGCAACCGGTGCGAACGGCAGGCCCGCATTGGGACGCACGAGGAAGATCGCCTCGTCGCCTCCGGTCGCGCCCGACTCACGCTCCGCGAGCTCGCAGACGAACTCCCCGTCGCCCATCCCGACGTCGTGCAGCTCGGCGGCCACCGCGTCCGCGAACGCCGGCGCCGCCGCGTTTCGCTCGGCGCGCAGCTCGAGCACGACCGCATGGACGCGGGCTTCGGCCTCCTGCACCGCTTCCTCCGCTGCGACAGCAGGATCGGTGCCGTCCTCGAGCCCGGCGAGCTCCACGCGAGCCTCCGCGGCACGACCGAGCAGCTCGTCGTAGGTCTGGCAGCGGAAGCGCCGCTTTGCCTCGGCGATGAGGTCGAGCGTGCCCTCGAGCTCTGCGAGGCGGCCCGGCTCCGCCTCGAGCGACGCGAGGAACGAGCTCAGCTCGGACGCCGTCTCGCGCAGCCGCAGTTCGACGTCACGCAGCTCGTCGCCCGCCCGCTGGAGCTCCGGTGCGAGGCGCTCGAGCGGCGCGATCGCACGCTCGGCACGCGCGACGAGACCCGCCGCGCCGTCGCCGTCGTCCGGTGCCAGCGCTTCGGCCGCCGTCGCCGCCGCCTCCGCGAGCTCCGTGACGTGGCGGAGCCGCTCGCGCTCGGCGCGAAGCTCGTCCTCGGCTCCGGGCTCGAGCCCTTCGGTGTCCTCGACGAGCGCGCGGAGCTCGTCGAGCCGCGCCTCTGCGTTTGCAGCGTTGGCGGTCAGCTCGTCGCGTCGTCGACGCGAAGCCAGCAGCTCGCGCCATGCCGCCTGCGCCTCGGCACGGCGGCGCAGCTGCTCCTCGCCACAGAACCGGTCGAGCACTTCGAGCTGGTACGACGGACGCGCGAGGCGCCGCTGCTCGAACTGGCCCGACATCGCGATGACGCCCTCGACCGCTGCGGCGACGTCCTCCCGCGCGGCCGACCGGCCCCATGCGTACGCGCGGGTCCGCCCGTCGCCGAAGACGCGCCGCGCGACGACGAGTGCGTCCTCGTCCTCCGGCAGCAGCACGGCCAGCTCATCGAGCTCCGCCGGCAGGTCGAGCTCCGCCTCGACGTACGCCTCGCCGCCGGCCGGCCCGACGAACGACTCGTCACCCTTCGTCCCGAGGAGCAGGCCGACGGCCTGCGCAAGGATCGTCTTGCCGGCTCCGGTCTCACCGGTGATGGCGTTCAGGCCGGGGGCGAGGTCGAGCTCTGCCTCCCGGATCAGGACGAGGTTCTCGATGCGCAGGCGGCGCAGCACAGTGCAAGGGTAGAGGCGCTCTAGGACGAGAATGTCTCGCGATAGCGCCCGAAGAACGTCGTCTCGGGCAGCGTGGCGAGGAGGCTCCATTGCTCGCAGAGCCGGATCGAGACGTGCTCGTCCCGCGCCACCTCGCCCACGCGGTTGCCGTCGACGAGGACTGCGAGCGGGACGTCGGGAGTCCGGTTGGCCACCGTCAGCGCGGGCCCGCGCGGGACGACGAGCGGCCGCGCGTGCAGCGAGTGCGGCGCGATGAACGTCACCGCCATCGCATCGAGCCCGCGCACGAGGACGGGGCCGCCGTTCGAGAGGTTGTACGCGGTGGAGCCAGAGGGCGTCGCGCAGATCATCCCGTCGCACGGAATGACACCGAGGTCCTCTCCTCCGACGGCCCAGCCGAGCTCGACCATGCGGCCGAGGATCGAGCTCGTCGCGACGACGTCGTTCACCGCGATGTGCCGCTCGCCGTCGAGGGCGAGCTCGAGGGTCGGCAGCTCGACGACCGCATACTCGCCGGAGAACACGCGTGCGAGATCGTGCTCGAGCCTGTCCGGCTCGATCGACGCGAGGAAGCCCACGCGACCGAAGTTGACGCCGATCACCGGGACGTTGCTGCCGAGGAGCGCTCCGAGCGTCCGCAGGATCGTCCCGTCACCGCCGACCGCGACGGCGAGGTCGGCCGACCGCGGGTCATCCACGAGCCTGACACCGTGCGCGACGGCGACGGCCTCCACCCGCTCGACCGCCTCGCGAACGTCCTTCGTGCCGTGCGTGACGACCGCGGCCGTGCTAACCGGCCGCGACCGCTGCGTCGATCCGCTCGTCGAGGTCATCGGGAAGCGTCGGGTCGTCGGCCTGCGTCAGATGAAGGAAGAACTCCCGGTTGCCCTTTGGGCCGGGAAGTCCGGAGTCTACGACCTCGCGCACGCTCGCCCCCCACTCGACCGCCGCAGACGCAACCTCGCGCAGCACGCGGGCGCGTACAGCCGGATCGCGGACGACACCGCCCTTGCCGACGTCGCCTCGGCCGGCCTCGAACTGCGGCTTTACGAGAACGACGGCCTGCCAGCCGGGCACAGCGAGGCGGAACAGCGGCGGCAGCGCGATCCGGACCGAGATGAACGACACGTCGCAGACAACGAGCTCGGGCGCAAACGGCAACTCGGTCACGGTGCGCGCATTCGTGCGCTCCAGAACGACCACGCGCGGATCGTCGCGCAGTCGCGGATGCAGCTGCCCGTACCCGACGTCGAGCGCGATCACGCGCGCCGCGCCACGCTGCAGAAGGAGATCCGTGAAGCCGCCGGTCGACGCGCCGACGTCGAGCACGTCGAGGCCGGCAGGATCGACGCCGAGGCGGTCGAGCCCGTTCGCGAGCTTCTCGCCGCCGCGCGAGACGTACTGCGGGCCGCGCTCGACTTCGAGCTCTGCGTGCTCGTCGACCTGCTGGCCCGGCTTGTCGTAGCCCGGCACGAGCCCGGCCATGACGAGAGCCTGGGCCCGCGTGCGCGACTCGGCGAGCCCGCGCTCAACGAGCAGCACGTCGAGTCGTTTCTTCGTCACGGGGTGATGCCCCAGGTTCCTTCGAACGTCTCCCCCGGTTCGAGCCGAAGGAGGCCCTCGCCGGTGTTGAACGCGTTCGGCGGGCAGGTCATCGGCTCGACCGCGAAGCCGCGGCGCCGGATGTCGGGTAGGTCGCCGGAGAAGAGCTGGACGTACGGCCACGCGTCGTCGGCCCAAACGGTGACGCCGGCGATCTCGTACGAGCCGTCCCACCGGCGTGTCTCGTCGCAGCGCTCGTCGCCGTAGAGCGCGTCGACGTCGCACGCGATGTACGGGTGATGGCCGGCGCCAAAGGGACACACGCGGTCGCCGATGTTCTCGGCTTTCGTCGTGACCGTGAGACCGTCGTCGCCGAGCGCGTACTCCACGCGGAGCGCAAGCGTGAACGGATAGCCGGGCTGGGGGTGCAGGACATGCTCGAGCGCCACCTGGGATTCGCTCTGCTCGACTGCGTGCCAGTTTGCCCAGCGCACGAGCCCGTGGATCGCGGTCGTGCGCTCGACCTCGGTGATGGGGAGCTGGTAGCGCGTCCCTTCCCATTCGTACGCTCCGCCGACGACGCGGTTCGGCCACGGCATCAGCACCTGGCCGCGACCGGATCCGCAGATCTCGTCGACGCCGTAGCCGAGCACGACGTCGCCGTACTCGCGCAAGCCCGCGCCAACCTCGACGACCACGGCGCGCTGCGCGCCGTGCCGCAGCTCGAACTGCTCGCCGCTAGGCGGTACGGACCGCAAGGCCATCGACGATGTCACGAAGGACGCTCGTGTCGGCGTCGACCTCTGCGAGCCGCGCACGGGCGCGCTCGGCAGCCTCGTCCGCGAAGCGGCGCGCGCCGTCCGCGCCGTGCCTCACGACGTAGCCGTCGCCGTCGAGGATGTCGTCGACGATCTGGAACAGCAGGCCGAGCTCCTCGCCGAACGCGCGCCACGGCCTCTGCGCCGGCTCCGACAGATCAGCGACCCAGAGCGCGAGCCCGACGGCCGCCGCGAAGAGCCGACCCGTCTTCAGCGAATGCAGCGTCGCCTCATCAGGCGCGGTGTCTGTGATGTCGAGATACTGGCCGCCGATCATTCCGAGCGTCGCGTTCGCGAGCTCGCGGGCGACATGTGGCGTGCCGTACGCGGTCGCGAGCCGAAACGCCTCCGCGAGCAGAGCGTCGCCGGCGAGGATCGCGACGGCTTCGCCGTACTCCTTCCACGTCGACGGCTGTCCACGCCGCTCCTCATCGTTGTCGAGCGGCGGCAGGTCGTCATGGACGAGCGAGAATGTGTGGACGAGCTCGAGCGCGCACGCGGCGGGCACGGCCTCCTCCGGCTCGACGCCGCATGCCTCAGCGGTCGCGAGGCAGATCACCGGGCGCACACGCTTGCCGCCGACCGTGAGCGAGTAGCGAACCGACTCCGCCTGCCCGTGCAGCTCGGGCCACAGGCGAAGCGAGTCGAGCCGCACCTCGACGAGCGTACGCAGCTCGTCAGGATTTTTGGGCATCCGCCTCCGCCGCGCGCTTTGCGCGCTCGAGCTCCTCCTCGACGGACTTCGCGAGCTCGGACAGCTCGCCGAGGATCTCGAGGGCCCGGTCGGGCGAGCTGCTCTCGCCGGCCGCCAGCTGGTCGAGCTCGCCCCGCGCCGCTTCGAGACGCGCTAACAGCTCTTCCGCGCGATGTAGAGAGTCATCGGTACTGCTCATGCGGCCTCCTTGTTGATGCGGTCGAGGATGCCGTTCACGAGCCTGCCGGCCTCCCTCGTCGAATACTGCTTGGCCAGCGTGACGGCCTCGTCGATCACCGCGCCCGGCGGGATGTCGCCGGCGTCCAGCTCGTGGATCGCGATGCGAAGGATGTTCCGCTCGACCGCGCCAAGGCGGTCGGCCGTCCAGCCGGACTCCTCCGCCGCTGCCGTGATCCGCCGGTCGAGCTCGGCCGCATCGCGCACGACCGCAGCGGTCACGTCCCGGGCGTAGGTGTCGATCTCGCCCTCGTACAGCTCGCCGGGCGCCCGCTCGGTCACGTCCCACTGGTACAGGAGCGTGAGGGCGGACTTGCGCGCCTCGCGGCGGCTGATCGGCATCTATCCCAGCTCCTCGATCGACACGTCGACTGCGGTCACGGTCACTTCGCACATGGTGCCGAGCGCGGCGGCGACCCGTTCCTGAACGCCGCGGGCAACCTCCGGCAGGACGCTTCCGTACCTGACGGCGAGCTCGAGCGCGACGTGCGCGCTGCCGTCCGCGACGTCGACGTCGAGATGGCGGCGGGGCCGCCGGACGCGGACGCCCTCCCCCGCCTCCGCCGCGCGGACGACGATCTGCGTCAGGGCGGAATCCGTCACTCTCACGCCGGGCGCAAGCGTCTTCATCCGCCTGCGAGCGCGGGCAGCCTCGCCCCCGCCTCGTCGATGAACGACGTCGAGTAGTCACCGCTCCGAAACTCGTCGCTCCCGAGGATCTCGAACGCCGCTTCGCGCGTCGTCGGGACGCCGCGCACGTCGAGCTCGCGCAGCACCCGGCGCGCGCGCTCGATGCAGGCATCGCGGTTCTCGTCGCGCACGATCACCTTCGCGATCAGCGAGTCGTAGTACGGCGGGACGACGGTGCCGTCTTCGACGAACGTGTCGACGCGCACGCCCGGCCCGAGCGGCGGACGGAAGCGGTCGAGCTTTCCAGGCGACGGTGCGAACCCGCGTGCCGGATCCTCCGCGTTGATGCGGATCTCGATCGCATGACCCGAGCGCGGCGCGCGGCCGCGCAGCGGAAGCGCTTCGCCTGCCGCGACGGCAACCTGCAAGCGCACGAGGTCGAGCTGCGTCACGAGCTCGGTGACGGGATGCTCGACCTGCAACCGCGCGTTCAGCTCGATGAACGAGAACGAGCCGTCCGGCCCGACGAGAAACTCGAACGTGCCTGCGTTGCGATAGCCGATGTGCACGCACGCACGCTCCGCGGCGGACTCCATCTCTTCGCGCAGTTCGGGATCGAGCGCAGGCGAGGGCGACTCCTCGATCAGCTTCTGATGGCGCCGTTGGATCGAGCACTCACGTTCGCCGCACGTGAGCACGTTGCCGTGCGTGTCGCACATGACCTGGATCTCCACATGCCGCGCGGGCGTGATCGCCTTCTCCACGTACAGCGTGCCGTCCGAAAACGCGGCCTCCGCCTCAGCCGACGCGCGTGAGTACGCGTCGCCGAGCTCGTCCGCCGAGGTGACGAGGCGCATGCCGCGCCCGCCGCCGCCGGCGGCGGCCTTCAGCAGCACCGGATACCCGAGCTCTCCAGCCGCGGCGCGCGCTTCGGCGAGGCTCGCCGTTCCTTCGGTGCCGGGTACGAGCGGCACGCCGGCCGCGCGCATCTCCGCTTTCGCGAGCGCCTTGTCGCCCATGCGCTCCATCACGTCCACCGGCGGACCGATGAAGACGAGGTCGTTCTCCTCGCACGCGCGCACGAAGTCCGCGTTCTCCGACAGGAAGCCGTAGCCGGGGTGCACCGCGTCGCAGCCGGTCGTGTTCGCGGCGGCGATGATCGCGGCCGTCGAGAGGTAGCTCTGTGCGGCAGGCGGCGGCCCGATCTTCACGGCGCGGTCGGCAAGACGCACGTGCAGCGCGTGCTCGTCCGCGGTCGAGTAGACGGCGATCGCCTCGATGCCGAGCTCGTGCAGCGCGCGAATGACGCGAACGGCGATCTCGCCGCGGTTGGCTATGAGCACGCGCTGGAACACGGGGAGAGTCTATGGTCGGGGCGATGGCCGCCTCGCCTGACTGGAGCGTCGTCAACCTCACGGAAGGGCGCTGGCGCCGCGTGCCTGGGCTCGGCATCGGCACTCGCCCGGAGCGCGACGACTGGTGGGAGCAGATCGGCATCACGGTGCGCGTGCTCGGTCCCGGCGAGACACTCGCGATGTACCACCGCGAGAATGACCAAGAGGACTTTCTGTTGCTTTCGGGGACGGCGACACTCGTCGTCGAAGGCGAGGAGCGGCAGTTGCGTCGGTGGGACTTCTTCCACTGCCCGGCAGGCACCGCGCACGCGATCGCCGGCGGCCCGTGCGTCGTCCTCGCGGTCGGTGCGCGCGGTCACGAGATCCGCAAGGGCACAGGCTGGGGCGGCTATCCCGTCGAGGCGGCCGCGTTGAAGCACGGCGTCGGCGTCGAGGAGGAGACCGACGACCCCGATGTCGCGTACGCGCGGTTCGGCGAGGCCGAGACGATTCCGTACGACGGCTGGCTCGACTGATGCAGAAGGACTGGTTTGCGGGCGCTGCGGCCGGCTACGACGACTCGCTCGGCGCCATGGGAAGCGCGGAGACGATCCAAGCAACCGTCGACGTCCTCGCTGAGCTCGCCGGCGACGGCCGCGCACTCGAGTTCGCGATCGGGACCGGCCGCATTGCGCTGCCGCTCGCAGAGCGCGGCGTGGCGGTCTCGGGCATCGACCTGTCCGAGCCGATGGTCGAGCAGTTGCGCGCAAAGCCGGGCGGCGCCGGCATCCCCGTGACGATCGGCGACGTCGCGGCGACGCGCGTGGATGGAACGTTCCGACTCGTCTACCTCGTCTACAACACGATCAACAACCTGACGACGCAGGACGGGCAGGTCGCGTGCTTCGAGAACGCGGCGCGACACCTCGAGCCGGGCGGCTCGTTCGTGATCGAGGTCGGCGTCCCCGACCTGCGGCGCCTACCGCCGGGCGAGCGGTTCGTCCCTTTCAGCGTCACCCCGACGCACGTCGGCGTGGACGAGTATGACGTCGTCGACCAGGGGCTCATCTCCCACCACTACGGCGTCGGCGACGGCCAGACGCGCCAGATCTCGGTGCCGTTTCGCTACGTCTGGCCGGCCGAGCTCGACCTGATGGCGCGCATGGCCGGCCTGTCGCTGCGCGAACGCTGGGAGGACTGGGACCGCTCACCGTTCACAAGCGAGAGCCGCAAGCACGTTTCGGTCTGGTCGAAGGAGTAGCTACAGGGCAGGCGGCCCGGCGAGCGGCTCGAGCTCGAAGAGCACCTGGCCGAACTCAACCGGCTGGGCATTGTCGACGTGGATCGTGCGCACAACCGCCTCGATCTCCGACTTCACCTCGTTCATGAGCTTCATCGCCTCGAGAATGCAAAGCGTCTGCCCGGCCGCCACGACGTCGCCGACCTCGACGAACGGCGGCGATCCCGGCTCGGGCGCGCGATAGAACAGCCCAACCATCGGCGACTCGACGCGGACAAAGCCGTTCGCCGGGCGCGTCATCGGCGCCGCCGCCGGCTCCGGGATCGCCAGCGGCGCCTGCGACGGCTCCGCAGCGGCGGGCGCGTCCGCTGTCGAGCGCACCGAGACGCGCATGCCCGACTCTTCGATCGTGACCTCGCCGATGCCCGTCTCCTGCACGATGCGGACGACCTCGCGGATGCGCTCGGCGCGCGCCTTGTCGACTCCGGCGAGCTCGTCGTCGTCGGCCTGTGCGCGGCCGCGGATTGCGCGCAGGAGCCGCTCCGCGTCCTCGCCGAAGAGCCCGAGCAGCAACAGCTCCTCCTCGCTCGCCGCCATCCCCTCGGCCTGCTCGCGGAGCTCGCTGAGCGGCGCGACGACGTCCTCCCGCGTCTCCGGGTCGTGCGTGAGCTCGACGGCGCGGCGGACCGCAGGATCGATCGGCTCAGGCGGCTCACCGAACGTGCCCGTGACGAGGGCACGCAGCTCGTCGACGATCGTCGTGTAGCGGCTCGCGGCGAGGACGTTGATCAGCGCCTGCGACGCGAGCAGCTGCCCGATCGGCGCGGCGAGCGGAGGCCACCCGACCTCGGCGCGGATGCGGTCGAGCTCCTCGAGCACCTCCTCGAGGCGGTCGCCCGCGCCCTGCGCGCGTAGCGTGCCGTCGACGCCGGCGACGAGGCCCGCGGGTACGTCGTGCTGCGCCGCTCGAACGGCGATCCGCGGCGCGAGCGGCGCAACCGGCTCGTCGCCGATGTGCTCGTCTACGAGATCGGACGCTTCCCAGAGCGCGTTGACGTCGACGCCCGGGTCGAGGCCCATCCCCGTAAGTGCTTCGGCGAGCGCCTCTCCCGAGACGCGGTGCAGCGTCAGCGCGAGGGGGAAGATCGCGCACGCGATCAGTTGCGCGCCTGCGCGTGCGGCCGCGAGCGTCGCGGCAAGCGCGCTGCCGCCGGAGCCCTGCACGTAGATGCCGACGGGAAGCCCGCTCGCCTCGGCGAGCGCTTGCACGAGGTTCTCGGCCTTGTGCGGCTGCAGCGATCCGGTCGGATCGTGCAGGAGCACGCGCACCGCACCGAGCTCGGGCAGCGCCTTCGCGCGTTCGATCAGCGTGTCGACGTCGCCGGTCGGCCCTGGGCTGTAGACGAGCCCAGCCTCGAAGTCGCGATCCGCGGCGACGATCGCCTCCGCAGCCTCGCGCAGGTTCGAGACGTCGTTCAGCGGGTCGTGCAGCCGGAAGACGTCGATGCCGTTCTCCGCCGCCGAGGCCACGAAGCGGCGCGCGAACTCTGCATCGACGGGGCGCGAGCCGACGAGAAAGCGGCCGCGAAGCGCTAGCCCGAGCGGCGTCTTCACGCGCGCCTTCAACGCGCGGATGCGCTCCCACGGGCTCTCGACGCCGCGCTTCACCGCGGAGTCGAAGCAGCCGCCGCCCGACACCTCGAGATACGCGAACCCGGCGCGGTCGAGAATTTCGGCGAGCCGAAGCTGGTCCGCGGTCGGCATCCTGCCCGCGAGCGGCTCCTGCCCGAGCAGGCGGATCGTCGTGTCCGCGAGGGTCGGCACGGTTCGGGACCTTACCGCCGGACGTCAAGCCCCATCGGGCACATGCCGATTAACCGGTTGTGCTGGTCGAGGGGCTCCCGGTCTCGCTCGGTGTCGTCGTCGGCGTCATCGCCGCCGTGACCGCCGCCTTCGTCCTCTCGCTGCCGATGCTCCACCCGCCGATCGACAAGACGATGCTCGGCAGCGGCAAGGCTGTGCGCTACTCGGTCGCGCGCGTGCGGAGCGTGTTCGCGGACTACGGCGTTCCACTCCGGTACACAAGCCATCCCTCGCGGCGTGTGGTCGTGCTCTCGGTGACGCCACCGCCGCACGCGGATACGGCACTGACGGTGTCGCTACGCGCCTCGGGCGGCGTTATCTCGCACTACGGCGGCGCGAATGCGCAGGTGCGTGCGCGGGTCACGGCCGCCTTGGCGGCGCTAGCTCGCGGCGACGTCGATCACGATCCCGATCACGGTTAGCGCGCCCGCGGCGGTGACAAACGTCCATCGTTCGGGAACGGGCATTGCGGTCCGCTGCCAGACGAAGCGGCGGCCGGCGACCACCATCAGGAGCAGCAGGAACGCGGCGGTGAACCAGAAGCCGTACGCGATGGCCCGCTCGAAGCGCGTACCGCTCGACGCGGCCCAGACGATGAGGCCGCCGAGCACAGCGGGGACGATGCCCGCCGCCGTCAGCGCCGCGGCGAATCGCATCCTTACGCTCGGCTGATGTAGCGCTTCTCGCGCGGGTCGACCTTGAGGCGGTCGCCCACGTTCACGAAGAGCGGCACCTGCACGACGGCGCCGGTCTCGAGCGTCGCCGGCTTCGTCACGTTCGAGACGGTGTCGCCCTTCACGCCCGGCTCCGTGTCGGTGACGGTGAGCTCGACGGAGGCGGGCAGCTGCACGCTCGACGGCTTGCCGTTCACCGCGAGCACCTGCACCGTCGCGTTCGGCTGCATGAACGTGAGCTCGTCCTCGAGATCCGTGCGCGGTACAGCGAACTGCTCGTATGTCTGCGCGTCCATGAAGTGCGCCTCGGTGCCGTCCTCGTAGAGGTATTGCACGTTCTTCACTTCCGTGTGCACGCGCGGGAACTTCTCTCCCGCGCGGAACGTACGATCGACGACGGCGCCCGCGTCGAGGCTGCGCAGCTTCGTGCGCACGAACGCGCCGCCCTTCCCCGGCTTCACGTGCTGGAACTCGAGGATGCGCCAGACCTTGCCGTCGAGCTCGATGTGCATCCCGTTCTTGAAGCTGTTCGTGTCGACCATGTCGGGCACTAGGACACCTCCACCAGGTCCTTGCGGAAGCCGGTGAGGTTCTCGATCCCGTCCTCGGTGACGACGACGTCGTCCTCGATGCGGACGCCGAAGCGGCCGTCGAGGTAGACGCCCGGCTCGATGGTGACGACGTTGCCCGAGACGAGGACGTCGCTCGACTCGGTGGAGAGCCGCGGGCTCTCGTGCACGTCGAGGCCGAGACCGTGGCCGAGGCCGTGACCCATCGCGCCGTTGAACTCGCTCTCGTCGATCACGTTGCGCGCAAGTGCGTCGGCATCGACGCCGGAGAGGCCGGCACGGATGCCGTCGAGCGCGCGCTTCTGCGCGAGCAGGACCGTCTCGTATGCCTGCTTCGCGTCGCCGTCGAGCGGGCCGGTCGCGAACGTGCGCGTGTAGTCGGAGGCGTACCCGCCGATCGTGCAGCCTGCGTCGATGACGACGAGCTCGCCGGCGCCGATCGTCCGGTCGCCTGCGCGCGCGTGTGGCCGCGAGCCGGTCGGGCCCGAGCCGACGATCGACTCGAACGACAGACTCTCGCCGCCTTCGGCGTAAAAGAGCTGCGTCAGGTCCCACGACACCGCGCGCTCCGTGCGCCCGACGAACTTGACCTCGGTGAGCCGCTCGAACACGCGGTCGGTGATTGCGCATGCCTTGCGTAGCAGCTCGAGCTCGCCGTCGTCCTTCACCGCGCGCAAACCCTCGACCAGCCCCGATGTCGGGACGAGATCGAGGCCGCCGTCACGCAGCGTCTCGTACGCGCCGTAGGCAAGCGAGCGCTCGAACGCTACGCGTCCTTGCAGCGTCTTCGCGAGCTCCGAGATGACGTCGCGCTTTGTCTGGACAACCTCGACCCCCTCGACGGCCCGCGCTGCGCTGATGTAGCGAAAGTCGGTGAAGAGCCGAACGCGGTCGCGTTCGACGAAGAGCGCGACGTTCGAGCTCTCGAAGCCGGTCAGATAGCGGACGTTCGTCCCGTTGGTGACAAGGAGCGGATCGTCGATGCGCTCGACGAGGCGACTGAGGCGGTCGGTCACGCGTTCTCCTTCACGTACTGGAGACCAAGACGGTACCCGTCGGGCCCGTGCCCGATGAAACGCGCCGTGACGAGATCGCTGATCACCGATGTGCGGCGCCACTCCTCGCGCTCGTCAATGTTCGAGAGGTGGACTTCGACGAGCGGGATCTTGAGCGGCTCGAGCGCGTCGTGAATCGACCATGCGTAGTGCGTCCACGCGCCGGGGTTCACGATCATGCCGTCGGTGTTGTCGTAGGCGTCGTGGCACCACTTGACGAACTCGCCCTCCATGTTCGTCTGGCGGCACTGAACGGTGAGCTCGAGCTCGCGCCCCCATTCGTAGATGCGACCCTCGAGCTCGGCGATCGTGAGCCCGCCGTAGAGGCTCGGATCACGCCGGCCGAGAATGTTGAGGTTGACGCCGTTGAGGACGAGGACGCGCATGAGGCGCGATGCTACTGCTCGATCAGCTCGTTCAGGGCATTCCGGACGTCTTCCGCCGGGACAGGCACGTCCCAGACAGGCCCGGCTTCTTCGAGGAGCACGAGGCGAAGCTCGCCGTCCTGGGTCTTCTTGTCGCGCTGCATCGCAGCCCAGGCGGCGTCCGGGTCGACCTTCGCGGGCCTCGGGTGGAGCTGCTCCTCAATCCGGCCGATGTCCCAGCCGGACAGGCGAAGCGCGGCGAGGAGGCCGAGCGCGACGGCCCGGCCGTGGGTCAGGGTGCGGTAGCCGGCGGCTGCCTCGAGCGCGTGGGCGAACGTGTGGCCGAGGTTCAGCTGCTTGCGGTCGGCGTGGTCGTACGGGTCGCGGAGGCAGACGGCCGATTTGAAGGCGGCGCAGCGGCGGACGAGCTCCGCGTCCGGCAGCTCGTCGAGCGGCTCGGCGGCGAGCAGCGCGGTCTTGACGACTTCCGCCATGCCTTCCCGGCGCTGCTCCGGCGGCAGCGTCCCGAGCAGCGCCGGATCGATCACCGTCCGGTTCGGCCAGTGGAACGCGCCGACGAGGTTCTTGCCCTGCGGCAGGTCGATCGCCGTCTTGCCGCCGATTGCGGCGTCGACCTGGGCGACGAGGCTCGTCGGGACGGGTGTCCAGTCGATGCCCCGGAGGTAGGTCGCCGCTGCGAAGCCCGTCGCGTCGGTCGTGCAGCCGCCGCCGAGCGCGACGACGACTCCGCGGCGGTCGAGGCGCAGCTCCTGCCAGAGGCGGTCGAGGGCCGAGAGCGACTTCGCCTCTTCGCCGTGCGGCAGCTCGTGCGTCTGCCGGAGGCGGCGGCCGAGCGCAAGCTGCGCGTCCATGCCGTGAATGCCGGCGACGTGCGGGTCGCTGACGAGCGCGGCGCCGCCGTCGCCGGGGACGAGCTCGCCGAGACGGCGGAGCGCTCCCGTTTCGACGTGCACGCCGGCGGCCGCGAGGACGACGTCGTCGGCGTCGCGCGCGTTGGCGTCGGCGGCTTCCGCGTAGAGCGGGCGGCGTTGCTCGAAGAGCCGGGCGAAGTCGTCGCGGTCGCGCGCGAGCGGGCGGTCGCTGTCCTGCACGCGCTGCCAGCATGTGTCGAGCGGCTCGTCGAGCCAGACGGTGATCGCGTGCTCCCGGAGGAGGCGACGTGTGCGCTCGGATCCGACCGCGCCCCCGCCGAGCTCGATCACCTTCGGCGTCGACGATGTGAGCAGCGAGGCAGCCGCCCGCTCCTCGAGCTCGCGGAAATGCGCTTCTCCCTCGTCGAACAGCTCGGGGATGCTGCAGCCCGCGGTCTGCTCGACGACCTCGTCGACGCTGAGAAACGTCCGTCCGACCTTGAGCGCAACGTCGGGCCCAAGCGTCGACTTGCCCGCGCCCATGAAGCCGATCAGCGCAACGTGCCTGTCCAGCGGAGCCATTAGTTGGACTCAGAGTCCAAGAAGTCGTGACGAAGTCGTGACACTTTTCTCCAGGGAATCACGCCGACTCGCGTCGCGGAAGTGTCACGCACGGCATTTTCGAGGACTCAGAGTCCTCAGGCTCCGCTTGCCCAGTCGATCCGCTCGAGGTACGCCCGCCAGGCGCCGACGAAGTCGCCCACCGCGTCGCCGCCGAACTTCTCGCGGGCGGCCCTGGCCAGCTCCCACGCGACGGACGCTTCCGCGACGACGGCGAGCGCTTCCACCGCAGAGACGTCGCTCCGCTCGACGAGCGCCGCCGCCGGCTCGCCCGTCTCGAGGTCGACCGACGCGAGCGGTTGCATCAGCGTCGGCAGCGGCTTCATCGCTGCGCGGACGACGATGTCCTCCCCGTTCGACATACCCGCCTCGATGCCGCCGGCGCGGTTCGACGAACGGCGCAGGCCGCCCTCGCCCGACACGATCTCGTCATGCGCCTGCGAGCCGCGAAGCTGCGCAAGCGCGAAGCCGTCGCCGATCTCCACGCCCTTCACCGCCTGGATGCCCATCAGTGCCGCAGCGAGCCGCGCGTCAAGCCGGTCATCCTTCCGCGCGTACGAGCCGAGACCCGGCGGAACACCCTCCGCACGAACCTCGACGACGCCGCCGAGCGTGTCGCGGTCGTTCCGCGCCGCGTCGACCGCCTCCGGATCCGCGCCCCCCTGCGGCAACGCGACACCCAAGACGCTCACGCCGATCTCCCGCAGCAGCGCCTTCGCCACCGCCCCCGCCGCGACGTGAACCGCGGTGTGCCGCGCCGACGCGCGCTCGAGCGAGTCGCGGACATCAGCATGGCCGTACTTCTGCACGCCCGCGAGATCGGCGTGCCCCGGCCGCGGCAGCGTCACCGGCTTCGTCCCTTTCCCCGCCGGCTCGCCCTCGGGCGGCCACGGACTCATCCCCCACGTCCAGTTCTTGTGATCGCGGTTCCGCACGACGAGCGCGAGCGGCGTCCCGAGCGTCCGTCCGTGCCGCAGACCCGCGAGCACCTCGACCTCATCGGACTCGATCTGCTGCCGCGGCGACCGGCCGTAGCCCTGCTGGCGCCGGCGGAGGTCCGCGTCGATTGACTCCCGGTCGAGCAGGAGCCCGGCCGGCAGCCCCGACACGATCGCGACGAGCGCCGGGCCGTGCGACTCGCCCGCGGAGGCCAGCTCGAGAGTCACGCGTCCAACCCTAAAGCGCGGCGCATCACGGTGACCGGCGCCGGCAAGCCCGTCCACAGCTCGAACGACGCCGCACCCTGCGCGACGAGCACCTCGAGCCCGTCGAGCACGCGCGCACCCGCGGCCGCGGCCGCCTCCGCCGTGGCGCTTCGCGGGTACGGCAGGTCGACGAGCGTCTGCCCCGCCGCAAGCTCGAACACCACCTCGTTCCGCACCGGCGTCGCGTGGACGACGAGGTCGGCGTCGCGCACGTCCGGCGGCCACTCGCCCCGCCGTGCGAACACCCGTGCGTGCGGAAGCGCGTGCATGAACGCCGCCGCCGCGCCGCCGTTGCCGACAACGACGGGACGCTCCGCCGCCAAGCCCTCCAGGATCGCGGTGTCGGTCGAGTACCCGACGCCGCCGACGAGCGTATTCACCGACGGCAGGTCGCTCCCAATGAGCCGCGCAACCTCGGCCTTGTGCGGTGCCGTGATGTTCGCGCCGGCGAACCCGAGGGCGTCGAGCCCGCGGACCGCGTCCTCGAGCCGCTCGGGCGACACGTCGAGCGCGAGGTACACCCAGTCGAGCCCGCGCGCAGCGAACGCGGCGTTCTGCATGCGCGGTGAGAGCGAATGCGCGACCGGATGGCCGAGCAGCGCAACGACTCTAGTAGCCGTAGAGACGCTCGTGATTGATGAAGTCGTTGTAGTTGGCGGTGAAGTAGTGGTGCACCTTGTCCGGCTTGCGGACGAAATACAGCCAGTCGCCGGGAGCGGGATGCGCAGCCGCCTGCATCGATGCGAGACCAGGATTCGCGATCGGCGTCGGCGGTAGCCCGATGATGCTCGGGTTCCGCGTGTTGTACGGGTTCGAGCTCGCGAGCTCCGACTCGGTGAGCGACTGCGTGCCCGGAACGTGCAGGCCGTAGCGCGTCGTCGCGTCGATGCCGAGATTCATGTGCGCCTTCAAGCGGTTGTAGATGACGCGCGCGATCTTCGGCCGTTCGTCCGGCGCGAGCGCTTCCTTCTCGACGAGCGACGCGATGATCAGGACGTCGTACGGCGTCAGGTTCTTCTTGCGCGCGTACGAGAGATCGACCTTGCCCCAGTTCGCGTGGAACGCGTCGAGCTGGTCAGCCACAAGCTGCTTCGACGTCGTGTTTCGGAGGAAGTCGTAGGTCGCCGGGAAGAGGAAGCCCTCGAGATTCCGCTTCTTCCGCCCGAAGCCGTCGACCCCGCGCGGCTGCGACCAGTGGAGGTAGCCGGTCGTCGAGAGGAGGACATGCTTGTGGCTCTTGTTCTCGGCGATCTTCGCAACGTCCTTCACCCGCTGCGACATGTCGGACCGCGTGAAGCCCTCCGGGAAGACGATGCGGAACGGCTTCGGCGGCGGCAGCACCGCCGTCGTCGTCGGGGTCGGCGCGGAAGAGTGGCTGACGAGCTTCACGATCCCCAGCGCGATCAACGCGACGATTGTGAGGCCGGCGAGCACGCCGAGCCGGCGTGCGCGGATGCGCCGTCTCGACACCTGCCGGGGCGGCGGCCCCGGCTTCGGCGGCATCACGCCGGGCCGGCGCTCGACCACGCGAGGTAGCTCGACAACAGATGGGCGGCGGCGCGCGCGTCCTCAGCCGCGCGGGAGGGCGTCTGCTCGGCGAGATCGGTCGTGAAGCGCTCGTCGAAGAGCAGTACCGGGACCTCGAGCCGCTCGCGCAGCGCCGCAGCGAAGCGCTCGGTGACGCGCGCCTGCTCGCCGCGCTCACCGCGGAGCGTCAGGGGATGGCCGACGACGACCTGCTCTGCTCTCTCGTCCGCGACGAGGCGCTCGAGCTCGTTGAGCCCGTCGTCTGTCCCCGCCCGCTCGACGACGCACAGCGGCCTCGCGATCGTGCCGGTCGGATCAGAGACGGCAACGCCGGTGCGTGCCGACCCGAAGTCGAGCGCGAGCACCTTCACCCGTCAAGGGCCTTGCGGGCAGCTTCGAGCGCCTCAGACACGCCGCCTGGATTCTTACCGCCCGCCTCGGCCAGCGTCGGCTTGCCTCCGCCACCGCCGCCGATGTGCGGACCGAGCTCCTTGACGAAGCGCGTCGCGTCGAGCCCGCGCTCGACGAGCGATTGATCGAAGTTGACGACAAGGAAGGCGCGCCCGTCGTCGACCGATGCCACGATCGCTCCTGCCGCCTTCTCCTGCTGGCGCAGCATGTCCGACAGGTCGCGGAGCGGACCGCCCTTCACGCCCTTGGCTTCGACAAGAAGCACATCGCCCTCCTTCGTCATCGCGACGATGTCGACGGCGGCGTCTGCACTTCGCGGCGCCTGCTTGCGCGCCCGCTCGAGCTCAGCGCGAAGCACGTCCGCTTCGCGCGCCTGCTCGTGCAGGTACGCAAACGCCTCGCCGGCTGTCACCGCCTCGATCCGCCGCGCGCCCGAGCCGACCGATGCCTCGGAGAGGATGACGAACGGGCCGATCTCGGCCGTCGACCGCACGTGCGTGCCGCCGCAGAGCTCGACCGACCAGCCGTCGATGTCCACGACGCGGACGATGTCGCCGTACTTCTCCGTGAACAGCATCTGCGCGCCGAGCGTCCGCGCTTCCTCGATCGTCGTCTCGAAGATGCGCACCGGAAGGTTCGCGAACACGCGCTCGTTCACCAGGCGCTCGATCTCTCCCCGCTCCTCGGCCGACAGCGCCTGGGGATGCGTGAAGTCGAACCGAAGCTTGTCCGGCCGCACGGCCGAGCCGGCCTGCTTCACGTGCTCGCCGAGCACCTCGCGCAGCGATTCGTGCAGGACGTGTGTCGCGGTGTGGTTCGCCATCGTCGGATAGCGCACGTTCCACGGGACGACGGCCTTCACGCGGTCGCCCTCGGCGAAACCCTCGCCGCTGAAGACGAGCTCCTGATCGTGATCCAGTCGCAACGCCTCGACAAGGTCGGCGCGCGTCCCGTCCTCCTTCTCGATCGTCCCGATGTCGGATACCTGACCGCCGCCCGCCGGATAGAACGGCGACTGCTCGAGCTTCACCTGGAAGAGCCCGTCGCCGAGGTCCGCGTACGCGACGATCGCCGTTCGCACCTCGGTGCGCTCGTAGCCGACGAACTCCGTCGGCGGCGCGTTCGGGAAGCGCACGTCGGTCTGCACCTTGCCGGTCTGGCGCGAGATCTCGCGATGCTCCTCCATCAGGCGCGTGTACTCCTCGGCGTTCACGCCGAGGCCGCGCTCGCGCGCGAGCTCCTGCGTCAGCTCGATCGGGAAGCCGTACGTCGCCTGCAGCGTGAACGCGTCCTCGCCGGTGATTGCGCCACGCGCCGCCGCCTCGTCGAAGAGCTTCATGCCGCGCTCCAGCGTCTCGGCAAACCGCTCCTCCTCCGCGGTCAGCACGCTGCGGATCTCGTCGCGATGCTCACGGAGCTCCGGAAACGCGTCGCCCATCTGGTCGATCACGGCGTCGGCGAGCTCGGCCAGGAAGGGCGCCTCCATCCCGATGCGCAAGCCGTGCTGCGCCGCGCGGCGGATGAGGCGGCGAAGCACGTAGCCGCGCCCTTCGTTCGACGGCGTCACGCCCTCGCTGACGATGAATGTCATGCCTCTCCCGTGATCGGCTAGGACTCGGTGTGCCTTCGTCGCGTCTGGCGAGTCGCCGTACGCGACGCCGGAGCGGTCGGCGATCCAGCGCATGATCGTCTGGTAGCCGTCGGTGTCGTACACCGACGCGACGTTCTGCACGATGCGCGCGGTTCGCTCGAGGCCGAGACCGGTGTCGATGTTCTGCTTCGGCAGGTCGGTGAGCGTGCCGTCGCCGTGCAACTCGTATGACATGAAGACGAGGTTCCAGAACTCGAGGAAGCGCTCACAGCGCGTGCAGCCGGGCTTGCAGTCGGGCTCGCCGCAGCCGGTTTCCTCGCCCCAGTCGTAGTAGATCTCGCTGTCGGGCCCGCACGGCCCAGGCCCCCCGACCGACCAGAAGTTCTCCGAGGACGGGAGCTCGACGATCCGCTCCCGCGGCATCCCGATCTTCTCCCAGAGGTCGATTGCGACCTGGTCCGGGCCGAGCTTGAGCTCGGGGTCGCCCGCGTGCACGCTCACCCAGAGGCGGTCCCAGTCAAGCTGCAGCCGCTCGCGGATGAACTCGGTTGCGAACTCGATCGCGCCTTCCTTGAAGTACTGGCCGAACGAGAAGTTGCCGAGCATCTCGAAAAATGTGAGGTGATACGTGTCGAGGCCGACCTCGTCGATGTCGGGTGTGCGAAGGCACTTCTGCGTCGTGACGGTCGTCGGTGCCGGCGGCTGCTCGCGGCCGAGGAAATACGGCATCTGTGGCTGCATTCCCGCGGTCGTAAAGAGCGTCGAGCGGTCGTCGGCGCGCGGGACCAGCGAGGCGGACGGCACCCGGAGATGCCCCTTCTCCTCGAAAAACGAGAGGTAGCCCTCGCGGATCTCGTTCGATGTGCGCACGTCGGCAGCCCATTCTAGGGATGAGGATTCCGCCGCCTTGAAGCGTAGGATCCTCGCGTGGTCACCCGCCGCCGCAAGCGCTACCGGTACCGCCTGCGCCGGCTCACGCCCGTCGGCGTTGCGATCCTGGCCGCCGGGCTCTCCGGCGCGTGGATCGGTGCGCACCAGGCGTCGACCCCAATCGCGCAGGCCGCCGCGCCTCAGGTGCGCGCGCCGCAGCGGCATGCACACCCGGCGAAGCACGTGGCCGCGGTCACGCCCGAGCGCCTGCTGTTCTCGGGCTCCCAGGTGCGGCACACGTTCACGCCGAGGCTGTTGACGCCGTCGGCGATCCTCGTTGACGAGACGACAGGCCGCGTGCTGTGGCAGCACCACCCGCACGAGCGACGGCACGTCGCATCGACGACGAAGATCATGACCGCACTGCTCGCGCTGAAAAAGCTGCAGTCGCACGACATCGTGACGGTCGACAAGTCGGTGCCGCGCGTTCCGCTCGTGCGCGAGGGCCTGCGCGCTGGCGAGCGCGTCGAAGCATGGAAGCTCTTCTACTCGCTCCTGCTGTACTCGGGCAACGACGACGCATTGGCGCTCGCGATCGCGGCCGACGGCGACAAATGGACGTTTATCCGCTCGATGAACGCCGAGGCGAGGCTGCTCGGCCTGCACGACACGCACTACTCGACGCCGAGCGGCGTGAAGGACGCAGACAACTACTCGAGCGCCTGGGATCTCGCCGCGCTGACGCGCGTCGCCATGCGCAATGCGAGGTTCCGGCACATCGTCCGCACGCACATCGAGCACGTGAAATGGGCAGCGCCGACCTTCGCGAAGATCTACGTGAACAACAACCGGCTGCTCGGCACATATCCGGGCGCGAACGGCGTCAAGACCGGGTACACGCACAAGTCGGGCCCATGCCTCGTCGCATCGGCGACGCGCCACGGCGTCTCGCTGATCGCCGTCGTCCTCGACTCGCCGGACATGTACACCGACGCGAAGCGACTGCTCGACTTCGGCTTCGCGTCGCTCAGCTGACGCGTGACGAAGCCCTGATCCTTACGGCGCAGCGCCTGGCGCCGGACGTGTCCGCTGGGTACAAAGCTCCTGCTCGCGCGCCAGACGAAGGGGCCAGGCCCGGTTACGTAGGCGTCGCGGAAGTGTGACGGCAGCTAGATCGCCACGAAAACCGCTGTCGACGCCGTGACCATGCGTGTCCCCTCGAAGTCGGGGACGCCACTGGCAAGGTGCCTGTGCGCGACCGAGTGCGCGATGTAGTGGCGCATGTCGTCCGCGCTCAGCTCGACTGTCGCGGGCAGATCGATCGTTCGCACCTCGGCGAAATACCGCTCGAGGAACGAGGCGCCCGTCTCGCGCATGAAGAGCTGTCGCCGATCGGCGAGGTCGCGGCCGACGAGCTCCCACATCTCCCGCAGCTGATCGAAGCCGTTCGTCGCCGCAACGAGCGCATGTGCGACGCGCCGAAGGTCCGCGAGTGCTCGGTCGAGATCAGGTACGTGATAGAGCATGAAGTTCGCGACTGCGACATCGAACTCGCGGTCGGCGAACGGCAATTCCTGCACATCGCCGACTCGGGCATCGACGCCGCGTGCACGCGTCAAGTCGACCATGCGCTCGGATTGGTCGAGCGCGACGACGTCGAGCCCCGCCTGCATCAGCCGCTCTGCGAGCTCGCCGCGTCCGCAGCCGACTTCGAGCACTCGTGCCGGGGACAGCGCCAGCACCTCGTCGAACGTGACATCGATCGCGCGCGGGCCTGTCCGCCGTGACCAGATCGAGATCCGTGCGGACAGGCCGCTCTCGTCCGCGTACTCTCGCCGGACGACGTCGCGGTCGTCCTGCGCCTCAGCCACGCGCGCGGGCGTTCGACTCCTCATCGGAGGCGATCTCGGCGCGGATCTTCTCGAGCGAGCGTCGGATGAGACGGGAGACGTGCATCTGCGAGATGCCCACCTGCTGCGCGATCTGCGACTGCGTCAGGCCGTCGAAGAAGCGCAACTGGAGAATCATTCGCTCGCGGTCGTCGAGCGCGCGGAAGCCCGGCGCCAACACCGCGCGGTCTTCGGATACCTCGTACTGGTGCTCCTCGCTGCCGATCGACTCGAGCGGATCGAGATCCTCGTCGCCGTCACCGCCGCCGCCGCCAGCCGACAACGACAACGACGAGTACGCGCGGCCGGACTCGAGCGCCTCGAGCACATCCTCCTCCGTCGAGCCGGACGCCTTCGCAAGCTCCGGGATCGTCGGCGAGCGGCCGAGCTGCACCGTCAGCTGCTCCATCAGCCGCGACAGCTGCACGTTCAGCTCCTGGAGGCCGCGCGGCACGCGCACGGCCCAGCCCTTGTCGCGGAAGTGCCGCTTGATCTCGCCGATGATGTTCGGCGTTGCGTATGTCGTCAGCTCGACGCCGCGGTCGAGATCGAAGCGGTCGATCGCCTTGATCAGCCCGATCGCACCGATCTGGACGAGATCCTCGAGCTGCTCACCGCGGTACGAGTAGCGGCGCGCAAGCGACCGGACGAGCGACATGTACTGCTCGATCAGCTGCTCGCGCGCATGAAGGTCGCCCTCCTCGTGGTAGCGGCGCAGCAGGATCTTGTCGTCGATCCGCGGCACTACCCGGGCATCCCTTTCGAGAGCTCGACCCACGCCCCGCCCTCGCGATGATCGACCTCGAGCGAGTCGCTTACGGTCTCGAGGACGCGGCGGAGGCCGAGCCCCGCACCGTCTTCGTCAAGCTCGGCCAGCGCCTCGTCGGTGAACGGTCCCACTGTTGTCCGAACGCGCGAGTCATCGACCGCGATACCGATCGAGATGTCGCCGTCGTCGTCCCGGCAGGCAAGCAGCGCCTCGAGCGCCAACTGCAGGTCTTCGAGCTGTTCGTACGTCAGCTCGAGTCGCGCGCCAAGACCGCCGGTGACGAGGTGCGCGATGTGATGGAAATCCCCCTGGGCAGGGAGCACGAGCGTGATCTCATCGCTCACGAGATCTCCCCTGGATTGCGGAGCTCGTCGATCAGCTCCTTTTCACGCTGCGCCGCAGCAGCCTTGCCGGCGTCGACGGCATGCCGCCAGTCGCGCTTCGTCTTGAAGTCGGCTGCGCCGAAACTCACACCCGCGGCCAGGCCGCTGAGCTTCTGCACAGGCCGGGTCACGGCCATGCTGACCGCGCGCACCGCGGTGTCGGCGCTGTCGGCCGCGTCGACGGCGCTGTCGGTGATGCGATCGACCTTGTCCAACTGCACGTTCACGCGATCCACGCTTCCTCCGACCTTATTGATCACCGGGAGAATCTCCCGTTGGGCCCCCGTAATGAACGTGGAAAGGCGCCCGATGGTTCCGCCCAAGCGGACGAGCGCAAAGGCCAGCGAGAGGCCGACGGCGATCAGGAAGACGGCGAGGGCAAGGCGCCACAGGTCTCCCCACGTGAACGCGACGACGAGCATCTGACTCCGATCTTAGTGGGAGGTCGACGACGTAATTGTCCCGCAGCCTACGACGGCGTCGCCTTCGTAGAGAACGGCGGCCTGTCCGCGCGCGATACCGTACGCCGGCTCGGAGAGCTCGAGCGAGAAGCCGCCGTCGCGCGCGGTGACGGATGCGTCAACAGTGGGCGACCGATAGCGGAGCTTCGCCGCGGCCCGATCGACGCTGACGTAGAGCCGGCCGGACGCCTCGACGCGGCGGCGCGCAAGCGACTCGTGCGAGCCCACGACAATCGTGTTCGTCTGCGCGTCGGAGTCGAGCACGTACAGGGGCTTCTCCGCGACGACGCCCAACCCACGCCGCTGCCCGGGTGTGAACCGCCAGAAGCCGTCGTGCGATCCGACCTGGTCGCCCTGCTCGTCGATGATCGCACCGTTCGCCGGTGCAAGCCCGTGCCTCGCGAGGAACGCGCGGTAGTCGTCGCCGGCGAGGAAGCACGCCTCCTGGCTCTCCGCGCGGTTCGCGACCGCGAGCCCGGCTGCGGCGGCTTCGCCGCGCGTCGCATCCTTGTCTTGCTCGCCGAGCGGGAACCAGACCCGGCCGAGGTGCGACGGCGCGAGGCGCGCGAGCATGTACGACTGGTCCTTGGCGCCGGCGGCGGCGCAGTGCAGCAGCATGCGGCCGCGATGCTCGGCGATGCGCGCGTAATGACCGGTTGCAAGCCGGTCGCAACCGGCGCGCCGCGCAAAGGCGAGCAGCTCGGCGAAACGGAACGAGCCGTTGCAGCGAATGCACGGGTTCGGCGTATCACCGCGCGCATAGCCGCGGACGAACGGTGTCACGATCGCGCGTCGGAACTGCTCGCGGAGGTCGAGGGTCACGTGCGGCAGCCCGAGGCGGTGGCACGTCTCGCGGGCGGCGATCACAGCCTCCGGCGAGCAGCAGGCACGCTCGGCGTCCGGGCCGTCGGGATCGAGCCAAAGCCGAAGCGTGACACCGATCGCATTCGGTGCCGCGCGCAGCAGCGCGACCGCACTGTCGACGCCGCCGCTCATTGCGACAGCGGTGCGGCCGGCGAGCGGCTCCGCGCGGAACGCAGGCCCGAGCGCGTTCGCGAGCGCATCGGCGGCAAGCGTCTGGCCGCCTACGGCTGCAGCTTCGAGCAGCGTCAGACCGGCGAGCCCTCGCGCGAGCCCCGGCGCATCGGCGTCGATGATGCGGTCGCCGTCGACGCGCAGCCGGACGGCGGCCCAGTCGCCGTCGCGCGTCGAGTCTCCGTAGAGCTCCAGCATGCGTCGCAAGGTAACAGCGGTGTCAGGCACCGCTTGGCGATGCCTGACACCAAATCCACCCTGCCGATGCGTCCGGGCTATGTGAACCTGGCGAACCAGGTGGGATCCGTGCCCTTCCGCAGCTCCGCCGCGGTCGGGACGCCGGTTCCCTTCATGTAGGCGTTGGTTCTACATTGAGGCCCGGTCGCACGAACAGGGTCGACCGTCTCGCAGAGTAGCGTCTAGCCGGCGAAACGCCAGCGGATCGTTTGCGATCCGTCGAGGCCGAGCAGCTTCGCGAGCGCCTGCGTGACATCGAAGGTGCGTCCGGGCGCGGTGTGACCGTGGTCGATCACCTGCGTGAGCACCTGCTTGCCGCCGAACTCGATGTAGATCTTCGCGCCGCACGGAAGCACCGGATGCGCGACACCCGCCGTGTCGGGCGTGATCAGCACACCGCACGCGCTCTTTTGCGAGCGGTTGGTCGGCGTGTACGGCGCGGCAAGCGCCGTGTACCACTGGCCGACGGGAGCGGGCAGGTCGCTCTTCGTCGTGTGCCGGTGCGCCGCGAGCGCGATCGCGACGCCGAGCAGTGCAATCCCGGCGAGTGCGGCTGCGCGCAGGCCGGCGGACGACGTCACCATGCTCCTACCAGCTCGCCGAAGCTGTCGCGCACGAGCGCATCGAAGTCGACCGGAAGCTCACCGTCGGCGCCGGCGAAGTCGCGGAGATACATAAGGAGATAGGAGCGCTCCTCGTCGACGAGCGCGTCCGAACCGGACGCCTCGCGCGTCAGGCGCTCGAGGTCCCAGAGGTTCCACTGGCGCGGCTCCTGCGGGAGACCGATCGGGACAACGGTTGCAGCGGGGAGCGGCTCGGGCTCCGGCTCCGGCTCCGGTTCGGGCTCGAGGTCCGGGACGGGCTCGAGCACGCGCACGGGCTCAGGTTCTGGTTCGGGCTCTGGTTCCGGCACGGGTTCCGGTTCGGGTTCCGGTTCAGGCTCGACTGCGACGGGCTCGACGACGGCCGGCTCGTCGGGCACGGGCGGAACGGCTGTTTTCACGGCGGGGCGCTCGCGCCAGATCAGGGCCTCGACGAGCAACACGAGGAGGTAACCGACGGCAGCTGCACCGAGGATCCCCCAGAAGCCGGCACTGAGCTCGAACGCGACGAACGGAACGGCGACGATGAATGCGGCCTCGACCGCAGTTCTTGCCCCGAAGACGCGGCGCACCCTGGCCTAGGTCTCGGAGTCGCTCTGCTCCCCGCCGGCTTCCGGCTCCGGCTCGGGGGCAGCCGCAATGGGCGGCGGAGGCGGCGCCGACGCGGGCGGCTCCTCCTCAACAGGGCTTGCGACCGCGGCCACCGGCGGCCCTGCCTGCGGGCGTGCTTGCTCCGACGTGCGCTCCGCGGCCTGGACGATCGCGTTCGCGACCTGTCCGATCGCTTCTTGCCCAAGCCCCGCGGCGGCCAGCAGTTGCTCGGCGCCGTGCTGGGCACGAGCAAGGACCGCCGTAGCCTGCGCGCGGGCCCACTCGAGCGTCTGCTCGACCTCTGCGCGGGCGGCGTTCGTCAGCTCGGTGGCCTGGTGGCGCGACTGCTCGAGCAGCCGTCCACCCTTCGCCTCGGCCTCCTGCAGCTCGCGCGTCGCATCAGCGTGCGACTTCGCAAGCAGCTCGCGCGACTCGTTTCGGGCTGCGTTAAGCATCTCGGCGCGCTGGCGCTCGCTCTCCTGGCGATAGCGCTCGATCTCCGCCTCGCGCTCCTGCAGATCTGTCTGCTTCCGGCGCACCTCTTCCTCAGTGCGGCCGAGCTGCGTGGCCGACGCATTCTGCGCGTCGCGCTCGATCGTGTCCGCGAACTCGGCGGCCGCCCGAATGAGATGGAGCGCGTCCATGCGAACGGCATGACCCGACGGCTCGACGGAGGCGCCGCGCCCGGCCGCCTGCAGCACGCGCAGCTGGGCCTGCAGCTGGGAGACGTGGCGGCGGAACGCGTCGAAGGCCTCGCGCGTGCGCTCGGGATCGAGCCCGTCGCCGGACCGAGGAATGTCCTCGAACTGCGGCAGGCTCGTGAGAGACGGGACTCCTGCCCGGCTCGGGCCCTCGGTTGCCATGCTGGTCGTGCCTCCCTCTACGCGTAGACGCGCGGCGCGCGCTGTCAGAAGTATGACTTCTTCATCGGCCGACAGGTGCCTGCGCTTTACCGCGCCTTGTTCGGGTCAATTGCAAGCTGGATTCCGAGCTCTTTCAGGTGTCGCGGGTCGGCATCGCTCGGGGCGCCGGTCATCGGGTCGACCCCGGCCTGGTTCTTCGGGAAGGCGATCGTGTCGCGGAGGTTCTCCTCGCCCGCCAGCACCATCAGCATGCGGTCGATGCCGAACGCGATGCCGCCGTGCGGCGGAGCGCCCATCGCAAGCGCGTCGAGGAGGAACCCGAACTTCGCGCGCTGCTCGTCACCGCTGATCCCGAGCAG
Organism: Gaiellaceae bacterium; assembly: GCA_036496545.1. GTDB lineage: Bacteria > Actinomycetota > Thermoleophilia > Gaiellales > Gaiellaceae > Palsa-739. The sequence continues at coordinate 73,670 of DASXKX010000038.1, read as the reverse complement.
GTCGAAGACGCGCGCCTGCATCTCCGGTTCATGGATCCGGAACGACCCGCCGCCGAGCTCGTTCCCGTTGCCGATGAGGTCGTACGCGAAGGCAAGCGCGCTGCCGGGGTCTTGATCGAACCGCTCCTCCCACTCGCGCGCCGGACGCGTGAACGGGTGGTGCACTGCGCCCCAGCGCTGCTCCTCCTCATCCCACTCGAACATCGGGAAGTCGGTGACCCACGTCCATGCCCACTCCTTCTCTGCAGTGAGGCCGAGCTCGTCGCCGAGCTTCGTGCGGAGCGCGCCGAGCACGCGTGACGTCATCGGCCACGTGTCGGCCGCGAAGAGGAGCGTCTCCCCCGGTTTCGGCGCGAACGCGGCGAGCTCGTCCTCGGACAGGAACTTCGCGATCGGCGAGCGGAGCTCTCCGCTCTCGTCGGCGACGATGTACGCGAGCCCGTTGGCACCCCACTGCTTCGCGAACTCCTCGAGCGCGGCGAGCTCGCTGCGCGAGTAGGTCCGTGGCGCGCGGATGAAGCGCACGGTCTCCGCGCCTGCGAAGACGCCGAACTGCGAGTCGCGCGTCGCCGCCGTCGCATCCTCGAGCTCGAGCCCGAAGCGCAGGTCGGGCTTGTCCGTGCCGAAGCGGCGATCGGATTCCACGAACGTCAGACGCGGGAACGGTGTCTCGAGCTCGACGCCGATGCACGTCTGCCAGACGGTCTTCACCATGCGCTCCATCAGGCCGAGCAGGAACTCGTAGTCGGGGAATGCCATCTCGACGTCGAGCTGGGTGATCTCCTGCACGCGGTCGGCGCGGAGATCCTCGTCCCGGAAGCAGATCGCGATCTGGTAGTAGCGCTCGAAGCCGGCGATGACGAGCAGCTGCTTTGCGATCTGCGGCGACTGCGGGAGCGCGTAGAAGTGTGCCGGCTGCAGACGGGCAGGCACGAGGAAGTCGCGTGCACCTTCGGGTGTCGGCTTCCAAAGGATCGGTGTCTGGATGTCGACGAAGCCTGCGTCCTCCATGACGCGGCGGATCGTCCCGACCATTTGCCCACGCAGGCGGATGTTGCGCTGCAGCTTCGGGCGGCGAAGGTCGAGCCAGCGGTAGCGCAGGCGGACCTGGTCGTCGACGTTCTCGTCGTCGAGCTGGAACGGGAGCGGCGTCGAACGCGACAGGATCTCGAGGTTGTCGAGCTGCACCTCGATCTCTCCCGTCGGGAGATTTGGGTTCACGAGAGATGGGTCGCGTGCGACAACCTCACCCTCGGCGCGGACGACGAACTCGTTCCGGAGCTCGTGTGCCGTGTCGGCGGCGTGCTGCGCGCGTTCCGGGTTCGCCACGATCTGGACGACGCCGCTCGCGTCTCGGAGGTCGACGAAGACGAGGCCGCCGTGGTCGCGGCGCGAATTCACCCAGCCCGCGAGCGTCACGCGCTTGCCGACGTCGACGCGGCGGAGGTCGCCGCCTGCGGCCGTCCGCCATTCGGTCACAGGAGCTCCTTCAGCGTTCGCGCGGAACGGTCCTGCTCGCCACGGCGGCGGATCGTCCAGCCGTCGCTCGTCCTGATCGCGACTGCGTTCGCGCGCTTCTGTGCCTGCGTCAGCTGGCCCTTGAGCGAGCGGCCGGCGTAGTCGGCGTCGGCGGCGATGCCGTCGGCGCGCAACGCGCGGAGCGCTGCGAGTGCGTCGTCGCGGTGCTGCTCGTCCTCGACGACGAGGAAGACGTCGAGCAGCGGCGCGTCTGCGGTGATGCCTTCGAGCTCGAGCGAGAGGAGCAGGCGCTCGATCCCGGCGCCGAAGCCGATTCCGGGCGTCGGCGGGCCGCCGATCTCCTCGACGAGGTAGTCGTAGCGGCCGCCGCCGCAGATCGTCGATGCCTGACGGCTTTCGTCGGGGCCGAGGAACTCGAACGTTGTGCGCGTGTAGTAGTCGAGCCCGCGAACGAGCGTCGGGTCGAGTGTGTAGGCGATGCCCGCTGCGTCGAGGAGCGCGCTGACGGCTGCGAAATGCTCTTTGCACGCGTCGCAGAGCGACTCGCCGATCTTCGGCGCGTCCTCGAGCGCGGCGCGGACTTTGGCATCCTTCACGTCGAAGACGCGCAGCGGGCTCGTCGCGCGTTTCTGCTTCGCGTCCTCGTCGAGGACGTCGGCGTGCTCGTCGAGCCACGAGTTCAGCTGCTCGATGTACGCGGGCCGACAATTGCGGTCGCCGATCGAGTTCAGCTGGAGCTCGTAGCGCGTGATCCCGAGCGCGCGAAGCAGCGCGTCGTAGTAACCGATCACCTCGGCATCGACCGCGGGATCGGCGGAGCCGATGTTCTCGAGCGAGAGCTGCCAGTGCTCGCGGAAGCGGCCGCGCTGCGGCGCCGCATACCGATACATCGGCGCAATCGTGTAGAGCTTCACCGGCTGCGGCTCGCGGTGCATCCCGTGCTCGACGTACGCACGGCAGATCGGCGCCGTTCCCTCGGGGCGGAGCGTCAGCGAACGGCCGCCGCGGTCCTCGAACGTATACATCTCTTTCTGCACGATGTCGGAGCCTGCGCCGGACGTGCGCTGGAAGAGATCGGTGTTCTCGAAGCCCGGCGTCTGGATGCGCGCGTAGCCGTAGAGGACGCACAGCCGCTCCATCTCCCGTGTCACTCGCTGCCAGAGCGGTTGATCGGAAGGGAGGACGTCGTGGGTGCCGCGAGGCGCCTCGATGCGCGTCACGCGCGCAACTCCGCGAGAAACGGATTGTGGGCGAGCTCGTCGCCGAGCGTCGTCGTCCCGCCGTGACCCAGGTAAACGATCGTGTCAGCCGGGAAGCGATCCGTGAGCATGCGGACGGACGCGAGCAGGGTGTCCCAGTCGCCGCCGGGAATGTCGACTCGGCCGACTGAGCCCGCGAAGAGCAGGTCGCCGCTGAACAGGTGCCCGTCCGTGTAGAAGGCGACGTGTGCGGGCGAGTGGCCCGGAATCGAGACGCATTCGAACGAGATGCCCGCGACGTCGATCGTCTCGCCGCCCTCGAGCAGCGTGTCTGGGGTGTGCGCGCGTCCCGGCATGTCGGCCGGCGCGAAGTCTGGGTAGTGCTCGAGCCGGTCCCGCTCGCCTGCCGGCATGTAGACGGGTGCGCCGGTTCCCTCCGCCAGGTCGCCGACGCCGCCGAGGTGATCGAAGTGCCCGTGCGTGATGAGGATCGCGGCGCAGCGTGTCTTCAGGCGCGCGAGCTCGAGCAGGAGCGCGGCCGCGTCACTGCCGGGATCGACGACCGCTGCTTGCAGCGCGTCTCGGTCGGTGCGCACGAAATAGCAGTTCGTCCTGAACGGGCCGAGCTCATAGCGATCGACTGCGAGGTCCACGCGGGCGAGTGTAACCGCGCACCTGTGCGGGCACTGAACGGCTCGTGCAGCATTGGAAGCTGTTCGAGATCCCGACGCCGGACGGCGCGCGGTCGCCCGTCGTGCTCCATTCGCAGGACGGTGAAAGCCGCGTCGTCCTGATCACGCTCGAGCCGGGACAGAAGCTCGGCGACCACGAAGTCAAAGAGGCTGCCCTGCTGCTCGTCGTGTCGGGCCAGGCTCGGGTCGAGGCCGGCGGGGATGTGGTCGACGCCGTCGCGGGGGATCTCTTGCGGTTCGACCCCGCCGAGCGGCGTACGGTGTCGAGCGAGTTGGGCGTGCGGATACTGCTGATGCTCTCACCGTGGCCCGGCGTCGGGCATTACCACGGCGATGAGCGCGCCGGTGTTACCGCTTCTTAGCGGCCGCGTTCTTCGTCGTCGTTGTCTTCGCCGCTCCGCGCCCCTGGAAGCGGCGGTAGGCCATGCGGTCGATGTAGTACATGACCGGGACGTAGGCCACGGAGAAGAGCAGGGCCGTCGGCAGGACGCGGATCAGGTTCCCCTTCGCGGTGAACGAGAAGAAGATCAGCACGAAGACGCCAAGGAGTGCGCTGCGCTTTGCCGCTCGTTTCCACGACGGCGCCTGCGGCTCGCGGCGCGGCCGGCCGGACGCTGCGGTCGATTTCTTCGCGGCCGGCTGCTTCGGCTTGGAGCCGTTCGTCGCGCTCGCCTGCTTCGCCGGCGCGTCGGCTTCTTCGGGCTCGTCGACCTCGTTGCCTTCGTCGTCGACGTAGACGAACTCGTACTCGTGACGCTTGGCCTTGAGGTCACGGCGCTTCTGCTTCCGCGTCGGCATGAGGTTAGGGTAGCTCGCCGCCGACCACGGTCCGGGCGACGATCCTGCCTCCCAGGTGGTACGCGAGATATCGCCAGTCCGGGGCGTCGAGGAGGACGATGTCCGCGCGATAGCCCGGGGCCAGGCGGCCGACGCGGTCGGCGCGGCCGAGGACGTGCGCGGCGTTGACCGTGCAGGCGGCGAGCGCCTCGGCCGGCGAGAGCTTCAGCTGGGTCGCGGCCAGGGAGCAACAGAGGGGCAGGCTCTCGCAGAACGCGCTCCCCGGGTTGAAGTCGGTGGCGAGGGCCACTGCTGCGCCCGCGTCCACGAGTGCGCGCGCCGGCGGCATCGGCCGGCCGAGGAAGAGCGCGCTCGCCGGGAGCACGACGCCGACGACCTCGCTGGCAGCGAGCAAGCCCACGCCGTCGGGGCCGGTCGCTTCCAGGTGGTCGACGGAGCGCGCGCCGAGCTCGACCGCGAGCGGGATCGCGCCCTGCTCGGTGAACTGGTCGCCGTGCAGGCGCAGCGCGAGGCCCGCGCCGTAGCACGCCTCGAGGTAGCGCCGTGCCTGGGCGGCGTCGAACGCGCCGCGCTCGAGGAAGACGTCGGCGGCTTCCGCGATGCGCGCGGCCTCGGGCAGCACCTCGGCGAGCGCGAAGTCGAGGTACGCGTCGCCGTCACCCGCGAACTCGGGCGGGATCGCATGCGCGCCGAGCCAGGTCGGCACGCCGCCGGCGGCCCGGATCGCGCGCAGGGAGGCGAGCTCGGTGTCGCGGTCGAGCCCGTACCCCGACTTCGCCTCGAACGTCGTCGTGCCGTGGCCGAGCATCCATCCGCGATGCCGCTCGACGGCATCGCGCAGTCCGTCCTCGCCCGCGGCGCGCGTCGCGCGCACGGTCGAGAGGATGCCGCCGCCGCGCGCGTGGAGCTCCTCGTAGCTCGCGCCCGCGGCGCGGAGCGAGAACTCCTCGACGCGGTCGCCGCCGAACGCCGCATGCGTGTGGCAGTCGACAAGGCCCGGGATCGCGCAGAGCCCGCGGCCGTCGACCTCGACGACATCGCCGCTCAGCGCCGGCAGGTCGCGCATGCGCCCGACGACGGCGATCGAGTCGCCCTCGCAGAGGACGAACGCATCCTCGAGGACGTCGACCTCGCCGAGGGCCGGCCCGCGCAGCGGTGCACCGTCGCCGGCCGGCGTCGCGACCTGTGCCAGGTCGCGGACGAGCAGGGTCACGCGCCGGGCGACGGCGCGCCCGGAATCACGACGCCGCCGTGCTCCGCGGCCTCGATCGCGTCGGCGTAGCCGGCGTCGACGTGCCGGATCACGCCCATGCCGGGGTCGGTCGTCAGCACACGCTCGAGCCGCTCCGCAGCGTCATCGGTGCCGTCCGCGACGACGACCATGCCGGCGTGGATGGAGTTGCCGATACCGACGCCGCCGCCGTGATGCACGCTCACCCACGTCGCACCTGCAGCGACGTTCACGAGCGCGTTCAGGATCGGCCAGTCGGCGATCGCATCGGAGCCGTCGGCCATCGCCTCGGTTTCGCGGTACGGCGACGCCACGGAACCCGCGTCGAGGTGGTCGCGGCCGATCACGATCGGCGCCTTCACCGCCCCGCTCCGCACGAGCTCGTTCATCGCGAGCCCGGCTTTCGCGCGGTTCCCGTAGCCGAGCCAGCAGATCCGCGCAGGCAGGCCCTGGAATGCCACCCGTTCGGGCGCGAGCTCGAGCCACCGCTGCAGGAGCGGATCATCCGGGAAGAGCTTCCCAAGCTCCGCGTCGATCGCCGCGATGTCGGCCGGGTCCCCGGACAGCGCCGCCCAGCGAAACGGCCCGACTCCACGACAGAACAGCGGCCGAATATAGGCCGGGACAAAGCCCGGATATGAGAAGGCCTCGCTTACGCCAGCTTCACGGGCCTCGCCTCGAAGGTTGTTGCCATAATCGAAAACATACGCGCCGCGTCGGACGTACTCGAGCATCCCTTCGACGTGTGCGGCGATCGACTCACGTGCACGCCGCAGGTACTCGTCCGGATCGGACACGCGCAACGCAGCCGCAGCGTCGACATCGAGCCCTACGGGCACATAGCCCGTCAGCGGATCGTGTGCCGCAGTCTGATCCGTGACGAGATCGAAGTGCTCGCCGCGCGCGGCCAGCGCCGGCACGACCTCCGCAGCATTCCCGAGCAACCCAACAGACAAAGCACGCCCCTCAGCAGCAGCCGCACGCACACGCGCAAGCGCATCGTCGAGCGACTCCGTCGCCTCGTCGAGATATCGCGTCTCGAGCCGGCGCTCGATGCGATGCGGATCGACCTCGATGCACAGCACCGCCGCGCCCACCATCGTCCCGGCGAGCGGCTGCGCGCCGCCCATCCCGCCGAGCCCAGCCGTCAAGATCGTGCGCCCACTGAGATCCGGCGAGCCGAAGTGCTGCTCACCCGCCGCCGCGAACGTCTGATAGGTGCCCTGCAGGATGCCCTGCGTCCCGATGTAGATCCACGAGCCGGCAGTCATCTGGCCGAACATCGTCAGGCCCTCCGCCTCGAGCCGGCGGAACTCGTCCCACGTCGCCCACTTCGGCACGAGCAGCGAATTCGCGATCAGCACGCGCGGCGCGCCTTCGTGCGTCGTGAACACACCGACCGGCTTGCCCGACTGCACGAGCAGCGTCTCGTCGGCTCGCAGCTCCAAGAGCGACGCAACGATCGCGCGCAGCGCCTCGTGCGAACGCGCCGCCCGTCCAGACCCGCCGTACACGACAAGCTCCTCCGGCTTCTCCGCGACTTCCGCATCCAGGTTGTTCAACAGCATGCGCAGCGGCGCCTCCGTGGACCACTGGCGCGCATTCAGCTCCACGCCGCGCGGCGCGCGCACGCGCGACAAGTCGCCGCACAACGCATCGACGCGCGCGGCGAGTGACGACTCCGTAACGCTCATCGCAGCTCCCCCACTTCCGATTCGACTGCGGACGCAAGTGATCCATCGCGGATGGCCGTCGCGACGGCCTCGATGTCGGGCGCAAGCGGACGGTCGTCGTGCAAGCGCGGCGACAGCTCGCGGACGGCCGCGCGCACGGCACGCACTCCGATGCCCGGCTCGAGCGGCGCATGGAACTCGACGCCTTGCGCACCGGCGAGCAGCTCGATCGCAATCGCGCTCTCGCAGTTCGCGAGCACCTGCCACGCCTTCAGCCCGGCTGCGTTCCCCATCGACACGTGATCCTCCTGTCCCGCGCTCGTTGGAATCGAATCGACCGACGCAGGATGACAGAGCACTTTGTTCTCGGAGACGAGCGACGCGGCGACGTACTGCGGGATCATGAAGCCGCTGTTCAAGCCGCCGTCCGTCGTGAGGAACGCGGGCAGCCCGTCCGAGAGGTTCGGGTTCACGAGCCGCTCGATGCGACGTTCCGAGATGCTCGCGAGCTCGGAGACCGCCATCGCCAGTGCATCGAGCGCGAACGCGAGCGGCTGGCCGTGGAAGTTGCCGTTCGACACGAGTGCGTCATCCTCGACGAGGACAAGCGGATTGTCTGTCGCCGCGTTTAGCTCGACCGACACGGTGTACTCGGCGTAGTCGAGGAGATCGCGCGACGCACCATGCACCTGCGGCGCGCAGCGCAGCGAGTACGCGTCCTGCACCTTGTCGCACCAGCGATGCGCCTCGTTGATCGCGGATCCTTCGAGCAGCCGAAGGATGTTCGCGGCGGAGTCGGCCTGGCCGCGCAGCGGCCGCAGCTGGTGGATCTGGGGGAGGAACGACGTGCGCGAGCCCTGCAATGCCTCGATCGAGAGCGCGCACGCGAAATCGGCGGCGCGCGCGAGCCGCCGCGCGCGCACGAGACCAAGCGCTAGGAACGCCGCCATGAACTGCGTGCCGTTGATGAGCGAGAGACCCTCCTTCGCCTCGAGCCGGATCGGTTCGAGGCCGACCCGCGCAAGCGCCTCGAAGCCGGGGAGCCGTTCGCCTTCGACGAGCGCCTCGCCCTCGCCCACGAGCGGGAGCGCAAGATGCGCGAGCGGAGCGAGATCGCCGGAGGCCCCAACCGAGCCGCGCGACGGCACCACCGGCACGACGCCGCGGTCGAGGCACTCGAGCAGGAGCTCGACGGTCTGAACCCGCGCGCCGGAGTTCCCCTTCGCGAGCGTGTTGGCACGCAAGAGCATCGCGGCACGGACGAGCTCGTCGGGATACGGATCGCCGACGCCGCACGCATGCGATCGGAGCAGGCGGAGCTGCAGCTCCTCCGTCAGCTCTTCCGGGATCGAGCGATTGACGAAGCGGCCGAAACCCGTGTTGACGCCGTAGGTGTGCTCGCTGCTTCCGTGCGCCGCGCGCTCGACGAGCTCACGCGCCGCACGCATCTTGTCCCGCGCGACGTCCGAGAGCGCCGCCGGCGCGCGCTCGACCGCCACCGCCCACACGTCCGCGACGCTGAGATCGTCGCCCGTGAGGCCGATCGCCGTGCGCTGCGCCACGCGTTGAGTCTAGTCCCGAGGCTGTGCCGCCTCGGCGTGCGCGGTCATGCCCTCCGCATGTGCAAGCGCCTCGACGACGGGACGAACGAGCTCGAGCCCGTCACGTGTCAACCGCTGCACCGTCACCGGCTTCAGGAATGTCTCGAGCCCGAGCCCGCCGGTCGACCGTGCCCGACCCCCGGTCGGCAGCACGTGGTTGCCGCCGGTCGCGTAGTCGCCCGCCGCAACCGGTGAGTGGTCCCCCACGAAGATGGCGCCGGCGTTTCGCACGCGGTCGGCGAGCACCGCCGCATCGCCGAGCAGGACGAGATGCTCCGGCGCCGCACGCTCGACCGCGACCAGCGCTGCTTCGAGATCGCTCCCGTCGACGATCCGGCAGACCGTTCCCGCCCCGTGCTCTGCCTGCGCCGCGACCTCGAGCTCGGCGAGTCGACGGTCGGCGCCGCGACCGAGCACGACGATGACCTCGGACGGGCCCGCTGGCAAATCGATCGCGACGTCCTGCGAGACGAGCAGCTTCGCCTCCTTCACGTACGCGTTCCCCGGCCCGACGATCTTGTCGACGGCAGCGATCGTGTCGGTGCCGTACGCGAGCGCGGCGATCGCCTGCGGCCCCCCAACCGCCCACACCTCGCGAACGCCGAGGAGCGAAGCGGCTGCCGCGACCACATCGGCGCCTGCCGGCGGCGTGACCACCGCGATCCGCTCGACCCCGGCGACCTGCGCCGGAACCGCGCACATGACGAGCGTCGAGATGAGACCGCGCGGGACGTAGATGCCGACCGACTCGAGCGGCACCCAGTGCCGCTCGAGCGACACGCCCGGCTCGACTTCGAGCGCAACCGCCGGAGGGCGCTGCAACGCGTGCCACCGCCGCACCCGGTCCGCCAGTACAAGCAAAGCGTCACGCGGCACCGATGCATCGCCGGCGACCGCCTGCGCAGGCTCGACACCGTCGAGCTGGAGCGACCACTCGCGCAATCCAGCATCCCCGCGCGCGCGAACGTCCTCGACGATCTGCCCGATGTCAGCCATCTACTCCCCGAGCAGCCGCAGCTCGAGAAGCCGCGACGCATCGAACCCGTCGATCCCGAGCATCGCGCCCGCCGCGGCTGCAGCTGCCCCCGCCGGCATCAGTCCGACAAGCTCGGCACCCGCCACCTCGACGCCCCGCGCGGCCGCTTCGCGCGCGATCGCAGCAACGATGTCGTGCAACGCAGCCGCTTCCCAATCCTCGACGTTCATGCTCACCTGCGACTGACCGGCGCTCGGCAGCGCAAGGCCCAGCGCGCGCACGCCGGGAAAGCCACCGTCACGCTCACGAACGACTGCAGCGATCTGCCGCGCGGCATCGGCGTTCGCGCCGACGAGGTTGACGTTGAACGCAATCAACGGCCGGCGTGCGCCGACAATTGCGCCGCCGGCCGCCGGATCGAGGCGCGACGGCCCGAAGTCAGGCCGAAGCTCGCCCGCGTCGATACGGCGCTGCAGCTCCTCCGGCCCGCCACGGCGAAAGAACGCCGGCCCGCGGCCGCCGCCGACTTCCCCGTACAAGAACACCGGCAGCGACAGCTCGTCACCGAGCCGCCGCGCAAGCTCGAGCGATGCCGCCTTCGCACGATCCATGTCCACCGGCCGGATAGGAACGATCGGCACGACGTCCGCAGCACCGATCCGCGGATGCACGCCCGCGTGCCCCCGCAGGTCGACCCGCTCCCGCGCGACCGCAACACCCGCCACGAGCGCGTCGACGAGCTGCCGCGCATCGCCAACGAGCGTGTAGACGGTTCGGTTGTGGTCGACGTCGGTGTGCACGTCGAGGAGCTCGGCGCACTCGGCGAGCGCTCGCCCGATCGCCTTGACAACGGCCGGGTCGCGACCTTCGGAGAAATTCGGCACGGCTTCGAGCGGAAACGCCATTCCTCATACTCTAGGACCCGTGGAGACGGTCTGTGTGCGCGTCCGCCTGAAGGAAGGCTCGCTGCCTCGCGTGCGCGCGTGGGCGAAGGAGCTGAACGAGCGTCGCGACGAGGTGGTCGCGACGCTCATGAACGAGGGCGTGCGCATCGAGTCGGTCTTCCTCGACGGCGACACGCTCATCTACTACATGCGCGCCGAGAGCATCGATCAGGCCCGGGAGGTCTACGCGCATTCGACCCAGGCGATCGACGCGTATCACCAGCGGTTCAAGGACGAGACCTTCGAGCACCAGACGCCGCTCGAGCTCTTGATCGACTTCGAGAATCTCTAGAGCTACCGGGCCGCGACGAACGGCGCGCAATCCTCGCACACGCTCGGTGGTACGAGACCGATCCGCATCGCGACGTAGAACACGCGGCAACCGACGCAGAGTCCCACCGCGCCTTCGAGCGACGCAAACACCGCGATCACCGCGACAAGGGCGAGCGCTGCAGTGTGTTCGCCGAAGCCAAACCACAGCACCGTCGCCACGACTGTGAACACCGCGCCGATCGCTTGCGCGAACCGCTTCGCAGGACCGGGCGCGTAGCGATGGGCGACATGCAGCCGCGGCGTGACCACACGCGTCGCGAGCAGACCCAGCGGGCTCAGCGTCGGCCCGGTCAGCGCCCGCGCGATGAAGCCGTACGCGAGGACCGGGATCAGCCAGCCCTGCTGGAATGCGATCGTGAGCACGCAGAGCACCGCGACCGAGCCCGCGACGATCCGTGCGGAGGTCTCGTTGACGGGATTCGGGAACGACAGCAGCCCGCGCATCCACCGGCGACGGTACCCACGGTGACCGTTCGTAAGTCGAGCTATCGCTCGATTGCATCCCTCCAGCGGGACACCGCGCGTTGCCGCGCCTGCTCCGAAGCCGGCTTCCCGCTCGAGTCGCTCCCCGTCCGCGCGCCGTACCGCGGTCAGCGCGCCTATATGTACGGACAGGCGCCCGGGATCGTCGAGGGCGAGGAGCGGCTGCCGTGGCGCGGACGGGCCGGCAAGACCCTCCGCCGCTGGCTCGAACTCGACGAGGACACCTTCTATTCGACGTTCTTTTGCGCGTCCGTCACCCGCTGCTATCCGGGCCGAGCGGCGTCGGGCCGCGGCGACCGAACGCCGACTCCACGCGAGCAGGAGCTCTGCACGTTTTGGCGCGACTGGGAGCTTGAGCTCATGCGCCCGCAGCTCATCGTCGCCGTCGGCGGCCTCGCGCTCCGCAGCCTGCTCGGGCTCACGCAGCTGACGGAAGCCATCGGCCGGCGCTACGACCTCGGCGGCGTGCCCGTCATCCCACTCCCCCACCCGTCGGGTGCAAGCAGCTGGCCGAACCTCCCCGCCAACCGCCAGAAGCTCGACGACGCGCTCGCGCTCGTCGCCGGCGAGCTGCAAAGAATCGACGCAAAGATACGCTGAGAGCATGAGCGCTGTCCCGTACCGCGCGACTTTCGTGCGCCTGCTCGGCTTCCTGCGGCCTTACCGCAGAGGCCTCATCGTTTCCGTCGTTCTCGCCGTCGGGTCACAGGCGGCGCAGATCGCGCTCGTGTGGGTGACCGGCCGCGACGTGATCGACCACGCACTGATCGGCCACGACACGCACCGGCTATGGCTCTCCGTGATCGCGATCGTCGGGCTCGGGATCGCGCGCGCCGCGCTGATGGCCGGCCGCCGGCTCATCTCGGGACGCCAGGCGCTCGACGTCGAGATGGACATGCGGTCGGGCCTCTACGCGCACATGGTGCGGCTCTCGTTCGGCTTCTACGACCGCCACCAGACGGGCCAGCTGATGTCGCGAGCGACCGTCGACCTGCAGGGCGTCCGCTTCTTCCTCGGCTACGGCCTCATCTTCTTCTTCCAGAACGTCCTCACGGTCGTCTCGGTCACCGTCGTCCTCTTCTTCTTCGAGTGGCGGCTGGCGTTGATCGTGCTCGCCGTGACGCCGCTGCTCGTCGCGCTCGCCTATCGCTACAGCCATGTCACGCATCCGACGCTGCGCGACGTGCAGCAGAAGCTCGCCGACGTCGCGACCGTCGCCGAGGAGAACATCGTCGGCGTCCACGTCGTGAAAGCCTTCGCGCAGGAGCCCGCGGAGGAGGCGAAGTTCGAGCGCCGGTCGGAGGCCGTGTTCGAACAGACCCTGCGCGCGAACCGGCAGCGCGCGATGTACGTGCCGCTCATCTCGTTCGTGCCGCTGCTCGCTCAGGCCGCCGTGCTGCTCGTCGGCGCACGCATGGTCGCCGAGGGCTCGCTGAGCGTCGGCAGCTTCGTCGCATTCAACCTCTACCTCGGGATGCTCGTGATGCCGTTGCGCGCGCTCGGCATGTGGATCGGCCAGTCGCAGCGCGCGACCGCGGCGGGCGAGCGGATCTTCGAGATCATCGACGCGCCGGAGGAGATCACCGACGCGCCTGACGCGAAGCCGCTACCGGCAGGGCCGGGTGCTGTCCGCTTCGAGAACGTCTCGTTCGAGTACCTCGCCGACCGCCCGGTGCTCCGCGGCATCGACCTCGACATCGCGCCGGGCACCACGGTCGCGCTGATCGGCCACACGGGCTCGGGGAAGTCGACGCTCACGTCGCTCGTCCCGCGCTTCTACGACGTCACGGCGGGACGGGTGACGGTCGACGGCGTTGACGTGCGCGATGTCACGCTCACCTCGCTCCGCCGCGACATCGGCGTCATCGCGCAGGATCCGTTCCTCTTCAGCGCCTCCGTCCGCGACAACATCGCGTTCGGCCGCGGCGATCTGTCGCAGGAAGAGGTCGAGCGGGCCGCCCGGGCTGCACAGGCGCACGAGTTCATCGAACGGCTGCCGAGGGGCTACGACACCGTCATCGGCGAGCGCGGGATCACGCTTTCGGGCGGCCAGCGGCAGCGCATCGCGATCGCCCGCGCCCTTGCGGTCGACCCGCGGATTCTCATCCTCGACGACGCGACTGCCTCCGTCGACGCAACAACCGAGGCGATGATCCGCGCCGGCCTGCGCGCGGCGACGCGCGACCGCACCACGCTGATCATCGCGCATCGCCTCTCGACGATCGCGCTCGCGGATGAGATCGTCGTGCTCGACGAGGGTCGGATCGCGGCGCGCGGAACGCAGGAGGAGCTCGTCGGAACAAGCGCCGTCTACCGAGAGATCTACGAGCACGGCCTGCTCGAGCGCCAGTTCGCCGACGCTGTCGAGGCCCGCGGCGAGATGGAGGACGTGGCATGAGAGTCCACCAGCCCGGCGGACATCTGATGCAGCAGCGCCGCGTGGAGGTCGAGGACTGGTCGTGGGCGGAGTCGCGCCGCCGGCTCGGCCTGCTCTGGGGCCTGACGAAGCCGTACCGGCGGCGCACGGCGCTCTCCGTCTTCTCGCTGCTCGCCGCGACCGCGACGGCGCTCGCGCCGCCCTACCTCGCGAAGCTCGCGCTCGACGACGCCGTCAATGGCCACGGCGGGAAGCGGCTCGTCATCGTCGTGGTGATCTTCGTCGCTGCGGGACTCGCGAACTGGGCGACGTACTACCTCGAGACCTACATGACGGGCTGGGTCGGCGAGCGCATCCTTGCCGACCTCCGCGTGCACCTCTTCTCGCACCTGCAGAAGCTCTCGCTCGGCTTCTTCGAGCGGAACCGTGCAGGCGTGATCATCAGCCGGCTCACGAATGACGTCGAGGCGATCGACCAGCTCGTGACGGACGGCGTGACGAGCCTCGTGCAAAACGTGCTGACGCTGCTCGGCACCGCCGTGATCCTGTTCATCCTCGACTGGCGGCTCGCGCTCGCGACGTGCGCGGTCATCCCTCTGATCAGCGTCGCAACCGCGATCTTCAGAAAGCGGAACACGCGCGCGTATTCGCAGGTCCGCGAGCGGCTCGGGCTGGTAACGGCGACGCTCGCCGAGGACATAGCCGGCATGCGCGTCGTCCAGTCGTTCACGCGGGAGCAGGCGGCGTTCGACAACTTCCGCGAGGTCGCGCAGCACTACCGCCAGGCGAACATGAAGACCGTCATCCTCAACGGGATCTACTTCCCGATCGTCGACCTCCTCTCGACGGTCGCGCTCGCGGTCGTCCTCGCGTACGGCGGTCATCTCTACTTCAGCGGCACGCTGACGCTCGGGACGCTCTTCGCATTCATGCTCTACGTGCAGAACTTCTTCGACCCGGTGCAGCAGCTGTCGCAGCTCTACAACACATTCCTCTCGGCGACGGCGGCGCTCGACAAGATCGTGGGCGTGCTCGACGAGCCGCCGGAGGTCTTCGACCGGCCGGGCGCGCGCGAGCTTGCGCAGATCGAGGGCCACGTCGCGTTCGAAGGCGTACGGTTCCGCTACGGCCGCGGCGACGAGGTGCTCCACGGCATCGGTCTCGACGTGCCGGCCGGGACGACCGTCGCACTCGTCGGTCATACAGGCGCGGGCAAGTCGACGATCGCGAAGCTGCTCGCGCGCTTCTACGAGCCGACGCACGGACGGATCACGATCGACGGCGTCGACCTGAACGAGGTCTCGCAGTCCTCGCTGCGGCGCCAGCTCGGAGTGGTACCGCAGGAGGGCTTCCTCTTCGCCGGCACGGTCGCGGAGAACATCGCCTTTGGCAGGCCCGACGCGACGGCGGACGAGATCGTCCGCGCGGCGCAGACCGTCGGTGCCCATGAATTCATCCTCCGGCTCGAGGACGGCTACGAGACCCAGCTCGGGGAGCGCGGCTCGCGCCTGTCGCTCGGGCAGCGGCAGCTCGTTGCGTTCGCCCGTGCGTTGCTCGCCGACCCGCGCATCCTCATTCTCGACGAGGCGACATCGTCGGTCGACATCGGCACCGAGCGACGCATCGAGGAAGCGCTGCGTGTTCTGCTCGCCGAGCGAACGGCGTTCATCATCGCGCACCGCCTCTCCACGATTCGCGACGCAGATCTGATCGTCGTGCTCGAGCACGGACGCGTGATCGAGACAGGGTCACACGAGGAGCTGCTCGCGCAGCGCGGGCTCTACACGTCGCTCTACGGCGACTGGGCGGCGGACGTCGCGTAGCGCCGCTGCCACGCGATGGTCATCGCAATGCGTTGCATGATCGTCGGATGGTTCTCGCGCAGGACGTAGTCGAGGAAGCCGGGATTCGGCTCGTCGTAGGTCGTCGGGACGAATTCGCGGAACAGCTGACGCGCCGCCGTCGGGTCGTGCGTCGTCTGCAGCGCGAGCCAGTCCGCCTCCGACTCCTGGTGGCGCGTGATCACGTTCTGGAGCGGTAGCGCCAGAAGGTTCAGCACCACGAGGACGAGCAGTGCGAGCGGCACAGCTTCGGGAACGGCCATCCCGCCGCGGCGGCGCACGGCCCGCGAGATGAGGAACGCCCCCGGGAACGCAAAGAGCGCGTACCACCCGACGTCCTTCCAGATGTGGTTGCGCGCCAGGTGCCCGAACTCGTGTGCGAGCACGACGTCGAGCTCCCGCTCGGAGAATCGTCCGTCGAGCAGCGTGTCCCAGACGACGACGCGCCGACTCGGCCCGAGGCCTGTCGACTCGGCGTTCGGGAGCGACGTGACGTCGTGGACGTCCTCAACGACGACCGGCGTGTGCGACACGTGCTCACGCTGCTCGAGGCGGACGGCGGCTGCCGCGAGCTGCGGATCGTCGAGCCGATGCGTCTGCAGGAGATACGGCGTGATGAACGCGAACAGCGTCGCGAGCCCGACGAACACCGGCGCTGCTGGCAGCCACCATCGATCCCCGACGAGCCGCGCGAAACCCATGACGATCAACAGCGCAAGGCTGAGGAACAGAAACTCGCCGCCGAGCGCGAACCAGTTGCCGAAGATCGCGCTGAAGTAGCCGACCTGGCTCAGATGGTGGCGCCGCTGCCACCACAGGTCGAGAACCGTGAACGGCAGCTCGGCGAACCAGAGAATCGCGAAGCCGATCATCCCGAGCAGCATCCCGGTCCCGATCGGGCCGGCGGCGGACTCGCGCATGAACCGGTGGCCGCGTTCGGCGTACACCGCGAGCACGACCAGCTGGACGATCAGCCCGCCGACCCAGAGCACGCCGTCGATGCGCGAGAACGAGTCGGAGGTGTGCAACTGCGCCGCGGAGAAGAACTGCCGCGCGTCGAGGTGCGGCAGGTGCAGGGAGGCCGGCACCCTCGAGCGCCAGAGCAGCCACGCCGACACGGCCCACACGGCTGCGAGTGCGGCGAGCACGACGGCTCGCCGCACGCGAAGCGGGGTCACTGCACCTCGTACGCCGGGACGGGCGGCGACGCGGCACCCTCGAGCGGGCTCGCGTGCGGATACGTGTCGGTGAGGAGATAGAGGTACGCGTTCAACTGCGCGGCGTAGCGCAGCCCGTAGGCCATCAGGTTGCGCAGCCCCCACGGCGCCGAGCCGCGGACCAGAGCGACGAACCACGTGTAGAACGCGCACACGAGCGCCGCCCAGCCGAGGGCGCTGTTGATGATGATGGCGGGAATCGCGAGGAAGATCCGGAAGCCGGTGATCCAGCGATGCTGGCGACCGGGCGGCGGGAGCACGAGGTCGAGCGGATACACGCCTTCCCGCCCGTCGAACCCCGGGAACGGGTTGGCCGCGAGATAGATGTACGCGCTGACGTGCAGCTGGTAGCGCACGTAATGCGAGAGGAACGCGTGTAGCGCTCTCGGCGGCTGTCCCGTGAATAGGGCAGCGAACCAGACGATGATCGCGACGATGATCGCGGCGATCGTCCAGAGCAAGAGCCACACGATGTGCGGCAGCGCGAGCAGCAGCCGGAAGAACACCGTGAGACGTGACCGGCGGAGATCGTGCGCATCGCCGACGAGGTGCACCGGATGCTCAGGCGGCCGCTCGACCTCGTCGAGCATCGCCGTCGGGTCGGCGCTCGGGTAGCGGTCGGTGATCAGCAGCACGTACGCGAGCGTCTGCACGCCGTAGCCGAGGCCGTACGCGCCCGCGTCGCGCAGCCCTTTCGGCATGCGCCCGCGCGCGAGACTTGCGAACCAGCCGAGGAACGCGCAGAACGCCGTCAGGGCGCCGCCCCCGTCGGAGAACGCGGCGCTCCGTCCTTTCCTCGGAAGCCGTCCCGGCCCGCCGACGCCGGAGAGCACGACAGAGAGGCCGGCCGCCGGCAGCACGAGGATGATCCGGAACAACGTCTTCCACCGCACCTGTACCTGCGGCTCCGGGAGCCGCACGTCCACCGGGTAGGAATCCGCATCGCCGGTGAAGCCGGGGTAGGGATTCGCGACGAGATAGATGTACGCGTTCAGGTGCACGGTGTAGCGCGCGTAGCGACAGAGGAACCCGTGCAGCCCCGCCGCCGGAATGCCTGAGATGAGCGTGACGATCCATTGGAGGACCACGACGAAGAGCGCGGCGATCGACCAGAGCGTCACCCAGATGAAATGCGGGATCGCGAGCAGCAGCCGAAAGAAGACGGTCAGCCTGTTGCGCAGCAGATCGTCCGACACGACGAGCCGGACGGGATGCGGCTCGTTCTCCACCAGGCGAATTCATGCCAGATCGGCCGGATTGAGGGGTCTATGCTGGTCGCGTGGCGATCGACAAGGAAACTGCAGAGCGGATCGACCAGCCGGTCGCGGAGGAGGCGGAAGAGGAAGTACGGCTGACGCCGTCCGAGGCGATCGAGCGCATGCGGATCAACGTGCCCGTCCGCGGCAACCGGAAGCTGCGCACCCTCATCGAGCGCGTGAACGCGGACAAGGAGCTGAAGGGGTGGTGGCACGTCTCAAATGTGAATGCGGTCGCGCGCATGGAGATCAACGATCACTCCTGGGTGCACATCCAGATCGTCGCGAACATCGCGCTCAAGCTCTTGCGGCAGCTGACGAAGCACCATGTCGAGCCGGCGATGGTGCGCGACTACGGAATGACGCGCGACGACGCGGAGATCGTCGTCACCCTCGCCTCGCTCACCCACTGCATCGGCATGTCGATCCACCGGCACGGGCACGAGGATTTCTCGCTGTTTCTCGCCGAGCCGAAGCTGCGTGAGCTGCTCGACGGCATCTACGACGAGCCCGACCGCACCGTGATCGTCTCGGAGGTGCTGCAGGCGATCATCAGCCATCGCGCCGACGGCGAACCGCTGACGATCGAGGCCGGCATCGTCCGAGTCGCCGACGCGCTCGACATGGCGAAGGGCCGCTCGCGGATCCCGTTCGAGCGCGGCCGCGTCTCGATGCACTCGCTGTCGGCGGCCGCAATCGAGGACGTCACGATCACCGACGGCGAGGAGCGCCCGATTCTGATCGAGATCCGCATGAACAACTCGTCCGGCATCTACCAGGTCGACGGGCTCCTGAAGGCGAAGCTGCGCGGGTCGGGGCTCGAGCCGTACGTCGAGGTCGTCGCGCACATCGACACAGAGACAGAGCAGCGCCTGGTGCCGATGTACCGGCTCGAGGTGTAGGGGTTCGATGTGCATTTCGGTGTGTTCGGGGATGGCTGAGACGAAGCAGCGGGCACGCGGCGGGCGCGGCGCGTAGCCTGCTACACGTAAGCCCGACGGGGGCGAGATGCGCCGCGTCTCAGCCACCAGCCGGACGTGCCGCGAATGTGCATCGGGCCTCTACAAGGCCGGTACACTGCGCCGCGACCCGTTGCGGGGTCGTCTAATGGTAGGACGCCTGACTCTGGATCAGGTAGTCGGGGTTCGAGTCCCTGCCCCGCAGCTTGAGCAATCCCCGTCTGAGCGGCCCTTTCGTATCTCGGTCTCGAGCGGAACGGACGGCGCCTTTCGATGGGCTCGAGCCCAGTCTTCACGAATCGGGAATGCGGCGCTGGTCCAGAGGTTAGGAGGCGCCCAGTAGGCCCAGTAGACATCTCGTGCGACCGTTGCTCCCCGTTTGATTGCACGCGAGAGTCCGCTCGAAATGGAGCCGACAAAAAAAGCCGCAACGCGGACCGCCGCTCCCACGGCCACTCTCCCGGCGATGGTGGATGTCAGGCGCCACAAGAACCCACACGAAGACCAGCCAGACATTACCCGCAATTAGAGGGCCACGGAGGTCTCTAAAACCCGGGAGCGCGTTACTGAGAATCTGCATGCGGCAACGCAATGCTCGGCCTGCTCGGCCGGTAGGTCGAGCCCGGCGGGCCGTCCGATGGGCCGCGCCGGCTACTGGGTCAGTTGCGGCAAGGTTGTTGAGCGAGCCGGGCGGCTGGCTCAACGACGAGCGCATAGGGTCTGGCGCGTGGACGTTGAGGCTCAGTCGCGCCTCTCGAGCGTGCTCACGGTCATCGAGCACGAAGCAGAAGCGCTCGAGGATCTCCACGACGACCGGCTAACCGACGTGCTGCAGAGACGATGAGCAGGCTGCGCGCAGAGATCGTCGCAACGCTGGCGAGCCCTGCGTCACTTGTGACGACCTCGCCGAAAAGCACGCCGATGTTATGAGACCGCGCTGTCGCGTGTGCCGTGCGACAGGCGAATACGTTGAACGGTTCAGCCTTGGTCGATTTCCAGCGTGTACGAGCTGGCGTCGCCGTCACACCCGAGCGCGTCGAGCCGGACGTAGACACGGACTCCTTCAGTGCTTATGAAGTTCGCTTCGCAGGTTTGTCGGCCGTCCGATTGCGAGTGCGGGAACGTGACGCGGCGAAAAAAAGCCATCAGCATGGTGGCCGGCACGGGATGGGTGAGCTGATAGGTGCGGAAGGTGTTGTAGCCCGTGTAAGGGGGCCCGTTCTCATTCCACGAAGGGCCGCCGGGGACGCCGTTCGAGTAGTCCTGGACAAGCTTCGCTCCGGGGTACTGGTGCAACGCGTCTAGCACGGCTTCGTTTTGGCCAACGGCTTTGCCTTTGTCGACGCTGACGACGGCGCAGCCGCTTCCCCAGACGATCATGAGTATCACGAGCGGGCCGCCGATGACGCCGAACAGGACTGCCGTAGCGACGCGCATGTCGTGTGCCTCCTTCGAGTTGGTATAGCAACTCTGCTATGCAGTTCATATAGCAGCTCTGCTATGCCGTCAAGCGGCGGCCGGCTAGCTACCGGCGAACTCCGACCCAGGCCTGCTGCCGACACGACTCCGCATCGCGGCAAACCTCGACCGTCCCGGCACCGGAGAGCTCGAGAGCGCGGAGTTGTCGCGGCGGCTGCACCCGATGGCAGTAGTGGCAGGTTCGAGGTGGTCTCACCGCGCGCATGAGTAGGCCGACCGCGATTAAGACGAGCGATAGCGCGACTCCAAGAAGAATCACATGGCGAACCTTGCACGGCAGGAGGCAGCGTGTCAGCGCCACCCACGGCTAGAGCTAACCAGCCGTTTGACGTGGGCCGAGCGGCGAGCCGAACCTTCCGCCTATCTCGGTGCTCTGTGTTTGCGAGGCCGTCGTAATCACGTAGTCGGGCCGGGCGGGCTATGGATATGCGTTAGGCGGGCCGCGAAGCTCGTAGGGTGGGCCTAACGCCCAAGGTGTCATTCCGCCGCCGGCGCAGGCCCGAAGGAGGAAGGCTGGTGGAATCGCCCTGAACTCTTCCGGGTTTAAAGCCCGCGCCGGCGACACCACCACGGTAGCCCGAGCTTCGTCAGGTTGTGGGCGGTGAGGACCGGCGGATGAAGGTTCCACCATTCCTCGAATGAGGAAGACTCGTTTTGGCGCTAGCCGCCAGTCCGCCGGAGTGGACGACCACGGGGCTTTCTCTTCCCCTTTCTCTCCCAGGGACGAGCTGTTAGGCCGTTCGGCCTATAGGCGAGGCCTGTGCCGCAAGTAAGAATCATGGCTGGCCGGGCTCTATCCAGCGGAGTCATGCCTTGGGTCAGTGGTCCACGTGGCAATGACGCGTCGAATTTGTAATGGGCTCCAACTGTTGCGCTATCTCGCGTGCGCGACGACGTTGGTGTTCGCCATCAGTGCCGCCGGCGCCACGGCGGTAAGTGCCTCTGATTCGTTGGCAACCAAGACGGTGACGGTCGAGGTCGCGGGTCACGGTGAGGTCGTCCTCGCGGGCGCTCGGCCTGTTGCCTGTTATCCGTTCACGCCGAGAGCGAACCAGCTTGGTGTGCCGCCGCCGCCGAAGGGGCGAGGACGCGTGCTTTGCGGTCTACGCTTCGTTTGCAGCTCGTCTGCTTGCGGGCGGGTGCTCCGCTTTCCGGCCGGTGCGCGGATCACAACAACAGAGATCCCGTCGGAGGGCTGGTACTTCAACGCCTGGTATGGGGCGTGCCGTTACGGGAACTGGACGACGAACTGCACGCGCCCTCCTGTCGCCGCCGGCACGCAGGGATATTGGGGTGTGATCGCGCATTTCCAGCTTCCCGTTCCACTCGGGCAAGGGGTCGAAGTAGGTGCGGCCCCGGGGGTTGTCTCGTCAGAGGTGACCTGGTACCAGCGTGTGAACGCTTCGTCGACCTCTGCAACGGCTCCGGGTCGCTTGCCTGCGCCGAGCGACAAGACTTACTTGGTGGTGGAGTCGTCCGTCGCGTACACGACCACGACGCCGACGGCCCGCGTCGACTGGAAGGCGTTCGCGTTCAGCGGCACCATGCTGCAACCGCGGCTCTTGACGATGGATCCGGCGAACGGCCAAGAATGCGGCACGCGCCCTCCCGGGGTCATCGGTACCTCGACGATCGCCAGCGTGCCGCCGCCGACGGCAAGCGGTCAGTGGGCGACCTTCGATGACTACTTCTTGGTCCCGTCGAGCTGTATCAACGCGTATGTCCTCGACCGAGGACCACAACTCGTTTCGGTTCCGGCACCACCTGGAGTGACGACCGCTTCCGGGTTCGCAGTCCACTAGACAGGTACTTCAAATTGTTGCGAGCGTGTCGACGAGCGGCTGCACGGCATCAGCGAGAGGGGCTTCTAACAAGGCTTCTAACGAACGTGTAGTGACACGCTGGACAGGACGAACCAAACCAGGTCAACCATGCGCCTGTACGGACACCCTGATACGCATTAGACGGCGGGAAAGTGACTCTGGACCAGGTAGTCGGGGTTCGAGTCCCTGCCCCGCAGCTAAGCGAAAGGCGCGCTGGTGCGGGCCTTTTGCGTCTCGTGCGTGGGAGGGTCTCTCCGATTCGTGGCCCAATCATGGCCCAAACGACTGCGCGCGGTCGATGCCGCTCCGCCGATCCAGCGGAACGCCGATCGGGTGCGACGGCGGGTCCATCGACATCCGAGCGAACGGACAGTCGTGGCGCATCATCCAGCCATGGATTGGCTCGACGCGGAAGGTGCAGAGCGCGAGGCACACCAGAGGCGCGGTGAGCAGCAGCCCTACGGCCTTCGTCACGATCACCGCGTCCACTGCGACGATCCTCTCTCACACATGCACGCTGTACAAGCGCGTGGGCACTCGTTTACACAGCGTGTGTGATTGGCGTCTAGATCGAGTTGTCTGCGCGCGCAGCCTCTCGCATAAAGCGGCCGGCCTGCTCCGCCTCGACTGTAGAGCGCGACGAACGGCGAGTCCTCCTCCTCGAACGCGACGACCGTCCGGGGGTGCTTCAGCTTGACATCCTTTACCTGACCGCATAGGACATCGCCGTCAAGACGGCGAGGGCAGAGCGCAGTGCCGACGATGGACTACACGATCACTTGCGGCGGCGACCCCGAGGATGTCTGCCTGACCGCTCGCGGGGCGGCGAGTCTCGTCGATTTGGATGCGATGTTCGAAGAGGCCGTCTCCGACCGGCGCTGGGTCGAAGGGATGAAAGTCCTGCTCGACTACACCCGCCTGGACATGACCACACTCAGCACGGACCAGATGAGGGCACGGGCCGGTCGACTCGTGGAGATGCTCGAGGCGATCGGGCGGCAGCGGATCGCTGTCGCGACCAGTCCGGCCAGCCGCCGCACGATCAGGATGATCGGGACGGCGCCGGCGTCGTCGCATACGCGCGCGTTCGATCGCGCGCTCGCGTCGACCGGTTGGCGCACCCATGAGCGCGCGAACGATCCGGGGTGGTGAGCCTCAACGCCGTTGTGGCTGTCTAGGTATGGGCAGGCTTGCGGAGTAACGTTTTCGGCTCCTGTTTGGTCAGACGGGTGATGACGGACGTGCAGAGTGCGCGAGTGCTGGCGTCGGGGGCGACGCCGTTGACCGAGTCCGAAGCTCGTGGGATCGATCCGGATGCTCGGCTGGTGGCGGAAGCGCGCCGTGATCGGGAGCGGTTCGTCGGGTTGTATGAGCGCTACTTCGAGCGGGTGCATCGGTATATACGGATGCGGGTTCGGGATCGCGCGGCGAGCGAGGACGTGACGAGTGAGGTCTTCGTCACCGCCTTGGCGAATCTCGACCACTTCCGCGGCACCGGCAGCTTTTCCGCCTGGTTGTTCCGGATCGCGCAGAACTCGGTGCGTGATCATCAGCGGAACCTCGGTGTACAGGAGGGCGAGGGTGTGTTGGCGGATCTGGTTGATCCGGCTGTCGATCCGGAGCGGCAGGTGCTGCGGCGGGCGGCGTTGCGTGAGCTGCTGGACGGCTTGAGCAGCGAGCAGCAGGACCTGGTCGGGCTTCGCTACGGCGCCGGACTTCGTTGCGTGGAGATCGGTGAGGTGCTTGGTAAGTCCCCCGGCGCGGTGCGGGTTGAGCTGCACCGCATCTTGAACCACTTGCGACGGAGGTACGACCGTGAACGATGATCGACAGACCACTCTGCTTCGAGACCTGCGGAGGCTGTCCGCGTTGGACGAGCGCGACGCACGCCTCCACGACGAGCTGCGCTCGCTTCTGATCGAGCAGGCTCAGACGAGCGCCGAACCAACGACGGCGCGCCTGCCTCGCCGACCACGAAGATGGCCGCGTCTCAGCGTCGCCGCTGCAATCGCCGGCGCTGCGA
This sequence comes from Gaiellaceae bacterium, assembly GCA_036496545.1. Classification (GTDB taxonomy): domain Bacteria; phylum Actinomycetota; class Thermoleophilia; order Gaiellales; family Gaiellaceae; genus Palsa-739. The sequence goes on along the minus strand of DASXKX010000038.1, from coordinate 49,286 downwards.
CCGTAGCGACCGTTGCCGTCCTTGCGTTCTACGGCGGTGCAGGCTCCGCGTCAGCGCAAACCGTGCTACGCAACGCCGCGGCTGTCCGCTTCGCCGCTGACCAAGCGATCCACCTCGACTACAGCGTGCAACTGACACGCGACGGACGCAACGCCAGCGGCAGTGGCGACGTATGGGTGAAGACAGACGCTGCCGGTCAGCCAACCGATGTCGCCGAAACGTTCAGCCTGAGCAAGACCGCGTCAGCTCCGCCCCAGTTGGTCGAACGGGACATCGAGACACCTGCGGGCACGTACATCTACCACCCGACTGACAACGCGATCGAGATTCTCCACCAGCAGGTAGGTTCGCTGCCGACGCAATCGCCGACGGTGCCTCTGCCAGGCTTCCTGTTCAACGGCGCCACCGTCGCGCAGCTACTGCAACAGCTGAGCCGAGGCCCCACGGGCGGCGCGCAGCTCGTCGGACAGGAAACGATCGACGGCTACAGCGTCGATGCCGTGCAGGTTGACAACTGGCCCGACAGCGGCACGCGCACGATCTTCTACTTCGACACGAACGACCACCTGCTGCGCGGCTTCGACTTCAGCAACACCGACCCCAGCCACGACAACGGCAGCGGGCGTGTGCGTCTCACCTCCACCACCCAAACCGGCGCCGCCACCATGCCCGCCTCTACCTTCCAGCTCAACGCGCCCGCCGACGCCTCGGTGCAGCCACCCGACGTGGACGGCACCGTGCTCACTCGCCTCTGCTCCGCCAATCTCAAACGGCTGCTCCTGCAGGGCCAGACGCCGCTCCAAGCTTGCACCGCAGCCACCCCCGGCCTCACCGAGCAAGCCCTGATCACCGCACTCCTCGGTTCCACCCAAGCCGATCTCGACGCCGCCGTCGCCGCCGGGCAAATCACCCGCGATCAAGCCGCACAGGCACTCGCAGCCGAGCAGGCACAACTCCACGACTTCATCACCCAAACCGCCCCCACGGGACCGGCAAGCACTGCCCCAGCCGGCAAGTAACCCCGGCCGAACCACCAATCATCCCGAAGCGGAGAAGAGCCCGAAGGACAGGGCTCTTCTCTGCTCGCGGCGGACGGCCCGCGAGGCCTGCACTCCGACGAAGCGCGCACGGCGCAACGCAAGCTCCGACAAGAACGCGACCGCCAACCAGAACACCACCGCCAGGCTGACGAAAGCGTCGGCCTCCGCCGACCCCCAGTTGCCCGATAGTGCGAACGGCTAGCCGAGTTGTTTCCGCATGATCAGAGCGTGGTCAACACCGGGCTCTCACCGGCGCTTGGGCGGAACTCTCGCGCCGTCACGGCACGATGTGCACCACGACAACCTTGGTGCCGTGACTGCCGACTTCGTCACCGCGGTAGTGCTTCGGCCCGCGTGCGTACGCGATCAGGCCGACAACGAGCAGCGCGCAGGCCGCGATGATCAGCCACTCAACGACACGCATTTTTCTCCTCCTCCCTGCGCGCGGAGCTGAGACGTCTCATATTGCCGCCGAGATCGCGAGTACGACCACCGACATCGCGCTCAGCAACGCGAGCAGCGGCCAGACCCAGCGGAGGTAGGTGCCGTACGGGACACGTGCGATCGCGAGGCCGCCCATCACCACCGCCGACGTCGGAACGACGAGGTTCATCACGCCGCAGGCGCTCTGGTAGGAGGTCACGACAAGCGCCGCCGAGACGCCGAGGAAGCTCGCCAATGGGACCATGATCGGCATCGCCAACGTGGCGAGCCCCGAAGTAGATGGGATCACGAACGAGAGCGGCAGGAAGAGCAGGAACATGATGATCAAGAACGCGACGGCGCCCGTACCTCCCAGCGCCTTCTCGACCCAGTGCAGGATGGTATCGGTGATCTTGCCGTTGTTCATGATCACTGTGATGCCGCGGGCGATGCCGATGATCAGCGCCACCCCGAGCAGGTCGCGCGCGCCGTCGACGAAGCTCGTCGTCAATTCGCTCTCGCTCATACGGCCGACCAGGCCGATGATGATCGCGAACAGCAGGAAGGAGGCGGTCATCTCCGGGAACCACCACCACCAGGTGGGAAACGGGATCCCGATGTCCGACCACGGGACGACCCCGTAGATCATCACGACGAATGCGAGCCCGAACAGCGCGAGGATCGCCTTCTGCTTTCCGCTCAAAGCGGCAGCGGCGGCACTGCTCTCGGCGCGGAAGCGGGCCTCGTTCTCGGCTTTCAGGTCGTAGACGAGCGACTTCGAGGGGTCCTTCTTCACACGGTCCGCGTAACGCAGGACGAAGAAGACGCCGATTGCGAGCCCGACGATCAGGAGCACCAGGCGTCCGACGATGCCCTCACTGATCGGGATGCCGGCGATCCCGGATGCAATCCCCGTCGCGAACGGGTTCACAGTCGAGCCAAGCACGCCGATCCCGCACCCAAGCAGGACGATCGCGGCACCGGTGAGCGCGTCGTAGCCGGCCGCGATCATCACCGTGATCACGAGTGCGTAGAAAGCGAGGCTCTCTTCGGCCATCCCAAAACTCGTGCCCCCGAGCGCGAACACGCCCATCAGTACCGGGATCATCCAGCGTTCCCGGCCCTGCATACGGTGCACGAGGCTGGCGATCCCGACCTCGATCGCGCCCGTCTTCATCGTCACGCCCAGGAACCCGCCGATGACGATGATGAACAGCGCGATGTCGATCGCGCCGAACAACGTGCCCGAGTTGTAGTAGTTGATATTCCCGGCCGCGTTCTCGATCCCGTACAGCCCGTTGATCGGCGCCGTCAGCGAGTCCTTGAGAATGTGGGCCGGGTGCGAGGCGACCTCGTGGTACGTCCCCGGAATCGGCTCCCCGGTATTGGCGTTCAGGTTGTAGACACCTGCCGGGATCACCCAGGTCGCGATCGCAACCAACACGATCAGTGCGAACAAGATCGTGTACGCCGAAGGAAGCGTGAAGCGGCTCTTTTTCTCAGAGGCAGCAGCCACGGCACCCTCGCTCATCCGACTACCTCCTGAAAACGCATGTCGCGCGGTTTGTGCAACGGCAGTAGTTCAACTCGCCGACGCACAAAGTCCATCACCCTGACCGGACTAACCGCCCTCCTCGACCTGTTACGAAGTTACGCCCGCGCCGGTGATTCAGCCCGCGCGCGCGGTCGCAAGACGACGTCGAGGACGACGTTGACGGCCCAGACGATGATCGTTGCCCACACGTAGTTCGAGAAGCCGTTGATGTCGAATTTCGGAACGATCAGCTGGGTCAGCCAGAGCATCAGCATCGCGACGAAGAACCATGCGATGCCAAGCGTGAGGACCGCCAGGGGCAGCGTGATCAGCTTGATCAGCGGCTTGAAGATCGTGTTCAACACGCCGAAGATGGCCGCGGACACGACCAGCGCGGAGGCGGAGTCGTGGAAGGTCACGCCGCCGAGGATCGCACCGGCGATGGCCAGAACGACCGCGTTCGCAGCCCACGAAACCAGCATCCACCTGATCACGCCTCTGACCGTACTCCCTGCGATTCCGGCGGTGCGTCATCCCGCGGGGATGACGCCGGTTCGACCTGTGTAAGGCGACGGCGCGACGTCGTGTCTCACTTCTCATTACCGTCAGCCCTCGTGGACGACGCCGCTCTCTTGACCGTCTATGACGCGCAACTGCGTGCGCACATCTCGGAACGCTTACCCGAGGGCGTCGTTGTCGAGCACGACGGCCCGGTCACTCGGTTCCTCGGCTTCGGCGGCCAGGGCTGGGTCGAGTACCACGACCTCGGCGACATCGGTGCGCCCGAGCTCGACGCGCTGATCGCGCGGCAGATCGAGCGCTTCGCCGAGATTCCGCAACGCTTCGAATGGAAGCTCCACGGCCACGATGGGCCTGCGTTCCTCAACGACCGGCTGCTCGCCGCCGGCCTCCGCCCCGAGGAGCAGGAGACCGTCGTGATCGCGGCGATCGCCGACCTCGACCTCACGACGCAGCCACCCGACGGCGTCAGGCTCCGAGAGGTTTACGAGCGCGCCGACCTCGACCGGATCGCGACGATGGAAGCCGAGGTCTGGGACGATAAGGGCGCGACACGCGCGCAGGACCTGGAACGCGAGCGCGCCGCCGATCCCGGTCAGCTCCGCATCGTCGTCGCTGAAGCCGGCGACGCCGGCGTCTCGGCGGGCTGGATCCGCTTCCCATCAGGCACAGAGTTCGGAACGCTCTGGGGCGGCAGCACGCTCGCCGCCTGGCGCGGCCGCGGCATCTACCGCTCACTCGTCGCGCACCGCGCGCGCCTCGCCGCCGAAAACGGCCGCCGCTACCTCGAGGTCGATGCCTCGGACGACAGCCGCCCGATCCTCGAGCGCCTCGGCTTTCGCCCGATCACGACGACGACGCCGTATATCTGGTCATCGCCCCGCTAGGCACGCGAGCAGCGCGTCGCGCTCTTTCCCCTGGCAGACACCGCGCCGGACGTAGACCGTCGACGAGTCCGACGCGAGCGCGACCGCGCGCGCGGCACTCACGCCCTGCACGGAGCGCAGACCGACGTTCGACGGCTTCGTCCCGCAGCCGCTCGCGACGCCGACGCCGACGGCGATCGCCTCGACCACGCGGCCGCTCGGCCGCGCGATGTAGCGCTCTCCGCGGTAGAGAATCGTCGTCGAGCACGCCGCATGCTTAGACGGCGTGCCGAGCAGCACCACCGGGGCCACCAGTACTCCGCCGATGACAATCGCCGTCGCGGCCCCCACCGCGAGCCGCGTCCGCCGCGAGCCGGGCATGCGCCAGCCGAAGGCCCTGGGCCGTGAGCCGTTCGTGCTCATGCCCGTTCCCTACCAAAAGGAAGAGCCGCCGGACGGGGCTGCGGCTCCCCAGTCCTGACGGCTCTGCAAGTGAGAAAGACGGGCTGCGGCCCCCTGCCTCATCTCACTGGCCTATTCATCGGAGCCGCCGGCCGGGTCCCAGAGCCTCGGTCGAGTGAACCGATCGAGTGAACCATCAAATAAGTGATGGATGAACTACCTCCCCTACCCCGATGATTGAACTACCGCGGGCCCCGATGCGGCGGGGGCTCGAGGAAGCACAACAGACGCTCCACTCGCAAGCGGCGTGGGTGTCGAGCGTCACATAGATCAGGGCGAGCTCAGCGGCGGGCTCGCCCTTTTCGTTTGGGAAAACGCGGGTTCCCGGCCTCGGCGGCGTCTGGTTTAGCGCGGGCGGGCGCCGCGGCGACGTGCGGCCGTTCGCGCTGTCCGCCCGCCTAGACATTGAGCTCAGCGAGCCGGCGCGCCACCTTCGCCGCAGCATGCGCAAGCTCAACGGCCGCCTCGGCGTCACCCGCAACGCTCGATTGCAGCTGCCCCCTCACGCGCTCGGCCAGCTCGGCGACCTCGTCCGCCCGCGCGGCGATCTCCTCGGGCACCGCGATGATCCGCGCCCGCGTCGTCTCGTTCCGGTCGGCCATGAACGCCGCGTACGCCTCGGCGTCCTCGTCGGCGAGCTCGACGAGCCGCGTCACCGCCGCCTTCGCCCGGGCGACTGCATCCTCGTCGCCGGCGAACCGAGCCGCGAGCTCCGTGAGCCCGGCCGCGAGCGCGCCGGTCAGCGCGGTCGCAGCGCCGCTCGCCGGCGTCGGCGTCCGCTCGCCGAGCGCCGCGAGGAACTCACCGACTCGCAGCTCGTTCAGCATGCCGGTAGGGCTCGACCATCACGGGCTCGAGCGGCGTATTGCCGAGGATGAGGTCCGCCGCCTTCTCCGCGACCATCATCACCGGCGCATAGATGTTCCCGTTCGGGACGTACGGGAAGACGGACGCGTCGACGACGCGCAGGCCGTCGAGACCGTGCACGCGCATCGACGCAGGATCGACGACAGACATCGCATCGGTGCCGAGCTTCGCCGTGCACGACGGATGCAGCGCGGTCTCAGCGTCGCGCGCGACCCAGTCGAGAATTGCCTCGTCGCTTTCCACCGACGGCCCCGGCGATGTCTCGCCACCGTTGAACGGGTCGAACGCGGGCTGGCTCAGGATGTCGCGCGCGACGCGCACGGCCTCGATCCATTCGCGGCGATCCTGCGTGGTCGAGAGGTAGTTGAAACGGAGCGCCGGATGCACGCGCGCGTCGGTGCTCGTGATCTTCACCGAGCCGCGCACATCGGAGTACATCGGCCCGACGTGCACCTGGTAGCCGTGCTTCTGCGCCGGCTGCGAGCCGTCGTACCGGATTGCGAGTGGCAGGAAGTGGAACATGAGGTTCGGGTAGTCGACGTCCTCGTTCGAGCGGACGAACCCGCCCGCCTCGAAGTGGTTCGTAGCGCCGGGACCGCTGCGCAGGAAGAGCCATTGCGCACCGATCAGCGGCCGCTTCCACTTCTTCAACGCCGGCTGGACGGACACCGGCTGCGTGCACGCGTACTGCACGTAGACCTCGAGATGGTCTTGGAGGTTCTCGCCGACGCCGGGCAGGTCGTGCACGACGTCGACCCCAAGCGCCTCGAGCTCGCGCGCGTTGCCGACGCCTGAAAGCTGCAGGAGCTGCGGCGAGTTGATCGCGCCGCCGCACAGGATGATCTCCTTCGCTCTGATGACCTCGTCACCGACGGCGACTCCGATCGCCCGCGTTCCCTCGAAGACGACACGGTCGACGAAGGTCTTGCAGCGCACCCCGAGGTTCCGCCGCGAGTACACAGGGTGCAGATACGCGCGCGCGGCGCTGAGCCGCCGCCCGCGGTAGATCGTGCGGTCGAACTTCGCAAAGCCTTCCTGCCGCCGACCGTTCACGTCGTCGGTCAGCGGGTAGCCCGCCTGCTGCACCGCCTCGAAGAATGCATCGAAGAGCGGGGACGTCGCCGGGCCGCGCTCGAGCTTCAGCGGGCCGTCGCCGCCGCGATACTCGTCGGCGCCCGCAAGGCAATTCTCCATCCTCTTGAAGTACGGCAGGCAGTGGGCGTAGTCCCACTCCTCGAGGCCGGGTTCGGCCGCCCAGCGCTCGTAGTCGAGCGGGTTGCCGCGTTGGAAGATCATTCCGTTGATCGAGCTCGACCCGCCGAGCACCTTGCCGCGCGCGTGGTACAGGCGCCGCCCATGCATGTACGGCTCCGGCTCGGACTCGTACATCCAGTCGTAGAGCCTGTTCCCGATCGGGAATGCGAGCGCCGCCGGCATGTGGATGAAGACGTCCCACGGGTAGTCCTCACGGCCCGCTTCGAGCACGAGCACGCTCGTCGACGGATCCGCCGACAGCCGATTCGCGAGCGCGCAGCCGGCCGAGCCGCCGCCGACGATGACGTAGTCCCAGCTCACGTCGAGACGACCACCGTCTGCAACTCGCTGAACGACTCCATCGGCGACGTGCCGCCGACGCGGCCGATCCCGCTCGCCGTGCCGCTGCGGCCGCCGAACGGCAGGTGCGTCTCCCAGTAGTTGGACGACTCGTTGATGTTCACCCAGCCCGTGCGCGCGGCGTCAGCGAAGCGCAGCCCCTTTGCGAGGTCGCGCGTGAAGATCGCGGACAGGAGGCCGTACGGCGACGCGTTCGTCAGCTCGATCGCCTGCTCGAGCGAGTCGATCGCGACGACGGGCGCAACTGGGCCGAACGTCTCCTCGGTCGCGACGAGCGACTGCGGCGAAACGTTGTCGAGCACGGTCGCCTGCCAGTAGAGCCGCGTCGGGAATCCATCCGCGCGGGCGCCGCCGCTTACGACCTCCGCCCCGCGCTCGACTGCGTCCGCAACATGCTCGTCCATCTTCTGCGCGACGCCGTCGTTGTTGAGCGGCCCCATCGTCGTCGCGTCGTCGAAGGGATCGCCGAGCACTGCGCGTTCCGTCACCAATCGCGCAAGCTTCGCGACGAACTCGTCGCGCACGTCGCGATGGACGAGCAGCCGCTCGCCTGCCGTGCAACTCTGACCCGCGCAGAGGAAGCACGCGGTGACGGTCGACTCAGCTGCAAGATCGAGGTCGGCGTCGTCGAGCACGACGATCGGACCGTTCCCGCCGAGCTCGAGCACAGCCGCCTTCCCCGCAGCAGCTTGCGCCACCTTGCGTCCGGTCTCGGTCGAGCCGATGAAGCCGACGCCGTGCGTCCCGGGGTTGCGCGAAATCTCGTCGCCGACCGTTGGGCCCGGCCCGGTCACGAGGTTGAAGACGCCCGCAGGCAGGTCTGCATCGACGACGCATTCGGCGAGCGCGATCGCCGCGATCGCAGTGCTGGACGCAGGCGTCCAGACGACCGTGTTCCCACACGCAAGCGCGGGCGCGATCAGCTCGGCCGGCATCGTGTACGGCCAGTTCCACGGCGTGATCACGCCGATGACGCCGCGCGGCCGCCGGAACAGCAGCACCTTCTTTCCTGCGCTGACGCTGTTCGCGAGCCGGCCCTCGAGCCGCTTCCCGTCCTCCGCAGCGTTGCGCCAGTACTGGACGAGCTCCTCGACCTCGTCGCGCGACTCCGCGACCGGCTTGCCCTGGTCGAGCGTCAGGATGTGCGCGAGCTCGTTGCGACGCCGCTCGACGACGTCGGCGACGCGGTGCAGAGCAGCGGCGCGGTCGAACGGGGACAAGCGCGACCACGCTTCAGCGGCACGGTTCGCCGCGTCGATCGCGGCCTGCGCATCGTCACGGTCGCCACGAGGCACCTCGCCGATCGCCTCGCCGGTCGCGGGCGACTCCGCCGTGAAGGTCTCGCCGGCGAGCGCGTCCGTCCAGCGCCCGCCGACGAACATCCGTTTCGTCTCAGACGCCGCGGGGGCTTTCATCGTCGACCACTACGCGCATCAGGTCGCGAATCGACACGATCCCGACCGGCTTGCCGCTGTCCAGCACGGGGAGGTGCCGAAAGCCGCCGTGGATCATGATCGACGCCGCCTGCCGGGTCGACTCGTCGGAGTCGACCGTCTCTGGGTCGCGCGTCATCCACGCGGCGACGTTCGTCCCCTCCACCCCGCCTTGCGCGACGGCGCGCAGGACGTCGCGCTCCGTCAGGATGCCCGAGACCGAGTCGCCGCTCAGCACGAGAATCGCACCGACATTCAGGTCGCACATCCGTTCAGCCGCCGCGGCCAGGGCGGTCGTCGCCTCCACAGTCAGCAGGTTCCTCGACATCACGTCGCCCACCGAAGTCATGTCAGTCTCCTAGCTCGGTTCGTCGTCGATCGACGAACGCTTTCAGCTCCGCCACGAGCTCCTCGTCCATTGGCGGCTGCTCATACTCCTCGAGCGTCTTCCGCCAAACCTCTGTTGCACGCGCCGCAGTGTCGTTGCCGCCATTGCGTTTCCACCGCTCGTAGTTCTCGGTTGAGCTCACGAGCGGCCGGTAGAAGCACTCGCGGAACCGCTCGAGTGTGTGCACGGCGCCAAGGAAGTGGCCGCCCTGGCCCACCTCCTGGTGGGCGGAGTACGCGAGCGTCTCCTCGTTGATCTCGAGCGGCTCGAAGACGTGGTACATCATCCGCAGGCACTCGACGTCCGTGATGAACTTCTCATAACAGGAGACGAGCGCGGACTCGAGCCACCCCGCCGAGTGCATGACGAAGTTCGTGCCGGCGAGGAACGTCGGCCAGAGCGACATCATCGACTCGTAGCCCGCCTGCGCGTCGACGACCTGCGAAGACGTCAGCGCGCCTCCTCCGCGGAAGGGCAGGTTGTAGTGGCGGGCGAGCTGGCCGGTGCAGAGCAGGCCGACCGCCGACTCCGGCGTGCCGAAGCTCGGTGACCCCGACTGCATGTCGGTGTTCGAGAGGAACGACCCGAAGACGACGGGACAGCCGGGCCGGATCGTCTGGACGAGCGCGATCCCCGCGAGCGCCTCGGCGAGCTGCTGCGCGAGCGTCGCCGGCACGCTCACCGGCGACATCGCGCCCATCAGCAAGAACGGCGTGACGACCGTCGCCTGGCCGCGCTTCGCGTACTCGACGAGCGCGGCGAGCATCCGGTCGTCATAGCGCAAGGGCGAGTTGACGTTGATCAGCGAGATGATCGCCGGCGACTGTTCCAATGAATCTCTCCCGAACACCTTTTCAGCCATAGCGATCGTGTCGATCGCGTTCGGACCGCTCGTGACCGAGCCCATGAACGGCTTGTCGCTCAATGTCATCAGCGCGAACACCATGTCGAGGTGCCGCGAGTCGAGCGGGCGGTCGTTCGGCTCGCAGATCGTCCCGCCCGGGGAGTCCAGCTGTGGAAACGACTGCGCGAGCTTGACGAGGTTCTGGAAGTCGTCGTAGGTCGCGTCGCGGCGTTGGAGCCCTTCGCGCACGAACGGGCAGCCGTACACGGCGGAGAAGACCATGTTGTCGCCGCCGATGGTCACGCTCCGCTCCGGATTGCGCGCCTGCAGCGTGAACTGCGGCGGCGCCTTGCCGACCTGCTCGAGGATCCAGTCGGGATCGAACTTGACGAGCTGACCGTCGACTTCCTGGCCCGCGCCCTTGAAGTACTCGAGCGCCTCGTCGTAGAGGAACTCGATCCCGAGCTCGCTCACGATGCGCCGCCAGCCGCGCTCGAGCTCCTGCAGCGCCGCCTCGTCGAGGATCTCGTATCGCGGGAGGGTGTTCGTCAGCACAACAGCTTCTCCAAGGCTCGCTCCAGTCCGATGTCGCCGGTGTCACGGATCTCGAGCGGCAGACCGAGTCTTTCAGCCGCGCGCTCAGCGTGCTCGCGCAATTCTGCAGTTTGCTCCTGCGCGAGCCACACGACCTTCTCGTAGTGGCGGAAGTAGTCGTCGCGCAGCTCGGGATGGCGGTCGAGCCCGAGCCCGCGCCAGACGACGCGGTCGAAGCTCTTCACGAGGAAATCGGTCAGGAAGTACGTCGCGGGCTCGTGTTCCGCCCCGAAGACCTCGTAGCAGTGGGCACCCTCGAGGCGCTCGTAGCCGGTGAGGTCGGCGCCGCAGTGCGCGTACGCGACGACGACATCCTCGCCCATCGCTGCGTCCTCGACGGCGTAGCGGATCCGCTCCGGACGGTTGTGGAGCTCGGGTGGGATCGCGCGGACCTCGATGTCCCAACCGCGCCGCTTCGCGATCGCCTTGACGTGCAGCGCTAGCGCGCCGCAGGCGACGACAACAGCGGTGTCAGACACCCTGCGGGTGTCAGACACCGGGGAAGGCGAGCTGGTCGATGAACAGGTCGTTGAAATCCGTCCGCCCGGAGAGCTCGACGTAGTCCACTTCCTCGAGCACCGCGTTCGCGGCTGCCCGTTCGGTCACGGACAGCGCCACGATCTTCGCGCCTTCGCCCGCGACGTTCCCCGCGGCGACGATGCGCGCGAGCGGGAGCCGTGGCACGAGGCCGATCTTCACGGCGCTCGCCGCGGTGAGGTACGAGCCGAACGAGCCGCCGAGCAGCACCTGTGAGACCTCGTCGGGCTCGATGCCGAGCTCCTTGCAGAGGATCGTCCAGCCGGTCGCGATCGACGCCTTCGCGAACTGCAGCTCGCGCACGTCGCGCTGCGAGAGATAGATCTCGTCGGAGAGGTAGAAGACGTTCTCCTCGCCGATCTTCCCGAAGCGGTCGCTCGCCTCGAGCACGAATCGGCCCGAGTGATCGAGGTAGCCGGCGCCGACGAGCTCGGCGACTGCATCAACGAGGCCGGAGCCGCAGAGGCCGACCGGATCGACGTCGCCGATCACGGTCAGCTGCACGTCACCGTCGACGATCTTCACGCCTTCGATGGCGCCGTCGGCGGCGCGCATGCCGCAGCGGATCTGGGCCGCCTCGAACGCCGGGCCTGCCGGCGCGGCCGTCGCGAGCGCCTTGGCGCTCGAGCCGAGGACGATCTCGCTGTTCGTGCCGACATCGATGAACAGGCGGACGCGGCGGTCGAGCGTGAGCCCGGTGGCGAGGATTCCGGCGACGATGTCCGGTCCGACGTACGCGCCGAGCGCCGGGAAGAGAACAGCCGGCGCACGCTCGTGCACCTCCAGGCCGAAATCGGCGGCGCGCGCCTCTGGGAGCCGGCGCGCAGCGATCGTGAACGGCGCCATCGACAGCGGTTCCGGGTCGATGCCGAGCGCGAGCTGAATCATCGTCACGTTGCCGGTGATGACGACCTCGTAGACCTCGCGGGGATCGACGCCTCCCTCCTCGCACACCTCGTCCGTTAGCTGCCGCAGCGTCTCGTGCGCGCGCTCACGCAGCGTCGCGAGCGCCCCGTCGTCCATCATCGTCGCGCTGATGCGCGAGATGACGTCGGCGCCGAACGGCTGTTGCGCGTTCAGCACCGAGCGCACCGCCATGGGCTGACCCGTCTCGAGGTCGAGCAGCGTCGCAACGACTGTCGTCGTGCCGAGGTCGAACGCGATCGCGTGGCGCGAGCCGCTCGTGTCGCCCGGTTCGACGCCGATGAGGACGTCGTCTGCGAGCACCGCCGTCACTTTCCAGTCGTTCCGCCGCAGCGTCGCGCCGAGCTCGCGCACGACGTCGAGCGGGACGCGCGGTTCGACGTCGTCCATCGCGCCGAGGAGCCGCTCGAGATCCGAGACCTGGTCCTCGAGCGTCGGCTCGACGAGCTCGACGTAGCGCTTCTGCACCGCGGGACGCAGGATCACGTGACGGCCGACGCCCGCGAGCGCTGCCTTCGGCCGCGTCTGCAGCGGTGGCACTTCGATCGTCAGATCTTCGTGCGTCGCGGCGCGGCAGGCAAGGCGCCAGCCGTTTCGGAGCTCCTCGGTCGAGAACGCGCGCGGGTCGACGGAGCTGATCGGCGCGTCGCCCTGGAGCACCTTCACCTTGCACTTCTTGCACGTGCCGTGACCGCCGCACGTCGAGTCGATCGCGACGCCGTTCCAGCTCGCGGCATCGAAGATCGTCGTCCCCGCCGGGACGCGCGCCTCCTTGATCGCGCGGTCCTCGCCGATCTGCAGGAAGCGCAGGCGGACGCGGTCCGGGTGCGGCGGCTCCTCGACGATGTCCTCGAGCGCGCTCATGCGTTCGCGGCCTGCTTCTCCCGGTGTCGGCGGATCCACGTGGCCCCCCACTCGTCGCGTCCGAGCAAGAAGTCGGTCGCGCGCACTGCCTCAACGGTCTCGTCGCGGCGGGCGTCCATGATCGCGCTCGTCAGCCCGTGGGACTGCGCAACCGCGAGGAACGCCGCGCCGAGCGTATGCCGACCGGGCAGACCGAAGCTTGTGTTTGACGCGCCGCACGTCGTGTTGACGCCGAGCTCGTCACGGAGCAGGTGCAGCGTCTCGAGGAAGAGCGTCACGGCGCGGGGCTCGGCGCCGACCGGCATGGCGAGCGGGTCGATGATCACGTCCTCCGGTGGGATGCCGTGGTCGCCTGCGACGCTGACGATCTTCTTCGCGACCTCGAGCCGACGCTGCGGCTCCATCGGGATCTCGTCGTCGTTCGCGAGCCCGATCACCGCCGCGCCGTGGCGCGCGACGATCGGCAGGATCGCCTCGAGCCGCTCGTCTTCGCCGGTGACGGAGTTGACCAGCGCCTTCCCCTCGTATGCGGCGAGCCCGGCTTCCAGCGCCTCGATCACGGAGCTGTCGATGCAGAGCGGCAGGTCGGTCAGCCCCTGCACCATCGGGATCGCGCGGGCCATCAGCCCGACCTCGTCCGCGAGCGGGTCGCCGACGTTGATGTCGAGCATGTCGGCAGCGCCCTCGACCTGCTGGGCGACATCGGTCTCGAGTTGCGACAGGTCTCCCGCCTGCAGCTGCGCCTGGAACGTCTTGCGTCCCGTGGGGTTTATCCGCTCGCCGATCACGCAGAACGGCGCCTCCGGACCGATGACGACGGTCTTAGACCGCGACCGGACGACTGTTTCCACGCAGCTCCCTTTCTTCTCGTGTTGGAATCCCGAGCTTCCGGCACAGGCGCGCAATGCCCGCCTCCTTGCGAAAGCTGATCAGGTGCAGGCCGGCGACCCCCGGCAGCGAGCGCGCGTGCTCCGCGAGCTCGCACGCAACGTCGAAGCACTCCGCCTCCGGGTCCGCCGCACGCTCGCAGCGCTCGATCCTCTCCTGCGGGATGGTGATGCCGGGGACGTGCTCGTCCATGTAGCGGAGCGCCGACGGCGAGCGCACGAGGCAGATCGACGGGATCAGTGCGCATTGCTCATCGAGACCCTTCGCCACCGCCTCCTGCATGAACGCCGCGAGCCGCTCCGGCTGAAAGCTCACCTGCAACTGGAGGAACCGCGCGCCGGCGCGCACCTTCTTCAACGCGCGGTCAACGCGGTAGTCGTACGGCGGGGCCGCCGGGTTCTCGACCGCGCCGAGGAAGAGCCTGGGCGCAGGATCGATCTTCCGGCCGGACAGATACGTCCCGCGGCGCATCGTCTCGCCCAGCGCGAGCAGCTGGATCGAGTCGAGGTCGAACACGCGCCGCGCCTCCGGCTCGTCGCCGGCGGTGACGTCGTCGCCTGTCAAACAGCAGATGTTCTCGACCCCGTGCAGCGCAGCGCCGGCCAGCTCGGCCTCCAAGGCGAGCCGGTTCCGGTCGCGGCACGTGAGCTGCATGACCGGCTCCATGCCGAGCTGCTTGAGGGCGATCGCCACCGCAAGCGGCGACGCGTGAGCGTGCGCAGCGGTGTTGTCGGTCGCGTTCGTCGCGTCGACGTAATCCTCATACGGCTCGAAGCGCTCGTGCACCGCGTCGAGTCCGCCTGCGTTGACTGTCAGGAGCTCCGCGGTGACGGCGAAGCGCCCCGCCGCAAGTGCGTCCTCAAGCCTCGACACGCCAACCCTTCGGCGTCTGCTTGTCGCGCTTCGTGACGAAGTTGCGCCACGACGACGTGCCCCAGAGCCGGTTGTCGACCGGTGGCCGCAGGTCGTCGATCTCGTGCGCCCACGGCGTCTTCGGCGCCCGCTCGACCGCCTTCACCCAGACGCAGCGCATCTCGGGCTTCACCTCGCAGTGCCCGTCGGGACGCACGCCGCCGCATGGGCCGTTGCGGAGCGTCTTCGGGCAGTTCATCGGGCACGTCATGCCGGTCGAGTGCAGCACGCATTGACCGCACATCTGGCAGCCCCAGATCGGCTTCTTCACCGCGGCCTCGACGAGCTCGAGCGCTCCCATCACGCGGTGACGGCGCTGCGCCTCTGCTCGATCAGGTCCTTGGCAAGCCGCACCGCGGTCGACGCGTCGGCGGCGTAGCCGTCGGCGCCGACCATGTCGGCGTATTCCTGTGTCACCGGCGCGCCGCCGACCATCACGATCACGTTGTTACGGATGCCGGCCTTCTCGAGCGCGTTGATATTCGCCTTGAACATCGGCATCGTCGTTGTCAGAAACGCGGAGAATCCGACGATGTCCGGCTGGTGCTCGTTGATCTTCTCGACGAACACTTCCGGCGCGACGTTGACGCCGAGGTCGTACACCGTGAAGCCGGCGCCCTCGAGCATGATGTTGACGAGGTTCTTGCCGATGTCGTGCACGTCGCCCTTGACGGTGCCCATCACGTAGGTGCCGACCTGCCTCTCGCCGGTCTCGGCCAGCAGCGGGCGGAGGATGTCGAGCGCGCCCTGCATCGCGCGCGCGGCGATCAGCATCTCGGGCACGAAGAAGTCGCCGCGCTCGAACCGCGCACCGACCTCCTCGAGCGACGGGATCAGCGCGTCGTAGAGCATCGTCTCCGGGTCGACGTTCTGCTCGAGGCCCTGGTTCGTCAGGTCTTTGACTTCCGGCGCGTTGCCGATGAGCGTGTTGTCGTACAGCCCCTTGAGGATCTCCTCTTCGGTCATGCAGCACCTCGCTGGTCGCGGTGGCCGAGTCGTTCCGCCAGCACGTGCGCTTCCTCGATGAGGAGCGGCGCGAGCTGGGCGATGCGGTCGAAAGTCAAGCGTGCGGTGGGGCCGGAAATCGAGAGCGCGGCGATCGCATCGCCCGCAGGACCGAGCACCGGTGCGGAGAGCGCGGTCAACCCGACCTCGAGCTCGTCGATCGACGTCGCGTAGCCGCGCGCGCGAACCGACGCATGCTCGGGCGACGCCGCGTTGTACGCGAGAAAGACCTTCCCGTTCGCCGCCTGCTCGAACGGCACCTTGCGCCCGACCCAGTCCGTGACGCCGACGAAGTGCGCGGTGTCCTCCTGCGCGAGGTGCTCGACGCCGTCGACGCCGGGGACGGCGAGGTTGATCGTCTCCCCTGACGCGTCCGCAAGCCGGCGGAGGCTCGGTGCGGCGAGCTCGACGAGCGTCGACGAGACGTCGCGGTTCGCGTAGCGGAGCAGGACCGGCCCCGCGGTGAGCCGGCCGCGTTCGCCGAGGCGCTGAACGAGCCCCTGGCGCTCGAGCGCCGAGACGAGCCGCGAGGTCGTGGACTTCGGCAGGCCGGCGCGCGCCGCGAGCTCGCCCACCGAGGGCGGCTGCGCTGCTTCGACCACGCGCACGAGCAGGGCCGCCGCGCGGTCGATCGACTGGGTGCCGGTCGCCTCCGTCATCTCACATGATGGAACGACTGTTCCATCGACATTCTGTGTGCCCGCCCTCGAGAAGTCAAATCCTGTCCACGGCGTCCCGTGAGGCTGTACAAGAAGGCCGAAATCCCGCGCCGTGACCCGCTGTGGCTTGACCCAACCCCGCAGTTCGTTTATTCATACTGCACAGTGGGCGCCTCTCAGGACCCGCGTCTCGCCGTCGGGTTGATCGGGCTCGGCCACATGGGTGCAGCGTTCGGAGAGCGTCTGCTCGCGGCCGGTTATCCACTCGTCGTCTTTAACCGCAGCCCCGAAAAGGCGGAGCCGCTTGCCGCGCTCGGCGCCGAGATCGCGGGCTCGATGGAAGCGCTCGCCGGACGCGTCGATGTCGTCGTCACGTCGCTCGCCAACGACGATGCACTCGCCTCCGTTGCGACGTCGGTTGCCAAGTCGGCGCGGCCGGGCACGGTGCTCGTCGACATGAGCACGGTCTCGCCTGGTATCTCTGCCGACGTCGCTGCGCTCACACGCGATGCCGGCGTCGCCTACCTCCGGGCGCCGGTCAGCGGCAACCCGTCCGTCGTACGCGCGGGCAACCTCAGCTTCATCGTCTCCGGGCCCAAGGACGCGCTTGCGCAGGCGGAGCCGGTGCTCGTTGCGATCGGTCCGACGATCCAATACGTGGGCGACGGCGAGCAGGCGCGCGTCATCAAGCTCGCGGTCAACCTCGTGATCGGCGGACTCGCGCAGCTGATCGCAGAGGCGCTCGTGCTTGCCGAGGCGTCGGGCGTGCCCCGGCGCGAGCTCCTCGAGGTGATGGGCAACTCCGCAGCCGGCGCACCGTTCGTGAAGTACAAGACCGAGCCGCTGCTCAACGACGACTATTCCGCGACGTTCACCACGGCGCTGATGGAGAAGGACATCGACCTCATCCTCGACGCGGCGGAGGAGGCCGCCGTCGCACTGCCGGTTGCCCGCGAGCTCAAGGCGCTGCTGCGGACGGCGATCGAGGCCGGCTACGGCGACGACGACTTCATGGCGCTCTACCTGAACCTGCGAGATACCGTGCGGAGGGTTTCCCGATGAACATGCGCAGCAGGATCTCCGGGTCGCCCGACGCCACACGCGCGGTCGACTGGGAGCAACGGATCGACTTCCCCCGCCTGCGGCGCGAGCGGCTCGATCGCGCGAAGGCCGCGCTCGAGCGCTCCGATCTCGGCGCGGTGCTCCTCTTCGACCCGAACAACATCCGCTACGTCACGAGCACCCACATCGGCGAGTGGGCGCGGGACAAGAACGCGCGCTTTGCCCTGCTGATGCGCGGCGAGGAGCCGATCCTCTGGGACTTCGGCTCCGCAGCGCGCCACCACCAGCTGTTCGCTCCGTGGCTGCCGCCGGAGAACTTCCGCGCCGGCGTGACGCCGATGCGCGGCGCGATGCCCGTCGAGACCGGCATCCCGGACAGGCTCGGCACGCGGATCGCGAACGAGCTGCGCGAGCGCGGGCTGCAGACCGAGCCGCTCGGCATCGACATGGCGGACATGCTCACCCTCGAGGCGCTGCAGCGCGCTGGCGTGCAGGTGACCGACGGCTCGCAGGTGCTTCTCGAGGCGCGGACGATCAAGACATCGCAGGAGATCGCGCTGCTCGACCAGTCCGCCGGCCTCGTGGATGCGGTCTACGAGGAGATCTATCGCATGCTGCGTCCCGGCGTGTACGAGCACGAGATCGTGGCGCGCGCCCATCAGCTGCTTTTCGAGATGGGATCGGAGCAGGTCGAAGCGGTGAACGCCGTCTCCGGCGACCGCTGCAACCCTCACCCGCATGTGTTCTCCGACCGCTTGCTGCGGCCAGGGGATCAGGCGTTCTTCGACATCATCCACTCGTTCATGGGCTACCGGACGTGCTACTACCGCACGTTCAACGTCGGCGGCGTCAACTCGGCGCAGCTCGATGCGTACAAGCAGTGTCGCGAGTGGCTCGACGCCGCGATCGCGCTCGTGCGGCCCGGCATGACGACCGACAAGATCGCCGAGGTGTGGCCGACGGCGGAGGCGCTCGGCTTCCCGGACGAGGAGACGTGCTTCGGGCTGCAGTTCGGGCACGGCATCGGCGTCGGTCTCTACGAGTCGCCGATGATCTCGCGCGTCCATTCGCTCGACCATCCGGTCGAGCTGCAGGAAGGAATGGTCTTCGCGCTCGAGACGTACTGCGCGGCGACCGACGGCCGTTCCGCGGCGCGCATCGAGGAAGAAGTCGTCGTCACGACCACCGGCTATGAGGTGATCACCCGCTTCCCGGCCGAGGAGCTGCTCGTCGCCGGCCGTCAGTACGTGCGCGGCGCTGACCTCATCAAGGAAGGCGAGACGCCGAGTCCCGCCGAGAACGGCGGCATCGCCGCAGCGGTCGCGTCGTCGGCTGTCGTTCCTCGATGACGGGCGACTCGGGCACACGCGAGCTCCCCGACGGACGTCCTGCGTACCGACTCGTCCGGCGCGAGGACGTCGACCTTGCTCCCGGCCTCCCGGATCACTCGAGCGGGTTGACGAACTGCCGCCTCGTCAGCGGCGCCCTCGGTTCGACGCACATGGCGCTGACGCTCGTGTCGCTCGTCGACGGTCACGTCGATGAGCACCTGCACTCGTTCGAGACGAGCTTCTACGTGCTCGAAGGCGAGCCGGTGCTCTATCTCAACGGGCGCGGCATCAGCCTGAAGCCCGGTGCGTGTGGCGCGATTCCCGTCGGCATGCCGCACGCCTTCCGCGCGGTCGACGGGCTCTGGCTCGAGATGGCT
Source organism: Gaiellaceae bacterium (assembly GCA_036496545.1). Lineage (GTDB taxonomy): Bacteria > Actinomycetota > Thermoleophilia > Gaiellales > Gaiellaceae > Palsa-739. The sequence goes on along the minus strand of DASXKX010000038.1, from coordinate 30,143 downwards.
TCGCCGCGACCCCGGCTTGACGGCAGCGACACGTTCTTTCTCGGCCCGCCGCCGGACGTCGCGGTCGAGCCGCTCGACGTCCGCGACCCGCGCAACCGCAACCTCTTTCTCTACACCGAGGGCGAGACGGACCTCGACCGGTTGAAGCACGGGCAGGCGTTCGGCGCGCCGACCGTCTCCGCGAGCATGGCCACCGCCGTGCTCGCCTACAGCGGCATCGCCGTGAAGATGCTCGTCGACCAGCGGCTCGACGCGCACCTCCACACGATGTTCATGGTCGACTACGAGCCCGGCGCCCTCGCGAACCCGCACGACCACCCGTTCGAGGAGTCGTATTACATCCTCGAGGGCGACGTCGACGTCGTCGCGAACGGCGACCGGTACACGCTTCGCCCCGGCGACGCGTTCTGGACGGGCGTCGGCTGCGTGCACGCGTTCTACGAGACACAGGGCAAGCGCGTCCGCTGGCTGGAGACGTCGGCACCCGGGCCTCCTCCGCGCTACTCGTACCGGCACGAGCGCGACTGGGCCTACCTCGCCGAGCGGCTCTCGGTTGGCGTCGCATGACGGACACCACAGAGACTCCCGTCGCCGGCGTGCTCGAAGACACTGAGCTCTACGCGCAGATCTACCGGCAGATGCTGCTGATCCGTGGTTTTGAAGATCTGGTTCAGTCGCTTTTCCTTGCCGGCGAGGTCTACGGGACGACGCATCTCTACTCCGGGCAGGAAGCCGTCGCCACCGGTGTCGCGAGCCTGCTCGAGGAGCGCGACCGCGTCGCCGCGACGTACCGCGGCCACGGGCACGCGCTCGCGCTCGGCGTCGATCCGCAGAAGCTGCTCGACGAGATGCTCGCGCGCGCCACAGGCATCAACGGCGGACGCGCGGGCTCGATGAACGTGACGTCGCCGGCCGACCGGCTGATCGGCTCGTTCGGAATCGTCGGCGGCTCGATCGCCGCGGCGACCGGTGCGGCGCTCGCGCTCAAGCGAACGACCGGCGGCGTCGCGGTTGCGTACTTCGGCGACGGCGCGATGAACCAGGGGTACGTGTTTGAGTGCATGAACTTCGCGCAGGTGCAGAAGCTGCCGCTCGTACTCGTGTGCGAGAACAACGGCTACGGCGAGTACACGCCATACCGCGCGGTCACCGCAGGTGAGATCCGCGGGCGCGCCGAGGTGATGAATGTTCCCGCAGAAACGATCGACGGCATGAGCGCCTGGACAGTGCGCGACGCTGTCGCGCGGGCACTTGCGCATGCGCGCGGCGGCGAGGGGCCGTTCTTCATCGAGGCGATCACGTATCGCTACGTCGGCCACTCCCGCAGTGATCCGGGCGCCTATCGACCGCCCGGCGAGCTCGATGAGTGGCGGACGCGCGATCCGATCTTGCGCCTGCGGGCGCAGCTCGAGGCGGAGGGTTTCGAGGCGGGGCGGCTCGACGAGATCGAGCAAGAGCTGAGCGCTGAGCTCGAGCAGATGCGCGAGCGTGCGCTTGATGCGCCGTTCCCGTCGGAGCTCCACGCGCGGGAGTTCAAGGACTCATGACGGCCGAGCTGACGATGCCGAAGCTGTCGGACTCGATGGCGGAGGCCGTCATCGTCCGCTGGTTGAAGTCGCCGGGCGACGTGTTCGCGCGCGGCGAAGCGCTGATCGAGGTGGAGACCGATAAGGCGACGGTCGTCTACGAGGCAGAGGCGGACGGCACGCTCGGCGCGATCCTCGTGCCGGAGGGCGGCACCGCTGCGATCGGCCAGGCGATCGCGACGCTCGGGAACGGCGCGGCTCCGGCGGAGCGTCCAAATGCGACTCCGGTAGCGCGACGAACCGCCGTCGAGCTCGGCGTCTCATTGCATGGCATCAGCGGCACCGGGCCGGGCGGCCGCATCACGCGCGAGGACGTGCAGAAGGCGGCCGGCGACGGCGGTCCGTCGGCGACTCCGGCGCCGGCAGGCGGCCGCGGCGACGTTCGCGTCGTCGAGCTGACGGCGACGCAGGCGACGATCGCACGCCGGATGGTCGAGTCGGCGACGACGGTTCCCGTCTTCACCCTCTCGGTCGACATCGACATGTCGCTCGTCGCGGAGCTTCGCACCGGCGCGCGCGCACGGCGCGACGACGTGCCGTCGCTGAACGATTTCGTGGTGAAGGCAGCAGCCGCGACGCTTCGCGAGTTTCCGCGCTTCAACGCGTCGTACATCGACGGGCGAATCGAGCAGTTCTCGCGCGTCAACGTCGGGATCGCGGTCGCAGTCGAGGACGCATTGCTCGTCCCGGTCGTGTTCGACGCCGACGCGAAGACCCTCACGGAGATCGCCGCCGAGACTCGCCGACTCGCCGACGGCTCCCGCCGGCGCGCGCTGCGTCCCGAAGACCTACGCGACGGCACCTTCACGGTCTCGAATCTCGGCATGTTCGGTGTGCGCTCGTTCACTGCGATCGTCGACGTGCCACAGACGGCGATTCTCGCCGTCGGCGGCGTGCGCCGCGAGCCGGTCGAAGGCGCAGGCGGCACCGTCATCTTCCGCGACGTCATGACGGCAACGCTTTCGTGCGATCACCGCGTCGTCTACGGCGCCGACGGCGCGCGGTTTCTGTCCCGGCTCCGCGAGCTGCTCGAGCGGCCGCTTCTCCTCCTCGGCTGATGTCGTCCGTCGCCTTCCGCACCGCGATCCGCGACGCGCTCGACGAGGAGCTCGCAGCCGACGAGCGCGTGATCCTCTTCGGCGAGGACATCGCCGTCGCAGGCGGCGTCTTCGCGACGACGACCGGCCTCTACGACAAGTACGGCGAGGATCGCGTCTTCGACACGCCGATCTCCGAGCTCGCGCTGACCGGTGCGGCATTCGGCTCAGCGGTGACCGGACTTCGCCCAGTGATCGAGATCATGTTCGGTGACTTCCTAACGCTCGCGATGGACAGCCTCGTGAACCAGGCGACGAAGTACTTCTTCCTGACGCAGGAGCAGGTGAGCGTGCCGTTGACGATTCGCTCGGTCGTCGGCGCGGGCGGCCGGTTCGGTGCGATCCACTCGCAGATGCCGGTGTCGTGGTTCATGGGCGTGCCGGGGATCAAGATCGTGGCGCCGTCGACGCCGGCGGATGCGAAGGCGCTGTTGAAGGCGGCCGTGCGCGACGACAACCCCGTCCTCTTTTTCGAGCACAAGCGCCTCTACACGCTCGAGGGCGAGGTGAACGGAGAGCTCGGGCGACTCGGGGAAGCAGCGGTCGTCCGCGAAGGGTCGGACGTCACGCTCGTGACGGCGATGAAGAGCGTCCACGATGCGTTGGAGGCAGCGCAGTCGCTGGAGGCGGATCGCATCTCGGTAGAGGTGATCGACCTGCGCACGTTGCGTCCGTTCGATCTCGAAACGGTGCTCGCGTCGGTGCGGAAGACGAATCGGATCGTCGTCGTCGAGGAAGGCCCGCTGACGGGCGGCTGGGCCGGCGAGGTGCTCGCGTCGGTGACGGAGCATGCGCTCGGGCATCTCGACGACGCGTGGCGCATCGCGACGCCGAACCACCCGATCCCGTACAGCCCGCCGCTCGAGGACGCCTTCCTGCCGGGGCCTGAGCGGATCACATCCGAGATCCGTAGGCGGCTACGGTAAGAACGTGGCGGTCGCGCGAGAGTTCGAGCCTTCGAAGATCGGAGGCAAGCTGCGGGAGGCGCGGGAGAAGCGCGGTATCAGCCTGCGCGAGCTCGCGCGGCGCGTCGGCGTGTCGCCGAGCCTCGTGTCGCAGATCGAGCTCGATCGCGTGAACCCGTCGGTGAGCACGCTCTATTCGGTCGTCACGGAGCTCGGCATGACGATGAGCGAAGTCTTCGGCGACTCGGAGCCGGAGCCCGTCGTCCGCCCCGGCTCCGCCGACGGCATCGTCGAGCGGCCGGAGACGCGCCGCGTGATCAACCTCGCGTCGGGCGTCGTCTGGCAGCGGCTCACGCCGCACAGCGAAAGCGACGTCGAGTTCCTGCACGTCGAGTATCCCGTCGGCGCAGAGTCGTGCCCCGCGGACGCGCTCGTCACGCACGGCGGCCGCGAGTACGGCTATGTCACGAGCGGGACGCTGGGCGTGCGCGTCGGCTTCGACGAGTACGAGCTGCGCCCGGACGACTCGATCGCGTTCGACTCGTCGTCCCCGCATCGCCTGTGGACGATCGGCGGCGAGCCCGTCCAGGCGATCTGGGTCGTGATCGGACGCGCTGCGGATCCGCGCACGCAGTAGCGGCCGATGAGGTTCGTGACACGCAAAACGCCGGCCTGAATCGTGAACTTAGCCGCGTCGGCTTAGGATGCCGCATGGCCCAAGACGAGCAGCGCCGAGTTCGCCTCGAGAACTGGGCAACGATCGCCGCCGGCTGGGAACGAATGCGGGAGGAGCGCGAGCAGGTTGCCGCGCCTGTCACCGACTGGCTCGTGCAAGCGCTCGCGCCGAAACCCGGCGATGTTGTCCTCGAGCTCGCCGCCGGTCAAGGCGACGTGGGATACGCGCTCGCGCCTCTGCTGGGTGAGAGCGGACGGCTGATCTCAAGCGACTTCAGCGCGGAGATGCTCGAGATTGGGCGCCGCCGCGGCGAGGAGCTCGGCCTCACGAACGTCGAGTTCCGGGAGCTCGACGCCGAGAATCTCGACCTCGAGGAGAACTCCGTCGACGGCGTCGTCTGTCGTTGGGGCTATATGTTGATGCCGAATCCGGCGGTCGCGCTCGCCGAGACGCGGCGGGTGCTGCGGCCCGACGGGCGGCTCGCGTTTGCGGTCTGGGCAAACGCTGACCGCAATCCTTGGATCTCGGTCGCGGGTCGGGTTCTCGTCGCGCACGGCCACATGCCGCCTCCCGAGCCGGGCGAGCCGGGGATGTTCGTGCTCGGGAATACGGAGGAGTTGCGCGCGCTGGTCGAGGCCGCCGGCTTCGCAAACGTGCAGATGGACAACGTGCCGGTTCGCAACGACTACCGCGACGTGGAAGAGTACGTCCGCCGCTCCAACGAGATGGGCGGCATGTTCACAAGGGCTTGGACTTCCGCCTCGGAGGATGAGCGCGAGACGATGACGGACGAGCTCCGGGATGCGTTCGAGCCCTTCGCGGTCGACGGCGGCTACGAGCTGCCGGGCCTCGCGATCTGCGTCCTCGCACGCTGAAGCTTCCTGCGGAGCGATGAGTTTCGTCCGCCCATGCCGTCTATAAGGCATGGAACGCGAGAAGACCGGAGTGGAGCTGCTGCTGAGCGAGCCCGAGATCGTCGCGTGGCTCGGTCTGGATGAGATCCGCGGTGACGGGACTGCCTCGGCGAGCGGCTCATCAAGAGGCGCTCGCGTCGACTGGCAGGTAGCGCGCGCCCGCGTCATCCAGCAGACGATCGGACGAGCTCGCGTGCCACGCGTGGGGATCGTCCTGTGAAGCGCCGGACGCTGATCACGGCTCTCGTTTTCGCCGCGTTGCTTCTCGCACTCTACGGAGTGGTTGCCGGCGCCTGCTCGGCCCGTGCCGGCAGTGGCGCCACCTTCCGCCGACTCGCGCGCAACCGGCCGATCAGCTCCGGCCCCTGGTAGAGCACGAGCGCCAGCAGGATCAACGCGCCAATCGTCATCTCCGCGTATTCGGTCGGCTGCTGGAAGAGCGGGAGCACGTTGTCGATCTCCGTCAGAAAGAGCGCCGCGAGCAGCGCGCCGACGAACGATCCTCGCCCGCCCGACAGCGCCGCCCCGCCCAGCACGGCGGCGGCGATGCTCTCCAAAGCCTGGTTGCCGATGATCGGCGAGCCGATCTGCACCTGCGCGGCGAGGTAGAACCCCGCGAATGACGCGAGTACCGAGCACGCGACGAAGGCGAGCAGGATCACCGCGCCCGTTCGCATGCCGAGCCGGCGCGACGAGGTCTCATCGAATCCGACCGCGCGCAGCGCAAGGCCCGGCCTCGAGCGGTACAGCCACAGATCCAACAGCACCGCGAGCACGATGACGCCGATGAACGCAAGGGGGACGAAGCTCACGGCCGAGTTCAGCCTGCCGACCACGTCGCTGTTGATCGGCCCCTCGGGCGCGCTGCGGAGCCATAACGACGCGCCTTCGAGGATGCTGAACGTGCCGAGCGTGGCGATGATCGACGGCAGCCGGAAGAAGCGGATCAGCGTCGCGTTGAATACGCCCGTCGCGACCCCGACACCGACGAGGGCGAGCGCGCCGAATACGAGCATCACCGTCGACGAGCCGGGCGTCATCGTGAACGAGGCCGTGACGACGCACATAGTCATCAGCGCGCCGACCGAGACGTCGAACCCGCGCACGAGCAGCGCGCACGTCTGCCCCATCGCGACGAGCGCGAGCGGCATGGTCGTGAGCAGCAGGTTCCCGAGGTTGTACTTCGTCAGGAACGCGTCCTGACGCAAGGCCGCATAGGCGCCGAGCGCGACGATCAGCGTGGACATCGACGCGAGCGGCAGCCAGGAGCGCGCGTTCACGACACCTTCCCCACGCCGGAGCCGACGATCGCCTCGACGATCCGGCGCTCGCCGAGCTCGTCGCCGGCGATCTCCTCGATGATCCGGCCCCGCGACATCACGAGGACACGGTCGCAGAGACCTGCGAGCTCGAGTGGATCGCTTGACTTCAGGATCATCGCGACGCCCTCGGTCGCCTTCTCGCGCAGCGCCTCGTAGATGTCGAAGCGCGCGCCGACGTCGACGCCCTGCGTCGGCTCCTCCGCGAGGATGACCTTGACGCTGCCGCGCAGGAACGGCCGCGTCAGCGAGACCTTCTGCTGGTTCCCGCCGGAGAGCGACTGCACCGGCTGCTCGATCGAGGCCGCGCGGATTCGCAGCCGCCGCCCGAGCTCGTCGACGGTCCGCCGTTCCCGGCCGCGACGCAAGAAGCCAAAACGGCTGAGCCGTCGCAGGATCTGGATCGTCGCATTTGTCCGCACGCTCAGCACCGGGAAGAGCGCTTCGCCCGCGCGATCGCCGCTCAACAGCACGACGCCTGCACGCAATGGCCCGAGCGGCGACGCGAGATCGAGCTCGCCGCCGTCGCAGGTCGCACGGCCCACCGACGGCTCCGCACCGGCGAGCGCGCGCAGGAACTGCACCTGACCATTCCCCTCCGCTCCCGCAATCCCGACGATCTCCCCCGCCGCGACCGACAGGTCGATCGGCCCGAACCGCTCGCCTTGCAACCCCTCGGTCGCCAAGACCACGTCGCTCGGCGACGGCTTGTCCGGCCGTTCGGGGAACGCGAGCTGAAGCGGCCGCCCGATCATCAACGCGACGAGCGACTCCTCTGACATCCCAGAGGCCGCGAACGTCCCCTGCCCCACGCCGTCCCGCAGCACCGTGATCCGGTCGGCGATGCCGAGCACCTCCGGCAGCCGGTGGCTCACGTAGACGATCCCGACGCCCTTGCGGCTCTGCTCGAACACGAGCTCGTGGAGGCGCGCGACGTCCGCGGGCCCGAGCGCCGTCGTCGGCTCGTCGAGCAGCAGCACGCGTGGATCCGCGAGCAGCGCCTTCACGACCTCGAGCAGCTGCCGCTCTGCCAAAGACAACGTCGCCGCCGGCGCGTCCACCGGAACGTCGAGCTTGAACGCCGCGAGCTGCTCCGCCGCCCACCGGTCGACCTTGCCGAACGGCGGCTGCGCATCACGCGCGACGGCGAGATAGAGGTTCTGCGCGACGGTGAGACCCTGGACGTGCGAGTACGTCTGGTAGGCGATGCCGAGACGAAGCCGCCGCGCTTCGGCGGACGATGCATGCCGCAACCGCCGCCCCGCGATCTCGACCATCCCGGAGTCACCACGGACGAAGCCGCTGGCGATCCCGAGCAGCGTCGACTTTCCGGATCCGTTCTCGCCGACGAGCGCGTGGATCTCCCCTCCGCGGCAGTCGAAGGCGACATCATGGAGCGCCTGCACCGCTCCGTACGCCTTCGACACGCCGCGCAGGGAGAGCACGAGGGGACGATCGACCCCCGGTTCCGACATCTGTTGGTTCAGCTCGTTCGATCGATCCTCTCGGTTACGGGTACATCCGGTGCAGCAGGCCGACGGGCACGAGCGATGTCGCCGATCCCGACGGCGGATAGCCGGCGACGCACGTGTTGCGGGTCGCCATGTTCTGCAGCTGAATCGGGAAGACGATCTTCGGCGGAATCTTCGCCCCCGCGAGCTTCATCATGTCCGCCGTCAGCGCGACGCGGATCTGCGAGTTGCCCGCGGTGTAGTAGTAGACCTTGAGGCCCGGGTTGTTGAGCTTGTTGTAGAGACAGCCGAGAGCCGTCTCGTCTGTCCGCATGGTCAACACGGTGTTGTACGGCAGACCCGCGGCCTTGTACGCCGCATAGCCACCCTCGGCCATGAACTCCGCGTCCTCGTAGCTCCATCCCTTGAGGTTCGGATGCTGCGCGAGGATGCCGGCGACGATTCCCTGCACCTTCGACGGATCCCAGTTCGTCGGCTGGTTCGCGACGACGTTGATCGATGGGTTGAGCGCCGGCTGCTCGCACTTCTGCCAGCCGAGCGACAGCGGGTTGCCCGGGAAGCCGCCGAGGAAGGCGATGTCACCCGACTTGACCTGGGTGTTCATCACTTGCGCGAACGCCTTGCCGAGCTTGCACGTGTCCTCGCCGACGACGGTCGTGTAGTTCGTCCCCGGCCCGGATACGAAGCCCCATGCGTATGTCGAGACCGGGATGCCGGCCTTCGTCGCTTCCTTGAAGACGGGGATCATCGCGTCGCCGAAGTCCGGGTACGTGACGATCGCCGAGACATGCTGCGCGATCACCGCGCGGAAGTCCGCGAGCGCCTGGTTCAAGTCCGAGTGCGCGCTCGTGTAGATGATCTTGCCGATCTGCGGATACGTGAGCGCCTGGAGGATGAACTCCATCTTCGAGACCTGGCGATAGACGTTCTCGCCGAAGCCCTCGACGTAGGCGACGGTCAGCTTGCCGCCTGTGCCGGTGCTGCAGCTGTTGTTCTTCCAGCACTTGAGCGCGAGGGTCTGGTTCACCTTCATGTCGGCGCGGCGGTACGCAGCGAGCGAGATGTTCTTCGCCATCGCGTTCGCCGGCAACAGCTTCGCGCTGAAGAGTGTTTTCGCGAGCGTCTTCGGGTTCGCCTTGTAGACCTCACCGAAGCCGCCCGCGACCTTGCCCGCGTGGGCATCGCCGAGCTTCGTGTTGTCGGTGCCGCCGAGGCTCGACGCCGACAGCGCGAGCGCACCGAACACGAGCATGAGCACCACCACCACGGTCGAGCGCCTCTTGCGTACGTGCATCCCTCCTCCTTTCGTGCTTCAGCTCGTGTTGGCACCCACCGGTCGGTGGGTGGTTCCGCCAGAGTCGAGCGGCCGGAGGACCCGGCCGAGGATCGCCGCAACGCGATCGCCGGAGATGAGCATCCCGACGAGAATCGCGGCGCCGAAGACGATGTACTGCATCGCGGTCGAGAGCCCGAGGATCAGCAGCATCTGCGTCAGCAGCGTCAGCGCGAACGCCGCGACCCATGTCGACGTCGCACTCGCAAGGCCGCCCGACAAAGACGCGCCCGCGATTACGACTGCCGCTATCGGGGCGAGCAGGTAGGCGGCACCGAACTGCGGGTCGATGCTGATGCGCACGCCGGCGAGCAGAACGGTCGCGATCGCGTAGAGCACACCTGCGGCGGTGTACGCAAAGACGACGTGCGTCCGGACGTGCAATCCCGCCATCCAGGCGGCGCGCGGATTCGCGCCGACGGCCTGGAAACGGCGACCGAACGCGGTATAGCGAAGGGCAAGTGCGACGAGGACGGTGATCCCCGCTCCGGTCCAGAAGACGACACTCACCCCGAGCGGCTTGTGGGCCGCCCAGTTCGAGAGCCCGGTCGGAACGCTCGAAGCGTTCGTCACCGAGCGCGAGTACTTGAGCCCGTAGGCGAAGACGATCTGCCCCACCGCAAGCGTCACGATCAGCGGGTTCAGACGCAGAATCCCGACGAAGATCCCGTTCACGAGGCCGACGCCCGCGCCGAGTGCGAGACACGCGAGAATCCCGAGCACGAGACGGTGATCCTTGCCTGCGCTGACGCCGACAATCAGGTTTCCGCCCAGTGAGATCACGCCCGGCGTCGAAAGGTCGATGCCGCCGTGCATGACGACGAGCATCTGGCCGAGCGCCGCCAGCGCCAGCACGGTCATGTAAGGCAGCACGAACGCCCATGAGGTCTTTTGCAGCGCCGCGGGCGCGATGAAGGCTGCGACGATCGCCAGCGCCCCGGTTGCGAGCCACACCGGCAGGAACCGGGCCGCGACGGCGGCGCCTGCGACGAGCGTGCGACTCGGGGCCTCCATGGACCGTCCTATCCGGGCTGGAACGACGCGAAGGGGTGTGCCGCGAACAGAGGCCCATTTTGTGCAGGTACGGTCGAGGGTGTCAACTGTGGCCAAACGGCCGGCCGTTCGTCCACCGAGACTGAACGACGGTCGAACCGTGAGATTTCCAGCGGTTCAGGGCGATTTGCGACACATCTGGGCGTCGGTTCCGCGTTGACTCTCCGACGGCCTCGCGTTTATGCTCGCTGTACATGCGGCGGCGAGCACACGGGTCAGCCGCCGTCGAGCCAAGGAGACATGCATGAGCTCGCAGCGGCTTCTGATCCGCAACGGCTTCGTCGTCTCGATGGACCCGCAGATCGGGGAGATCCCGAACGGCGACGTCTTCGTCGAGGACGGGAAGATCGTGGAGGTCGGTCGCGACCTCGACATCACCGACGCCGAACAGATCGACGCGACCGGGATGATCACCATGCCCGGGTTCGTCGACACGCACCGCCACACGTGGCAGACGCCGGTTCGCGGCGTCCTGCCGTCGTGCACGCTCGATCACTACTTCGCGGTCATGCTCGGTCAGGTCGGCGGCTTCTACCGGCCCGAGGACGTGCACATCGGCGACTACGCCGGATCCCTCGAGGCGCTCAACGCCGGAGTGACGACGCTGCTCGACTGGTCGCACATCAGCAACACGCCCGACCACTCGGACGCGGCGATTCAGGGACTGAAGGACGCCGGAATCCGCGCGGTCTACGCGCACGGCATGCCGACCGGCGGCGAATGGTGGTCGTTCAGCGAGCTGAACCACCCCGAGGACATCCGTAGGATCCGGGACACCTACTTCTCGTCCGACGACGGGCTCATCACCCTCGCGATGGCGGCGCGGCAACCGGGCAACTCGAACTTCGACGTGGCGAAGCACGACTGGGAGCTCGCGCGCGAGCTCGACGTGCTGATCAGCGTCCACGTCGGGATGCGGCTGCACACCCTGCACTACCAGCCCGTGAAGGACATGCACGACCTCGATCTCATGGGCCCGGACGTCTGCTATATCCACATGACCGACCTGACCGACCAGGAGCTCGACTGGATCGCCGAGACGGGCGGCAAGGCCTCGGTCGCGCCGTATGTCGAGATGCTCATGGGGCACGGGCCGCCGCCGATCGGGAAGCTGGTGACGCGAGGTGTCCGCCCGTCGCTGAGCGTCGACGTCGTGTCGAGTGTCCCCGGCGAGATGTTCACGCAGATGCGAACGGCGCTTGCCTACGACCGCATCCTCGCCTTCACCGACACCCCGGACGAGGCGTTCGCGCCGACGCTCACGCATCGCGACGTGCTCGAGTTCGCGACGATCGACGGTGCGCGCGCGTGCGCGCTCGACGACAGGACCGGCTCGCTCACGCCCGGGAAGCAGGCGGACATCGTGCTGCTTCAGACGCAGGCCATCAACACGGCCCCGATGCTCGACGCGCTCGGGACGATCGTCGTCTTCTCCGATACGTCGAACGTCGACTCGGTGTTCGTCGCCGGCCGCGCGGTCAAGCGGAACGGCGAGCTCGTCGGCCACGACCTCAAGTCGATCTACCGCAAGCTCGAGGAATCGAGGAACCACATCCTCTCGCGCGGCGAGCTGCTCCCGGACTGGTGCGCAGAGCCGGTCGCGGCGGTCTGATCCCTCCCTCCCACGCGGGCCCGCCGGTGGAGCGGGCCCGCGCCCACCCACACGAAAGGAGCTTGTGAAATGGCGACCGGCAGTGTCGTTGTCGTCGGCGGCACGCGCGGCCTCGGCCGCGAGGTCGCGCAGTACTACGCGAACGCCGGCCGCGAGGTCGTCATCACAGGTCGCGAGCAGACCGCGTCCGACAGCTGCGCGGCAGAGATCGGCGGCTCGACGCGCGCAATCGCCTTCGACCTCTCCGAGCCGGAGACGATCGCCGAACGACTCGCGGACGTCGGCGATGTCCAGTACGTCGTCCTCGCCGCGATCGATCGCGACTCGAACTCCGTGAAGGAGTACGACATTGCAGCCGCGATCCGGCTCGTCACGCTCAAGCTCGTCGGCTACACCGAGGTCATCCACGCGCTCCGGCCGCGCCTGACGGACGACTCGTCCATTCTCATCTTCGGCGGGCTCGCGCGCGACCGGCCCTATGCCGGGTCGACGACGGTTACCACCGTGAACGGGGGCGTCACCGGGCTCGTTCGGACGCTCGTGATCGAGCTCGCACCGACACGCGTGAACGCGCTCCATCCGGCGATCGTCGGCGACAGCCCGCAGTGGCGGGACATGCCGAAAGAGCGCTACGACGCGCTCGTCTCGCGGACGCCGATCGGGCGGCTCGTGACGATGGCGGAAGTCGTCGAGGCATCCCGGTTCCTCCTCGAGAACGCCGCGATCAACGGCCTCAACCTGCCCGTCGACGGCGGCTGGCTCTGCATGTGAGCCGCTGCCGCACGCGCACCTAGCGCCGCCCTCCCGCGCGCGTCACCCCCGTAAGGGGGGTTACTTGAGGCCCAAGACGGGCGATGACGGGGTATGACCTGCGGCCCACACGCTCGAGCGCTGCGAGCTGCAATCGCGATTCTCATCGCGATCGTCGCGGCGGCCGCGGTCGCCGTCGGACGAACGGATGCCTCGTCGCGAGCGCCGGCAGCCCAGGCGGCGACCCCGACCCTGAGCTCGGCCCGGGCCTTCGTGCTGGACGAGCTGCAGGCCAAGCTCGATGGACGCTGGGGCCGTGCATGGTCAAGCCTCTACCCGCTCCACCAGCGGACGGCGGTGAGGGCGGTTTACGTCCGCTGCGAGCGCGCGACCCCATTTCTCTCTCAGACGCGTGTGTTCGGCATCCTCCGCGTACGACGGGCGCTCGTTCACGTGGCCGGTCTTTCACGGAGCGTGCCCGGCGCCGCCGTCACGCTCAGCGTCGCCCTCGCGTGGTACGGACCACGCGATCCGATCATGCTCACACCCACGCTGCACGTGGTCGCGGTCGGCGGCCGCTGGCGTTGGCTCTTGTCGAGCCAGAGCTACCTGACGTACAGGCACGCTGCGTGCGGCTCGCTGCCGCCCGTCTAGGCGCACCGGCGCGGTCAGATACAGTCCTCGTCACCGGAGCAAGGGGCGGTCGATGCGTGGACGTTGGGTGGGCTGCGGTCGTGGGAGCGTCGAGTGATGACGCTTGTCGCCGGGCGCTACTGCCTGCTCGAGCGGATCGGCGAGGGTGGCGCGGGCATCGTGTGGCTCGCCCAGGACCAGAAGCTCGAGCGCGAGGTCGCTCTCAAGGTTCTGCGGCCGCTCGTCGCAGCCGACTTGGAGCACCGTCAGCGATTCGCCCGCGAGGCGCGCGTTCTCGCCCAACTGTCGAACGACCACATCGTGCGCGTCTTCGACTTTGTGGACGACGGCGAGCAGGCGGTGCTCGTCATGGAACACGTGGACGGTGTCAATCTCGGTCAAGCCACCGCGAAGAGGCTGCCGCTGCCGCTCCCCGAGGCCGCCGGCTACCTCGCGCCGGTCGCACACGCGCTCGCGTATGCGCATGCGAAGGGCGTGATCCACCGAGATCTCGCGCCCTCGAACGTTCTGATCGAGAGGCACAGCGGGCGCGTCGTGACAACGGACTTCGGGCTTGCGCGTCTCGTGCGCAGCTCGAGCACCCTGACGGCGACCGGAACCTTGATCGGCACGCCGGAGTACTGGTCGCCCGAGCAGGCGCGCGGCCGTTCGACGAACGGAGCGACCGATATCTATGCGCTGGGGTGCATCCTCTTCCTGCTGCTCAGCGGCAGGTTGCCGTTCGAGGGCGACGACAGGCTCGCGGTCGGCTTGCGGCGGGCACACGAGCCGGCACCGTCACTCAGGGAGCGGCGGCCGGAAGCGGCGCCGCAGACGACTGCGTTCGTCGACTCGCTGCTCGCGCACGACCCTGCCGATCGACCGTCGGCGAGCGCCGTGGCCTCCGTCCTCGCCGAGCTCGCCGGCGGCGCGCATTTGCCGACCGGTGATGTGGACGTCGATCTGCCCGTAGCGCCTACGACGGTGGCGTTCTTGCCGGAGAAGCCGACGACGGTCCTTGCGACGCCGGCGCAAGAAGACGTGCGGACTCGGCCGCGAAAGCGTGTGCTGCTGGCGGCGTTCGCAGTTTCGGCGGCGGCGACCCTCGGTGGATTCTTTCTCTATGACACGCTCACGGGGTCGGCCTTGCATGCGCCGAGGGTCGTCGCTCTGCGAGAGGGCGCCGCGCGTGCCCGCATCCACCGATCGTTGCCGGGAACGGAGGTCGAAGTCGCACGCACGTACAGCCTTCGAGTCAGGGCCGGGCGCGTGATCCGCCAAGAGCCCTCCGCAGGCGAGCAAATCGCGCGTGGCTCGCTCATGCGGCTCGTCGTGAGCAAAGGGACTCCGTTCGCCGACATCCCGGCCGTCTCCCCAGGTGTGCCTCCGAGCGTCGCGCGAGCCGTGCTGGCCGGAAACGGCTTCACCGCGCAGTACCGCTTCACGCCGTCCTGGAGCATTCGCAAGGGAGCCGTGATCGAGTTGCGACCACGCCCGGGAACGCGACTGCGCCGTCCGTCGCGCGTGAAGATCGTGATCGCGAGCGGCTATCCGCGTGCGGTTGTGCCGAACGTCCAGAACGCGGACGTCGTAGCCGCGCAGGCTCAGCTCCTCGCGAAGCACCTCAACTACCGCGTCGTCTATCGCGTTCAGCACGACGTGCCCGCGAACGAGGTGATCGGGCAGATCCCGGCGGCCGGCGCGACGGTCTACCGAGGAACGCGCGTGCGGCTGACGGTGGCGCGAACGCTGCGCTGGAAGCGAGTTCTTGCGCAAACGGGAGCCGCCTCGTACGAAAGCGACCCCTTCACCGTTCCGGCGCACTGGCGGATCCGGTACCGGCTCGACCCCGGCCCGTTCGGAGCCGGAGTCGCACAGCTCACGTGGAGACCGGACGACGCATTCTTCGGCGGAGACGGCTTCGTCGCGACCGGCGCCAACGGTCTTCAGACCCGCGCAGTGTCGGACGGAGCAGGCACGTACCGATTGGCCGTCGATCCATACGCCGGGACCGGCTGGTACGTCGAGGTCGACGCTCTCCGCTAGCGCGCGTCCCGCGCTGACGCGACCTCGATCCGGAAGCCGTCCGGGTCGTGGAAGAACGTCGCGTAGTACGTCGCGCCATACTCCGGCCAGAGGCGCGGCGCATGGAGGATCTCGCCGCCGGCCGCGGCAGCAGCAAGATGAACGGCGTCGACTTCCGCATCCGTCTCTACGGCGAACGCGAGATGGTGCAAGCCCGGCGCATAGAGCTCGAAGGGCTGATCCTCGAGCGCCTGACGCAACCCGAGCGAGCCCGAGCCCGGCAGCGGGAAGCGGAGGTAGTGGATCTGCTCGCCGCGCTCGCCGTCGACGAGATGTGGCGGCCCGAGCCCGAGCGGACCGAACACCGCCGCGTAGAACTCGGGCGACCGCTCGAGGTCGCGGCAGACGAGATCGACGTGGCCGAGGCCGACGAGCACCGCGAACGAGCGTATTCGTCGGCCCGGCTAAGACAGCTCACAGAGGCGGGCCGTGGATCTTCAGGATCGTCTCCGCCGCGAGCTCGAAATGCATGGCGTCGATCGAATCCCCGCTGAACTCACCTCCCCAGTACCACCCGTGGCGGTTGAAGAACGGCACGAGCATGACGATGCCACGATGGGCGAGGTCGGTTCCCTGGGGGACGACTGACCGCCCGAAGAAGAGATCGATCGCAGCTCCCCAGCTGTGGTTCGAAAATCTCGCGGGGTTCGAGCGCCGAGCGCGGACGCAGAGCATCCCCTCCGTCTTCACCTCCTTGAACACGAGCGGGTGCTGATGCTCGACCTCGGCGAACAGCTGGCTGAGCGACTCGACCGCAAAGTCGAGCCCGCTGACCTTGAAGGGGCCGACGTCCACGCCCGACTTCACCCGTCGCACGAACCGGCCGGTTGGGGACGAGCAGTTCTTCGTCAGCGCGCCCGGCTTTCCGAACTTCCGGAGCATGACCTGCTCCGTAGCCGGGCTGAGGTTGGTGTTGATCGTGTCCTTCGGTGGGATCGGGACGCGGTCGCCGAGCTTTGACATCTCGACTTCTCACCGGAGCGCCGGAACCGCCGGCGCCGACGCGGACTGGATCTTCGTCAACTTCCGCTCGACCATGCGACTCAGGAGCACCGCGGCGCCGCATTGCTTCGAGATCGCGGTCGCGGAGAAGACGCGGTCCCTGATGAACTTCCCGCGCGTGTAGTGGTTCGAGAAGCTCCAGAGGTACGGGCTCGGTATGTCGATGTCGCGTCTCCGGTAGCCGAAGCCGTTGAACCGCTCGAGCACGAAGAGCGTCCCGGGCACCGACCAGTTCGTCCAGCGGCTCAGGCCGTCGAACACGAGCGCGTCTTCTGCGCTTGCCTCCCACGTGAAGGGAGGCCTTCCCGTCTTCGGTCGTCCCGCAGGGACGTTCACTGTCCGCGCAGTCAGAGGATCGCCGTTGTGCAGGTGCGTATGGAAGTTCCCGCTTCCTTCGAGCATGTGGATGACGCCGACGACGTGCCAGGGCACTCCGCGGGCGTTGCCCGCCTTTCTGTACCGGTCCTTGTGCGCGACGATGCGATCGACGAGCTGATCGACCTCTCGAGCGTGTGGGGGCCGGATCTCGCAGGTCTTCCAGAGGTCTCGATACTCGTGGGTGACAGTCGTTGTCAGGTTCATCGTCAATACCCCACGTGGATGTGGTTCGTGTGGTCGTGCATGGTCTTCGAGCCGAAGAAGGAGGCGCTCGGGATCGTGAGCAGTTCGAACTCGTTGTCGAGGACTTGACCGACGCCTCCCGTGATCAGCTGGCGCGGCAGCAGGAACCCGGCGTCGTGCAGCGCCTTGTCGATCTTGAGCGCGACGGTCCGCGCCGAGCTCGAGGCGAGGGAGTGTCCGTCGATGCTCGAGATGTCTACGGCGAAGCCGCCGGCGTGGCCGTGCTCGCCGTCGTCGTGGTGGTCGGAGCAGAGCGCCGAAGTGCCGATCGTGTGCCCGTTCTCGATGAGATGGACGATCACACGCATCACGCGGGGATCGATGTGCACGAACTTCCCGCTCCGTGCGCGCACTGCCTTGCCTTCCGCCGTCGCCTTGATGTCCTGCATGTCGCCGGCGTTGTCTGCGCGGTACTTGCCCTGTGCATGGAACTCGAGCAGCCGCTTCGCGCTCGCGGCCGCATCACCGCTCGCCGCCGGCGGCTGCTTCGGCTTGCGGATGACCGCAGTCTTGTAGAGCTCCGCGTCCTTCGCCGTGAAGTGCGGCGAGATGAACCCGTGCGACTCCTTGCCGTACTTGCCGTCGACCCTGATGCCGCCGCGACGCTGCGCGATCTCGAGCGCGTCGACGAACGCCTCGCCTGCGCGACGGCTCGTATTCATTGCGCCGCTCCCCTTGATCCCCATGCGGCGGAGCGCGTGCTTCACAGCGAGCACGTCCGCACCGACGTCGCCGGGGAAGATCACCTGCCTGAACGCGACCATGGCTGCGTCCCTTCTCCCCCCGAACCCAAATTGGCCGCAACTCGCAACGAGTCTAGAACGTCGTTGCGAGCTTCACAAGGCTCAGTCGAGCGACTCGGCGAGCAGCGTCGCGACGTCGGCGACGCGCATCGCCTCGCCGGTCTCGCGCACGCCGTCGTCGAGCATCACCGTGCAGAAGGGGCACGCGACTGCCAGCGTCTCGGCGCCGGTCGCGACCGCCTCGCGCGCGCGCTCGCCGTTGATCGGCTTGCCGTTCTCCTCCATCCACATATGCGCGCCGCCGGCACCGCAGCAGAAGGTCTGCTTACCGCTGCGCTTCATCTCGATCGGCTTGCCGACCGCCTCGACCAGCTTGCGCGGCTGGATCAGCACGTCGTTGTGCCGCGCGAGATAGCACGAGTCGTGGTACGTGATCGCCGCGTCGCCGCCCTTCGGCTGCAGCTTCCTTTCGTCCACGAGCTGCGCGAGCAGCTCCGAGTGGTGGACGACCTCGTAAGTCCCGCCGAAGTCACCGTACTCATTCGCGAGCGTGTTGAAGCAGTGCGGGCAGCTCGCGACGATCTTCGTCACGCCCTGCTCGTTCAGCGTCGCGACGTTCTGCTCCGCGTACGCCTGGAACACGTACTCGTTGCCCATCCGCCGCGCCGGGTCGCCGTTGCACGCCTCCCGCGGGCCGAGGATCGCGAAGTCGACGCCTGCCGCGTTCAGCAACTTCGCGGTCGCCTGCGCGCTCTTGCGCGCACGCTCGTCGAACGATGCAGCGCAGCCAACCCAGTACAGATACTCGGGCGCCGGCTCGCCAGGCTGCAGCACGCGCACGTCGAGCCCCTCAGCCCACGCGGCGCGCTCGGTCTGCGGCTTACCCCACGGGTTCGACGCACGCTCGACGTCGCGCAGCATCGGCTCGGCCTCCGCGGGAAAGGACGAGTCGACCATCAGTCGGCTCCGCCGCAGATCAACGATGTGATCGATGTGCTCGATCGAGACGGGGCACGCCTCGACACAGGCGCCGCAGGTGACACAATCCCAGATCATCTGCTCGGGCACGCCGTTGCCGACGATCTGCTCCGTGCTCTGCGCGAAGACCTGGTCACGCACGCCCATGATCAGGAGCTTCGGCGAAAGGATCTTCCCGGTCGCGTACGCGGGGCACGCGTCCTGGCAGCGCCCGCACTCGGTGCACGAGAACGCATCGACGACCTCCTTGCGCGTGAGATCGGCGATCGTCGCGACGCCGAACCGCAGCTCGTCGTCAGGCACGTCGAAGCGCAGCGGCTCGAGACGGCCACGCGCTTGGGTGCGTCCAAGCCAGACGTTCACGGCCGCGCTGAAGATGTGCAGGTGCTTCGAGTACGGGAGGTACGCGAGGAACGCAGCGATGACGACGAGATGCGCCCACGCGAATCCCTTGCCGCCGACGTGATGCCAGAGGAGCAGCGTGATCACGACGAGCGCGATCAGCGACAGGATGAGATCGGCCTCGCCGAGGTGCGACCCCTGGAACCGCTGCGGCCGGACGACCTTGCGGATGACCACGGCGGTCGCGACCCCGACGAGGACGAGCACGGCAAAGACGTCCGCCAAGACGCGGTACCACTCCGGCGTATGCACGTGCCCGCCGGCGACATCGACCGCCGCCAGGATGATCGTCGGGAAGAGGACGATGAAGCCCCAGAAGATGAAGGCGTGCATCAGGCCGGGGACAAGCCGCTTCAGCAGCTTGCGCTGGCCGAGCACGATCTCGACCTCGTTCTTGAGCCGGGCCGGCACGTCGGCCGGCCGGTCGTTCGGCTTCGCGCGCCGCACCTGCTCGACGAGGAACCACGCCCGCCGCGCGAAGAAGCCGCCCGCCACGACGACGAGAACTGCGAGCCCGATCGCTCCTATGAGCCGCGCACCTTTCGCAGCTCGGCGCTGATCGCCGGCACGACCTCGTGCAGGTCGCCGATGACGGCATAGTCGGCGCTCGCCAGGATCGGCGCCTCGGGGTCGGTGTTGATCGCAAGGATCTTCTTCGCGCCCTTCGCGCCGGCGATGTGCTGCGTCGCGCCGCTGATGCCGCACGCGACATAGAGATCCGCCGAGATCTTCGTTCCCGTCTGGCCGACCTGGTCAGTGTGCGGCCGCCAGCCCGCTGACGTGACGACGCGCGAGCACCCAACAGCGCCGCCGAGCAGGCCGGCGAGCTCCTCGATGATCTCGAACGCCTCTGACGAGCCCACGCCGCGGCCACCGCTGACGACGACCTTCGCGTCGCGGAGCGAGACGCCACCGCCCGACTCGGAGACCGTCTGGAGCACCCTCGGCGAGCCGTCGTCGTCGACGCTCAGCGTCTCGGCTTCGACCGGTGCTGCCACGGGCTGCGTATGCGGGGCGACCGTGAGGATCCGCGGTGAGCCGTGTAGCCGTGCCTCCTCGAGCAGCGAACCGCCCCACCGGATGCGCGTGACCGTGTCGCCGTCGACCGCCGTCACGTTCGCCGCGAACGGCTGGTCGAGCCGGGCGGCAACGTGCGCGAGCAGCTCGTTGCCACGATCGGAACCGGCGGCGACGAACGCACCGGCATCCTGTGCGGCGAGCACGGCCGCCCACGCCGCGGGCTGGTACGCACCCTCGATCGTCACGGCGCGCACGTCGCCCAGCTGCTGGGCGAGCGTCAGCGCCTGCAGCGAGAGCTCGTCGTTCGGCTCGACGAAGCAGACGACGCTCACGGCGCGAGCTCCTTGTGCTCACCCTTCTCGATCGCACGGATGACTTCGCCCCAGCCGTGCTTTGCCCACGCGACGGGGACGCGCCACAGGTCGATGCCGACGAACAGACCGAAAGCGACCATGCGGATAAGCGGCGTCCCCGGTCGCGGCGGCACGTCGTTCCCGTTCGCATTCTTATGACCGAAGACGGTGAGGCCGCGAATATCGGCTTCGACCCCCTCGGGCACGTACACGTCGATCGCACCCATGAAGCCGAGCGCCACGATCGTGATCACGTCGCCCTCGAGGGTTGCCTGGCGTAGGTCCACGTCGATGTTGCCGAAGCCAGCGATGCACCACAGCTGGTTGCGGAGACGTAGGCGGCCTTGCCGCTCGCTCGATCCGACGAGCGAGATCACGAAACGGGTCGGCTTGCGCTTCGGCCGTTCCGACGGTAGGTCGCGCAGGAGCACGTCGAGGTCGGCTGTCGTCTTCGCACTGTAGGCGTCGGTCATCCGCGCCGTGAACTCCTCGAGTGAGAGGCGGCCCTGCGCGAGGTGCTCGCGGAGGAAGCCGACCGCCCGGTCGCGTTCGGTGTCGGAGACGCGGACAAGCTCGCCGTTCGTCATGCGACTCCCAGCTGCTGCAGGACCTCGACGACGCGGGGCGCAGCATCCGCGCCGGTGCCGAGGATCTCCGCCTGTTTGCCTTGCCCCTCGGGCACGACGAGGCGTACCTTCTCGAGCTTCGACGCGGGCCGGGTGACGTCGACGACGGCGAGCGGCTTCGACTTTGCGCGCAAGCGGCCCGGTACCGACGGGTAGCGAGGAAGGTTCAGTCCCTCGAGCACGCCGAGCACCGCAGGCAGTGCGACCTCGTAGACGTCGCGCGCGCCCCCGACGTCGCGCTCGACGCGGGCGCCGCCCCCATGCTCATCCGCACTGCGGAGCTCGATCTTCTTGAGCCCGGTGACGACTGGGTAGCCGAGCGCATAGGCCACGCGGATCCCGACCTGGTAGTTGCCCGCGTCCGCTGACTCGTTTCCGAAGAGCAGCAGATCGAACGACTCGTCGCGAATCGCGCCGACGATCGCGGCGGCCGTCGCCTGCGGGTCCCACTCGTCGTCCGTTCGCAGCAGGATCCCGCGGTCGGCGCCGATCGCCATGCAATCGCGCAGCTGCTCCTCCGCCTCGGCGGGCCCGAGGGTCAGTGCAACCACCTCGCCCCCACCCGCCTCGACGATGCGCACGGCCTCCTCGACGGCGCACTCCTCATGCGGCGAGATCGTGAAGCCGAGATGCCGCGTCTCGAGCGACTGTGCGTCCTCGGTCAGGACCATGCGGCCGCCCGTGATCGGAACCCGCTTGACGCAACAGAGAATCTTCACGCTCGGATTCTCTCGTTCTCGGGGTCGAACGGCGGCTTCGAGCCGACGATGTCGACCGTGACCGGGAAGCGCTCGTGCATGTACTCGACCGCGAGCTTCGTGCCTTCGACTGCGTGCGACGGCGGCAGGTACGCCATCAGCACGTGCTTGCCGAGCGACGGGCCGGCACCGGCAGAGGTGACATACGCGCGCCGGCTGTGCGCATCCTCGATCGGCGTCCCGTCGGGCTCGACGATCGGCTCACGGCCGAGCGGATACCGCTTCACTCCGCTCGCCGAGTCGTGATCGTCGATCGTCAAGGTCGCGAGCTTTGCCACGGGCTCCTCCTCGCGGTGGTGTAGGTGTGCGTCCTTCCCGATGAAGTCCTCGCCCTTCACCTTCCACCACGCCATATCCGCTTCGACGACGGTGTAGTCCGCGTCGAGCTCGAAGCCGAACGCGCGATACGCCTTCTCGAGCCGGCCGGTCGTGCCGTAGACGCCGATGCCGGCGGGCACGAGGCCGTGCGGGCGCCCTGCCTCCCACACGGCATCCCAGAGCTTCGCGCCGTCTCCGAACGGGACGTAGAGCTCCCAGCCGAGGTCGCCGACGTACGAGATGCGCGAGGCGACGACGTCCATGCCGTCGACCGCGATGCTCCTCCACGTGCTGAACGGGAAGGCCTCGTTCGAGACGTCGTCGGACGTGAGCGACGAGAGGATGTCGCGTGCCCGTGGCCCCCACAGCCCGACGGTGCAGATCGACGACGTGTGATCCTCGATCCGCGCGTTGCCGACCAGATGATTTGCAAACCATTTCTTGTCGGCCATCCCGTGGGCACCTCCGGTGACGACGCGGAAGCGGTCGTCGTCCATCTTCATGATCGTCAGGTCGGACTTGAACGTCCCGCTCGGCGAGAGCACGGGCGTGTAGATCACGCGGCCCACGGCCACGTTCATCTGCCGCGCCGCGACGCGCTGCACCGTTTCCAACGCTCCCGAGCCGACGACATCGAAGACGCAGAACGCCGTCAGGTCGAACATCGCCGCGCGGTCGCGCATCGCGAGGTGCTCCGCGTTGATGATCGGCGACCACCACCGCGCGTCCCATTCGTGCTCCCGAGGCTGCACGCCGTACTCATCCACGAGCGGCGCGTTCGACTCGTACCAGTGCGGGCGCTCCCACGCTGCGGCCTCGTAGAAGCGCGCGCCGAGCTCCTGCTCACGCTCGTAGAACGGCGAGACGCGCACGCGCCGGTTCGCTTCCCACTGCTCGCCCGGATGCACGATGCCGTACGTCTTGTTGAAGCCCTCCGACGCGCGGCCTTCGATGTTTTCCGGAGTGCGCTGCTCGGCGTAGAAGCGCGCAATGTCGGACGACTGCAGGTCGATCTCCGATTCGCCGTTCGTCATCCACTCGGCGACCGCACGCCCGACGCCGGGCCCTTCCTTCACCCAGACGGCGGACGCCGACCAGAGCCCGCCCACTTCCGGCGTCTCGCCGAGCAGCGGCAGGCCGTCCGGCGTCAGCGAGAGGAGGCCGTTGATCGCGTACTTGATGCCGACGGACTCGTCGCCGAGTATCTCGGGCACAAGCTCGAGCGCGTCCTCGAGCTGCTGCTCGAAGTCCTCCTGCGTGAACGGGAGCTCGGTCGGCGTGAGCGACGACTCCTCGATCGACGGGATCTCATCCGGCTCGTGGAGGATCGGGCGATGCGCGTACGAGCCGACCTCGAGCCCTTGCCCGTCCTGGCGCTCGTACATGTTCGTGTCCATGTCGCGGACGATGGGGTAGTCGACCGCCGTCTTCGAGGTGAGGAATCGCGGCACCGGGCCGACGTCGATCATCTGGTGCACGGCGGGCGTGAGCGGGATCGAGGCGCCGGCCATGCGCGCGATGCGCGGCGACCAGACGCCGCACGCGATCACCACGGTGTCCGCCTCGACGTCGCCGCGTGACGTGCGCACCCGACGCACGCGCCCGTCCTCGACATCGATGCCGAGCACTTCCGTGTTCGCGAAAACCTGCGCGCCTCTCGCCTGCGCGCGCTCGCGCATGACGGTGCCGAAGCGCAACGAGTCGACGACCGCGACCGACGGGCAGTAAAAGCCGCCGAGCAGGATCTCCTCATTCACGAAGGGCACGAGCTCCCTGATCTCGGCCGGCGTGACGAGGCGGCAGCCCTCGACGCCCCACGACTTCGCCGACGCCATTCGCCGGCGCAGCTCCTCCATGCGCTCCTCGGTGCGCGCGACCTCGATGCCGCCGCATTCGTGCAGGGTGCCCGCATCGCGGTACTGGCGCATCGAGTCGAGCGTGAGCTGCGTCATCTCCTTCGAGTGGTCGACCGGGAAGATGAAGTTCGACGCGTGCCCCGTCGAGCCGCCCGGATTCGGGAACGGGCCTTTGTCGAGCTGCACGATCCCCCCTCCATCTGGAGTGCTCCAGCCGAGCTCCGCGAGCCAGCCGGTCAACGAGTTGCCGACGATGCCGCCGCCGATGACGACGCACTTCGCCCGCTCAGGAAAGTCCGCCATGACTCCTCACACGGTCAGGAGCACGCGATGCATCGCCTGCTCGAAATTCTCGACGTGGTCGCGCATCGTCTGCGCGGCGCGCTCCCCGTCGCCGTCGCGAATCGCCTCGAGGAGATCGCGGTGCGCCTCGACCGCCTCCTCGAGGTCCTGCGTGCGTTCGAGCGCGAGCATCCAGATCCGGAGCGCCAGCGCGTAGTACTGCTCGAGCGTCGCCTCGAGCATGTCGTTGTGCGCCGCCCGGTAGACGGCCCTATGGATGCGCTCGTCGAGGTGCATCAGCTCGCCGCTGCCGGCGTCGAGCTCCGCGAGGAGCGCATCGAGCCGTGCCCGGTCGTCGTCGGATGCCCGCTCTGCCGCGAGGCGTGCTGCCTCCGGCTCGAGCACCGCCCGCACCTCCGAGAGCCGTGCGAGCTGCCGGACGTCGACTCCCGTCACGAACATCCCGCGCCGTGGATAGACATCGACCAACCGCTCCAGTGCCAGCCTCCGTAATGCCTCTCGAACGGGTGTGCGACCGATTCCCAGCCGCTCCACGAGCTCGCGCTCGTCGATGACCGCGCCGGGTGCAAGCTCGAGTGAGACGATCAGCCCGCGGATCTCGTGATAGGCCTTGTCCGCTAGCGACTGCACAGCAGATATATTTACCATATTCTCGTTGTCGATCAGGAGCGCTGAGGTGGCCACCCAGATGCCGTCGTCCTTGGAGATTGCGCAGGAAGCGCAGCTCCGCCCCATCACGGAGATCGCCGAGGCCGCCGGCCTCCTGCCCGAAGAGATCGAGCAGTACGGCCGGTACAAGGCGAAGATCGACCTTCGCGTGCTCGACCGCCTCGCCGCACGGGACGACGCGAAGCTGATCGACGTCACCGCGATCACGCCGACGAAGGCCGGCGAGGGCAAGACGACGACGTCGGTCTCGCTCACGGAGGGACTTGGGCACATCGGCAAGCAGCCTGTGCTCTGCCTGCGCGAGGCGTCGCTCGGCCCCGTGTTCGGGATCAAGGGCGGCGCGGCCGGCGGCGGCTATGCGCAGGTCGTCCCGATGGAAGACCTGAACCTCCACTTCACGGGCGACATCCACGCGATCGGCGCGGCCAACAACCTGCTCGCGGCGATGCTCGAGGCGCACATCCTCCACGGCAACAAGCTCGGGATCGACCCCCTCTCGATTTCGTGGCGCCGCTGCATGGACATCAACGACCGCGCACTCCGCGACATGGTCATCGGGCTCGGCGGCCGCGCGAACGGCTATACGCGCCAGACCGGCTTCGACATCACTGCCGCCAGCGAGGTGATGGCGATTGTCGCCGTCGCCTCCGATCTGCAAGACCTGCGACGGCGGCTCGGTGCAATCACCGTTGCGCGCACGTTCGAAGGCGAGCCGGTCACCGCCGAGCAGCTGCGGGCGGCGGGCGCGATGACGGTGCTGCTCAAAGACACGATCAAGCCGAATCTCGTGCAGACGCTCGAGGGCCAGCCGGCGCTCATCCACTGCGGCCCGTTCGCGAACATCGCGCACGGCAACAACTCGCTCGTCGCGGACCGCGTGGCGCTCAAGCTCGGGGACTACGTCGTCACCGAGTCCGGGTTCGGCAGCGACATGGGCATGGAGAAGTTCTTTGACATCGTCTGCCGCGCGGGCAACCTGCGGCCGAACGCAGTCGTGCTCGTGGCAACCGTAAAGGCGCTGAAGCATCACGGCGGCGACCCCAACGGGGGCCTCGACGCGATCGAAGCCGGGTCGGCGAACCTCGCGCGGCATATCGGGATCGTGCGCGAGTTCGGTGTCAATCCGGTCGTCGCGATCAACCGCTTCCCCGGCGACACGATCGAAGAGGTCGAGCTCGTCCGGAAGCTCGCGGTCGAGCAGGGCGCCTACGCGGCCGAGGTGAACGATGCGTTCGAGCAGGGCGGCGCCGGAGCGTCCGCGCTCGCCGAGGCGGTCGTGGCGGCGGCCGATGAGCCGTCGAAGTTCGACTTCGTCTACCCGCTCGATGCACCGATCGAGACCAAGATCGAGGCGATCGCGAAGCGCGTCTACGGCGCGGACGGGATCTTCCTGTTGAAGACGGCGCGTGACAAGATCGCGCAGTTCAACGCGAGCGGACTCGACAAGCTCCCCATCTGCATGGCAAAGACGCACCTCTCCCTCTCCCACGACGCATCCCTTACGAACGCTCCGACCGGCTTCACGGTCACGGTCCGCGACCTGCGCGCGTACACCGGCGCCGGGTGGATCGTGGCACTCTGCGGTGACATGCAGACGATGCCCGGCTACGGCGCGAACCCCGCCGCGGTGAACGTCGACATCGACGACGAGGGACGCACTGTCGGCCTCTTCTGAGATCCTCGCCGACGTCGTCAACGAGGGCCGACGGATCGTCGAGGCTGCGCGCGAGCGGCACGTGCCGTTGCGCCTGCTCGGCGGCGTTGCAGTTCGCTTCCATACGGAGGCGCTCGAGCGCGAGTACAAGGACCTTGACTTCGTAACGACGAAGAAGGGCTCGGGCGACACGCAGACGCTGCTCCGCGACCTCGGCTACGAGCCGCACGTCGGCTTCAACGCGATGAACGCGCGCGAGCGCCTCCTCTTCTTCGACAACCCGAACGCACGGCAGGTCGACGTCTTCGTAGGCTCGTTCCGCATGTGCCACGAGATCCCGCTCGAGCGCCGCCTCGACCAGCAGGCGGACACCGTGCCGCTGGCTGAGCTGCTCCTGACGAAGCTGCAGATCATCGAGTTGAACGAGAAGGACGTGCGCGACGCCGTCGCGTTGCTGAGCGCGAAGGGCGTCTCCGACGACGACAGCGAGGTGAACGGCGCCCGCGTCGCCGAGCTGACGGCGAACGACTGGGGCCTCTGGCGGACGATCACGCGGAATCTCACGTCCGTCGGACAGCACGTCGGCAACTACGACGTCGACGGCGCCCTCGTCATGACCCGGCTCGACGAGCTCCAGAAGCGGATCGAGGAGGCGCCCAAGTCAAGGGCCTGGCGTCTCCGTGACCGCATTGGCGAGCGAAAGCGCTGGTACGAGCTGCCGGAAGAGGTCGGCGGGGCCTGACCGGCTCGGAATTCGTCTAGACCATTTGCTCCGCGCCTCGCGGCGCTGTTGAATTGCACGCGATGAGGCTCTTCTTCGCGACCGACATCCACGGGTCGGAGACCTGCTGGCGGAAGTTCCTGAATGCCGGCAAGCACTACAACGCCGACGTGATCATCCTCGGCGGCGACATGACCGGGAAGGCGCTCGTCCCGGTGATCGCCGACGGCGGCGACCGCTGGCACGCGACGCTCCTTGAGAACCGGCGCGAGCTCGTCGGCGAGGAGCAGGTCGCCGACTTCGAGGACGCGGTGATCCGCCGCGGCTATTACCCGTTCCGCACCGACCCGGACGAGCTCCGCGAGCTCCACCACGACGAGCGCCGCTGGCATGAGCTCTTCCACGAGAAGATGCTCGGCACCGTCAAGAAATGGATGGACATGGCGGACGAACGGCTCGCCGGTACCGGCATGCGCGCGTTCTGTTGCCCTGGGAACGACGACCAGTTCGAGGTCGACGACATCATCAAGCAGGCGAAGCACGTCGAGTGCGGCGAAGGCCGGGTCGTGGACATCGACGGCTTCCAGATGGCTTCGACCGGCTGGGCGAACCGCACCCCGTGGGACACGTACCGCGAGGAAGACGAGCCCGACCTGAAGAAACGCCTCGACGACGTGATCGCACATGTCACCGCGCCGCCGGAGCGGACGATCTTCAGCTTCCACTGCCCCCCGTACCACTCGGGGCTCGACGACGCCCCCGAGCTCACGGCCGACATGATGTTGAAGGACGCCGGCCGCGCGGTGCATCCCGTCGGCTCGACCGCCGTGCGTCAGGCGATCGAAGAGCACGAGCCGACGCTGTCACTCCATGGACACATTCACGAGGCGCGCGGCAACACGCGTATCGGCCGAACGCTCTGCATTAATCCCGGCAGCCAGTACGAGCAGGGTGACCTGCTCGGGGCTGTCGTCGACTTGGAAGGCAAGAAGAAGGTCAAGCGGTTCCTGCTCACCAGCGGATAGGAGGGACACTGCATGGCGACCATTGCGGGTGACG
This sequence comes from Gaiellaceae bacterium, assembly GCA_036496545.1. Lineage (GTDB taxonomy): Bacteria > Actinomycetota > Thermoleophilia > Gaiellales > Gaiellaceae > Palsa-739. The sequence continues at coordinate 1,625 of DASXKX010000038.1, read as the reverse complement.
CTTCTTACCAGGAGCGTTCACTCTTCGTCCGGAAGGCGACCGGACTCGTTCGCGGCTGGTCGGTGCACGACGCGTTCATCTACGCGACGTTCTCGATCAACCTGATCACGCTCGGCCTGTACATCTTCGCAAGCAGCCCGTTCATTCCAAAGGGCAGCCTGCTCGTCGCGATCATCCTCTCCGGCGCGTACCTCTGCTTCCAGACGATCGTCTACGCGGCGCTCATCGCCGTGATGCCCCGTGCGGGAGGCGACTACGTCTGGGTGAGTCGCGTGATCGGAGGCGGGATCGGGTTTGTGCTCGCCGTGTGCGGCTGGTGGTTCATCAACTGGCACTGGGTACCCATCTACGCGAACATCCTCTCGAAGGAGTTCTTCCAGCCGCTCGGAGCGGCGTTCGGCTGGCCGGGCTTCGTTTCGTTCTTCAACGAATCGAAGGGCATCTTCGTCGCGTCCGTGATCACGGCGTTCCTCGCGGCGTTCTTCATCTCCATCGGCATGCGCGGCTACGCGAAGCTCCAGAAGATCTGCTTCTACGGCGGGATGCTCGGGCTGCTCATCATCTTCGGGCTCCTGATCTTCCATTCGAAGAGTGCATTCCATGGAGCGTTCAACCACTACGCACAGCACACCTACGGGTCGACGTCGCCCGATGCGTATGCCGCCACGCTCAAGAAGGGGACGTACGCCGGTGCCGGCTCGCTCGGAGGGCTCGCGTTCGGATCGACGATCCTGCTCGTCCCGATGATCGCGTTCTTCAACCTGTGGTCGAACTGGGGCGCGACGCTCTACGGTGAAGTGCGCGGCGCCTCCGACTTCCGCAAGAACATCTATGCGATGGCGGGTGCGCTCATCGTCACGACCGTTCTTGCGGCGATCTTCCTGCTCTTGATCGCTCACACAATGGGCTGGAACTTCTACAACTCCGCCAACAATGCGTGGTGGAACGGCACGGATCAGCTCGGCGGGGTCTGGCCGTATCCAGTGACGCTGGCGACGTTCTTCGTCAGTCCCTGGTTACAGGTGATCGTGATCCTGCTCATGTCGCTCTGGTTCTTCGGCTGGGTCGGAACGGTATTCCTGACCGCGTCGCGCGTGATCTTCGCAACCGCGTTCGACCGGATTCTTCCGGAGTGGGCCGCACGCGTCGACCGGCGCGGCACGCCCTACTACGCGATCCTGATCATGCTCGGCCCGTCGCTCGTCATCGCGTACTTCTACGCGTACAACAAGACGTTCTTCAACTGGACGCTTGATGCGACGCTCGTGATCGCGGTGACGTTCGTCGGCTCGACGGTCGCGGCGGGCATCCTGCCGTGGCGCAAGCCGGAGATCTACAACGCTTCGCCGATCGCGAAGTACCGGATCGCGGGACTCCCGGTGATCACCGCGGCCGCGATCCTCTTCCTCGCGTATCTCGGCTACTGCATCTACAAGTGGCTGTCCGACGGCGTGTACGGGTCGAACAACCACGGCTCGCTCATCTACATGGGGTGCCTGTACGGCGTGGCCCTTGCCATCTACCTCATCTCGTGGGTGGTGCGACGGCGGCAAGGCATGGATCTCAAGATGGTCTACAACGAGATCCCCGCGGAGTAGCGGGCGGCGGGGGTCGATCCCCCGCCA
>DASXKX010000037.1:0-8248 GCA_036496545.1 Gaiellaceae bacterium | reverse complement strand
TGCGGAAATAGAACTGTGGGCGATAGTTGTTGAAGAACGGCGTGTGACGGCCGCCCTCGTCCTTCGACAGCACGTAGACCTCGGCCTTGAACTGCGTGTGCGGCGTGATCGAGCCCGGCTTGCAGAGGACCTGCCCGCGCTCGACCTCCTCGCGCTTCGTCCCGCGGAGGAGCGCACCCGCGTTGTCGCCGGCCTGGGCGTAGTCGAGGGTCTTCTGGAACATCTCGAGACCCGTGACGACGGTCTTCTGGACCTCCGTCTTGATGCCGACGATCTCGACCTCGTTGCCCGATTCGATCTTGCCCTGCTCGATGCGGCCGGTCACGACGGTGCCGCGACCCGTGATCGTGAAGACGTCCTCGATCGGCATCAGGAACGGCTTGTCGACGTCGCGCGTCGGCTCCGGGATGTACGTGTCGACGGCCTCCATGAGCTCGAGGATCTTGGCGGTCCACTCTGGATCGCCCTCGAGCGCCTTCAGCGCCGAGACGTGGATGACCGGGATGTCGTCACCCGGGAAGTCGCGCTTGGAGAGCTCCTCGCGCACCTCGAGCTCGACGAGCTCGAGCAGCTCGGGATCGTCGACCATGTCGGCCTTGTTGAGCGCGACGACGATCGCGGGCACTTCGACCTGGCGCGCGAGAAGGATGTGCTCCTTCGTCTGCGGCATCGGGCCGTCGGCGGCGGACACCACGAGGATCGCGCCGTCCATCTGCGCGGCGCCCGTGATCATGTTCTTGATGTAGTCGGCGTGGCCCGGGCAGTCGACGTGCGCGTAGTGGCGGTTCTCCGTCTCGTACTCGACGTGCGCGGTGTTGATCGTGATGCCGCGCTGCCGCTCCTCCGGCGCCTTGTCGATCTCGTCGAAGGCGACCGCGGTGCCGCCGCTCTTCTCGGCGAGCACCTTTGTGATCGCTGCGGTCAGCGTGGTCTTGCCGTGGTCGATATGACCGATCGTGCCGACGTTGACGTGCGGCTTGGTGCGATCGAACTTCTGCTTGGCCATTGGTGGCTCCCTGCTCTCCTTACTCGATTCCTATTTCGATCCGGCGTCGATGATGTCGCTCGCGATCGACTGTGGTACTTCTTCGTAACGATCGAACTGCATGGTGAAGTCAGCCCGGCCCTGCGTCATCGAGCGCAGGTCGGTTGCGTAGCCGAACATCTCTGACAGCGGGACGAGCGCCTTGATCACCTGCGCGTTGCCGACCTGGCCCATCGACTCGATGCGGCCGCGGCGGCTGTTCAGGTTGCCCATCACGTCGCCGAGGTAGTCCTCCGGCGTCGTCACCTCGACGGCCATCATCGGCTCGAGCAGCTTCGGCTTCGAGCGCTTGAGCGCCTCCTTGAACGCCATCGAGCCGGCGATCTTGAACGCGCGCTCGCTCGAATCGACCTCGTGGTACGAACCGTCGACGAGCTCGATTGCGACGTCGACCACGGGGTAGCCCGCGAGCACACCGGAGTCCATCGCTTCCTTGATGCCGCTGTCGACGGCCGGGATGTACTCCTTCGGAATCTTCCCGCCGACGATCTTGTCGCTGAACTCGTAGCCGGCGCCCGGCTCCTGCGGGCGCAGGTTGATGACGACGTCCGCGTACTGGCCCGAGCCGCCGGTCTGGCGCACGAACTTCTCGCGGATCGAGTCGACCTCCCTGCCCGCTGTCTCGCGGTACGCGACCTGCGGGCGGCCGACGTTCGCGTCGACGTTGAACTCACGCTTGAGTCGGTCGACGATGATCTCGAGGTGCAGCTCGCCCATCCCCGAGATGAGCGTCTGCCCCGTCTCCTCGTCGGACGAGACCCGGAACGTCGGATCCTCCTCGGCGAGGCGCTGCAGGCCCGTGCCGAGCTTGTCCTGGTCGGCCTTCGACTTCGGCTCGACCGCGACGGAGATCACGGGTGCGGGGAATGTGATCGACTCCAGCACGATCGGCGCCTTGTCGTCGGCGAGCGTGTCGCCCGTCGTCGTCGTCTTGAGACCGACGCCCGCGGCGATCTCGCCGGCTGTGATCGACTCGCGCTCCTCGCGATGGTTCGCGTGCATCTGGAGGATGCGGCTGACGCGCTCGGTCTTGCCGGTCGTCGTGTTGAGAACGCGGTCGCCGGCCTTCAGCGTGCCCGAGTACACGCGGAAGTACGTCAGCTTGCCGACGTACGGATCCGACATGACCTTGAACGCAAGCGCGGAGAACGGCGCGTCGGGCGACGCGGGCCGCTCCTCCTCACCCTCGGTCTTCGGGTCGACGCCGTGCACCGCCGGCACGTCGAGCGGGCTCGGCAGGTAATCGACGACGGCGTCGAGCAACGGCTGGACGCCCTTGTTCTTGAAGGCGGAGCCGAGCAGCACCGGCGTGATCTCGTCGGCGAGCGTGCCGGCGCGGAGCGCGCGCTTGATCATCTCTGACGTCACCGACAACTCGTCCTCGATGTACGCCTCGAGCACTTCGTCGTCGAAGTGCGAGATCTGGTCGATCAGCTGGTGGTGGTACTCGCTCGCCTGCTCGGAGAGCTCGGCGGGGATGTCCGTGACGTCGAACTCCTGCCCGAGGTCGTCCTTGTAGACGATCGCCTGCATCTCGACCAGGTCGACGACGCCCTGGAAGCCGTCCTCCTGCCCGATCGGAAGCTGGATCGGCACAGGGTTCGCGCCGAGGCGGTCCACCATCGACTGCACCGACGCGAAGAAGTTCGCGCCGGTGCGGTCCATCTTGTTGATGAACGCGATCCGCGGGACCTTGTACTTGTCGGCCTGGCGCCAGACGGTCTCGGACTGCGGCTGCACGCCGGCGACGGAGTCGAAGACGGCCACGGCGCCGTCGAGGACGCGCAGGCTGCGCTCCACCTCGACCGTAAAGTCCACGTGCCCGGGCGTATCGATGATGTTGATGCGATGGTCGCGCCAGAACGCCGTCGTCGCAGCCGACGTGATCGTGATGCCGCGCTCCTGCTCCTGGGCCATCCAGTCCATCGTCGCCGCGCCCTCGTGGACCTCGCCCAGCTTGTGGGTGCGGCCCGTGTAATAGAGGATCCGCTCGGTCGTCGTGGTCTTGCCCGCGTCGATGTGGGCCATGATCCCGATGTTCCGAACACGGTCGAGGGCGACCGACATTTCCTTTTCCTTGGTACTCAACGTCTTCTGATCCTTTCCTGCGTCTACCAGCGGTAGTGCGCGAAGGCCTTGTTGGCCTGCGCCATCCGGTAGACGTCGTCCTTGCGCTTGAACGCCCCACCCTGTTGGTTCAGGGCGTCCAGAATCTCGTTTGCGAGCTTCGTGCTCATTCCCTTCTCCCGGCGCTCGCGCGCGTACGTGACGAGCCAGCGCACTGCGAGCGTGCGGGCCCGGCGCTGCGGCACCTCGACCGGAACCTGGTAGTTCGCGCCCCCGACGCGGCGGCCGCGGACCTCGAGGACCGGGGTGACCGTCTTGACGGCCTGCTCGAGCACCTCGACCGGCGGCCGGCCGGTCTTCGTGCCCACCTGCTCCAGGGCGTCGTAGACGATCTGCTCGGCGATCGACTTCTTGCCGTCGAGCATGACCTTGTTGATGACCTGCGTGACGAGCGTCGAGGTGTAGACGCCGTCGCCCTCGGGCGTGCGGGCCTGAACCTCAGCACGGCGCGGCATCAGTTGCTCCCCTTCTTGGCGCCGTACTTCGAGCGTGCCTGCTTGCGGTCGGCGACGCCGCCGGTGTCGAGCGCGGCGCGGATGATCTTGTACCGGAAGCCCGGGAGATCCTTGACGCGGCCGCCGCGGACGAGCACGACCGAGTGCTCCTGCAGGTTGTGACCCTCGCCCGGAATGTAGGCGCCGATCTCCTGCGCGTTCGTCAGGCGGACGCGGGCCACCTTGCGGAGGGCCGAGTTCGGCTTCTTCGGTGTGGTCGTATAGACGCGCGTGCAGACGCCCCGCTTCTGCGGGGAACCGGCGAGCGCAGGGGTCTTGGTCTTGGAAACCGGTGCTTTCCGGCCCTTGCGCACGAGTTGATTGACAGTCGGCATCGCTCGAATACGTCCTTCGCTCGTAAAAAGACGGCTGGCTGGGACGGAAGTCCCTGCCAACCGGCCCGGAGCATGGTAGCGGAGGCCGAATAGGCCGTCAAACCGCTTCGTTGAGCGAAATCCCGGACGTTCGAACGATAGCTTTGCGCAGGTTGGGGGACCATACTCCGACGACTTGGGGACTCTGCTGCGGTGACTGACACCTCAATCGTCATTTCGGCCGCCCTCGGCGGCCTGATCGTCGTTCTTCTGGCGCTCCTCCTCGCCGCGGGGCGGCGGACGAGCCGGCGCGCGGACGCACGCGTCTCGGCGGTCGTGCGGACGCTTGAGCGGCGGATGGACGAACTCGCGACCGAGCTGGCCGGAGCGGTCGAGCGGGCCGAGACGGAGGGCCGGCGCTCGCGGTTCCTCGGGGAGATCGCCGGCTCGATCGACATGGACGAGGTGCTCTCCCGGACGCTCGAAGCGGGGACGCGCATAGACGGAGTCGATGCTGCGCTCGTCCGGCTCGAGAGCGCCGAAGGTGCCCCGACGGTCGCAGCGCACGGGCTGTCGCCCGACGGCGCGGAGGCGATCGCCGGGCCGCCGGACGGCTCGCCGGCGCGTGCGATCGAGGTCAAGTACCACTACGACGATGACGTCCAGCATCCGGAGACGCTGATCAGCGGCGGGCTCGCCGTCCCGCTCGCGCAGAAGGGCAGCCGCTTCGGCTACCTGGCGGTCTATACGCGCAACGCGAAGCGGGCGTTCGGCGACGACGACGTGAAGCAGCTCGAAGCCTTGACGGAGCGGGCGGCGCCTGCGATCGAGAACGCGCGCCAGTTCCGCGAGGCGCGGCAGCTCGCAGACCTCGACGCGCTCACCGGGCTGCACAACCGGCGCTACTTCCACGAGACGCTCGCCCGCGAATGCGCACGCGCGCACCGCTACAACCGCCGGCTGTCGCTGATCGTCTTCGACGTCGACAACTTCAAGGACGTGAACGACCAGGTGGGGCACCTGGGCGGCGACGCGGTCCTGGCGGAGGCGGCGGATCGGGTGCGCGAGGTGATCCGGACGGCGGACATCCCCTGCCGCGTCGGCGGCGACGAGTTCGCGGTGATCCTTCCGGAGTCGGGGATCGACCAGGCGGAGCATCTCTTCGGACGGTTGCAGGCCGCGATCTCGCAGCGCCCGATCGGGCAGGCGGGCCGGCTTCACATCTCCGCCGGCGTCGCGGAGCTGAAGCCCGACGACGACTCGATCTCGTTCTTCGAGCGGGCGGACGACGCGCTGTACCGCGCGAAGGACGCGGGCAAGGGGCAGAGCGTTACCGCGGACGGAAGAGCAAGCGCCTGACGGCTTAGCCCAGCCTCAAGAACGGCAATTCCTCGGTGAGATCGACCGCGCTCGGCTGCGGCAGGTCGTCTTTCGCGCAGATCGCGCTGTTGAGCGTCGCCCGCTGCCGGCCGACGGTCCACTTCTCGAACGCGGCGCCCTGCGTGAAGCTCTTGAGCGCCGCACGGATCGCCGGCGTCGCCTTCCCGAGCGGCACCGCGCCGAGCTGCGTCGCAGCGTCGAGCGGCTTCACCGTGAACGTCCCTTGGCTCGTACGGATCACGGTCGGCTTCGTCATGGTGAAAATACGGTCGGGCGCGACCTCCGAGATCGCGTAGCCCTTCGCCTGCGCGCCGAGCCACGACGGCTGCGGCTTCGCCTGCACGAGCCGCACGGGCAGATCTGGATACGACTGGTAGAAGGTCTGAATCTGGTCGGCCGTCGGCGACCCGCCGAGCAGCGTTGCCGACACCTCCGCGCGCCGTAGCTCGTCACCCAGCACGCCGCGCGCGATCGACACGTTGGCGTGTGCAGCGGCGAGCGCACTCACGTACGCGGACCGCGAGCCGCCGAAGCTCTGGGCGATCACCGCCTTCTCCGCGTCGAGAACGGCCTTCGTCGGGATCGGCGTTGCGCTGCTCTCGACGAGCCGTTCGAACAGCGCGCTGTACGCGGTCTCGCGGTCGCCGGTCACGGCCTGCAGCTGGTCGATCTGCGCGCTCGTCAGCCGCCGCTTTCCGATCAGGCACTGCGTAGCGCTCGACAGCACGCTGAGCTGTCCCTCGGTGAGCGATGTGTCGAAGCCTGCGCCGAGCTGCTTCGGGGCGTTGCACAGCGAGGGCGACCGCGTCCACAGCCAGACGCACGCGGCGCGCCCCTTGTCGGGATCCAGCTCGACCGTGGTGTATCTCCCCCACCCCCACGACCAGATCGACGCGATCCCGGTCTCCGCCGCAACCTGGCGTAGCGCGAGCGCCTGCCACTTCGCCACCTGGTACCACGCCGAAGCGGGCTGCAGGCCGTTGCGACCGCCGAAGCCGACCGTCGCCGCGAAGCTGACCATAAGCCCGATCCTGTTCGCCGGGATCCCGATCGACATGAGATTCGACACCGCATTGCGGTAGTCGTTCCGGAGCGTGCGGTTGCCGAGCACCGGCCCTTGCTTCCACGTCGCCGTCGCCGGGACGTAGATCTCGCGGACGATCTCCGCGACAGTCGACACCGCCTGCCACCACGCAAGCGCGTCGCCGCCGGTGTATGCCGTGCCGGGGATCAGCAGGACGGGACGCGCGCCGAGCTTCGCGATGTCCTGCAGCAACGCGAGCACATTCGCGCGGTACTGCGCGTTCGTATCGGACCACGGCGTCACAAGACCGGGGCCGGCGAGCTCGTTGAAGACGATCACCGGCGTCGAGCAGCCGGTCTGCTGCGAGGCGAAGTTGAAGAGCGTCTGCGCGCGTTGCGGCATCGTCGACGTATCGGTCGGCTTCGTCGTCGTGCCGACGCGGTTTTTCAGATTCAGGTCGAAGTAGACCGTCGCCGCACCGAGCGCGCGCATCTGCGCGGGCCAGTCACCGGTCGACGTGCCGATCGCAATGCCCGGCTGTCCGAGCACGGGCTGGAGATACGGCTGCCCGAAGTCGAACCAGATCGGCTGGGTGCTCGGGAGTCCGCACGTTCCCGCGTACGGGGCCGGGACTGCAGCGCGCGGGCCGGCGGCGGACGCCGGCGCGGCCGCAAAGCAAAGCGTGAGGACAAGCAGAAGCTTCTTCACCGACGACCGCCCCACGAATAGCAAAGAGGGCGGCTCGTGGCCGCCCTCTTTACACATTCCCTACTGCGGAGTCAGACCCTAGGACTCGCTGTCCAACGGCGAATCGACTTCAGGCACCTCTTCGGCCTCGATCTCGTCGTGCGGCTGGCCGCCGTTCGCATCGTCGGTGAGCGTCGGCTCGCCGCCGAAGTCGAGGTTGAGCCCGGCGAGGCCGGATTCGCCGTCGCCCTCGATCTCCTCGAGCGCGGCGAGCAGCTGCTCCTCGGTCTGCGGCCGCTGGTAGGCGGTCACCGGCACTTTGTCGGACGGGCGGATGTCGATCTGCCTATAGCGCTTCAGGCCCGTCGCCGCCGGGATCAGCTTCCCGATGATGACGTTCTCCTTCAGCCCGAGCAGACGGTCGATCTTGCCCTCGATCGCGGCGTCGGTCAGCACCTTCGTCGTCTCCTGGAACGACGCGGCGGAGAGGAACGACTCGGTCGCAAGCGACGCCTTCGTGATCCCGAGGATCAGCGGTTCCGACGTCGCCTGGTCCTTGCCCTTCTCCTTCTTCACGCGCGCGTTCTCGCGATCCAGGACGAGCTTGTCGACGAGCTGGCCAGGCAGCAGATCCGTCCCGCCCGCGTTGTCGACGCGGACCTTCTTCAGCATCTGCCGCACGATCAGCTCGATGTGCTTGTCGTGGATCTCGACGCCCTGCGACTTGTAGACCTTCTGCACCTGGTCGACGAGGTACAGCTCGGTCGCCGTGTAGCCCTTCAGCCGCAAAAGGTCGGCCGGAGCGATCGAGCCCTCGGTCAATGCGTCGCCGGGCTCCACACGCTGCCCATGCACGACGAGCATCCGCGTGCGGCGTGGGACGAGATACGACTTGTCGTCCTCCTCGTTACCGCTGTCCGCGACGATCGTGATCTTGAGCTGGCGCTCGGTCTCCTCGAGATGCACCGTGCCCTCGATCTCCGCGAGCTCCGCGGCACCCTTCGGGTTGCGGGCCTCGAAGATCTCGACGACGCGTGGGAGGCCGTGCGTGATGTCCGCGCCGGCGACACCGCCGGTGTGGAACGTCCGCATCGTCAGCTGCGTGCCCGGCTCGCCGATCGACTGCGCGGCGATGATGCCGACCGCGTCGCCGATCTCCGACATCTCGCCGGTGGCG
>DASXKX010000036.1:0-71480 GCA_036496545.1 Gaiellaceae bacterium | reverse complement strand
GAGCCGGCTCGTGAACGGCCCGACCGTGCGCACAGCGTCGGCCGCGCGGACGGCAGCGCGCGCGAGCTGCCGGCTCAACGGGTCGAGCACGACGCGAAGCGGCGAGCCGTATAGACGGGCGGCAGTGTTCCAGTCGCCGTGCACCTCGAGCAGGATGCGCGCACGGCCGCGCACCGGCCTCACCACCACCGCCTCGTACGGGCTCTGCGTGACGATCACGTCGGGATCGAATGTCCGCACCTCGTCGCGCACACGCAGCGGCAGGAGCGCGTAGAAGGCGACGAGATCGCGGTCGGGCACGAGCCGAAAGCGCTCGTCCTCCTGCCCGCCCGAGCGGCCGGTTGCGATGACGCGGATGTCGAGCTCCTCCGCGACCGCGTCCCACTTGCGCGCGAGCGCCGAATCGAGCGGGAGCGAAAGCCGGCTGCGGCCGACAAAGAGCACACGGGGCTTCATCGTGCCGCCTTCCGCAGGATCGCCTCGAGCTGGTCGACGGTCCGCTGCGGTGCGAACCGCTCGGCGGACGGCGCGGCGGCGCCGGCCAGGCGCGCGCGCAGGTCGCCGTCCGCGAAGAACCGTGTGATCGCGGCGGCGAGCGCCTCGGCATCGCCGGCGGGCACGAGCAACCCGTTCTCGCCGTCGACGACGATCTCCGGGATGCCGCCGACGCTCGTCGCAAGCACCGGCGTCCCGACCGCGAGCGCCTCGACGAGCGCGTGCGGGAAGTTCTCCCAGGCCGATGAAAGCAGAGCAGCATCGGCAGCCCGGAACAGCTCGAGCACGGCGACCCGGTCGAGCGACCCGAGCAGCCGGACGTTCCCAGGCGAGCGCGCAGCGAGCCGCGCGCGCTCTTCACCGTCGCCGGCGACGAGCAGCGTCACACCGTCGACCTGTGCAACGGCGTCGAACGCGACGTCGAGCGCCTTCGCGGCTGTGAGCCGGCCGGCGAACGCGAGCGTTGAGCCGTCGGTGCCGAAGCGTTCGCGCGCCTCTTCGCGAGACGGCAGCGCAGGCAACGGTGGCGCCGCGTTCGGCACGACGGTGACACGGTCCGGCGCGATGCCCCACGAGAGCACGATGTCGCGGAGAAACACGCTCGGAGAGACGAGCTGCGCGGGACGCGCCGCCGCGAACGTGCGCCAGCGGCGGAGAGCGGCCGCCGGCGAGCCGAGCCGCGCGTGCTGAAAGCCGGCGAGCGTCCCCGCGTACCAGCCTCGACGCAGCGAGCGCTCGTATGCCGGATCGCCGGAGATCTTCATGACGAGCGGCGTGTGCGCGAACGCCGCGCCGACGGTCGTTCGGCCGAGCATGCTCGTCGCGTAGACGACGTCTGCGCGCCGCGCGGCCTTCGCCACGAGCGCCGCGACCGCGGCGTGGCGCGCACCCGGCGGCAGCGACCGCGAGACGTAGCGCACGCGATACGGCTGGACTGCCGGCGGTGCCGACGCCGTCGTCACGACCTCGACCGCGTGACCGCGCTCCACGAGCTCCGCCGCAACCTCAGGCGCGTGCGAGGCAGGCCCGCCCACATCCGGCGGCCAGATGCCGCTCACGATCAGCACCCTCACCGAGCGACACTCTGGAGGATCGCCTCGAGCTCCGCATAGATGCCCTCCGGCGCAAAGCGCTCGACCGAGGCCGCCGCGCCCGCGCGCAGCCGCTCGCGCAGCGACGCGTCCGCGGCGAAGCGCGAGACCGCTGCGGCGAACGCCTCGCGGTCGCCGGCCGGGACGAGCAGGCCGTTGACGCCGTCCTCGACGATTTCCGGCACGCCGCCGACTGCAGTTGCGAGCACCGGTGTCCCGGCCGCAAGCGACTCGAGCACGGCGTGCGGCAGGTTCTCCCATGCCGACGAGAGCACGGACGCATCCGCAGCGGCGAAGAGCTCGAGCACCCCGTCGCGCGTGAGCGAGCCGAGGAAGCGAACGCGGTCGCCGAGCGGCTCGGCCCGGCGGCGCAGCTCGGCCGCCCCGTCACCCTCGCCTGCGAGCGCGAGCGTCACGTTCTCCGCCGCCGCGACCGCATCGAGCGCGACGTCGAGCGCCTTCTGCGGGCCGAAACGGCCCGCAAACGCGAGGAGCACCTGCGAGTCGACGCCGAGCCGGGCGCGCGCGGCGTCACGGTCCACCGGAGCCGAGCTCGGAACCGGGTTCGGCAGCACGCTCACACGCTCCGCAGGCACGCCCCACCCGATGACCGCCTCACGGAGATACGAGCTCGGGCAGACGATGCGCGTGGCTGAGCGGAGCGTCCAGGAGCGCAGCGCGCGCAACGCGCCCGACTCGAGCCCGCTGCCGCCTCGCTGGAACTCCTCGAGTCCGCCCGTGAACGTCCCGCGCCAGCGCATGCGTTCGAACGCCGGGTCACCGGTCAGCTTCACGACGCTCGGCGTCCGCATCAGCGTGCACGCGGTTGCGCTGCGCGCAAACATCCCGGTCGTGTAGAGGACCTCGCTCGTGCGCGTGCGTGCAGTGATCATCGCAAGCGCCCGCGCATGCACGACGCCCTTCGGCAGCGAACGCGAGACCCAGTGCACCGGATACGCCTCACTGTGCGGCTCACGGTCGGCGGTGATCACGACCTCGACCTCATGCCCGCGATCGCGCAGGAACGCCGCAACCTCGGGCGCATGACTCGCCGGGCCGCCAACGTCCGGCGGCCAGATCCCCGAGACAACCAACACCTTCATCCCGCGAGCACGCCGGCCTCGGACGCGGCTTCCTCCTCGAGCGACGGTGGGTGCTGCACGTCGCTCGGTTGCACGCGCAGGAAGATCACGGTCCACATGACGGCAAACACAGCGACGCCGATCAGGACCGCGACGGCCGCGCCCGTCGCTCCCCACTCGACGCCGAGCAACGGCACCAGCGGGAGCACGACAAGTGTCTCGACACCGTGCGTCAGCACACGCAATCCCGGCCTCCCGATCGTGACCGGGAACGACTTCGTCCAGCCGTAGACGAGCTGCAGCGCCGCCGCGAGCGTGAAAACGCGCGCGGCGTTCGCTGCGCCGGCGTACTCCGGCTTGTAGATCCAGCGGATGAGGTCGGGGAGGAAGATCAGCAGCGGCGGAACGATCACGAGCGAGACGAGGAGCGCCGCAGCGCTGTAGCGCCGAACACCACGCAAGACCGCCGACTGCCGTCCATGCTCCCAGTCGCGCGTCTGCTCGGTCAAGAGCACCATGCGCGCAGGCGCGGACAGGGACTGGAATCCCGACTGCGGCGCCTGGGCGACGCGGAAGAGCCCGAGCTGCGCAGTCGACGTGACGAGGCCGAGCAGGATCGGCGCGAGCGACGAGCGGAGCGAGAGCACGCCGGTCGCGACGCTCGACTGCCCGATGAACGACAGGATCGAACGCCGGTCCTCTCCGAGCGGCTCTGGCTCGGCCGAAGGGAACCTGCGCAGGCCGACAAGCCCGACCGCAACAATTGTCGCGGTCGCGAGCACCTGCGCGGCAAGAACTCCCGCGATCGTCTGGGCGAGACCGTAGTGCGCGCCGACGGCGACCCCTGTAAGCCGCAGACCCATCGACCATGCGAGGAGAAGCGCGCGCAGGTCGTAGCGGTTGCGGAGATAGAGCACAGTGCCGGCCAGCCCCTCGAGCGACTGGCCGAGCGGGATCCCGGCCGCGAGCAGAAGGGCGGTGTGCAGGCGTTCCGGAGCGATGAACGAGAAGACAACGAGCCCGATCGCGCCCAGCACCGAGCCGAGGAGCTTGAACCACAAGGCGTTGCGAAAGAGCGTGTGGAACCTTCCCCAGCTTGCCGACGCGACATAGCGGAAGCCGTACTTGACGACGGATTCCTCGACGGTGAGATCGAAGAACGACTGGCACAGCGCCGCCGCGGCCATGACCGCCGCGTAGTCGCCGAAGCGATGCTGCGAGTGGAAGATCCGCGCCGCGACGACCGTGGCGAGGAAGCCGAGCACGACGGACGAGTAGATGCCGACGGCCGTAACGGAACGACGGACGAAGAGTCGGCTCATCAGGCGGCGTCAGTATAGTTGCGCCCCCGTGGCCACCCGCACGCCGGCGCTCTCGCCGCGCGCATTGTTGCTCGCCGCGGCTATTCCGATCCTCTTCCTGCACGTCCGGTACGAGCCGGGCTTCGTGGTCGGCATCGGCTCGACGACGATCAACGCGTACCTCTCCGACTTTGCCGTGCTTGCCGTCGTCCTCACCGGCGCCGCCGTCGGCTTTCGGAGCGGCTTCGGCTCGCTCGCGCGCGGCCGCCTGCTCTGGGGCGCGGCGGTGGTGTTCTTCGCCTGGCTCTTCGTCGAGGTCGCGTTGGGGCGGGCGCACGATTCCGGCTACGCGTGGCAGACGCATGCCGTCACCGGCGCGAAGCTGCTCGAGTACGCGCTGCTCGCACCCGCGATTGCGCTGATCGTCCGGACATCCACCGACTTCATCGTCACGCTCTGGTCGCTCGTTCTGTGGAGCGTTTTCTCGACCGGCGTCGGCGTCGCGCAGTTCTTCGGCGCGCCGATCTTCCTCGCGGGCACCGTCGCCAGGCGGCAGGCGTCGTTTCTCTCCTCCGGCGATTTCGCTGCGATCTCGTGCGCCGTGCTGCTCGTCGGGCTGGTCGCAATCGGCTTCCCGCGCCTTCGGCTCGGCCGTCGCCTTGCGATCGTCGCCACCGTCAGCGGCATCCTCGGCACGATCATTGCGGGCGCACTCGCAGGCGTGCTCGGCGTCTTGACCGCGCTCGCCGTGCTCGCGATCGTCGGTCTCGTTCGGCGCGAGCTCGCGGTCCGCCCGGTTGCACTCGTTGCATTGGCTGCAGTGATCGTGCTCGTCGGCTCGATCGCGATCCGCGGCGCCGACCTCGACGCATTCGCTCGCTTTCTCGGCGCAACCCCGGGCGCCCGTCAGGCGCATCCGACAAAAATCCAGACCTATGCGCACCGCACGCTGCTCGTCTGGCTCGGCTACCAGATCTGGCTCGACCACCCCGTGCTCGGCGTCGGCTTCGAAGGGTCCGCTGAGCCCGACACGTTCGAGCCGTACCTTCCCGCTGCACACCGTCGCTTCCCGGATGAGTCGCCGAACGCATTTCCCTCGCGCGCGCCCGATCATCAGTACGGCGTGCAGAACCTCTGGGTGCAGGGACTCGCGGATCTCGGCGTGATCGGCTTCGTCCTCATCGCCGCCGTGTTCGCCGCCGCGGCGTGGCTGTCCGGCCGCGCCGCGCTCGCCGGAAGAAGAATTGGGACGATCGCGCTTGCATGGACTGCGCTACTCGTCTGGCTCTGGACCGCGCAGGGCTTCATCGCAGGCATCCCGCTCGACGCGTTGACCTGGCTCGCGTTCGGACTGGCCGCGACCCCGGAGCCTATGAGCGGTAGGCTCGACGGACGCTCACAAGGAGCGGAGGTGCCGGCTTTGCCGGCGCCGGAGCGGGTATGACCACGAGACTCGGCCCGTCGCGCACATCGGTGCAGTACGCGGTGCGCAAGCCGCTCCTCGACTGGCTCCGCGCGCAGGACGTGCGCAGCGCACGCGTGCTCGATGTCGGCTGCGGCGACCGCCCGTACGAGGCCCTCCTGCAGGGCGCGGGCGAGATCGTCGGCTTCGATGTCCCCGGGAACCCGCACGCGGACCTGCACGGATCGATCGACTCCATCCCCGTCGAGGACGCCTCGTTCGACGTCGTGCTCTGCCTCCAGGTGCTCGAGCACATTCCCGATCCCGACGCGGCTGTCCGCGAGCTGCGCCGCGTCGTGAAGGACGGCGGCCGCGTGCTGCTCTCGACGCACGGCATCTATCCCTTCCACCCGAATCCCGACGACCTGTGGCGCTGGACGCACACTGGGCTCGAGCGGCTCTTCCAAACAAACGCCCAATGGGAGTCCGTTAGGGTGCGGCCCGGTGCCGGGACTGCCGCAACCGTTGCGATGCTCGTAGCGCACGTCGTCGACCTGCTCGCGAAGCGGGCGCACGTGCGTCCCTTTGGTGCGCCGTTCATCTGGGCGCTGAACGCGACCGGGGAGACGCTCGACCGCGCGATCCCGACGCTGCGGCAGACGATTCCGGGCTCACTCAACGCGAACTACCACGTCGAGGCCGTCGCATAGCAAAGGTCCTCGTTACCGGCGGGGCCGGGTTCATCGGCTCGAATCTCGCGCGGGCGCTCCTCGAGCGCGGAGACGAGGTGCGCGTGCTCGACAACTTCTCGACCGGGAACCGTGCGAACCTCGAGGGTCTCGACGTCGACATCGTCGAGGGCGAGCTTCGGAGCTACGAGCGCGTGCACAACGCGGTGCGCGGGACGGAAGTCGTCTACCACCTCGGCGCGCTCGGCTCCGTGCCGCGCTCCGTGCAGGACCCGCTGACGTCGAGCGCCGTGAACGTGGAGGGAACGCTGAACGTCCTGCTCGCGGCACGGGACGAGTCGGTGCGGCGCGTCGTGTTCTCCTCGTCGACGTCCGTCTATGGTTCGACGCGAACGCTGCCGACGAGCGAGGACGCGCCGCCGGACCCGATCTCTCCATACGGCGTCGCGAAGCTCGCGGCAGAGCGCTACTGCATCAGCTTCTCGCGCGTTTACGAGTCGTTCGAGTCGGTCGTCCTGCGCTACTTCAACGTGTTCGGCGAGCGGCAGAGCCCGTACTCGCAGTACGCAGCCGTGATCCCGCTTTTCGTCACGAGGATCGCTGCCGGCGAACCGATCGACGTGCATGGCGACGGCGAGCAGTCACGCGACTTCACCCATGTCGGCAACGTCGTCGACGCGACCATCCTCGCCGGTCACGCCGACGGCGCGAGCGGCGAGATTTTCAACGTGGCCGCGGGTGCGCCGGCAAGCGTGAATCAGATCGCCGACACGATCGGCCAGATCCTCGACAAGCCCGTCGAGCGACGGCATCTGCCCTCGCGCGCCGGGGACATCCGCAACTCCTGGGCCGACCTCACGAAGGCGGAGCGGATCCTCGGGTACACGCCGAAGACCGCCCTCGCGGACGGCCTCCGGCGCACGGTGGACTATCTGACCCCCTAGATACCGCGCGGAACTTTGACGTAGGCGGCCCAGGCCGGTTTCTTCTTGCCGGTCGAGGTCGCGAGACCGGACTTCCAGCCGGCCTTCGTGGGGTCGTCGCGGACGAGGAACCAGAGCATCATGTCGATGCGCGGGTTCGCACGCGCGATTGCGTAGGACTGCGTCAGGTACTTCGCCTGCTTCGCGTAGGACACGCCGAAGTGTTTGTTTGGCGGATTCGTCTGGTACGCGAACTCCGTGATCCACAGGTGGATCGGCCCGTAGTACTGGCTGACCAGCTTCATCAGGTTGTTGATGTTGCCGATCTGCACCCGACGGCGAGTCTTACCCGTCGGAACGTAGCTCGGCGACTCAAGCGCGCCGATGTCGGGATACGGATTGTGCGCGTAGACATCCGGCGCCTTCATGCCGTACTTGTGCGCGGCGCTCAGGAACGTCAGCGGATCGACCGACGCGCGCGTCGTCGCCGGCGCGTCGTTCCCCTTCGGGTCGGTCACGCCGCACGCCACGTGCTCGTCGGGCAGCGGACCGAGGTACGGCGAATGGACGCCGGCCATCACCGCGTTGCAGATCTTCGCGTAGTTGTACGCGCTCTCTACGCGCCACGTCTTGCCGACGCGCTTGTACTGAGGAGAAAGGAAGGCCGGGTTGTTCGGCTCGTTCCACGCCGTCCACATGTTCACCTTCGGGAGCGGCAGCTTCGTCGTCGGGTTCGACGGGTCCTGCTGCCACGTCGGCGGCGTCCACAGACCGCTGTACCGCTCGGCGGCGGCATACGAGAAGTTGACGAGGTCGTTGTAGTTCTTCGGCGGAACCGTCCGCGCCTTCCCGCCGTTCGCCCAGGTAGGCGTGAACAGGATCGAAAAGACGACCTTGACGTTGAACTGCGTCGCGTAGCGCACGAGCCGGTCGTAGATCGACCAGTCGTACGCCGGATCGCCCGGGTCGGTCGGATCAGTCGGCCGCGACTTCGCTACCGCCCACTTGTTGCCACCCCAGTAAAGGTTGACGCGGATCACCTGCGCCTTCAGCGATCTCAGCGTCGCGAACGCAGTCGCCGGGTCGCCGTACAAGGTGAAGGCCTCGTCGTTGATGCCGACGAGCAGATGGCTCGATTGCGCGCGAGCCGCGTTCTTCGGTGATGCGGTCGCCGCAGATACAGCGAGACCTGCGACGGCCACGAGGGCCGCCGCGACGAGGGCGATGCGTTTAGACACTCAATGACTCCCGTGAGTTCGCTTGCAACATTCGCCGCAGTCCTTCTTCGAGACCCACCTGCGGCTCCCAGCCCAGCAGCTGCTGGGCACGTGTGATGTCCGGCTGGCGCACTTTCGGATCGTCGACGGGCAGCGCCTCGAACACGATCTCGCTCTTCGTGCCCGTTACCTCGACGACCTTCTGCGCAAGCTCGAGCAGCGTGTACTCGGCCGGATTCCCGATGTTCACGGGGAGGTGCTCCCCGCTGTCTGCAAGTGCGATCAGCCCGCGGATCAAATCGTCGACGTAACAGAAGCTGCGCGTCTGCGAACCGTCACCGAACACCGTCAGCGGCTCGTTCGCGAGCGCTTGCCGAACGAACGTCGGAATTGCGCGGCCGTCATGCGGGCGCATGCGCGGTCCGTACGTGTTGAAGATGCGCACGATGCACGTGTCGACGCCCTGCTGCCGGTGGTACGCCATCGTCAGCGCCTCGGCGTATCGCTTCGCCTCGTCGTAGACCCCGCGCGGGCCGATCGGGTTGACGTTGCCCCAGTACGTCTCCGGCTGCGGGTGGATCAGCGGATCGCCGTACACCTCGCTCGTCGACGCGAGCAGGAACCGGGCGCGATTCCACTTGGCGAGGCCGAGTGCGTTGTGCGTGCCGTGCGAGCCGACCTTGAGCGTTTGCAGCGGGAGCCGCAGATAGTCGATCGGGCTCGCCGGGCTCGCGAGGTGGAAGACGACGTCGACGGGGCCCTCGACCGCGAGGTGGCCCGTGATGTCGTGGTTCACGAACGTGAACTGGTCGCCCCGGAGATGTTCCACGTTCTGGAGCGAGCCGGTTTCGAGGTTGTCGACGCAGATCACGCGGCTTCCGTCACGGACGAGCGCATCACACAAATGCGATCCGAGGAAGCCCGCCCCTCCGGTCACGACGGCGGTCGGCACCGGGACGATGCTACCCAGGGTCTCGGAGGGTGCAGCCGCTCTTCACAAAGGATTTACGGCCTATTTCGCTGCTAGCGTCCTTCCGCGATGCGCTGGTGGGGACCACTCGGCTTCCTTGCCGCGATTCGGGTCGCGATTCCGGTGGCCGCCTACGCCGGCTCGAGCTTCCCGGGAACTCCCGCGTTCACCCGTCCGGCGCGTGACGGGGGCCTGGAGGGCGACGCGACGGGCTTCTACGCCGCGACCCGCGAGTTCATGGCCGCGTGGGGGCGCATGCCGCGGGCCGTGCTCGCGCTCGACGCGCTCTTCGCGCTCGCGGCGGCCGCAGCGATCGCCGTCCTCTGGCGCCGGCGGCCGGAGTGGCGCGCCTGGCTCGCAGCGGCCGCGCTTTGTGCCTTCGGACTGGTTGTCTCGGTGGACGTGCACTGGATGAAGGCCACGGGCGCCGCCGTCTTCGGCTGGTCGCTCGTCTGGTCGCTGCCGATGCTCCCCTATCGCCTGCTCGGGTTCGGGCTGAGCAAGGACGTCGCGTGGGACTTCGGCTTTGCGCTCTCACTCGTGATCGTCGCGCTCACTGTCGTCGCCGTCGGTTATCTCGGGCGCAACGCGACGGGTCGCCGTTGGGTCGGTCTGCTCGCTGCAGCGTTCTGGACCGCATGGCCCCTGCTCGTCGGGCTGATCGCAGGGCACCACGCGTGGGCGAACTCGCAGTGGGACGTCGACACGGGTCTGCATAACTACGACGAGCCACTCTCGACGTTGCTCGTGACAAGCGGCGCGGCGCTCGTGCTCTCGCCACGCCTGACGCAGCTGCGTCTCGCGCTCGCGGGTTGCGCATTGAGCGCGGCGACGCTCGTGAAGGTCTCGAACGCGTTGCTCGCAGCTGCGGCCCTGCTTGTCGTCTTCCTGCGCGGCCGGCGTACGGACGCGCTGCCGTATCTCGCCGGAGTGCTTTCCCTCGCGCCGCTCGTCGGCGCGTTTTGGCCGATCTCCTATCCGAAGCTGTTCAACAACCGCCGGTCGTGGCCGACAGACCCATTCGATCCCGCGCACGTCGTGTCGTCGTGGACGCACTCATCGATCTTCACGCCGCATACGCTCGCGATCGTCGTCCCGCTGGCTCTGATCGGCATCGCGGCGGTCATCCGGCCGTGGCCTCTCGCACTTGTGCTCGCGTTCCTGCTCGTCAATCCAGTCTTCTACAGCTTCTACGCGAACACGGCGCAGCATCCGCGCTTCTTGTACGCGAGCCTGCCGGAACTCTTCGTCCTCTGGTCGGCCGGAGTCGCAGTCCTCCTGCGGCTCGCCCTGCGACGGCTGCCCACACCGGTGCCGGCGCGATGGTAAGGCGCTCGCTCAAGCCGTCGCTCTTCGGCATCGCGGTGCTCATCGCCGCGTGCTCGCCGCCCTGGGTCGGGCTCTTCAGCGGCAAGGGCGTCGGCGACATGTACCTCTACCGGATATACGGCCATCGGATGCAGCACGGCCTGTGGCCGTACCACGACTTCTACTTCGACTGGGCGCCCGGCTCAGTGCTTCCCGTGCTGTGGCCGGTGCTGCCGCCCGGGAGCTATTACGACTGGTTCCACGTCTTCGATCTCGTCTATGCGATGGGCGCGATCGTCGCGGTCGCCGTCACGCTCAACGCGCTCGGCGCACGCGGGCTGCGGCTCTACGGCATGGTCGCCGCGGCGGCCGCGCTTCCCTTCGCGCTCGGCTCGATCTCGATCAACAGCCTCGACTACTGGCCCGCGCTCTTCACGGCCGCCGGGCTGGCGGCGCTCCTTGTGGGCCGCAACCGGCTCAGCTTCGGCCTCCTCGGCTTCGGGATCGCCGCGAAGGTCTATCCGGTCGTGCTGCTGCCGATCGTGCTCGTCTGGGCATGGCGGCGGTACGGGCGGCGAGAGGCGCTGTGGTCGCTCTGCGTGTGCATCGCCGTCGGCATCGTCGCCTCACTGCCGTTCGCGATCGTCGGCCCGACGGGCCTCGGCTACAGCCTGAAGACGCAATTCGAGCGCGGCCTGCAGATGGAGAGCCTGCCGGCGACGATCCTCATGGCGGCGAGCCGTCTCGGGATCCATCACGTGCACATCGTCGTCGGCCGGCCGTACTCGCTGAACGTCGCCGGCGGCGTCGCAACCGTCGCAGCGACGATCTTTACGCTCATCCTCATCGCCGCGCTGATCGGCGTCTACGTCGCCTACGCCGCCGGCCCGGATGAGCCGCAGCGCCTCATCACTGCGGCTGCGGCCGCAGTGACCGCCTACGTCGCGTTCAACCGCGTGCTCTCGCCGCAGTACATCGTCTGGCTGATTCCGCTCGTACCGCTTGTCGCGGGAACTCCCGGGATCGTCGCAACTGCCCTCCTCTTCGGCGCATGCGGACTCACGATGACGTGGTTCCCCGGACGCTTCTGGCATCTCGTGCACGTGAGCCCGGTGACGTGGTTCGCACTCGCTCGCAACGTGCTGCTCGTGCTCGTATTCGCGGCGATTGCGGTGCCGCTCGTGCGGTCGATGCGACGCCCGGTGTCGCAGCTCTTCATACAGCTGCGCGGCGCCGTGCTCCGCCCTACGTCGTGATCAGGCCGATCGACGAGAAGCTGTACTTCCAGGCGACAAAAAGGAACCAGAGGAGCGACCAGCCGATGACATCGGCGGAGACGAGCAGGCGCGGGACGAGGGCTCGCCCCCACCACGCAGGCAGGCAGTAGAGCGCCGCAAGGACAACACCGATCGCCGCGCGGCTTGCGGCCGCATAGTCGAGATAGACACCGCGCGGCAGGAAGACGACGTAGAGCAGCACGTTTGCAAGCAACACGAGCGCGGTCACCGGGCTACGCCTGTGCGCGAGCTGCACGATCGCCCCCGCAGCGGCAAGCATCGCCGGGCCGATCACGGTGATGAAGATCACACGGTGCTGGCTGTCGAACGGCCAGCCCGGGAAGAAACCGTGGAACGGTGCGAACCAGCGCCCGGTGTGGTCGACCTCCTGCGTCGACCGGCCGGTGTAGGCGCCGGCGACAATCCGCCAAACCAGCAGCGGCGCGCACGATGCCAGGGCGAAGCCGACGGACCGCCGCCAGTCCCGCCGCTCAGCGAGCAGCAGGGAGACGGCACCGCCGAGAGCGAACGGCACCGCCGTTTCGCGCGTGAGTGCGGCGAGCGCGAAGACGGCCGCAGATAGCCAGAGCCGCCGGTCGAAGAGCAGCACCGCGATCGCCACGAGCGCGTACGAAAGCGGCTCCGTCAGGTCCCGGATCACACAGAAGATCAGGCCGGGATAGAGGCCGTACAGCGCGGCGGGCCACGGCGGCAGGCCGCGGCGGATGAGCCACGAGCCCACGGCGAACGTGCCGGCGATCACCGCGACGAGGTTGATGACGAGCATCGCGTACGGCATCGCCGAGACATTCCCCGCGCTGGTGATTCGGATGAGAGCGGGATAGCCGACGCGCGAATACACGATGCCGGACTCGATGCCCGTGTAGTCGCGTGCGTTGGCCGGATCCGCTGCGAGGCCGAAGTAGTACTGGCCGTCGTAGCCGATCGGGCCGTCCCAGTGCAGGTGCGAGATCGTGTGACTCGAGTGCCCCGCGACGACGAACTGCTTCCCGACGTGCACGAACCAGAGCGGGTCGTGCTGCACGAGCCGCAGCGGAACGATGACGGAGTAGAACGCGGCGACGCATACGACGACAACGCCCAGTTGTCTCATCAGCGCAGATCCTTATTCGTCTCCATGTCGAACCACATGGCAAAGAGCGTGAATTGCGAGCCGGATATGAGCAGCAGCGCGATCAGGACGACGGTCCCGACGCTCACCTCGTAGCCCGCGATCCGGTACCCGATCTCGATGCAGCCGAGCACGAAGCCGGCCAGCGTTGCGAGAAAGCCGAACGCGTAGAAGAAGACGAGCGGATGGAAGTCGCGGATGACGTACTTCTCGCGCAATCTCCAGAAGAAGCCCTTGAGCAGGAGCCACGAGATGCGCGGCACGACGTGGTGATAGCGGATCCCGGAGCGCTCGCCGACCCCATAGATCGGGCGCGACGGGAAGTCGCGCACGCGCGCATTCCAGACGTTCAGGTGCACGAGGAGGTCGTTGGGGAAGCCGTAGCCCGTGTAGACGCGGTCGAGGTCGAGCACCTCGAGCATGCGCCGCGAGATCGCCGTGTAACCGGATTGCGAGTCCGCCACGTGCCAGTAGCCGGACGCGATCTTCGTCAGCATCGAGAGCACGGCGTTGCCGAGGTAGCGCGCCCGTGGGATAAGCGTCCATGCCTCGCCGGTGACGAGCCTGTTTGCCTTCGCGTAGTCGAGCTCGCCGCGCAAGACCGGCGTGGCAAGGACCTCGAGATCCTCCGGATCCATCTGGTTGTCGCCCGCCATCACGCACGTGACGTCGAAGCCGTCCACCGCCGCGCGCTTGTAGCCGGTGACGATCGCGGCGCCGACGCCGCGGCGCTCATCGTGCGAGATGACCTCGACCCGGTCGCCGCCAACCTCGCGGGCCCGCTCGACGGTCGCATCTCGCGAGCCGTCGTCGATGACGTAGATCCGGTCGACGAAGTCGGGAATGGCCGCCAGCGTCGTGGCGATCAGCTCCTCCTCGTCGTGCGCGGGCACGACGACCGCGACGCGCGAGCCCTCAAGCATCGTCAGCCGTTGTTCGAGCGCCTACGCTGCGCCGCCGCCGCGATGCTGTCCCAGAGCAGCGCCGCGAGCGCGCCGATGATCGCGCCGATGATCGCGGCGACGACTGCCGTGTTGCGATGACTGCGCGCGGTGATGCGATTCGGCGCGGCGGCGGTCAGGATTGAGGGCGCCTCGACCTGCTTTGCCTGCGAGAGAAGCTGCGTCACGTTGAGCCGGTCTGTCTGCACGGTGGCGAGCCGCAGTTGCAACAGCAGCTGGTCGGACGTCGATAGGCCGCCGGTCTGCAGCGACTTGTTGATCAGCGCTTCCTGTTTCTCGTCGACGACGATCTCTCTGCGGAAGTTTGCGATCTTCTGATTCGCGAAGGCGGACGTCTTCGCGATCACAAGGTGTGCCAGCGCATTCGCGGTGCACGTCGCCACCTTCCGCTTGGCCGCCTTCACGCTCACCGTGACGAGCGGCGTCTGTCCGTTCTTCGAGATGTTCCCGGAGACGGTCTGCGTCGAGATGCCGCCCTTGAACGATCCCGCCTTCGCCTTGCACGTAGCCGCAACCTGGTTGACGATGCTCGTCGCGTGCACGATCTGGCGCACCGTGCTCGGGTTCGTCTGCGCCGCCTGGAGCTGGACGTTCCCGCTCGCGGAGTACGGCTGCCCGAGGTAGAGCGTCGCCGTCGCTTGGTAGCGCTGGCTGCCGCCGAGCGACACCGCATAGCCGATCACCGCCCCGAGGATGAGGCCCGCGACGATGAGCCACCACCGCGCGGCGAGCAGCCGGACGTAGCGGCCGAAGTCGATCTCCTGCTCGGCCTCCGGATCGAACGACTGCCGCTCAGAAGCGCTCATGCCGCGGCGACTCTAGCCGAGGCCCACGACCACATTGCGCTCAACCCGTCGGCGAGCGACGTGCGCGGCGACCACCCGAGCGCCGCACTGATGCGCGAGTCGTCGGCCTTCGTTCGTGAGACGTCACCGCGCGCCGCATCGACGTGGCGAACGTCGAGCGAGCGTCCGGATGCCTGCTCGAGCAGCTCGATCGCGGCGAGCATGTTCGCCTCCTCCCCACCGCCGACGTTGAAGACGGAGCTGCGTGGCGCGCGCTCCATCGCCGCGATCGACGCGTTGACCGCGTCCGCGACGTACGTGAAGCTGCGCGACTGTAGGCCGCCGCCGTAGACCTCGAAGGTGCCGCCGGCAAGCAGTGCGTCGCACACGCGGCGAAATGCCATGTCAGGACGCTGGCGCGGCCCGTATACGGTGAAGTAGCGGAGCGTCACGACGTCGCCGCCGTACGCGCGCGCGAGGTGCTCGCACGCGAGCTTCGTGATCCCGTACGGCGAGATGGGCCGAGGCGTTGCGTCCTCAGGCGTCGGATATGCCTCGGCCTCCCCGTAGACCGACGAAGACGACGCGAAGACAAGCCGCGTGCCGGTCGCCGTGCACGCCTCGAGGACACGCTGCGTCGCCAGCACATTGCGGCGAAGGTAGAGCGGGAAGAGGTCGCCGAAGCTCCGCACGCCGGGCTGTCCGGCCAAGTGGAAGACGCCGTCGACGCCGTCGAGGTCGAGGGGCTCCTCCGCGAGATCGAGACGCCGCAAGTCGAGGCCTTGTGCGTTCGCCTCCTTCTCGGCAGGGTCGTAGTAGTCGGTGAAGCAGTCGACACCGACGACCTCGTGGCCCGCGTTGCCGAGCGCCTCGGCTAGGTGTGAGCCGATGAACCCGGCTGCACCGGTGACGATGTACCGCATCGACGCGGGAGGTTAGCCGGGCTGCGTGAAGTTTCCGAGTAGAACGGTGGTCGTGAGACCGGCGGTATTCGTCGCGCGAAGCGTCGCGTTCCAGGTCCCCGGCGGGATCGCGACTGTCGCCGTGCCGGTGAGCGGCAGCCGGCCGAGCTCGACGGTCTGGGTCGGGGTCACGCCGGCCGGGTCGGAGAAGTCGACCGCGAGGTCGACCGTGGGCGTGCCCGGGTCGGTGAAGTTCCAGGTGAGCGTCGAGCCGGAGAGCGTCGGCTGCGCGGCGATCGCCGGCGGCGCAGTGTCCCACTGCACGACGACGGGAGCGAGCGAGTACGTTGCCTTGTGACCGGCGTACGACGTCGCCGTGATCTGGACGGGATACGTCCCGGCCGCGAGCCCGGCCGCCGGCGTCCAGTTCACGATGTGCGACCCGGCCGCCCAGCGGTAGGTCGTCACCTTGCCGCCGACCGCGAGCGTCACGGATGCGCGCATGGACAGATTGACCGTGATCGGCGCAGTGTCGAGGTAGCCGTCTGCGGGCTGCGGGTAGATCGTCGGGGGCGGCGTAGCCTGCGTGACCTGCGGCGGGTCGTAGTAGTAGGCGTGGAAGCGCTGGGAGGTCGCGACCCAGAACGGGTCGCCGGTCTTCGCCGCGAGCTTCTGGAGCAGGTCGGTGACGAACTTCTCGTACGACTTTGACGCGTATGCGCCGCCGAGCTCATAGAGCGACCAGTCGCCGGTGTCGAACCGCAGGAACATTTTCTCGGCAGTCGAGCTCAGTTGCTGCACGAGCGCCGCTGCGTTCGCGTCCTCGGTGCTCTGCGCGTACTCGAAGAGAGAGAGCACCGCCTGCAGCTGCGCGTTCAGCACGATCTCGCTGTTGAAGCCGTACAGCCGGATCCAAGGCCCGCTCGACAGTTTCATCGTGAGCGGCGACACGGATGCGAACGCGTGTACCGCGGCGGCGCCGAGTGCCGGATCGTCGAGCAGCGCAGCCGAGCGCGCGAGCGCTTGTGCAGCGACAGCCTGCGCGAGGCCCGACGCCCACGGCGGCCGTCCGATGCCGAACTTGAACTGGTACTCCCAGATCAGCCGCGAGCCGCGAGGAATCGCACGCGCGACGAGCGCATCCGCGAGCGCCTGCGTCTTGTCGCCGTCCTGCGCCGCGGCGGCGTTGTTGAGCGCGCCGAAGCTTGCGAGTGGATGGAACTCGAAGCCGAGATTGGAAAACCAGCGATAGACGACGCCGTCGTCGTCCGTGATGTCGACGTCAGTCGTCGGGACTCTCTGCGTCTCGAGGTACGACATGTTCGCCTCGAGCTGCCCGAAGAGCGTGAGCGCGCGCGGCGACGTGTACGAGCTCCAGAGCGGCGTGAGCTGCGCGAGTTGCGATGTGACCACGTGCGCTCGCAACGGCGCGAGTCGCGACACGTCACGCAGCGCATGTGCGACGTCCGTGCGATAGCGCTGCGCGTCGGCTGCCTTCAGCCAGTGCTTCTTGACGCCGAGGGTGATTCCCTTCCGCGCAAGCGCTGCGTCGTGCGCAGCGGTTGCGTGCGCGACAGCTGGTACCGCGAGCGCAACGACGGCGGCGACCCCTGCCGCCGCGCGTCTCATCTGCGGTTGCGCCGCAGGTGTCGTTTGCGATGTATCGCAGGCGTTCGCGTCACGGCGCGGGGCTCCACTGCATAGAGACGAGAGTAACCGTGAAAAAGTAAGCGCTGTCCGTTCCCGGAGACCGGCACGTAGTGCCCATGTCCGAATCGCAACAAGACGCGGCCGCTGCGCGCGTCAACGCCGACGATGCGGTGGGCGAAGCTTCCTGCATACGCGACGCCGTCCACGACGACAGCCGCGCCGGAGATCGGGCCGCCGAGCCCGACCTCCCATCGGATACGCCCGCTGGAGGCCGAGATGCCGTAGAACACGCCGTTGTACGAACCGAAGAACACGCGTCCGCCCCATGCCGCGGGCGACGAGTAGACGTACGAGCCTGTGTTGACACGCCAGAGGCGGCGGCCCGTGGTCGAGAATGCCGTCAGCGAGCCTCCGGTCGAGGAGGGAACGAAAACGCGCCCGTGCAGGACAGCCGGCGTCCCGTAGATGCGCCCGTTCACGGAGCCGACCCAGCGGGTCGCACCGGTGCGCCGCGATACGGCCCAGAGCCGGCCGGCATAGTCGCCGATGAAGAGGCGGCCGCCCTGGATGGCCGCACTCGACGTGATCTTCGCGCCGAGGGCACGCGTCCAGCGGAGGCGATGCGTGTACAGATCGAGCGCGTACAGGTTGCCGTTCCACGCACCGAAGTAGTCGATGCCGTGCTGCACGATCGGCGACGACTCGATCGACGAGCCGATCCAATACTCCCACTTGAGCCGGCCGGTCGCGCGATCGAGCACGAACACGTGCCCGCCCATCGAGTGGTAGACGAGCTCTTCGCCGAAGACCGCGGGCGACGAAGCCATCTTCCCGTACGGCGTGTCATGACGCCACAGCACGTGCCCGTCGCGCATGGAGATCGCGCGAATCGACGCGCGCGCGTTGCCGATGTACGCGACGCCGTCGACGACGACGGCCGGGAACTCGATCAGCGACCCGATGCCGCGACTCCACACGACCCGGAACGGCGGACGAAGTTGGATATGCGTCTGCGCTTCCGCGCGTGTCGGAGTCGCGCCGTAGAGCGGCCACTGCAGGTCGGGCTGATAGACGCGGATCGTCACCTTGCGCGATACGTCGAAGCTCTCCCACACCGTGCGCGTCGCGAAGCCGCGCGCGCCGACCGTCACCTCGAGCCCGCGCCGTTGCGGCACGACGATCTCGGCAACGCCCTGATGGTTCGTGCGCGCATGCCGGCCCCAGAGGTGCACGGCGGCGCTCCTCACGCGCGCGTTCCGGTCGCCGTCGACGACGGTGACGACCAGCCGGACCGGGCCGACGATCGACAACCCCGGCGACTCGCGCCGCACGGAAGGCACCGGTGCCGAGCCGAGCGGCTTCCCGTCATTCGAGCGCGGACCGCCGCACGCAGCGGCCAGCCCGGCACAGACAAGAATCCCTAGGGCTCGACGAGCGGCTCTGGCAGCTCTTCCGCGAACGGCTCCAACGTACCGTCGGCTCCGGCCGACAGTACGAGCTCCGAGAAGAAGCGCGTCATGTACAGACCCGCACGAAAGTCGCCAAGGCTCGGCTCCGGCCGCTCGCCGTTCGCGAGCGCGATCGAGAGCTCGGGATAGCGGCTGCCGGCCGCCGTCGGCAGCGGGAACGCGCCGCCGAAGCGCGGGTTGATGTCGGTGACGCGGTGGCTCCCGTCCGCCTCGCGGAAGCACTGGATGTTTGCGGGGCCGACGAGCCCGAGCGTCTCCGACACGTGCCGCCCGACCTCGATCAGCTCCTGGTCGGCGATCGTCATCCCCTTGATCGACTCGCCGCCCTTCGACTCGATCATCGTGCGCGGCACGGCGTTGAGGCACCGCGAGTCGAGGTCGCAGAACACGTCGATCGAGAACTCCTCACCGCGACACGCCGATTGCACCATCGACTCCTCGTGTGTGTAGCCGAGGAAGAACTCGAGCTCGCGTGCGTTCTCGCAACGGTAGATCCCGCGCGAGCCGAAGCCTCTCCTTGCTTTCACGAGCACGGGGAACTCAACGTCGCCCGGCAGATCGGCGGGCAACCACGTCTGCGGCGACCCGATGCCGCGCTCGACGAAGAGCAGGTGCGCGAGCCATTTGTCGGCGAGCGCGTCGACGACGGCCGGCTCGGGCAACAGGACGAGCGCACCAAGCTCGCCCTTCGCGCGCGAGAGGACACCGTGGTCGAGATCGGTGAGCGGCACGATCAGCTTCACGTCGTACTCGTGCGTGAGGGCGTGCAGCGTCGGCACGTAGTCGGAGTCGTCGATGCGCGGGACGAACGCGTGGACGTCGGCATGGTAGAGCGCAGGCGCGAGACGGTTGACGTCGGTTGCGATCGTGCGCGCACCGGCGCGCTTGAACGCCGTGACGATGTCGACGCGTTGGCCGGCGCATGTGAAGAGGACCGCCGTCATTCGGGCGCAGAGGGTACCGTCGCGCCGTGGCGCGCCGCCTGGTCCTCATCGCCGCCGGGCTGGCGGCCGTCTGGGTCGTCGCGTGCCTCGTGCTCTTCACCTGGTCGCCGTGGGACTCCGGCCCGCCTGCTCATGCGGACGTCGTCGTCATGCTCTCCGGCAGCAAGCGCCGCCTTCCAACGGCGCTCGCGCTCATCCGTCGCGGCGTCGCGCCCGTGCTCGCGCTCTCGAGCGTGCCACGGACGAAGCACTGGCCCGAGGCGGAGCGCCTGTGCCGCGCGCGCCGCTATGCCGGCGCACGGGTCGTGTGCTTCGACGCCGTGCCGTTCAGCACGCGGGGGGAGGCGCGGACGGTCGCCGGGCTCGCGCATGCACGCGGCTGGCGGTCGATCGTGGTCGTGACGTCCCGCTTCCACATCACGCGGGCGCACATGCTGTTCCGCCGGTGCTGGCACGGGCCGCTGTCGATGGTCGGCGCGCCGTCGACCTGGTGGCAGCTGCCGGTCGAATGGGTGTCGGAGACCGGGAAGCTGCTCGTGCAGTTGACCGCCGAACGGAGCTGTTAGCCGCCCCAGCCGCCGGAGGCACCTTTGTACGTGTCGCGGAAGAGCGCGAGCGGCGTGAGCGCGAGGATCTTCAGGTCGAGCAGCGCGCCGCGATGCTCGACGTACCAGACGTCGAGCTCGATCCGCTCCGGCCACGGCAGCGACGCGCGCCCGTTCACCTGCGCCCAGCCCGTGATGCCGGGCTTCACCTCGAGCCGACGCCGCTGGCGCATGTCGTAGCGCTCGACCTGGTAGCGGAGCGTCGGCCGCGGGCCGACGATGCTCATGTCGCCGCGCACGACGTTCCACAGCTGCGGCAGCTCGTCGAGCGACAGCCGGCGGAGCGTACGGCCGGCGCGCGTGATCCGCGAGTCGCCCTCGTTCACGGCGAAGCCGGCGCCCAACGTCTCCGCGCCGACGACCATCGTGCGCAGCTTCAGAAGCTCGAAGTCGACCCCGTCCTTGCCGACGCGCATCTGCCGGTAGAGCACCGGCCCGCCGTCGAGCTTGACCGCAACGGCCGCGACGGCAAGGAGCGGCGAGGCGACGACGAGCGCAACGCCGGCGATCGCCACGTCGGCTGCGCGATTCACGCGAATCGGCAGCGCAAGAGGGTGCGAATCACTCGCAGCCCGTCGACCGCGGTCAGCTTCTTGCCCTGATCGCGGCTTCGCGCCTTGTAGACGATCGGCACCTCGTAGATTCGGATCCCGCGCCGAACGAGTCGTGCTGTGATCTCGGCCTCGATCGCGAAGCCGCGCTCGCGCAGATCGAGCGACCGGAACACATCTGTCCGCATCGCCTTCTGACCGGTCATGATGTCCGAGATCCAGCAGTTGTAGATCACGTTCGCCGCGAACGACACGGCACGGTTTCCCATCACGTACCAGAAGCTGTAGGCCGAGTGGGCCTGGAAGCCGCGCGTGCCGAAGACGGCGTCGGCATCGCCGTTCCGCAGCGGCTCGAGGAGCAGTGGTATGTCCGCGGGCGAGTACTCGAGATCCGCGTCCATCACCGTCGCGTACGTGCCCCGCGCTGCAGCGAGCGCGGTGCGCAGCGCGGCTCCTTTCCCGCGGTTGCGGTCGTGCCGGAACAGGCGCACTTGCTCGGGCCACGGACGGCCGCGAAGCAGCACCTCGGTTCCGTCACTCGACCCGTCGTCGACGACCACGACCTCCCAGCTGTCTGCCGAGATGTTCGTTGCCAGGAGCTCCTCGAGCGCCCGCTCGACAGTGCCGCGCTCGTTGTAGACCGGCATGAGCACGGACACCTCCGGCTTCGTTGCGTCCGTCACTGTCGCGCTTTCTACCATTGAAGGAGAGCCGAGCTCCGCGAGATACTCGACCCGCAATGGCAACTGCGGCAGCCGCTGAGGTCGATCAACAGGCCCCGTCTCGCCGCGACCCGCTTGTGGCCGCCGCGTACGCCCTCACGGGTCTCACTGTCGTTGTCCTTGGGCTGTCCCTCCTCGTCGCGGTGGCGCTTCCCTACGGCGCTTGGGACGCGATGGCCTTCGGCACGTGGTCCCGGCTGATCGCGGAACACTGGCCGCATCTGCGCTTCTCGGGGATCACTGCGCAGGACTACCACCGACCGGTGTTCTACTTCCTGCAGGGGACGGTCTGGGCGATCTTGGGCTTCCACCAGGCTCTCGGCCGCCTGCTGAGCCTCGGCTTCTCAGTCACCCTCGTCGCCGCAGTCGCGTATGTGGCTGCACGGACCGTGCGCAGCGACCGCCGCTTCGCCGGCGGCCTGGCGGCGATCGTCGTCGTGCTGACCACCTCGTTCACGCTCGACATCGTCGCTGGCCTGTCAGACATTCCCGTTGCCGCGATGGTCGCTCTGACGGCGGCCGTGCTCGTGACCCCGCGGCTTGGGAGAGCGCAGGCTCCTCTGGTCGTCGTCGCCGCCGCGTTCGCGACGCTGACCAAGCCGTCCGCGCTTCCGGCACTGCTCGGCCTAGTCCTCGCGCTGTGCCTCGGCGGACGCGCCGATCTGCGCCGCCGGGCCATCGGGGCGGTCGCCGTCACCGCCGGAATGGGAATCGGCCTGGCGTACGACGGGGTACAGGCGTCATACGTGCACCTAGGCCTGCGCGACTTCCTCACGACCGGAAGCGACGGCTTCTATGCGAGTCTCGCGGACGCCGACCGCAAGCGCGTCATGCTGGAAGGAGCCTGGCTCAGCCCCGAGCTGCGCGTCCTCATGGTCTTCGCCCTCGTCTATGCGCTCGCGCGCCTTGTCCTCGCGCACCGGCGCGCTGTCGCCATCGCCTTCCCGGTAGCGCTCCTCTGGTCCTGGCTCGGCCCCCACCTGGCCGGCGACCACGGCGTCAGGGCAGGAATCCTCGGCACAGGAAGCTGGCTCGTGCAGGTCTCCGTCATCGTGCTAGCGGCGTTCTTGCTGCTCTCAATTGACGCGCCGCCCGACGCGATCGCCGATCGCCTCCTCCTCGCGCGCGGGCTCGTGTGGCTGGCCCCGCCGCTTCTCGTGTGGATTCTGCGCGTCGTCTACGACAACCGGCTGCTCGCACCGGCATGGCCGCCGCTCGTGCTGTTGATCGTCTGGGCACTCCTGCCGGCGTATGCGGGTGCACGCCTGCGGCGCGAATGGCTGGTCGCGGTCGCGGCGGCGGCGCTCCTCGTCCTCGGCGCCTACTGCACGCAGAACATCAACGGCCTCGGGAGCGGAGGCTGGCACGCGCTCGAGGCGGACGGCATCTCCGGACTCGGCAACGCCGCGGAGATGCGGAACATCGCCTTCGGCGGTGACTTCTCTGCCGAGATGAACGCACTCGCGCCGCAGGTAGGACCCGGCGACCGCATACTGACGTTCGACGGGCGTTTGAGCTTCTTCTACCAGCAGCAGGTCGACTATCGGCCGCCGCTCGCCTGCAGCCAGCTACAAGGTCACCACGTCTTCGTCCTTCTCGAGTCGGACGAGCTGCAGACGCTCTACGGCAAGCGGAGCAGTCCGGCGTTCTGGGAGTCGTGCACTGCTGCGCACCTGACGAAGGTCGACGAGCGGCCGGGCGCGTACGCGATCTTCGTCAATGGGGCGGTTGCCTCGAGCGTCGGTGGATGTGGGACAGCCGCGCCGCCGGGCGGCCTGCTCGTTCAGTTCGGACCAACCTTCAAGACCGAGAACGCCGCCCGCGCATTGCTCCGGAAGGTCGCCGTCGTCGGCTTCGTGCAGGCGCACGTCGAGCAGCTCGGCTGCGCTGCCTACCGCGTGATCGAGAGCGGCATTTCAAGCGCGGCGGTCGGTGCAGGCATCGTCACCGAGGCGCGCACCGCGAGGCTGGCCGCGCGGATCGTCGGCGGCTAAGGGAGCTCATCCGCGTTCACCGCGTCCCCTCGGCTGCGTCCCAGGTCGCCGGCACTCCACGGCGAGCGTAGTTCCAGAGCGCGACGACCGTCGCCCAGCTGACGAGGACGTAATAACGGGCAATGCGGACGCCGACCGCAGCCGCGAGGAGCACCCCAAGCTGTAGGCCGAGCGTGACCGCATACAACGTGCCGTGCCCGAGCAGCGCGACGTTCGTCCCGAGCGCAACGAGGTGCAGCACGCCGCTCGCATAGCGAAGATGGCGGTGGGAAACGATCTCCACGAAATAGAGCGGACGCAGGCGCCGCAGCATCTTGCCTTCGACGACGATCGCCCAGCAGTGCTCGAACATGCGCACCTTCCGGCGGTACTCATCCTCGTTTGTCGGCGTTGCCTTCTCGTAAGCATGCGCCTCACGCTCGTACACCGCTCGGCGGCCGCGCTGCACCATGAGATACGGGAGCGCGAGGTCGTGGCCGAACCTTGAGTCGACCTCGACGTAGTCGGAACGGCGCAACCCGTAGATCGAGCCATTACCCCCGGTGACCGAGTCGATGCGTGACTCGTCGGCACGCAGCGCGAGCTCGTACCGCCAATACACGCCTTCTTTGTTGCGTCCGTCGTCGTTCGTGATGTTGAGACGGCCGCAGACGTACGCGACATCCGGGTCCGCGAAGTTGCGGACGAGCTTTCGCAATGCGTCGGAGGCCCAGGTGCAGTTCGCGTCGGAGAAGGCGATGATCTCCGAATCCGTCTGCCGCACCGCGTTATTCTGCGCCGCGACCTTCCCACCTCGTGAATTGCGGATCACGCGCGCGCCGGCGGCTTCGGCGAGGGCTTCCGTCCGATCGGAGGACGCATCGGAGGTGACCACGATCTCGAGCTTGCCGGGCGGGTAGTCGAGCGAGCGAAGGTTCTCCAGCCGGCGCGCGATCACGCTCTCCTCGTTGTAGGCGGCGATGATGATCGCGACGCTCGGCAGGTGCGAGTCGTCCGCTCTGACCGCGCGCGTCCGCACCGCCGCCCCCACCCGGGCGGCGATCGGGTAGACGATGTGGGTCCACGCGAGGGCGCCGGCGGAGGTCCAGAAGATCGCTTCGAGAGCAGCCATCGTGGCCGATCGTATTACCGTGCCCCCGCATGACGGCTGCCCTGCTCTCTTCGGAAGCGCGACGCTCGAGGCGATCCTGTTGAGCATGGTCTGCTTTGTCGTCGGTGCGCGCCCGAACTTCATGAAGGCCGCACCCGTTCTGCGGGCGCTCGCGGACCAGGCGCCGGAGGTCGGCCGGCTCCTCGTACATACCGGTCAGCACTACGACCGCGAGATGTCCGAAGTCTTCCTCGCGGAGCTCGGCCTCCCGACACCCGACGTCTCGCTCGGCATCGGATCGGGATCGCACGCCGAGCAGAGCGCCCGGGTGCTGATGGGCCTCGAGCCGGTGCTCCTCGAGCGCCGCCCCGACCTCGTCGTTGTCGTCGGCGACGTGAACTCGACACTCGCCTCGGCACTCACTGCGGTGAAGCTCGACCTCCCGGTAGCACACGTCGAGTCGGGCCTCCGGAGCTTCGATCCACGCATGCCTGAGGAGCACAACCGCAAGCTCACAGACCACCTCAGTACGGGGCTGCTCGCGCACTCGCAGAGCGCGGTTGAAAACCTTCGAAACGAGGGCATCGACGACGCACGCGTGCACCTGGTCGGCAACACGATGATCGACACACTCGTCCTTCATCTCGACCGGGCTCGGAGCGAGGCGCCGTGGGAGGCGTGGAACCTCAGCCCGCGCGAATACGGCCTCGTGACGCTGCACCGGCCGGCGCTGGTCGACGACGAGCGCCTGCTCGGCACGACGGTCGAGGCGCTCATCGCGTTGTCGGCCGACCGGCCGCTGCTCTTCCCGGTGCATCCACGCACGCGAGCACGGATCGAGTCGGCGTGTCTCGCCGAAGCAATCGAAGCGTCGGGCGTCATCCTCACCGAGCCGCTCGCCTACGGCGCGTTCCTCGGTCTTGAAGCGGAGGCGGCGTTCGTCCTTACCGACTCCGGCGGGGTTCAGGAGGAGACGAGCGTCCTTCGTATTCGCTGCTTCACGCTCCGCGACAATACGGAGCGGCCGGTTACCGTCGAGCTCGGGACGAACATCGTGCTCGGCGCACAGCCGGAGCGCATCGCGGAGATCCCGTCACTCCTCGCCGCTCCCGTTCAAGGCGATCCGATCCCGCTCTGGGACGGCCGGGCCGGTGAGCGCGCCGCTGCAGTGCTGCTCAAGATCCTCGGCTAAGCCGTCGCCCGCCGCACTGCCTCGGCAATGCCATGAGCCGTGCGCTCCCAGGTGAGCTCGAGCGCTCGTGCGCGCCCGCGCGAGCGCAGATCCTCGAGCGCCTCCGGCTGCTCAAGCAGCGAGTCGACAGCGGCTCGAAGCCGTTCGGGATCAGCCGGATCGATGAGGAGCGCGCCGTTGCCGACGACCTCGGGGATCGACGAGCGATTCGCCGCGACGACAGGCAGCCCGGCGCGCATCGCCTCGAGCGGCGGCAACGGACACGCCTCGCACTCGGACAAGTGCAACAGGAGCGTCGCGCTCGCGTAGAGCTTCGAGAGCTCGGCCGGCGGCACGGGCCCGAGAAAGCAAAGCGCGCCGGCGACGCCGCGCTGCCGCGCGAGCTCCTCGACCACGCGCCGGTAGCCGCGCCAATCGGGTCCCGCAACCTCCACCTTCACGGTCGGCCGCCTGCCGCGGAGCCGTGCCAGCAGCTCAACCACGGCTTCGAAATTCTTGTACGGCGCGACCGCTGAGACGATCAGCAACGTCTCGGACAGGCGTTCACGCGGATCAGCAGCGACGGCTAGCACAGAGTCGCTGCCGCCGAGCGCGACCAGTGTCTTCGCGGGTTGCAATTCTGCCTTGCGCGCAAGCAGGTCGGCGGCGGTGCGCGAGATCGCGACGACGACCGCCGCGCGTCTGTATGCCTCCGGCATCCGCCGCCGGTAGTACGCGGCTTGCAAAGCCGACGCGGTGCGGTCGAACGCCGACCCTCCGCGGAACGATGGGGCACCGCGGTCGCAGTGATACGCGAGGTTCTGCGCGACAACGACCGCAGGACAGGGCAGGCGCGCCGGCAACGACTCGTTAGGCGACACGAACACATCTGCGTCCACGCGCGAGAGGACCGTCGCTTCGAAGACGATCCGCTGGAGCGGCGTTCGGATCGCGACCGTGCGGACGTCGACGTTTGCGCCCGGCTCGATCCGTGTCTCGCCTTCCCGGCAATAGACGACGAGCTGCGCGTCCGGCAAGCACTCCGGCAGATAGCGGAGCACGTTCAACGAATACGTCGCGCCGCCGTCGAACACGCTGGGACGCACGCTTAGCGCGTTGTAGGCGACGCGGATGATCGTGCTACCGTCGGACTCTCGAGGCGGCCACGATGACGAAAGAGCCTATCCGCGTATTGCGCGTCATCGCTCGGCTTAACGTCGGCGGCCCCGCACTCCACGTCTCCCAGCTTGCGGCTCAGCTCGATGAGCGCGGATACGAGACGACACTCGTGGCAGGACGCGTTGGCGAGGGCGAAGGCTCAATGGAGTGGGTCGCCGAGCAGCTCGGCGTGAAGCCCGTCTATATTCCAGCGCTTCAGCGCGAAATCTCGCCGGCAGCGGATGTGCCGGCAGTCGCCGAGCTTCGGCGCCTGATCCGAGAACACCGGCCCGACATCCTGCATACCCACACCGCAAAGGCGGGCGCCGTCGGACGTATGGCAGCTGCCCTAGCGGGCGACCACAGGCCCAAGGTCGTGGTGCACACATTCCACGGGCACGTCCTTCGGGGGTACTTCAGCCCCTTCAGGACGACCTTCTTTCGCAAGCTCGAGCGGAATCTGGCCCGACTGAGCGACGCGCTGATCGCGGTGAGCCCCGAGGTACGCGACGACCTCGTGCGCCTGGGCGTGGCTCGGGACTACAAGATCTGGGTGATCCGGCTCGGCCTCGACCTCGCCGGCCGG
This sequence comes from Gaiellaceae bacterium, assembly GCA_036496545.1. Lineage (GTDB taxonomy): Bacteria > Actinomycetota > Thermoleophilia > Gaiellales > Gaiellaceae > Palsa-739. The sequence continues at coordinate 44,004 of DASXKX010000036.1, read as the reverse complement.
ACCGCCACCGACCCGCAGGCCCGAGCGAGAGTTCGCGAATCCCTCGGGATTCCGGACGATCGATTCGTCGTCGCCTGGCTCGGCCGGATGACCGAGATCAAACGCACGGACGATCTCCTTCGCGCCTTTGCACTCCTGCGGGAACGAAGAGACGCCCACCTGCTTCTTGTCGGCGACGGCCCGCTACGACCGCAACTCGAGCAGCTTGCGGCCAAGCTCGCGGTCGCGGATCGATGTCACTTCGTCGGCTATCAGTCGGACATCGCGGACTTCCTCCAAGCCTCGGACGCGGTGGCGCTTACGTCTGCGAACGAGGGCACACCCGTGTCTCTCATCGAGGCGCTCGCGGCAGGCAAACCGGTCGTGACGACCGACGTCGGCGGAGTCCGAGACGTGGTGGAGCTGGATTCCGGTGTCGTCGTTCAGCCCGGCGACATCGATGCGGTTGCGGACGGCCTCGAACTTCTCGCCGGCGATCCGGAGTTGCGCGACCGACTCGGCGCGACCGGTCGGGGCCGGGTGTTGGAGCGTTATTCGGTGCCTCGCTTGGTCGACGACATCGACTCGCTCTATCGGCTTCTTCTCGACCGAGCGGATCCGCATGCGCTCACACCCGCACTCGTGCGCCCGCCGACGCGACTCACGCCGATCGAGCGGCGCTTGAAGGTCGCGATCGTGTCGCAGTACTTCCCGCCTGAAGTTGGTGCGACGCAGTCGCGCATGCAGGCGTTCGCCGAGTATCTCGCAGAGCGCGGTCACGACGTCACCGTGATCTGCGAGTTCCCGAACCACCCGCATGGCGTCTTGCCGCCGCAATACCGGGAACGGCTACTCGAGGACGACCGCACGAATCCATATCGGGTGCTCCGCGTCTGGGTCCGTACGAGTCAGGAAAAGACGCAGCGAACGCGGATGGCGCTCTACCTCTCTTACATGGCGATGGCGACGGCAGTGACGCCGCTCACCGGTCGGCCGGACGTCGTTGTCGCCACGTCGCCGCCGCTTTTCGCCGGCGTCGCCGGGTACGCGATCTCCCGCTTGACGGGCGCGCCGCTCGTCCTCGACATTCGCGACCTCTGGCCGGCCGCTGCGGTCTCGCTGAACCAGATCTCTGCAGGCATCACACTGCACGCGGCAGAGCTGCTCGAGCGCCATCTCTATCGTCAGGCGGCCGCGGTGATCGCGGTCACCCAGCCGTTCACGGAGCACATCGACCGGCTACGCCAACACGGTCCCGCCACAATCTTGATCCCGAACGGCACGCTCGAGCTCTTCTTCGAGCAGAACGGCTCGGCGCCGCGAGAGACGCTCGGCGCGCATGACGGCCGCTACCTCGTGACGTTCGCCGGAACCCACGGCATCGCGCAGGCCTTGCCGGCCGTGCTCGAAGCCGCACCGCTCGTCGCCGACCTTGCGGACTTCGCCTTCGTTGGCGACGGGCCTCTCAAGGAGCAGCTCCTCTCCCTCGCCGCGGAACGCGGGCTCACGAACGTCACCTTCCTTCCGCAGGAGCCCCTCGAGCGGATCCCTGCGATCCTTGCCGCGAGCGACGCCCTCCTCGTGCCGCTCTCCGGCCACCCGACGTTCGCGGATTTCGTGCCGTCGAAGATGATCGATTACATGGCCGCCGGGAAACCGATCCTCCTGTCGGCAGCAGGCGAATCGGCCCGGCTGCTCGAGAGCTCCGGCGGGGGTGTGGTCGTTGCGCCGGAGAATCCGGAGGCGCTGGCGACGGCGATCAGACGACTCGCAGCAGACCCCGATGCCGCGGCACGAATGGGCGAACGTGGTCGCGCGTTCGCAGCGAAGCGGCTGCGCTCGGTCCAGGCCGAGCGGCTCGAGCAGCTGCTGCTCGATATCACCCGAGCCTGAGGGCGCGCCGAGCGGCAGCGAGCAGCCGTAGCCGGCTCTCCCGGACAATGAGCACCTGTGGCGCGAACAGGCGAAGCGCTCCAACAGGTCGGCCGCGCCGCACGGCCTCGATGCCCTGCTCGGCCATGCTCGCTGCGCGCACGATTCGCGAGTCGGCCCACTGCGGCTGCTCGCGCATCGCCGCTGGGTCGCCGAGGGCAGTCGCCCGTCCGACGGCTGCCGATGCGGCTCTCACCCGTCCGCTCTTCGCGAGGGCCCGCGCATGCTCGAGCTGGAACTGATCCTTGCCCAGAGCGCCCGTCTTCGACGTCGGATGGATCACGAAGACGGCCAAGGGCTCGCCCACGTAGTGCGCGGCGACACCGGAATCGAGGAGTCTGATCCACAGGTCGACGTCCATCGCCAGTTCGAACGAAGTGTCAAGCCCGCCTGCACTGTCGAGCGCCTGCCGGGAGAACCAGCATCCCGGTTGCGGAATCATCTCTCCGGCGTCGACCTCCCAGTTCCCGAAGCGTGGCGGCGGCCGCCACATGCGCCGCCGCGCCCCCTCGACGACGATGCAATCGCCGTAGACCCAGTCGGCGTTCGCGGCGGCCGCACAAGCGGCCGCGTTCGGCAAGAGCTCGTCATCCGCGTTCAGCCACGTGAGGATCTGTCCACTCGCGATGGCGAACCCCTTCGCAATCGCCTCCGTCTGTCCGCCGTCAGGCTCTGACACGAACCGAACGCCCGATGCCTCAAGCATCTCGACCGTACCATCGGTCGACCCACCGTCGATGACGACATGCTCCACGCCCGGGTGCGTCTGCGCTGCCACGGACTCCAAGCAGCGGGCCAGCCGCGGGCCTGGATTGAGGCACGGGGTGACGACGCTGAACCGCATCAATCTGTGAAGCGGCGCACGAGCGCGGCGATCGTTCCAACGTCGCGGTCCTCGAGTTCCGGATACAAGGGGAGGCTGAGCACTTCGTCCGAGAGCCGTTCGCTCCGATCGAGACCAGCATGCGCGAGGTCGCGATACACGGGATGGCGGTGGATCGGACGCGGATAGTGGACGAGCGTCTCGACGCCCTCCGCTGCGAGCAGCTCACGCAAGCGGTCCCTCGCGGCGACACGTATGACGAACAGGTGATACACGTTTCCGTCATCTTCTTCGAAGAGCTCCACAGCGGCGCCTTCCAGCTCGGAGCGGTACAGGGCCGCGAGCTCGCGACGCCGCTGGTTCCGCTCGTCGAGCAGCGGTAGCCGGGCGGACAGGACGGCTGCTTGGATCGAGTCGAGCCGGCTATTGCGTCCGCGCAAGACCGAGCGGTACCGCTCCGCCTCTCCGTACGATCGGAGCAGCCGAACTCGTTCTGCGACCTCGGTGTCGCCCGTGACGACCGCGCCTCCGTCGCCGAGTGCGCCGAGATTCTTCGTCGGATAGAAGCTGAAGGCGGCGGCATGCCCGAGCGTGCCGACGCGACGACCTCCGACGGAGGCTCCGTGCGCCTGAGCTGCATCCTCGACCACGAGGAGCCCTCGCTCGGCGGCGAACGCCGTGATTGCATCCATGTCAGCGGGGCGCCCGTACAGGTGGACCGGGACGATGGCCTTCGTCCTGGGCGTGACCGCCGACCCGAGGAGCGTGGGATCAATCGTCGCGTTCTCGAGCAGTGCGTCGACTAGCACCGCCTTCGCGCCGGCCGCCTCGATCGCCGCCACCGTTGGCACGCACGTGTTCGCCGCAGTGATCACTTCGGCGCCGTCTCCGACACCAAGGGCGCGCAACGCCAGCTCGATCGCGTCGGTACCGGAGCCTACGCCGACACACACAGCGCCGTCGCCGCAATACGCTGCGAACTCACGCTCGAACGCATCGAGCCTCGCGCCGCCGACGTAATACCCGTCCGCCGCGACCAAATCGAACGCCCCACGGGCAGTCTCGAGTTGCCCGCTGAGGTCGACGAACGGAATTGCCGTCATCGATCCCAGTACTCCGAGCTGTGCTGACGGTAGTAGGCGAGCGACTCGGCGATTCCCTCGCGCAGGTCGATCCGCGGAGCCCAGCCCAGGTCACGCTCGATCTTCGTGTAGTCCGCGAAGTAGTCGCCAATGTCGATCGTCTTTCGATCTTCCGGAAACGGCACGCACCTGAACGACCCGCCCCCGTTGACCTCGATCACCAACTCGGCGAGCTGCCGGAGGCTCACGACCTGGGTAGAGCCGAGGTTGTAGACGTTTCCTGCGGCGGCGTCGTGCACAGCTGCGAGCAGAAAGGCCCGCACTGCATCGTCGACGTAACTGAAGTCACGGCGCTGCGAGCCGTCACCATAGATCGTGAGCTCCTCTCCCTCGAGGATGCGGCGGAACCACCAGCCGAGAAATGTCTGACGGGCATCGCGCACCCGCATGCGCGGGCCGTACGTGTTCGTCAGCCGAAGCACGGACACACGCATGCGATAAACCCGACCGTACAAGAGGTGGTACCACTCGCCCGCAGTCTTGTTGATCCCATTGACGTCGACCGGCACGATCGGATGCTTCTCGTCGACGGGGAGATAGGCCGGAACACCGTAAATCTGGCGCGTGCTCGCGAACACGATGCTCACCGTCGGATTGCTTCTGCGGCACGCCTCGAGGATGGAGAGCTGTGCGCGACTGTTGATCTCGAGATCGGTGAAGGGATCCCTCATCGAGTCGAGGTGACTCGTCTGACCTGCAAGGTTGAAGAGAAAGTCCTGGCCTTCGACGAGACGCGAGAGGCTATGGTCGTCACGGACGTCGGAGACGTTTACGTGAACCTTGTCTTCGAAGCCGTAAATGTTCGCGCGGTTGCCGCCGTACTCGGGGACGAGCGAGTCGACGAGCATGACGTCCGCGCCCGCGCCTGCGAGCTCGCGGGCCAGCGTCGATCCGATGAAGCCGAGACCGCCTGTGATGAGAACGCGCTTGCCCCGGAACTCGGACGTGAGCTCGGGCGCGGTCAGCCCGCCGCCCTCCGGAACACGAACGTCTCGACGCCGGGCTCGATCGGGAGCCGCAAGACGAGTGTCCGACCATGCCGGGCGACAGCCGCGAAGAGGTCCGCCTCGGAAAGAGCAGTCCGGAACGTCTCGCCACCCGCGTAGCCGGAAGCGCGGCGAACACGTGTGGCTCCGCGCGCCAGCCGCTGCCGATGCAGGATCACGTACGGAGCGGAGCTGCCGAGCAGTGCGTCGACGGCGGGGCGCCATTCCGCCAGAACATCGACGAGTGCACCCGCGAGGAGAACGTCATAGGAGCCGTAGTCGAGCGTGCTCTTCAACACGTCGTCCTGCGTGAAGGACCGGCCGGGCCACGTCTCCTCGGCGATCGCCACCATCTCCGCCGATGCGTCGCTGCCGAAATACACGACGTCGCGGTCGAACCAGCGTCCCACAAGCTCGCTGTAGTGCCCCACCCCGCAGCCGATGTCGAGAAGTCGGAGTGGGCGTTCCCGCCGCCCGTCGGCCAGTACCCGCTCGAGCGCGTATCGGAAGCCGCGAAACGGCGGGACGATGTCCGGCGCCTCGAGCTGCGTGCGAACGAGCTTCAGCATCTCCGGCGCCTGCCCATGGTCCCAATCCTCGAGCGAGGATCGGCCGTTTCGCAGCGCGCGTCGCGACGGGACGGTCTCTTTTGCGGCGTGCATGCGACGACGGGCGGCGCCGGCGAGGGGCGCGAGGATCTTTCGAAGCGGCAGGCTGGTCACTTCGCGGACGTATGTCTCACGGTGCGCTGTGCGCAACCGTCGGATGTACGGACGCCAGATCCATGCGCGATCGATATCGCCGATCGGGTAGTTCGACGTCCAGGCGATGCCTTCATCGAGGCGAGGGCCTAGCGGAAGGTTCAGCGCGGCGAGAGTCCGCGCGCGCACATCTGCCTCGTGGAGCGCGAGAGAATGGAAATGGAAAAAGATGAGCGGCTCGCCGTCGACAGTCACCGAGTCGCCGTGTGGCTCGAGTCGGTGGCGCGGCGCGTTCCACGGGGCGAGCCCCGCGCCCGGATGAGGCACGACGTCTACGCCTTCGAAGCGCTCCGGCCAGTCGTCGAGATATTTCTGGTCTCCAAACCGCCCGCCCTCCGGGGTCGCATAACACCACTCGAGACAGCGCTCGTACCACCAGAAGAGCGCGGCCAGCCCCCGCTCGTCCCGCCGGAACGTCACCCATTCGACGTTGTAGACGCCGTGCGTCGCCTCCTGTCGCGCCCACTGCGGGGCGTAGCGGTGGGGAACGATCTGGATCGAGTTTGCGCCGAGCGAGTCGAAGAGCGGTCCAGGCGACGACCAGAACATCAGATCTGCATCGAGATAGGTGATCGCATCAAGCGTGGGATTGCGCTCGAGCACGTAACGGCACAGCGCCGGCGTCGACGTCCAGCAGTACTCCGCGCGCGTGCGCATCGGCTTCGTCGCCGCCAGACGTCGGTCATGATCCTCGAGCTTGGAGAGGGCGATCGGCTCGAGACCCGGCTCGGCCGCGCCGTCAAGGAAATCCTTGGTTGCGGCGTCCATGCAGAGAACCCACAGTCGCGAGTCCGGCAGGACGGTGCGCAGCGAGCGCCACATGACGAGGCCGCGCGGCAAGTAGTTGACGTCGAACAGCGTGCAAAAGCTCCGGGTCATGCGCCGGAACGATAGAGCCACAGTCCTCTCTTGACGGCCGCGAGGCGCTGTGTGCGGTTAGCGTGCGTCGGTGGCACTGCTTGACTACGCCGAGAATCACTACAGCCAGTTCGGGGAAGACGGCGTCCTCCGCCGCGTCTTCGACGTCATCGGAGCAGGCGGCCGGACGTGCTGTGAGTTCGGAGCCTGGGACGGCGTCCATTTCTCCAACACGCGGGCGCTGATCGAGGATGGCTGGCGGGGAGTCCTCATCGAGGCCGACCCGGATCGCTACGCCGAGCTCGAAGCTGCGAACCCGTCGCCGCACGTGACGGTCCACGCGGCCGTCGACGACCGAGACAACACGCTTGTCACGCTGCTCGAGCAGCACGGCGTGGACACGGCGCTCGATTTCGTCAGCATCGATATCGACGGCGAGGATCTGTACGTCCTGCGGTCACTCGGCGTTCGTCCTCGCGTCATCTGCATCGAAGCGATGACCGCGCACGACCCCGCCGCGCCGGAGGTCGCGCGCGAGCTGGCAGCGACCGGCGTGGGCCAGCCGCTCGGCGTGATCGCCGAGGCGGGCCGCGCGCTGGGCTACCGCCTCGTCTGCTTCACGGGGAACGCGTTTCTCCTCCGCACCGACATTCAGGCAGAGTTCCCCACGTTGAGCCCTGAGGACGCGTGGGAGCAGAACATCCGACGAGTCGGCTGGGACGACCGCCGCTGGCTCTACCGCATGAACCTCGGGATCGAGTCGCCGTTTCACCGTTTCGGTAACCGCTGCGCAACAGCGCGTCGCCTCGGAATCCCGCCGAGAGAATGGCTCCCGGCCCGTCTCCGGCAGCTCCGCCGCCTCGCATTCGGCTGACCGGTCGTCGGCAGCGGCGGTCTCCCGCTGTGGCACGATCCGCCCTCAATGAACCTCGACCGCATTCCGGGCGCGCGCACAGCGGCTGATCTCCTGCGGGGTCGGCGGCCTGCGCGCCTCGAGCAGAACCGCGTCGTGACCGAATGGGAGCAAGCCGGTCGCCCGATCCCCCCGCCTCCGGAGGTCAAGCAGCACGTGCTTCTCGAGTACACACGACGCTACGGGCTCGGGACGTTCGTCGAGACCGGAACGTTCCTCGGCGACACGGCCGCGGCAATGGAGCCGCACATCGATCGACTCGTCACGATTGAGATCTCACCGGAGCTTGCAGCGCGGGCTCGTGAGCGGTTTGCGGCAAAACGGCGCGTCCGAATCATCGAGGGCGACAGCGGGCGCGTCCTTCCGGCGATCCTCGACGAATTGCGCGAGCCGGCTCTCTTCTGGCTGGACGGCCACTTCTCCGGAGGCATCACGGGGCGTGGCGACGAGGACACTCCGGTTCGGACGGAGCTCCGCGCAGTCCTCGACCATCCTCTGAAGTCCCATGTGATCCTGATCGACGACGCGCGCGACTTCACGGGCGGCGACTATCCGACACTCGAAGAAGTCGCGGAGCTCGTCAGGACACACGGTGACGACTACAGCTTCGATGTCCGCGATGACATCATCCGATTGACACCGCTGAATCAGGACACGTAGCGCTTGAGGATCGACACGAGCTCGCGCATCCGAGCCACATACGTGTGATCGGAGAGCGTGCGTGCGTGTCCGGCAGCGGCGATCGCCGCGCGTTCGTCCTCGTGCTCGAGATACCAACGCGCCTTCTCGACGAGGTCGCCCGCGCTCGTGTAGGTGACCACTTCTCGATCCGGCTCGAAGAGCGTGTCGAGACCCCGAGCCGCATCAGTTAGAAGCATCGCCCCAACGCCCGTCGCTTCAAACAGACGCATGTTGTTCGCGTGGCCCTCCGCTGCGGCGATATGGCGGTTGAGCGCGATCCGGGAGCCTGCCAGCACCCGCAGCATCTCGATGCCCCACACGACCCCGTGGTGGCGCGTGCGAAACGGCGAACGCTCTGAACGATCGTCGAGACCGGGGCCCCAGACCTCGACGGGGACGTGGGCGGCGGCCGCCTCGAGAACGTCATTCGCCGGGCCATGCTCGCCGCCTCCGAGCTGTCCGACGAACACAACGTCGTATCTCTTCTCCTTCGCGTCGATGCGCTGGAGCACGCGATCGTCGAAGCCGATGCGGAGCAGATGTGTGGGGACCGGAAGCCGTCCCACGAAGTGGGGGAACGAGGTGAAGAGGACGTCGTACATGCGGACGCGCTCCTTCTGGGGCGGCCGGCTCGCCAGCTGGCCGGCGAGGGCGTTCGTCCGACGCCGGAGCAGCCGCAGGGTGAGCGGATGGAAGGCACCGATGCTTTGGACGTAGACGACGTCGGGCTGATACCACGCTGCCTGCTCGACGAGGATCGCCGGTGCGGCCAAGCGCCAGGGAAGCCGAGCGAGGCGGGGACGGTGCTCGCGCGCCCACGCCCGCTGCAGCGGCGCGCAGTTCGGCACGATCTCGTGCCCTTCATGCCCGGCCGCGCGCAGACCGAACGAGTACGCGTCCGAGGTGCCGAAAGCGAGGTCCATCAACGCGCGCCACTGCGTGTCGTAGCTCTGGCCGGCCAGGTCCGGCCTCGAGCGGTAATGCGCCTCGAGCACGCCGGGGTAGTACGGATCGACGATCAGGATCTTCACCGGAGGGAACCCCGTATCGAGCCGATTCGCCCGGCAACAGGGCCGAGCTCCTCGACGGCCCAGCGCTGCCACGGCCGATGCGGCCGCGTGACAGCGCGTGCCGAGAGCGCGACAGCAGCCGCGACATCGCGGGTCATCCGTCCGGCGTCGCGGCGACCGGACGAGGTGTGAACGGCCCAGGCCTCGCCTGCCGCCGCGGCTCGGCGCAGCTGGTACGACACCGTGGTCTTCCTCGCTGCGACGAGATGGCGCACGACGAGGTTTGGCGAGTAGATCACGGTCGTTCCGGGCCGCCGCCGCCAGAGCTGCTCGAAGAACGCGGGCTCCTCGCCGACGGCTACGCCCTTTCCCCGCATACCCAAGCGAAGGTCGAAGCCGCCCAGCGTCTCGAGCGGTTCGCGGAGGAGGAAGAGGTTCGACGCGGAGAAGCTCTCGCCTGGAACGAGAGGGCGCTGTTCGTCGCCCCACGACCGGAGCTCGTACTCGTCGCGGAACCAGGCGGGAGGCGCTGACTCGTAGGACGGCAGGATCGGGCCGCCGGCGGCGGCAGCTCCGCCCCCGAGGAGGCCGAGGCCGATCTCGAGCCAGTCCCGGCCAGCCTCGGCGTCGTCGTCGAGGAACGCGAAGCGGTCGGCGCCGGCCGCGCGCCAGCCAGCGTTGCGGGTGCCGCTCACACCGGCCTCGGCGACCCGTAACGCGAGGTCTGCGCCCGCATGCTGCGCCACCTCGACGCCGGAGCCGTCACCGTTGTCTGCGACCACGATCTCGAACCGGTCACGGTCAAGCGTCTGTCCGGCGAGGCTCGCAAGCGCACGCGCCAGCAAGCCCGGACGGTTCCGCGTGCAAACGACGACGGAGATCTCCCTCATCGCCGCCTGAAACCGCTGCGGAGCGCGCTCGACGACCTCCGCACCGCGTCCCGCCGGACCTCAGGCGTACGCGGAGAGGCATACAGCAGTCGCATGGTGAGGCGCACCGCCGCGAATGCCTCGAACGGCGTCCGCGGCGTCCGCAGCGCCCGAAGCTGCGCGCTACTCGGCACTTGACCAAGGGCACGGCCGATGACCTCTCCTTGGACGCGCAATGACGTCTCGATCTGATCAGCCTCGTTGAGATCGGAGACGCTTGCGCCGTGTACACGGCGCTCGAAGAGCAGGTCGGGAAGATTGTCGAGCTCCGTCTGGGTGGAGAGGCGCGCCCAGAGGTCGTAGTCCTCCGCATGCGGAGCCTCTGCCCGATACACGTGCGCGACGAGAAGCTCACGTCGCGCCATGACGGACGGATGCGCGAGAGCAGTACCGAAAAAGAGGCTCCAGCGAACGAGCGCCTCTCCGACCGGGAGCCTCCAGACACCAATCGCGCTCCCACCGGCGTTGATGTACCTGACTTGTGTGCCGAGCACTCCGAGCGCCGGCCGCGCGTCGAGCTCGGCAACCTGAAGCTCGAGGCGCCGAGGCAGTGACACGTCGTCGGCGTCCATGCGCGCGACGTAGACGCCTCGTGCCTGCCCGATGCCGGCGTTGAGCGCGGCAACGAGCCCTGTCGGCTCCAGACGCTGCACGCGCACGCGGCGATCGCGCGCCGCGAGCGCAGACAGGATTCGGGGTGTTTCGTCGGTCGAGCCGTCGTCGACCGCCACGAGTTCGAGGTCGTCGAAGGTCTGCCCGAGGATGCTCTCGACCGCCTGCTCGAGATGCGACCCGCCGTCACGAACAGGAAGCACCACGGACACGCGGGGCTCGCTCAGAGACGCCGCCATCGAGCCGGCACAATGTCGCGCGTCTCGACATTCGGATCGGCAAACCAGCGTTCCGGCGCCACGATGACAGAGCCCTCGCGCTCGCCGAGCCACGCACCCCACCAGCTGAAGGAGCTGTTTGCAATTACATGATGCGTGCAGCGGCTCATCAGGCCGAGCTCCTGGACGGGATCGCCGCCCGAGACGACCGTCAGCGGCAGCTCCCGAGCAAGTTCGCGCTCGACCCACTCCGGGTCGTCTGAAAACACAATGAAGGACGGTTTGGACACCCGGTTGGCAACGTGAGCGAGAGCGCGGCGATAGTAGTCCACGCCGAGCGCGCCGTGAACCGCGTTTGTCTGCGGACTCGTCACGTAATCGCCCCGGCGCACGTGGACGGAAACGGCTGAAGGGTTGGCGACGGTGCTTTCGCTCTGTGTATAGGCCGACGAGAGACCTGGAAAGCGCAACTCGGACCTGATCACATCCCGGGCATCCGAGAAGTACGCCTCGCTCTGCCAGTACCCGACCAGAAGCACGCCATCGGCCGCCCCGATCACGCGATCGTCGACCGCGAAGTCCCCTTCGCGCTGTCTAACGACGTTGAGCGGACGTCGCCCCAACCAGCGAACGAGGCCCCCGCTCCTCTCCTGCCATCGGGCGACAACGTGCGGGCTCAACTCGGTCGTGCGCACTGCAAGGTTGAATGTGTCGAGGGCGAACATGCGAGGCGTGATGACGCTCGGCGATTCGTGCCGGAACCAGCCGAGATCGAGCACGAGGTCAGTGCGGTGACGCCGCGCGAGCGCGCGACCGGCGGCGAACTGGAAAAGCTGGTTTCCCAGGCCGCCCATGAGGCGAACCGCGATCACGACAGAAGGGCTCTTCGCTGTTCTTTCGCTGCCATGATTACGAGCCAGAGGTAGTAGCGGATCGACCGCAGCTCAGAGATCGCGCGCCGATCGGCGGCGACCAGGCGCAGCAGCGTGTGCAACGCTCGTCCGTGTTTCTCGGCGAGCGCGAAGTCGTAGATCGACGGCTTGAAGCACGCCTCCGCGAAGCGCGCGCGCTGCCGTCTCGTCAAGCGCATGGAGGCCACGACGTCGTCGTGCATCCGGATCCGTCCTTCGGCCATCAGCTGAGGGTTCTGCTGGAGCCCCTTCTCATGCGCCCGCACCTCGACGAGGATTTCGGGCACGTGGTCGAACGCATACTTCCGCGCGATTCGAAGCCACATCTCCCAGTCTTCCGCGACGGGAAGGTCCTCTCGGAACGTCCCCAGCCGCTCGAGCGCCGAGCGGCGTACAACAGCGACACTCGCACTGCCGGTGACGAGATTGCCACCCAGCAGTGCGTCGAACACGTAGCCTCGGAGACCGCCTCGGCGCTCGACAACAGGCGCGCCCCGCGCGTCGATGGTCAGTTGGAAGCCGTGAACGAGGCCGACGCTCGGCTCACGGTTGAGCATGTCGATCTGGGCGGCGAGCTTGTCGGGCCGCCAGCGGTCGTCGGCGTCGAGGAACGCGACGAACAGAGCGCCGGACGCACGGATGCCGGTGTTTCTCGCTGCCGAAGGCCCCCCGTGGTCACGGTGCAGATAGTTGACACGCCCGTCGCGAAACGATGCAACGACCTCCCGCGTCTCATCCGTCGAACCGTCGTCGACCACGAAGAGCTCGAGATCTCCGTGCGTCTGAGCGAGCACGCTCTCGATTGCTTCCGCGATGTATTCGCCGGCGTTGTACGCGGGCATTACGACGTCCACTGAGTTGTGAGTCGTCATACGAATTCGAAGTCCCAGAGTTGCCTGCGCGTGCGATCGCGAATCACCATCACGAGATACAGCAGGTTCCGTCGCTCCTTCGGCTCGTACAGCACCGCGGCCGCTTGCATCGCGATTGCGGTCCACGGTCGGCCCTCGCGCCGGTAGAGATACGCCAGGCTTCGAAAGAGCGTTGCCTTCTTGCGGAAGTATTCCCGTCGGGACGGGTAGAAGCCCGCGGGGTGAAACGATCGGACGATCCGGAAGGCGCTCCCCTTTACGAGGAGCCGCGGGAACTCCCGATCACGCAGCGCGAAGGTCTGGTCGATCGCGAGCTGCCGGTCCGCCATGCTCAACGACCCGCCGCTGCGCCGCCATTGATACAGCGGCTCCTCGATATTGGCGATCTTCGCGACGCGCCCGATCCGGAGCCACAGGTCGTAGTCGCCGACGATGTCCCCGGCCCCCGGGTCGTAACCGCCGAGCTCCCGAACAAGGGCTTTCCGCATCATCACAGAGCCATGCCCGAACTGATTCGAGACGATCTCCGCAACGGCGAGGTCATCGGGGTGGGTGAAGACCGAGGTAGTCGTGAGATGAGCCCCTTCCTCATCCACGATCGTGTAGTTCGTTCCGACCAGACCGATGTCGGGCCTGCGATCGAGTACAGCGACCTCGCGCTCGAGCCGGGTCGGCATCGATACGTCGTCGGCATCCTGGCGCGCGATGTATGCGCCGCGTGCGAGCTCGATTCCCTCGTTCAGGGACGGGGTTAGTCCCTTGTTCGGTCGGCTGACGAGGCGGATGCGCGAATCGTCGAACGAGTCAACGACGGTCTTCGAGCCGTCCGTCGAGCCGTCGTCGATGATCAAGAACTCGAAGTCCGTATACGTCTGAGCGAGGATGCTCTGCATTGCATAACCGACACTCCGCTCCTCGTTGTAGAGACTCATCAAAACGGTTACCTTCGGCGTCTCTGCTTCCGTCACTCATCCTCCTCGTGCGCGAAGCGCTTGCCGAGATAAGCCAACACGAATAGCCGCGCTGCGCGGCCGTGCAGCCCTAAAGCGTGGTAATCGCGCCAGTTGCGGAAGTCGTACTGCAACTGAAGGTCGCCGAGGTAGTCCAGCAACTCGCTCCGCCGCCAGGTGACGCCGGCCCATTTGGCCGCCAGAATGAACCATTCTGCAAGCGCAACTCGCGGATCCCTCTGCACGTCGCCGGTGACTTGATGCGGCGCTCCGAGCGTCGTCGCGACAAGGGCGTTGTCGTCATATGCAAACTGCCTGTTCTGGACGAGCATCGTTAGATAGAAGTCGATGTCGACAACCCATTTGAGCCGCGTATCGATTCGCGCGGGAGCCGTCCGCCGATAGATCGTCGCGCTCGGTGCGCCGATCCAGTTTCCGAGCAAGAGGACGTAAGGATTCATCCGCATCTCGTCGATCCGCTCTGCCGGCTTGTGAACCCAGAGCGGTCTTTGATCGGGATCGACTACCTGGGAGGCGCTGAAGCCGAAATCGACCCGAGGATCATCGAGCATGCGCACGAATCGGCCCAGGCTGTCCGGACGCGAGAAGCAGTCGTCGTGATGCATGAACTTGATCAACTGTCCGCGACTGCGGCTGAGCGCCGCCACCCAGTTGGCGGGGGACCCGAGCCGCGTCGAGTTTCTGCTGTAGCGAACCCTCGAGTCGCCGACCGCCTTGACCACATCCATGACATCCGAGTCCGGCGAGTCGTCGGTGATCACGATCTCGAAATCGCCGAAGTCCTGCGTCAGCACGGATTGGACGGCGCGCGAGAGGAACTCCGGTTGACGATAGGCCGGTATGCAGACGGAGACCTCAGGCATTGCGCCGTTCGGCGATGCCGATGAGGAAATCCGCTTCGCCGCGTTCAGGTCGAACATCGTGGGTGGCGTAGTCCTGGTAGTAGAAGGCGATCGGCTCGAACGACGCGGCTCGCAGCCAGTCCTCAACCCTCGGCTCGTCGATCAGAAAGGTCTCGTGGAAGCCGAGCTCGATCGCTTCAGGCGAACGCTCCTGCCGGTACGGCGTGGAGTAGACGAGCCTGCCGCCGGGCTTGAGCGCCGTACCGAACGAGCGTAGGAGGCCGGCAATAGCGCGCTCGTCGAAATGCTCGATGGTCTCGAAGGACACGATGACATCGAACTCGCTGTCGCATTCGAAGTCTCGGAGGTCCTCGAGGACGAACTCCACGCAGCGCTGCCGCCTGTATCGCCGGCGGGCGGCTGCAATCGCCGCGGCGTCGATGTCCACTCCTACGACCCGGGACGCCTTCCGCGAGAGCAGAATGCTCCCGTAACCGGTTCCGCAAGCCAGGTCTGCGACCGCGGCACGGGAGGGGAACTGCTCGAGCGCGAATTCGTACCGCCTCCAGTGCGACCGCTGATAGAGGTCCAACCCATCGAACGGCGGATCGCCTCCCGTGAGGTCGATGTCGACCCGAGCGCCGCCACCCTCGAGCGAGGGACGGCGGAACACGTAGGGGCGGAGGGAGCGCAGACGTCTCATGGGAGCGCGGCGAAGAGCGCCACGCCTGGTCAACGAACCTGGCCGCCGACCTCTTGCCGGTCGGGGGCGATTACCTGCTCGAACCTGAAGTCGAGGTCGATCGGCCCGTGAGACGAGTCTCGCGGCGGGTCGAGCAGCAAGCCCGACGGAGCGATCTCGAACGTAATCGCCGCCCGCGCGTGATCGAGCATCTCATCCGCCGTGCTGAGCGACGCGGACACGAAGTAGCGACCGGAGACAAGCCGCGGGCTCGGGACGTCGCAGCGAACCGTGACTCGACCGTCGGCCGTGGATATTTCGGCGCCCGCCCACGTCGACACCGCTGTGAAGACGCGCATGCCCGCCTCTGTGTCGATTCCGAAACCGGCGACGAGGGAACGGTCGAGGTACTCGCGCTCGACCTGAGCGTCGAACTCGAAGACGATCTGCTCATTCGCCTGAAACAGGCGCGGCGCCGATCCGGACTCGTTCTGAACCCTCACCTGCGTGATGACGGCACCGGGGGCGGCCCCATCCGGCCGCTTGACGGTGGCCTCCTCGAACTTGTCCAGCTCCTCCCGGTAGGACTCGAGCGCCTCGAAGGCCGAGCCTTCACAAATGAGTCGCCCGCCGGACAGATGAATCCCGCGCTTGCACAGCGCGAGAACCGAGTCCGGATTGTGACTGACGAAGAGGACCGTCCTTCCTTCCGTCGCGACTGCGCTCATCTTCGCCAGAGACTTCCGCTGAAACGCCGCGTCGCCCACCGCAAGAACTTCGTCGACGATGAGGACATCGGGATTGAGGTGCGCGGCAACTGCAAACGCAAGCCGTACGTACATCCCCGAGGAATAAAACTTGACAGCCGTGTCCATGAACCTCTCGACCTCCGAGAACGCGACGATCTCGTCGAACCTCGCGTCAATCTGGCGGCGGCTGAGACCCAGAAGCGCGCCGTTCAGGTAGACGTTCTCTCGTCCGGTCAACTCCGCGTGGAAGCCGGTGCCGACCTCGAGCAGGCTCGCGACCTTGCCGCGCAGCACTGCGCTCCCCTCCGTCGGAGCGACGATCCTCGAGAGGATCTTCAAGAGGGTCGACTTCCCCGAGCCGTTGCGGCCGATCACGCCGAGCACGTCGCCCTCTTGCACGTCGAAGCTCAGGTCCCGGAGCGCCCAGAGCTGCTCGGTCTCTCGCATGCGACCGCGGAGGCTGCGCACGGGATGTTTCAGAACCGTGGACAGCTCGTCTCGCAGCGCCCGATAGGACACAATATCGTGGCCGATCGTGTACGCCTTCGACAGGTTCCTGACTTCGATCGTCGGCGTCATATGATGTCTGCGATCCCGGCCTCGGCCCGCTCGAAATAGAGCACGCCGAAGGCGAAGAGTAGGACCGATATGGCCGCGGAGATCGCAACGCCGCTCCACGCCACCGACCCTTGGTGGATGAGCTCCGCGCGCATCGCCGTGATCACTCCCGCCATCGGGTTGAGGTAGACGAACTCGCGGAAGCGGTCGGGGACGAAAGCCAGCGCGTAGATGACCGGCGTCACGAACATGAGAGCTTGGATGAAGAACGGGAGAATCTGCCGGACGTCTCGGTACTTGACGTTGAGGGCTGCAAGCCATGTTCCCAGCCCGGCTCCGGCGAGCCACGTGATCAGGAGCATCGGCACGACGAGAAGCACGCCGAGCATTCCCGGGATCACGCGGTAATAGACCATCAGGGCGACGTAGACAGACGAGGCGCACAGGAAGTCCACGACGGTCACGAGCGTCGCTGACAACGGCGCGATCAGCCGGGGGAAATACACCTTCGTCACGACTGCCTGGTTGCCGACGAGGCTGTTGCTCGCTGCCTGCATCGCACCGCCGAAGAAATTCCAGAAAAGAAGGCCGGTGTACGCGAAGATTGGATAGTGACCACTGGGTGAGCTGATGCCGGCGACCTTGTTGAAGAAGAGCGTGAAGACGACCATCAGCAGAAGCGGCTGGAAGATCGCCCACGCCGCTCCGATCAGCGTCTGCTTGTAGCGCACCTTGAAGTCGCGCCAAGCGAGGAAGTAGAAGAGCTCCCGATTCGCCCAGATCTCGCGAAGATCAGAGCGGCGGCGTCCTGGCTTGATGACGATTTCCACGGCGCGAGGTTAACCGTTGCTTGTAAAAGAATTCGCCGAGAAGACGAGGTCAAGCGCGCATTTCGCCACTGCAACCTGCTCCTCGGCGCCAACGGGCAACCGCGCACGGCCGAGCGCAGCGTCGACGAATGCCCGCAGTTGCTCGCGATGACCCTTGTCGCGCTTGCCCTTGATCGTCGTCGGCTTTGTGCCGTAGACGTCGAGCCGTCGGAAGTCGTCGAGCACCCCGGCCGATGAAAGTCCAAGCACTTCGATGCGCTCTTTCGGCAACGGCCCTGACTCTCCGACCCCGTATGCGATCGTCGCGGCAGAGCCGTTCGTGAACTGCAGGAGCGCGAGCAGCGCGCCGCCGACCGTCGCACCGGTCGCGCTTCTCGGCGCACCGCGGCAGAGAAAGGCAGCCAGGTCGACGAAGTGGGAGATCTCTCCGAGGACGCGACCGCCCTGCTCTGGATCCTCGAGCCAGTGCCCCTCCGGAGACGGTCCGGCGGCGACGCGGATCTGCACGACGACCGGGCCGCTCACGCGCTCCCGCAAGGCCCGTGCGAGCGGCGCGAACCGGCGGTTGTGCCCGACTAGAAGGATCCCATCACCGGCGGCGGCCGCGACCTCGGCGAGACCCGCGTCGTCGATCGCGAGCGGCTTCTCGACGAACACCGCCTTGCCCGCGCGCAGCGCTGCCGCGGCAATTGGCGCGTGCTGCGCATGCGGCGTCGCGACGACCACCGCGTCGAGCTCGTCCGAGCCGACGACCTCCTCCCAGTCCGTGGAGATGAACGGGACGCCGTAACGGTCAGAGACTGATTTCGCGCTCGCGCCGGACCGTGTGCAGACCGCGGCAAGTGCCACGTCGTCGAAGCTCTCGAGCACCGGGAGCAGCGTCGCCCGTGCGAACGCCCCCGCCCCGATCAGCCCGACGCGCAGCGCGCCCGTACGCGGCGCGGGCGCCGCCGAGCGCAGGCTCCGGCCCCGTCCCGGGTCCGCCGCGTACTCGAGCAAGACTCCGACGGCACTCGGATCGTCGTTGAGTGTCGCGTAGGCGTCCACGCCCTCGTCGATCGACAGCCGATGCGTCACAAGATCGTCGACGCGTAGCTGTCCGCCGGCGAGCAGGTCGAGCACAGCCTCGACGTTGCGACCCTCGGTCCAGCGCACGTACCCGACCGGATACTCCGCGCCTCGCTCTTCGTATGCACGGTCGTAACGTCCAGGGCCGTACGAGCGCGCCACGACGAGCGACAGCTCTCGCTCGTAAAACGGACGCCGGTCGAGCTCGAGGCCGACGTCTCCCACGACGACGATCGCCGCGCGGTCGCGCGCGAGCTCGGCGGCAAGCGCGACCGGCTCGTTAGACGGTGTCGCGGCGCAGACGATCACCGCGTCGGCGCCACGTCCTCGGCCTGCCGAGTCGACGAGCGCGTGAATGCCGTCGCCGTCCGCCGCGATGCCGAACAGCTCCCGCCGGTCCGCACGAGGGTCGGTGCCGAGCGCACGGGCACCGGATGCGTGGAGAAGCCGGCCGACCAGCTGTCCGATCAGTCCCAGGCCGACCACGACGACCGCCGAGCCGGGTTCCGTCTTCGCCAGACGGATCGCGTGCAGCGCGATCGCGGCCGGTGCGACGAACGCAGCGTCTGCCGTCGAGACGCCGTCGGGAATCGGCACGACGAGATTCGACGGCACGGACACGACCTCCGCGTGGCTCGCATAGCCTTGACCGACACACGCGACGAGCGAGCCGACTGTGAGCCGCGCGTCGCCGCCTGTGTCGAGCACCTCGCCCGCGCAGCTGTAGCCGAACGCGGTGTACTGGTCGAGCCGGCCTTTGACCTTCGCGAGCGTCGATGCGACACCCTCGCTCCGGGCGGTCTCAACGGTCTTCCGGACGAGGTCGGGCCGGGCGCGGGCCTTCTGCAGCAACGACTTCGAGCCGAGGCCCGCCATCGCGCGCTCGGTACCTGCAGATATGAGCGAATGGCGCGCCGCGACGAGCACGAAGCCCGGCATCGGCGGCGGCGCCGGAAGCTCGTGCACGGCAATCTCGCCCGAGCGCAGGTCCTGCAACACCTGTTTCACGCTGCAACTCCATACTCGCGCTGCCACTGCTCGAGCACGATCAGCGACCAGACGTGCAGCGAGACGTCGCGTCGACCGCCCCGCAGCTGACCGACGAGGCGCTCGACGGCGCTCGGTTCGAACACCCCGCGTGCCTCGACTTGCTCGCGCGAGAGGTGCGAGTCGACGAGTGGAGCGAGCTCGCGGTTGAGCCACAGGCCCATCGGCGGATTGAAGCCTCGCTTCGGCTTGGCGAGCGACCGGGCCGGCAGGCGAGCTGCGGTCGCCGCCCGGAGGATCGCCTTCGACCGACCGCGTTGCAGCTTCGCGGAACCCGGCAGCGCAAGCACGTGCTCGACGAGCTTGTGGTCGGTGAAGGGCGCGCGCACCTCGAGGCCGTGAGCCATGCTCATTCGGTCCCCATACTCCAGCACGTTGCACGGAAGGAACGACTGCAGCTCGACATAGCTCAGCCGGTTGACGAGGTCGTCCCGGGGAGCGCGCTCGAAGAGCTCCTCGAGAAACCGCTCTGGCGAAGGAGATTCGCGCAGCCGCTCCCGCGTGTCGGCGGCGAGCAGCTGCGCGCGCGCCGCCGGGCCGAAGTACGTGATCCACGAGAGGTACGTCTGCTCGAGGCTCCCGATCGGCGCAAGCGCGAACTCGCGCGCACGCCGTAAGCCGTGGCGGCCGTGCGTCGACTCCGGAAGCGCGCGCGCACCGGCCGCCGCGAGCGCGCGCACCGGCCCGGGAACGCGCCGATACCAGGAAGCCGCCGCAAGCCCACGGAAACGCGGATACCCCGCGAACAGCTCATCCGAGCCGTCCCCGGCGAGTGCGACCTTCACGTGCTGACGCGTCAGGCGCGAAAGCTCATAGACGAGCAGGGCGGTCGGGTTGCCGAACGGCTCGTCGAAGTGCCTGACGATCTCGGGTAGCAGCGCCCGGACGTCGGCGCGTGCCTCCAGCTCGTGGTGGGATGCGCCGAACGATGCCGCCACGAGACGCGCGTCGTCGCGCTCGTCGTACAGCCGTTCCTCCGGGCGCGGGAAGACAACCGTGAACGTCTCGGGCCTGCCGTCCCGATCGGCCATCGCGGCGACGATCGTGCTCGAGTCGAGACCGCCGGAGAGAAATGCGCCGACCGGAACGTCTGCGACGAGGCGGAGCTCGACCGCCTCGGCGACCTCCTCCCAGAGGCGGGTGGCGTCCGGTTCCTCTCGACGTTCAGGATCAAGCGACCAGTAGCGCCGCACATCGATGCGTCCTCGCTCTGCCACCAGCAGATGCGCGGGCGGCAGCCGCCGCGCACCGCGAATCGCCGTTCGTGGATGTGGGATATAGAGATAGGCGAGGTACGCGGCGAGGCTTTCGAGGTCGAGGTTACGATCAACGCCGGGAACGCACAGCAGCGATTTCAACTCACTCGCAAACGCGAGCTCGATCTCACCCGAGTCGGGCAACGCGTAGTACAACGGCTTCACGCCGAGTCGGTCGCGCGCAAGCAGCAGGCGTTCGCGCTTCGCATCCCAGAGCGCGAACGCGAACATCCCGCGTAGGTACTGCACGCACTCGAGGCCGTGCTCCTCGTAGAGATGCACGATGACCTCCGTGTCACTCCGCGTCGCGAAGTGATGCCCGCGAGTCTCGAGCTCCTCGCGCAGCTCGCGGAAGTTGTAGATCTCGCCGTTGAAGATCAGGCTGATGCTGCCGTCCTCGTTCCTCTGCGGCTGGTGGCCGCCGGGAATGTCGATGATCGAAAGCCGCTGGTGCGCGAGCACACATGCCTGCCCGTCGTCGGTCGGCAGGACGACCTCGCCGGCCTCGTCCGGCCCTCGGTGCCGGAGCAGGCCCGCCATCGAGGAGCCGAGGCCGGGTTGTTCAAGGCCGAGATAGCCCGCAAGCCCGCACATAGCGCCTGAGCTTAGCCACCGAGGAGGATCTGAAAGCCCAGCTGAGCAGGCAACTCTTGCTCCGTCTCGACGACATGCGCGGCGGTCTCGACACGCTCGCCGAAGCGCTCGGACACCCAGGCGTGCTCCACCGAGACCGAGCCGCCGCCGATCAGAGAGAGGTCGAAGGGTGGGGCGTCGGGCGTGAGCACGAGCCGAGAAACGACACGATGCCTTCCCTTGCCCTCGACCGTGTCGAAGACGCGCACGTCGCCTCCCTCCCACTCGATCCGCCGCACGTGCCTGATTTTCCCGGGGAGCACGACGCTTGCTTCCACGGCGTTCTCGCGCGCGTAGCGCAGCGCGACCTTCGCGAGCGGGCCGCTGCGAAACGCACCCCACAGGCGGAACTGATCGCGGCCGTCGACGACCACTGTCGAGTGCGCGCGCGTCGAGCGGAGCCAGTCGCGGTCCGCTCCCGGTTCGTATGTGAACGTTCCGGGATCGACGACGACCGGTCGGCCGCGCCACCACAGCTGAAACGACAGCGCGTCGGCATGTGCGTGCGCCGGGAGGAACCGTGGTGCCGCGACGCCGCAGCGGAACGCGAGCCACAGCGGGCCGTCGCGCACGACGACGAAGCCGCTGTCGCCGAGCACCGACAGCCCCTCGCGCGGCTCGGGCAGCTCGAGCCGCGGCGCGTCGACCGTGCCGTCGTTGAAGAGCGCCGGCGCGCCGTCGGGACGCGCGAGGGCGGCGGCGAAATCTCGCATGCGGTCGATCGCCTCCGCGAGCCACGAGTGGGGCGACACTGCGTGGATCTCGAGCAGGTCGCGCAGCACGACGAGGTGATACGCAGGGCTGCGCTCGTAATGGCCGCCGTCGCGGAGGATCTGCTCCGGCACCTCGCGCCGGACGATCGCGATGCCGCGACGCGTCAGCTCTGGGGCTCCGAACGCGGCACCGCCGAGCACGAGTGCGCGCGCGTTGCGGATCACGTGGTTGCCGAGCACGTCGTCCTCGACGTTCTGCTCGAGCCGCCGCAGCTGGCGCCACAGGCTGCGCGAGAGCTCGGGCGACGCGAGCTCGGGGACCAGCGTGAGCGCCGCGACCCAGTTCCCGACGCGCGTCGACAGTGGATACGGATGCCACGCGTCACCTCGATGCGGAGGATGCGCCTGGATCCACGTTGCAACGAGCCTGCGCGCTTCGGCGACGTCACCTGCGCGCGCAGCTGCGAGGGCGTCGTCGCCGTACTGGCGATGGAAGCGGCCGAGCCGCGTCGACGCGTCCGGCGGCGACGACGCCTCGAACGCAGGCGATGCCCACAGCTCGTACGCCCCTGTGACCGGCTCGGCGTCGCGCGGCGGCTCGCCGCCCGGGAAGCGCCGCCGTGCCAGCGGCCGCAGCACGCGGGCGCGCAGCTGGCGCGGCTTCGCAGCACGCAGCGCGTAGAGGTAGAGGCTCACGTGACCGCCTCGTCGTACACCGCGATGAGCGCGGTCGTAGCCGCGTCGAACGAGAGCTCGCGCTCGGCCTTGGCCCGCCCCGCGGCGCCGAGTTGCTCGCGCAACTCGCGGTCGCCGAGCAGCCGCTCGAGCGCGCGCCGAAGCGCAGCCGGGTCGCGCGGCGGCACGAGCAAGCCGGTCACCTCGTCCTCGACCGCATCGATGAGACCGCCGACGGACGTCGCAACGACGGGTCGGCCCCACGCCATCGCCTCCCGCACGGCGACGCCGTAGCCCTCGCGCCGCGACGGCGCCGCAACGACGGCGGCCCGCTCGTACCAGGAGCCGAGCTCGCCCGGCGGGACAAAGCCGGCGGTCGGAACGCGCACGGGGCCGTCACCGACGATGCGCAACGGCAGCCCGCGCGCCGCCCTGACGAGCTCCTCGACGCCTTTCTCGGGTGACAGGCGCCCGACGTAGAGCACGTGCGGCGGCTCCTCGGGCTCGCCGACAGACGCCGGAATCGCGACGCCGCTCGGCACCACGCGCACCTCGCGCGCTCCGAGCGCACGCGCCTCCTCCGCGAGGAAGGACGAGGCGGCTATCACCAACCGCGCCCGGCGGAGAATCCAGCGCGCAAGCCACGGCACGCGGCGTGCCAGCTCGACGTCGGTTCCCCACACCTGCACGACGAACGGTCTCCGAAGGGTTGCGGCCACGAGGCCCGCGGCAAGCCAGTGGGCGTGCACGAGATCGCACTCGGCCTTGCGCGCGGCGCGCCGAAACGACCAGAGAAAGAGCGGCACGCACAGGACGAGCCACGGGCGCGCGCGGAGATTTCCGACGATTCCGTGCCCGTAGGCGAGCCCGAAATGCCGGAACGAGGCGGGCGAGACGACCGCGACCGGCACCCCGCGCTGCTCGAGGTGCTCGACGGCGTCGGCGACGAAGCGCCCCGCGCTGTCATCCGGGCCGCGGGGGTACGAGGTCGAGAGGACAAGGATCTTCACGCGGGAACCGTATTCCGTGACACCGACAATGCCGCTGTGAAGGCCGCCGCCCTCCCACTCGTGCTCGTGCCCGCGCTCGGCGCCGTGCAGGGCGGGTTCCAGCCGGACGCCTGGGTCTGGGCCGGCGCGCTCGCCGCCTGGGCGGCCGCGGTCGCGCTCATCGCGTCGACGTCCCCCGGGCTGCTGCGCGCGCAATGGCCGTGGGCGACAGCCGCCGGAGCCGTGCTCGCGTGGACTGCCCTGTCGGCGATCTGGTCGTCGCGGACGTCGCAGTCGATCCTCGAGGCCCGCCGCGCAATCGTCTACGCCGCCGTCGTGCTCGCGTTGCTGCTCCTTGCGCGACGCGGCACGACGCGCGCGATCGTGCTCGCAACGGCTGCGGGTACGGGCGGCCTTGTCCTCTACGCGCTCTTCCGCTACCTGCTGGGCACGCGGCACTACGACACGTTCGAGGCATTCTCCCTCAACCAGCCGCTCGGATACGCGAACGCGGTCGGGATCCTCGCGGCGATCGCGACCCTCCTGGCGCTCGGGATCGCGGCGGCGGAGTCGGGCCGGCTCGGCCTTGTCGCAGCTGCGACCGCTCCCCCGCTCCTGCTCGCATTGACGCTCACGTCGAGCGACGCGTCGTGGCTGGCACTCGGTGCCGGCATCGCGCTGATCGCGGTGCTCCTGCCGGAGCCGCAGCGCCTGGTCGCGGTGCTCATCGCTGTCGCCGTTCCATGCGCCGCACTGATCGTGCTGGGCAAGCTGAGCCGCATCACCGAGGTCGTTGCGACGCCGCGGATCGGCGGGACGGTGCTCTTCATCGCCGCGCTCGCCGGAGCGGTCACGGCGGCGGCAAGCCTCGCGGGCATACGACGCATGCGCGTCCGCGCACCGCACCACCTCCGGCGCGCGATCCTCGTCGTTATCGTCGTGCTCGCACTCGGGGGCGCCGCTGCCGTAGCGCACACCGGTGCGACCGAGCCGCGCAAGTCGTACTACAGCGTCGCGTGGCACGACTACACGGCGCATCCGTTGCTCGGCTCGGGTGCAGGAACCTACGGATTCGCATGGGCACGCTCGGGCAAGCCGACGGAGTTCGGCGGCGCGCTCGACGCGCACTCGCTCTATCTCGAGACGCTCGCGGAGCTCGGCGCGATCGGCCTCGTGCTGGTGCTCGTCTTGCTGCTCATTCCGTTACGTGCGTTGCGCGTCGCGCGCACGCCATATGTGGCCGCAGCGCTCGGCGGCTACGTCGCGTTCCTGATTCATGCCGGTCTCGACTGGGACTGGGAGCTCCCGGCGATCGTCGTCGCAGGGCTCGCCTGCGGCGCCGCGGCGCTCGCTGCAATGCCCGCGGAAACCGCACCGATGAACCAGCGGCGGAGATTCGCGCTCGTCGCGATCGCGCTCGTACTAGCGGGCTGCGCGATCGCCGGCGCACGCAGCCACGCCGTTCCGTCGGCAGACAAAGCGAGGGCCCCGCACAACAGCGGGGCCCTTAGCTGAAGCTCCGTCTCGGTGGACGCGGCTACTTGTTGTGGCCCTTCCCGTGGCCGTTCGAGTTGCCCGGGCCGTTGTTCGTGCCCTGCGAGTCGTCGTTGCCATTGCCGTTCCCGTGACCGTGACCGTGCTGGGTCGGGGCCGTCGGGGCGGTGGTGGGGCACGGGGCAAGCGTGTCGCCGTGGCGCAGCATGTGCTTCGCAACCGCCTTATTGCTGACGACGATCACATGGAACGGATGCTTCTTCGAGTGCGTGTGGTGGCAGATAGCGACCTTGTATTGGTACTGCGACGAAGACGAGTGCCCGTACTGGTCAGCCGACGACGCGGTGCGCGCAAGCGCGGGGGCGCCGAAGACGCCGAGCGGGACGATGACTGCAGCAGTTACCAGTGCAAGGGCCGCGGTGCGGCCCGTGGGACGAAATCTCATGATCAAAACCTCCGAGACGGCGTAGTGAAACCTACATCGTCTGGGATGCCGCAGACCTTGAATACTTGCGCCCGAACACGACCGGCAGGGCGAGGGCGAGCCCGAGGAACGCGTAGAAGTAATAAAACGTCATGGTCAGGTAGAAAAAGTTGGCGGCGATCGTGCCGGTGAGCGCCGCGGTCATCCCCCATCCGAGGGCCCTCACATAGCGTCCCTCATCCGGCCCGAGCAGACGGCCAAGCACGCGGGCGGCCCGCAGCCGGATGTACACGTAGCGGAGGAAGACGACGAAGAGCAGCAGGCCGACGAGACCGGTCTCGACGATCAGCGCGACCCAGAAGGAGTGTGGGCCCCAGTTCGTCTTCCCGGTGGCGAACTCGTAGTACACGGAGAACGTATTGAGGCCGAGCCCGAAAAGCGGATGCGAGTGCACGATCTGCGGGATGAAGTCGTAGACCGCGAAGTGTGCTGAGCTCGACGCGCCACCCGTCTGCACACGCGAGCGCAACACAACCGAGAAGTAGTGCCAGCGCCGGTACAGGACGTAGGCGAGGATGACCGCGACGACGCCGAGCGGGACGAGCAAGGCGCGCGAGCGGAGGTATCGGCGGTACGGCAGCGCGAGCACGAGCAGACCGACACCGAGCCCGAGCACGCCGCTGCGTGAGAGCGTGGCGAGCAGGATGATCAGCATGAAGCCGAGCGCGACGGCGAGCCACGTCTTGAGGCGGCTGCGCGGCATGCGCAGATACACGGGCATCAGCATGAGCAGCGGCACGATCAGCATGATCCCGAGGTGGTTCGGGTCGCCCGTCAGGGCATTCGGCCGGTACACGCTCGTGCCGCCGACCGAGCCGTAGACGTTGATCGAGCTCGCGCCGCCCGTAAGCGGCGAGAGCACAGTGTGGTCGAGGTTGTGGCCCGCGCGTGCGCTGAGCAGCTGCAGGACGCCGTAGACGCCGTTCGCGACGACACCACCCGCGAACCAGCCGACGGCACGCCAGTAGAACCGCGTGCCGCGCTGCACGAGATACGTCACGCTCGCGGCGAGGAACAGGAAGTGCAGGACGAACTTCACCGTTCCCTTCGTGAACTGGTCGACACCCTGCTTCGAGTCGAGATTGAAGAAGCCGGCGAGGTACACGAGCATGAAGAGGGCGAAGAACCCGAGCACAACCGCCGTCGTCTTCGGCATCACGCCGCGATAGGTGAGCGCGAAGGCGATCAGGAAGAAGATCGTGAGGATGTCCGAGAGCTCGAGCGAGCCCGAGAAGCGCCAGTGCACTTTCTCGAACGTGACGCAGAAGAGCGTCGCGAGCAGTAGGCCGCCCGTGACACGCGTCGCCGGGAACGCACGCGCCGCCGGTGCCACGGCGACCGCGCTCACTCCAACCCTCGCAGCAGCTCGGCGAGCTCCTCGACGCGCGCACCGCGCGAGAGCCGGTCGCGCCAATCCTGCGACAGCGGCGTGCCGTCGAGCTTGCCGGCACGCCAGCGTGCGTGCAGGTCGACGAGCGCGTCGCGAATCGCCTCGACGTCGTCCGGCGCAGCGACGATGCCCACGTTCGCGTCACGAACGAGTTGAGCCGCCGCGCCGTCGGGCGGCACGACGGCGAGGATCGGCCGCTCGGCCGCGATGTACTCGAAGACCTTCCCCGACAGGACGCCGCGCCCGCGGCCGCCCGCCTCGGGGATCAGGAGGAGGAGCACGTCCGACTCGCGCTGAAGACGCAGCGACTCGCGGCGGGGCACGTGGGGGATGAGCTCGACGCGGTCGTCGAGCCCGAGCTCGTGCACGGCCTCGCGATCTCCGGGCCGAAAGTCCCCGAGGAAGCGCACGGTCACATCTTCCAGTCCGGACGCCGCGAGCGCTCGGAGGAACGGCTTCGGGTCGCGCTTGCCGAAGAACGAGCCCGCGTGCGTGATGCGGAACCGCTCGCCGTGCTCGTGCTCGAGGCCCGCGAAATCGTCGAAGTCGCAGCCGTTCGGGATCGTCACGAGCCGCCCCACCGGCGAAAGGCCGCGCGTTTCCACCGTGATCGACTCGGCGGCGGTGACGATCGCGTCCGCCCTGCGCGCGACGAGGTGCGCAACGCCGGCCCGCGCCTTCTGCTTTGCCCGCGCGCCGATTCCCTCCGCGCTGCGGTGCGCGTGCAAGGCGATCGAGTCGCGCAAATCGGCGACCCACTTCACGCCGGTCGCGCGCTTCACGGCCGCCCCGATCAGATGCACGGACGCCGGCGGTGACGTCGTCAGCACGACGTCGATGCCTTCACTGCGCACGATCTGAATCGCCTTCGGGATCGCGGTGGCGTTCCACGTCACGTTCTCGTCCGGCAGCAGCAACCGACGGCCGATCGTCGATGCGCGGCGGACCGCGAGGTCGATACCGCTGCGCCCGTGAAGCTCGTCCGCGAGGCGCCGGCCGCGCGGGCCGACATACCTCGCGCGGTGAACCCACGCCTGCGTCGGCAGCGGCAGATCGGCGTCCTCGTGAACCCACTTCGGGTCATCAGGCGCAAGCACGTGCATCTCGATCCCGTGCGCCGGCAGATGGCTCGCGACCTTCAACGGTCGCTGAACACCCCCGCCGCCTGCAGGCGGGAAGTAGAGAGTGACGAGGAGCACCTTCATAACCGGTAGACGCGGAAGCGCGCGTCACGGTAGACGAGACGTGCACCCCGACCGACGGTCTCCCCGCGCGTGAGGACGAGCCAGCCGGCGCCGTAGCTCCTGGGGATTGCGAGGTCGTGCGTTCGGAGGAAGCGGTTGAGGTCACGGCGGCGCTTCTTCGGGTTGTTCGGAGTCGTGTTGGCGACGTGTGTCGGCGGGGCGTTGGCGACGTAGAGCGGCACGTACGCGGAGATGCGATAGCTCGTCTCGAGGTCGCTGTAGACGATCGCTCCTTTCGGCACGGCCGCGCTCAGGAAGTGCACGACGCCGGGCGTCAGGCCATACGGGTCGGACTTCGAGGTCGTCTCCCAATTCGCGAAGCCGTGGATCGCGACGGGAAGCACGAAGAGCGCGACTGCGCCGGCGGCGATTGCGTCCATGCGCTCGAAGCACAGGTCGCGCCGGATGAGCGAGACCACGATCCCCGCGATTCCGCCGTACAGCGCGATCCACGCCGGGAGCCCCGGCGTCACGTGTGTCAGCCGGCGCCCGAAGTCGCCCGGGTACTCGAGCTGCAACACGAGCCCAGCGGCAAGCGCGAGCGGCAGCACAAGCAGGCCAAGTGCGCGGCGGAGGACCGCCGCGCCGCCGACGAGGGCGATCGCGAACGGGACGAAACCGGCCGCGCGCCGCGACTGCGACAGCGACACGAGATCGGAGAAGTGCGGGAAGAGCAGGGACGAGAGCTCGAGAACGAGCACGATGACGGTTCCGCCGAGCACGTACGCGCTCCAGCGGCGGCGGGAAGCAAACGCAGCCAGCGGAACGAGCACGAGCGCGGCGATCGCGATCGCCCCCGTCCGGTCGACGATCCCGGCGGAGACGCGGTAACGGGACGGCGAATGCACCACGAGATCGGCGTGGTAGGTCTTGAGGGCTACCAACTTCGAGCCCGCGCTCGGGTTGTGCGACGCGGTCTCGCGGACGATCGGCAGCAGCCAGACGAAGACGAGCAGGATCGGTGCGCAGTACGCAACGAGACCGGCGACGTTCACCTTCAACTCGCGCACGCGGACGGCCGCATACCCGGCAAGGGGGATCGCAAGGAAGAGGGCATAGGTCGGGTGCACGAACGCGGTGTCAAGCCCGGCCACCGCCAACGTGAGGGCGAGCAGCCGCGACGGTGTGCGCGCGAATCGGAAGAAGAGCACGCTCGCCGCGGGCACGAGCAGCTGGCGTGCCGTCGTTCCCGGCAGCTCGAGCGAGGTATACGAGCCGCCGCCGCCGGGCGCGAGCGCGATCATGCCCGCCTGCGCGAGCACCGTCGCGACCGCGAGGGGCGCCGAGCGGAAGAGCGTGTAGCCCAGCTCGTACGCGAGGACGAGCGCAAGCGGCACAAGGATGCTCGCCTCGTGGCGGACGACCTCCGTCGGATCGACGCCTGCGAGCTTCGCGACGAGTGCGAGCCAGCCGTGCCAGAGCGGGAACGCGTAGCCGGGATGCAGACCGCCATTCTTGAACTCGTCGACGGTGCGGAGGTGAAGCGAGCCGAAGTCGAGGAGCTTGCGCATCCGGCCGAGGTGGAAGAGCGCGTCGCCGCTCACGACGCCAGCAAGCGACCACAGCGCGATCCCGAGTCCGAGACCACAGATGGTCACCGTGGCCGGTACGCGCACCTCGTAGGCGCGGCGCGGTCGGCGTCCGAGCGGCAGCGCGACGGCGCCGAGGACGAAGACGAGCAGCAGCGTTAGCCACAGCCCTGAGTGCACGGCGAACGTGAACGCCATCGCAGCCGCGACGAGGCCGACCGACCACACAAACGTCGCCGACGGGCTCCGCTGTCCGAGTGCGCGAGCGACGTAGCGGCCCGGGAGGAGCAGCACGAGCGTTGCCGCGGCGAGCCGTAGCCACAGGCCGAAGCCGTGCTCCGGCAGGAGCCGGGCGATCCCGAGCAAGATAAGTACGGGAACAGCCGTCATGCGAGCAGGTCGGCGACGGACCCCGACGCGAGCCAGCGCGCGCCGTCGCGGTACATCGCGCCGCGCTGGCCGCGCACGACGACGCTGCGAAGGCGAAGCGCCGCCAGCAGGAGCACACGCGCGCGCTCGGCATACCGCTCGCCGCGGTGCTTGCCCAGGAAGCGCAGTTGTCCGCGCAGGTTCTCGATGAACATGCGCCCCTTGTGCGAGGCCGCGTACACGTGCGTCGCACCGGCGCCTGGAAAAAACAAGAGCTTCCAGCCCGCAGCGCGGAAGCGATACGCCCAGTCGGTCTCCTCGCTGAAGAGGAAGAACGCGTCGTCCGCGGGCCCGACGGCGTCGATCGCCTCCCGCCGTACGAGCCACACGGCTCCCATGAGCACCTCGGCGTCGCGCACGCTCGCGTGGTCGAAGCCGCCCGCATAGAACGCGTTCAGCGCGAGCGTTCGAGGCGCGAGCTTGCGCAGGTAGAAGAACTCGGTCGCGAGCCGCCAGAGCGTCGGGAACCCGCGCACCGAGCGCTGGAGGCGGCCGTCGGGATAACGGAGCCGCGGACCGACCACCGCGGCCTCGGGGTGCGCGTCGCCGAACGCGGCGAGCGCCTCGACCGCTCCCTCGTCCATCCAGGCGTCGGAGTTGAGCAGGAGGACGTACCGGCCCGACGTCTCGCGCACGCCGGTGTTCCAGCCGTACGCGAGCCCGCGGTTCTCCTCGCGGACGACCTTCACGTTCGGGAACCGCTCGTGCACGAGCTCAACCGTGCCGTCGGCCGACTCGTGGTCGACGACGACGGTTTCGTAGCCGCGCACGCTCTCGAGGGCGTGTTCGAGCCAAGGAAGCGCGTTGTACGTCACCACCGCCACCGAGACGTCGTTCACTTCTTGCGAACGCCCTCACGCAGAACGATCGCGACGCCGGGCAGCGCGAGCGCGACCGTGACGAGGAAGAAGAGGAAGCCCGTCGCGAACGCGCGGTTCGCGTCGATGTGCAGCCCGCCGAGGAACGAGACGAAGAAGGTCTCGCGCACCGCCAGCCCGTTGATGGTGAACGGCACGAGCATCACGAGGAAGAGAAGCGGCCCCATCACGTAGTACGGCCGCGGCGAGAGGTCGACTCCGACCGACTTCCCCGCGGCCCAGATCGCGAGCACGCGCACCGCTTGGACAACGAGCGTGAGCGCGAACATCGCCGCGAGCAACGGCACGTCGCCGCGAAACGAGTGCAGCGACAGGTACACCTCGCGCAGGGGCCGCTCGACACGCAGCCACCGCAGCAGCGGTCGCGTTCGCTGCAGCAACGGATGCAGCCGCGCCGAGAAGAGAACGATGCAGATCGCGACCGCAACGACGACGAACGCCAGCTCGACCCAGAGATAGCCGCCGACGTCGTAGTGCCCGACCGCGAGCCCGAACCCGACCGCCGCGAGCACAAGTGTCGCGACGCCGCCCAGTGCACGCTCGAGCAGTACCGTGCCCCCGGCCGCGCCGCCCGAGCCCTCGTGGCGCCGCATAGTCTCGTAGATGCGCGACGCGTCGCCCCCAAGCGATGTCGGCAGCACCTGGCCGGCCGCGTAGCCGACGAAGTACGTGCGCACGAGGCGCGCGAGCGAGTCATGCACGCCGCGCGCGGCGAGCAGACGCTGCCACCGCCACGCCATCGGCCAGACGGAGCCGACCATGATCGCAAGCGACAGCAGCCACCAGCCGGCGAGCGCGTCGGCGAGCACGTGGCCGGTCTGCGCGAGATCGATCTTCCAGACGATGTAGGCGGTGCAGAGTCCGGTGACGACAAGCGTCAGCGCGACGCGCTTCACGCGACGGCCTCGACCCGTTCCGTGACGAACCGGATCCGGGACGCCGCCTCCGCGGCGCTTGCAAGCGCGTCCTTCGACGTCGCGCCCGTCGCGAGGATCGCGCCCGCGCGGTCCGACGCGCGGCGCAAGTCGCGGAACACGTGCCCGGGTTTGCGGTAGATGCGGATGCCACGGACGCCATCGACTGCGAAGGCCTCCTCGAGGCCGCGCACGTCGGCGAGACGGCCACGCGGGGCAACAAGGAACTTGACGCATGCGCCGCCGACACCGGCGGCCGGCGCGAGCTCGCGGCGGTCAACGTCCTGACCGAGCGCGGCCTTGACCGCCAGCGCGTTGAGATCGACTCCGAGCGCGGCCCGGCACAGCTCGGCGTCGTGGCCGCCCCCGGTGCGGACGGAGAGCTTCGCGAGCAGCGGCCCGTCGTCGCTCAACAGGACCTGCGTCGTCGTCGGCCCGGACTCGACGCCCAGTGCCCGTGCTGCCGCCGCGGCCGTTTCGATCGCTTCGCCCGTCTCACCCGGCTCGAGCGCGGCGGGCCACACGTGCGCGAGCGGCACGCCGAACGCCGGCGGCGGCGCCTGCTCGCGGTCGGTGACGGTGAGCGGTACGAACCGGCCGTCGACGGAGAACGCGTTGACGGTGACGATCCGGCCGCCCACGAGCTCCTCGACGAGGCAGTACTCGCCGCGGGAGTCCGCAAGCGCGTCTGCGGTCGCCTCCGAGAGCTCGGCGCGGTTGCGGGCGAGCGCGACGCCGCGCTCCCCCGCTCGGTCCGGCGCCTCGACGACGACCGGATAGCCGAGCTCGCCCGCGGCCTCGACGACCTCGTCGAACGTGCGGCCGACGCGCGACCGCGGCTGGGCGATCCCGGCCTCGACGAGCCGCTCGCGCTGCTTTAGGCGGTTGACCGCGACTTGCGCGGTCTCCGCGCAGACGGGATGCGGCACGGCGAGCCGCTGGGCGATCCGTGCGGCGATCGCAACCGCGTGATCGGTGCCGGGCGCGATCAAGCCGTCGAGCTCCTCGGCGCGTGCGAGGCGCTCGATCGCGGGCTCGTCCTCGATCGAGACGATCGCCCGCCGGTCCGCATAGCGGAAGCCTGGGGCCGACGGATCGCGATCCGCCGCGACGATCGTCAGGCCGGCCGCGCGTGCCGCGGCGAGAACGCCGAGCTGCGCCGGACCGGCTCCGAGGACAAGCAAGCGCGCCACGGGCGCCATTGTCGCGGAGCAGTCCGTCGGCGCTGCCGGGGACCGGCGACCCCTCGGTCGGGGGACGCGTCGACCCCAGGTCCGCCGGAGGGTGCGAACGGATGTCTGCGGCTTCGGTGAACACGCGGCGGCTCGTGCTGCTGCTCGCGTCCGCCTGCTATGCGGGCGTCTTCGCGGCGTTTGTGGTCTGGGACAACGCCGCTCTCGGCATCGGGCATCTCTTCGTCCTCCCGATCTGCCTGGTGGCGCTCGTTTCCGACGCGTTCATCGGCTTGCTTGCGGGCGTCCTCGCCACCGGTCTCTACATCGTCGCCGTCCTCATGGCGCCGAACGTTCCGTCGTCGCAGGCAGTCACCGGCGCGTCGCTGATCCGCCTCGTCGCCTACGTCGCGGTCGGGACGCTGATCGGCTTTTTCGCGAACCGCAACCGCCAGCTCGTCGAGCGCCTCCGAAGTCTCGCCGGGCTCGACTTCATCACCGGCGTCGGTAACGCGCGCTCGTTCGACGAAGAGCTCGCACGCCGATGCGCCGGCGGCAGGCCGTTCTCGCTCATCCTCGCTGACCTCGACTCGCTCACGCAGATCAACAACACGCACGGCCACGCCGCCGGAAATGCGGCGCTAAAGCGCGTCGGCGAGGTGCTCGTGCAACACGCCGACCCGGGCGACTGCGTCGCGCGTATCGGCGGCGACGAGTTCGCGCTCGTGACCGCTCTGCCCGTCGATCAGGTCACGACGCTCATGTCACGGGCAAACCGCGCGCTTGCGCCTGAGGACTTGTCGCTCACCTTCGGCGCGACGTCGTCGCCGGACGACGGACAGACGGCCGCCGAGCTTTTTCACAAAGCCGACGACCGTCTGTTTGCTGCGAAGCTCGTGCGGCAGAACCGCGCGACCGTGGTCCCGCTAGCCGACCGAACCGGTTAGCGCGGGCTCGACCGCTACGGCGCGGCGTCGCCGGTTCGCGAAGCCGGCGGCAACTGCGCCGAGGCCGACGATGCCCGAGCCGATGTAGACCGCGGTCTGCATCCCGTGCGTGAACGACGCCGCGGTCTGGTAGCCGCCGGCGTGCGCGAAGACCGCAGCGAGCACCGCGACGCCGAACACGCCGCCGAGCTCGCGAATCGCGTTGTTCGCACCGGACGCTTTGCCCTCGTGCTCAGGCCGGACGGCGCTCAACACGACGTTCGCGACCGGGGCGAAGAACAGCGACATCCCGATGCCCGAGAGCATGAACGGGCCGATGAACGAGCTGTACGCCTCCGTCGGCGACGCCTGCGCCGCCAGCCAGAAGAGGCCCGACGCCTGCAGCGCCAGGCCGGCCGCCATCAGCCGCTCGCCGCCGATGCGGTCGGAGAACGCGCCGGCGATCGGCGCGATCAGCATCGGCATCGCAGTCCACGGCAGGATCCGCAGGCCTGACTGCAGCGGGCTCAGGTGCTGCACGGTCTGGAAGAACTGCGCGAGGAAGAAGATCGAACCAAACATCCCGAAGGACATGAAGAGCGACGCGACGTTCGTCAGCGCGAACGTGCGGTTCCGGAAGAAGTGCATCGGGAGCATCGGCGAGTCGGCGCGGAGCTCCCACCAGACGAATGCCGCGA
Source organism: Gaiellaceae bacterium (assembly GCA_036496545.1). Taxonomy (GTDB): domain Bacteria; phylum Actinomycetota; class Thermoleophilia; order Gaiellales; family Gaiellaceae; genus Palsa-739. The sequence continues at coordinate 9,206 of DASXKX010000036.1, read as the reverse complement.
CGAGAAGTGCACCCAGCGCGATCGCGCCGACGATCTGCGGGCTCGCCCAACCCAGCTCGTTGCCGCGGACGAGGCCCCACACGATCCCGAGCAGGCCGATGCTGGCGAGGCCGAGACCGGGCAGGTCGAGGCCCTTGTCCGAGCCGGTCGACTCCTGCAGGCGCCGCCACGCGAGCGGTGCGAGCACGAGGCCGATCGGAACGTTCAGCCAGAAGATCCAGTTCCACGAGATGCCGCTGACGACGGCGCCGCCGACGAGCGGGCCGAGCGCGACGGCGAGGCCGCCGATGCCGCCCCAGATGCCGAGCGCCATGCCGCGCCGCTCGGCCGGGACTGCGGCGGAGAGGATCGTGAGCGTCAGCGGCATGACGATCGCGCCGCCGATGCCCTGGAGGGCGCGGGAGACGTCGAGCATCGTCGCGGACGTCGAGAGTGCGGCGAGCGCCGACGCGCCCGTGAAGAGCAGCAGGCCGGAAACGAAGACTCTCCGGCGGCCGAACCGGTCGCCGAGCGCGGCGCCGGTGAGGAGCAGCACGGCGAACGTCAGCGTGTACGCGTTCACCGTCCACTCGAGCTGCGAGAGCGACGCGTGGAGCGAATGCCTGATCACCGGCAACGCCGTCGTCACGACGAGGTTGTCGAGGCTGACCATGAAGAGCGCGATCGACGTGATCGCGATCGTCCAGATCGTGTTCCGCTTGCCATATTTGTGAGTCATCACTTCCTTCCTTTCGAAATAAAAAGGGGCTACAGCTCTTTGCCGCAGGACTCGAAGAGCTCGGTCATCCACGGCTCGGGGTCGTCGTTGATCTGCATGGAGGCGAGGACGTTCAGGAGCATTCCCGTCGAGAAGAACTGCCAGATCCCGGGTCCGTCCGCACCTGAGACGCGCTTCACGTAGGCGACGAGATCGCCGTAGCCGGCGCGGACCGCCGCGCGGATCTCCGGATCCTCGGCCGCGGCGGCGTAGGACTGCATCTGCGCCCGGAGCCACACCATCTCGGTCTCGAGCTGCTGGACGTAGGCCTCGCCGATCGCCTTCAGGGCGTCTTCGCCCCGGAGCCCCTCCGCCGAGCGCTGGAAGAGCTCGAGCGTTTCGCGGAAGCACCGCGTCACGGAAGCGACGTAGAGCCCCTTCTTCGTGCCGAAGAGGCGGAAAAGGTAGGGCTGCGAGATCCCCGCCCGCCGGGCGATGTCCTCGGTGGAGGTGCCGGCGTAACCGCGCTCGGCGAACTCGATGAGAGCGGCATCGAGGACGGCGGCCCGGCGGTCGGCGGCGCTCATGCGGGTCGTGGTCATCTGCATGCCGCCTAGATTAGTGATTACTCACAAGTTTGTCAAGGACCTCGCCCACTCGGTCGAGCTCCCCGTCGGTGAGACCCGCGTGCAGCGGCAGGGCGAGGGCCCGCTCGAACGCGGCGTCCGCGCCGGGGAACGAGCCCTGGTCGCGGTACGCGCCGAGCCGGTGGAGGGCGTACGTGCCGATCTGGCACTGGATCCCCTGCGACCGCAGCGCTTTCATGACCGCGTCGCGGTCGTCAAGCTGGATGACGAACGCCTGCCAGCCGTGCCGGTCACCCGGGTCGGCCTGCGGAAGGACCATGTCGAGGTGCGCGAGGCGCTCGGCATAGCCGGCGGCGATGCGGTCGTAGGCGGCATGCAGCTCGTCGAGACGCCGGAGCTGAGGGATGCCGAGCGCGGCCAGCACGTCGGAGAGCCGGTAGTTGAACGCGGGCCGGGGCATGTCGGCGTACTCGTCGGACGGCGACCAGCCGTGGTGGCGAAGGGAGCGCACGCGCTCGGCGATCGCGCTGTCGGAGGTCGTCACCGCGCCGCCCTCCCCCGTCGTCACGATCTTGCGCGGGTGGAACGAGAAGCAGCCGAGCTCGCCGAGCGAGCCGCACGCGCGGCCTCCGTGCGAGGCGCCGAGCGCGCCCGCCGCGTCCTCGAGCACGGGCAGGTCCGGCAACTCCTCGAGTCGCGCAGGCCGCCCGAAGAGATGGACTGCGAGCACCGCTTTCGTCCGCGGCGTGACGCGCCGCGCTGCATCCGCGGCGTCCATGTTCATCGTCACCGGGTCGACGTCGACGAGCACCGGCGTCGCACCGACGAGCGCGACGACGTTCGCCGTCGCCGGGAACGTGTAGGCCGGAACAAGCACCTCGTCGCCGGGGCCGATGCCGAGCGCGAGCACGCCGATGTGAAGCGCGGCGGTGCCGCTCGACACGGCAACCGAATGGTCGGTGCCGGCCGCGGCCGCGAGCAGCTCCTCGAACTCGGCCACCTTCGGCCCCATCGTGAGCGTGCCGGACTCGAGCACCTCGCGGATCTCCGCGAGCTCCTCGTCCCCGACGGCCGGCTTCGCGAGCCGGATTACGTCAGCGCCGGTTTCCGGCTTCGATACCACGCAATCGTCCTCTCGAGGCCGTCGTCGAGCTCGATCTCCGCCTCGAAGCCGATCTCTTCGCGCGCCTTCGTCACGTTCGGAATGCGCAGCTCGACGTCGACGTAGTCGAGCGGGGCGAAGACGATCTCGCCGGGACAGCCGGTCAGCCGCTTCACGCGCTGCGCGAGGTCGAAGATCGTCACGGCCGAGCGCGGGTTGCCGATGTTGAAGCTCTGCCCGACGGCGTTCGGATGCTGGAGGCACAGCCGCACGGCTTCGACCATGTCGTCGACGTAGCACCACGCGCGGATCTGCGAGCCGTCGCCGCGCACCGTGAGGTCGCTGCCCACAAGCGCGGCTTCGATGAACGCGCGAATCGCGCCGCCGCCGATCTGGCCGGGGCCGTAGACGTTGAACGGGCGCACCGTCACCGTCGGGATCTGCAGCTCGTCGTGGTAGGCGTGCGCCATGTGCTCGCCGGCAAGCTTCGACACCGCGTACGTCCACCGCGCCTCGCCGACGGAGCCGATCGTCGAGACCTGGCCCTCGCTCACATTGTAGGCGTGCGTGCCGAAAACCTCGCTCGTGGAGAAGTCGATGATGCGCTCGAGCGTGTCCTGCGTCCCAACCGCCGCCTCGAGGACGTTGTACGTGCCGATAAGGTTGACGCGCATCGTCCGCACCGGGCTCTCCAGCACCGTGTCGACGCCGGCAATCGCGGCGCAGTGGACGATGTGCGTCGCTCCTTGCGCGAGCTCGCGGACTGCGTCGGCGTCGAGGACGTCCGCCTGGTGAAGCTGGAAGTTCGGATGGTCGGCGAGGTCGGTTGCCGAGAGCGCGTCGCGGTGGAGGTTGTCGAGCGCGACGACCTCGTTCTGGTCGACGAGCTGACGCGCGAGCGTCGTCGCGATGAACCCGGCGCCGCCGGTGATGAAAACGCGCTTCCCCTGCAAAGACACTCAGGCGAGTCTAGCCTCCGCCTCCGTGGACGACTTCGCACAGCGGGCTTGCCGGCTGATCCTCCGCCGCGAGCCCGACGAAGACGCGGCGGGCCGGCTCGAGCGCGGTGAGGTGTCGCGCGCGCGGCTCGTGCGCGAGCTGGTCGAAAGCCGCGAGTTCGAACGCGTCGAGTTGCTCGACGACGGCCTCGCGCGGGCGCGCTCAGAACGCCTGAAGCAGGGGAGGCCGCGGGAGCTGCTCGCGCCTGCGTGGGCAGACGAGCGCGCGGTCGAGATCCCCTGGGCGCTCGCGCGCTACAGGGGTGAGAGGCGCGTGCTCGACGTCGGCTATGCGTTCGCCGAGCCCGCCTACCTCGAAGGGCTGACGGCGCTGGGCGCAGGGGAACTCGTCGGCGTCGACCTCGCCGAAGCAGAGGTACGCGGGCTGCGGTCGGTCGTCGCAGACGTACGCGAGCTGCCGTTCGAACGCCGCTCGTTCGACCTCGCGTTCTGCATCTCAACGCTCGAGCACATCGGCCGCGACAACGCCGTGTACTCCGTCGACACGACGCGTGAAGAAGAAGGCGACGCCGCCGCACTGCGCGAGCTGAGACGCGTGCTCGGGCAGGACGGCCGCCTGCTCGTGAGCGTCCCGACCGGCGAGCGCGACGACCAGGGCTGGCAGCTGCAGCGCACGCCCGAGGACTGGATCGCCGTCTTCGAGGGCGCAGGCTTCGTCGTGTACGAGGACGAGCTCTACGTCCACGCGCCGGACGGCTGGCGCACCGCGACGCTCGACGAGGCACGCAGCGCGCGCTACGGCGAGCACACTGCGGGGGCGGTGCTCCTCGCCGAGCTCCACCCGAGCAGTGCCGGAGAGAAATTGCGTCTAGCCGTGCGCGACGTCCGGCACCGCGGCGAGATCCGGCGCAGCACGTCCGCGTAGCAGCGCGAGGGAGAACGGAATCGCCGACGCCGTCAGCGAAGCGGCGATCACGAAGAAGACGCGGTAGACGGACGCGTGAGCCAGCGCGAAGCCGGCGACGATGTAGCCGAGCGGCCCGGCCACTCCCGAAAGCGTGATCAGCGCCGTCATCCCCTTCGGCCGCAGCTCTGCGGGCGTACGCACGGTGAACACGCCGATCAGGGGTGAGTTGACGAGCGGCAGGAAGAACGCAAACGCACCGATCACGAGCACCGCCGCGTACCACGGCATCTCGATCGAGAGCAGCCAGATCGGGAGCGTCGCGGCGACGATCGCGAGCGCGGCGATCTTCAGCAGATCGCCCCTCTTCGTCAGTTGCTGCGCGACAAGCGCACCGAGCAGCGCACCGACACCGAGCGCGCCGAAGAGGAAGCCGGCGACATGCGCGTTCCCCGAGTAGTGGAAGAACGCGAGCGTGTTCAGCCCGACGACGAGCCCCTGCACGACCGCGTTCAGCACGCAGGCCGCAACGACGACCGGCCCGAGCAGCCTGTCGCGGAAGACGAAGCGCACCCCTGCGAGCACGCCCTTTGACTCCGCCGTCTCCTGCACGCGGTTGCCTGCGCGCACGGTCAGCAGGATCGTGAGGAATGAGAAGACGAACGTCCCGCCGTCGATCACGAGCACGGTCGCCGGGCTTGTCAGCGCGATCACGACGCCCGCAATCACAGGTCCAAAGATCTGCGTGAACTGCTGCGACGTCCCGACGATCGCGCCGGCACGCGCGACGAGCCGCTCGTCGTCGCCGACCACCTCGGGCACGACGAGCGCCGACGACGCGCCGTACGGCGCAGTGAACGACCCCATCGCGAACGTCGCGGCGAGGAGCGCCGGGAACGACAGATGCCCGCTCCAGTAGAGGAGCGGGATGATGAGCAACAGCGGCCCGCGCGCCGCATCCGAGATGAGCATTGCCCGCTTCGCCCCGATGCGCGCGATCAGCTGCCCGGACGGGATGCCGAAGAGGGCGAGCGGCGCCATCCGCGCGGCGAGCACCCAGCCCATCCGGGCCGTCGAACCGGTCGTCGCGAGCACGAACCACGGGAGGGCGAGGACGGTCATCGCCGAGCCGGTGAGCGAGACGATCTCCGCCGTGAAGAGCCCGATCAGCGAGCGGTTCCGAAGCACCGGCGGAATATAAAACGTCCGTACGGTTTTGTAAAGTGAGCGGGTGCCGAAGGTCACTGCCGAGTACTCGGAGGCCCGCAGAGTGGAGATCCTCGACGGTGCCCGCCGGGCGTTTTCCCGCTGGGGTTACGAGGGCGCGACGGTCGCCCGCCTCGAGTCGGAGACCGGCCTCTCGCGGGGCGCGATCTTCCACTATTTCGGGTCGAAGCTCGACCTCTTCGTCGCGCTCGCGATCGAGGAGAACCACCGCTACATCAGCCTGATCGTCGAGCGCGGCTTCGACGACGCACTCCGGTCGATGGCGAACGAGAGCCCGGAGTGGCTCGGGATGCTGCTCGAGATCCACGGCCGCCTCCGCCACGACCCGAAATTCGTCGAAAAGATGGACGGGACCGGCGACGATCGCGAGCGCATCGCGGCCTGGCTGCAGGACGCGCAGGCGCGCGGCGAGCTTCGCGACGACATCGAGCCGATCCACCTCGGCCGCTTCGCGAGCATGGTGCTGAACGGCCTCGCGCTCCGCGTTGCCGGCGAGGACCCGGTCGACGTCGAGCCGGTGATCGCATTGCTGCACGACGCATTGGATCCGCGCACTTAAGCTGCCCGCGGTGAAAACGGTGCTCTTCGTCGGCGCGGGCCGGCACCAGCGGCGTGCGATCGCCCGGCTGCGAGAGCCGCTCGGCGCGCGCGTCATCGCCGTTGACAAGAACCCGGACGCGCCGGGCCTCGCCGAAGCCGACGTCGGCGAGGCGGTCGACTTCACCGATGTCGCGGCCGTCGCGGCGGTCGGACGAAAGCACACGGTGGACGGCGTGCTGACATTCGCCTCCGACCGCGCCGTGCCCGTCGTCGCCGCGGTTGCCGAGGAGCTCGGGCTGCCCGGCATCGGCTCGCGTACCGCGCACCTCGCGACGAACAAGATCGCGATGCGGCGCGAGCTCGCTGAGCGCGGCGTCCCTCAGCCGCAGTTCGCCGCCGTCCGCTCGCTGTCGGAGGCGCACAGCGCCGCGCGCACGCTCGACTTCCCCGCAGTGCTGAAGCCCGCCGACTCGGCGGGGCAGCGCGGCATCTTCCTCGTGCACTCCGACGAGGAGCTGAGCGCACAGCTCGCGCTGACGCTCGCTGCGTCGCCGTCGCAGGAGGCGATTGTCGAGCAGTTCCACGAGGGCCGCGAGGTGAACACGCTGCTCGTCGCCCGTGATGAGCACGTGCAGCTGATCACCGCCTCGGACCGCCTGCGGCCCGAGGGCGCCGGCTTCGGCGTCGCGCTCGCACACCTCTATCCGTCGACGCTCTACGGTGACGTGCTCGAGGAGGTCGAGCGTGTCGCCATCGCGGCCGTGCATGCAATCGGCCTGCACAACGGAGTCGCGTACCCGCAGCTGCTCGTATCGGGAAACGAGGTGCGCCTGATCGAGATCGCTGCGCGCATTCCCGCCGGCCAGATGGACGAGGTGCCGCGCTTCGGTGTCGGCATCGACCTGCTCGACATCGCGCTGAAGCAGGCACTCGGCGAGCCGGTCCCCGACGACCTCGTGGAGGCGGTCTGGCATCAGCCAATCGCGATCCGTTTCCTGACGGCGGAGCCAGGCCCGCTGCCGACCGGCCTCGTGCGGTCGGTCGGCCCGCTCGACAAGGCGCGCGCCTTCCCCGGCGTCGAACGCGTCGACACCTGGATCGAGGCCGGCGAGACGATCCGCCCGGTGCAGACCGACGGCGACCGCCGCGGCTATGTGATCGCCCGCGGCGACACGAACCTCGAGGCGCTCGAGCGCGCGGACGCCGCGGCCGGGCTGATAGACGTGCTGATCGCATGAACTGTCCCTTCGATCTGGAGCACTACGGCGAGCTGCTCGACGCGATCGCTTCGGGCGGCTACCGCTACGCGACGTTCAAGACGGAGCCGGAGGTCGGCACTGTGCTGTTGCGCCACGACGTCGACCTCTCGCTCGACGCGGCACTGCGCCTTGCGCGCCTCGAGCGCGAACGTGATGCAACCGCGACGTACTTCCTGATGATGGAGAGCGTCTTCTACAACCTCGACTCGGCGCACGGACGCGAGACGCTGCAGGAGCTGCGCGACCTCGGGCACTCCGTCGGCCTGCACGCGGTCTACCCGCGCGCGTCTCGCGACGACCGCTTCGATGCTGTCGTCGCGTGGCACAACCCCGATGCCGAGTACGTTCACGAGCCGGTGAGCGGCTTCGTCAACGTGATGCAGCCACCGTGGTTCATGAAGGGCCGCTACCGCAGCGACTCGAATCAGCACTGGCGCGAGGGCTGCCCGCACGAGGAGCTGGCGCACGGGAGGCTCGAATGGCTGCAACTTCTCATCCATCCGGAGATCTGGGTGTACGAGGGCCGGTCGATGGGTGAGACGATGCGCGCGATGCTCGACGCGAAGCAGGCCGAGTGGCTCGACCAGCTCGTCGACGACCGGATCGACCTCACGTGACGACAGTGCTCGTCAGCGCGTCCGGCGCGCCGGGCAGCGCCGCGTTGCTCCGTGGACTGCGCGAGAACGGTGAGCGCGAGGTGCGGCTCGTCGGCACCGACATGTCGGAGCGCTCGATCGGCCGGCATCTTTGCGATGCCTTCCACGTCGTTCCCGCCGGCTCCGATCCCGGCTTCGCCGACGCGATGCTGGAGATCGTGGAACGGGAGCATGTAGACGTCGTGTTGCCGCAGTCGTCATTCGATCTGGCCGGGCTCGCCGCCGAGCGCGAGCGGTTTCCGGTGCCGGTGCTCGTCTCGTCGCCTGAGACGATCCACCGCTCGAACGACAAAGCCGAGACCTACGCTCTGCTGAAGCGGATCGGCGTGCCGACTGTCGAGTTCTTTCGCGTCGCCGGTGCGCACCAGGTCGCCGAGGCGGCGGGCGCGCTCGGCTATCCCGAGAATCCCGTCTGCTTCAAGCCGGTTTTCTCGTCGGGCTCGCGCGGGTTCCGCGTCCTCGACCCGACCGTCGACCGTGCACACCAGCTCTTGCACGAGCGGCCCGGGTCGGTCGCGATGCGCCTCGAGGAGGCGCTCGAGCTTCTGCCCGAGCACGGCGGCGCCGAGCTGCTCGTCATGGAGCTCGCAGAGGGCGGTGAGCGTACGATCGACGGTATCGCCAACGGCGCGCGCGTCGTCCTCGGCCACCCGAAAACGCGTGAGTCGATGCGCGCCGGTCTCGCGATGTACTTCGTCACGCTCGAGGACGCGGGGCTGATGGAGATCGCCGACCGGATCGTCCAAGAGCTCACGATCGAGTGGTTCTTCAACATCCAGCTCGTCGGCGACCGCGTGATCGAGATCAACCCACGGATCTCGACGATCGTCTACCAGGAAGACCTCAACCTGCCCTGGCTCGGCATCAAGAGGGCGCTCGGCGAGATCTCCGACGATGAGCTCGCTGCGCTGCGCACGAGGATCCGGCCCGGCCGCACCGCGCTTCGATATTTCGATCAGGTGGAATGGGATTCGTAGTGGACGACTGGGATTCTCTGAGAGAGCCGCTCGAAGCTGCGTGCGCGACGCCTGATGACGAGGAATCGATCAAACGCGCGGTCGACGCCGCGGAACTTGTCGCGTCCGCCGCCGGCGAGGCGCCGGACGAGCTTCCGGAGGATGCGCGGGACTGGGTCGAGCGGCACGGTGTCCCACCGGAGGAACTGATCGAGCTCGCGGTCCGTTCGATGAAGGCGGTCGCCGTCGCCGACGAATGGTGGCACGAGCGCCTGCAGGACCTGCGCTTCCGGCTCGGAGACGTCGCGGCGGGCATACG
>DASXKX010000035.1:0-6614 GCA_036496545.1 Gaiellaceae bacterium | reverse complement strand
GGCAGGGCGAAGATCTGCCCCGTTCCGGGATCGCCGCGGTGGGATCGCTTACGGGGACTAGACCTGCGGAATCCGCGCCTCGAGCGCGGCCGTGACGGCCTCGCGGACGGGCTCGAGTTCGATCCGGTCGAGGATCTCCTGGAAGAAGCCTCGGACTATCAGGCGCTCCGCTTCGTGGCGCGGTAGGCCGCGCGACTGCAGATAGAAGAGGTCTTCCCGGTTCACGCGACCAACCGTGGCTCCGTGGGTGCACCGCACGTCGTTCGCCAAGATCTCGAGTCCCGGGATCGGGACTGCGTGCGTCGTCGGGCTCAGCATGAGGTTCCGGCACTCCTGGTACGCGTTCGTTTTCTGCGCGTCCTTCTCCACGCGGATCATCCCGCGCCACACCGCCGTCGCATGGTCACGCAGCGCGCCCTTGAACGCGAAGTCGCTCTCGCAGTCCGGCGCGATGTGCTCCTGGAAGGTGTCGTAGTCGAGGTGCTGCGTCCCGTCGGCGAAGTACGCGCCCGTCACGCGCGACGTCGCGCCGCGGCCGTTGAGGTCGTTCTGGATCCGCGTCTTGCCCTTCTTCGAGCCGAACCCGCCGGCGACCCAGTCGAGCTCCGCGTCGCGCTCGACGCGCGCGTGATGGCTCGCGAAATGCCACGTCTCCTGCGAAAGATTCTGGAGGGAGACGTACTCGAGCTTCGCGGCCGGCTCGACGAAGAGCTCGGTCACCGCGTTCGAATACGCCTCAGTGTCGGGCGCCGGCGACGCGTACTCCTCGATGATCGACGCGCGCGCGCCCTCCTCCGCGACGACGACGAGCCGCCAGAACGTCTGGCCGGTCGCCGAGATGCGGACGTACAGCGGCTTCTCGAGGACGACGCCCTTCGGGACGACGACGAGGAGGCCGTGCTGCCACATCGCCGCGTTGTGGGCCGCGAACTTCTCATCCCAGCCGACCAGGGAGTAGAGGCGCTCGTTGTCGTCGGTGAGCGGCTCGAAGGTGATGCCCTCCGGCGTCTTCTCGATCTCGATGCCGTCGGCGGTGACGGTCGCGAAGCCGGCGACGTCGAGGTCGAGCATCGTCTCGATCTCCGCGGACGCGGCTCCCGAGAACGTCTCCGGGTCGAAGCCGCGCAGGTCGGTGAAGCGCCAGTGCTCCTCCGTCGTGTCCGGGATCGGCAGCGCCTCGAACGCGGCGAGCGCGTCGCTACGACTCATACGGCGCGTACCGGTTGTGGAGGACGAGCGGGTTCCCGTCAGGATCGACGAACGTCGCCATGTGGCAGACGCTCGTGTCGACTGTCTCGCCGTCGAACTCGACGCCCTTCGCCTCGAGCTCGGCGCGCGCCGCCGGGACGTCGTCGACGTGGAGCAGCGCAATCGCCTGCGACTGCGGCTTGAACTCCTGGCCCCACTGCTCGGGCATCCAGATGCCGAAGCACGTGTCGCCGACCCAGAACTCCGCCTGCGCGTGCTCGTCCTTCCGCAGGCCGAGCGTCTCGACGTAGAAGCGCAGCGAGCGCTCCCAATCGGTGGACGGGATGCCCACGGCGTCGACCCTCTGGATCTCCATCACTCGGATGCCGCGTAGCGCCGGTGGAGCATGAAGCGATTGCCGTCGGGGTCGGCGAACGGCGCCATATGGCAGACGCTCGTGTCGAAGACATCGCCGAGGAATTCGATGCCGCGTCCCTCGAGCTCGGCCTTCGTCTCGTGGACGTCGGCGACGCGCAGCGCGATCGGGCCGGTGTTCGGGCCGCTGAATTCGCTCTCGATCTGCTTCGGATCGATGAGATAGAGGAAGGCGTTGTCGCCGAGCTTGAACTCCGGGAACGCGCCTTCGTTCGTCTGCGGCAGCCCGAGCGTGTCGCGGTACCACGCGACCGAGCGCTCCATGTCCGTCACCGGGACCGAGATGAAGTCGACGTGCTCGACCTCCACTAACCCACCGACCCTTCCATCTGCAGCTGAATGAGCCGGTTCATCTCGACGGCGTACTCGAGCGGCAACTCCTTCGTGATCGGCTCGACGAAGCCGGACACGATCATCGCGCTCGCTTCCGACTCGGTCAGGCCGCGCGACATGAGATAGAAGAGCTGCTCCTCACCGATCTTCGAGACGGTCGCCTCGTGGCCGAGGTCGACGTCGTCGGCGTCCACCTTGATGTACGGGTACGTGTCGGAGCGCGACTCCTCGTCGAGGATGAGCGCGTCGCAGACGACCTTCGACTTCGCGCCGTGCGCGCTCTTGTCCACCTGCAGCAAGCCGCGGTAGCCGGCGCGCCCGCCGTTCTTCGAGATCGACTTCGACGTGATGACCGACGTCGTGTTCGGCGCGACATGGACGGCCTTGCCGCCCGCGTCCTGGTGCTGGCCCGCGCCCGCGAACGCGATGGACAGGACTTCGCCGTGCGCGCGGTTGCCCATGAGCCAGATCGCCGGGTACTTCATCGTCAGCTTCGAGCCGAGGTTCCCGTCGACCCACTCCATCGTCGCGTCCTCGTACGCGACGGCGCGCTTCGTGACGAGGTTGTAGACGTTGTTCGACCAGTTCTGGATCGTCGTGTACCGGCAGCGTCCGCCCTTCTTCACGACGATCTCGACGACCGCGGAGTGCAGCGAGTCGGTCGAGTAGATCGGCGCGGTGCAGCCCTCGACGTAATGGACGTACGCGCCCTCGTCGACGAGGATCAGCGTCCGCTCGAACTGGCCCATGTTCTCGGCGTTGATGCGGAAGTACGCCTGCAGCGGCATCTCGATGTGCACGCCCGGCGGCACGTAGATGAAGGAGCCGCCCGACCAGACGGCGCTGTTGAGCGCCGCGAACTTGTTGTCGTTCTGCGGGATGATCGTGCCGAAGTACTGCTTGAAGAGATCCTCGTGCTCGCGGAGCGCGGTGTCGGTGTCGAGGAAGATCACGCCCTTCTTCTCGAGATCCTCCTGCAGCTTGTGGTAGACGACCTCCGACTCGTACTGCGCGCCGACGCCGGCGAGGTACTTCTTCTCCGCCTCCGGAATGCCGAGCTTGTCCCATGTGTCGAGGATGTCGGCCGGCAGATCCTCCCACGACTTCGCCTGATTCTCGGTCGGCTTGATGTAGTAGAAGATGTTGTCGAAGTCGATCTCGTCGAGATTGCCGCCCCACTGCGGAGTCGGGCGTGCGTAGAAGTAGTCGAGCGACTTGTGGCGGAACTTGCGCATCCACTCCGGCTCGTTCTTGTGCTCGGCGATCGCCTCGACGAGCTCGTGCGACAAGCCGCGGCCCGACTTGAAGAAGTAGTCCTTCGCCTCGTCGGGATTCGAGAAGCCGTACTTGTACTCGCTGCGGATTCCCTTGACGACGTCGGTCTCGGTCTGGCTCACGCTTCCACCACCTCAGGCTCGTACGGGGCGTAACCCTCGAGCTCGAGCTTCTTCGCGAGCTCGGGGCCACCTGACTCGACAATCTTCCCGCCGACGAAGACGTGAACCTTGTCGGGCGTGATGTAGTCGAGGATTCGCTGGTAATGCGTGATCACGAGCGCGCCCATGTCGGGGCCGACGAGATCCTTCACGCCGCCCGCCACGACGCGCAGCGCGTCGATGTCGAGGCCGGAGTCGGTCTCGTCGAGCACCGCGATGCGCGGCTTCAGCATCGCCATCTGGAGGATCTCGACACGCTTCTTCTCTCCACCCGAGAAGCCGTCGTTGAGGTAGCGCGAGGCGAGCTCGCGGCTGACCTTGAGGCGGTCCATCTCGGCGAGGAGCGTCTTGCGGAACTCGGGGATCGCGATCGGGTCGTCGACGCCGCCGTTCTTCGCCTTCCGCACCGCGTTGATCGCGCTGCGGAGGAAGCTCGTGACGGTCACGCCGGGGATCGCGTGCGGGTACTGGAACGCAAGGAAGAGGCCGCGCTGCGCGCGCTCGTCGGCGCCCATCTCCGTCAAATCCTCGCCGTCGAGGAGGATCTTGCCCTCGGTGATCTCGTAGGCCGGGTGGCCCATGATCGCGTAGGAAAGGGTCGACTTGCCGGAGCCGTTCGGCCCCATGATCGCGTGCACTTCGTCGGAGGAGACCTCGAGATCGACGCCTTTGACGATCTCGGTGCCGTCTTCGAGCGCGACGTGGAGGTTTTCGAGCTTCAGCAACGCCATGGACTCAGGTTAGCGAGACGCGCTACTCTGGCCGCAATGCCTGGTTACTTCCAGAGTCCCTGGCACATCGTTCTGCTCCTCGGGATCGCGCTGCTGCTGTTCGGCGGCAAGCGGCTTCCCGAGATCGGACGCTCGCTCGGTTCCGGCATGCGCGAGTTCAAGGATGCGGTCACCGGCAACGACTCGCCGGAGCCGACGCCCGAGCTCCCGCCGGCAGAACCGCCCGCGACGCCCACGCCCTCCGAGCACGACACGACGATCTAGCCGGCGATGGTGCGGTTGCCCCGTCGCCTCGGGCACGGCGAGGAGGCGGAGCTCGCGGAGCATCTTGACGAGCTGCGCGGTCGCCTCTTCGTCATGATCGGCGCCGTCCTCGTCGGCACGGTCGTCGCATACATCTTCCGCAACAACGTCCTCGACTGGCTCAACTCGCCGCTACCGGAGGGCAAGAAGCTCGTCACGCTCGGCGTCGCGGAACCGTTCACGACGACGATCACCGTCTGTGTGTACGCGGGTTTCGTCGCGGCGCTTCCGGTCATCCTCTGGCAGGTCTGGAGCTTCTTCGCGCCGGCCGTCGAGGCGCGGATCGAGCGGAAGATCATCGCCCTCGTCGCATGCTCCGTCGCGCTCGGCGCCGTGGGCGTCTGGTTCGGGCACGCGCTGCTGCTGCCGCGCGCGATCCACTTCCTCACGAACTACGACACGCAGCACTTCGAGAACCTCGTGCAGGCGAAGCCGTACTACAACTTCGTCGTCACGATTCTCCTCGGGATCGTCGTGATCTTCCAGACGCCGCTCGTCATTCTCGGGCTCGTCGCGATCGGCGTCCTCAGCTCGCGGACGCTGCGGAAGCAGAGGCGGCTCGGCTACTTCATCACGGCCGCGGTCGCGCTCGCTCTGCCCGGACCCGATTTCGTCACGACGATGCTCGAGCTGCTTCCGATGTGGATTCTCTTCGAGGCGTCGATCTGGGTCGCCGTGCTTTACGAAAGACGGCGCAAGAAGGTCATCTCCAGCTCGGCTACCCTAGGCGCCTAATGGCGAGGGCAGCAGTCAAAGCGAAGCAGGCGCAACAGGCGCAGGCACACGCGGCGGCGAACGCGTCGCGGAAGCAGCGCAAGCACGCGTCCGGCGGCAATCCGAACCAGGACCTTTTCTTCTCGCGCCTGCGCCGGCGGCAGAAGTGGGTGTTCATCGCGCTCATCATCATCTTCGCCGTCTCGTTCGTCTTCCTCGGCGTCGGCTCGGGGGCCGGGAGCGGCCTCCAGGATCTGTACAGCAGCATCCTCGGTAGCGGCAACGACCCGGTTGCGTCGGCGAAGGCGGAGATCAAGAAGGATCCGGCGAAGGGGTACAAGGATCTCGCGAGCGCCTACCAGCAGAAAGGCGACCTGACGAACGCGATCGGGGCGCTCCAGACGTACGTCAACACGAACAAAAAGGACTCGGCTGCCTGGTCTCAGCTCGCCCAGTACGAGAACTCGCAGGGCCAGTTCGCCTATGGGCAGTACCAGTTGATCTCGCAGGCGGCGCAGCTCGAGTCGCCCGGCTCGGTCGTCACGCCTTCGGGGCCGCTCGCGACGCAGCTCGGGACGAATCCGCTCGACGAGTACTACTCGACGAAGAACGCCGCGATCTCGGGGCCGCTCTACCAAGCGGCGATCTCCGGCTACAACGCCGCGCTGACGGATTACCAGAACGCCGCGAAGTACGCGAAGGGCCGCATCGCCCAGGCCGGCGCGTGGGGCTTGGTCTACGGCGCGGCGCAGACCGCCGGAAACACGAAGGCTGCGTTCGAGTCTCTCCAGAAGATCATCCAGCTCAGCCCGACCGCGCCGAGCAACGCGGTCGTAAAGACCTGCAAGCAGCTCGCGAAGTCGCTCAAGAAGGACGCGAGCGCCTGCGCGCGGCAGCCCGCGAAGTAGCGCGATTGCCACGCGGGCGACGCGGATAGACTCCCTCTTACAGGTGGCCCGCCGGGCCGCGAGTGACTTCCGGGGGATGATCCGCGCATGAATTTCGACATCAAGACCGAGCAGCTCAACTCCGAGGCGTACGTCATCTCGCTCACGGGCGAGGTCGACCTCTACACCGCGCCCGAGTTCAAGCAGCAGCTGCTCGACGTGATCGGGCAAGGCGGCACTGAAGTCGTCGTCGACTTCACGAACACGACGTTCATCGACTCGACGACGCTCGGCGTGCTCGTCGGCGGCGTCAAGCGGCTCCGCACAAACGACGGCAGGCTGTCGCTCGTCTGCAGCGACCGCAACATCACGAAGATTTTCGAGATCACCGGCTTGGACAAGGTGTTCGAGATCTACGGGACGCGCGACGAAGCCGTCTCGGCTCTGGGGGTTCCGCAAGGTTGAACTGGAGGGGCCGGGTCGGAATCTCTGGAGTAGGGCTCGCGGCCGTCGCGGTCGTTGCGCTGCTCGCATCCGGCTGCGGCTACGGCGGCGTCGAAACCGCCGGCGACCAGACCGACCCGAAC
>DASXKX010000034.1:0-38437 GCA_036496545.1 Gaiellaceae bacterium | reverse complement strand
CCGCGCGCCGGAGTTCTTGCCGCGGGAGCCGACGAAGCGACCGGTATTCACGTCGATGACGGTGAACGCCTCGGCGTAATCGAAGATGAGATAGCCGCCCGACGGGAGATCAACACGCCGTTGAAGGGTCGACTTGATCTGCTGCTCGACGCCGAAGTGCTCCATCAGCGGCGCCTTCTCCCTGTAGCGAACGACGCGCTCGACCATGTGCGGCGAGGTCTTCTTCAGGTAGCCGGTGATCCGCTTGAACGCCTGGTCGTTGTCGACATACGCCTTCTCGAAATCGCCGGTGAAGAGGTCGCGCGTGACGCGCAGCGGCAGCTCGGCCTCTTGGTAGATGAGCTCCGGCGGGGATGCCGCTTTCGCCTGCGCCTGAATCGACTTCCAGAGGCGTTGCAGGAAGACGAGGTCGCGCTCGATGTCGTCCTCCGATGCGCCTTCGGCCGCGGTGCGGACGATGACGCCGCCTTCCTTCACGTCGAGCTTGCGCAGGATCTCCTTCAGCCGGCCGCGCTCGTCATCGTCGAGGCGGCGCGAGACGCCGAGGCCCTCGCCCTGTGGGACCAAGACGACAAAGCGGCCGGGGAGCGAGATCTGCGTCGTCAGCCGCGCGCCCTTCGTCTTCATTGGATCCTTCACGGCCTGGACGAGGATCGTCTGGCCCTTGCTGATCAGGTCCTGGATCTTGCGGCCGTGGCCGCGCTCGAGCTCCGGGCCGACGATCTCGTCGACGTAGAGGAAGCCGTTCTTCTCGAGGCCGATCTCGACGAACGCGGCCTCCATCCCCGGCAGGACGTTGTCGACCTGGCCGAGGTAGATGTTGCCCGCGATCGACCGGCGGTCGGGCCGCTCGAGATAGACCTCCGCAACCTGGTCGTCTTCGAGCACGGCGACGCGCTGCTCGCCGACGTCGACGCTCACGATCAGCTCGCGCTTCGCCTGCGGCAGCGGCGCCCGCCGTTGCGGCTCGCGCCTCCGCCGGTTGCCGCTCTCGGCGCGGCGGCGCTCCTGCCGCTGCGACATGACCTTCCGCTCGGCGGGCTTCCGCTCGGGCTTCTTCGCGGCGGTGGTGGTCGCCTTCTGGGCATCGCCGCCGGTGACCGTCTTCTTACGGCCTTTGCCGCCGCGCGAACCGCGCCGGCGCTTCGGCTTCGTGGGATCGGTCTCGGTTGTGCCGGCCGCATCCAGGGCCGGGCTCGGAATTATCGGGTCGGGTTGTGCCTCGACCGGTGCGGCGGCAGGCTCAGCTGCCGCGTCGTCGGATTGCTGCTTCCGTCGTCGGAACCAGGGCAAGAAAAAGCTCCTTGATAGGCGTGGCGCGCTGCACTCTCACGGAGCGCGCGCCCGCAGTTGTCAGAAAAAACGATGGGCAAGTGCCTCACGTAGACAAGGGTACCAGCAGGTCTCGATGACGTCCGACCCGGTGGAAGCGCCGGCGGCAAAGCCGCCGACGCCCGGCTGAGAGCGTGAAGCAAAAGCTCGGAGGTTCCGTCCGACGGCGGTCCTACGATCCGGCGCATGAACGACCCTGAGATGACCATGACGGGGAAGCGCGAGGCGGAAGAGCTGCTCCTCATCGAGGAGGCGGACGCCTGGTTCGAGTACCTCGAAGCGACACGCGCGCAGTCTGCCGTGCGCTACAAGGAGGTCGAGCCGTGGGCCTGGGCGCGCCTGCAGCAGCGCATGCGTGCGATCCGGGCGCGGCGCGCGAAGCTCCGTCCGGCCGCGGCCTAGCCTTGGCCGCCTGGTTCGAGCCGCCGCAGGGCGGCTTCACCGAGCGCGCGCGTGCCCGCATACGCAATGCCGCCCTTTATCGCCCAGCCGGCGAACGGTACGAGATCGAGCAGCTCGCGCGCGACTGCGCGCAAGCCGAATCCCGCCCCCATCGTCGCCACGATCTCTGGCAGCCGTTCGCGGGGATCGACCTCGAGTCCATAGGCCTCGTAGAGGCGCAGCACGAGCCGCAGCTCGTTCAGGGCAAGGATCGGCATGTCGGCGCCGGGGATGAACACGGCCGCTCCGACGATTCCGTTCTTCCTGCTGAAGTGACGGATCAGCTCCCGCGCGACCGCGCGGCGTAGCGCGGGCACACGCGCCGCAAGCGATGCACCGTCCTCACCCAATCGGTGCGCGACCGCCGCGGCGATCTCGTCGACCGGAAAGCCCTGACCCGGCGGCAGGCGCACGACGTCGGTCGCGAGCACATGCGGCACCGCGTCAACGCGCGCGTCGGCGACGGCAACGATCGGCACCCGCGCGCGCCGAGCGCGCTTCAGCTCCGCCGCGTCGTCCGCGCCGCCCATGACGTGGACGTAGACCGCCGCGCCCCTCGGCTCGGCATCGGCGCGCACAGCGCCCGGAGCCGAGTCTCGGCCGAGGTCGCGCCGGAGCATGGGAGCAAGCTCGCGCGCGCCGCCGACGACGAGCGGCTTCGCGTCCCGGGTGGAGAGAGCGAGCTCCCTCAGCAGCGCGCGCAGCGCGCCGACGCGAACCGGCGGCTCCTTCACGACTACCGCCGCCGCGACGCCGCGCGTGATGCGCGCCCGCGCGCGTAGATCGCCAGCAGCACGCCCATCGCGGCGAGGTTGGCAATCATCGACGAGCCGCCGACGCTGACGAACGGGAGCGGGATGCCGGTGATCGGGGCGATCCCCATCGTCATGCCGACGTTCACGAAGATCTGGAAGAGCAGCGCGACGACGATGCCGCCGGCGACGATCGCCGAGTAGAGGTCGCGTGCGACCGTGACGATCCGCAGCCCGCGCCACAGCACGAGCAGGTAGAGCGCGAGCAGGAGCGACGCGCCGATGAACCCGCGCTGCTCGCTGTAGGAGGCGAACACGAAGTCGGTGCCGTGCTCCGGCAGGAAGTTCAGCCGCGTCTGCGTTGCGTTGTTGACCCCACGGCCGTTCCCCTGGCCTGAGCCGACCGCGGCGATCGACTGCTCGAGGTTGTAGCGCGCGTCGACCGTGCACTGCGACGGATGGATGAAGCAGGTCAAGCGGTGCGTCTGGTACGGCTTGAGGAAGCTGACGCCGACGGCCGGGCCGATCCAGAGCACGGCGACGATCGCGAGCACCGCGACCGAGCCGAGCACCGTGAGTTGCCGCCAGGGCGTCCCGCAGACGAAGAGCATCGCCGCAAGTGCCGCCGAGTAGACGAGCGCCGTCCCGAGGTCAGGCTGGATGAATACGAGCGCAACCGGGATGAGCCCGAACGAGACCGTTCGTAACGTCGAGCGCCAAGTCGAGACGCCGCGTGCACGTTCGGTGATGTACCCGGCTATCGCGAGGACGAAGAGCAGCTTGCCGAACTCGGACGGCTGGAACGTGAAGAAGCCCACGTTGATCCAGCGCGTCGACCCGCGCGCCGCCTTGCCGGCGAGCAGCACGATCGCGATCAGCCCGATCGTCCCGATGAAGATCGGCCGCCAGTACCTGCGGTAGACGTCCGGGTCGATGACGATGCCGATCAGCAGTGCGAAGCCACCGATGACGGCGTAGGCGATCTGGCGTTGCAGGTAGTGCTGCGGCGAGCCCGGGACGTCGAACCGCGTGACGCCGGAGATCGCCCAGAGCCCGACGGCGACGAGCCCGATCACGCCGGCGACGAGCACCCAGTCGAGCGACCGCACGACGTTGCCGAGCGCAATGCCCTCGCGGTGGCGCTGCAGCCCTGCTCTCTGTGAACCGGCGTACTCGAGCATCAGTGCATGGTGCCCATCAATCGGAGTGCGTGCTCGTTGCCTGCTTTACATGCACGTGGAAGAACGCGCCGAAGACCTGCGCCGCCGCCGGCGCAGCCGCGGTGCCGCCGTGGCCGCCGTTCTCGATGACGGCGCAGACGACGATCTTCGCGTCCTCGGTCGGCCCGTAGCCGCACCACCAGGACTGGCTCTTCAATCCTGTGTAGCCCGGCAGCGTGATGAGCTTCTCCGCCGTACCCGTCTTGCCCGCGATCGAGACCGGGAACTGGCCGAAGACCGGATACGACGTGCCGAACGTCGCATGCGTGCCCTCGAGCAGGCCCTGTCGGACGATCGCGAGCGCAGCCGGGTCGACCGGGACCTGGCGTGGCGACGGCAGCTGCGGCATCTGCACGAGCGTTCCCGTCGACGTCTGGACGTCGTCGAGCAGATGCGGTGTGACGAGATAGCCGCCGTTCGCGATCAGCGCGTAGAAGCGCGCCATCTGCAGCGGCGTCACGAGCAGGTCGCCCTGCCCGATCGCGAGCTGGATCGAGTTTCCCGGCTTCCAGAGCTCGTCGACCTGCCAGCAGCACGGGTCCTTCTCCTTCGAGAAGTTCTGCTTCCGCCACCCGATCGTCGGCACGAGGCCCGGCACCTCAGGACTGACGTCGGAGCCCGTCAGATGGCCGAAGCCGAAGATGCGAGCCCACTTCTGTAACGGCTGTCCGCGATTGCCCGGCAGCGAATAGAAGTCGTCGCCCAGTTGGTAGAAGTACGTGTCGCACGAGTACGCGAGCGCGGTCGGCAGATCCATTGCCTGGTTCACGTTCGGGTCCCAGTTGTGGAAGGTGTGGTGCGACCGGTCGTTCGGCGACTGGTACGTCCCGGTGCACGGAAGGTTCTCGTACGGCGCGATGAGGTGCTCCTGCATCGCGGCGAGCGCCGTGACGGGCTTGAACACGGAGCCCGGCGGATACGTCGCGTCGGTCGCGCGGTCCAGCGCCGGATAGTTCTGTGCCGACGCGGTCTTTGTAGTGAGGCCCTGCGATCCGAGCTCTCGCGTCGTCACGTGGCCTGCGTACACCGACGGCTTATAGGTCGGCGACGACGCCATCGCGAGGATCGAGCCGTCCCGTGGATCGAGCGCGACGATCGCGCCGCCGCGCGCAGCCCACTCACCGTTCGACTGCGCGAGCCCGATCCCGTACTGCAGCGCCTTCTCGGCCGCCTCCTGCAGCTTGAGGCTGAGCGTGAGCCGCACGGAGTTGCCCGGCTTCGGCAGCGTCGCCAGCTGCGCCGTCCCGAGCGGGCGGCCGAAGTTGTCGACGTGCAGCTTCGATGCGCCCGCGACACCGCGGAGATACGTATCGTACGTCGACTCGGCGCCGGCCTGCCCGATCTGGTCATTCAGGTCGTAGCTCTTGCCGAGCCGCTTCAACTCGGGCTCCGTGATCGCTCCGACGTAGCCGAGCGCCTGGGCGCCGAGATCCTGATACGGGTAGTGGCGGATCCACGAGCGGCTCATCGTGACCCCCGGGAACTGCGAGGCGCGCTCGGCGAGGTACTTCTGCATCGGCCCGCTCGCGTTCTCTCGGATCGTCACCGGGGTGACGAGATCGTTGCTCTTTTGCCGCGCCTTGATCCCGCGCGCGATCTCGTACAGCGGGATACGCGCCACCTTGGCGAGACGCGCAAGCTCGGCGTACCGGTCGTTGTAGACCCTCGGCAGGTCAGACGGCCAGAGCTCGATCGCCGTCGTCGGGATGTTCGTGACGAGCGGGATGCCGGTCCGGTCGAGCAAGAGACCCCGCGGGGCCGGCTGTCGCAGGATCCGGAACGAGTTCGCCTGCGCCTGGTTCACGTACTTCTGGCCCGCAAGAACCTGGAGCGCCCAAAGCCGGAGGAAGAGCGCGGCGAAGACCGCAAGCAGCGCAAAGCCGAGGATCCCCACACGCCAGGTGAGCCTCGAGCTCGGGCGGTATTGCTCGACGGCGGCGTCCGCGTCGGGCCGGCGAAGGCGTCGCGCCGGGCGCTCGGTCGCCGTGCTAGCCAAGCAGCTGCACCTCGGTCGCGTAGTCCGTGCGGTCGAGCGGCCGCAGCAACCGCCGAACGAGCGCGTACACCGGTGCGGTCAGCAGAAGGTTCATCCCGATCTCCGGCAAGAGCCCGCGTGCGACAGGCCCGGCCGGCGCGTTCTCGCCGAGCACGAAGTGCACGATCACGAGGCCAAAGAGGTAGAGGAACGTCACGACTGCCACCGAGGTGAACGGCGCGTGCGCGCGGTCGCGTCCGGTGGTCTCGCCGTAGCGCCCGATCCAGTATCCGGCGATCGTGAGGACGAGCGAGGTGAGCCCGAGCGTGCCGAGCGTCGCGGTGTCGACGAGCAGGCCCGCGAAGAAGCCGCCGAGGGCGCCGACGATCGACCCGCGCAGCAACGCGATGCTGACGAGCGTGACGAGGAGGATGTCCGGGACGCCGCCGAGCACGTGCACCTGCGTAAAAACCGAGACCTGCAGGATCGCCGCGACGAAGAGCAGCACCGCGGCCTTAACGACGTCGAAGGCGCTCACCGCGGATGTTTCGGAATCAGCGCTGCGACCGCGTCGAGCGAGTCGAGCTGCGCAAACGGCGTCACCTGAATCGACAGATACGACGCGATGTCGCTCGTCCCGACCGACTGCACGCGACCGATCGCAATCCCGTACGGATAGAGATCGGGATAGCGCCGGTCGACGGTGCCCTGCGTCACGACGATGTCGCCCTTCTTCACCGGCAGCTGCTTCGAGACGAGATCGAGGATGAGCGACGACCCTTGTCCGTGGCGAATCAATCCCGCGACGCTGTGCGTGACGTCGCGCGCGGGGACAGCGCTGTTTGCATCGGTGAGCAGCGTGACCTGTGCGGTGCTGTTGAACACGTTCGTGACGCGGCCGATCAAACCGTCGGCGGTCACGACCGGCGTGCCGACATGAATGCCCGAATGCGAGCCGGCACCGATCGTCACCTGCTGCGCAAACGGTCCACTCGGATACGAGATCACCGTCGTGTTGACGGGCCGGTAGCCCGTTGGATACGTCGCGCCCTCCTCATAGTGCAGGAGGCGCTTGAGCTCGGGCGACTGGCGTGCAGCAGCGACGTTCGCGTTCGCGATCGCCTGCCATTCCTGCAGCTCGCGGCGAAGCTTCTTGTTCTCCGACTTCGCGTTCGCCAGCCCGCTGAAGTAGCCATAGACGTCCTGGAAGGGACGCGCCACGCGCTGGGCGGCGACCTGGAACGGCCGGAGCGCGCTCGCGCCGTAGCCCTGGACGTCGTGGAGCGCACCGCTCGTCGGCGAGCGGAACGAGATCGTCAGGAGGCCGAGCGCGACGAGGATGAGCGTGGTGAGCACCACGCGCCGGACCAGCGTGCTCTTGCCCCTGGACGGGAAGCGGTCATTTCTGGAGCGCCGGACAGACGAGCCCAGCACCGCCACCCTCGCGGTGCGGTCACGGGATGCCACCGGCATAGGGTAACGCGGCCTCCGGCGAGGTGGGTCTCTGACCGCTGCCGCCTAGTAGCGGCGGCCGTTGCGCGAGCGGGCCCGCGCGCGGTTCGAGCGGTGAATCGCTTCGAACTCTTCGAGGCTTCGGCCGGAGCCGACAGCGACGCACGTCAGGGGGCTCTCGGCGAGATGGACTGGCATCTGCGTCTCGTGGCGCAGGCGCTCGTCAAGGCCGGTCAGAAGCGAGCCGCCGCCGGCGAGCACGATGCCGCGGTCCATGATGTCCGCGGCGAGCTCAGGCGGCGTCTTGTCGAGCGTCGACTTGATCGCCTCGATGATCTGCGTCACGGGCTCGTCGAGCGCGCGGCGGATCTCTTCGCTTGTGAGGATGACCGTCTTCGGCAACCCGGTAAGCATGTCGCGGCCGCGCACCTCCGCCTGCAGCTCTTCACGCATGTCCCACGCGCTGCCGATCTCGAGCTTGATCTCTTCCGCGGTCTGCTGGCCGATCAGCAGTTTGTAGTCACGCTTGATGTGATTGATGATCGCGTCGTCCATCTCGTCGCCGCCGACGCGAAGTGACTGCGAGACGACGATGCCGCCGAGCGAGATGACTGCGACCTCAGTCGTACCGCCGCCGATGTCGACGATCATGTTCCCCGTCGGCTCCGCGACCGGTAGTCCGGCTCCGATCGCAGCGGCCATAGGCTCCTCAATCAGGTACGCCTGGCGCGCACCCGCGGAGAGCGTCGCCTCTTCCACTGCGCGCTTCTCGACGCCGGTAACACCCGACGGGACACAGACGACGACACGTGGATGCGCGAAGCGGTGCTGGTGCACCTTCTGGATGAAGTGACGGAGCATCTGCTCGGTCACGTCGAAGTCGGCGATGACGCCGTCCTTCAAGGGGCGGATCGCCTGGATCGTGCCCGGCGTCCTGCCGAGCATCCGCTTCGCCTCGACGCCGACGGCGTGAACCTCGCCCGAGCGCTGGTCGATCGCGACGACCGACGGCTCGGAGAGGACGATGCCGCGCCCGCGGACATAGACGAGCGTGTTCGCCGTGCCGAGATCGACCGCCATGTCGCGCCCACCGAAGCCGGTCATCGAACTGAAGATGCTCATGCCAGCTCCCGAGTCTAGCTACGCGGTTTGAAAGCTTTGTAGAAGCTACGACTCTTTCGTGACGATTTGCCGTCTACCTTCGGGTCATGAACAGCGTGCACTTGATCGGGAACCTCGCCACGGACGTCGAGCTTCGCGACGTGGCCGACGGCAAGAAGGTCGGGAGCTTCCTGCTTGCGGTCGACCGCGGGTCGCGGGACGGCGGCGCCGACTTCGTCTGGATCACCGCCTGGGACCGGCAGGCGGAGCTCTGCGACGAGTACCTCGCGAAGGGCAACCGCGTCGCGGTCGACGGCAGGCTGAAGAGCCGCACCTGGGAGCAGGACGGGCGCCGGCGGGATGCAGTCGAGGTGGTCGCGCGCCGTGTCGAGTTCCTCAGCGGGCCGCCGCGGGAGCGCGAGGGAGCGGAGGTGATGCCCTTCGAGGCGGCGCCGGCCTAGAGATCGGCCAGAAAACCGCGAATCGCCTTGATCACGACGTCGGGGCGCTCGCCGATCAGGAGGTGCCCGCAGTCGGCAATCACGCGGAGCGGCGCGTGGAGGCGGCGTGCGTACTCGACCCCGTCCTTGAGGGGCACCCAGTTGTCGGAGGCGCCCCAGAGGCAGAGGCATGGGCACGTAACGCGCCCGAGGTCGGTGCGCGGATCAGTCGCGACAAGCGCACGTCCCGCAGTAAGCGTGTCAGCGTGCTGCGGCGGCCCGAGAAGGAAGGCCTCGGCCATCGCCGGGTCGAAGCCGTCGGTATCGGCAACGCCCCACCAGCCGAACGCGAGTCGCCTTCCGAGGCGCGAGTGCGCAACCGCGTGCGCCTGCCGGCCGATCAGTCGGCCCGGCTTCGTGACGCCGAGCGCAGTCACCGTGGCCTCGCCGAGCCGCGTCGCTGACGAGATCCCTGCGCTTGCGGCGAGGAGGACGCCCGTCACTGCCTCCGGCTGCAGGACGGCGGCCTGGAGCGCGACGAGCGCGCCAAGCGAATGGCCGACCCAGGGTGCCGGCACCGCCCGCTCGGCCTCGAGCACGACGAGGACGGCGTCGGCGAAGGGATCGAGCGTCGTCGCGCCGCGGAGCGGTGCCGACCCGCCGTGCCCCGGCAATTCTGGGACGATCACCCGCCGTTCGGCGGCAAGCGCCGGCGCTACAAGCCGCCAGTTCGTGGCCATCCCTCCTAGGCCGTGGAGCAGCACGACCGGCGGCCCCTCCCCGCCCACGAAGTAGCGAAGGCCGCCGAGGTGGCGCTCCGCGAAGCCGTTGAGCTCCCGTTTGCCGTCCGTCATCGTCAAGGCATATTCTGTGGGTGATGGACGCTCTGGGAGGACAGGCCCGGTGAGGCCTGTCGACACGACAAGCGAGGGAACGGTCTAACCCGTCTGAGCGCTCGGCGCCGGCGGGTTTTTTCGTACCCAAGGAAGGAGCGAAACGCATGGCGAATCACCTCACGCCCGAGGAGCTTTCGAAAGAGCTGGGAATCGACCAGCAGGAGGTGATCCGGGTGTGTGTGCAGGAGGGCGTGCCGATCTACCACGGGAAGATCGACAAGTACCTCTTCCAGGTCCAGCTGCAGGCGCTCGGTGCGCTGCAGCACCAGCACTGAGCAGGCGACGCGACTAGGCGCTTTTGCGCGCCGGTGTCTTTCGACGAGAGCCAGTTCCCGACGAGCTGGCTTTCGTCTTCTTGGCGGCAGGCTTCTGCTTCGCCTCCTGCGCGTCGGCGACACTCCGGCGCAACGCCTCCATGAGGTCGATGACCGGCGTCTCGGCGACCGGCTCGGGCCGCGAGATCTCCTCGCCCGCGAGCTTCGCCTCGAGCATCGCGCGAAGGTCGCGCCGGTACTCGTTCTCGAAGTCCTCGATCTTCCACTCGCCTACGAGGCTGTCGATCACCTGCTGCGCAAGCTGGAGCTCGGCCTTCTTCACCTCGACGGTCGAGACCGCTTCCTCGATCTCGTTCTTTGCGCGAACGTCCTCGGCGAAGAACAGGAGCTCGAGCAGAAGCGTGTCGCCCTGCGCGCGGATCAGGCAGAGGTTTTCCTTGCCCCAGAGCACGAACTTCCCCACCGCCGCCATTCCCGACTCCTGCATCGCACGGAGTAGGAGCACATACGGGCGGCGCTGCGCTTCAGCCGCTGCAGGCGCCAAGTAATACGTGCGGTCGAAGAAGACGGGATCGACCTCGGCGAGCTCGACGAAGCGGAGAATCTCGATCGACTGCGTCCGGTGGAGCGCAACCGACTCGAGATCGGCCTCCTCGACGAGCACGTACTCGCCCTTCGCGACCTCCCAGCCCTTGACGAGCTCCTCCGGCTCGACCTCGCGCTCGTGCAGCGGGCACCACCGCTTCTGCTTGATCGGCGTCCCGCACTCCCGGTGCAGCGTCCGGAAGGAGATGTCGGACCGCTGCGTGGCCAGGGCCAACCCGATTGGGATATTGACCAGGCCGAAGCTGATCGAGCCGTTCCAGATGGTCCGCATTGGGGCGGACCGAATTCTAGTCGGTCTGCCACATTCCTTTTCCCTACGATGAGACCGTGACGACCGCGTCCCCGTCGGCGCCTCCGAGCGAATCGCCACTGGAAACGAGAACCGCCCGCGCCCTGTGGGAACGGGCGCTTGCGCAGAGCTGGACCACGTCCGCCTACCTCGAGGAGACGCCGGACGGCTGGCGCGAGGTCTCGTGGGACGAGGCGGGCAGGCGGGTCGAGGCTCTTTCCCAGGCACTCCTCGGGCGCGGCGTGCGGAAGGGCGACGCCGTCGCCGTCCTCTCCCGGACGCGGCTCGAGTGGATCCTCCTCGACTGGGCGATCATGTCGATCGGCGCCGTCGTCGTCGGCCTCTATCCGACGAACACTTCAAGCGAGTGCGCCTACATCCTCGGCCACGCAGAGGCGGTGCTCGCGTTCGTCGAGGACGACGCGCAGCGCGAGAAGCTCGAGTCCGTCCGCACGGGGCTGCCGCAGCTTCGCGAGCTGATCGCGTTCGACGACCTCCCATCGTTCACGGGTGCAGGCCAGGAGCGGGACCCGCTCGACGAGGACGACCTCGCGACGCTCATCTACACGTCGGGAACGACCGGGCCGCCGAAGGGCTGCATGCTTACGCACAAGAACCTCATGACGGCGGCGATCCGCGTGAAGACGCATCTGGAGGGCACGACCGACACGGTGCTCCTTTTCCTGCCGATGGCGCACAGCTTCGCGCGCATCGTCCACCAGTCGGCGGCGTTCCACGGCGCGACCCTCGCGCTCGTCTCAGACGCGACGCGGGTGCCCGAGGCGCTCCAGCGAACGCGGCCGACGATTCTGCCGGCCGTGCCGCGGGTGTACGAAAAGATCTACGCAAACGCGGTAGGCGAGATCGAGCGCGCCGGCGGATTGAAGCGGGCGATCGGCCGCTGGGCGCTGCGCGTCGGTAGGCGGTCGAGCGAGCTGCGCCGCTCTGGCCGGCCGCTGCCGCCGCTGCTTCGGGCAGAGGTCGCACTGGCGGACAGGCTCGTCTTCTCGAAGGTGCGGGAGCGGCTCGGTGGGCGGCTCCGGCTCGGGATCTCCGGCGCCGCGCCGCTCGGCGTCGACGTGCTGGAGTTCTTCCACTCGCTGAACATGCTCGTGATCGAGGGATACGGCCTCACGGAGACGTCGAGCTCACTCAGCGTCAACGATCCCGACGAGTACCGGTTCGGCACGGTCGGGCGCGCCGTCGAGGGCTGCGACGTGCGCCTCGAGGAGGACGGCGAGATCCTCGTCCGCGGCGACACGATCTTCAGCGGCTACTACAAGGATCCTGAGGCGACGGCCGCCGCGTTCACCGACGACAACTGGTTCCGGACCGGCGACGTCGGCACGCTCGAGGACGGGTGGCTCACCATCACCGACCGCAAGAAGGACCTGATCATCACTGCCGGCGGCAAGAACATCGCGCCTCAGAACCTCGAGAACGCACTCAAGTCGTCGCGCTTCATCTCGCAAGCGGTCGTGATCGGCGACCGCCGCCCGTACATCACGGCTCTGATCACGCTTGATCCCGCCGAGCTGCAGAGCGTGGACGGCGACCCGCAGGAGCTCGTGCGGGGAATCGTGGACGAGGTCAACCGTGACCGCGTTCGCGTCGAGCAGATCAAGCGCTTCACGATCCTGCCGCGCGACTTCACCCAGGAGGAAGGCGAGCTCACGCCGACCCTGAAGCTGCGGCGCAAGATCGTGCACGAGCATTTCGCGAACGAGATCGACCAGCTGTATTCGTGACCGCCGGCTTTCTCGTTGCATCCGCGTTCCTCGCGAGCGCCGTCGAGTTCGTTGAGGCGCTGACGATCGTGCTCGCCGCAGGCATCACGCGCGGCTGGCGCTCGTCGCTGGCCGGTCTCGGCGCGGCCACGGTCGCGCTCGCGGCGATCGTCGCGGCGCTCGGGCCGGCTCTGACCTTGATCCCGATCGACGCGCTGCGGCTCGTCGTCGGTGCACTCTTGCTCGCGTTCGGTCTGCAATGGCTGCGGAAGGCGATTCTGCGAGCCAGCGGTTACAAGGCGCTGCACGACGAGGCGGAGATCTTCGCGCGCGAGCAGGCGGACGCGCGCGCGGCGGGCAGCGAGCAGCGCGCCGGGCTCGACTGGTACGCCTTCACGCTCTCGTTCAAAGGCGTCCTGCTCGAAGGGCTCGAGGTCGCGTTCATCGTGATCACGTTCGGTAGCGCGCAGGGCAGCATCGGCCTCGCTGCGCTCGGCGCAGCTGTCGCCCTCGTGCTCGTCGCGATCGTCGGCATCGCGGTACGCGGGCCCTTGACGCGCGTACCGGAGAACACGCTGAAGTTCGCGGTAGGCGTGATGCTCACGACGTTCGGCATCTTCTGGTCGACGGAGGGCGCCGGCGCACACTGGCCCGGCGACGAGGCGTCGCTCCCCGGCGTGCTCGCATTCGTCATCCTCCTGTCCGCCGCAGCGATCGCGACGCTCAAGCGACGCCGGCAACCCGCATTCGCGTGAACCACATTCGCGCGTTCGGGCTTTTCTGGTGGGACTTCGTCGTCGGCGACGACTGGCGCGCGGCCGCGGGCGTGCTGCTCGCCATCGGCCTCACGGCCGCACTCGTCGCGACCGGGCTCGACGCCTGGTGGCTCATGCCGCCGGCAGTGGCCGCGGTGCTGGCGCTCAGCCTGCGGCGCGCTAGCCGGTGATCCGGCGCGCGCCGACGTACGTGTCGGCGTACCAGCCCGAGATCGAGCTGATCTTCACGACATCGCCGGTGTGCGGCGCGTGGATGAACTCGTTCCCGCCGATGTAGATCCCGACGTGTCCGAGCCCGTCGAAGAAGACGAGGTCGCCGGGCTGCAGGTCGCCGCGCCCGACCGGGACGCCCATGTTCCACTGGGCGCCGGTGTAGTGCGGCAGGGAAACCCCGACCTGGCTGTAGACGAAGGCCACGAGGCCTGAGCAGTCGAAACCGGCCGGGCTCTCGCCGCCCCAGGCGTACGGGACGCCGAGATACCGCATCGCAATCCCCACGACGCCGCCGTACTGCGACGGCGGTGCGACCGAGCCGTCACCGGTCGATGCGGTCGCGCCGACGACGGTCTGCTGCAGCGCCAGCGCGCTCGCCTGCTGCGCCGCGTCGTATCGCGCGCGTGCTGCGTTCGCCGCTGCAAGTGCGCGAGCACGGTTGACCGCGAGGATGCGCGCGATCTCACCCTTGATCGACGCGAGCAACCTCTGCTGCCGAGAAAGCTGGGAGCCGATGCGCGCCTTCGCCGCCGCACGTTGCCGCACGAGATGCTCCTGCGTACGGTGCGCGACCGTGAGCGCGTGCCGCGTTCGCGTCACAGTTTTCTTAAAGCCGACGACCTCGTGCATTACCGCAAGGTCTTGCGCCGAGACCGATTGAACGGTCTCGATGCGGTTCACGAGATCATCGATGCTCGTCGCGCCGAGTAGCACTGCAAGCGTGGACTGGTCGTCACGTGTCGTGTAGATGGTGACGAGGCGCTGCATCAGCGTGTGCTGCGAGCGCTTGAGGTTCGCGCGCGCTGCGCCCAGCGCGACCTTGTTGATCGTCAGATTGTGCTCGATGACGTGCAGCTTCTGGGTCGATGCGAGGTACTGCGAGCGTGCGCGCTCGAGGTTGCTGTCGAGCTGCGAGATCTGCGCCATGACCTGCTGCGCCTGCGCGCGCTTCGCGCCGATCGAGGGGTCGCCGGTAGCGGTGCCTGCCGCGACACACGCCGCAGCGAGAGCAATCACGAAAACCGGCGCCTGTCGCTTGACGACTCTGATCACGAGTTCCGACGTGTGTCGCGGCAGGCGCACCGGAGGGGCCGGTACGTCACAAGTTCGGGAGGCTAGCAGGGGTCTCGGATAGCCGCAACTAGCTAACTCGCGCATTCCTGGCTCAAATCGACCAGTGAATCTGCCGAAAACTCACTGGTCGCGGCCGCACAAAGTGCAGGAAACACACATCCACACTGTGGTAGGGTCCCGCCCTCTTGAAGCCCGGACCTCGAACTGCGGCGCGCCTCGGCGGGGCTGCCGGGGCGCTGGTTTTCGCCTGCGTATCCGGTGCGGGCGCGGCCGGTCCCGTCGACACGCTGCAACTGCAAGTCCAGGGGCTGCATGCGCGCGCCCGTCACGCGCTGCTCGACCTGTACGCGCTCGACTCGCGCCTCCAAGCCGCACAACAACGCCTTTCAGCGTTACAAGCACAAGCCGCGTCGCTGCAACGCGAGGATCAACTACTCGAGCAGCAGCTGTCATCCACACGCCAGACACTTTCAGTGTCGCGGCACCAGCTCTCGCTCAATCTGCAGGTGCTCTACAAACAAGGCGATGTGAGCCCGCTCGCCGTCGTACTCGGGGCGCAGTCCTTGAACGACGCCGTCACAAGGCTTGATGCGCTCTCGAGCCTCGCAAGGCAGAGCAAACAGATCGTTGCGGTGACGACGTCTGCGAAGACCAGGCTCACGACGCTTCGGCAGACGCTCCGCGCCCAGCGCGCACAGGTCACCGCGGATGTCGCGGCGGCACGGCAGACCGAGGTCTCGCTCGCATCTGCACGAAGCCAGCGGCTCGGCTTCATTGGGCAGCTGCGCACGCAGGCGCGGCTCAAGCAGGAGCAGATCGACGCTCTGCAGCGCGTTGCGGAGCAGGTTGAGCAGAAGTCGAACATGATTCAGGTCACCGCGGCACCGCCGGCGCCGCTCCCGCTCTCGCCTGCAAGCCACCGGACGCTGGTCGTGAGCTCGACCGGCTACTCGCTCGCGGGGCACACCTCAACCGGAATCCCGGTGGGCCTCGGCGTCGTCGCCGTCGACCCATCCGTGATCCCGCTCGGCACGCGAATCACGATCCCCGGCTACGGAGAGGGCGTGGCGGCCGACACCGGCAGCGGCGTCCGCGGCGCGGACATCGACCTCTGGTTCCCGACCCTCGCCGCGGCCCGCGCCTGGGGCCGCCGGACAGTCACGATCACGCTGCACTAGAATGCCCCCGCCAGAAGGGGGTGCGATCTGAGCGAGGTCTTGCAGGCAGCTGAAGGACGATCGGCCGAATCGCTTC
This sequence comes from Gaiellaceae bacterium, assembly GCA_036496545.1. Taxonomy (GTDB): domain Bacteria; phylum Actinomycetota; class Thermoleophilia; order Gaiellales; family Gaiellaceae; genus Palsa-739. Next base: position 22,614 of record DASXKX010000034.1, on the reverse strand, counting down.
GCGTGCTGATCGTCGACGACCACGACCTGTTCCGGACGGGGCTCCGCAACCTGCTCGAAGAACAGGGCGTGCAGATCGTCGGCGAGGCAGCCGGCGGTGCGGAGGCGGTCAAGATCGTGCGCGAGCTCGCGCCCGACGTCGTCGTCATGGACCTGAACATGCCGGGGATGGGCGGCGTCGAGGCGACGCGCCACATCACTGGTATCGCCCCGCTGACGCGCGTCGTGATGCTGACGATCTCCGAGGACGACTCGGACGTCATGGACGCGATCCTCGCCGGCGCCTGCGGCTACCTGCTCAAGGACTCGTCGATCCAGGACCTGATGGCCGGCATCCGCGCAGCCTCGCATGGGGAGTCGCTCATCTCGCCGAACATCGCTGCGAAGGTGCTGCAGCGTGTGCGCGCAACAAGCACGCAACCGGAGATCGCGAACACGATCCGCGCGGAGCTCTCCGACCGCGAGATCGAAGTGCTGAAGCTCATTGCGAACGGCAAAGACAACGCCCTCATCGCCGCCGAGCTGCACATCAGCCCGAAAACGGTCAAGAACCACATCTCGAACATCCTGATGAAGCTGCAGATCGACAACCGGATCCAGGCGGCTGTCTACGCGGTCCGTAGCGGAATCGTTTAGGACGCTTTTCGCAACAGTCGTGCACGCTCGCGCAACCGCCCGAGCAGCGTCCGCAGCGTCGTGAGCTCGCCGTCGGCGTCCGAGAGGCGCGTACCAAGGCTCCGCAGCTCCTCGAAGTCGGTTGAGCCTTCGCGGGCGACCTCGCCGATCCGGCGCTCGAGCCGCCAGCGCTCGGCCTCGAGTGCGAGCGCCTGGGCATAGCCCTCGGTGAGCGTGTCTTCCATGCGCGCGAGCGTTGGCTCTTCGGCGCCTAAGAGCTCTTCAATCTGCTCAAGCATCGTGTGGTCTGCCCGGTCCACGGGAGGGGGGACACCGATTATCGGCCGCGTTCACGCGAGCCGGAATGGGCCGGGCGGCCCATTTTCTCCGCCTGCAAGACCCACGCATCAAGCCTCTAGACTTGCGCTGTGCGCCGGGCCGCCGTCGCCGCTCTCGTCGTCACGCTCGTCGCACCCGCGACCGCTGCGGCGTCATTACAGACCTCGCTCGAGGAGGCGCTGCGCGTGCCGCACGTGAGCCTCGCCGCGACCGGCGCGGTCGTGCTCGACCTCGACACCGGCCAGACGGTGTATTCGCGCAACGCGAACCTCTCGCTCCTCCCCGCCTCGAACGAGAAGCTCGCCGTGACGTACGCAGCGCTTACCGCGCTCGGGCCCAGCTTCACGATCGAGACGGACGTCCTGGGCGAGGGCGCCCAGAGCGGCACGACGTGGACCGGCGACCTCGTACTCAAGGGCTACGGCGACCCAACGCTCTCCCGTGCCGGCCTTATGACACTGGCGCAGCAGGTGCACGCGGACGGGATTGCGCGGGTCACGGGCCGCATTCTGGGCGACGAGTCGTGGTTCGACGGGCGGCGGACGGCCCTCGGCTGGAAGGCGGCCTTCTACATCAACGAGTCACCGCCGCTCTCCGCGCTCATCGTCGACCGCGGCTGGCTCGGCCACTACACCTCGCGAGACCCGGCGCTCTCAGCGGCCCAGATCTTCCGCGCAGACCTCATCCAGGTCGGCGTTACGGTTGCACGCGGGGCCGCCCACGGCACCGCAGACGACGGCGCGACGCCGCTTGCATCCATCGACTCGCCGACGCTCGCGACGATCGTGCACGGGATGGACAGGATCAGCGACAACTTCTACGCCGAGATGCTCGTCAAGGAGCTCGGCGCCGTCCAGGGAAACGCCGGCACAACCGCGGCAGGGGTCGGCGTGATCACCGGGCTGCTCACACAGGCCGGCGTGCCGCTCACCGGAGTGCGGCTCGTCGACGGCTCTGGGCTCTCGCTCCTCGACCGCTTCACACCGGCGTCGCTGGCGGCGCTGCTGACGACGATGTGGACCGACACCGACGTGCGCTGGGAGCTGCTCTCGTCGCTGCCCGTCGCGGGACGGACGGGCACACTCGACCACCGCATGACCACGGGCCCCGCCGCAGGAGTCGTGCGCGCGAAGACGGGCACGACGGACAACGCGTCTGCGCTCTCCGGCTTCGTCGGCTCGCGCTACGTGTTCTCGATCCTGCAGAACGGGTGGCCCGTTTCCTGGACATGGGCGCGCCGCGCGCAGGACCGCTTCGCGACGGTGCTAGCCGCCGCCCAATAGCTCGACCAGCTCGGCTTCGCCGAGCTGCGGGACGCCGGCCTTCGTAGCTTTGGCGAGCTTCGACTTGCCGGGATCCTCACCGACGATCAGCGCGGTCGTCTTCGACGAGACCGAGCTCGAGACTTTCGCGCCGAGCGCCTCGAGCCGTGCGGTCGCCTCCTCGCGCGTGAACCCCTCGAGCGTCCCGGTGATCACGTACTGCTTGCCGGTCAGCCGACCCTCGACGGGCTTGTCCTCCTCGGCGATCTCGAAGCGGAGCCCGAGCTCGCGAAGCTCCTCGACGAGCCGCCGGTTGTCATCGTCGCGGAACCACTCGGCGATCGCCTCCGCGCGCTCCGGGCCGATGCCCTCCGCTTCCACGAGCTCTTCCTGCGGCGCACGCATCAGCGCGTCGACGCTCCCGAAATGCCGCACGAGGTTCTGCGCGGTGATCCAACCGACGTCTGGGATGTTGAGGCCGTACAGCACGCGCGAGAAGGAGATCGCGTCCTTCGATGCCTGGATCGCCGCGATCGCGTTGCCGGCGCTGATCTCGCCGAACCCCTCGAGCTCGAGCAGCTGCTCGACCGTCAGACGGTAGAGCTCGGGGATCGAGCGAACAAGCCCGAGGTCCCAGAGGCGCCAGACCGTCTGCTCGCCCACGCCGTCGATGTCCGCGGCCGACATCACCCAGTTGTTCAGCGTCTCGAGCCCGCGCGACGGGCACGCCTTATTCGGGCAACGGTGCATCGCCTCGCCCTCGGGCTTCACGATCTCGGTGCCGCAGAGCGGACAGTGCGTCGGCATCCGGAACCGCTTCGTGCCACGCCGGTGCGGGCCTGCCGGCCCGACGATCTGCGGGATCACGTCGCCCGCACGCTGCACGATCACGTCGTCGCCCTCGCGGATGTCCTTGCGGTTGATGTCTTCCTCGTTGTGGAGCGTCGCGCGCGAGATCGTCACGCCGCCGACCTCGACCGGCTCGAGCATTGCCCACGGATTGAGGGCGCCGGTGCGCCCGACCCTGATCGCGATCTTGTTCAGCCGCGTCACGGCGGTCATCGGCGCCCACTTGAACGCGCGCGCCCAGCGCGGTCGCGAATGAAGTGCGCCGAGCCGGTTCTGCTGCTCGTACGAGTCGACCTTGATCACGATGCCGTCGATCTCGTAATCGAGCTCCGTTCGCCGCACCTCCCAGGCGCGGCAGCGCTCGGCGACCTCCTCGATCGACTCGACACGCTCGGCGAACGGGTTGATGGGGAAGCCATGCCCTTTCAGCCATTCGAGCGTCTCCGAGTGCGTCGCAAGCTCGACCCCCTCGTGCGCGCCGATCCCGTACGCCCAGAAGGCCAGCGGGCGCGACGCGGTGATAGACGAGTCCTTCTGCCGCAACGAGCCGGCCGCCGCATTGCGCGGATTCGGCGTCGCCTTCTTTCCCTCCGCGACAAGGCGCTCGTTCAGCTTATTGAACCCCGAGAGGGGCATGTAGACCTCGCCGCGCACCTCGAGGAGGCTCGGCGGATCCCTGTCGAGCATGCGCAACGGGATCGTCCCGATCGTGCGCAGGTTGACCGTGACGTCCTCGCCTTCGACGCCGTCACCGCGCGTTGCGCCGCGCACGAGCACGCCGTCTTCATATGTGAGGTTGATGGCGAGCCCGTCGATCTTCGGCTCGAGGACGTACGCGATCGGGTCCTCGGTGCCGAGCCGCTTCCGCACGTCTGCGTCCCACTTGAGCAGCGACTCGTCTGTCGTCACCTTGTCGAGCGAGCCCATCGCGAGGAGATGACGCACCTTGACGAACTTCGACGACGGAGGCGCACCGACGCGTTGCGTCGGCGAGTCCTGCGTCGCGAGCTCGGGATGCTCCGCCTCGAGCGTGACGAGCTCATCGAAGAGCGCGTCGTACGCGGCATCCGACATGAACGGGTCGTCGTCGACGTGGTACGCGATCAGCGCGCGGTGAAGGGTCTCTCGCAGCTCCGCCGCGCGCGCGTCGGCGCTAGAGACGCTCAAAGAGCTCCTCTGCGGTGTCGACGATCGCGTCCGGCTGCTCGCGCTCGAGCTTCGAGCGGTCGTGGATCCGCCCCCAGGTCACCGCGACGGCGAACATGCCGGCCGCCTTCGCGGCGCGGATGTCGAACGGCGAGTCGCCGACGTACGAGCAGTCGGTCGGTGCGACACCCATGCGCTCTGCGGCGAGCAGCAACGGCTCCGGATTGGGCTTGTGCTTTTCCGTTTCGTCGCCACCGACGACCGTCTCGAAGAGATGCGCGACGGGCACGCTCGCAAACGCGAGCTCAACGGTCGAGCGGCGCTTCGCCGTGACGACACCGAGACGTCGTCCCTGCTCGTGCAAGCGTACGAGCACGTCTTCCATACCCGCGCACGCCTCCAGCTCGTCGTGCAGCGGCTCATTATGTGCGCGGTACACGCGCACGAGCTCGTCGACGCGCTCGGGAGCGAACACCGCCATCTGCGCCTCGAGACCTGGGCCGCCGACCGCCTGCATGAGCTCGTCGTCGGCGAAGTCGCGGCCGAGCACCTCGCGCGTCGCATACCGCATTGACGCGAGGATGATCGCGCCTGAATCGACGACGGTGCCGTCGAGATCGAAGAGAACGACGGGCCGGCTCACTGTGCTCCATCGTAGGCAACCGCCACGAGGTAAAGCCCCCAAGGCGGCGCCGTCTTGCCGGCGTCCGCACGCTCGCGGCCGGAGAGCAGCGTTGCGAGCTCTTCCGGCCCCGTCTCGAGCATCGTCCCGACGAGCGTGCGCACCATGTGACGGAGAAAGCTGTCTGCAGTGATCTCGAAGTCGAGATGGTCGTCGCGGCGAATCCACACCGCCCGCTCGACGATCCGCACGAAGACCTCATGCTGCGTGTCCGTCGGCGTAAAGGCGCGAAAGTCGTGCTCCCCGAGCAGCAGCTGCGCGGCACGGTTGAGGGCCGCCTCGTCGAGTCGCCGCGTGATCCACCACGAGCGCCGCTGCTCGAACGGCGACGGTGTCGGGCGCTGGAAGACGCGATAGCGGTAGCTGCGCGAACGCGCGGAGAAGCGTGCATGGAAGTCGTGCGGAACCTCCTGCGCTCCGACGACGGCGATCGCCTCGGGCAGACGTGTGTTCACTGCCCGCGCGATGCGCTCGGGCGGCGGCCCGCCCTCGACGTCGACCGAGACGACGTTCGCGAGCGCGTGCACGCCCGTGTCCGTGCGCCCCGCGACGGCGAGGCTCTCGACCGATGCGAACGTCTCGCCGAGCGCGCCGCGCAGGGCGCCTTCGACGGTCGGCAGACCGGGCTGAGCAGCCCAGCCACGGAACGGGCTGCCGTCGTACTCGATCGTGAGCTTCACGCGCACGTCAGGCGGCCCTCACTGCGTTTGTCAGGAATGCCTTATGTTCTATGTATTTGCACACTCTCTGATATACTCTATTGATGTCCGACGAGCATGCGTTCTTATTGCAGCGTGTTCAGCCCGCGATGGTCGGGCTCATCGACGGGTCGCTGTCGACGCTCGCGCCGATCTTCGCAGTCGCACTCGCCTCACATGACACGCGGTACGCCTTCATCGCCGGTCTCGCGACGTCGCTCGGCGCCGCCATCAGCATGGCCTTCTCGGAGGCGCTCTCCGACACAGGCGAGCTGACCGGCCGTGGCAGCCCCGTGGCGCGAGGCGCGATCACAGGCGGCGGCACGTTCATCGGCGGCATCCTCCACTCGCTGCCGTTCCTCATCCCGCACTACGGCGTCGCACTGTCTTTCGCGATCGCCGTCGTCGGCCTCGAGCTGCTGACCCTCGCCTATCTGCGCTACCGCTTCTTCCAGGACACCTTCATCCGGGCGCTCGCCATCGTCACCTTCGCGGGCGTCGTGATCGCCGCCGTAGCGGCAGGTCTCGGGTCGCTGCTCGGGACGCCGACGAGCGGCTAGCGCGCGACGCCGCTCGGGTCGTAGTCGACCAGCTCGAGGTAGACCATGTCCGCGGCATCTCCCTGCCGCGGGCCGAGCTTGACGATGCGGGTGTAGCCGCCCGGCCGGTCGGCCATGCGCGGCGCGACGTCGGCGAAGAGCTGGTGCACGACCTCCTGGGAACGGAGCTCGGAGAGCACCTGCCGGCGCGCGTGCAGGTCACCGCGCCGGCCGAGCGTGATCATCTTCTCCGCATACGGCTTCACGGCCTTGGCCTTCGCCTCGGTCGTCCGGATGCGGCCGTGCTCGATCAGCGAGCACGCGAGGTTCGCGTAGAGCGCGCGCCGATGCGACGCGTCGCGTCCGAGCTTCTTGCCTGTCCTCGCGTGCCGCATGACCCTTAGCTCTCGAACGTCCCGCCGTTGTCGCCGCGAAGGGTCAGGCCGTGCTGCTGCAACGTGTCCTTGACCTCCTCGATCGACTTCTTGCCGAAGTTCGGGATCGCGGCGAGCTCGTTCTCGGTCTTCATCACGAGATCGCCGATCGTCTCGATGCCGACGCGCTTCAGGCAGTTGTACGAGCGGACGCCGAGCTCGAGCTCCTCGATCGGATAGTTCACCATGCCGGGCGGGAGCGTCTCGGGGCCGACAGCATCCCCGCCGGGCGCGCTGATCGCGTCGGATACCAGATCCATCTGGTCGATGTCGGTAAAGATCGCGAGCTGGCGGATCAAGATCTCAGCCGCCTCGGCAAGCGCGTCCTTCGGCTCGACCGAGCCGTCGGTCGTGATGTCGAGAGTGAGCTTGTCGTAGTCGGTGCGCTGCCCGACACGAGCCGACTCCACCTGGTACGCGACGCGGCGCACCGGCGAGAAGATCGAGTCGATCGGGATGACGCCGATCGTGTGCTGCGGCCCGCGATTGAGCTCCGCCGGCATGTAGCCGCGACCACGCCCGATCGTGAGCGTCATGTCGAGCCGGCCGTTGCCCGAGAGGTTCGCGAGCTCGAGCTCCGGGTTCAGGATCTCGAGGTCTGCCGGCGACGCGATGTCACCGGCGGTGACGGCGCCCGGGCCCTTCGCCGAGATATGCACCTCGAGCTCGGGCGACTCGCCGTGCAGACGCGCAACGAGGTTCTTCAGGTTGAGAACGATGTCCGTGACGTCCTCGCGGACGCCGGGCAGCGTCGTGAACTCGTGCGCTGTCCCCTCGACCTTGACCGAGGTGACCGCGGCGCCCTCGAGTGACGAGAGCAGCACGCGACGCAGCGAGTTGCCGAACGTGTGACCGAAACCGCGGTCGAGCGGCTCGATCACGAAGACCCCGCGGTGATCGTCTGCTTCCTCGTGGACGATCTTCGGGATCTGGAAATCCATAACGCGTGTCGCCAAAGAAATCCCTTCCTCTGTTACTTACTTCGAATAGAGCTCGACGATGAGCTGTTCGTTGACCGGAGCATCGATGTCGGTGCGCTCCGGCTGCTTCAAAACCTTGCCCGTGAGACCGTCGTGGTCGGCCTGCAGCCACGACGCGACGGTCGAGACGAGGTCGGTGGCGTCGCGGATTGTCTGCGCCGCCGATGAGTTCGGCGCGACCGTGACGATGTCGTCGGGCCGCACCTGGTAGCTCGGGATGTTCACGCGGCGGCCGTTCACATAGAAATGGCCGTGGCGCACGAGCTGCCGTGCCTGCGCGCGCGAGACGGCGAAGCCGAGGCGGTAGACGACGTTGTCGAGGCGCGTCTCGAGCATCCGCAGGAGCTCCTCGCCCGTGACTCCCGACCGCTTCGCCGCCTTCTCGTAGTAGTTGCGGAACTGCTTCTCGAGCAGGCCGTAGTAGCGGCGCGCCTTCTGCTTCTCACGCAGCTGCAGCAGGTACTCGCTCTGCTTGATGCGGCCGCGGCCGTGCTCGCCCGGCGGATACGAGCGACGCTCGATCGCGCACTTCTCGGTGAGGCAGCGCTCGCCCTTTAGGAAGAGCTTCATGCCTTCGCGCCGGCAGACGCGGCACTTCGGACCCAGATCCCTCGCCATTAGACGCGCCTCCGCTTGCGCGGCCGGACGCCGTTGTGGGCCTGCGGCGTCACGTCCTTGACCGAGAGGATCTCGAGGCCCGCCGCCTGCAGCGAGCGGATCGCCGTCTCGCGACCCGAACCCGGGCCCTTGACGAAGACCTCGACCTTCTGCAGCCCGTGCTCCATGCCCTTGCGCGCGCACGCGTCGGCCGTCACCTGCGCCGCGAACGGCGTCGACTTGCGCGAGCCCTTGAAGCCCGCTGAGCCGGCGGACTCCCATGCGATCACGTTGCCCTCCTTGTCGGTGAGCGCCACGATCGTGTTGTTGAAGCTCGTCTTGATATGCGCCTGTCCGATCGCAATGTTCTTGCGGACACGACGGCGCGCGCGACCACGGGTCGCCTGACGACGGGCAGTGGCCACTTACTTCGCTGCTTTCTTTCCGCGCCCGACCGTCTTCTTCGGGCCCTTGCGGGTGCGGGCGTTCGTCTTCGTGCGCTGACCGTGCGTCGGCAGGCCGCGCCGGTGGCGGAGCCCGCGGTAGGCGCCGATCTCCGAGAGACGCTTGATCGCCTGCTGGCGGTCGCGGCGGAGGTCACCCTCGACCTCGAGGTCGGAGTCGATGTAGTTGCGAAGCTTTGTGACCTCGTCGTCGGTGAGATCCTTGATCTTTGTGTCGGGGGAGAGGTTGAGCGCGGCTGCGATCTTGCGCGCCGTCGGCTGGCCGATCCCGTAGATATAGGTGAGCCCGATCTCCAGGCGCTTCTGGTTCGGCAGGTTCACGCCGGCGATGCGCGCCACTTAGCCCTGCCTCTGCTTATGCCTGGGGTTCGAGCAGATGACCATGGTCGTGCCGTGCCGCTTGATCACGCGGCACCGCTCACACATGGGCTTCACGGACGGACGTACTTTCATTCGAGAAATCACTCCAAAAAGACGAGGAATCGCGTGCACAGCAAAGCCGCACGCGGTCGGTCATCGTAGCAAAGCGGCTCCGGCTTTCGTCAGGATCCGCGGGCCGTCGGCCGTGATCGCGACGGTGTGCTCGAAGTGGGCGGCGAGGGACTCGTCGACCGAGGAAATCGACCAGTCGTCGTCGTGGACGTACACCTCGGGGCGGCCGGCGGTGATCATCGGCTCGATCGCCAGCGTCATGCCCTCCTGGAGGAGCGGCCCCCGGCCGGGCGGCCCGTAGTTCGGGATCTGGGGATCCTCGTGGTAGCTCCGCCCCACCCCGTGCCCGACGAGGCTCCGAACGACCGAGAAACCGGCGTCCTCGACGACGACCTGGACGGCGTGCGAGATGTCCGACAATCGGTTCCCGGGCTGCGCTTGCTCGATGCCGGCGGCGAGCGCTTCCTGGCAGACGTCGAGCAGCCGCTGCGCCTCGCTCGAGATCTCCCCGACCGGCAGCGTCACCGCGCTGTCGGCGACGAGACCGTCGAGCGTCACCCCGAGATCGACCGAGATCAGGTCGCCCTCCTGCGCGCGGTAGCCGTTCGGGATGCCGTGCACGACCATTGAGTTCGGCGAGATGCAGAGCGCTGCCGGAAAGCCTTTGTAGCCCTTCGACGTCGGATAGCCGCCCTTCGACTCGATGTGCTCGTCGGCGATGCGGTCGAGATCGAGCATCGAGACGCCGGGCTCGAGCTGCTCGGCGACGAGCTGCAGCGTCTCGTAGACGAGCTCGCCGGCACGCGCCATCCCCTCGATCTCCTGTTTCGACTTGCGGATGATCACGCCCGGGCCTCCACCTGCTCGAGCGCGCGCGCGATTTCCGCCCACACCTCGTCGATCGAGCGCTCCGCGTGGACCTGCACGAGGTTCCCGGTCGCGCGGTAGTGCTCGACGACGGGCTCGGTCTTCTCGTGGTAGTCGGCGAGCCGCCGGTTGATCGCCTCCGGCGTGTCGTCTGCGCGTCCTTCTGCCTTGGCGCGCTTCGCGAGCCGCTCGCGCGAGATCGAGTCGTTGTTCTGGAGCAGCAGGATGATCGAGAGCGGGCGGTCGATCTCTTCGAGCATCTCGTCGAGTGCCTCCGACTGCGGAACCGTGCGTGGGAAGCCGTCGAGGACGAAACCGCTTTCCGCGTTCACGAGCTCGTTGCGCACGAGCTCGATCGTGATGTCGTCGGGCACGAGCTGGCCCTCGGCGAGCAGCGGCTCGACGAGCCGGCCGAGCTCCGAGCCCGACGCGATCGCGAGCCGATAGAGGTCGCCCGTAGCGATGTGCGGGATCTCATATTCCTTCGAGATCCGCTTCGCCTGCGTCCCCTTTCCGGCCCCCTGAGGTCCGAGGATCAGGACGTTTATCTGAGGAATCCTTCGTAGTGGCGCATCATCATCTGCGATTCCATCTGACGCATGGTGTCGAGCGCAACACCGACGACGATCAGCACCGAGGTGCCGCCGAGCGCGCGGCTCGTGTTCTGCGAGAAGTGGAAGTAGTTGATGAAGAGCGACGGCGCGACCGCGATTGCCGCCAGGAAGAGCGCTCCCGGCAGCGTCAGGCGCTGGAGCACACGGTCGAGATAGGCCGCCGTCGGCGGCCCGGGTCTGATGCCCGGGATATACCCGCCGTACTTCCTCAGGTTGTCGGCCTGGTCAACCGGGTTGAACTGGACCGACGTGTAGAAGTACGTGAAAAGGATGATCAGCACGCCTTCGGTGAGCAGGTAGTAGACGCTCGTCGACTGGAAGTTCCGGTTCACCCAGCCGCTCCAGGCCGGCACGAACTCGGCCGCGGTGGGCGGCAGTGCGAGCAGCGCGGCCGCGAAGATGACCGGAATGACGCCGGCCATGTTCACGCGCAGCGGCATGTAGGTCGACCCGCCGGTCGTTTGTCGATTGCCCAGCTGGCGCCTCGCATACTGCACCGGGATCCGGCGCTGGCCCTCCTGCACGAAGACGACCGCGACGACCACCGAAACCGCGATGATCGGGAAGAAGAGCCGTTCGAGCGTGCCGCCGTTGATCCAGGCGCTGATGCCCGTCGGCGCATACGCGAGGATCGACGCGAAGATCAGGAGCGAGATGCCGTTGCCGATGCCGCGCTTCGTGATCTGCTCGCCCATCCACATGAGCACGGTGCAGCCGGCCGTGAGCGTGAGGATGATGATCACGAGCCGTCCCGAGTTCACGTTCGGGAGCGCATCCTGCCGCTTGAAGAGGAAGGCGTAGCCGGTCGCCTGCGCGGCCGCGAGACCGACGGTCAAGTAGCGCGTGTACTGGTTGATCTTCGCGTAACCCGCTTCGCCTTCTTTCTGCAGCCGCTCGAGCGTCGGGATGACAACCGTAAGGAGCTGGATGATGATCGACGCAGTGACGTACGGCATGATCCCGAGCGCGAAGAGCGAGAAGCGCGAGAGTGCTGAGCCGGAGAACAGGTTCAGCAGGTTGAGGATGCCGCCGCCGTTGAAAAGGTTCTGCAGCGCGCTCTGATCGACGCCCGGCGCAGGGATCCAGGAGCCGAGCCGGTAGACGGCGAGGATGCCCGCAGTAAAGAGAACCCGGCGCCGGAGCTCGGGGACACGCCACGCGTTGGCGAGCCAGCCGAACATCTACTCGGACTCGGTTGGTGCCTCGTCGGTGGCTTCGGCTGCGGGCGCTTCGGTTGCTTCGGTTTCGGGCTCTTCCGCGGGCTTCGCCGCGCGATGGCGCACCTTCTTCTCCTTCGGCTCACGGAGGAGCTCGATCGTGCCGCCGGCCTGCTCGACCTTCTCGCGCGCGCTCGCAGAGATCGCGTGCACCTTGATCGTGAGCTTCTTCGAGAGCTCGCCGGTCCCGAGGAGCTTTACGTCGATCTTCGTGTTCTTCAGAATGCCCTTCTCGACGAGCGACTCCGGCGTAACCTCGTCGCCAGCATCGAAGCGGTCGAGGTCGCGCACGTTCACGGGCTGCGTCGCGGTCCGGAACGGCCCGACCGGATACGCGTCCTTCGACGTCGACCCGCGCAGCTTGCCGATGCGCATGTAGATCGGCATCTGGCCGCCCTCGAACCCGGCGCGCATCTTGTGCGAGCCCGCGCGCGACTTCTGCCCCTTGATCCCGCGGCCGGAGTACCGGCCCTTGCCGGAGCCCGGACCACGCCCGACGCGCTTGCGGTCCTTCCGCGGCTGCGCGGGCTGGAGGTTCGCGAGTGAAAGCTTCTTCTCAGGCATCTTCGACCCTTACGAGGTGGCGGACGCGGCGCAGCATGCCGTCGAGTACGGGGCCCTGCTCCTGCTCGACCGAACGGCCGATCTTGCCGAGACCCAGCGCGCGCAGCGTGCCGCGATGGCGGCCACTTTGTCCGATCTGGCTCTTGACCTGGGTGATCTTCACCTTCGCCATGTTAGGCGTCGTCCTTCTTCTTGCGGCCAATTCTGCGCTTCGGCTTCTCCTCCGCAGCGGCAGGGGTGGGCTCTTCCGCGGGGGCGGGCTCCGGCTCGGGAGCGGGCTCAGCCTCAACAGCGGTGTCAGACACCGCCGGCGCGGAGTCAGACGCCTGGGGCTCCTCCTCGGCCGCCGGCAGCGCTTCCTCGAGGACTGCCGTAACAGCCGCCACGGCCTCCTCCGGCTCGGGCGCCGCGGCGCGGATCGCAGGCAGCGGGAGCACCTCGCTGATCTGCTTGCCGCGGATCTTGGCGACGTCCTCGGGGCGGCGCAGCTCGTGGAGCGCGGCGACCGTCGCCTTTGCCATGTTGATCGGGTTCGTGGTGCCGAGGCTCTTCGCCAGCACGTTGCGGACGCCGCCGAGCTCGAGCACGGCTCGCACGCCGCCGCCGGCGATCACGCCGGTTCCCTCGGAGGCCGGGCGCAGCAGCACCCTCGCAGCGTCGAAGCGGCCGAGCACCTCGTGCGTGATGGTCGAACCGTGCTTCGGCACCGTGAAGAGGTTCTTCTTCGCGTCCTCGACTGCCTTCGTGATCGCAAGCGGGACCTCGCGCGCCTTGCCGTAGCCGACGCCCACGCGGTCCACCTCGTCGCCGACGACGACGAGCGCCGTGAACGAGAAACGGCGGCCGCCCTTGACGACCTTGGCGACGCGGTTGATCTCGACCACGCGCTCCTTGAGCTCGCGGGTCTCGGTGAACTCGACTGCCATCAGAACTGAAGACCTCCCTCGCGCGCACCGTCGGCGAGCGCCTTGACGCGACCGTGATACAGGTAGCCGGCGCGGTCGAAGACGCACGCCTGCACGCCGGCTTGCTTGGCGGCGGCAGCGAGCTGCTTGCCGACCTCGGCGGCCTGCTTCGACTTGTCGCCTGCGAACGACGATTTGATCGCGAGCCACGATGCGGACGCGACCGTCTTGCCGCTCAGGTCGTCGACCAGCTGCGCGGTGATGCCACGATTGGAGCGGTGCACCACGAGGCGCGGGCGCTCGGCTGTTCCGCCGACCTTGCCGCGGACGCGCTTGTGACGACGCGCGCGGGCGTCGCGAACGCTGAGACTAGGCACGCTTGCCCACCTTCCTCCGCACGTACTCGCCCTCGTAGCGAATGCCCTTGCCCTTGTACGGCTCCGGCGGGCGAACCTTGCGAATCTCCGCGGCCGTCTGTCCGACGACCTGCTTGTCCGTTCCCTTGACGACGATCTGCGTCGGCACCGGCACCTCGAACGAGATCCCGGTGCGCGGCTTGATCGTCACCGGATGCGAGTAGCCGACCTGCAGCTCGAGGTCCGTGCCCTTGAGCGCAGCGCGATAGCCGACGCCCGTGATCTCGAGCTTCTTCTCGAAGCCTTTTGTGACGCCCTCGACCATGTTCGCGATCAGCGTCCGCGTCAGCCCATGCAGCGCGCGATCCTCGCCGCGCTCGGTGGGCCGCGTCACGGTGACATTCCCTTCCTCCTGCGCGATCTGCATGCGCTGCGGCACCTGCTGCTGGAGGGCGCCGAGCGGTCCCGTGACCGCGACGCGGCCCGGGTCGATCGCGACGGTCACGCCGCTGGGGATCTCGATTGGTCTCTTTCCGATTCGGCTCATGAGTTCACCAGATGAAGCACACGACTTCGCCGCCGATGCCGCGCTCCTGCGCGGTTCGGCTCGTGACGAGACCGGACGACGTCGAGAGGATCGCCACGCCCATCCCGCCGAGCACACGCGGCAAGCGGTCCTTGCGCGCGTAGACCCGCCGGCCCGGCTTGGAGATGCGCTTCAGGCCACTGATCACCCGCTCGCGGTTCCGGCCGAACTTGAGGTCGACGACCAGGGTATCGAAGGATTCGCCCTTCACCACGTGATAGTCCCGGATGTAACCCTCCTCCTTCAGAAGGCGCGCGATCTCGACCTTCATCTTCGAGGTCGGCATCTCGACCTTGTCGTGCAGCGCCTTGTTGGCGTTGCGGATGCGGGCGAGCATGTCTGCGATGGGATCGGTAAGCACGGTTCCTTCTCCTACCAGCTGGACTTCGTCATGCCGGGGATCGCGCCCTGGTGCGCGAGCTCGCGCAGGCAGATCCGGCAAAGGCCGAACTTCTTGAACACCGCGCGCGGGCGGCCGCACCGGTTGCACCGCGTGTACGCGCGCACCTTGTACTTCGCCGGGCGCTTTTGCTTGACGACGAGCGATGTCTTCGCCACTTACTGATCCCTCCTGTCGCCGTCGCCGCTGAACGGCAGGCCTACTGCCTGCAGCAGCGCACGGGCGTGGTCGTCGGTCTCGGCGGTGGTCGTGATCGTCACGTCGAGACCGCGGACCTGCTGAATGTCGTCGTAGTTGATCTCCGGGAAGATGAGCTGCTCGCGCACGCCGAGCGAGTAGTTGCCGCGGCCGTCGAACGAGCCCGGGTTGAGCCCGCGGAAGTCGCGGATGCGCGGCAACGCGATCGAGATGAGCCGGTCGAGGAACTCGTACATGCGCGCACCGCGGAGCGTCACCTTGGCGCCGATCGGCATGCCCTCGCGGATCTTGAACTGGGCGACCGACTTGCGGGCCTTACGGACTTGGGCGCGCTGGCCGGCGATCGTCGTCAGCTCCTCGATCGCGGCGTCGAGCTGCTTGGCGTCGTTCTTTGCCTCGCCGACGCCCATGTTCAGCGTGATCTTCTCGATGCGCGGGACCTGCATGATCGACTTCAGGCCGAGCTCGTCCTTCAGCGCAGGACGAATCTCGCGCTCGTAGCGCTCCTTCATGCGCGGCGTGTAGGTCTCGACGGTGCTCACTTGTCGATCTCCTGGCCGCAGCCCTCGTTCCGGCAGACGCGTACACGGATCGTCTTGTCCTTCACCGTGCGCAGGTGCGTGCCGACGCGGGTCGGCTGCTTGCACGTCGGGCAGACGACCATGACATTCGAGACGGGCAGCGGCGCCGCCTGCTCGATGCGGCCGCCCGGGATGATCTGCGGGCCTCCCATACGGCTCGAGTTCTGGATTGGGCGCGGGCGCTGGTGCCGGATGATCATGTTGATGTTCTCAACGAGGATGCGGCCCGCCTTCGGGTTCGCCTCGATGACGCGGCCTTGCTTGCCGCGGTCCTTGCCCTTGATCACCTGCACGGTGTCGCCCTTGCGAACTTTCAATGTTTGCGCCATGTCAAAGCACCTCCGGCGCTAGTGAGACGATTTTCATGAAGTTCTTCTCTCGCAACTCGCGCGCGACCGGCCCGAAGATGCGGGTGCCGCGCGGGTTGCGCTGGTTGTCGATGATCACCGCTGCGTTCTCGTCGAACGCGATCGTCGTGCCGTCGTTGCGGCCGAACGGCTTCTTCGTCCGGACGACGACCGCACGCACGACCTCGCCCTTCTTGACAGCACCCTGCGGCGTCGCCGTCTTGACGGTGCCGACGATGATGTCGCCCACACGCGCGTAACGGCGGTGATGGCCGCCCATCACGCGGATGCAGAGCAGCTCGCGGGCGCCCGTGTTGTCGGCGACCTTCAGGCGTGATTCCTGCTGGATCACTTTGCGACCTCGACGATCTCGGCGAGCCGCCAGTGTTTTGTCTTCGACAGCGGCCGAGTCTCGATGATGCGAACCACGTCGCCGACGTGCGCGCTGTTCTGCTCGTCGTGCGCGTGGAACTTGATCGAGCGGCGGATCACCTTCTTGTACTTGGGATGGGATCGGATCGCGTCGACCTTGACGACGATCGTCTTGTCCATCGCGTCCGAGACGACGACGCCGCGGCGCTCCTGGCGGCGGCCGCGCTCGCCCTCAGGCTTCTCCTCGCGCGAGATCGGCTTGCGTTCGGTCGCGCGCTCGCGCTTCGGCCGCGTCTTCTGCGGACGCTCGGCGCGCGCGAGGCGCTTCTTCTTTTTCTTCGGCTCTGACTGTGGCGCAGGCGTCGCCTCGGCGGCCGGCTCTTCGGCGGGGGCCGTCGGCTCCTCTGCCGGCGTCTCGTCTGGAGCGGTGTCAGCCACCGGCGTCTCCGGCTCAGTCTCGGTCGTCTCTTCTGTCGTGTCTTTCTCTTCAGCCATTTCTCTATCTCTCGCTCGTGGCGGCTGCTTGCCGCTCGGTCTGCACGGTCAGGATGCGCGCGATCTCGCGCTTCGTCAGCTTCAGGCGCGCAATGTTCTCGAGCGAACCGGTGACGGACTGGAACCGCAGGTTGAACAGCTCCTGCCGGCGCTCGCTCAGGCGATCGGCCAGTTCGTCGTCACTCAACTCACGCAGTTCACTCGGCCTAGTCAAAGAGCTCAGCCTCTCTCTTCACGACTTTGCTTTTCACCGACAGCTTCTGGCCGGCGAGGCGGAGTGCTTCCTTGGCCAGCGGCTCCGGCACGCCGGCGAGCTCGAACATCACGCGACCCGGCTTGATGACGGCCACCCAGCCCTCGGGCGAGCCCTTGCCGGAGCCCATGCGCGTCTCGGCCGGCTTCTTCGTGTAGCTCTTGTCCGGGAAGACGTTGATCCAGACCTTGCCGCCGCGCTTGATCTTGCGCGTCATCGCGATACGAGCGGCCTCGATCTGGCGGTTCGTGATCCACCCACGATCCATCGCCTTGAGGCCGTAGTCGCCGAACTGCACGGTCGACTGACCCTTCGTCTCGCCGCGGCGGCGGCCGCGGTGCACCTTGCGGTGCTTGGTCTTCTTCGGCATCAACATCAGGAGTCAGCCCCTTCGTCCTTCGGCTCCTTCGCCTCGGGCGGCGCCTCGTTGGTCGGCGTCTCGTCGACGGTCGGCTCGATCACAGGCTTTTCCTCGGTCGGCGGCTTCGGAGCCTGGGGCCCCTGCTTCCGCGGCCGGCCGCCACCCGACGCAGGACGCGTGCCTGCGCTCGGTCCGCCCGGCGGACGATTGCCCGGGCGCGCGCCGCGTCCCTGACCGCCGCCACCGGCACCGCGTCCACGGCCGGTCCCGCCGCCTGGGCCACCAGGCCCTCGGCGCCGCTTGACCGGGCCGAGGCCCTCGCGATCCTGACTGCGCGTACGGCCGCTCTCGCGGGAAGCGCCGAGGCCCTCCGTCGCGCCGCCGCGCCGCCGCCTGGTGTCCTGGTCGCCCAGGCGCACGTCGTCACCCGACGTGATGCTGTCGAAGCCCTCCGGCATGATCTCACCCTTGTTGATCCAGACCTTGACGCCGATGCGTCCGGCCGACGTGCGCGCCTCGACGAAGCCGTAGTCGATGTCGGCGCGAATCGTGTGCAGCGGCACGCGTCCCTCGCTGTACTGCTCGCGCCGGCTCATCTCCGCGCCGCCCAGACGGCCGGAGCACTGGATCTTCACGCCGGCTGCGCCGGAGCGAATCGCGCTTGCGAGCGCGCGCTTCATCGCGCGGCGGAACGCAACGCGGTTCGAGAGCTGCTCGGCGATCGACTGCGCAACGAGCTTCGCATCGAGCTCGGGGCGCTTGATCTCGTTGATGTTGATGTGGACGTTCTTCTGCGTGATCGCGTGCAGCTCTTTACGGAGCGCGTCCACCTCGACGCCGGACTTGCCGATCACGATGCCCGGGCGCGCGGTGTAGATGTCGACGGTGATCCGCTGCTTGTCCTTGCGGATCAGGATGTCGGACAGGCCCGCGTGCGCGAGCTTTCGATAGATGTGCTCGCGGATCTTGACGTCCTCGAGGATGTACCCGGCGATCTCCTTCTTACCGGCGTACCAGTTCGACTTCCAATCGTGGATGACGCCGACGCGCAGGCCACCCGGATGAATCTTCTGACCCATTACTCCTCAGTCCCTTCGGTCACTTCCGTCTCGGGTGTCTGCTCTTCCATCTGGTCCTCAGGCGTTACAGCTTCGCTTTCCACCTGCGCGCGTTGACGCCTCGGCCTCGCGGCTGCGGCCGCCGCCTCGGCGGCAAGCGCCTCCGGCGTGCGCGCGAGCTCAACCGTGATGTGGCACGTGCGCTTGTGGATCGCCGATGCGCGGCCGCGTGCCCGCGGGCGGAACCGCTTGAGCGTGCGCCCCTCGTCGACGAACGCGGACGCGACGTACAGACCGTCGCCGTCCCAGTGCAGGTCGGGACGCGACTCGGCGTTCGCGACGGCCGAGCTGAGCACCTTCTCGACGTCCTCTGCAACGGCGCGCGACGAGAACGCGAGGATCGTGCGCGCCTCGGGTACGGAGCGCCCGCGGATGAGATCGGTCACGAGCCGCGCCTTCCGGGCGCTCGAGCGCACGAACTTCGCCTGCGCGCGCACCTTCTGCTCTTGTGCCTCGACGACTGCCATTACCTCTTGACCTTCGCTGCCCTGTCGCCGGCGTGGCCGCGGAACGTCCGCGTCGGCGCGAACTCGCCGAGCTTGTGGCCGACCATCTGCTCGGAAATGAAGACGGGCACGTGCTTGCGGCCGTCGTGCACCGCGATCGTGTGGCCGACCATCTCCGGGAAGATCGTCGACGAGCGCGACCAGGTGCGGATCATGTTCTTGCTGCCGGAGGTGTTCATCGCCGTCACCCGCGCGAGCAGGCGCTCCTCGACGAACGGCCCCTTCTTCGAGCTGCGCGACATTAGCGGCGACCCTCCTTGCCGCGGCGTCGGCCGCGGACGATCAGCTGATTCGATTCCTTGTGCTTCGCGCGCGTGCGCTTGCCGAGCGTCGGCACGCCCCACGGAGTGACCGGATGCCGGCCGCCCTTCGACTTGCCCTCGCCGCCGCCGTGCGGGTGGTCGACCGGGTTCATCGCGGAGCCGCGCACGGCCGGTCGCTTGCCCTGCCAGCGGCTGCGTCCGGCCTTGCCGCCCGTGATGTTCTGGTGGTCGACGTTCCCGACCTGGCCGACGGTCGCGCGGCAGGCGAGCGCCACGCGGCGCATCTCGCCGGACGGCAGCCGCAGCACTGCATGCGGGCCGTCCTTCGCGACAAGCTGCACGCCCGAGCCGGCGGACCGCGCCATCTTCGCACCCTGACCCGGCTTCAGCTCCACATTGTGCACGAGCGTCCCGGTGGGGATGTTCTCGAGCGGAAGCGCGTTGCCGACCTTGATGTCGGCCTCGGGGCCGGACTCGACCGTCGCGCCGACGCGCAGCTGCGCGGGCGCGAGGATGTAGCTCTTGGCGCCGTCGGCGTAATGGAGTAGCGCGATGCGCGCCGACCGGTTCGGGTCGTACTCGATCGCGGCGACCTTCGCCGGGACGCCGTCCTTGACACGCTTGAAGTCGATCACCCGGAAACGGCGCTTGTGGCCGCCGCCCTGGTGGCGCGTGGTGATGCGGCCGTTGTTGTTTCGGCCGCCCTTCTTCGTCACCGGCTCGAGCAGGCTCTTCTCCGGCTTCGACTTCGTGACTTCCTCGAACGTCGAGACCGACATGAAGCGGCGGCCCGGCGACGTCGGCTTGTAACGGCGAATCGGCATGACTAAAGCTGAGCCCCCTCGAAGATCTCGATCGAGTCGCCCTGCCGCAGCTGCACGATGGCCTTCTTCCACCCGGGCTTCGTGCCCTTGTAGACCCCGCGGCGCTTCGGCTTGGGCTGCACCTTGACGATGTTCACGCGCTCGACCGTGACGTCGAAGAGCTGTTCGACGGCCTGGCGCACCTGCGTCTTGTGCGCGTCCTTGTGGACGCGGAAGGTGTACTGGTTCTGCGTGATCTGCTCGTAGCTCTTCTCCGAGATCACCGGGCGGATCAGAACCTCTGACGGATGCAAGCTCATGACGCCGCCCTCCCCTGCACCGCGTCGAGCGCGTCCTGGGTAACGACGAGCGAGCGGGCCCAGACCACGTGCGCGACCTCGAGCTCCGACGGAACCGTCACCAGCACACGGTCGAGGTTGCGGAACGACTTCGCGACGCTCTCTTCGTCCTCGGTCACGATCACGACTGTCGGCGCCGACTGTCCCCACGTCTCAAGCAGGTCGGCTGCGCCCTTCGTCGACGGCGCGTCGAACGCCGCCGCGTCGAGCAGCGCGAGCGTGCCCGCCTGCGCGTGATCGGAGAGCGCGGAGCGCAATGCGGCCTTCAAAGCCTTGCGGTTGACCTTCACCTTGAAGTCGCGCGGCGTCGGGGCGAACGCGACCCCGCCGCCCGTGAACTGCGGGGCGCGGATCGTTCCCTGACGCGCACGGCCGGTGCCCTTCTGGCGCCACGGCTTCGCGCGGCCGCCGGACACGAGCCCGCGGCTCTTCGCCGCACGGGTGCCCTGACGGTGCTCGTTCATTTCCGACCGCACGGCCTCATGCACGAGGTGCGGCTTGATCTCGACGCCGAAGACTGCCTCCTCGAGGGAGACCTCTTTCTTGGCGCCGCCCTTATCAGGCAAACACAGCACGGGTGCCTTTGGAGCGGCCATCTAACGCGCGTCCTCCCGGATCTGGACGACGCCGTTCGTCGGTCCGGGGACCGACCCCTTCACGAGCAGCAGGTTGCGCCCGGCGTCGACGGAATGCACGGTCAGGCCGACCTGCGTCACGTTCTTGCCGCCCATCCGGCCGGCCATGCGCACGCCCTTGAAGACGCGTGACGGCGTGGCGGACGCGCCGATCGAGCCCGGCTTGCGGATGTTGTGCGAGCCGTGCGTCACGGGGCCGCGGTGGAAGTTGTGCCGCTTGATCGTGCCCTGGAAGCCTTTGCCGATCCCGACGCCCGACACCTTCACCTTGTCCCCGGGCTGGAAGATCTCGACGGTCACGTTCTCACCTTGCACCGCGTCCGCGAAGTGCCCGCGGAACTCGACGAGATGGCGGTACGCGCCGTCGACCCCGTTCTTGGCGAGGTGACCGCGCTCGGCCTTCGAGATCTTGCGGTCGGCGACCTGCTCGTACGCGAGCTGCACGGCCTCGTAGCCGTCGGCGTCCGGCGTGCGCACGGCGACAACCGGGCACGGCCCTGCCTCGATCACCGTCACAGCCGTCACGCTGCCGCTCTCCTCGTCGAAGAGTTGCGTCATGCCCAGCTTCTTGCCCACGATCCCCCTCATCGCTACAGCTTGATCTCGATGTCGACGCCGGCCGGAAGGTCGAGCCGCATGAGCGAATCGACCGTCTTCGGCGTCGGCGAGTGGATGTCGATCAGCCGCTTGTGCGTGCGGACTTCGAAGTGCTCCCGCGAGTCCTTGTCCTTGAACGGCGAGCGGATCACGCAGTAGACGTTCTTCTCGGTCGGCAGCGGCACGGGACCGGTGATGGTGGCGCCGGTGCGCTGGGCTGTGTCGACGATGTCCTTCGCCGAACGGTCCACCTGCTGGTGGTCGTAGCCCTTCAGCCTGATTCGGATCTTCTGCTGTGGCACCGGCGCCCCCTCCTTTCCTTCTCTACTTGATGATCTCGGTGACGACGCCCGCACCGACCGTGCGGCCGCCCTCGCGGATTGCGAACCGAAGACCCTGGTCCATGGCGATCGGCTGGATGAGCTCGATCTCCATGTTTGTGTTGTCGCCCGGCATGACCATCTCCTGGCCCTCCGGCAACTTGATCGCACCGGTCACGTCCGTCGTGCGGAAGTAGAACTGCGGGCGATAGTTGTTGAAGAACGGCGTGTGACGGCCGCCCTCGTCCTTCGACAGCACGTAGACCTCGGCCTTGAACTGCGTGTGCGGCGTGATCGAGCCTGGCTTGCAGAGAACCTGCCCGCGCTCGACCTCCTCGCGCTTCGTGCCGCGAAGGAGCGCACCCGCGTTGTCGCCGGCCTGCGCGAAGTCGAGGGTCTTCTGGAACATCTCGAGCCCCGTGACGACGGTCTTCTGGACCTCCGTCTTGATGCCGACGATCTCGACCTCGTTGCCCGACTCGATCTTGCCCTGCTCGATGCGGCCGGTGACGACGGTGCCGCGGCCGGTGATCGTGAAGACGTCCTCGATCGGCATCAGGAACGGCTTGTCGACGTCGCGCGTCGGCTCCGGGATGTACGTGTCGACGGCCTCCATGAGCTCGAGGATCTTCGCGGTCCACTCGGGATCGCCCTCGAGCGCCTTCAGCGCCGAGACGTGGATGACCGGGATGTCGTCACCCGGGTAGTCGCGCTTGGAGAGCTCCTCGCGCACCTCGAGCTCGACGAGCTCGAGCAGCTCGGGATCGTCGACCATGTCGGCCTTGTTCAGCGCCACGACGATCGCGGGCACCTCGACCTGGCGGGCCAGGAGGATGTGCTCCTTCGTCTGCGGCATCGGAC
>DASXKX010000033.1:0-156520 GCA_036496545.1 Gaiellaceae bacterium | reverse complement strand
GTACTGCGTCGGCAGCAGCGCGCCGACGGGGCAGAGTTCGGTGACGTTGCCGGTGAACGCGCCGGTGTACGGCTCATCCTCAAATGTCGAGATGACCGACATCGAGCCGCGGTTCCTCGCGACGAGCTGGCCGTCCTCGCTGACGCTCTCGCTGAACCGCGTGCAGCGGTAGCAGAGGATGCAGCGCTCCCGGTCGAGCGAGATCGTCGGCGAGATCGGAATCGGCTTCTCGAACGTCGTCTTCGCGAACGTCATCCGTGTGCTGCCCGGCCCGTAGCGGAACGTCAGGTCTTGCAGCGGGCACTCACCGCCCTTGTCGCAGACGGGGCAGTCGAGCGGGTGGTTGACGAGGATGAACTCGAGCGTTGCGTTCTGGCCGTCCGCTGCGAGGGCAGACGTTCGCGCCGTCTTCACGACCATCCCATCCTGCGCGGTAAGCGTGCAGGCGGCTTGCAGCTTCGGCATGCCCTCGATCTCGACGAGGCACATGCGGCATGCGCCGATCGGCTCGCCGAGGCGCGGCTCGTAGCAGAAGACGGGGATCTCGATGCCCGCGTTGAGCGCCGTCTCGACGAGCCCCATGCCCTTCGGTACGTGCACTTCCTTCCCGTCGATCGTCGTGCGGACGAGCTCAGTCGCGCTCACGCCGGTGCTCCCGCATGTGCGTGCTGGTCGACGGGGGCGAAGAGATTCGCAAGCGACGAGTCGGCGCCGAACGGGCAGCCGCCCTGCGCGAGGTGCTGCTTGAACTCGTCACGGAACTTCGTCACGCAGCTCGCGACCGGCATCGCGGCGGAGTCACCGAGAACACACAGACACTTGCCGATAATCCGGTCGCAGACGTCGAGCAGCACTTCGAGGTCGTTCTCCGTCGCGGTGCCGTCCTCGACCGCGCGCAGGATCTGCACGAGCCAGCGTGTGCCGACGCGGCAAGGCGTGCATTTGCCGCATGACTCGTGCATGTAGAACTGCGCGACGCGCAGCGCGAACTGGACGATGCAGGTGCGGTCGTCGAGCACGCACACGACGCCGGAGCCGATGAAGAGACCGCGCTGGCCGAGCGAGTTCGCATCGAGCTTCGTGTCGAGCTCGTCGGGAGTCATCACCGGGAACGACGAGCCGCCCATCATGACGGCCTTCAGGTCGCGGCCGTTCGGCACGCCGCCGCCGATGTCGTAGATCAGGTGGCGTGTCGTGATCCCATGTGGCGCCTCGTAGACGCCGGGGCGCTCGACGTTGCCCGAGAGGCAAAAGAGGCGGGTGCCGGTGGAGTCCGGCGGCGCGCCGATCTGCGCGTACTCGTGTGGGCCGATCTCGAGAACGATCGGCATGTTCGTGATCGACTCGACGTTGTTGATCAGCGTCGGCGAGGCATACAGCCCCTGGATCGCAGGGAACGGCGGCTTCGAGCGTGGCTGGCCGCGCTTGCCCTCGAGCGACTCGAGCAGCGCCGTCTCCTCACCGCAGATGTACGCACCCGCGCCGCGGTGCATCGTCAGCTTGACGTTCCCGAGCAGCTTCGCCTTACGCGCCTCGGCGAGCGCCTTCGAGAGCACCTCGTACTCCTCGGAATACTCGCCGCGGATGTAGATGAAGACGTGCTTCGACTGGATGGCATGCGCCGCGATCAAACAGCCTTCGAGGAGGCGGTGCGGGACCTTCAGCATGATCTCGCGATCCTTGAACGTCCCCGGCTCCGACTCGTCCGCATTGACGGTGATGTAGATCGGCTTCGCGACCTTGTCGGGCGTCGGGATGAAGCTCGCCTTGCGGCCGGTAGGGAAGAACGCACCGCCGCGGCCACGGAGGTTCGAGTCGATGATCTCCTGAGTCACATCGTGCGGCGACATCGCGCGCGCACGCTCGAGCTGCGCATAACCGCCCACCGCCCGGTACGTGTCGAGGTCGACAAGCGGCTTGCCCTCGTAGCCCTTGAGGACGAGCGCCGGCGGCTCGGCGACTTCGACGACCGTCTCAGCCACTTCTCAACTCCGCGACGATCGCAGGAACGTCGTCAGGCGTCACCGACTGCCGGTAGCGATGGTCGACCGCAACGATCGTTGGCGTCGAGCAGCCGCCGAGGCACTCGACCGCACGAAGCGTGACGGTGGTGTCCGATGTCGTCTCGCCGACGCGAATCCCCAACTCGCGCTCGAACGCCTCGAGCACAGCTTGCGCGTTGACGAGGCCACAACAGACGTTCGTGCAGACCTCGATCATGTGTGTTCCCGCAGGCTCGAGGTGGAACAGGTCGTAGAAGCTCGCGATCGACATGCAATACGCGGGCGTCAGGTCGAGCGCCTCGCCGACCTCCTCGAACGCCGCTCGCGGCAGCCAGCCGTAGCGCTCCTGCGCGAGGCGGAGCGCCGGGAGTACGGCCGATTTCGACGACGGATACTCCTTCGCGATCTTGCGAATCTCCTCGATCACCTGTCGCTGTCTCCCATGACGGCGTCGAGCGAGCCGACGATCGCGATCAGATCGGCGACGAGCGTGTCGTGCAGGCACGTCGCGGTGGCCTCGAGCGCGGCAAACGACGGCGCGCGGAAATGCACGCGCCACGGCTTCGGGCCGCCCTCGCTGACGAGATAGCAGCCCTGCTCGCCGCGCGGCGACTCGGTCGTCACGTACACCTCGCCCTCCGGCACGCGGTACCCCTCGGTGACGATCTTGAAGTGGTGGATGAGCGACTCCATCGACGTGTGCAGCTCTTCGCGGGGTGGGAGCACGACCTTGCGGTCGTCGACGATCCACGGTCGCCCTTCCAACCGCTCGAGCCGGCGCAGGCACTGGCCGACGATGCGGTTCGACTCACGCATCTCGTCCATGCGCACGCGGTACCGGTCGTAGACGTCGCCATGCGTATAGACCGGCACCTGAAAATCGACCTGGTTGTACGCGAGATACGGCTGCTCGCGCCGCAGGTCCCAGTCGACGCCGGACGCCCGGAGGACCGGCCCGCTTTGCCCGAGCGCGATCGCGTCGTTCGCGCTGAGGACCCCGACGCCGCGTGTGCGCTCGAGCCAGATTGCATTTCGGTCGAGAAGCGTCAGGTAGTCATTGAGCGCACGCGGGAACCACTCGACGAACGTGCGACACTCGGGATAGAAGCCGTCCGGGATGTCCTCGGCGAGCCCGCCGACCTGGAAGTAGCGCGTATGCATGCGCTGACCCGTGACCAACTCGAAAAGGTCGAGGATCATCTCGCGCTCGCGGAACGTGTACCAGAACATAGAGATCGCTCCGAGCTCGAGCGCCGACGTGCCGAGGTAGACCAGATGCGAATGGATCCGGTTCAGCTCGGAGAGCAGCGTGCGCATCCAGGTCGCCTTCTCCGGGACCTCGAGCTCGAGCAGTTTCTCGACCGCGAGCACGAATGTGAGCTCGTTCGCCTGGTAGCCGACGTAGTCGATCCGCGGTGCGAACGTGACGCACTTCCACCACGTCTTCGACTCCATCGACTTCTCGAAGCCTGTATGCAGATAGCCGATGACCGCCTCGATCCCCTCGACGACCTCACCGTCCAGGTCGACGATCAGCCTGAGCACGCCGTGCGTCGACGGGTGATTCGGGCCGAAGTTGACGCGGAGGATGTCCTCGCGCTCGTCGAAGTCGGCCGGGATTCGCTTGATGGTCGGGACCGGCGACGGGATGCGCGAGCCTTCGTACTGGTCGGCCGCGACGATCGGCCATGTCGTGCGCGCGCGGGTCGGGGCGACGGTCATTCGGCCTCCGAGAACCGCACCGGTTCGCCGCCGATCGGATAGTCCTTGCGCAGCGGGTGCCCTTCCCAGTCGTCGTCCATGATCAGGCGCTTCAGGTTGGGATGGCCGTCGAACCGGATCCCCATCAGGTCGAACTGCTCGCGCTCGTGCCAGTCGGCCGTCGGCCAGACCGACACGACGCTCGGCACGTGGTCGCCGTCGTCGATCCACACCTTCAGCCGTACGCGCGTCGGCGGCTGCTGGAGCGCGAGCAGGTGATAGCTGACCGAGAAGCGCTTCGGCTTCAGCGCAGGCAGTGTCTGCAGGCCCTGCGTCATCGGGAAGTTGATGTCGCGTCCCGTCGCTGTCGCGATGTAGCCGGAGACACCGGTCGCGCCCCAGTTCAGGTAGTCGGTCGCGACGAGATCGCTCAGCATCTGAAAGCCGAGCTCGTCACGCGCCGCCTCGCATGCCTCGCGGATGCGCGCCGTCTCGATCGTGACGGTCGTCTCGCCGAGCGCTTCGCTTTGCTCGACGAACCCGGGAAGGTCGCTGTAGTTCACTAGGTTGCGACCGTCCGGCGCTCGTACGCGGGCGGAACGCCGGCGTTGTGCGCCTCGTGCAGACGGAGGATCCCCTCCATCAGCGCCTCGGGACGCGGCGGGCAGAACGGCACGTAGATGTCGACCGGAAGGATGCGATCGACCCCTTGCAGGATCGTGTAGTTGTTGAACATCCCGCCGGAGCTCGCGCACGCGCCCATCGCGATCACCCACTTCGGCTCGAGCATCTGGTCGTAGATCTGGCGGATCGGCGCCGCCATCTTGTGCGCGACGCGGCCGCTCACGATCAGCAGATCGGCCTGGCGCGGCGACGAGCGGAACGCCTCCATCCCGAAGCGCGCGATGTCGTAGCGGCTCGAAACGATCGCCATCATCTCGATCGCGCAGCACGCGAGCCCGAACGTGTCGGGCCACATCGACTTCGTCTGCGCCCAGCGCACCGCCTTCTCGAGCGTCGTGATGCCGAGTGCGCGCTCGATCTCCTCCGGCCCGAGCTCCTCCTCGAAGCGGGACGGCCCCTTCGTCGGCCACAAGAGGCGTTCCGAACTTAGGCCCTCGTCGCGTAACCGGTTCACCATTCGAGCGCGCCCTTTCGCCAGATGTAGACGTACGCGACGAGCAGGATCAGCACGAAGAACGCGAACTCCACAAACCCGAACCAGCCGAGCGCGTGCAGTTGCACGGCAAGCGGGTACAGGAACACGATCTCGATGTCGAAGACGATGAAGAGCATCGCCGTCAGGTAGAAGGAAACGGTGAAGCGCTGACCGCGCATCGGCCCCTGCGAGACGCCGGACTCGAACGGGATCCGGCGCGCACGGATGCGCCGGGAAGGCCGCTGGGCAAACGCGAACGACGCGCCGATCATCGATGCCGGAATCGCCAGCGCCAACAGCCCGTAGATGAGGAAAGGCAGCCAGTCGCGCAGCATTCCGAGGCGTGACGTTACCGCACCGGGGATTGCCACAAACCGGTTGTCCGACCCCGGAAGACAACCGTGCAGCGGGTGTTACAAAGTCCCCCTTTTGTGCGAGGTGTCGAGGCCCGGGTCGGTTGGTACAGTTGGAGGACGATGGAAGTGCAAGAGCGCCCAGATCAGGAGCACGCCGAGCTTGTCTCGCTGACGCCGTCGGCGGCCGCGAAGATCTCGTCCCTGATGGCCGAGGAGACCGACGTCTCGGTCCTCCGGGTTGCGATCGAGGGCGGCGGCTGCTCCGGCTTCCAGTACGGCCTCGGCTTCGACCGCGGCGCCCAGGAGGGCGACCACACGTTCGACTGCGAGGGCGTGACGGTCGTCGTCGACCCGTTCAGCGCGCCGTATCTCCGGGGCGCGACGGTCGATTACCTCGAGACGATCCAGGAGTCCGGCTTCAAGATCGACAACCCGAACGCCGTCTCGAGCTGCGGCTGCGGCCACTCGTTCCAGGTGTCCGAGGACACCGATCCGAACGAGGTCGGCGGCTGCGGCTCCGGCTGCAGCGCTTAGCTCGCCAGGGCTTTCACTGCGATTCGCGCATTCGCCGGGGTGAAACCCGGCACGTCAAGGCGCCCGCGCATGAGGCGGAGCGTGTCCGCGAGCGGCGCCGCGAGAATGCGGCCGCCGACGACAAGCGCGAGCACGTCCGGGACGCCGGCCTTGCGCGCGCGCGCCGCGGCAACTTTGGCGAAGGCGCGCCAGCGTGCCCGCCCGCGCGCGGTGAGGTCGAGGCGGACGCTCCAGCCGATGCGTCCGGGCCCGGCTGACGCAGAGCGGATGTCGGCGGCGGTCGGCCCGACGAGGCGGGTGAAGCCCAGCCAGCCGGAACCGAGCCGGCAGCCGGCCGCGCATTCGACCGCGAAGGGCGCCGGCGGGATGCGTTGTGTCGGCTTCACGTCGCCGAACTCGTTCCGCGAGGCCTTCGACAGGTCGTGCAGGTCGAAGAGCCCGAAGCGCGGAGCGGTCGCCGAGGCGGGCGCCGCCAGCGTGACCGCTGCGACGAGGATTGCGACAAACCGCATAGCTCTCCGACCTATCGGCCTAGTACGTTGCCCGCATGAGAGCTGCCTTCAAGTACCTCACGTCACTCCTGTTCCTTGCGATCGTCGTCCAGGTCGGCGTCGCGGCCGTCGGCGCGTTCAACGCGATCGACAAGGCCGGCAAGGACACGACGATCACGAAGAAGCAGATCGAGAACGGGTTCGACCCGCACGGCCTCTTCGGGACGATCGTGCTTCTGCTGATTCTCCTCGTCGTGATCGTCGCGTTCGCGGCCAAGGTCGATCCGCTGATGAAACGGATCGCGTCGGGCCTGGTCGTGCTCGGCGCGCTGCAGGTGCTCTTCGCTTGGCTCGGGACGAAGTCCGCCCCAGCCGGGTTCCTGCACGGCATCAACGCCCTCGCGATCTACGGAGCGGCTGCCGTCCTCGCGCACCGCGCCTGGACGCAACGAGCCGTCGAGACAGCCGCCGTCTAGCCTTGGCGCCGATGGGCGCACTTCGAGTTGCCATCGTCGGATCGGGCCCCGCCGGCTTCTACGCGGCGGGGTCGCTCTTGAGCGCGGACGTGCCGGTCGAGGTCGACATGTTCGAGCGGCTCCCGACGCCGTGGGGGCTCGTCCGGCTGGGCGTCGCGCCCGACCATCCAAAGATCAAGTCCGTCTCGCGCGCGTTCGAGAAGATCTCGGCGCAGCCGGGCTTCCGCTTCTTCGGCAACGTCGAGGTCGGCCGCGACGTCTTGCACGAGGAGCTGTGCGAGCACTACGACGCGGTCGTTTACGCGGTCGGCGCGCAGAGCGACCGGCGCATGGGCATTCCGGGCGAGGACCTGCCCGGCTCGTGGCCCGCCACTGAATTCGTCGCCTGGTACAACGGTCATCCGGACTTCCAAGATCTCGAGTTCGACCTGTCGGCTGAGCGCGCGGTCGTTATAGGGAACGGGAACGTCGCCGTCGACGTCGCGCGGATGCTTGCGCTGACGGCCGAGGAGCTTGCGCCGACGGACACGACCCACGCTGCGATCGAGGCGATCGCGAACTGCGGGATCAAGGAGATCGTGATGGTCGGGCGGCGCGGGCCGGCGCAGGCGGCGTTCACGACACCGGAGCTGCAAGAGCTCGGCGAGCTTGAGGGCGCGGACGTGATCGTCGACGTGGCCGACCTCGAAGGCGCAGAGCCGACGGACACGAATGCCGAGCGGAACCTCGAGGTGCTGCGCGAGTTTGCGGCGCGGAAGCCGACCGGCAAGCCGAAGCGGCTCGTCCTGCGCTTCTTCCGCTCGCCCGCCGCTTTGGCCGGCGACGGGCAGGTTGAGGCGGTCGAGCTCGTGCGAAACACGCTCGACGAAAACTTGCGCGCGGTCCCCACGGACGAGTACGAGACGCTGCCTGCCGGCATCGTTTTCCGCAGCGTCGGCTATCGCGGCGTCGAGCTGCCGGGTCTTCCGTTCGACGAGCGGAGCGGTACGGTGCCGAACGACCGCGGTCGGGTTGAGCCGGGCGTCTATGTAACCGGCTGGATCAAGCGGGGGCCGAGCGGCGTCATCGGCACCAATAAGAAGGACGCAAGCGAGACCGTCGAGCTCTTGCTCGAGGACCTGCGCGACAGCCCGCGCAAGGATCGCCCGGCCGGCGAGATTGAAGCGCTGCTCGTGGAACGCGGGGTCCGCTTCGTGCTGTATCCGGGCTGGGCGTCGATCGACGAGCTCGAGCGCGCAGCCGGCGAGAAGCTCGGCCGCCCGCGGGTCAAGCTTGTTACCTGGGACGAGCTGCTCGAGGCGGCAGAGCGGGTCGCCGCGTCGGGCGTTTGACTGCCGTTGAAATGAACCGCTTCTTAACCACGGTCGTACACTGATTCAGATGAGCACGACTGAAAAACGTCAGCACTGGGGCGGCGAGACCGAGAAGGCGATCGCGAACTTCCCCGTCTCCGGCGAGCAGATCCCCACTTCCGTCGCGCGCTGGCTCGGCCGCATCAAGGGCGCCGCCGCACGCGTGAACGCCGACCTCGGCTTGCTCGACCGCGACAAGGCCGACCGCATCGCAGCCGCGGCGAAGCGCATCGCCGACGGCGAGCTCGACGACCAGTTCCCGATCGACGTCTTCCAGACCGGCTCGGGCACGTCGTCGAACACGAACGCGAACGAGGTGCTCGCCTCGCTCGCCGGCGAGGACGTGCATGCGAACGACGACGTCAACATGGGCCAGAGCTCGAACGACGTCTTCCCGTCAGCCGTGCATCTCGCCGCGCTCGACGAGATCACGCACGACCTGCTGCCTGCGCTCGACAAGCTCGCCGCGTCGCTCGAGGCGAAGGCGAAGGAGTTCGACGACGTCGTCAAGTCCGGCCGCACGCACTGGATGGATGCAGTCCCGGTTACGCTCGGCCAGGAGTTCGCCGGCTACGCCGCGCAGGTGCGCGAGGGCTACGCGCGCGTCAACGACTCGCTGCCGCGCCTCGGCAAGATCCCGCTCGGCGGCACCGCGGTCGGCACCGGGCTCAACACGCATCCCGAGTTCGCCGAGCGCGCGCGCGCGATCCTCAGCGAGGAGACCGGGCTCACGATCTCGCCGCCCGCCGATCCGTTCGAGGCACAGGCTGCGCGCGACGGCATCGTCGAAGCGTCGGGCGCACTGAAGACCGTTGCTGTGTCCCTGACGAAGATCGCGAACGACATCCGCTACCTCGGTTCCGGTCCGCGCGCCGGTCTTGCGGAGATCGCGCTGCCCGAGCTCCAGAAGGGGAGCTCGATCATGCCCGGGAAGGTGAACCCCGTCATGCCGGAAGTCGTGACGCAGGTCGC
This sequence comes from Gaiellaceae bacterium, assembly GCA_036496545.1. Lineage (GTDB taxonomy): Bacteria > Actinomycetota > Thermoleophilia > Gaiellales > Gaiellaceae > Palsa-739. The sequence goes on along the minus strand of DASXKX010000033.1, from coordinate 147,476 downwards.
GGCGCAGGTGATCGGCAATGACACCGCGATCACCGTCGGCGGCATGCAGGGCCACTTCGAGCTGAACGTCTTCGTGCCGCTGATCGCCCGCAACATCCTCGACTCGATCAAGCTGCTCGCAGCCGCAAGCCGGCTCTTCGCCGAGAAGTGCGTCGACGGCATCGAGGCGAACCGCGAGAACGCGGAGCGCTACGCCGAGCTGACCCTCTCAGCCGCGGCCGCGCTCAATCCGTACATCGGTTACGACCTCGGCGGAGAGATCGTGAAAGAGGCCGCCGCGAGTGGCCGTTCGCTCCGCGACATCGCGCGGGAGAAGGGCGTCGACGAGAAGATCCTCGACGAGGCCCTCGACTACCGCAAGATGGCAAAGCCTCACGACTCCTAGACCGCGGTCGCCCGAAGCCTGCTTGACGGCGGCCGCGAAGCGCGGTAACACTTCCGCCCGACCGAGGATTGCCTCGAGTCAGTGGAGGGTGCTAGCGAGGCTCCGAGCTACGGCGGTAGTGCTCGGACCGATCAAACGTTAGAGGGGGAGGGAAAACCGAATGCGTAGAGCAGCGTTGGTCGCGGCGTTGGCCGCGATCGTCGGGTTGACAGTCGCCGCTGCAGGCGGGTCGGCCGTCAAGGACGACAACTTTTCCAGTGTTCAGCGGTTCGCAAAGATCGATCCGTCGCTTCTGGCGGACGGCGGCGCGACGTTTACGCCTGCGTCGCTGAGCGACCAGCCGGTGAGCGTCATGCTCGAACTGAGCGGCGCTCCAGTGACGGTTCAGGATGCGTCCGCGAAGCGGCAGGGGCAGAAGCTGTCGGAGGGACAGAAGGCCTCGATTCGCGCCCAGCTGAAGTCTCAGCAGGACGCGCTCACCGGCGGAATTCAAAACGCGGGCGGCAAGGTCGTCGCCCAGCTCCAGGACGCGTATAACGGCGTCCAGGTCGTCATCCCGCAGAAGAACGTTCCGCAGCTCGCGACGCTGCCGAACGTCACTGCGGTGCACGCGGTGCAGACCTACACGCGCGACAACATCCACACGGTGCCGTTCGTCGGCGCCGATCAGGTGTGGGGCAACTTCAAGTTCACCGGCAAGAACGTCAATGTCGCGATCATCGACACCGGCATCGACTACACGCACGCCGACTTCGGTGGTCCCGGCACGGTGGCTGCATGGCAGGCGGCTTCGGCGACCAGTACCGCGCCGGCGAATCCAGCCTTCTTCGGGCCGAGTGCGCCGAAGGTGAAGGGCGGATTCGACCTCGTCGGGAACGCCTATCACCCCGGCAACAAGCCGACCGACGACAACACGCCGGTGCCCGATCCGAACCCGCTCGACTGCGCGGCGAACCTCGGCGGCGGCCACGGCACACATACCGCCGGCACCCTGGGCGGCTTCGGTGTGCTTTCCGACGGCACCACCTTCCACGGGCCCTACGACGCCAGCACGATCGCGAGCCACACGTGGAATGTCGGTCCGGGCGTTGCGCCCGAGGTGAACCTGTACGAGTACCGCGTCTTCGGTTGCTCCGGGGCCACGAACGTGCTCGCCGACGCGATCAACATGGCCGCAAGCCAGACGCCCGCGGTCAGCGTGATCAGCGCGTCAATCGGCGCTCCGCTCGGCGGCATCGAAGATCCAAGCTCCGTGGCGGCTCAGAATGCCGTGAATGACGGCATCGCCGTCGTGTTCTCGGCCGGCAACCAGGGCAGTAACGCGTACGTCGTCGGCTCGCCGAGCACTGCCAGCGGCGCCCTGTCGGTCGCGGCGCTCGACGCCACGCCGACGTTCCCGGCAGCGCAGTTCAGCAATCCGGCGATCACGGCGATCGATGCCAACGGCGCCGCTCTCCCGAGCGGCTCGTTGTCCATCCTCGTCCTGAAGAACGCCAACGGCTCGATCGCAGACGGCTGCCTCGCGTCGGAGTATCCGACCGGCACCGACCTGAGCCACACGATCGTCGTGGTTCGTCGCGGCGGTCCCAACATCGGCACAACGGGGCCATGCGCTCGCGTGCACAAGGCATACGTCGGACAGGACGCGGGCGCAGCTGCGGTCGCGATGGTCAACAACACGGCGGGTCTCCCGCCGTTCGAAGGCAAGATCACCTCTGATCCCAACGACCCGACCAAGACGAACGCCGTCACGATTCCGTTCCTCGGGATCGCGGGGTCGGCTGCCAATCCGCCCACGGGCACCGGCGACGATGCCAAGATCTACGCGGCGAACGGCCAGACGACGGCGTTGACTCCGACGACGGTCGTGAACCCGGGCTTCAAGGTGGCCGCCAGCTTCACGTCCGGCGGGCCACGGAATCCCGACTCGGCACCGAAGCCGGACGTGATCGCACCGGGCGTCGGAGTGGCGTCAGCCGGCGTCGGCACGGGCAATCAGCCCGCGACGATGTCGGGGACTTCGATGGCGTGCCCGGCCACCGCCGGTGTCGCGGCGCTGATCAAGCAGGCGCATCCGACGTGGAACGGCATCCAGATCAAGGCTGCAATCGTCGGGACTGCCGATCCGTCGCTCAACTTGGGCTACAACACCCGCCTCGCGGGCGCGGGTGCGGTGCAGGCTCAGAAGGCCGTGAACGCGTCGACGATCGCGACGACGCCTGACGGCCTCGACTCGTTCGCGTTCGGCTTCGTTGCCGGTAGCGGTGACACGTCCGTCACCAAGTCGATCACGCTCCAGAACACGAGCGCGACGGCCGTGACGTACAACCTCGCGGCTGCCTTCAACGGCAACGCGCCGGGCGTGACGTTGAGCGTGCCCTCGTCAGTGACGATCTCGGGCAACTCGAGCCAGACCGTCAGTGTGACCGCGTCGATCACAGCCGCGAAGCTCGCGGCTCTCCTGAGCGACGACACGTTCGCGGTCGGGCCGGGTGCGGTGCAGAACTCGCGCGGCGACATCGTCGCAACGCCCACTACCGGCAGCGCCGCTGACCAGCAGCGTCTCGAGATCCCGTTCATGCTCGTCCCGCGGGGCCTCTCGAGCGTCGTCGCTGGGCCGGCAAGCAAGTTCACGCCGGTGACCGGTCCGTCCACGGGCGGTCCCTCGGACTCGTTCAGCACGACCGTTCCGCTGAACAACTCGGGGATCCATTCCGGGACAGCCGATCTCTACACCTGGGGCATCCACGACGCCCAGGATCAGGGCGCTCACGAGTGGGATGTCCGCGACGTGGGTCTCCAGGTCCTGCCCGGTGCCGCGCTCGGCGGTGCTGATTCGGACCGCAGCCTCGTGTTCCTCATCAACACGTACGGCAACAACGCGAACCAGACCACCGTCGAATACGACACCCTCGTCGACACGAACGGTGACGGGACGGCCGACTTCGTCGTCATCGGCGTCGACGACGGAGCCGTCTTCGCCGCCGGCTCGTTCAACGGGATCATGGACTCGGTGATCATCAACGCCCACACAGGAGCAATCGTCGACGCCTTCCGCGCCGACGCTCCGATGAACGGGTCGATCGTCGAGCTGCCGGTTCTCGCGAGCGACCTCGGTCTCTCGAGCGGCGCCGGCACGATCACGTACACGGTGAACTCGTTCTCCGAGCTCAGCTCGGGCACGGACACCACCGGTTCGGCGACGCTCGACGTGTACAACCCGGCGCTCTCGAGCGGCGACTTCGCGTCGCTCGCTGCGGGCGTCGGGTCCGGCTCGTTCACGCTCACCGAGCTCAACAGCGCGGTGAAGAAGACGCACGCCCTGGGCTGGCTCATCGCATCGGTGGACGATGCGTCGGGCGCAGCGCAGGCCGACGAGATCGCTGCCAAGTAGCGCTCGTTTCGAATCCACGTGCGAGGCCGCCTTCGGGCGGCCTCGCGCACTTAAGAGAAACGTTCTTTCTTACCTCCGACGGGGGATAGGTGTCAGCCGGATTCGTGGGCACGATGAGGGCGTAGGGCACGTTCTTGCGGTCCGCGAACGGAGAAGGCCTTGGCGAAGCGGCTGGTAGCTGTGCTTTCGGTGTTGACGGCACTCGTGTGCGCGTCCGTCGCGTCGTCCACGCCCATGCGGCCGATGCTTCAGCCGGGCCCGTTCCACCCGCTCGCGCACTTCTCGCCCGCCGACGCGGCCGTCCAGTGCCTGAACGGGCCGCCGTGCTACATCCCGCAGGAGATCCAGACCGCGTACAACTATCCGGCCGGGCCCGGCGCGCCGACCGGCGCCGGCCAGACGATCGTCGTCGTCACGGCGTACGGCGCCCCGTTCGTCGCGAACGACCTGCAGATCTTTGACTTCGGTCTCGGGCTGCCCGACCCGCCGCATTTCCGGATGGAGACGCAGCAGGTTCCGGTTACCGACAACGGCTCCGGCTTCACGTACGTCTGGGAGGTCGAGACCGATCTCGACGTCCAGTGGGCGCACGCGATGGCGCCGGACGCGAATATCGTCGTCGCGGTCGCGAAGACGGACGACCCCGCGAACGTCGCCGAGGTCCTGCGCGAGGTGCTGCCGAAGTATCCGGGCGCGATCGTCACGCAGAGCTTCGGTGCAGACGAGACCGGCCCCGCCGGCGACCCGACGCTGCCGAACACCTTCAGCCCCCTCTATCTCTTCGCGCTCCTGCGCGGCGGCACCGTGCTTGCTTCCGCCGGTGACTTCGGCGCCTCGAACGGCACCGAGCTCGAGGACGGCGTCACGCCGTCCGCGATGGCTGCGTATCCGGCATCCGATCCACTCGTGCTCGCAGTCGGCGGCACCGAAGGCAATCCGTATCCCGGCGGACTGCTGACGGAAGACGGCACCTACGGCGGCGAGCAGGCGTGGAACGAGGTCGTCTTCGGCACGCCGGGCGCAGGCGGCGGCGCGCCGAGCCAGCTCTTCGATGCACCGCCGTGGCAGCGCTCGCTGCACACGAGTCAGCGGCTCGAGCCCGACGTCTCGTATAACGCATCCGAGGTCGACGGCTATCTCGTGATCCTGTCGTGCCGGCCGTCGGGGCCGGGCAGCCCGTTCGTCGATCCGAACTGTGTCGACTCATCCCGCTTCGGCTTCGTTGCAGTCGGCGGCACGAGCGCGGGAACGCCGCAGTGGGCGGCGATCATCGCGCTCGCGAACGAGCTGCGCGCGCAGAGTCATCGTGGGTCGCTCGGCTTCGTGAGCCCGACGCTCTACGACATCGCGAAGGATCCACGCTCGTACACGCGCGACTTCCACGACGTCACGACCGGATCGAACGCACTGAACCTGATGGCGCTCGGCTTCCCGTCGGCGTCGCAGTTCGGCTTCGCCGCCGCCCCCGGCTACGACCTCGCAACCGGCCTCGGCTCGCCGAACGTGTCGAATCTCCTGTTCGACCTGCAAAAGCGCGACTCCGGCAACGTCCCGGGGAACCTGCTGAAAGCCTTCAAGGCTGTCCTCAAGGGCCACGGCAAGAAGCACGGCTTCGATCCGTCAAAATAGGTTCTCATGACCGCGGTCCTGGCCGCAACGTTCGTTGGTCTCTTCGGGTCGGCCGTGATCTCGCCGGCGCAGCCGGTCTGCCGCGTCGGTGAGTCGTGCACGAAGCCTGCCGCCGGGATGACGCTCGTCTTCACGAGCTCGCGCGGCGTCGCAAAGTCGGTCGTCACGTCCGCGAAAGGGACCTATCGCATCCGACTCGTCCCCGGTACCTATGCGGTGCGAGTGGGAGGCGCGAACCGGATCGGGAAGCTCACGCCTGCGAAGGTCGTCGTGCGCCGCGGCCTGCTCCGTCGCGACTTCGCGATCGACGTCGGGATTCGCTAGTACGCGACTGCGCCGCGGCCGGTCTCGGCCGCGTGACGCTGCTCGTCGGCGCGGTAACTCGAGCGGACGAGCGGCCCGCTGAAGACAGAGCCGAAGCCGAGCGCCTCGCCCTGCTCGCGAAACCACCGGAACTCGTCGGGATGCACCCAACGGTCGATCGTCGCGTGCTTCGCGCTCGGCTGCAGGTACTGCCCGATCGTGACGACGTCGACTCCGTTCGCCCGCAGGTCGCACATCGTCTCAACGACTTCGTCGTTCGTCTCGCCGAGACCGACGATGATCCCGCTCTTCGTCAGGACGTTGTAGTCGGCGATCTCTTTTGCGCGGCGCAGGAGCCAGAGCGCCTTGTCGTAGTCCGCCTTGCCGCCGCGCATCTGGCGGTGCAGGCGGCGGACGGTCTCGATGTTGTGGTTGAAGACGTCGGGGCGCGCGCCGACCACGGTCTGCAGCGCCTCCTCTTCGACGTCCAGGAAGTCGGGTGTCAGCACCTCGACCGACGACTTCGGCAGTCTCGCCTTGATCGCCCGAATCGTCGCCGCGTACTGCGCAGCGCCCTTGTCGGGGACGTCGTCGCGGTCGACGGAGGTCACGACGATGTGCTTGAGCTTCATCTGCGCGGCGGCTTGCGCGACGCGCAGCGCTTCGAGCGGGTCGACCGGGTCGGAGGGCTTGCCGGATTTGACGTAGCAGTACCGGCACGCTCGCGTGCATGTATCGCCAAGGATCTGGAACGTCGCCGTGCCTCGGCCCCAGCACTCGGAGATGTTCGGGCAGCGGGCTTCCTCGCAGATCGTGTGCAGCGACAGCCCGTGGATGAGCTTCTGGACGTCGAAGTACTCGCTGTCGCGCGACGGCGCGCGCACTTTCATCCACTCGGGCCGGCGCGGACGCTCGGCGACGGGGAGCGACGTCTCCATGTGCGGCAGTGTAGTTACGCCCTCTGCGCCAACTCGCCGTGCACCGGCTGCGCCCAGAGGCCGATGCCCTCGTCGGCCGGCAGTTCCTCGAGCTCGAGGCCGAAGACCGCTTCAAGCGCCTGGATCGCGTGCGGACGAACGTCGTCGACCGTGACGTCGCCGCCCGTCTCGCGCGCGATCGTCGTGAACGTCGCGTACTCGAGCCCGCAGGCGGTGATCCACTCGGTGAACGGAGCGGGATCGAGGCTGACGTTCAGCGCGTAGCCGTGCGTCGTCACCCAGCGCGAGACGTGGACGCCGATCGATGCGAGCTTGCGGGGCGGCCGCGTGAGCCAGACACCGGTGAGCCCGTCGAGGCGCTCTCCGGTCAGGCCGAAGGGTTGAACGGTGCGGATGAGTGCCTCCTCGAGGTTGCGCACATACTGCTTCACGTCGCGCCCGTGGCGCTTCAGGTCGAGGATCGGGTAGCAGACGAGCTGGCCCGGCCCGTGAAACGTCGACTTCCCGCCCCGGTCGGTGACGACGATCTCGACCTCCGCGTGATCGGGGACGTGCAGCTCGGTCTCGTCCGTGCGCCGGCCGAGCGTCACGACCGGCGGATGCTCGAGCAGGACGATCGTGTCCGGGATCGCGCCCTGCGACACGGCGCCCGCGAGGGCGCGTTGCAGCTCCCAGGCTTCGTTGTAGGCAACTCTGCCGAGCTGCATGACGTACCCGCCGCGCGTCATAGGCTCAGCCTAGTGCACGTCTGGTCGGCCGCCGAACACGTCGACGAGGATCGCGCGGCGCGGCTCATCCACGCGCAGTTCGCGCCGCTGCCCGAGCGATCCGTCGAGCTCCTCAGCGAGGGCTGGGACTATGCGGTCCATCGGGTCGACGGGAGCTGGGCCTTCCGCTTTCCGCGAAGGGAGGTCGTCGTCGCCGGGCTCGGGCGGGAGCTCGCCTGCCTGCCGTTGCTCACCGAGCGGCTGCCTGTCGGGGTTCCGGCGCCGGTCTTTGTCGGCGCCCCCGGCAACGGCTATCCCTGGCCGTTCTACGGGGCGGCTCTCCTGCCCGGCCGGGAGGCGACGTCGGCCGACGCGGAGGCGATCGCACGACCGCTCGCCCGGGTGCTCCGCGCGTTGCACGGTTGTGAGCTCGATTGCGAGCTACCGGCCGATCCACTTGGCCGCGTCGACACGGCGCTGCGCGTCCCGCGAACGCGCGTGCTGTTGGAAGAGCTCGGCGAGCTGACGTCCGCCGCGCAATCGCTACTCGCGGAAGCGGAGACGCTGCCGGCGGCGTCGCATCCGGCCGTCTGTCACGGCGACCTTCATCTCCGGCAGTTGCTCGTCGACGGCGTCGAGCTTTCCGGAATCGTCGATTGGGTCGACGTCTGCCGTTCCGATCCGGCTGTCGATCTCTCGATCGCGTGGAGCCTGCTAACGCCTGCCGCGCGCGCGATGCTCTTCGACGAATACGGCCCGGTTGATCGAGAGCGCGAAGTGCTCGCACGCATCGTCGCCGCGTTTCTCAGCGCGATGCTAGTCCAGTGGGCGCGGGCCGAAGACGTGCCCGGCGTGCTCGACGAGGCGGCCGCCGGCTTGCGGCGCGCCGTCGCCGGTTAGCCGCCGTCGCCTTCCCAGCCCTCGAGTCGCTCGCGAAGCTCCTTGAGGAAGCGGCCGGCGTAGGCGCCGTCGACGAGGCGGTGGTCGTAGGTGAGCGTGATGTTCATCATCGGACGAATTGCGATCACGTCCTTGCCCAACGAATCCTGCACGACCCACGGCCGCTTGACGAGCGCGTACGTGCCGAGGATGCCGGACTGCGGCTGGCTGATCACCGGCGTTCCGTGGAACGTGCCGTAGCCGCCGGGGTTCGTAATCGTGAACGTCCCGCCCTGCACGTCGTCCGGCATGAGCTGCTTCTCACGCGCGCGCTTCGCGATGTCGGCGATGCTGCGCGCGAGGCCGAGAAGGTTCAGTCCTTCCGTGTGCTTGATGACCGGGACGATCAGGCCTTTGCCTTCGGCGAGCTCGACCGCGATGCCGAGGTTGATGAAGTTGCGGGTGACGATCGACTCACCGCGCAGCTCGCCGTTCACGTATGGATGGTTCGGCATCGTCTGCACGACCGCGCGCGCGATGAACGCGAGGTACGTCGGGTTGACGCCGTAGGCGGCCTGGTACTCCTTCTTCAGCGTCTCGCGGGCTGCCACAACGCGCGACATGTCGACCTCGATCGCGCTCGTGACGTGCGCAGATGTGTCGAGCGAGCGGCGCATGTGCTCTGCGATCCCGCGGCGCATTGCGGTGATCGGCTCGAGCGTCTCGCCGGGCTGCTGCTCGGCGGGCGGCACCGGCGCGGCGACGGGCTTCGGCGCTGCGGGGGCAGGTGCAGGCGGTGGAGGTGCGGCCTGCTGCTGCACCGGCTCGGGCTGCGGCGGAGGCGGCGGGGCCGCCGGCTGCTGCGCGACCGGTTGCGGTTGCGCGACCGGCTCCGGCTGCGGCGGGGGTGCTTGCTGCTGCGCGCCGCCCTGCTCGATGAAGTCGAGAATGTCCTTCTTCGTCACACGGCCGCCGCGGCCGCTGCCGCTGACCTGCGCCGGGTCGACGCCGTGCTCGGCAGCGATGCGCGCGACGACCGGCGAGACGAACGTGCCGGCGCTGCCGCCGTTCGTCACCGTCGGCTGCTGCTGCGCGACCGGCTGCGGTGCCGGCGGCTGCTGCACCGGCTCCGGCGCTGCAGGCGCGGGCTCGGCTGACGGTGTAGGCGCTTCCTCTTGCGGCGGTGCGCCCCCGCCGCCGCCGATCTGGCCGACCTTCGTCCCGACGTCGACGGTCTGCCCCTCCTGAACGAGGATCTGCGTCAGCGTCCCGGTGCCGGGACTCGGCACCTCGGTGTCGACCTTGTCGGTCGAGATCTCGAGCAACGGCTCATCCGCTTCGACGTGCTCACCTTCCTGCTTCAGCCACTTCGTGACGGTCCCCTCCGAGACGGAAACGCCCATCTGCGGCATCACGACGTCGATTGCGGTCTCCGTTGCCATCTCTCTCCTTTAGTACGCGGCGAGCTCGCGCAGGCCCTTCACCACGTCTTCGACCTGCGGGATGAAAGCCTTCTCGAGCGGCGGCGAAAACGGGACGGGACAGTCCGGCGCAGTGACGCGGCGCACCGGCCCGTCGAGATCCTCGAATGCCTCCTCGGCGATCGTCGCCGCGATCTCGGCGCCGAAGCCGCCGGTGTGCGTGTCCTCGTGCAGTACGAGCACCTTTGAGGTCTTGCGTGCCGACTCGAGCACGGCCGCCTTGTCCCACGGCAGGATCGAGCGGAGGTCGACGATCTCGACCGAAACGCCGTCCGACTCGAGCTGCTGCGCTGCCTCGTCGGCGGTGTAGACCATTGCGCCCCACGTGATCACCGAGATGTCGGTGCCGTCGCGGTGAATGCGCGCCTTGCCGATCGGCGTCGTGTAGCGCTCTTCGGGCACCTCCGTCTTGATGCGGCGGTAGAGGTGCTTGTGCTCGAAGAAGAGGACGGGGTTCGGATCCTCGATCGCGCTGATCAGGAGGCCCTTCGCGTCCTCCGGCGTCGCGGGGCAGACGCACTTGAGCCCGGGGATGTGCGCGAACGACGACTCCGGGTTTTGCGAGTGGAACGGGCCGCCGCTGAAGCCGCCGCCTGACGGGAGGCGCAGCACGATCGGCACCGGCGTGCCGACGCGCCACCGCTGCTTCGACGCGATCGTGACGAGGTGATCCCATGCGCACGACACGAAGTCGGCGAACTGCATTTCCGCGACGGGGCGCATCCCCATCATCGCGGCGCCGGTCGCGCCGCCGACGATCGCGGTCTCGGCGAGCGGCGCGTCGATGACGCGCCACGGCCCGAACTCCTCTTGGAACCCGAGCGTCACTTTGAAGGCGCCGCCGTACACGCCGACGTCTTCGCCGATCACGAACACGCGGTCGTCGCGGCGCATCTCCGTGCGGAGCCCGTCGCTGATCGCCTGCAGATACGTCATCTCTGCCATGGCTATTTGTGGTGCGGCGTGTCGAGGTCCTCGGGCGTCGCGTAGACGCCTTCGAGGAGGGCGGACGCATCGGGCAGCGGCGAGTCCTCGGCGCGCTGCAGTGCCTCGTTCAGGAGTCGCTTCACGTACGAGGTGATCTCGTCCTCCTCCTGGTCGGTGAGCTCGGCGTTCTCGCGCAGCCAGGTGCGGAAGCGCTCGAGCGGGTCGCGCTCGGCCCAGCGCTCGAACATCACCTTCGGCACGTAGAACGCGTCGTCGTGGACGGCGTGGCCTTCCATGCGGAGCGTCAGGCACTCGAGCAGCGTCGGGCCGCCGCCGCTGCGCGCCTTCTCGATCGCGCGCTTCGCCTCGCGGTAGACGGCGAGCACGTCGGTGCCGTCGACGACGACGCCTTCGAAGCCGTACGCATCCGCGCGGTCGGCGACGTGCTCCGTCGCGAACTCGAGATGCGTCGGCGTCGAGTACGCCCACTGGTTGTTGTCGCAGACGTAGACGACCGGGAGTTTGCGCGTGCCGGCGAACGTCATCGACTCGTGGGCGTCGCCGCGCGCCGATGCGCCTTCGCCGAACCAGCCGACGGCGACGCGGCGTTCCTCTCTGATGCGGAACGCGAGCGCCGCGCCGGTCGCGACCGGCAGCATCGCGGGCAGGTGACTGACCATGGCGATCATGCCGAGGCGCGCGTCGGCCATGTGGACGTTGCCGTCCTTGCCGTGCGTCGGGCCGTCGGCCCTACCCATGTAGTTGGCGAAGATCCGCCACGGCTCGACGCCGCGCGTGATGTGCACGCCCATGTCGCGATGGAGCGGCGTGCCGACGTCCTCCGACCCCATCGCCGTTGCGACGCCGACGGCTGCGGCTTCATTGCCACGGCCCGTGTAGAACGAGCCGGGAATCTTTCCCTGGCGGTACAGGATGTGCCCGCGCTCCTCGACGCCGCGGGTGATCAGCATGTTGCGGTAGACGCCGAGCAGGTCCTCGCGGTCGAGGCCGGCCTCGCGGACCTCGTGGAGTGACCCGACGGGCTCCGCTTCTCTCGCTATGGCCATGCCCGAAGCCTAACGACCCCAGTCGTGGGACTCGCCGATCTGGCGGAGACGGGCCTTCGTCTGCTCGTCACAAAGGGCTCCTTCGACACCTGCGTCAAAGAAGGAGCGTGGGTCGAGACCGAACGAAGTTGCTGCCTCGTAGTCGCGCGTGAGGTCGGTGTCGAACATCGCCGGGTCGTCGGTCGAGATCGAGCAGCGGACGCCGGCGGCGGCGAGGCGCGGGAGGGGATGGTCATCGAGGCTATGCACGGCGCCGGTGCGGAGGTTCGAGAGCGGGCAGATGTCGAGGACGGTGCCGCGGGCGATCGCCTCGCGGACAAGGCCGGCGTCCTCCTCGATGCGGATGCCGTGGCGGAGGCGGTCGGCCTGGAGGTTCTCGAGCGCGCCCTTCACCGAGTCGGCGCCGGCGACCTCGCCCGCGTGCGGGACGGAGCCGAGGCCGAGCGACTTGGCGTAGGCGAAGACGTTCTCGTACGGCTCGGGCGGGTACTCCGCTTCGAGCCCGCCGAGGCCGACGCCGACGACGCCGCGGCTCATGTACTTCGCGCTCCAGTCGACGGTGGCGCGCGCCTCCTCCTGCGTGAAGCCGCGCGGGATGTCCGGGGTGAGGCGGATCTCGACGCCGTGCTCCTCCTTCGCCTGCTGCGCGCCCGTCGTGACGCCCTCGAAGACGTCCTCCCAGGTGCAGCCGTGCCGCACGCGCTCGGCGGGACTGAAGATGCCTTCGAGGTAGACCGCGCCGTGGCTCTTCGCCTCGGCCGCGTAGTCGACGACCATCTGGCGGTAGTCGGCCTCGTGCTTGAGCGCATTTGTCGTGAGGATCCAGACCTCGATGAAGTGGCGGAAGTCGGTGAAGCGGTAGAGCTCCTGCAGGCCCTCGACCGTGTCCGCGGGAAGCGCGTAGTCGTTCCGCTTCGCGATCGCGAGCAGCGTGGCCGCGCGCACGGTGCCCTCGAGGTGCACGTGCAGCTCGATCTTCGGGTACGGCGGTGCGGTTGCGGTCACGTGCGCGAGCGTATCGGGCGTGTCCGCAGGAGCGACTTGACAGCAAACGGGGAGTATCCCCGTCTCGGGATTCGCGTTTCCCGCGGGGGACAGTTCCTCGTCACGGTGCCGTCACGGGATGCGCACGCGTCCGCGCGGCGCCCGCATTTCGCAGGTTGCCGTTCGTCGGGCGTCGCGAAGGCGCGCGCGTTCCGTTAGCAGGGACTGTCTCCCGCTCGTTTGCATGCGGCCAAGGTCGCAAGAGACGACTTGACAAAAAACGGGGATTATCCCCGTTCGGGCCTAGACTGGCCCGAAATGGGCAAGGCATCCGACTGGCTTCGCCAAGAGCGGCGCAAAGTCCTCGGTGACTGGGTCGCCGTCTGCCTCACGTGCGGCGCCGGACGCCGTTGGTTCGAGCAGTTCGAAGACCAGGTTCCCAACGACTGCCCACAATGCGGCGGCGAACTCCTCCGCCGCTGCAAGGCGTGCAATGCGCCGTTCTCGTCGATCGCCGCCGTCGACTGCGAAGAGTGCGGCAAAGCGCTCCGCCCCGACGAGCTCTTCGGCTCGAAGATCCGCCGCTAGACCGTCCGCGACACGCTTCGCAGTTGTACTCCGTCAGCGAACGTCGCAACCACGATCGCACGCACTCTTGCGCGTGCGTGGACGCGCACAGACGTCGCGTGCGGAATCGCTTTGCACCCCGGCGTGCACTGCTGCCACTGATAGACGACGCGGACGGGCGTCGCGCTCCAGGTCGGCGGAATGAGCGTCACCACTCCGCCGCGGCGCCGGACGACCGCTGAACGAACAACGCGCGGCGGCGCGCAGCTTCCCGCGAACACCGCATCGCCGACGCGCGTGTACGGCGCCGCCCCCGTCGAGCTCACCCAGAGCTGAAACGGCGAGCCACACGGAACCGCAGCCTGGAGAAACGCCGTGAACCCGAGCTGCCCGCCTACTGCAACAGCCGTCGGACCGCAAACCATCGAGGCCGGCGGCCCGACGACACATTGCACCGTGGCCTCGGTCCCGACCGAGCCGCCGATGAACGCGGTCCCCGCCGGCCCGACGAGCACGAACGACAACCAGCGCGTCGTTCCCGCGTTCTCCAGATCGAAGTCATACACCGTGCCGCGCGTCGTGTAGGTCGCCGAGCCTCCGTCGCCGGCGCGCGCGGTCCCCGCCGCGACGAGCGCGACCACGATGCACGCGGCGACCCTAGAAAAGGTCGTTCTCGCCGAGGAATGTCGGCGCAACGGGGCCTGTCAGGATCTGCGAGAACCGGATCACCGTCACGAGATCGTCGTTCGAGATCTCGCGGTTGTACAGCTGCCCGAGGAACGTCGCCATCTCGTCGGTGCGGCGGATCTCCGGATTGTCGTGCTCGATCTCGCGCGGCGACAGCTCACCGAGTGTCTTCACCTCGACCTTGTCGATCACCGCGTCGAAGATCCGCTCGCGCGGGCTGTACCGGCTCCCGCACAGCACCTGCACGATCATCCCCTTCTTGTACTTGCCGGACTTGTCGCCAAGCCGGATCGTCGCCGACTTACGCCCCGTTCGCAGCTGGTCCGCGACGAGCGGCGAGTAGAAGTTGAGCGCATACATCGCAGGGCCTGTCAAGCCACAGGATCATAGGGGACCGTCGGCTCGACGTGGCTCCGCGAGACCTGATCGGGCGACGTGCAGCCGAGCAGGGCGAGCGCCAGCCGGAGCTCCGCGCGAAGCAGCTCGAGCACGTTCGCGAGCCCTTCGCCGCCCTCGACCGCGAGCGCGGAGGCGAACGCCCGCGCCCCGAACGCCGCACGCGCGCCGAGCGCCAGCGCCTTCACGATGTCCGTCCCGCGGCGGATGCCGCCGTCGACATAGACCTCGCAGCGCCGGTCGACCGCCTCGACCACCTCGGGCAGGGCGTCGAGCCCGGCCGCGACGCCGTCGAGCTGCCGCCCGCCGTGGTTCGAGACCCACACCGCGTCGGCACCGTGCTCGACCGCGAGCAACGCGTCCTCGTGCGTGAGGATCCCCTTGATCACGACGGGAAGCGCGCATTCGGACCGGATCCACTCGAGGTCGCGCCACGTGAGCGACGGCGACGTCTGGAAGAGATTCGCGTACGGCAACTCGAGATCCGGGGGCGGGTTCTGGAAGCCGAGCCGAAGATCGCGCTCGCGCCGCCCGACGTACGGCAGGTCGACGGTGAGCACGACCGCCGAGTAGCCCGCGTCGCGCGCCTCGGCGATGTGGTCGAGCGTCCGCTGCCGGTCGCTCAGCACGTAGAGCTGCAGCCACCTCGGTCCGGAAGACGCCGCACCGATCTCGGCGTGCGTGCACGTCGTCAACGTCGACACGGTCATCAACACGCCGGCAGCAGCGGCTGCGCCCGCGGTAACCGCTTCGCCCTTCGGCGCGAGCAGGTTCTGCATCGCGAACGGCGCGATCCCGAGGGGCATCGACACCGGCGTCCCGAGCAGCGTCGTCTCGAGCGAGATCTCACCGACATCGACGAGCATCCGCGGCCGCAGCCGCCAGCGTCCGTACGCGGCGACGTTCGCGCGCAGCGTGACCTCGTCCATGGACCCGCCCTCGAAGTAGCACCAGATCTTCGGGTCGACGGTCTCCGCGGCGCGGGCGACGTATTCGGCGACGTTGATCACCGCGGAAATCTAGCCAGCGCCTTCGCCGCCATCTCGCGCTCGCCGCCGTACGCGAGCAGCCGCGGTGCGTCGGCGAGCGGGAGCCAGCGCGCCTCCGCGACCTCGATCCGCATCCGCTCCTCGATCTCGCCCAGGCGGCCGCGCCCGGCGCGGAGCAAATAGAAGGAGACGATCTTGAAGACCCGCACCCCGCCGCGGCGGGTGTACGTGTACTTCACGTCCCCGAGTTTCTCGACGAGCCGGCCGGAGACGCCGGTCTCCTCGAGGACCTCCCGGAGGGCGGTCTCCTCGGGGCGCTCGCCCGGGTCGAGGTTCCCCTTCGGGAGCGCCCAGACGCCCTCGGGCTTGCCCTGCGGGCGGATCGCGGCGATGTGCGGCACCCTCCGGATCGACCGGACGAGCACGCCGCCCGCCGAGAACTCACGTTCCAATTTGCGCACCCGCCATTCGCTCATATAATGGCGGCTGGCACTCTCGGGGTGAGAGTGCCAGAACCACACAGGAGGACGTTCATGAACCTGAAGCCACTGGGTGACCGCCTGATCGTCGAGGTCCTCGATGAGGAGGAGACGACGTCGAGCGGCATCGTGCTTCCGGACACGGCCAAGGAGAAGCCGCAGCGCGGTCGTGTCCTGGCCGTGGGCCCGGGCAGCCGGGACGACAACGGGAAGTTCATCCCCATGGACCTGGAGGAGGGCGACGAGATCGTCTTCTCCAAGTACGGCGGGACCGAGATCAAGGTCGGCACGGACGAGTACCTGATCCTGCGCGAGTCCGACGTACTCGCGAAGGTCGTCGGGACACGTGAGCCGGCCGGTGCAACCGCGTAGTTCACAGGAGGACTGAAACTGATATGGCTCACAAGGAGCTGAAGTTCAACGAGGATGCCCGGCGCGCGCTTCAGCGCGGCGTGGACACCCTCGCCGACGCGGTCAAGGTCACACTTGGCCCGAAGGGGCGCTATGTCGTGCTCGACAAGAAGTTCGGCGCTCCGACCATTACGAACGACGGCGTCACGATCGCACGCGAGATCGAGGTCGAGGACGTCTTCGAGAACCAGGGCGCACAGCTCGTCCGCGAGGTTGCGACCTCGACGAACGACGTCGCCGGTGACGGAACGACGACCGCGACGGTGCTCGCTCAGGCGATCGTCCGCGAGGGTCTGAAGAACGTTTCCGCCGGTGCGAACCCGATGGGGCTCAAGCGGGGTATCGAGTCGGCGGTCGAGGCCGTCGTCGAGAACCTCAAGGCCGACTCCAAGCCGGTCTCCGGCAAGGAGGACATTGCCCGCATCGCGACCGTCTCGTCGCGCGATTCGGAGATCGGCGACGTGATCGCCGACGCGATCGAGAAGGTCGGTAAGGACGGCGTCGTGAACGTCGAGGAGGGCCAGACTCTTGGCCTCGAGCTCGAGTTCACGGAGGGTATGCAGTTCGACAAGGGCTACCTCTCGCCGTACATGGTCACGGACGCGGAGCGGATGGAGGCTGTGCTCGACGAGCCGTACATCCTCGTCGCGAACCAGAAGATCGGTGCGGTCAAGGATCTCCTGCCGGTGCTCGAGCAGGTCATCCAGCAGGGCCGCCCACTGCTGATCGTTGCGGAGGACGTCGAGGGCGAGTCGCTCGCGACGATCGTCGTCAACAAGCTGCGCGGAACGTTCCAGGCCGTCGCCGTCAAGGCGCCGGGCTTCGGTGACCGCCGCAAGCGCATGCTCGAGGACATCGGCATCCTCACGGGCGCCGAGGTGATCACCGAGGAGATGGGCCTCAAGCTCGAGAACACGAAGGTCACGCAGCTCGGTAAGGCCCGCCGCGTCGTCGTCGACAAGGACTCGACGACGCTCATCGACGGTGCCGGTGAGACCGACGCGATCAAGGCACGCATCAAGCAGATCAAGGCCGAGATCGAGTCGACCGACTCCGACTTCGACCGCGAGAAGCTCCAGGAGCGCCTCGCGAAGCTGTCGGGCGGCGTCGCCGTCGTCAAGGTCGGCGCTTCGACCGAGACCGAGATGAAGGAGAAGAAGCACCGCGTCGAGGACGCTCTCCAGGCAGCGCGCGCAGCGCTTGAGGAGGGTCAGGTCCCGGGCGGCGGCGTCGCGCTCATCAACGCGGCGGACGCGGTCCGCGACGACGTCCTCGGCAAGCTGGACGGCGACGAGAGGACGGGTGCGCAAATCATCATCCGCGCGCTCGAGGAGCCGCTCCGCCAGCTCGCGTCGAACGCGGGCCTCGAGGGCTCGATCGCCGTCGCAGACGTCCGGTCGGCGCAGAAGGGCTTCGGCCTGAACATCGACACGGGCGAGGTCGAGGATCTCCTGAAGGCGGGGATCGGCGATCCGACCATGGTCACACGCTCCGCGCTGCAGAACGCAGCGTCGATTGCGAAGAACATCCTCACGACCGAGGCGATCGTCGCCGAGGCGCCGGAAAAGGCCGGCGCCGGTATGGGCGGCGGCATGCCGGACATGGGCGGGATGATGTAATCGAGACCCTCGACGGGTCTCGAGTAAATGGTGCCAGGCACCCGAAGGGTGCCTGGCACCGCTGTTTAAGGCTGAATTCTTCGCACGGTCGACCCGGCAAAGTCGCCGGCCCAGAGCGAGCCGAAGCCGCGCCGCACCACAAACAAGTGCCCGCCTACCGTAATGGTGTCGACGAGCGTATTCGTAGCCGGATCGATTCGCGAGATCGTTCCGCTCGGCCCCTGATTCGGCATCCAGATGTAGCCGTCCGGCCCGCGCGTCCCGTCCGCAGGCGAGCCGTCGACCTTGATCGTCGCCACGATCGCGTTCGTCTTCGGGTCGATGCGCGTCACGCTGTTGAACGCGTCGTCCGACACCCAGACGGCGTCGGGCTCGACGTCGACGCAGAGCTCGCTGAGGTGGCCGATCTTGATCGGTGCCACCGTGTTCGTCGCCGGGTTGATGCGATAGATGAAGTCACCGTTCTGCGAGCCGACCCAGATCGCACCCGCGCCGGCGCGGATGCACGCGGGTGAGCCGCCGGTGTGGATCGTCTTCACGACCCTGTTCGTGCGCGGATCGATGCGCGACACGGTGGCGTCGGTCTGGTTCGACGACCAGACACTGCCGTAGCCGTACACGACGTCCCACGGCCTCTCGCCGACGCGGATCTGCTTGACGACCTTGAGCTTCGCGGGGTCGACGCGCGCGATCGTGTCCTGGAAGTAGTTCTCGACCCAGAGCGAGCCGCCGCCGGCGACGACGCCGCAGGGCCCGAGGCCGACTTTCACGCGGCCGACGACTTTGTTCGTCGCCGGGTCGATGCGGGAGAGCGTCCCCGCCCCGTAGTTGTCGACGTAGAAGTACTTGCCGGAAACGGCTGCGCCGCACGGCCTCGTGCCCGTGCCGATGTTGGCAACGACTGACGGCAGCGCGAGAGCGAGGGCGGCGAAGAGCGCGATCATGTCCGACCTCCGTGAGAGATATAGTACGAGATCGTACTAAAATGCTACGAGATCGTACTACTGTCAAGCGAACGCCTGGACTATTCCTCCAGCCGTATGTCGTCGCTCAGCTCTCGGGCGCGCTGATCGTGCAGGTGGTCGAGGGCAGCGATGTGACCGCGACCGAGTACGCGCTCACGAGCTGGCTTGCCTTGCAGCGGAGCGCGACACCGTCGCAGCTCGCGCACGAGCTCGGAGTTGCGCCCACCACGCTCTCGGCGATGATCGACCGCCTCGCCCAGAAGGGGCAGATCCGCCGCGTGCCGCATCCCGGCGACGGCCGCTCCTATCTCCTCGAGCTCACGCCGCGCGGGCGTGCGACGAACCTCCGCAACTCGCGGCGGCTCGAGCGTGTTCTCGCGGAGGTGCGGGCGGAGCTCGACGCCGATCCGGAGGAGATCCTGGAGGAGATGCGCCGGCTCGAAGCGGCGCTACGGCGCGTCCTCCAATAAAAGAAGCGGCGCCTAAAAGGCGCCGCTTCATCCACTTGGGGTGGGGAGGTGGGTAGCCATCTATCGGCGGCCCGCCCTCTGGCCTTTACCCCATTCGGGTGAATGTCTCAGAAGGCGTAGCGCTCCTCTTTCCAGTAATCGGCGTCGTTCGAGTAGCCGTAGCGCTCCCAGAAGCCGGGCTTGTCGATCGAGGAGAGCTCGATCCCGGTCAGCCACTTCGCGCTCTTCCAGAAATACTTCGTCGGGACGAACAGGCGGACGGGGTAGCCGTGCTCCGGCGTCAGCGGCTCGTCGTCGGCCTCGTAGACGATGAGCGCCTCGTCGTCTTCGAGCGCTGCGAGCGGGACGTTCGAGGTGAAGCCATGCTCGGCGTGGGCGATCACGAAGTTCGCGGTCGGCTTCGGCCGGCAGAGCGCGGAGAGCTCGCGCCAGTGCACGCCCTTGAACTCCGCGTCGAACCGGCTCCACCGGGTGACGCAGTGGATGTCTGTCGTGACCTCGGTCGCGGGCAGTGCGCGCAGCTCCTCGTAGGAGAGCGTCACGGGCTCCTCGACCTCGCCCGTGATCGAGAGCGTCCAGGTCGCGACGTCGACGTCTGGGACGTCGCCCGCGTGGAGGACGGGCCACTTTTCCGTGAAGTACTGGCCGGGCGGCAGCCGGGCCGGGTCGTACCCGGCCTCGCGCACTTTGTTCTCGGCTTTTGATCGGAAGAGGGGCACCGGTTCCTACACTAAATGTCGTGGACATTGCTGCACGCGAGCGGGCTTATCTCCGGGTCGCCGGACCGGACGCATGCGACTACCTGCAGCGAATGGTCTCGAACGACGTCGAGGCGTTACAGCCCGGTGAGGCGGTGCCGGCGTTGCTGCTCACCGCAAAGGCCCGGCTGATTGCGCCGCTCGTCGTGCTCCGGCGCGGCGATGACGACTTCTTGCTGCTGACCGAGCCCGAGCTCGCGGAGCCGGTACAGGCGCTGCTCACGCGGATGCGGCTGCGCGCGCGGGCGGAGATCGAGGCGGAAAAGCACCGGTCCGCGCTCGTGTTCGGCGAGGAGCGCGGCTTCGCGACGGACTTCCCGGGCGCGCGCGAGCTGCTCGACGCAGACGACTCGCCGACGATCGGCTCCGACGAGCTCGAGCGGCGGCGGATCGAGGCGGGCGTCCCGCGCTGGGGCCGCGAGCTCGACGACCGCGTCCTGCCGGCGGAGGCCGGGCTCGAGGACACGCATATCTCGTTCACGAAAGGCTGCTATCCGGGACAGGAACCGATCGCGCGGCTCCACTATCGCGGCAAGGCGAACCGTGCACTGCGCGTGCTCGAGCTCCCGGACGTGCCGGACTACGACGCCGAGCTTTGGCACGAGGGTAAGGTCGTCGGCCGCGTGACGAGCGCCGCGCGCCGTCCGGACGGTTCGGTCGTCGCGCTCGCATACGTGCGCAGGGAAGTGCCTGATGACGCGTCGCTCGCGGTCGCTTGAGCCGGCCGCCTGGTGGGCGGTGCGACGGGCCCAGAACCGGAAGCCGGCGACATATCGCTGCCCGCTGTGTGGCTACCGCCTGCACGCGATGTCCCCGCACGCGCTGATCTCGCCGGAAGGCGACACATCCAGGCGGCGTCACGCCCACGCGGAGTGCGTCGCGGCGGCGAAGCTCACGACCTACGACGAGTGGCGGAAGACACAGCCGCGGCAACCCGGGCTGCTCTCACGCGCGGCTACACTGTTGCGTCCCAGGCGCCCGTAGCTCAGGGGATAGAGCGCTGCCCTGCGGAGGCAGAGGTCGCATGTTCGAATCATGCCGGGCGCACTTTCAGTAGCGGTCGATCTCGATCAGCCGCTCGTCGCTGATCCCGAAGTAGTGGGCGATCTCGTGCAAGACGACATGGCGGATCTCCTGCGCGAGCCGCGCCGGGTCGGAACCGTAGTGCCGCTCGAGCGGACCGCGGAACACCGTGATCCTGTCCGGGAGCGCACCGCTGTACTGCGGCAGGCCGTAGCCGCCGCCGCGCCTCGTCAGCGGGATCCCCTGGTAGAGCCCGAGGTAGTTCGTCCCCGGCGGCGGCTCGTCCTCGACCGCGATCTCGACATTCGCGATCTGGCTGCGTAGATCGGCCGGCAGGCCGTCGAGCGCTTCCTGGATCAGTTGCTCGTAGTCGGGTGCGAGGTTCCCGCCGATGTACAAAGGTTACGACCGCGGAGTTACCGGGCGGTGATGTTCCGGCGTTTCACCGAACGAGCGCGCCAGGTCGTCGTCCTCGCGTAGGACGCAGCGCGGGTGGTCAGACACAACTACACGGTACAGAGCACATTCTGCTCGGGCTTCTTCGCGAAGAAGAGGGTCTGGCGGCGCGGGTGCTGGAGTCGCTCGACATCACCGTCGACGAGGTGCGCGCGGAAGTCGAAAAACAATGTCGGCGTCGTGGAGAGCAGGTGCGCGAGTTGCGACCGCCGCGGCTTCATCCCCATGGTCGCGAGCAGTCCTTCGCGATCGTCGCGAACGCCGCGAGGCTGAAGGACTCCGAGGCTCACGCGGGAGAGCCTAGATGGGGCGGCGGCCGAAACGCCGCCGCCCCAAACGGTGGTGCCTACGAACTCTTCGCGAAGTACGCGTCCTCGCCGTGGCCGGTGCGGCCGGCGAATGTCGCGTCATTGCGCATGTCCGTCCAGTACGAGACCACCCCGCTGCCGTCCGGGATGATCGCGATCCCGCTGTAGTCGCCGAGGAACGCCGTCGCGAACGGGAAGCTCGCGTTCACGGTGCGTGCGAACCAGAGGTCGCCCGTCGTCGGATCTGACGGCACGGTCGAAACCGGCGTCGTCGCGAAGGTCAGCGAGCCCGGGCTCGTCTCCGTCGCGAGCATGTAGTTGTACAGGTGGTTGTCCGGATCGGCCGAACGGTCGAACGTGCCGATACGCAGCAGCCCGTGCGTGTCGTACGCCGCCCACTGCTGGAACTGGTCGCCGGGCAACGCGATCGCTGTCGGCGTCGACCATGTTGCGCCGTTGTCGAACGACTGGCTTACGACGACGTCGGAATTCGTCTTCGCCGCGTATGGGTTACTCGGAGCAGGAGTCGTGCTGTTCCGCATGTCCGACCACACGACTGCGAGATGCTTCGAGTTCGTCGGATCGGCCGCGATGTTCCCGGCCGCCCAGGAGCGGAAGAGACTGTCCTGGTACGTCTGCCGGCCGAATGCGATCGGGTAATCCGTCGCGCCGTCAATCACCGTGGCGACCTTCGTCGGTCCGTGCAGCAGCGCACCCGTCGTCGGGCTCACCTCGACGGCTTCGTAGTCATCGCGGCCGGTTTTGAGGTCGGTCGTGTTGAGGAACGAGACATAGATTCGGCCGTCGGCCGCGACCACCGGCGTCGAGACGAACGCCTCGTCGAGGCTGCCGGAGATCACCTGCGGCGTGCTCCACGTCTTGCCAAAGTCGTGCGTGACGGAGTCGTAGATCTTCGCCGAGATGAAGCTGCCCTTCTGCCCGAGTCGGAAGTCGCCGTAGGTCACGATCGCGTTGCCGCTGCCCCACGCCGCGACGTACTCCTTGTCGAGCAGGTCACCGACGCTCGTCTCCGTCCCGCTGCCGGCCGCGACGCGGACGGTGTCCCACGTCTTGCCGCCGTCACCGGAGTTCGAGACGAGCACGTCCGGGTTGGTCGCATTCGCCGGGCCGACGAACCGGAAGCCGAGCGTCCCGTAGTACGCGTGGCCGCTCGCGTCGAATGCGAGCGCCGGGTCGCCGGTGCCCTGGTAGGACGAGTTCGAGAAGACCGGGTACATCGACCACGTCTTCCCACCGTCGAACGTGACGTGTGCACGGGAGAGCACCGTCTCGCTCACGTGGCCACCCGGGTTCAAGCCGAGCTGGTAGTCGTTCGCCCCGCCGATCATGTTGTTCACGTTCGTCGGGTTGACGGCGATCGACGTCTCGTTGTGCGGTCCAACCGACGTTGTTTCGCAGTCGGTGTTCGCATTCGGCGTCGTCTGCGTTGCGGTCGTGCAGATCGCGGTTCCCGTCTTCACCGCAGGACCGGAGCCGAACACCGAGCTCGGCACCGGTGCCGGTGCGTTGAACGGGTTGTGGACGAAGTCCACGGGCTGCGGCTCGTCGTCTGCGAACGCTGCGACGCTGACCATGAGCGCCGCGGCGAGAATCGCGAAAAACACCGCGGCGAGCCGCGAGGTGCGTCTACTCATTCTCCCTCCCCTAACTTTGGTGTTACGCCTCTGACGGTCTGGTGCTACGAACAGGAAGTGCCCACAGCTCCCCAGGACTTCCAGCTACCTCCGTCGTGCTTCCACAGAAGCCAGGCTCGAAACAGTTGCTCGCCTGAGGTCGCATGGAACGGATAGAGCGCGTTGCCGGGATGCCGGAACGCGCTGTCCGGCGCACCGCCCACGCGCGTCCACGTCTTCGCGGCGAACTGGAATCCGCCGAAGTACCCGTTACCGGTGTTCGCAGTCCACACGGCTTCTTTCACATGCACGCACTTCGCCTGCACGAGCCACGACGGTGACGGGCTCCACTCGGCCGCCGCGGCGGGCCAGGCAAGCAAGAGGGCGGCGATACCGGTGACGAGCACGGCGCGCACGAGGCGCGTTTGTATCAAAGATTGCGGCCGGCGAGGCGCACATCCGCCTCGCCGGCAGCGATTTTCCTACTCTTCGAGGGCTTTGCCCGTCTCGACGACGGACTTCATGCCGCTGAGCACGTAGCTCCAGCCGCCTGCGACGCTCTCGGCGGTTTCCGGTGCGCCGTCGAGCTTGTCGTGGACGACCGTGAGCTTCGAGACGCCGTCGCCTGCCGACTCGATCTCCCATGTGACCCGGCTGTACGGCTCGGCCGCGAGCGCTTCCGCCCACATCGCGCGCCAGCTCGTCACGAGCTTGTGCGGCTTCGATGCTTCAATCACTTCCCCGTCGACGTACTGCTCGCCGCCGTCGGCTGCATAGCCGCAGTACTTCGAGCCGGCTTCGAACGTCGAGTCGAAGACGCTGCCGTAGAAGTACTTGCGCGTGAACTCGGGCTTCGTGATCGCGTCCCACAGCTGCTCGGGCGTCGCGCGCACGAAGACGGAATAGACCTGCGTTGCTGATGCAGTCATGGTCGTCATGCACTCTCCTCCAGCTCTGTCTTGAGGTCTGCGAGCGCCGCGACGCGGTGCTCCGTGTACTTGTCGATCCAGCGGTCGTGGATGAGCCGGATCGGAACCGGGTTCAGGTAGTGGAGCTTTGCCCGGCCGTCCCGGCGCGTATTGACGAGCCCCGCGTCCTCCAGCACGCGGAGGTGCTTCATGACGCCGAAGCGGGTCATCTCGAGCTCCGACTCGAGCTCCGTGAGCGTGCGGCCGTCGCGCTCGAAGAGCCGGTCGAGGAGATGGCGCCGGGTCGGGTCTGCCAGTGCCTTGAACACGGGGTCGTCATCCACGCTCAGATGATAGGTGACTAAATGGTCACATGTCAAGCGGAGGGATGCGGCGGCGGGCCGCCGAATCCACGCTGGGTGACGAGGTATCTCACGGAGGAGGATGTCGCGCGGCTGCTCTCGCCGGCGGAGGCCGTCGCCGTCATCGAGGCTTGCTTCGAGCGGATGGCACGCGGGTCCGTCGAGAACCGGCCGCGCTACCGGCTGCGGCTCGAGCACGGTGCGCTTGCCGTGATGGCGGCTGCCGATCTCGAGCTCGGGTATGCAGGGGCGAAGGTATACGCGGGCTTCGCCGACGGTGCGCGCTTCGTCGTTTCGCTGTTCCGCTCGAATTCGCCGGAGCTCGTCGCGGTGATCGAGGCCGACAAGCTCGGCCAGCTGCGCACCGGTGCGGCGAGTGGCGTCGCTGCGAAGCACCTCGCGCGGCCGGGAGCGGCTTCGCTTGGCGTGATCGGCTGCGGCTGGCAGGCGGAGACGCAGGTGGCGTGCCTCCGCGCTGCAGTTCCGACACTCGACCGCGTCGTCGCGTACTGCCGCACCGAGTCGCGCCTGCGCGAGTTCTGCGAGCGGAACAACTGCGAGAGCGGCGAGAGCCATCGTGATCCCGCTGAGTGCGACATCGTCGTCACGGTTACGGGCTCGCCCGATCCGGTGCTGCGCGGCGAGTGGCTGCGCGACGGCGCGCTCGTCTGCGCGGTTGGTGCGAACGACGGCCGGCGCCGCGAGCTCGACAACGTCGTCCTCGAGCGCGCGTCGTTCGTCTGCTGCGACTCGATCGAAGACGCGAAGCTCGAGTCGGCCGACCTGATCGAGCCCGTCGAGGGCGGCACGCTCGATTGGCTCGAGGTGCACGAGCTCCAGGAAGTCGTAGCCGGGCAGACGCCCGGACGCCACTCGGACACTGACATCGTCGTGTTCAAGTCGAACGGCCTTGCGGCGTGGGACATCGCGGCCGCCGCCGCCGTTGTCGTGAAAGCCGGCTAGCGCGCGGAGAGCTGCTGGCGCGCGGCGTCGATGTCCTGCTCGCCGAGCGCGTGCACGACGTCTGCGCGGTCGAGCAGCCGTGCCTGTTGTTGCGGCGTCAGCCGGTTCTGCACGTAGCGGTCGTCGAGGATCTCGGCGAGGCGGCGTCCGCGCCTGTGCTCACGTGTGATGTACGCGACGACCTGCTCCTCGGAGGACGAGCGGGTGAACAGGAACGAGAACGGGTTTGTCAGAAAGCTCGAGAGCCTGAACACGACCGGATTGTATAGTCGGGTAGTGCAGGTCTCCTCGGACCGCGGGCGCTTCGCGGAGCGGGTGCTCCATGGGGTCGACGATGCGGGCAGGGAAGAGCGGATCGTGGTGTGGATCGAGCGGCGTGCCGGGGCCGTGTGGGCCGTCGGCCGCGTCGTCAATCCGCATCTGAGGAACGGCAAGGCCACCAAGGCCGGCGACTACGTCTTCGAGGGCTACGAGCTCGAGGACGCCCTCGAGCAGGCGAACGCGACGCTCGAGGACGACCTCACCGTGAGCGAGCGCGACGGCAAGTTCGAACGCTGCCTCCCCTTCACGCGGGATGAGTGCCTGAAGCCGCTCGAAGCCTGGTTCTTCGGCAGATCAAGCTAAGGGGTCTGACTCCCGCGCAGCGGGTGTCTGACCCGGCCGTTCAAACGCGTTCTGGCCACTCGAGGTTCGCGTCGGGGATTGGATCGCCGTGCGGGTCGTGCGTCGGGAAGCCGAGGGCGCGGTCGATGCGCGATTCCAGCTCCTCCGAGATCACGTGCTCGAGCTTGTCCGCTTCCTCGTGCACGTCGTCGACATGCACGCCGAGCGTCTCGGCCAGGTAGAGCTCGAGCAGCCGGTGGTGCCGGATCACCTCGAGGGCGACGCGCTCGCCCGCCGGCGTAAGGGAGATGCCGCGGTACGGCTCGTGCTCCGCCAGCCCGAGCGCCGCGAGCTTCTTCACCATCGCACTTGCCGACGCCGGCGACACCGCCTGCGCGCGCGCGAGCGCCGTGACGGAGACCGGCTCGCCCGTGTCTCCAAGTTTGTAGATCTCGCGGAGGTAGTGCTGGATCGCCTCGGTCAGCGGCTCCTGCGACATAGCCCACATGGTAGGGACTAACGTCCGGCCGCATGCTGATCCGGGTGGGCTTCAGCGCAGATCCCGACGACGCCTTCATGTTCTGGGGGCTCGCATCGGAAACCGTTCATCCGCGCGGCTACGACTTCGAGCCGGTGATCGAGGACATCCAGACCCTGAACGAGCTCGCCCTCGAGGCGCGGCTCGAGGTGACCGCGATGTCCGCGGCCACGTATCCGCTTGTGCACGACCGCTACATGCTGCTGCCGCACGGCGCGAGCATCGGCCACGGCGTCGGCCCGATCGTCGTCGCCCAGGAGTCGCTGACTCTCGACGAGCTCCGAACGTCGGAGATCGTCGTGCCGGGCGAGCTGACCACTGCGTTCCTCGTCCTCAAGCTCGCGCTCGGCGACGGCTTCGCGTACCGCGTGCTCCCGTTCGACGAGATCCTCCCGGAGGTCGCCGAGGGCCGCGCCCGCGCGGGTCTGCTGATCCACGAGGGGCAGCTGACCTATCGCGACGCGGAGCTCGAGAAGTGTCTCGACCTCGGGGAGTGGTGGCTGCTCGAGACCGGCCTGCCGCTCCCGCTCGGCGTGAACACCGTGCGACGTGACATCGGCGAGCACGCAGTGCACGAGGTCTCCGCCATCCTCGCCGAGTCGATCGACGCCGCGCTCGAGCATCGCGACGAGGCGCTCGACTACGCGCTTGGGTTCGGTCGCGGCATGGACGCGGTGCGCGGCGACCAGTTCATCGGGATGTACGTGAACGAGCTGACGCGCGACTACGGCGAGGAAGGCAGGCAGGCGATCCGCGAGCTGTACGCGCGCGCGGACGTCTCCGTCGACGTGCAGTTCGTCGAATGAGCACGCGCGCGGTGATTCTCGCGGGAGTCCGGACGCCGATCGGCCGTTACGGCGGGTCGCTCGCGAATGTCCGCCCCGACGATCTTGCCGGGCTCGTGGTCCGTGAGGTCGTCGAGCGCTCCGGTGTTCCCGCCGGCCAGATCGAGGACGTGTGGTTCGGCTGCGCGAACCAGGCGGGCGAAGACAACCGGAACGTCGCGCGGATGGGTGCGCTGCTCGCGGGACTTCCCGAGTCCGTCGCGGGCGTGACTCTCAACCGCCTGTGCGCGTCGGGACTGAGCGCGATCGTCGGTGCGTGTCACGCGGTGCAGGTCGGCGACGGCGATCTCTTCGTCGCCGGCGGCGTCGAGTCGATGTCGCGCGCGCCGTTCGTGTTCGCCAAGCCCGACAAGGCGTTCCCGCGCGGCAACCAGACGATCTACGACACGCATCTCGGCTGGCGGTTCCCGAATCCGCGCATGGAGGAGATGTTCCCGCTCGAGTCGATGGGCGAGACGGGCGAGAACGTGGCCGAGCGGTACGGCGTGACGCGGGAGGAGCAGGACGCGTTTGCGCTGCAGTCGCACCGACGGTGGGCGGCGGCGGCGGAGGCGGGCCTCTTCGACGAGCAGATAGTCCCCGTCGGTGACGTGACGCGCGACGAGCATCCGCGTCCGGACACGTCGCTCGAGAAGCTCGCCGCATTGAAGCCGGCGTTTCGCCAAGGGGGCACCGTCACCGCCGGGAACGCGGCCGGCATCAACGACGGCGCCGCGGCGGTCATCGTCGCGTCGGAGGAGAAAGCGCGCAAGCTCGGCATCGAGCCGCTCGGCGCGTTCGTGGGCAGCGCAGTCGCCGGCGTCGACCCGCGCGTCATGGGCATCGGCCCGGTGCCGGCGGTGCGCAAGCTGCTCGAGCGCACCGGCGTGTCGGTGGCCGACGTCGACCTCGTCGAGCTCAACGAGGCGTTCGCGGCGCAGAGCATCCCGGTGATCCGCGAGCTTGGCCTCGACCCGGACACGGTGAACGTCAACGGCGGCGCGATCGCACTCGGCCATCCACTAGGGATGAGCGGGGCACGACTCGTCGTCTCACTCCTCCACGAGCTTCGGCGCCGCGGCGGGCGCTACGGCCTCGCGACGCTCTGCGTCGGCGTGGGCCAAGGGCAGGCCGCGTTGTTCGAAAGAATCTAGAGCCCGTTCCAGTTACTGATGCTGACCGGCTTTACGAGCGGCCGGCCGACATCGAGCTGAATCTGCGCGTGCGGCTGCAATGCGATCGTCCGCGGGTTCCCCGCATAGATCTTGCCGTCGAGGAACGCCGTCACGGGACCGGTGAGCGGGCCGACACGTGACGCGCCGAGCGGCTCGTGCCACACGTCGAAGAAGTTGCCGAGCGTGTACGTGCGCTTCGTCGGCGACTCGACGTGGATGATCCCGTCCGCAGCATGCGTGTGCAGCCAGTAGAAGCACCGGCCGGCTACGACGAACGGCCCGTTCGGCGTCTGCTGCACCTCCCGCGGCGGGGCGATGCCGATTCCGTACGGAATCTGGCGTGAGTTGCCGTTGTCGAAGACCGTGAGGCGGGCATGGATGTGATACGCGACCTGCTCGCCCGCGTTGCACTGGATGCCGTCGATCGCCTGCCCGCCGTTCGCCGTTCCGGCGGACGCGAGCTGCGGTCCGGTAGGAATCGGAATGCCTTCGGGCCCGATCGTCTGGCCGCCGCTCCCGCCTTGCGTGAGCACGACGACAAGCACGATGACGAGGACAACGGCGGCAACCGCGCCGCCGCCGAGCAGCCACGCGCGCGTCGAGATCCCCTGCTGCTTTCCGACCGGCGGGACCGTCGCGTGCCTGCGCGCCCTGCTCTTGCGGCCGGATGTCACCCAGACAGCTTGCCTATCAGCCTGTCCGGTCTGATCGGGAGATCGCGCACGCGCACTCCCGTCGCGTTGTAGACGGCGTTCGCAACCGCGGCTGCGGTGCCCACGATCCCGATCTCGCCGATGCCCTTCGCGCCCATCGGGTTCACGTGCAGGTCGACCTCGTCGATCCACGTCGCCTCGATCTCCTCGATGTCGGCGTTCACCGGGACGTGGTAGCTCGCAAGATCCTGCGTGACGAAGCCGCCGATCGCCGGGTCGATCACGGTCTCCTCGAAGAGCGCCATCGAAATGCCCATCGTCATGCCGCCGAGGAACTGGGAGCGAGCGGTCTTCGGGTTGATGATCCGCCCGCAGGCGAAGACGCCGAGCACACGGGGCACCCTGATCTCGCAGGTGTCGGCGTTAACGCGCACTTCGACGAACTGCGCACCGTACGCGTGTTTCGCCAGCGGCTCGTCCGCGTCGACGTCGACGCTGGTGTCGGCGTGCGCCTCGTCCTTTCCGGTGCGGAGCTCGCGGCACGCCTTGACGACCGCCGCGCCCCACGAAGACGTTCCCATCGAGCCGCCGGCGAGCATCGCCTGGCCGAAATCGCTGTCGCCGATCTCGACGTGGACCGAATCGAGCGGAACCTCGAGCGCGTCGGCCGCGATCTGCGTCAGCACCGTCCGCGCTCCCGTGCCGATGTCCGCAGCCGCGATACGGATCGTGTACGTCCCGTCCTCCTCCGCGCGAGCGTACGCGGTCGACGGCGCGCGGCGTGCCGGGTACGTCGACGACGCGACGCCCAGTCCGACGAGCCAGTGTCCGTGGCGCCGCGAGCCCGGTGCGGCGCGCTCGCTCCAACCGAAGCGCTCAGCGCCTTCGCGCAAACAGGCAACGAGGTTCCGCGTCGAGAAGCGGTTGCCGCTCTCGGGATCGATCTCTGGCTCGTTCCGGATGCGCAGGTCGATGGGATCGAGGTCGCACGCGATCGCAAGCTCATCCATCGCGGACTCGAGCGCGAACATCCCGGGGCATTCGCCTGGAGCGCGCATCCATGACGGAGTCGGCACGTTGAGTGCTACGACGCGGTGCGACGTCCGCCGGTTCGGAGCCGCGTACATCATCCGGGTCACGACCGCCGTCTGCTCGGCGAACTCTGCGACCGTCGATGTCTGCTCGAAGACGTCGTGCGCGATCGCGGTCAGCGTTCCGTCCGCCTGCGCGCCGAGACGAAGATGTTGGATCGTCGGCGTGCGGTAGCCCGTCAGCGTGAACATCTGCTGGCGCGTGACCGCGACCTTCACCGGCCGGCCGACGAGCCTCGCCGCGAGTGCCGCGAGGACAGCGTGTGGCCGCGGCAAGCCTTTCGAGCCGAAGCCGCCGCCGACGTGGTGCGAGATCACGCGGACGCTCTCATGCGGAAGGCCGAGTGCGTCCGCGATCGTCTGCCGCGCGCGGAACGCGCCCTGGTTCGAGTCATAGAGCGTGAGCCCGCCGTTCTCCCAGATCGCGATCGTCGCGTGTGGCTCCATCGCGTTGTTGTGCTCGGCCGGCGTCCTGTAGGTCTCGTCGACCATCACGCCGGCTTCTGTGAGCGCGTGATCGATATCGCCTTCCTCGGTGTCGGTGGGGAAGCTTGGGTTGACCTTGTCCGGTTTGTAGAGGCCGGGATGGTCGGCGCGCAGCACGACGTCGTGCTCCTCCACGTCGTAGTCGATGCGGACGAGCCGCTCCGCCTCCCGCGCGGCCTCGAGGGTCTCCGCGATCACGGCTCCGACGATCTGGCCGCGATACGCGACGCGCGGGGACTGCAGGACTGCGAGCTCGCCCTCGCCCTCCACCGTGCCGGCGTTCTCGTGCGTGAGCACGGCCAGCACGCCGGGCACCCCGAGTGCTTCGGCGGCGTCGATCGCACGGATCTCTCCCTTTGCGATCGTCGATGTGACGATCGCGGCGTAGACGGCGCCTTCGACGTCGTGCTCGTAGCTGTAGAGCGCCTTGCCGGCGACCTTCTCGGCGCCCTCGATCCGGTCGATCGGCGCACCGATCGCGCGGCTCGGCGCGACGGTCATTGCAGCAGCCCCAGAAGCGTCTGCACGAGCGCCGCCTTCGCGAGCGGGATCTTGTACGCGTTGTCGCGCAGCGGCTCGGCCTGCGCGAGCTCTGCGTCGGCTGCAACCGCGAAGGCCGCCGCGTTGGCCGGTTCCCCGCGCAGCGCGTCCTCCGCGGCGAAGGCGCGCCACGGCTTGTGCGCCAGGCCGCCGAGCGCGATCCGTACGCCGCGCACAACGCCGTCGCTGACGTCGAGCGCGGCGGCGACCGAGACGAGCGCGAACGAGAACGACGCGCGCTCGCGCACCTTCCGATACGCCGAACGTTCTGCAAAAGCCAGCGACGGAACCGCAACGGCGACGATCAGCTCGTCGCGCTCGAGGATCGTGTCGCGCTCCGGCGTGTTCTCGGGCAGCCGGTGCAGGTCGACGACCGGGATCGCGCGGTCCCCTGCCGGCCCGACGACCTGAACGGTCGCGTCGAGCGCGGCGAGCGCAACCGCCAAGTCGGAAGGATGTGTCGCGACGCACTGCTTCGAGTGCCCGATCACCGCGAGATTGCGATGGTCGCCGTCGCGCGCCGGGCAGCCGGTGCCGGGCTCGCGCTTGTTGCACGGCTTCGTCACGTCCTGGAAGTACGCGCACCGCGTGCGCTGCAGCAAATTGCCGCCGGTTGTCGCGAGATTGCGTAGCTGCCCGGAGGCGCCGGAGAGCAGTGCCTCCGCGAGCACCGGGTACCGCGTGCGCACGCGCAGGTCGGCAGCGAGGTCGCTGTTCCGCACGGCTGCGCCGATGCGCAGTCCACCGTCGTCCGCGTCCTCGATCGTGTCGCCCGCGACCCGCGTGACGTCGACGAGCACGCCGGGCCGCTCGACGCCGAGCCGCATCAGGTCGACGAGGTTCGTTCCGCCGGCGAGGAACTTCGCGCCTGGAGAAGCATCGACCGTCGCGACTGCGGACGCCGTGTCGGCCGCGCGCTCATACCGAAATGGCTCCACTACGCCACGTCCTCGATCGCAGCGACGATGTTCGGGTACGCGCCGCAGCGGCAGATGTTGCCGCTCATCCGTTCGCGGATTTCGTCTGCGTCGAGCGTCGGAGCGGTGAGGTCGCCCGAGACGTAACTCGGCCAGCCGGCCGCGGCTTCGTCGAGCATCCCGATCGCCGAGCAGAGCTGGCCGGGTGTGCAGTAGCCGCACTGAAACGCGTCGCGCTCGACGAAAGCAGCCTGCAGTGGATGGAGCGAGCCGTTGTCGGCCAGCGCTTCGACCGTGACGATCTCCGCAGCGTCGTGCGCCACTGCGAGCGCAAGGCACGCGTTCGCGCGCCGGCCGTCGATCAACACGGTGCATGCCCCGCACTGGCCGTGATCGCAGCCCTTCTTCGCGCCGGTCAGCCGGAGCTGCTCGCGCAGCAAGTCGAGGAGTGACGTGCGCGTGTCGACGGTGAGCTCGTGCAGCTCGCCGTTGATCGTCAGCGCGATGCTCGCGTGCTCTGCCATGGCGGGACGCTACCCGCGCCACGGTGGCTCACACGCGATGAGCCGACTACCTAGCCAACAGGCGGGCGCACGTAGATCACGCCCTCATGCTTGATCGGCACGAACGGCGCGCCGATCCGAATGATCAGGCCCTCGACCTCGCGGAAGACGACGCCGTCTCGGTCGTCCGCCTCGACGACGATTTCGAGCTCGCCGTGCGGTTCGGCCTCGAGCCCGTGGTCGTGAAGCAGCTCGAGCAGCAGGTCCCGGTCGGGGATCCGGGCTGCGCGGACGTCAATTGCCATTCGGCCTCCTTCGGTTGATTCTGGATCCAAAACGTAGCCGATCGGGCTGTTGAGCAAACCCAATGCTGGTTCTCGGATCCCATTGTGGGCCAGGCGCCGGCTGCCCGTCAAGCGTTATCGTCGTCTTCGTGGCCGTTGCGACGGGAAACGAGCATGGGCTCTTCATCAACGGCGAGAGCGTCGAACCCGAGTCGGGTGAGCTGCGGGAGCTGATCGAGCCCGCGACGGGTGAGCCGATCGGCAGTGCCGCGATCGCCGGCGAGGCGGACGTCGACCGCGCCGTCGAGGCCGCGCGCGCGGCGCTCGACGGCCCGTGGGGCAAGACGCCGCCGAACGAGCGCTCACGCCTGCTGCATGCGCTCGCGGACGCGATCGTCGCGAACCGCAAGGAGCTCGCAGAGCTCGAGTCGCGAAACGTCGGCAAGGCGATCTCGTCGGTCAAGGCGGAGGTCGGCGGCGCGGCCGAGAACTTCCGGTTCTTCGCGTCGGTCGTCGGCTCGATCGCCGGCCGCAGCAACCCGATCGGCGGCTCACTGCTCACCTACTCGCTCAAAGAGCCGGTCGGCGTCTGCGCGCAGATCGTCCCGTGGAACTACCCGCTGCTGATGGCGGTGTGGAAGCTCTCGCCGGCGCTCGCAGCCGGCTGCTCCATCGTGCTCAAGCCCGACCCGCAGACGCCCCTTAGTGTGCTGCGCCTCGCCGAGCTTGCGAACGATGTCGGCTTCCCGGCGGGGACGATCAACATCGTTCCCGGCGACGGGCCGACGACGGGCGCGTATCTCGTGAAGCATCCGGGCGTCGACAAGGTTGCGTTCACGGGCTCGACGCGAACGGGCGGCCAGGTGATGCGCCTGTGCTCAGATCCGATCAAGCGGCTTTCGCTCGAGCTCGGCGGAAAGAGCCCGAACCTCATCTTCGCCGACGCGAATCTCGACGACGCGATTCCGTCGAGCGTGTGGTCGATCTACTACGCGGCGGGTCAGAGCTGCGAGGCGCGCTCACGCGTCCTCGTCGAATCGTCGGTCTACGACGACGTCGTCGCGCGCTTCGCCGGCTACGCCCAGCAGATCCGCGTCGGGGATCCGCTCGACCCCGAAACGCAGATGGGCTCACTCATCTCAACCGCACACCGTGACCGCGTCCACGGCTTCGTCGAGCGCGGTCGGCAAGAAGGCGCCGAGATCGTCGCCGGCGGCGAGTTCGGCGACGGCAAGGGCGCCTTCTACAAGCCGACCGTGCTCGCGAAGGTCTCCAACTCAATGGAGGCTGCGCAGGAGGAGATCTTCGGCCCAGTCGTGACCGCCATTCCGTTCGAGGACGAGAAGGACGCGATCCGAATCGCGAACGACGTCCGCTACGGGCTCTTCGCGTCCGTCTGGACCGGCGATCCCGCGCGCGGCCATCGCGTCGCCGCGCGCATCAAGTCCGGGATGGTCGGCATCAACATGCCGTTCACCGCGTTCCCCGGGATCCCGTTCGGCGGATACAAGCAGTCCGGATTCGGCCGGGAGCTGTCGATCGACACGCTCGAGCTGTATCTCGAGACGAAGGGCGTCCTCGTGTCGACGAGCCCGAAGGCCTTCAACCCCTTCGGCTTCTAACGAAGGCGCATCCACGAGTTCGCGGCGGCTATGTCGCGCGGTCGGTGAGCCTGCTCGTCGGGCTCTTTCTGTTTGCCGCCGGGATCGTCCTGATCTACGAGTCGAAGCTCGGGCTCTCGCCGTGGGACGTGCTGAACCAGGGGCTCGCGAAGCACACGTTCCTGACGTTCGGCACCGCGAACATCGCCGTCGCGATCGTCGTGCTTTGCGTCGCGTGGTCGCTCGGCGGCGCGCCGGGAATCGGCACGGTCGCGAACGCAGTCCTCGTCGGCTCGTTCATCCAGCTGCTGACCTCGCTCGACCCGATCGCCGAGCTCGCGCGCGACGGGCTGGGCCTGCGGATCCCGCTGCTCCTGGTTGGGATCCTCCTCATCGGCCCCGCCACCGCCCTCTACATCGGCGCGAATCTCGGCGCCGGCCCGCGCGACACGCTGATGCTCGTCGGCGCCAGGCGGACCCGTTTTCGCATCGGGATCGTCCGCGGCACTCTCGAGCTGACGGCGCTCGTGATCGGGATCGTCCTCGGCGGGACATTCGGCGTCGGAACGGTGTTGTTCGCGTTCGGCATCGGCCCGATCGTCGAGGCGTCGTTCTTCCTCCTCGGCCGCTCGCCGCTCGCGCGGCCGGGAAGCATCGTAGTGCCATATTCAGAAAGTGTTGCGATGCAAGAGGAGTAGGGTCAGAGCCGTCTTGTAGTTCTCACAACTACGGGAGGTGCCATGTCCAGCACTGCGATTGACGGGCTCTCGGCCGCCGTCAAAGGACGGGTCGTGCTGCAGGGCCACGAGGACTACGACGAGGCGCGCGCGCTCTTCAACGCGATGATCGACAAGTATCCCGCCGCGATCGCGTACTGCGCAGACGAGGCGGATGTCGCGGCAGCGATTGCGTTTGCGCGTGACCGCGGACTGCGCATCGCAGTGCGCGGCGGCGGTCACAACGGCGGCGGCCTCGGGAGCGTCGACGACGGTCTCGTGATCGACCTTTCGGCGATGAACGAGATCACGGTCGACGCCGCCGCGAAGATGGCGAGGGTCGGCGGTGGGGCTCTGTTGAAGGACGTGCTCGCGGCGACGGATGCGTACGGGCTGACGCTTCCTGTCGGGATCATCGGTACGACGGGCGTCGGCGGTCTCACGCTCGGTGGCGGCGTCGGCCACCTGACCCGCACGTTCGGCCTGACGATCGACAATCTCGTCGCGGCGACCGTCGTGCTCGCCGACGGATCCGTTGTCCAGTGCGACGCGACCCGCGAGCCGGATCTTTTCTGGGCGATCCGCGGCGGCGGCGGGAACTTCGGCGTCGTCACCTCGTTCTCGTTCCAGCTCCACCCCGGCACGGTCGCGCTCGCCGGGCCTGTGCTCTACGACCTCGACGATGCGGAGGACCTCCTCCGTTGGTACCGCGATTTCATGCCGGCTCAGCCGGACGGTGTCAGCGGCTTCTTCATGTTCCTGACGGTCCCACCGGGGCCGCCGTTCCCGGAGGAGCTGCACATGCGGCCGATGTGCGCGGTCGCGTGGACGCAGGTGGGCGAAGAGGAGTCCGACGCGTTGA
Source organism: Gaiellaceae bacterium (assembly GCA_036496545.1). Classification (GTDB taxonomy): domain Bacteria; phylum Actinomycetota; class Thermoleophilia; order Gaiellales; family Gaiellaceae; genus Palsa-739. The sequence continues at coordinate 110,994 of DASXKX010000033.1, read as the reverse complement.
AGGAAGCGCGGGCGTTCGGCAAACCGGTGCTCGACGGTGTGGGGCCTGTGCCGATCCCGGCGTGGAACACGGCCTTCGACGGGCTCTACGGGCCGGGCGACCAGTGGTACTGGCGGGGCGAGTTCATCCGCGAGATCTCGGATGACGCGATCGCCGCGCACCTCGACTGGGGCAAGCGGCTGCCGACCTGGAAGTCGACGATGCACCTCTATGCGATCGACGGTGCCGCGTCGCGCGTCGGTAGCGACGACACGGCGTGGGGGTATCGCGACGCGAAGTGGGCGCAGGTCATCGCGGGCGTCGATCCGGACCCGGCGAACGCGCAGGCGCTCGCCGACTGGACGCGTGGGTACTCCGACGCGATCAAACCGACCGGGATGGGCGGCGGCTACGTCAACTTCCACATGGACGAGCCGGACCGCGTGCGCGGGATGTACGGGTCAAATTACGACCGGCTGGCCAAGGTCAAGGCGCAGTACGACCCCGACAACGCGTTCAGCGTCAACCAGAACATCAGGCCCGCGGCCTAGACATCGCGGGGAGTAGGCGAGCGCCGGCGGCCCGACGCGGCTCCGGCGCTCGCTGTGACGACGAGCACGATCGCAAGCCACGCTCGTGGGCGGAGGTGCTCGTGCAGGAAGACGAGGCCGGCGAGCGCGGCGACCGCGGGCTCGAGCGAGAGCACGATCCCGAAGACATTTGACGGGAGCCGGCGCATCGCCTCGATCTCGAGCGACCACGGCAGCGCCGACGAAAGGAGGCCGACACCGACGCCGGCCCCGAGGAGCTGCGGATCGCGGAGATGGTGACCCGCGCTGATGATCCCCCACGGGGCGACAAGGACCGCACCGAGCGCCATCGCCGGAGCGAGCCCGGTCGCTCCTGCGAACGCCTGGCCGACGCGCACGCCGAGCAGGATGTAGAGCGCCCAGAAGAAGCCGGCGATCGCAGCGAGAAGAAGGCCGACCGTCGAGACGGTCTGGCCGCCGCTGTCGGCGAGGAGTGCGACACCGGCGGCCGCAGCCGCGACCCAGACGAGGTCGAGCGGCCGCCGCGAGCCGATCACCGCCACTCCGAGCGGCCCGAGGAACTCGACGGTCACCGCAACGCCGAGCGGCAGCCGCTCGAGCGATTCCCAGAACGTGAGGTTCATCGAGACGAGCACGACGCCGAGCGCGACGACGAGAAGCAGGTCACGACGTGCCCGTCCGCGCAGGTCCGGCCGCGCGATCGTCCACAACGCGATGGAGCCGAAGAGCAGCCGCAGGAAGACGACGCCGGGCGGACCGAGCGTCGCGAAGAGAGACTTCGCGACCGCGGCGCCACCCTGCACCGAGCACGCCGCGGCGAGCACGAGGCCGATCGCAGACGTGCTGCTATTTCTTGAGCGAAAGCGCTGCACCCGCAGCCAGCAACGCGATTCCGAGCAGCCGCGGCCAGTGCAGCGCGATGCGCGCGGACCCGAAGAGGCCCCACTTGTCGATCGCCGCGCCCGCGACGAGCTGGCCGGCGATCAGAATCCCGACGGTCGCTGCGACCCCGATCCGCGGCCCTGCGTACGTCACGGTGAACACGATCAGGAGGCCCATGACGCCGCCGAGCAGCATCCACCACGGCTGGTGCAGAGCGCGCTCGTAGCCGGCGACGCTGCGTCGGGTGGCGACGAGCAGCCCAAATGCGAGCACGGCAGTGACGAGCGTCGAAAAGCCGAGTGCCTGGAAGACGCCGATGCGCTCCCCGAGCCGAGACATCACCGCGACCTGAACCGAGCCGGCCAGGCCCGCCGCCACAGCGAGCACCGTTGCGAGCGCTGACCCGGTCACGGCATCGGACTCTACGCCGCGCGTAGGCTCACGGGAGCAAGCGACCGAAAGGAACGAGATGCACCGCGTGATCGTCTTGTACGACCAGGAGCCGAACGCCGACTCGTATGCCGAGCACGTCGAGCTCTGCAAGCAGGTGCCGAACAGCGTCTTCCGGCACGGGAAGATCACCGGCGCCCCGATGGGCGACGCGAAGCACGCGTACTACGCCGAGTGGGAGTTCGCCGACGAGGACGCGTTCAAAAGCGCGGCGCGTAGCGACGAGTTCATGGCGACGGGCAAGGACGCGTACAAGCGCGGGTTCCCGCAGCCGACGGTCGAGTTCGCGGTGCTGGGCGGCTAGCCGAACTCCGGCTTGCGCCGTTCGCGTACGGCGCGCACGCCCTCGGCGACATCAGGTCCGGTCATGTCGAGGAATTCGAGCGCGAGCGAGGCGTCGAACGCAGGACCGGCCGCGCGCAGCCAGTTGTTGAGCGCAAGCTTCGTGTGCGCGATCGCGGCCTGCGATCCTGCAGCAAGCCTGCGTGCGATGTCGAGTGCGATGTCCTCGAGCTGAGCGTCGGGCACGCAGAGCGAGACCAGCCCGATTCGCTCGGCCGTCTCACCGTCGACGGGCTCGCACAGCAACAGGTGGTATTTCGCCTTTGCGAGCCCGCAGAGGAGCGGCCAGACGAGCACCGCGTGGTCGCCGGCCGCGACGCCGAGCTTCGTGTGGCCGTCCATGATTCGCGCCGACGGCGCTGCGACGCTGATGTCGGCGAGCAGGGCGACCGTCAGACCGGCGCCCACCGCGTGCCCCTGAATCGCGGCGACGATCGGCTTGCTGCAGTTGACGATGTTGTAGACGAGGTCGCGCGCCTCCTTGAAGACGCGGACGCGCGTCTCAAAGTCGCTCGCGATGTCCTCGACGAGGTCGAGGTCGCCGCCCGAGCTGAAGACGCCGTCGGCACCGCGGACGACGACGACGCGCGTGTCGGGATCGCGGTCGATCGTCTGCCAGACCAGCGCAAGCTGCGCATGCGCCTCGTGGCCGACCGCGTTCAGCTTCTCGGGGTTCCGCAGCGTGATGCGCAGGATCCCCTCGTCGGGACGGTCGAACTCGAGACTCGTAAACTCGTCGTACACGTGGAGGAGCCTATCGTCCTCGTTGAGCGTGACGGCCGCGTTGGTGTCGTCACGATGAATCGTCCGAAGCAGCTCAACGCGCTCTCGGGCGAGCTGATGGGAGCCGTCGTCGACGCGCTGCGCGAGCTCGACGCGGACACGGAGATTCGCGCGATCGTGCTTGCGGGAGGCGAGCGCGCGTTCGCCGCGGGCGCCGACATCACCGAGCTCGCCGCCGGCACGGCCGTGTCGCTGTACGAGAACCGGCGCATCGACGCGTGGGACTCGATTCGCGACCTGCGCACGCCCGTCGTCGCAGCCGTGTCCGGCTTCTGCCTGGGCGGCGGCTGCGAGCTCGCGATGCTCTGCGATCTCATCGTCGCCTCCGAGACGGCGAAGTTCGGGCAGCCGGAGATCAATCTGGGTGTCATGCCGGGTGCAGGGGGCACACAGAGACTCACGCGCGCGGTCGGCAAGGCGGTGGCGATGGACATGATCCTCACCGGCCGGATGCTGAGCGCCCGCGAGGCGCTCGACTTCGGTCTTGTCGCACGCGTCGTCACGAAAGAGGCGTGGCTCGACGAGGCAACGCGCGTCGCCGGGGCGATCGCCGCGAAGGGGCCTGTCGCGGTTCGGCTTGCGAAGGAGGCGATCGACAAGGCGTTCGAGGCGCCGCTCGCCGTCGGCGTCGAGTTCGAGCGGCGCGCGTTCTACCTCGCCCGCGCGTCCGAGGATGCGACCGAGGGCCTGACCGCGTTCGTCGAGAAGCGCCCACCGGATTTTCAAGGGCGGTAAAACGCTTTAGATTCCGAGCAGGTCGTGGCGAAGGGTCTGGTCGTGATCCTGGCCGTCGTGTGCGCCTGCGTGCTCACAGCCGGCGTGCGTGCCGACGCGCCGTCGTCCGACATCTTCGACAGCGCGGGCGTCTTCGTCGACAACCCGCTGAATCTCCCTGGGCCTTGGGGTCTCGCCGAGGAGCTGGAGGAGAATCACTTCACCTGGGTCGCGTTCCACGTGACGAACGGCTTCGTCCAGCAGGATCTCGACCCGATGTGGATCAGCGTGTTCCGCTCGCACGGGATCGAGGTCGGCGGCTGGGGCTACGAAGACTCCGCTGCGTTGATCGACGCGGTGCTCGCCGACGTCGCGATCCGCCGGTACGGGTTCGACTTCTGGATCGCCGACGCCGAGTCCGCGTATGAACAGACGAAGACGAATCGTGGCTGGAGGAACTCGGCGACGTTCGTTCGCGTGTTCCGTTCGTTGCAGCCGACGATCCCTGCGGCTCTCACGACGTACGGCGCAGCAACGGCGCCGTTCGTGTTGCCGATCGACTACGCGAGCTGGCGCAACGCCGGCTTCGACCTGCTGCCGCAGGCGTACTACAACCAGTTCCCGAAGGCGTACCGCCCCGACCTCACGGTCGACCACTCGCAGCGCGCCGGCTGGCCGCTCGATCTCGTGCATCCGGTGATCGGCGTCTACCGCAGGTATCCCGCCGCGAACTACGTCCCGCTCCTCGAGACTCTCCCGACGCGCGGCTTCTCCGTGTTCCTAGCCGACCAAGCGACCGCCGCCGATTACGCGGCACTCGAGCCGCTCGCGCTCGCGGCGGCCGGGTAGGGTCCGCGCAATGGCCGAAGTCGAGGTGACGCGCCACGGCGCGGTGCAGACGATCACGCTGAACCGCCCGGACGTGCTGAATGCGTTCAACCGCGCGCTGCATGCAGCGCTCCGCGAAGCGTTGAAGGAGGCGCGCGATCCTGATGTGCGGGCCGTCGTCCTCACCGGCGCCGGCCGGGCGTTCTCGGCGGGTCAGGATCTGAAGGAGTTCGGAGAGGCGCCGGAGGTGAGCGACGCGCTGCGTGAGTCGTACCACCCGAACGTGCTTGCGATCCGTGCGCTCGAGAAGCCGGTGATCGCCGCGGTCAACGGCGTGTGCGCGGGGGCGGGACTGTCGCTTGCCTGTGTCTGCGACTTTCGCATCGCCGCCGACAACGCGAGCTTCGTCCCGGGCTTCATCGGGATCGGGCTCGTGCCCGACGCGGGCGGCACGTACTTCCTCAACCGGCTGCTCGGCGCGTCACGCGCGTTCGAGTGGATGACGTCGAACCGACGGCTCACCGCCGCGGAGGCGCACGCGTGGGGTCTCGTCTCGGAGGTCGTCGAGGCGGAGGCGCTGCCCGCGCGCGCGGCGGAGGTCGCGGCGTTCTACGCGGCGCTGCCGACGCGCGCCATCGGCATGTCGAAGCGGCTGTTCGACCACGCGGACGGCGCAACGCTCGAAGAGCAACTCGAGTTCGAGGCGCAGCTGCAGGCGGCGGCGACGAAGACCGAGGACTTCCAGGAAGGCGTCGCAGCGTTCCTCGAGAAGCGCGAACCGCGCTTCACCGGCCGCTGAGCACACGAAACCACAGCGGGGTCTGACACCTCGGCTCAGGTGTCAGACACCCGTCAACGTTCCGCACACGCGCATCCCGAGGCCGGCAGCAGCCTGTCGGCTCTCGCTCGCGGCGAGCTGTGCGCGCGACGCGGCGGCGCTGACCGCCGGAAAGTTCCGCTGTTGCGCAGCCACGCCGAGTGCGCGCACCGCGCGCGCGACGCGGCGGTCGGCCGCGAGCCAGGTGCGCGCCGCTTGGACATCCGAAGACGGCGGCTGAAGGGCAGACAGCTTCTGCAGCGCCGCCATGTACAGCGGCAGCGTGCCGTCCACGTATCGCTCGATCGCGTCATACGAGCGAGGCGTGATCACGCGCGGCTTTACGCGCGCGTTGTAGGCCGAGCACACCGCATCAGCGCGCTTCACGAAGTCGCCGTGCGAGAGCCGTCCGCCGCCGCAGCCGGCGGCGAGCATCACGACGACTGCAAGAGCGACAGCACTTCCCCGTCTTCGGGGAACCGCTGGAGGGACTGCTTCGAGAAGACCACCTCGCCGTCGCGGATGACGTCGAACTGTCCCGACGCGCCCGGCGCGATGGTCGCGGCGAATCCCCTGTCGTTGAGCTCGGCTGCGAGACTCGCAGCCCGACGGTCGTACCCGCTTCAGACGGGGCAATAGACGATCTCGATGCTCACGTCACAAGCCTAGTCGATCGGTGTGCTGGCTAAGGTCGGACACATGGGGAGCGGGGTGGCTTCCGCGCGCGAGCGCATTCTCGACAGCGCGTACGAGCTGTTCTCGACGCACGGCGTCCGCGCCGTCGGCGTCGACGACGTCATCGTGCGCGCCGCGGTTGCGAAGGCGACGCTCTACCGGCACTTTCCGTCGAAGAACGCGCTCGTGCTCGCGTTCCTCGATCGCCGCGAGGAGGTGTGGACGCGCGGCTGGATCGAGGTCGAGGCGCGGCGGCGCGGCGCGACCGCGCAGGACTGGCTGCTCGCGATCTTCGACCTCTTCGACGAGTGGTTCCGCCGCGACGACTTCGAGGGTTGCTCCTTCGTCAACGTCCTCCTCGAGTCGGCGAAGCGCGACGGCCCCGTGGCCCGCGCGTGCGTCCAGCATCTCGAGCGGATCCGTGACGTCCTGCGCGGCTTCGCAGCTGAAGCCGGTATCCGCGATGTCGACAATTTCGCGCACGCGTTTCACATCCTCATGCAGGGCGCGGTCGCGCACGCCGAAGAGGGCGACGTCGAGGCAGCGATACGCGCGCAATCGATGGCGCGCGACCTCATCGACAAGCACTACCCCTCCGAGCGATAGCCGCGAAGGCCCCGGTGACCCATACTGGGTGGGCACGGAGAGGGAGCGCCGCAATGCGAATCAAGTTGTCGGACGGAGGCCAGCTGGAGCAGCTGCTCTCGTTCCTTGCCTTCGACGCGAACGTGATCGTGAGCCGGATCGCGTCCGATGAAGTCGAGGTGTCGTTCCTCGGGTCGCTCAACACGTCGGCGCAGGTGATGGAGTCGGAGCTGCGGCTTCGGCTTTGGCTCGCGTCGCATCCCGACGTGATCGCGGTGATGCAGGAGTAACATCGGGTCGTGGCCGTCAGCCCGGATACCGCGCGCTTCCCGTTTGCGGAGCGCACGCGCGGAGATGTCGGCGAGGGCATCGCGTCGGTGCTCGCGCTGCTCGGTCGCACGGACCTGATCTCGTTTGCGGGCGGCTTTCCCGACCCGCAGACGTTCCCGCGCGAGCGCGCGGCTGCGCTGATCGCCGAGTTCGCGGCTGCAGGTGAGTCGACCGCGTTTCAGTACGGGCCGACGCGAGGGCTCGCAGGCACGATCGACGCGATGGCCGGCCGCATCGAGTCGCTGCAGGGGAGGCGGCCGGCTGAGGACGAGCTGATGATCACGAGCGGCGCGATCGAGGCGCTCGAGCTCGTCGGCAAGTCGTTCCTCGACCGCGGCGACACCGTCGTGATCGAAGGGCCGACGTATCTCGGCGCGATTCAGGCATTCCGCTCGTTCGAGGCGGAGCTCGTCGCGGTGCCGATGGACGAGAACGGGCTCGACGTCGACGAGCTCGAGCGGCTGCTCACGGGCGGGCTGCGGCCGAAGCTGCTGTACACGATCCCGGATCACCAGAACCCAGCCGGCGTGAGCCTCTCGGTCGAGCGGCGCGGCGCGCTCGTCGAACTTGCACGCCGGCACGGCTTCGTGATCGTCGAGGACGTCGCCTACCGCGAGCTCGGGTTCGGCGGCGACGCGCTACCGAGCCTGTGGAGCCTCGCACCGGACGTCGTCCTGCAGGCAGGAACGACGTCGAAGACGTTCTTCCCAGGCGTGCGCCTCGGGTGGGCGGTCGGGCCCGCGGAGGTCTCGGCGCAACTCGTGAGCGCGAAGCAGAACACCGATCAGTGCGCGGGCGCGCTCGGGCAGCGGCTGTTCGAGGAGTACGTGCGCCGCGGCTGGATCGAGGAGCAGCTTGACCGCTCGCGCGAGCTCTACGCGCGCAAGTGCGAGTTGACGCTCGCCGCCCTCGCACGGCATCTTCCCGACGCACGCTGGACGACCCCGAACGGCGGCTTCTTCACGTGGCTCACGCTGCCGGTCGACACGACGGAGCTCGCGCCGCGCGCGGGCGATGCGGCCGTCGGCATCGTCCCCGGCGCGCTCTTCTACGCCGATGGACGCGGACGCGACAACGTGCGCTTGTCGTTCAGCATGGTCGACGAGGCGTTGATCGATACCGGCATCGAGCGGCTCGCGCAGTTGCTATAGCCCGCTGGCTCCGTCGCCTCGGCATCGCCCTCTTCGTGCTGATTGCAGCGCTCACGATTGCGTCGTTCGCCTACAACGAGGCGACCGACGGCCGCGAGCAGCCGGCGTCCGCGTTGTATGCCGGCCCGTTCGTCTCCGTCGACGGCACGCGCGTCGCGTACCGCCGTTGGGGCTCGAGCGGGTCGCCAATTGTTCTCGTCGGAGGTTTCGTCGAGCCGTCATGGGTCTGGAGCAAGGTCGGGCCGCTCCTCGGCCGCAACCACCGCGTCGTCGCGCTCGACCTGCCTCCGTTCGGATACACGCTGCGCCGCGGGCGGTACACGCTCGCGCGCTGGGTCGAGCTCGTGCGCGACACGAGCGCGCGTCTCGATCTCGTGCGTCCACTCGTCGTCGGGCACTCGCTCGGCGCGGCAGTCGCGGTCGACGACGCTCTCGAGCATCCGCAGGGCGTCTCGGGGATCGTGCTGCTCGACGGCGACGCGCTGCCGGTCGGAGGCCCGCACTGGCTCGCGTACCTCGCGCTCGATCCGTTTTATACGTCGGTTTTCCGAATCGTCACCGGCTCCGACTGGATCGTTGGACGCGCACTGCGCAGTGCGCTCGGATCGAACGCGCCGAAACAGTCGCGCGCCGAGCTCCAGCAATGGGAGAAGCCGTTCCGCGTCGCGGGCACGGCGGCGGCGTTCAAGCAGCTGTTCAAATCCGGCGTGCCGGGGCTCTCGCTTGCCGACCTGAAGCGAGTCTCCGTGCAGCGCCTCGTCGTCTGGGGCGCGGAGGACTCGGTCGACTCGGTCGCCGCCGGCCGCTCGTCGGCGGCGGCGCTGCGCTCGCGCTTCATCCTGATTCGCCGCTCAGGTCACCTCTCGATGCTCGCTCAGCCGCGCGCGGTCGCGGCGGCGATCGGGCAGGCCGCTACGACTCGCACTGCGCGTTGACGTAGCCCGAGCGAAACGGCCGCGCTTCGCCCGTCACCTCGTCGTAGGTGTGACGCCAGGTGCAGCCGGTGTCGTTCGCGAGCAGGTGAATGGAGACGGACGTCACGTCCGAGGTCGTGCGCACGCGATGCACGTCGTCTTGCGGCGGGAGGAGCGCATAGAAGTCGCCCGGTGAGAGCGGCCGCCGGCGCGTGAGCTCGAGCGTGCCGCCGCCGGGGCGGTAGAACTCCTCGTCCTGGTTCCCGTGGTAGAGCCCGACGAGCCCCCAGGCGAGGTGGTCGTGCACGGGCGTCATCGCCCCGGGCGGCACGACGAGGCTGAAGAGCGAGAGCGACCGGTCGGCGGCTCGAAACAGCAGCCACTGCCCGATGCCGCCGCCCATCCCGCTCTCCGGTGCCGGCTCGCGATAGCGCTCCGGCAGCCAGCCGCGGTCGGCCAGCAGACCGGTGAAGAGCGGCTCGATCGCGCCGCAGGCCGCGCTCGGCGACGCGGCACCGGCGATCCCCTCGCGCACCGCCGCGACGAAGTCGCGGACGCCCGGCGTGTCGAGGACGTACTCGTCCTCTTCGAGCGGGGGCAGGTCATGTCCGGAATCGCACACGCCTGCGGATTCTCGCACCCGTTTGACATATTCTGATATAGGAATATATCGTGTGCCCATGGCACGGGCAGCAACCACCGCCGACGCGTTCAACGCGATCGCCGAGCCCCGGCGGCGGCAGATCCTCGACTTGCTCACCGGCGGCGAGCGGCCCGTGAACGACCTCGTGCTCGAGCTCGGCCTCGCGCAGCCGCAGGTGTCGAAGCACCTGCGCGTGCTCCGCGCGGTCGGGGCCGTCGAGATGCGCGAGGCGGGGCGGCAGCGGCTGTACCGGCTGAACGGCGAGGCGCTGAAGCCCATCCACGACTGGGTGAAGAACTACGAGCGCTAGTGGAGCGAGCGCTTCGAGCAACTCGATGCCGTATTGGAAGACCTCAAGGAGGAGGACGAAGGAGATGACGGTGACGCGTAGCGCAACCGTGAAGCTCCCGACCGACGAGCAGATCCTCATCACGCGGGAGTTCGACGCTCCCAAGGAGCTCGTGTTCAAGGCGTGGACGACGCCCGAGCTTTGTGCGCCGCTGGTGGCACGCGAATCGCGGCGAGATGACCGTCTGCGAGATCGACCTCCGCCCGGGCGGCGCGTGGCGGTACGTGATGGTCGCCGCCGACGGCATGGAAGTCGGCTTCCACGGCGTCTACCGCGAGATCGTCCCGAGCGAGCGGCTCGTCTCGACCGAGATCTACGAAGGCCTGCCCGAGGGCGTGTCGGAAGACGACGGCGCGACGCTCAACACGGCTAGCTTCGAAGAGCAGGACGGCCGTACGGTCGTGACGCTGCTCGTGCAGTGCGCGAACAAGCTGTCACGCGACGCGATCATCGAGTCGGGGATGGAGAACGGCCTCCAGGACGCGCTCGACCTGCTCGAGCAGGCGGCTCAGACGCTACGCAGCGCCTAACAGCGCTGGCTTTTGGGGGCAATTTGCAGGCGGCGCGTGCGAGCGGAGCCCGCTCGACCGCGCCGCCTGCACGCCGTCGCGCTGCACGGGTCACCGTGCGCCTGCCGCAACCCGCGCGCTGTCGACAGCGTTCCTCAAGTCTGCGATCGCCTCCTCGCCGATCGCCGAGACGAGCTCGGGGCGATCGAGGAGCCTCTTCCGTTGCGCTTCCGTCGAGCGGTTGAGGACGTACGGATCGGCGAGCACGTCGGCGAGCGGCCGACCGCGCCTGACCTCCCGGAGGATGTAGAGCGTCAGGTGCTGCTCCTGCCTCGATGCCGTGAAGAGCCCGGTGAAGGGGTTCCTGAACGTGAAGGTGATCGCGCGGGAGATTCGATGCATGCCTCGAGCGTGCCGACGTGGAGCACGCTCGGCTATGGGGTCGTGGCCCCAATTACGCCTGGATCAGGCCCCGTCTGATCGCGTACCGCGTCAGCTCGACGCGGTCGCTCATCCCGAGCTTGTCGAGGATGTTCTGGCGGTGCCGCTCGACCGTCTTGACGCTGATCACGAGCTCGCTTGCGATCTCCTTCGACGTCTGCGCCTCCGCGATCAGCTTGAGCACCTGGAGCTCGCGCGGCGTCAACAGCTCGAACGACTCGTCGCTCGAGCCGCGCTGCACGTAGTCCTTCACGAGCGTCGTGACCGCCGACGGGTAGAGAAACGACTGGCCGCGCATCGTCTGCCGGCAGGCCTCGACGATGTCCTGGTCGGCGTCGGACTTGAGGACGTAGCCTGACGCGCCGGCGCGGAGCGCCTCGTAGAGGAACTGCTCGCTGTCGTACATGGAGAGCATCAGCAGCTTGAGCTCCGGCTTTTGCCGGTGAAGCTCGGCTGCTGCCTGGATGCCGGTCAGCTTCGGCATCGCGACGTCGAGGATCGCGAGATCGACATCGGACGCGAGCGCGTGCCTGACGGCGTCCGCGCCGTTCTCGGCTTCCGCGACGACTTCGAGGTCGGGCTCCGCGTCGATGATCGTGCGCAGTCCCGATCGGACGATCGGATGGTCGTCGGCCACGAGGACGCGGGTGACGAGTGGGATCGGCATCACGCGCTCGCCGCCGGCACTTCGAGCCGGACCTCGACGCCGCCGTCGAGGCCGCCCTTCACCGCCAGCGCGCCGCCGACGAGAACAGCGCGCTCCCGCATCCCCCGCAGCCCACCGGCGCCGTTCGCCGGCTGCGCCTCGGCGAGGCCGACACCGTCGTCGATGACGCGCAACACGACGCTGCCTGCGCCAGACTCGAGCGTCAGCACCACGTGCGAGGCGTCGGCGTGGCGGGCGACATTCGTGAGGCTCTCCTGCGTCACGCGGTACACCGCAAGCTCGGCGTCCGGCGCGAGCTCAGGCAGGTCGGCTCCGAAACGGCGCTCGACCTCGATTCCGCTCTGCGCCGAGAAGGTTTGGGAGAGCTCGATCAGCGCGCTGACGAGCCCGAGATGCTCGAGCAGCTGCGGCCGCAACTCCTGCGCGATCCGCCGCACCTCCTCGACCGCGCTGCGAACGGCGCTCTTTGTCTCGTCGACGAGAGCGCGCTGCTCTCTCGTCGCGGCTCCGCCGAGCGCGTCCAGCTGGAGCAGCACGCCCGTGAGCACCTGCCCGACGGCGTCGTGAAGATGCCGCGCAACGCGCAGCCGCTCGGACTCCTGCGCGGCGAGGGCGCGGCGATTGCTCTCGTGCCGCTCGTCCTCGAGGCGGTCGAGCATCAGGTTGAACGCGCCGACGACTTCGCGTACTTCGGGCCCGCCTCGCTCGGCCAGCCGCTCGCCCGGCCGCAGCAGGTCGACGGTCCGCATCCGCTCGACGAGTCGCGCGACCGGCGCGAGCGTCTGGCGGAGCAGGAAGAGGTTCGCCGCGAAAATCACCGTGAGCCCGATCACAAGGTCGAGTGTCTCGACGACCGCGATTCGCGCATGGATGCGGCCCGGGGCAAGCGCGAGCACGAGCGTGCCGGCGAGGAGCAGACCGGCGTTGATGGCGAAGACACGCCAGAGGAGCGGGAGCCGTGGAAAGCCCATAGTTTCGGCGCTTCGCTTTCAGTTCTAGCGGGTTAGCGCTATCGGGGTTGGGGTGCGGCCGCGAGCGTCAGCCTCCGGCCGCTGCGCGCCCGCGTGGCGGGCGGCGCGATCACGACCGGCACGGAGGTGGCCGCCTCGAGGTCGTGCCCGAGCGAGCAGCGCAGCTGCGCGCTGCGGGCGCCACGCGGACGCGATCCCACGACGATCGCGTCCGCGCCCTCTTCCGAGGCGATCCGGACGAGCGCGTCGATGCGGCTACCCACCGCGACGCGTGTCTCCGCGTCGCCGACCATGGCCGCGATCCGCGCGAGTGTCCGTTCTCCGGCGGTCAGCTGAGACTCCTCGCCGACGACATGCGCGAGCACGAGGCGGAGCTCGAGGCGTGTCGCAAGTGCGGCCGCGAGGCGCGCGGCGGCGAGGCCGCCGTCGGACTCCACGACACCGCAGACAAGGGTCCCGCTCACTGAGCCCAGTGTCGTCGTCGAGCGCGCGTTCCGCGATCCGGTGTTGACCCCATTCGCAAATGGACCCGCGACCCGATACCGAGGCCCGGCCGAGGGCGTCAACGTGGCCCTCAATCGGCAAGGAGAGACGATGAACGAGATGCTCATCACCCCGGCCGGCCTCGCGAGGCTCGAGGCCGAGCTCGACCGGCTGCGTACCGAAAGCAGGCGTGAAGCCGCGGAGCGGCTCCGCCATGCGGCGACAACCGACGCCGACGTCACCGAGAGCTCCGACTTCCGCGTCGCCCTCGAGGAGAAGGCCCGGCTCGAGGCGCGGATCGCGCAGCTCGACCAGCGACTCGCGGAGACCGAGATCGCCGTGGCCGACCATGACAACGGTGTGATCGATCTCGGTGAGCGCGTCCGGTTGCGCAACCTCGACACCGGGAGACGGATCGAGTACCAGGTGGTCGGCACGCTCGAGGCGGATCTGCCGTCGGGCCGCATCTCAGCGGTGTCGCCGCTCGGCCGCGCGCTGCTCGGCCGGCGCCGCGGCGACGTCGTCCTCGTTGACGCGCCGGGCGGGGTGCGCCGGTTCAAGATTCTTCGCATCGAGCCGGCTCACGCTGCAGCGTAAAGGGCAGCCGGTCGGGCTGCAGCTAGGTTCACGGCGTGCAGTTCGACACGAAGCTCGTCGTCGTGCTTCGCGACGATCTCGCCGTCTGGCAAAAGGCGAACGTGACGGCGTTCCTCGTCAGTGGGATCGCGGGCACGAATCCCACAACGGTCGGCGAGCCGTACGTCGACAGCTCGGGCGTGCAGTACCTGCCGATGTTCAGGCAGCCGGTGCTCGTCTACGGGGCTGATGCAGCTGGTCTTCGCCGGGCATACGAACGTGCGCGCTCACGCGATGTCGAGCTCGCGGTCTACACGCACGAGCTATTCAGCACAGGGTACGACGAGGCGAACCGCGCCTCGGTCGCGGCGGTCGCGTCGGAGGAGCTCGATCTTGTCGGCATCGCGTTCCGCACGGAGCGCAAGACGGCCGACAAGGTGCTTGACAAGCTTCGTCCTCACGCGTGATCGCGCACGAAGCGCCGCGTCGGCGGTGAGGGTCTGCCCGCCGTCTCGATGTCGCGCATCCCCGGCAGGAAGAGCGCACCGAGGGTCGCCACAGCTCCGATCAGGGCTGCACCGACAAGCGTCGTCTTCACGCCGACAAGGCTGACGGTCGGCGCGACGAGCGCGAACGACAGCGGCAGGAGTCCGATCGAGATGAGCCAGTCGAGGCTCGAGACCCTGCCGAGCAGCTCGCGCGGCACGTTCCGCTGCTTGATCGTCATCCAGACGACCGTTCCTGCGACCTCGAGCGCATTGAAGGCAAGGCAGGCGAGCATGAGCTGCGCCGTCGAGCGCGCGAGGCCGTACCCGGCCACCGCGAGCGTCGCCGCCGTCCACACGGCGTACATGAACGTGATGTCGCGCTTCGGCTGCCCGACCTGCGCCATGACGACAGCCGCGCCGACTGCGCCGACCCCGCCCGCTGCGAACACGAAGCCGAGTGCACTCGCCGATGCGTGGAGCTCGTTCTTCACGACGTAGGGCAAAAGCGCCTCGCTCGGCCCCAGGAACGCGAGATACGCGATCGCAGCGGAGAGCAGCGTGCCCCAGAGCCAGACGTGCCGGCGAACGAACCGCAGGCCGTCGACGATTGCGGCCCGTGTCGATGCGGGTGCTGACCCGCCCGACCGGATCGGGCGGAGTGAGGCGATGGCCACCGCGGAAGCGACGAACGTTGCAGCGTCGAGCGCGAATGCGATGTCCGCGCCAAGGGCCGAGACAAGCCAACCCCCGAGAGCCGGGCCGACGAGGCGGAGTGCGGCAGGGCGGACGAACTGATCGAGCGAATTCGCCTGCGCAAGGTCGCGCTCGGGGACGATGCACGGCACGCTCGACTCGAACGCCGGGGTGAAGAACGCAGTCGCAGCGCCGTAGACCGCGGTCAGCGCCGCCAGCGCGGCGAAGCTGAGTGCATGGGCGAGCGACAGCGCCGCGATCCCACCGACGACGAGTGCGCGGACAACGTCGGAGCCGACCATGACGACACGACGGTCGACGCGGTCGCTGATCGCGCCGCCGACGAGCAGGAACGCGATCGTCGGCACGGTCATAGCGATGCCGATCACCGCAAGCGCGGCCGGGGCGTTCCAGACTGCATAGGCAGCCCAGGCGAGGGCGATCAGGAAGACGCCGTCGCCGACAAGCGAGACCGTCTGCCCGGCCCAGAGCCGCCTGAACTCCGGCGAACGGAGCGGACGTAGCAGCTCGACTCGGGCGAACCCGCCGGGGCGGTCGAGTGCCTCGAAACTATGCTGCACTCGACGCGCGGTCCTCGTCGGAGACGAGCGCCTGGGCGAGGTAGCGAAGCAGCATGTCGTGCGGCATCGGTTTCGCGAAGAGGAAGCCCTGCCCGAGCTCGCAGCCGAGCTCCTGGAGCGTTTCACTCTGCTCCTGGTACTCGATCCCCTCGGCGACGACCTCGAGCCCGAGCCGGTCGCCGATCGCGAGGATCGCCGCAGCAAGGCCATTGTTCGTCGACTCGGCCAGGAACGAGCGGTCCATCTTCAGGATGTCGACGGGAAGTCGGCTGAGATACGCGAGCGACGAGTAGCCGGTGCCGAAGTCGTCCATGGCAATCCGCACGCCGAGCTCCTTCAGCTCCGCCAGGCGTGAGGCAGCGATGTCGGCGTCGGCCATCATCACGGTCTCGGTCACCTCGAGCACGAGCGAGGACGCCGGAAGGTTGCTGAGGCGAAGCGCCTCTCGCAGATCGTCGACGATCGTGTCCGACTGCAGCTGCTTCACCGAGAGGTTGACGCTCATCGTGAGCGCCTCGGGCCGTGGGAACTGCTGCTGCAAGAAGACGCCCTCGCGGCAGGCCTCCCGAAGCACCCAGCGGCCGATCGGCACGATCAGGCCGGTGTCCTCGGCGAGCGGGATGAACTGCATCGGCGGGATGAGGCCGCGCGTCGGATGGTTCCAGCGCAGCAGCGCCTCGACGCCGCAGTTCACGCCTTGGTCGAGGCGAACGACCGGCTGGTAGTAGACCTCGAGCTGCCCGAGCTCGAGCGCCCGCTGCAGCTCCGCGCGCAGCTCGAGGCGCTCGACAACGCTCTCGTGCATCGCGGGCTCGAAGAGCCGGTAGCTCCCCTTGGTATCGCGCTTCGACATGTACATCGCAACGTCGGCGTTGCGCAGCAGCTCCTCGGCGTCCTGATCCTCGACGTCGCCGTCGCTCATGCAGATGCCGATGCTCGCGTGCCCATAGACGTTCTTGCCGTCGAGCTGGATCGGCGCTTCGAGCACCTCGAGGACGCGATCCGCCACCATCGCCGCCTCGTGAGAGCCGGCGACGCCGTCGAGCAGGATCGCGAACTCGTCACCGCCGAACCGTGCGACCGTGTCGGACGGTCGCACCGTCATCTCGAGCCGGCGCGCGACCTCCTTCAGCACCTCGTCGCCTGCGGCGTGGCCGAGGCTGTCGTTCACCGTCTTGAAGTCGTCGAGGTCGACGAACATCACGCCGACGAGCGCACCTTTGCGCAACGTGCTGCGCAAAGAGTGCTGAACGCGGTCGGCGAAGAGTGCGCGGTTCGCAAGGCCCGTCACCGGGTCGTGGAACGCCTGGTGCGCGAGCTGGTCCTCGAATGCCTTGCGCTCACTGACGTCGCGCGCGTTGAGGACAACGCCTCGCACGAACTCGTCGTGCACGAGATGCGTGTGTCGCACCTCGAACTGCAACCACCGTCCGTCGCGGTGCTGGAGCGAGCACTCCATCGAGTGCATGACCGAGCCACCGTCTTCGCCTTCGAGCACCTGCGCCAGGCGAGGCCGGTCAGCCTCGGCGAGCAGGCGATCGAAGCGATTGCCTTCGATCTCTGACGCCGCGTACCCGAGCGCGCGCTCGATCGACGGGCTCTGATACGTCACGACGCCGTCCGCGTCGAGCACCGTGATCAGATCCGACGCGTGTGCCACGAGTGAACGGAACCGAGCCTCGCTCTTCTGGCGGTGCAGATCCTCGGCGAGCAGCGCGCCCTCGAGTGCGAGGGAGACCTGTGTCGCCAGCGAGTCGAGCGACGTGAGGAGGTCGTCACGCAGCGTCTGGGGAGTCGCGACCACGAGCGCGCCGCGCACCTCGTCGCGGATCGACAGCGGCAAGAAGAGAACCGAGCCGTGACCGTCCAGCTCGAGGGCTTCATGAATGCACCGCGGCAGCGACCACAGCGGGACGACACGGCGCAGGCCGAGCATCGGCCCGATCCAGCCGGCCGCCTCGTCGGGCACGCCGCGCGAGGCTTCCGCGCCGGTCGAAACGGTCGTCTCCCCGTCAGGTGACAACAGCACGACGCGGACCGTCGCGCCCGGCCCGACGACCTCGCCGGCGGCGGTTACGACTGCTGCGTTGACCTGCTCCTGGCCGGCGGCCGCGACAAGCGCAACGCCGGCACGACGCAATGCGAGCTCGCGGCTCGTCGCGCGCTCCTCCTGGCGGACGAGGCCGGCCATACGCGCGACGACGAGCAGGAACAGGGCCGCCGAAGCGCCGATGACGACGAGCACGTCCATGTTGTGGATGTCCTGCGCGAAGTGGATGGCCGGCGCGATCAAGCACGCGAGCGCGAGCAGCGCGAGGCGAAGCCGGGTCAGGCGGCTCCGGGAGTCCACAGCAGGCTCTTCGAGCGTCCGCATCGACGGATGCAGGGCGGCTGCGCCCCACAGCACGAGATACGCGATCCACCCGAGGTCGTAGATCAGCTGGTGGTTGTACGTGCCTTTGAGCAGCGCGTAGTTGTAGGCGCAGTCCGTCGCAAGAATCGAGACGATGCTTGCGACGAGCAGATAGAACGAAAGCGCGCGCTTGCCGGCGTCGACCGCGAGCCGGATCGCCGCTGCGAGCAGGAGGATGTCGCCGAGCGGGTACGCAACGGAGACGCCCTTGGCGAGCGGCGAGAGACCAGACAGGTGGGCATTCGGCGCAACGAGGAAGACCCACGAGAGGAGCGCGAAGCCGACGGTGAGGATGACCGAGTCGATCGAGGCTGCCCGATCGGTCGACGGGTTGCGCCGGCGGACGAGCAGCAGAAGGCCTCCGACGAGCGCCGGATAGACGGAGAGGTAGATCGCATCGCCGAGCGAGGGGAAGCCGACCGTGCCGCCGAGCAGATCCGGGTAGCTGTACGTGTAGAAGTCGCCGGCGAAGTAGAGAAGCTGGCCGATCATCAGCAGCGACCAGGCGAGGCGTGCCTTCGGCTTGTGCAGCCACATCGCGACACCGATTGCGACCGGGGACGTCAGCCCGATGACGTTGATGACGACCGCGTAGCCCTTGAGCGGCGGCAAGGCGAGATAGCAGACCGTGAGCACGCTCATCGCCGCGACGTACCAGAGCCACAGGTTCCGGCGCGTGGGGCGGAGGAACGCCACGACGCTCATGCCGCGACTCCGGCGTCGGCAGCCGGCAGGACTTCGGCGGGTGCGACAGTCGCGGTCGCCGGCTGGAAGTCGAAGGCGCTCGCGAGCTTGCCGAGAACGTCGTTCAGCTGCTCGATCTCCGCGGTCGTGTTCGCGGCGGTGACCTGAACCCGGAACCCGACCTCGTGCTTCGGCACGAGCGGGTACGCCGCGAGCGTCACGTAGATGCCATGATCGAAGAGGAAACGGCCGACGTCTGCGATGTCCTCGTGGCGCGCGAGCGGGATCTCGATGATCGGCGCGCCGGATCGGTTCGGTGTGTGAATGCCGAGACCGGCAAGCGTGCTCAGTACGGCGTCGGTCTTCTCCCAGATGCGCTTCCGGATCTTGTCGCCACGCTCGTCGTTCAGGTCGAGACCTGCAAGCACAGTCGCGAGCGAGGCGACCGGCGACGGTCCGGAGTAGAGATACGGAGGCGCCGCGGTCTTGAGGAGCCGCTTCAGCTCGGGCGGGCAGGCGATGAAGGCCGCGAGCGACGAGTACGCCTTCGAGAGGCCGGCGACGAAGACGATGTTGTCGTAGCTCTCGCCGAAGTGCCGGATCACGCCGTTGCCGCGCATCCCGTACGGGCTCGTCTCGTTGGGGGAGCGCTCGCCGACGATGCCGAAGCCGTGCGCGTCGTCGACGTAGAGGATCGCGTTATAGCGGCGCGCCACATCCGCGAACGCGGCGATGTCGGGCGCGTTGCCGGTCATGCTGTTGATCCCGTCGATGCAGATCAGCCGCGTCTTCGCCTTGTCCTCCCGGAGCAGGCGCTCGAGGTCGTCGGCGTCTTCGTGCTCGAAGCGCTTGATCGACGCGCCGCGAATCTCGGCGAACTGGCAGCCTTCCCAGATCGTCTTGTGCGCACGCCGGTCGACGAAGATCGTTCCGCCCGCGGCGAGCACGGGGATGACGGAGAGGTGGATGAGCGTGATCGTCGGGAGCACGAGCGTGTCCTCCGCGCCGTGCAGCTCGGTGAGACGCGACTCGATCTCCTCGTAGAGCACGGGGCTGCCGAGCAGCCGCGACCAGCTCGGATGCGTGCCCCAGCGCTCGAGGTACGCGGGCACCGCCTTGATGATCGAGCGCTCGAGATCGAAGCCGAGGTAATTGCACGAAGCGAAATCGGCAAGCCACTGGTCGCCGACGCGGATCATCCGGCCGTCGATCTCCTCGATGACCGCGTCGGTCATCGGGTGCGTCTGCTGGAGCTCACTCAGGTCCGCGCAGGAGGCGAGCCAGCGGTCGACCCAGCCCTCAGACGTCTTATGAGCGCGCGGTTGCCTTTCGGCCGCAGCCATGCACGCCGTATCGACGCAAATGTGACGTGGCTTTAGCCCGGAGGCCCGAACAGGCGTTCGATTGGGAGCTTTTCAGTGGCGCTGCCAGCTGCCGGCGAGCACCGCCGAGCGGTCGGCGTTCGGGTCGTGTTTCTTCGCGAGAATCAACGTGTGCGCGGCAATCCGCCATGCGTAGAGACTGGCTTCCGTCCCGAGCTCAACATGGACGAGCGTTGCGTTTGCCGGCACGATCGTTCCCGTCCATCTCGTCACCGCGGTCGTTCGCAGCCTCGAGGTGTTCTCCGTGATCACGAGGGTCCACACCGACCCGGGCTTGACCTTCGTCGCATGTGCGTGAACCACGTCCGTCTTGGACACGGTGCGTGTCCATGTGCCGAGGAGCTGCGGGGGTGGTGGCGCGGCGGCTGCCGATGCGACAACGACGAGCGCGACGCTGACGAGGAGCATCATCCTCACGGGACGACGATGCCCGGGCGCCCTGGGCCGGCAATCATCCGGTCGGGGTGACACGGGCCGACGCCGGCGCCGGCGACCGAATTGGGTGTCTGGACAAGCCGCTGGGGATGCTGTTGTCTTATCGGCATCCGTTGCATCCAACCGGCCTGCTGGCGCGGGCCTGATCGAGGGAGGGGTCTCTGTGGCAGGTCGTTTGCGTGCGTGGTCGAGTCTTGGCGGCATCGCCTTCACCGTGCTGGCCGTGGTCGGGGCGATCCTCTTGTACGACGGCCCGCAGTCTTCATCGCCGGCGAAGATGGCCGCCTGGTATTCGAGCTCCGGCAACCGCACGCACATCAATATCGGCTGGGTCCTCACTGGTCTGGCGTTCCTGTGCCTGATCTGGTTCGTCGCCGGCGTGCGCGAGCGCGTCGCCGTGGCCGAGCAGTCGGGGGCGCCGGGCGCGTCGTTCCTTTCGACGCTCGTCACGATCGGCGGGACGGTGTTCATCGCCGCCGGCATTTGTCAGATCGGCATCGCCGCCGGGATCAAGACGATGAGCGACGACACCTATCACCACCAGGTCTACAGCGGCGTCATCCATGCCGCCGGCGATGCGTCGTACATCATCCTCGCCGGCAGCGGGGTCGCAATGGCGTCGATGATCTTCGCGCTCGCGATCGCGATCTTCGCCTTCGGCCTGCTGCCGCGCTGGCTCGGCTGGTTCGGAGTCGTCGCCGGGGTCGCGGCGATCTTCTCGCTCTTCTTCTTCACGATGCTCGTCTGGCTGCTCTGGATCGCGGTGGCTTCGGTGATGCTGTACCTGCGCTCGTCATCTGTAAGAACCGGCGACGCAGTCGCGACTGCATAAGCGCTTCGACTACCCGGGGCGGCGTCGCGTCGCCCCGGGGTCAAGCTCGACGGCCGCGGAGGCATTATTCAGCGCCGTCGCGACGATCTTTTCGCTCTTCTTCTTCACGATGCGCGTCTGGCTCCCCCTCTGTCGCCGCGAAGACAGTAAGAGCGTTCGCGCCGGAAACGACAGCACAGGGCCGGACTCCTAGCCTCGACGAATCGGCGATCGCACGGAGCGACCGCAACGAGACAGGGAGATTCCGATGAAGGCTCGTGCATTCATCCTCATCGCCGCCGCGGTCTTCGCGGTCGGCGGCACGTCGGCGTTCGCCGCAGGCGGCAGGACGGCGCAGACGAGCTCTGCGACGATTCGAGCGGCAGAGATCCGCGGCGACGGCCTCAACCGCCTCTATCACCTCGGTCGGTACGCGAGCGACGCGATGGGGCTCAGCTCCGCCGAGGCTCGCGCGATGCGGCTCAGGGGCGATGCGCTGAACAAGCGCTACCACCTCGGCGCTTACGCACCCCGCCACGACACCTGGTTCAACTACGCCGTCTCGCTCGGCAGCGAGAACCCTGCCGCCTCCACGGGCCAGAGGTTCATCACCGACACGCTCGGCGGAAACGGCCGGCAAAGCCAGCCGACGGTCTATGACACCTGGTTCAACTACGCCGTCTCGCTCGGCACCGGCAACCCTTCAGCCCCGACGGGCCAGAGGGTCATCACCGACACGCTCGCCCCCGGTGGCAGTCCGTCGACCGGCGTCGGCTCCAGTAGCTCGGGCTTCAGCTGGACGACCGCAGGCGTCGCCACCGGCTCCGCCATCGGCGTCGCGCTCCTCCTCGCAGGCGGAATTCTCATCACCGTTCGCCGCCGCGGCCGGCTCGCGATTTAGACGCTCGCGGCCCAGACGAATGGGCGGCGCTGAGATTCGGTCAGCGCCGCCCTTCGCGTGTCCGGTATCGAGCGTGGTCAGCTGAGAGTCGGTGCCGTAGGCTCGCGACGTGGAATGGAAGCTGCTGGCCGGGGTGCCCGAGGAGGAGGTGCGCGAACTGTTGCGGATCGCCCGGCGGCGGCGGTTCGCACGCAACGAAGTCGTCTTCCACCGCGACGACCCCGGTGACTCACTGCATCTGATCCAGACGGGCCGCTTCTCGGTGCGGGTCATGACACCGCTCGGGGATGTGGCCACGATCGCCGTCCGCGGCCCAGGTGAGACCTTCGGAGAGATGGCATTGATCGCGGAGCAGTCACGCCGCTCCGCAACCGTGACAGCGCTCGAGGAGGCGGAGACATTCGCCGTCTACCGCGAGGAGTTCGAGCAGCTTCGCCGGCGCCATCCGGGCGTCGACCAGATCCTCCACCGCTTCCTCACCGGCGAGGTTCGGCGATTGAACGAGCTCCTGCTCGAGGCCCTCTACCTGCCGGCGGAGAAGCGCCTCTTGCGCCGCCTCGTCGAGCTCGCGGCCGTCTACGACGCCGGTGACGGCGAGATCTCGATCTCGCTCACCCAGGAGGCCATCGCCGAGCTCGCCGGCGTCGGCCGCCCGACCGTGAACCAACTCCTTCGAGACGAGGAGAAGCGCGGCACGATCGCGCTCGAGCGCGGCCGCACGCGCGTGCTCGATCTCGACGAGCTCGGCAGACGCGCACGCTGACCGCCTGAGCTCGAGTGTCCGCGCCCTGACACTGCAGGTGTCGGGCGCCCGAACGACAGCGCGCACGCACGCGCCTAGCGTCGAGCCATCCAAGAGTCGCACTTGACGATCGAAGGAGGCAACACGTGCGCCACCACGCATTCATCGGCTGGTCTCGAATGGGCGTAGCAGCGCGATTCGCGACCGTCCTCGCCTCGGCGCTGACCGTACTGGCTTTCGCCGTTCCGATAGCCAATGCAGCGCAGGCTCCCACCCAGCTTTGCTCGAACACGACGGGCGGCTGGACCACCGTCACTGACGAGCAGGGTGTCTCCTGGCTCGTCCCGGCCGGACAGACCGGCTGCACCACCACCGAGTCGACGTGCTCATCGGCGGCGGCGCTCGGCTCGCCGTATCCCGGCTGGGTATTCGTCGTCGACGACATCGGCGTCCCGTGGCTGTACCCGGCCGGCTCCGTGCCGTTGGCCGTCGGGGGGAACTGCACGCAGTCGCAGACGACCGCGCCCCGGGAGATTGTTGGGAGCGCACCCACCCCGCAGGCCACGGCCTCTCCGTATCCGGGGTGGGTAGTGGTCACCGACGACCAGGGCGTTCCCTGGCTCGAGCCCACCCGCTAGAGCGAATCAGGCCGCGACACGATGCGACAGAGCCCGCTCCGGCGGGCTCTCTCCTTTCAGGCCGGCTCCCGCACGAAGGGCGTGAACATTGGGTCGAGCGGCCCCCGCACTCCGGGCCTCCCGCATCCGAGCAGGGCGAGCACGCCCTCGCGGTAGCCGTCGAGGTCAAGCCGTTTCTCTGCATCGGCGCCGTTTATCGCCGCTGTCACGAACGCTCCGAGGCCAAGCTCCGCGCAGACGAGGTGGAACGTCTGACTCAGGTGCGCAGCATCCATCAGCACGACCGCATAGGCGCGTTCGTGCTTGCGGTACTTCCAGAAGGTGCGTGCGAATCTCGCCGCGAGGACGATGGTCGCATGGGCATCGCGCGCGAAGGGCTGGCCGGCGGCGATGTCGACCGCAAGCTCGCCGACCTCAGCCGGCGCGAGCGACGAGACGAGCTCGAGTGCGTGCCGGCCGACGTCGTAGTGGTACACGCCCGGTGCGACGCCGTCGACCGCGCGCACGAGGGGATACGCCTCGATCGGATGCAACGCGCCGCCCGACGGGCTCGTCTTCCGCAGCGCGACGAGCTCGTCCCGAACCCGGAACGAACCATGCGCGCCGAACGTGTAGAAGAGGATGGACGCGAGCTCTTCGGCGGAGATCGAGCCGTCTCGATCGAACGACCTCGTCGTTCGGCGCCGGCCGAGGAGGTCGAAGAAGTGGGCGTTGTCCCGGCCAGGCTCCGGAAGTGGGACGACCTTACCGCCCGTCGTGTGGAGTGCCGGCGGGGGCGGGCCCCACGTGGCGATCGTGCGCTCGGCGGCGATGAGCTCAGTGTCCTCGAGCTCGTTCCAGACGTTCTGCCCCTCCCACCGCGTGAGAAAGTGATGGAGGGCGGCGAGCACGTGCCACTGACCGGCGGCAAGGGCCTCGTCGCGGCGACGAAGCTCGCGTAGCTCGACGTCGTCCTCGTCGCTCACAAGCAGACCCTTCGCTGCGAGGCCGCCCGCGCACCCGTCGTCGTCGACGTTGGCCCATTCGCGGACGGGGAGCCGCAGGAAGAGCTCGAGCTCCACGTCCGAAACGGGCTGCGGCCCCCCCGTGAGGGCAGACAGCCCGACGACCTGGCGCTGTGCCGCCGGCTCGACTCGACCGCGCAGCAACGCACCGATGTCGACGAATCCGGTGTCCTGGCAGTAGAGGAAGGCGTAGGCCGTCCGGCGGTAGCGCGTCATTCCGCTACTAGCCGGCGTTCACCTTCGCAGCAAGCAGGAGGATGCCGATGAACGGGTTCCTCGCAGGCGTGTAGAAGCCGAACGGCTGGAACTTCAACCGGAACTCCCCATAGCTGTCGAGGATCTCGAGCGCCTCCATGAGCTCCCGCTTCAGCGGAAGCACGACCCGTTCGGGCAAGAGACCTTCTCCGACGTCGATGCCGAGTGCGTCATAAAGGGCGCGCGAGTCCGATTGGACGCTTTCGCGGAAGTCGTCGTCGAACGCCAGCCGTTCGAGGATTTCGCGCGCGGCGGCGGCGTCGACATCGTCTCTCAACGCCAGGGCAAACGCCGGCAGATCGGCGGCCATCAGGCGACGCTAGCTCTCCAGGCAGTGCGGGTCAAGCCCGCGCGAGCAGGCTCTGCGCCGCGTCGGCCGAGACGACGTTTCCCTTGGCCTCGAAGAGACCAAGCGCACGCTCGATCCACTGGAACGACGCTTCATCGTCGCCCCGAAGTCGCAGCACCTCCGCGAGATTCAGGCATGCGTCTCCCTGGAGGTTGGGGGAGTCGGTCTTGTTGGCGAGCGCGACCGCCTCGTGCGCGAGGGTCGTTGCGAGGTCAGAGCTGCCGTCGCGAGCGAGGATCCTCGCGCGCACGCCGCGCCACACCACATGTGGGAAGAGGTCGTCGCGCGACGCGCACGCTTCGCTGACATCGACGAATTCCCCCGCCTCGTCGTAGCGACCCTGTTCGTAGAGCGCCTGCGCCATGAACGCCGCAACCGGTGAGATGAGCCCGCGATCACCCATCCCCTGAAGCGATTCGTAGCCCTCTCCGAGCTCCGCCTCGGCCTGGTCGGGCGCGCCGGCGAGAAGTTGTGCAGGGCCGGACCACAACGGCAGCGCAGCTAGCCAGCGAGTGTGACCGAGCTCCCGGAAGCCGAGACGGCTCTGCGCGAAGCGCTCCTGCGCTTCCAAGAACCGCCCGCGCATCGCCTCTAGCCCGCCGACCATCACGCCGGCTACCGATTCGTCAAACGGATTCCCGCGCGCCTGCTCGAGAATCGACCGGCAGCGTGCGATCGCAGGCTCGACGGGCATCGGACCGAGCAGCGCGCCGCGGGCCAGGTAGCTGCGGATCCACGCCTGCTCGTGGTTGTCACCCGCGAGCTCGGCGTGGGCGAGGCCGCGGAGGAGGACGTCCTCCATAGCCGCGTAGCGGCAGTTCGTCCAGTGGACCATCGCGAGCTGATCGAGGGCATGCGCGAGGGCGGCGTGGTCCTCCGATGCCTCGAACACCTGCACCGCCTCCTCGGCCGCCTCCGCCAGGTCCTGCGCGCCTCGCTCGGCGTCCGGATGCGCGTACAGGGCGAGCGCGGCGAGGTCGAGGAGAGCTGTTGCGCGGACGGATCGTTCCCCTGCCTTCTCCGCCGCGTTCACTGCCTCACTCAGAACCATCTCAGCGCGATCGAGTGAGCCGATCTCGGTCAGGACGCGGCCGAGCTCCGGCAGGAGAACCAGCCGCTCGTGTGTGCCCGCCGGCAGGAGCGAGCATGCGCGCTCGAGCAGATTGGCCGCCGCCGGCGTGTCGCCGCGCGAATGGGCGCGGCGGCCGGCGTCGCCCAGCCGGCTGCCGGCTCGGGCAGCAAGGCCACGGGCATGCTCGTCCACCGAGCCGAGCTCCTTCCGGTACCGAAAGGCTTGCTCGTAGTGGTAGCCGACGATCTCGTCGTACTCGCCGTGCTGACTCTCGATCCAGACCGCAAAGTGCTCATGCAGGTCGGCACGCACTCCCTTCAGCAGTGCCCCGTACGCGGCGTCCCGGATGAGAATGTGGCTGAAGCGGAAGCTGTGCTCGACTCCCGTGCCGGATTCGGGAGCGAGCAGCTCCTTGCGAACGAGGCCCAGCAGATGCTCGGTGAGATGCGGTCGCAGGTCGGGCGGCGACAGCTCCCGGACCGCTTCCCAGGAGAAGAATCGACCGACGACCGACGCTCGCTCGAGGACCGTGCGCTCGTCGTCTCCGAGTAGGTCGAGCCG
Organism: Gaiellaceae bacterium; assembly: GCA_036496545.1. GTDB lineage: Bacteria > Actinomycetota > Thermoleophilia > Gaiellales > Gaiellaceae > Palsa-739. The sequence continues at coordinate 84,345 of DASXKX010000033.1, read as the reverse complement.
GGCGGCGAGAAGCGCCTGGATGGTCGGTGGAACGCTGAAGTCGCTGGCCTCGGCGCTCATCGCAAGGATCTGCTCGACGAAGAGCGGGTTCCCCTCGGCGGCGTCCTTGATTCGCTGTCTCGTCTCGGCGGCAAGCCTCGAGCCGTGGAGCCGCGAGTCGATCAGCTCGTCGGTCTCGTCCTCGCCGAGGGGAGCCAGCTGAATCGAGGCAGCGTTTGGGGCATGCGCCCAGTGGACCCGGCTCTCGAGAAGCTCGGGACGGGCGAGGCACAGCACGAGAACGGGCCCGTCGCTCCACCAGTTGGCGACGTACTCGATGAGATCGAGTAGCGTCGGCGCCGCCCAGTGGAGATCCTCGAGCAGCAGGACGAGCGGCCGCGTGTGCGCGATCGCCTCGAGCAGCCTGCGCAAGGCCCAGAAGGTCTCATCCCTCGAGGCGCTCGCATCTCCAACCCCGATGACGTGGGCTACACGCTCCGCGACGACCGCTGCGTCCTCGTCGGCGTCGAGACAAGCGGCGATCTTCGCGCGCACGACCTCCGGCGGATCGTCGTCACCGATCGACACCGCTTGCTTCACCGCCTCGACAATGGGCCAGTACGTGATCCCGTCGCCATACGGCAGGCAGCGGCCGATCAGAAGGTTCGCCCGGCTCTCGAGGCGGGCAAGAGCCTCGGATGCGAGGCGCGACTTCCCGAGACCGGCGTTGCCGAAGACGGTCACCAGCCGGCATGACCGGTTGGCAACCGCAAGGTCGAGCGCGCCGACGATCTGGTCCAGCTCGACCGTCCTGCCCACGAGCGGGGTGTCGGTGAGCGGCCGAGCGGTCGGCACCTCATCGCGCACGCGGAGGACGCGATATGCGCGAGTGGCCCCTGCCACACCCTTCAGCGATAAGGGCTCCGTTTCCGCCACGTCGATCGCCTCCCGCACCAGAGCATAGGTCGCGCTTCCGATCAGCACGTCGCCCGGATCCGCCGCCTGCTCGAGGCGGGCCGCCAGGTTGACGGCGCTTCCGGTCGCGAAGCGCTGGCCCTGCCGTGGATCACTCGCGACGACCTCGCCGGTATTGATCCCGATCCGCATTCCGAGTTGCACGCCGCCCCACTCCCGCGCGAGGTCCGTGTTGAGCGCCGTCAGAGCGTCGCGCATGGCGAGGCCGGCACGGACGGCCCTGAGTGCGTCGTCCTCGTGCGTGACCGGTATCCCGAACACTGCGAGGACGGCGTCGCCGACGAACTTCTCGACGCTGCCGCCGTGCCGGTCGAGCGTTGCCCGCATCTCGTCGAAGTAGCGCTCGAGCACGCCACGAAGTGCCTCGGCGTCGAGCTGCTCGCCGAGCATCGTCGATCCCGTGACGTCCGCGAAGAGCATCGTCACGGTCTTCCGGACGTTCGCCTCCGGCCGCTCGTGCACGCTTCCGAGTCTAGGACGGTAGACGCGCCTGTCTAGGCGGGCGGCACCGTCTAAATGGTCTTGAACTGCTCGAACGGCTGCTTGCAGCTCGTGCAGTAGCGGAGCGAGCGGCACGGTGTCGGGCCGAAGATGTTCTCGAGCTGCGTGTCGGTCGAGCCGCAGTACGGACAGCGGTAGACGTTCGACTGCAGTTGCACGAGCTTCGGAGCTGACGCCTCGCGCGGAGCCGGCGGCGCGAAGCCGGCGGCGCGGAGCTTCTCGCGGCCGGCCGGAGTGATCTTGTCGGTCGACCACGAGTCGTCCTGGATCACCCGCACATCCGGGTCGCCGCCGAGGCCGCTGACCGTCTCTTCCAGCGCGCGCTTCATCACCTCGAGCGCGGGGCAGCCGAGGAACGTCGGCGTGAACTCCACGTGGACGTGTCCATTCTCGACATCGACCGAACGGATGACGCCGAGGTCGACGAGCGAGATGACCGGGATCTCGGGATCCGGGATCCCCTCGAACGCGGCCCAGACCTGCTCGGCGGTCACCATTGCGCGCCGGCGGGCGCCGAGCGCCGCACCATCGTCATCTCCGCGTGCAGGTCGGCGAAGGCCGCGTCGTTCGCGCCACGCTCGACGGCCTCGACCTCGTCGCGGCCGACGCGAGAGGCGAGTGCATCGCGCTGCTCCGGCGGCAGGACGCCGAGCGCGTACGGCCACAGCTCCTCAACCGCGGCCCGGAACTGGGGCGTGTCGGCAAGCCGCTCGCGCCACATCTCCGCGTGCATGCGGTGATACGCCTCCTCGCGGTTGATCTTCGCCGCGAGCGGCAGCTCCTCCATCAAGGCCGTGATGCGGATCTCGTCGGCAACCTCGTACAGCCACCGCCGCGCGATCGTGCGGCCCCAGTCCAGCAGGTGCAGCTGCACGAGCGGTGCGCACACGTATTCCTCCGGCGCGCGGTCGAAGGCGAGCGCGTCGGCATCGTCCGACAGCAGCTCGTAGACAGCCCGCGCATGCCCGATCTCGTTCTGCGCGATCGAGGAGAACGCGACGTCCTCCTCGAGCATCGGCGCGATGCCCGTCCACTCGGAGTCGCGCCACCCGATGACCAGCTCGTCGTCAGCCAGCCCCAGCAGTACCCGCTCGTTCACGAGCCTCCTTCAAGCGCGCCTTGATCGAGTAGCCGTCGACGCGGCGGTACTTCAGGTCGAACTCGTCCGCCCAGTCCGCCACGACGTGCACTGCATCGCGCGGCACGAGCCAGAGCGCGACCGATTCGCCGCGGCGGCCGTACTGCTCCCGCGACCACGCCTCCGCGAACTCGACGTCGGGCGCGACGACCGAGCCGGCATGCTCGAACGGCTGGCCCTTGCGATCCTGTCGGAAGACTTCGTAGATCACGCCGCAAGCACCGCGTCGCGCACCCACTGCTCCTGCTCGAGGAAGCGCGCACGGAACGCAAGCCGGTCAGCCGTCCGCGGCCCGTGCCCCGTGACCACGTGCTTGAGCTCAGCCCAGTCGGGCTCGCTGTACACCCACACGCCGTCGTCGCGCTTGCGCAGCTTCGGGTCAGGCACCGTCAGGCCGAGCTCCCAGATCTGCGGCACGTAGCCGTCGAGGAACTGCTGGCGCGCAGATTCGTTCGATTGCGACTTGATCCGCCAGACGAACATCGGGTCTTCATCCATTGGGATCGGGTTGCCGTGGAACTGCATCAGCGGCCCCCACCATCTATCCAGCGCTTCCTGCACGAGCTCGAACTGCTCCGGCGTGCCGGTGACCATTGCGAGGATCACGTCGCGGCCGTGGAGGATGTGGAACGACTCCTCCCAGCAGATCTTCTTCATGATCCGCGCGTACGGCGCGTACGAGCACTTGAGCAGTGCCTTCTGGCTGATGATCGCCGCCGCGTCGACGAGCCACGCAATGACGCCGACGTCGCCCCACGTTTTCGTCGGGTAATGGAAGACGTTGTGGAACTTGGCCTTGCCCGACACGAGATCGGCGAGGCACTGCTCGCGCGGCTTGCCGAGATCCTCCACGACGCGATAGATCAGTTGCGCATGGCCGACCTCGTCCTGCACCTTCGCCGTCAGCGCGAGCTTGCGCTGGAGCGTCGGCGCACGGAGGATCCACTCGCGCTCGGGCAGGACGCCCATGAGCTCGGAATTGCCATGCATCTCGATGAACTTCACGAGCTTCACCCGGTAGTCGTCGGGCATCCAATCCGCCGTCTCGACCTGGCCACCGGACTGGACGTACTCGAGAAATGCCTGCTCAGAAGCTGGAAATTCAACAGCGGCCACGAAGCCTCCTGGACCGAACGATCGTTAGGGTGATGGTATCTCCTCGCGGCGCTCCGAGCTAACCCGTGCGGCCGCCCGGCTCTTCGCAGAGCGGGGCTATCACGGCACGTCGGTCGGGGATCTCGCCGAGGCGCTCGGCGTGCAAAAGGGCTCGCTCTACTCGCATATCGAGTCGAAGGCCGATCTGCTCTGGGAGGTCGCGCGCGAGGGGGCGGAGGCGTTCCACGCCGGCCTCGACGGCGTTGCGGATGACGGCCCGGTCGTCGAGCGGATCCGCGCGGCGCTGCGCGCGCATCTGCGCGTCGTCGGCGAGCAGCTCGACGTCGCGACCGTCTTCATCCGCGAGTGGCGGTACCTCGAGGGCGAGCGGCGTGAGCTGTTCCTCGCCGAGCGGCGTCGATACGAGGAGCGCTTTCGCTCGCTCTTCCGTGAAGGCCGCGAGCGCGGCGAGCTGCGCACGGATCTCGATGACGGCGCGGCCGCACTCGTCGCGCTCTCGTCGGTGAACTGGGCGTACACGTGGCTGCGACCCGGCGCGGAGACGGACAACCTCGCCGATCGCTTCACGGACCTGTTGCTCGACGGGATGCGCGGGTACGCGAGCCGATGAACATCGTCCTGATCGTCAACCCCTTCGCGACGCACGTGACGGAGGACGGGATCGCTGCAGTCAAGGACGAGCTCTCGCGCGCGGGAACCGTGGAAACCCGCTTGACCGAGCGTCCGCGCCATGCGACCGAGCTCGTCGCCGACGCTGCGCGGCGGCGCAGCGATGCAATCGTCGTCTTCTCGGGGGACGGCGGCTTCAACGAGGCGCTGAACGGGCTGCACGCCGATGTGCCGGTCGGTTTTTTACCCGGCGGCGGCACGAGCGTCCTCCCCCGCGCGCTCGGCCTGCCGCACGATCCCGTGGCCGCGGCCGCGCAGGTGGCCGATGCGATTGGCGCGCGCCGGGCGCGCCGGATAACGCTCGGCAGCGTCAACGGCCGGCGCTTCGCGTTCGCCGCCGGCGTCGGCCTCGACGCAGAAGCCGTCCGCCGCGTCGACGAGATGGGCCGAGGCATAGACGGCAGGCGGCCCGGCGACCTCGCGTTCGCGCGCGCCGTCGTCGGCGCGCTCGCGTCGAACCGCGGTCACGTCGACCCATCGCTCGAAGTCGTCGGGCTCGGGCGCGCTGCCTTCGCGTTCGTCGCGAACGGGTCGCCGTACACGTACGCCAGGGGCATCCCCGTGCAGCTCGTCCCGGACGCCGACTTCGAGCTCGGCCTCGACGTCGTCGCGCCGGTGCGCATCCGCCGGCGCTCGCTCGTCTGGACCTCCTATGCGCTGCTGCGCGGGCATCCGCGGGCGGCCGAAGTGCTCCTCGGCCACGATCTCGACCGCGTGGAGATCGTCTGCGACACGCCGATGCCGCTCCAGGCGGACGGCGAGGACCTCGGCGACGTCGAGCGCGTCGTGTTCGAGGCTCAGCGCGGCGCGGTCGCGGTTTTGACCTGAGTTTCAGGCTCGAGGCTGCTTAGGCTTCTGAGCGGAGCCCGTCTTTGAACCTTGGACAAAACTGTGCTTGACTCCCTCGTCCGGGGACGCGGCTCCCCGTTTGTGTGCCTGCGGTCGGGGAGTGAGGAGTGGTCATGAGACGGTTTATGCGGTTTGCAAGTGTTGGGCTTGTACTGGTCGCGGTCGTTGCCGCGGCGTCGGCCCAAGCGGCGGGGAACACGAAGCCGTATACGGCGAACGTCCGCGTCGAGAGCGCGTCGGACCCGAACACGTTCCGGCTGACGCTGACGAACGACCCGAAGGCGTCCCAGAGCCTCGGCTCTGCGAACTTCATGCTGCCGGCCAACTTCACGGCCGGAGCGGTCTCGAACATCTCGAGCGCCGCCTTCAACGTGACGGTCGCCAACAACGTCGTCCAGTTCCGCGCGACGTCGAGCTCGACGGCGCTCGGAAAGGGCGCGACGGTCTCCGCGGACGTCACGGTGACGATCCCGGGTGCCGCTCTGTGCACCACGGCAGCCTGGACGGTGGAGGCCAAGCAGTCGAACGACTTCAGCGGCCAGCCCGGCAACGCCATGACGCTCGGGCCTTCGGATCTCACGCCGCTCGGCAGCTTTAGCATTGCGCCGATCGGAACGGTTGCTGACGCCGAGTTCCCGACGGTGCTCACGAATCAGCGGTTCCCCTTCACCACGACGGCGCTCGATACCTGTGGTCAAACGAAGATGAACTACAGCGGCGCCCAGCTGACGTACAGCTTCCTCACCGGCGCGAAGTTCTTCAAGGCCGGCACGAACACGCAGTTCGACCCGGCAGCCGGATACGGAAGCGTCTTCTCGAACGGAATCGCGAACGTCGACGTGCAACCGGTCGTCACCGAGACACCCAACTCGCTGACTGTCACGGATCCGGCGACCGGCATCACTGATCCGGCTGGGCTCACCGACCCGAGCAATACGTTCGACGTCGTCGATCTGGCCTGCACGAAGACGACTCCTGTGTGCCAATGGCAGAACTCGAAAAAGTCGATCACCGCCACGACCCCGCCTCCGTCTGCGACGGGCGCGAGCATCGGCATCGGCTTCAACGACAACCTGGCGAACTTCTTCACCTGCGGTGGGCGGACGCAGGCGATCGGCGGGTCCGTCTTCAACCTGAGTCCGCATTTCCTCCCGGCGGGACAAACGACCTATCAGGTGACGCTTGTCTTCTCGAAGCAGGCGTCCGGTAACGGGCCTGCTAGCGGCTTCGTGGTCTGCCTCGTGCATTCGATGCCGACCTCGACCGGTGACTGGAACGTCAGTCCGACGCCGGACTGCCCCGCGTCGCCGACGTCGGCGGACGCGCCCTGCGTTGTCGACAAGAAGCGCATCAGCGGCGGTCAACTCCAGGTCATCCTGTTCCTCGACCAGAGCGATCCGTGGGGCGGGCTCGGTTGAGTTAGACCGGCACGTCCGGAAGCTTCGACACCTGAAGAGCATCGAGCAAGCGTTGCGCCTCGCCCCCCTCGGGCGAGGCGCCGCTCGCCGTCTCCTCGGCACGGAGCGCGAGGGCGAGCTCGTACAGCGCCGACCCTCTCCGCGCCTCCGCGACGCTCCGCTCGAACTCCTGCACGGCGTCGTCCCTATGGTGCAGCTGGAGGTACGCGTAGCCCCGCACCCGGTGAATGACCGCTTGGAGCGCAGGCGGCGGATTCGACTCGCCTGAGAGCTCCGCGAACTCGGCCTCCCGGAGCGCCCGCTCGGGATCGCCGGCGAGCACCGACGCCTCGGCGATCCGCGCGTGCGTTTCCTGCTCGAAGCTCGACGCCTGGATCTCGCGGAATCCCTCTGCCGCTTCCCGGAGCAGCTCGGCAGCCTCCTCGAAGCGGCCGGCTCGTGCGGCTGCGCGGCCGAGGTTGAGGCGGCTCATCATCGAGAGCCCGCGGTGGCCCGTCGCGTCGATCGACCGCTGCACCGTGCTGAAGAGCGCCTCCGCGTCGGCCAGGCGTCCCTGGTCGGAAAGAATCTCGCCGATGTTGTTCTGCGCCATTGCGACGCTCGTCACGTCGCCGATGCGCTCGAACAGCACGCGGCTTCGCTCATAGACGTCGAGCGCCTTCGCCCAGTCGCCTTCGTAGTACGCCTCGATCCCGAGGTTGTTCAGCACGGTCGCCTGCCGCTTGAGGTCACCGAGCTCTTCGAAGATCGGAAGGGCGAGGCCTCGGAATGCGAGTCGGTCCGGCGAGCCGATCTGCGTGTTGACGAGGTGCAGGAGAAGGTAGGCGTTGGCCAGCTGGAACCGCTCGTCGGCTTCGGCAGCGAGTGCGCGGTCGACGACCTCGCGGCCACGCTTGATGCAGTCGCGGAAGTCGCCTTGACGGAAGCGAACCATCGCGATTCCCATCTCGAGCTCCAGCTCGAGGTGCTCTCTCATCGGGCCTCCGTCCAGATGACGCGCGGCGCGAAGCCCACGGTTGTACCAGCGAATCGCCTCGTCATACCGGCCCATCTCGCGGTGGAGCGCGCCGTCCTTGACGAGCAACTCGATCTGCTCGGGCGAGTTCTTCGGCCTGAGCTCGAGCGCACGCTCGTATGCCTCGGCGGCCCGGTCGAACCTCCCGGCGAGGTCGAGGCAGTCGCCCAACGACTCCCAGGCAGCGGCGATCGCCGCGATGTCGAGGTCGGGGACAGCCGACGCGGCATCGAGTGCGCGCTCGTAGAACTCCGCGGCTTCGAGATTCGCCCATTTGGCCTGCGCGTCCTGGCCGGCCTCGAGCGAGTACCGCCACGTCGCAGGCTTGTCCTCCGCGCGATGGAAGTGCAGCGAGAGCAGCTCAACCGCGTCCGGCTCGCGCCGTTCGAGCACTTCGGCGACCTTGCCGTGCAGCTCGCGGCGGCGGCGGTAGGAGAGACCTTCGTAGGCGGCGTCGCGGATGAGCGCGTGGCGGAACCGGAACGCGTTCGGCACGTCCGGGTCGCGCTCCACGAATTCGACGAGCCGGTCCCACGCCTCCGAGTCTGCGGCCGCGGTCGGATCGTCCTCGAGCACGTCGCGGATCACGAGCACCGAGAAGGACGTCCCGAGCACCGACGCCCAGCGAAGCAGCGCACGGTCGCCCGGTGCGAGCCGGTCGATGCGCGTCGCGACGAGTGCCTCGACTGTTTCGGGGAGGTCCTCCGTCTCGTCGACCGCTTCCTCCGGCGAGGCGAGATGCTGCAGGAAGAGCGGGTTCCCGGCTGCGCGTTGTGTGATCGCCGCGAGCTCCTCGTCGCTCAGGTGACGGTCACCGGTCGCGGCGCGCGCAAGCGTCTTCGCGTCCTCGGCCGGGAGCGGCTCGAGCCGGAGCGTCAGCGCAGGCAGCGGCGGCGTCCCCTCTGCGGCGGCGAAGCCCCCGGACTCGGGGCGTCGCGTCGTACACGTCAGCCACGGCCGCGTCGGCAGTTGGGTCCCGAGGTGGCGCAGGAGCTCGGACGACGCGTCGTCCATCCAGTGCACGTCCTCGACCAGGACGAGCGTCGGCGTGTCGAGCAGCTTGCCGAGCAGAGAGCCGACGACGCCGTGCAGGCGCGCCCGGCGGAACGACGCGTCGAGCTCGTCGACCTCCGGGGTCGTCGCGACGTCGGCGTCGAGCGGTGCTGCGAGCAGCGGAGCCCATGGGACGAGCCCTTCGTCGATCCGCCCAAGCCGCTCCGCGAGCACGGTTCGGTTGTGCTCGGCGCCGCCGTTCAGCTCCACCTCGAGCAGGGAGCGCAGGAACGGGCGGAACGGGTGATACGGCGTCGAGGACTCGTACTGCTCGCAGCGCAGCGTCAGCTGCTGCATGTCGGCGCACGTCTCACGCAGCTCGTCGGCGAGTCTCGACTTGCCGATGCCCGGCTCGCCGATCAGCTCGACGAGCGTCCCGAAGCCCAGCCGCACCGGCGCGACGGAAGCACCGAGCACGGCGCGCTCGCGCTCACGGTCGACGAACGGCAGCTTGGGTGACGTCGTTGCCGTTACGTGCGTGTCGCCCGTGAGCTCGCCGAGCACGAACGCTTGCACCGGCTCGCTCTTCCCCTTGACCATGAACGGCTCGAGCTCTGTGCCGGCGAAGCTCGAGCCGCCGCGATTGAACGCCTCCTCCGCGACGTAGATCTCGTCCTCGCCGGCGCGCGCCATGAGTCGCGCCGCAAGCGCGGCCGTGTCGCCGAGCACTGTGTACGTGCGCCGGAACGGCGCGCCGACCTGACCGGTGAACACGCGACCCCGGCTTGCGCCGACGTGCACCGGCAGCGGCAGCCCCGAGTCGACTGCCGCGCGCACCGTGCGCAGCAGGCGCTCCTCGTCGTCACCGAACGTCTGCGGCGCACCGGCGACGAGGATGATGCGTCCGCCGTCACGGTCGACGTCGCTCTCGAGGAACGTGACGGAGTGCTCTGCGGCTGCGGTTTGCACCGCGCGCACGAGGACGTCGAGCGCCTCGGCTGCGGAGTCCGCGCCTTCGGTGGCGATCACCTCGTCGATCCCGGAGAAGCGGAGGAAGCCGATTGCTGCGTTCCGGTGCTCGCCTTCGAGCGGTCCGACCTCGAGGAGCTGTGCGCGCAGCGGAGCCGGCACGGCGATCTCGAGCGGGATGCCCTCGATCTCGGGGAGTGGTGCGAGGCTTCCGCGCGTCTCGGGCGACGATGCAAGCAGGAAGCCCGGGCCCTTCTCCTCGCCGACGCACGTCGCGTCAAGCAGTGCGGCTGCTTCTGGGCTGAGCAGGATCTCACCGGCCTCCGACGCTGCCTCCATCTCGACCGTTCGCGTCGCTGCGGGGCCGGTTACGAGCAGCTCGCGATGCGAGTCGCCGATGAGGAAGAACTGAAAGCGGCCGCTGTGGATGCCCGCGTGCATCTTGAGCGTCACCGTTCCGGCAGATGTCCGGGGCCGGCCGACCGTGCGCAACGTGCTCCGCATCGCGAACGCCGCGCGCGCCGCACGCGGGCCGTGGCCGTCACCGTCGAAGAGCAGGAGCAAGGCGTCGCCGCCGAACTTGAGCAGGCCGCCGCCCTCCGCGTACGCAACGTCGAGCAGCGCTGCGAACGTCGCGTTCATGACGTCCGTGACTTCCTCCGCGCCTGCCTTGCCCAGGCTCGAGAGCTGCTCCGACATCGCAGTGAAGCCCGAGATGTCGACGAACGCGAGCGTGCCGTCGACCTCGAGCCATTTCTGCTCCGGGCTGGACCGCAGCCATTCCAGCGTCAGGCGCGGGACGAAGGAGACGAGATCGGTTGCCTTACCGACCGATTCCGGCGGGGCCGCCATGTCTTGATTCTGCTGATCGGCCTTCCGCAGGGCAACGCGTCGGGGTGACATTGCAGGGGAGACGTATCCGCTGCTTGCCGAGGCTGCCGCCGTCAGCGGTCGGGCGGTTCTCGATAGTCGGAGTCGCTGGACTGCTCGCCGTCGTTCGTCGGTCCAGTCGCGAGGGACCCGAGTAGGAACCGGCATACGAGCAGGATGACAACGCCGACGACAACGCCAAGAATCGCCGATCCCTCGACCAGGTACAGCCCGTAGCCGACAAAGGCCGCCGGCGCGGTCATGCGCACCCATCCAAACCACGGAGATCTCCGTTCGGGCGTCATTGCCGGAACAGTGGCACACGCGCCGCGTGAAGCCCGTCGCCGCTGAGGCTATAAGGCTCGGTGGCGCCGGACCCTCCTAGTACCATCGCGCCTGCTGATGGCGCAGGTTGCAGCCGGGGATCACGAGCTTCGCCGGGTGATCGACGACGACCGCGAGGTCGACGGCCTCGGCGAGCAGGAGCTGCTCGAGCTGTACCGGTCGATGGTGCTCCTGCGCACGTACGACGAGCGGTCGGTCGTCTACCACCGGCAAGGCCGGATCGGGACGTACGCGATCTATTGGAACCACGAGGCGATGCAAGCGGGTGCCGTGCACGCGCTCGACGACGTCGACTGGATCTTCCCGAGCTACCGCGAGTCTGCGATCGGCTTGTTGCGCGGCATGCCTCCCGCGACGATCTTGCACTGGTGGCGCGGCCACCCGGCCGGCTGGTGGAACCCGGCCGACTATAACGTCGCGTCGATCTGCGTCCCGATCGCGACGCAGGTGCCGCACGCCGCTGGGCTCGCGTGGGGAAAGAAGCTCAAGGGCGAGCGTGCGTGCTCACTCGTGTTCTTCGGCGACGGTGCGACAAGTGAGGGCGCGTTCCACGAGGGCGCGAACTTCGCCGGCGTCATGCAGGCGCCTCTCATCCTCTTCTGCAACAACAACGGGTGGGCGATCTCGACGCCGCTCAGCGCGCAGACGCACGCAGACGCCCTCGTCGACAAGGCGGCGGGCTACGGCATCCCCGGCATCCGCGTCGACGGCGGCGACGTCCTCGCGGTGTACGAGGCGACACGAGAAGCCGTCGAGCGCGCGCGCAGCGGCGGTGGGCCGACATTCATCGAGGCGGTCACATACCGGACGGCGCCGCACGCGACCGCCGACGACCCGCGCGCCTACATCGATCTCGAGCGCGTTGAGCAGGAGCGCCAGAACGAGTGCCTCGGGCGCTACGAGCGGTACCTGCGACGGCTGGGGATCCTTGGCGACGAGCTCGACCAGGCGATCAAGGACGAGGCGGCCGAGGCGATGCGCGCCGGCATCGCCGAAGCGGAGGCCGAGCCGGACGCCGACATCTCGCTCGTCTTCGCGCACGCGTATGCGGACCCACCCGCATCGCTGGCGCGTGACCTCGCGGATTTGCGGCGCATTCTCGGGGGCGACCTTGCCTGAGCTCCTGATGGTCGAGGCGATCAACGATGCGTTCCACGTCGAGCTCGCGCGAGACGACGCCGTGCTCGTGATGGGCGAGGATGTCGGACGCTCCGGCGGCGTCTTCCGTGCGACGGCGGGACTGCGCGAGCGCTTCGGCGCCGACCGTTGCATCGACACGCCGCTCGCAGAGGCGGGCATCCTCGGTACCGCGATCGGGCTCTGCATGGCCGGGTGGCGTCCCGTGACCGAGATGCAATACGACGCCTTCTCGTATCCGTGCCTCGACCAGCTGATCACGCACGTCGGGCGCTACCACTGGCGCACCGGCGGGCACATGGAGTTCCCGCTCGTCATCCGCATGCCGTACGGCGGCGGCGTGCGCGCGCCGGAGCTGCACGACGACTCGCCCGAGACGTACTACGTGCACACGCCAGGTGTGAAGGTCGCGATCCCGTCGACGCCTGCAGACGCGAAGGGACTGCTCGCGGCGGCGATCCGCGATCCCGATCCGGTCGTCGTGCTCGAGCCGAAACTCATCTATCGCAGCGAGCGCACCGAGGTGCCGGAGGGCGAGCACGTCGTCCCGCTCGGCAAGGCGCGGCTCGCACGCGAAGGCGACGACGTCACATTGGTCGCATATGGAGCAATGGTGCCGCTCTGCGAGCGAGCGGCGGAGGCGCTCGAGGACGAGGCGTCGGTCGAGGTGCTGGACATCCGGACGCTCAAGCCGCTCGACGAGGACGCGCTGCTCGCGTCGGCCGCGAAGACCGGGCGCGTCGTGATCGTGCAGGAGGCGCCGCGCACAGCGGGCTTCGGCGCCGAGCTTGCGGCGATCCTCGCCGAGAAGGCGATCCTTGACCTACGCGGCCCGGTGCTGCGCGTGACGGGCTACGACGTCCCGTATCCGTACTGGAAGATCGAGGACGCGTACATGCCGTCAGTCGAGCGGGTCGTCGATGCCGTCCGAAGGCTCCTCCAGTTCTGAACGCTTACGCCTGTGGCTGGAGCGCGGCGCGTCCGGCTACTGGCTGCGCGACGCTGCGACCGGTGAAGCCGTGCGCTGGGATGACCCGCGGTTGCGCGTCGTGAAGCTCGCGGGTGCGTCGTATCGCCTGGACGAGCTGCAGGACAACTGCTTCGCCCCCGGGCGGCGGCTCGCGCTCGTCCGCGAGCCGGAGAACGAGCACGACCCCGACGCCGTCGCAGTGTGGGACGCCGACCGGCGTGTGCAGGCCGGCTACGTTCCCGCCGAGGTGGCGCCGTCGGTGCGCGGCGACGAGCAGGCGATTGCGCTCTGGGAGTTCCGGGACGACGACGGGAAGCGCATCGGGATGCGCGTGCTGCTCGCACCGGCGGATGCGTGGATCCAGGTGCCGCGGGCGTGACGGTGCACGAGATCACGCTCGAGGAGGACACGCTCCACGGCTACTTCTCGTCGGCGCTCGCACCCGTTGTGACGGTCGACCCCGGCGACTCCGTGCGCTTCCAGTCGCTGAATGCGCGCTGGCACTGGGACTTCGGCACGCCGCTCGTCGAGCGTGACGAGGAGCTGCACAGCGGTCACGCGCTCTCCGGGCCGATCGAGGTACGCGGCGCGCGAGCCGGGCAGACGCTCGTCGTTTCGATCGACGAGGTCACGCCGCGCCACTGGGGCGCGACGTATGCGCACGGTTCGGAGTTTCGCTGGGACGTCGGGAGCGACAGAGCCACGGATGAGCGCGGCAAAACCGTCTTGCTGGCTCCGTTTCTCGGCGTGATCGGCATGCCGCCCGCGGAACCGGGCATCCATCCGACCGGGCCGCCGCGCAAGACGGGCGGCAACATCGACTGCAAGCTGCTCGTCGCGGGGACGACGCTCTATCTGCCGATCGAGGTCGACGGTGCGCTGCTCTCGGCCGGTGACGGGCATGCCGTTCAAGGCGACGGTGAGGTCTCCGGCACGGCCATCGAGTCGCCGCTCGAGCGCGCGCAGCTGACGGTCGACGTGATCGACCGCGAGCTGCGTTCGCCGATTGCGCGCATCCCGAATGCATGGGTCGCGTTCGGGTTCGACGAGGATCTCGATCTCGCCGCCGAGCACGCGACTGCGACGATGCTCGACCTGATGGAACGTGAGCTCGACGTCGAGCGGGATCATGCGCTTGCGCTGGCGAGCGTCGCAGTCGATTTGCACGTGACGCAGATCGTGAACGGCGTCAAAGGCGTGCATGCGGTGCTGGCCGACGGCGCGATCAGGTAGGAATCCCGGCCGTGGCGTACGAGTTCAAGCTGCCGGATCTGGGCGAAGGGCTGACCGAGGGCGAGATCGCCCGCTGGCTCGTGCACGAAGGGCAGGAGATTGCGGAGGACGATCCGCTAGTCGAGATCGCGACCGACAAGACAACGGTCGAGATCCCGTCACCGGCCGGAGGCGTCGTCTCGAAGATCGTCGTTGCCGAGGGCGAGGTTGTTCCAGTCGGCACGGTGCTCGTCGTGATCGCCGGCGACGGGAAGCAGGCGGAGCCAACAGCGGTGTCAGACACCGCTGCGCGGAGTCAGACCCCGGATCGCGTGCGAGCGACGCCGCTGGTGAGACGTCTTGCCGAGGAGCTCGGAGTCGACCTCGCGACGATCACAGGCACCGGGCCGCAAGGGCGGATCACCGAGCAGGATGTCCGCGGCGGCGGGGCGCCGCGCGAAGGTCGGCGCGAGCCGATTCGCGGCATCAGGCGGCAGATGTTCGAGCACCTCGCGCGCGCGCATCGTGAGATCCCGCCCGTGACGTGGGTCGAAGAGTGCGACTTCACCGATGTCGACACGAAGCAGCTCGTGCCGCTCGTGCTCAAGGCTGTCGCGGACGCGCTGAAGGACTTCCCTGAGCTGAACGCGCGCGTTGAGCGCGACGAGCTCGTCTATCTCGACCGCTACGACATCGGCGTCGCCGTGCAGACCGACCAGGGTCTCGTCGTCCCGGTCGTGCGCGGCTGCGACACGCGGTTGCTCGAGGAGCTCGGCGCGGACGTGCAGCGCCTCGCCGAGTCGGCGGAGGCCGGCACGTTGAAGCCGGAAGAGTTGCGCGACGGCACGTTCACCGTCACGAGCGCAGGGCGCTCGTCAGGCCTCTTCACGACGCCGCTCGTCAACCATCCGCAGGTCGCGATTCTCGGCGTCTACCGAATTGCCGAGCGGCCCGTCGTCCGCGACGGCGAGATCGTCGTCCGAAGGATGGGCAACATCTCGGTGACGTTCGACCACCGTGTGATCGACGGCAAGCGCGCAGCGGATTTCGGGTTGGCTGTCATCGCGCGCCTGCAGGCGTAGCCGAAAACAGCAAGGTCTGACACACCGCTCTTGAAACCGTTCGCTCGAACAGCTGTGTCAGACCCGGGAGTCAGAGCCCAGATGGGCCCCGATCATCGACTCGATCTTCGGGGCGGTTGCGCGGCCCTCGAGCCGTGCGACCACGCGCCTCCCTTTCACGAGCGCGAGCGACGGCACCTCTGCGACGCGGAAGTGTGTCGCGACGTCGGGGCGCTCGTCGACGTCGACTTTTCGCACGCGCAGGGCCCCGCGCTCCTTGCGGGCGATGTGGGCGAGCAGGCTCTCCATCCTCCGCGCCGGCCCGGAGCGGCGCGATGTAAAGAAAACGAGCATCGGGCGACTGTCCTCCGCCATGTGAGTAGAACGGCACAAGGGCCGCCAGGGGTACGCTGGATGCGAATGGGCGCGTGGTACTGGATCGGCGTCAGCGCTGGCTTCGGGGCCGCCGCGGGGGTGCTGGTCTCCGGCATAGGCGCCCGCCTCGCGCCGCTCGCGATCGCGATCGCGGCCGCTCTCGGCCTCGTCCTCGGCTTCGCGGTCGATGCCTGGCAGCCCGGAAGCTGGGGTGACGTCGTCGGCGGCGTGCTCGGCGCGCTCCTCGGGGCGGCGGGCGCCGTCCTGATCGTCCGCGGCGCGCTGCGTCGGGGCGGCACCGCCGGCGGAACGGCGACGCTCGTCACGGGGGCCGCGGTCGTCCTGGCCGGGCTCGCGTTCATCCCGGTCGTCGGCTATCTCGAGGCGGTCGCGCTCCCGGTCGTTGCCGCGCGTCTCCGCCGCCGCTCGCCGGAGCGCTACGCCGGGCTGCGCACGCTCGCGAAGTAGATGGCCAAGAAGCTCGTCCTGATCGTCGTCGACGGGATGACACCCGCCACGTTCGAGCGCGCCGTCGAAGGTGGCCGCGCGCCGGCGCTCGCGCTGCTCGCAGCACACGGCTCGTACCGGCGCGCGACGTCCGTCTTCCCGTCGCTCACGCCGGTCTGCCTCTCCTCGATCGCAACCGGGTCGACGCCGGCGGTGCATCACATCCCGCATCTCGTCTGGTGGCATCGTGGCGAGCGGCGCATCGTCGAGTACGGCTCGTCGTTCTCCGCACTCCGCGCGGCGGGGATGGCGCAGTCGCTCGCGGACACGATCTACAACATGAACGCGGAGCATCTGTCGCGTGACACGGAGACGATCTTCGAGACGCTCGAGAACGACGGCCTCGTCACGGCGGCCGTCAACATCACGTGCTACCGAGGGCACACGAAGCATCTGCCGACCCTGCAGTGGGTGACGAAGGCGGCGTACGGGCCGAAGCGCTTCTTCTATTACAGCCTCTTCGAGTCGGACCGGACGGGCGCGCCGCTCGCCGTGCGCAACCGCGCGGCCGGATCGATCGACGTTTACGCGGCGGCGGTCGGCCGCTGGCTCGTCACGCGTGACGGCTTCGACATGCTCGCCTATTACCTCTCCGACTTCGATTACGCGTCGCACGCGTACGGGCCTGAGGGTGCGGAGGACGTGGCGCTCGAGCGCACCGACGCCGCGATCCAGGCGCTGATCGACTCCGCCGGCGGCGGCGATGCATTCTTCGAGCGCTACGCGGTCGTGCTGCTCTCCGATCACGGTCAGACGCACGTCTCGCAGGCGGCCCCGCTTGAAGCGCCGCTCGCGGCGCACGCCGACAGCATCGTCGTTACCGCATCCAATCGAGCGGGCCAGATCTACCTGCTGCCCGACGCGCGCATCGATGCAGGCGGGATCGCGCGTGCGCTCGACGGCGAGCCGTCCGTCGACGTTGCGCTGTGGCGCGAAGGCGATGATGCCGTCGCTCGCCGGGCGCGCGAGGAGCTTCGCTTCCGCCCCGGAGACGACGGTTGGAACACAAGCGGCGACGCCTCGATACTCGATCACCCCGACGCGCTCCATCGCGCGTGGCAGGCGCTCGCCAACCCGAATGCGGGCGAGGTGCTCGTCTCCGCCGCGCCGGACTGGGAGTTCGTCGATCTCGGCGGACGACACCACGCCGGCGGCGGCAGCCATGGCTCGCTCGTCGAGGGCGACTCGATCGTTCCCGTCGTCACCGCCGGCATCGACGCCGTCATCGAGCGCATTACCGACGTTGCGCCCGCGCTGATCGACCATGCGTTACGCACGGCAGTTGCCTGATCGCCGCTCGATGGTCGAGCGTCAGCTGCGCGCGCGCGGCATCGACGACGAGCGCGTGCTCGCGGCGATGGCGCGCGTCCCGCGCGAGCTCTTCGTCCCGCCCGCCGCGCGCGTGCACGCGTACGAGGACGCCGCGTTGCCGATCGGCTCCGACCAGACGATCTCGCAGCCGTACATGGTGGCGCGCATCTGTGCCGAGCTTCGGCTCCGCGGGCACGAGAAGGTGCTCGACGTCGGCACCGGCTCCGGATACCAGGCAGCGGTGCTCGCCGAGCTCGCAGCCGAGGTGCATTCGATCGAGCGGATCCCCGAGCTCGTCGGGGCGGCGGGCGCGGCGCTCGCCGAAGCGGGTTACGCCGGCCGCGTCCACGTCGTGGAAGGCGACGGCTCGCTCGGCCTGCCCGATGAGGCGCCGTTCGGCGCGATCGCGGTCGCCGCCGCGGCGCCCGCCCCGCCCCAGGCCCTGCTCGACCAGCTCGAGCGGGGAGGCCGCCTCGTGATCCCGATCGGCCCGCCTGACCAGCAATTTCTGCGGGTCTACATCGCGACGCACGAGGGTCCGGCCGACTATGCCGCCGTCCCGTGCCGGTTCGTGCCACTCGTGAACAAACATTGACGTTTGCGCAGCATCCGGTCGGACAGGAACCATTGGCACCATGGGGTCCCTCACCGCGGCCGCGTCGCTCCAGCTCCGGGTCGAGCTGCACGGCATCCTCCTGGGAAGGCCGACCGATCTGTTGATCGACACGGAGGGCTGGCACGTGCTCGGCTACGTCGTTCACTGCGGCGACGATTCCGTGCGGTTCCTGCCCTATGCCGCCGCGCAGACGAGCGAGGACGGGATCGCGGTCGGGTCTGCCCTCATGCTGCTCGAGGACGTGGAGTTCTACGAGAAGCGCGGCACGTCGTTCAGGGCTCTCACGGGCTGCGAGGTCGGCGCGGCGGGCGTCTTGCGCGACCTCGTCATCGGTCCCGGCGGAGCCGTGACTGAGCTGGCAGTCGAACACGACGGCGCGATGCGGCGCGTGCCTGCCACCCGCCGGGCCGTTGCAACCCCAAGGCTCTCCGCCGCGTAGTTACCCTGGCCGCCTCGTGGAGGTGAGCAACCGAAGCCGCGCGCATGCGCTGCTGCGCACCCGGCGTCACTGGGTGCAGCTTGGGAAGTTTTGCGCCGTCGGCGCCGTCGGCTACGGCATCAACGTCGTGGTGTACACGGTGCTGCTGCATGCAGGGCTGCATTACCTGCTCGCTGCAACGTGCTCATTCGCCGTCGCGGCGACGAACAACTATGTCTGGAACCGCATATGGACGTTTCATGACCGCCGCGGTCACATGGCGGTGCAGGGTCTGCGTTTTCTCGTCGTGTCGCTTGTCGCACTCGGCGCGAACCTGCTCGTGCTGCATCTGCTGATCCGGTTCGGCACGGGCAAGCTCGTCGCGCAGGCGATCGCGATCGTCGTCGTGACGCCGCTCAACTTTATCGGGAACAAGCTCTGGTCGTTTCGCCTCCGTTGATGCGTCGTTCGCTGCTCGCGCTCGTCTGCATGCTCGCGTTCGTACCCGTCGCGCACGCGGCCGGGACGCCGACGGTGACGCAGCCCGTCTACGACTCGAAGGGCCATCTCGTCCAGACGCCGTTCATCCCGAAGAACGCGACGCATCTGACGAAGCAGCAGGCGCTGGCTCTGGCGAAGCGCAACCCGAAGGTCGCCGCGTGGCTCGCGCGCTACCCCGTCAAGCAGGGCTTCCAGGACGAGGAGGACTACGACACGAAGACGGCCACATGGACGGTGAAGATGTGGCTCACGAAGCCGGGCGAGATCGTCGAGGCGACGGTCGACGATGCGTCGGGTGTCGTCACGGCTGCGTGGACGGGACCGCAGGTCGCCTGGAAGATGGCGCGCGGCTACAAGGGTGCATTCGGAGGCGTGAAGATCAACTCGCCGTGGGTGTGGGGCGCGTTCTGCCTCATCTTCCTCGTCGGCCTCGTCGACTGGCGGCGTCCGTTCTCGCTGCGGACGCTCGATCTGCTGATGCTGTTGTCGCCGACCGTGTCGCTCTACTACTTCAACCACGGCAACGTCTTCACCGCGGTGCCGCTCTTCTACCCGGCGCTGATCTGGGTCGTGCTGCGCGGCATCTGGGTCGGCGTCACCGGTCGAGGCTCGCCGACGCGCCCGGTGTGGCCCGCGTGGATCCTGCTTGCCGCTGCCGTGTTCCTCGGCGGCTTCCGCGTCGGCCTGAACGTCAAGGCGTCGAACGTGATCGACGTCGGCTACTCGGGGATCATCGGGGCCGAGCGGATCGTGCACGGCGAGGCGCCGTGGGGGCACTTCCCGGTGGAGAACAACCGGCCGGCGTGCGGCCCGGCGGACGCGTCAGGTGAGATCCGCGACCGGATCCAGACCAACGGACGCTGCGAATCCGCGAATCCGCAGGGCGACACGTACGGGCCGGTCGCCTACGAGTCATACATCCCCGGCTACGCGTTCTTCGGCTGGAGCGGCAAGTGGGACTCGTTACCCGCGGTGCACTTCACGTCGATCGCGTTCGACCTGCTGTGCATGCTCGGGCTCTGGCTTGTCGGGAGACGCTTCGGCGGGGCGAACCTCGGCGCCGCGCTGACGTTTGCATGGGCCGCCTATCCGTTCACGCAGTACGCGTCGAACTCGAACACGAACGACTCGATCATGCCGGCGTTCCTCATCTGGGGCTTCTGGCTCGTATCGTCACCGGTTGCGCGCGGCGCGTTAAGCGCGCTCTCGGGACTGACGAAGTTCGCCTCGTTCGTCGTCGCCCCGCTCTGGGCGACGTATCCGAACGGACGGCCGTCGCCGCGGTTCCTCGCCGGCTTTGCCGCAGCGACGCTTGCCGCGTTCTCGGTCGTCCTCCTCGAGCCGAGCCCACTGCACGAGCTCCACGTCTTCTGGACGCGTACGGTCAGCTGGCAGGTCGGCCGCCAGTCGCCCTGGTCGCTCTGGGACTGGAAGCAGTACTACGCGCGCGGGATTCCGGATCTCCGCATCGTCCAGCACATCCTCCAGGCGCTGCTCGTCGCGGGTGCCCTCGTCGTTCCGTTCTTCCCGCGCCACAAGTCGCCGTTGCAGCTCGCGGCTTTCACGGCCGCGCTGCTCGCGGGCTTCGAGATCGTGCTGACCTACTGGCTCTACACGTACATCCCGTGGTTCTTCCCGTTCGCGGCGATCGCCGTGCTCGCGCCGGCCGCCGTCGTGTACGCGCGCGCCCCGGCGCCGACGCCGCTACAGCGCGATCCGGAGCAGCTCGATCCCGCTCGCCCGGCCGTCGTCTGAGCACTCGACGACGACGCCTTCCATCCGCACGCCGCCTTCGGCAGGCTCAAAGCGTACGGGCAGGCGCGTGCGCATGCGGCTGATCGCGAGCTCGGATTTGACGCCGATCACCGAGTCGTGCGGTCCGGTCATGCCGGCGTCGGTGACCGCCGCGGTGCCGCCGGGGAGGATGCGGGCATCGTTCGTCTGCACGTGCGTGTGCGTGCCGATGACCGCGGTGACGCGGCCGTCGAGCCACTGCGCCATCGCGATCTTCTCGCTCGTCGCTTCGGCGTGGAAATCGACGATGACGACGGGCGCGCGTGCACGCGCCTCGTCAACGAGTGCATCGACGAGCTCCCACGGCGACTGCGGCACGTCGAGGTAGAGCGCGCCCATGAGGCTGACGACGGCGACGTCGACGCCGTTGCGCGCGCGCACGACAGCGAGCGCCTTGCCCGGCGTCCACGTGCCGGCGTTCGCGGGACGAATGACGACGTCGCTCTGCGCGAGATACTCGCCGATGCCGGCACGGCGGTAGGTGTGGTTGCCGAGCGTCACGACGTCGGCGCCGGCGGCAAGCAGCTTGTCGGCGAGCTTTGCGGTGATGCCAGCGCCGTCGGCGATGTTTTCGCCGTTGACGATGCAGACGTCGGCTTCGAGCTGCGCGCGCAACGCATGCAGGCGCTCTTCCACCGCGCGCCTGCCCGCGGAGCCGAACACATCCGCGAGAAAGAGAACGTTCAGTTCAGGACGAGTGACGCGGCCGGACGCAGCTCGATCGACACGTGGTTCCCCGCGTCATTCGTGTAGCGCGCGAGCGCCTGCTTCTCGACCTTGGCGAGATCGACGACGACGCCGATGCGCGTCGCGCCGCTGACGACGTTGTTGCCCACCTTGATCGAAGGATCGGGACGCAGCTGCGTGATCGAGACGATCAGCGACGGCGCGCTCTGGGGCTCGATGTCGATCTGCGATCCGAATCGATGCCCTGCGACGACGAACGGCGTCACGCCGACGACCGTCCCGTCGACGGGCGAGAAGACGCTCGTGCCGGGCGGCGCACCGACATCGAGTGCCGACGTCGCACCGCCATCCAGCTGATACCAGGTCGGATGCCCGCCGCCGCCGCCGAAGATCTTGTGGAAGAAGGCCTGAATCGTCCCTTCGTTCCCCTGGTGGCCGAGAGGCTTCAGCGTGATGCCGCTGTCGGAGCTCGAGTGGTAGCCGATCGCGGTGTCGACGCCCTGCACGATCGGCATCTGCAGGCGCACGTTGCCGTGCAGCGCGACGATCTGGGGGAACGGCTTCGTCTGCTCGCCCACCGCAGAGACGGCTGCGAGCCGCTGCAGCGGGCGCGAGTTCCCGCCGAACGCGGACAGCGCAAGCGCGATCACGAGCACGATCGCGAGAACGGTGAGGAGCGCGAATCGACGGGCCCTACGCGCGGCGCGCACCTCCCGACGTTCGACGCGCCGCCTCCGGGTGGGGCGTGAGGACGGCATGTCCGGCCGCACCGTATCGAACGCCCAGTGGTCATTCAACCGGGGACCCGGCTCCTCGAACCAGAGGTCGAGGGCGAGACTCCCCTCCGAAAAGCCGCTTCCGGTGCCCGCGATACCATCGTTTTCATGCCGGGAGGGCCGGTCCAGCCGCCTCGCCAGACGACGGTGCTCGTCCCACGCTGGATCCAGCTGGTCACGCTGCCGCTGCTGCTTCTGCTCGCGTGGGTCGTGGCGGGAGCGGTGCGTCACGCCGTCTTCATCTTCCTCGTGGCGCTGCTCATCGCCCTGCTCCTCAATCCGCTCGTCCGAGGGCTCGGTCGAATTCGAATCCCGCGGGGCCTGGCGGTTGGGTTCGTCTATCTCTGCTTCGCTGCCGTTCTCGCATTCGCGATCCTCGCGCTCGCGACGGTGATCGTGCAGCAGACGCGCCACGCGAGTCACCGCGTGGACAATTACTTTACGGTCGAGTCCGGACACCCTCGGCAAACGGGGGCGACGCACGACCTCGCGCGCTTCCAGCTTTGGCTCGATCATCACCATCTGCGCAAGGTTCAAGTGCAGAAGCACGCGCAGAAGTTCCTGACGTCAATCGGGACGAACGACGTCGAGAAGTACACGACGAAAGCGTTGAACTGGGCCGAAGGCGCCGGGCTCGCAGTCTTCAGCCTGTTGTTCAGCACGCTCCTCGTCGTCGTCGTGTCGATCTACATGCTCCTCGACATGCAGCGACTTGCGTCTGCGGTGGACCGGCGGTTTCCGCCGGCACCGGGAACGACGCCGTTGATCGAGCGCATGGAGCGCGCACTCGCGAGCTATGTGAAGGGGCAGCTCGCGCTGTCGCTGATCATCGGGACGAGCTCGGGCCTCGGTGTGTGGATCCTCTCGATGCTCGGGCTGTTCCCGAACGGGGACAAGTACGCCTTGCTCTTCGGTGTGTGGGCCGGCATCACCGAGCTGATCCCGTATGTCGGGCCGTGGCTCGGCGCCGCGCCGCCGGTGCTGTACGCACTCGTGCAGGATCCGCTGTCGGCGCTGTGGGTCGCGCTGCTCTTCCTCGGCATCCAGCAGCTCGAAGGGCACGTCGTCGTGCCGAAGGTCATGGGGCATTCGCTGCGGCTGCACCCGCTGCTCGTCATCTTCGGGCTGCTTGCGGGTGGCGAGATCTACGGCTTCCCCGGGATCCTCGTCGCGTTGCCGCTGCTCGCCGCCCTGCGTGCGGCGTGGGAGTTCTTCTCGGAGCGGATCGAGCTGCAGCGCTGGCCGACGGACGAGAGCGGGACTCTCGTCGAGCTCGAGGTTGTGCCCGACAAGGTTGAGAAGCCCGCCGCACCGGCGGCTCCGTGATCCGGGCCACACGGGTCGCCCGCCGGTACGGCGACGTCGTCGCGCTCGCACCGACCGATCTCGAGCTCGTCGCCGGGGAGACGGTTGCGCTCGTCGGTCCGAACGGCGCCGGCAAGTCGACGCTGCTCGCGTTGCTGGCCGGTGCGCTCGAGCCGAGCGAAGGAACGGTCGACGTCACTGCGCGGGTCGGCTGGGTGCCGCAGCAGCCGGCGCACTACGCGCGTCTGTCGGCGCGTGAGAACCTCGAGCTCTTCGCGCAGCTCGAGAGCGTTGCGGATCCGGCGCTCGCGGCGCGCCGGTTGCTCGAGCGCTTCTCGCTGCCGAAAGAGGAGCGTCCTTCGGGTGAGCTATCGGTCGGCAACCGGCAGCGGCTGAACGTCGCGCTCTCCCTGCTCGGCGTGCCGCAGGCGCTGCTGCTCGACGAGCCGACTGCCGCGCTCGACCCGGGCCAGCGGCGCCGCGTGTGGGAGGTCGTGGGGGCGCTGCGCGGCGAGGGCGGCGCGGTGTGCTTCGCGACGCAGAACCTCGAGGAGCTCGAGCACGCCGACCGCGTCGTCGTGCTGCTCGACGGCCGCGTCGTCGACGCCACGCCGGAGGAGGTGTTTCGCTGAACGCCGTCTGGCTGCTGCTGCGCAAGGACCTCCTCGTGCTGCGCCGCTCGCCCGTGCTCCTCGGCGCGTTGCTCGCGTATCCGATCGTGATCGCGCTGCTCGTCGGGCTCGTCGCCGGCTACGCGAGCTCGAAGCCGCGGGTCGCCCTCGTCGACGAGGACCACGTGCCGGCGGTCGTCGACGTGGCAGGCCATTCGTTCCACGTGCAGACGATCATCAACCAGGTCGCGAAGAACGTGACGCTCGTGCGGATGTCGCCGGACGAGGCTGCGCGCGAGCTCTCCTCGGGGAAAGTCGTCGCGACGATCACGGTCCCGCTCGGGTTCGTCGGCGCGCTCGAGACGACCGCCGAGAGCCCGAGCCTCGAGCTGCGCACGGGCACGGGCGCGATCACGCCGCGCGTCACCGAGCAGGTGCAGGCGCTCGTCTATCAGCTCAACCGCCAGCTGCAGGACGTCTTCATCTCCGCGAACCTGCGCTTCGTCGAGCTGTTGCTGCACGGCGGCAGCGGGAGCTTCCTCGGGCGGCCGTTCACGGTGCTAGGGCTCGACCGGACGCAGCACCTGCTCGCCTCGATGCCGCAGTCGGAGCGCGTGCGGGCGATCGCGCACTTCGTCCACGACGCGAGGCTCGGGCTTGCGCGGACGGGCACGGCGTTGCAGGCGACCGCGCACCCGATCGAGCTCACGCAGGTGAAGGCGAATGGACGGAGCTGGGTGCTGTCGGCACAGGTGCAGTCGTACGGCATCGCTCTGACGGTGACATTCCTCGCGCTGTTGCTCGCGGCGGGTGCGACCGCGTCGGAACGTGATGAGGGAACGATCGGACGGCTGCGGCGCGGGCTCGTGCCGACGGGGCGGTTGGTCGCCGCCAAGGTCGCGTTGGCTGCCGTCGTCGGCGTCGTCCTCGGCGCGGCGATCGCCGTTGTGTTCGGTGTCGTCGTCGAGATCGGCGGTGTCACCGGCGGCGAGCCGTGGGCGCGGCTGCCGCTGCTCGTCGTCGGGGTCGCGCTCGCCGCTGCTGCGGTCGGCGCAGCGGGCGTCGCGCTCGGCGGGCTCGCGCGCGAAGCTCGGACTGCCTCGCTGTTGGCCGTCCTCGTCGTGCTGCCGGTGGTGTTCCTCGGACTCGTGCCGCGCGGCGCGTTCGCGCCGGCGTGGTGGCTGAGCGAGTTCCTGCCGTTCGCGCACGCGGTGCGCTGGTTCTCGGCGGCGCTCTACGACGCGAGCCCGTGGGAGACGCTCGCCGTCGAGACGGTCTGGCTGCTCGGGATCGGCGGTGTCCTCGGCCTGCTCGCGCGCGTTGGGATTCGACGGCTCGCTAGCTGAGCTCTCTCGTCTCGACGTACTCTTTCGAGCAATGAGCTCGTTCCCGACGGCCCGCCTGCGGCGCTTCCGGCGCAATGCGTCGCTGCGGTCACTCGTCCGCGAGACCCGCCTCGACCTTGACCAGTTCGTGATGCCACTCTTCGTGGCGCCGGAATCGCGGCGCGACGAGGAACTGCCCGGGATGTCGCGGCACACGGTGGACGACACCGTCCGCGAGGTCGAGGAGCTCGTCCGTCTCGGCGTGCAGGCGGTGATCCTCTTCGGCATCCCCAAGGAGAAGGACGAGCAGGCGACCGGCGCGTGGGAGGACGACGGCATCGTGCAACGCGCGCTCCGTGCGCTCCGTCCGCGCTTCCCCGAGCTCGTGCTCATGACCGACGTGTGCCTCTGCGAGTACACCTCGCACGGCCACTGCGGCGTGATCGTCGACGGTGACGTGCACAACGACCAGAGCCTCGAGCTGCTCGCCCGCACCGCGGTGTCGCACGTCGAGGCAGGCGCGGATGTCGTCGCGCCGAGCGACATGATGGACGGTCGCGTGCACGCGATCCGCGAGTCGCTCGACGACCGCGGCTTCGAGCAGGCGCCGATCCTTGCCTACTCGGCGAAGTACGCATCCGCGTTCTACGGCCCGTTCCGCGAGGCGGCGGACTCGACGCCCGCGTTCGGCGACCGGCGCGGCTATCAGATGGATCCGGCGAACATCAGGGAGGCGCTGCGCGAGAGCGAGCTCGACATCGAGGAAGGCGCCGACGCGATCATGATCAAGCCGGCGCTGCCGTACCTCGACGTGATCCGCGCGGTGCGCGAAGCGTTCGATGTGCCGATCGCCGCGTACAACGTCTCGGGCGAGTACGCGATGGTGAAGGCCGCCGCGCGCTCGGGGTGGCTCGACGAGCGCCAGGCGGCGCTCGAGTCGCTGACCGCGATCAAGCGGGCGGGCGCAGATCTGATCGTCTCGTACTGGACGAAGGATCTTGCGCAATGGCTCTGACTACGAGATCCGATCTCTACAAGCGCGCGCTCGAGCTGATCCCCGGCGGTGTCAACTCGCCGGTTCGCGCGATGCGGGCCGTCGGCCTCGACGAGCCGTTCTTCGTCGAGCGGGGCGAAGGCGCCTATCTCTACGACGTCGACGGGAACCGCTACCTCGACTGGGTTCTCTCCTGGGGGCCGCTGCTCTTCGGGCATGCGGACGCCGACACGGTCGAAGCCGTGCGCGAGGCCGCGCTGCGCGGGACGAGCTTCGGCGCGCCGACGGAGGCGGAGGTCGAGCTCGCTGCCGAGATCGCGGACGCAGTGCCGTCGATCGAGATGGTGCGCCTCGTCTCGTCGGGCACCGAGGCGGCGATGAGCGCGCTGCGCCTCGCGCGCGGCTTCATGAAGCGCGATCGCATCCTCAAGTTCGCGGGCTGCTACCACGGCCATGCAGACGCGCTGCTTGCGAGCGCCGGCTCGGGGCTTGCCACGCTAGGGATTCCGTCGACGCCCGGCGTGCCGAGCGCCGTCACGGCCGACACGATTGTCTGCCCGTACAACGACGTCGACGCCGTCGCCGAAGCCGTGCTGCGCTACGGCGAAGGGCTCGCGGCGATCATCGTCGAGCCGGTTGCCGGCAACATGGGCGTCGTCCCGCCGGCCGCGGGCTTCCTCGAGGCGCTGCGCTCGCTCTGCGACGCGTCGGGCGCGCTGCTCGTCTTCGACGAGGTGATCAGCGGCTTCCGCGTCGCGCGCGGCGGCGCGCAGGAGCGCTACGGCATCGCGCCCGATCTGACCGTGCTCGGAAAGATCGTCGGCGGCGGGCTCCCGCTCGCCGCGTTCGGCGGGCGTGCGGAGATCATGGCCGAGCTCGCGCCGCTCGGTCCCGTGTACCAGGCGGGAACGCTGTCCGGCAATCCGCTCGCTACGGCCGCGGGCCTCGCTGTGCTTCGCCGCTTGTCCGACGGCACGATCTACGACGAGCTCGAGCGTAAGGGCGCGCGTCTCGAAGCCGGTCTCGCGGAGTTCGGACGCGTGCGCCGCGTCGGCGCGATGCTCACGCTCTTCATGACCGACCGCGGCATCCGCAACTTCGGCGACGTCCAGACGTGCGACACCGAACGGTACGGCGCGCTCTTCCGTCATCTGCTGGCGCACGGCATCTACGTTGCGCCGTCGCAGTTCGAGGCGATGTTCGTCTCACTCGCGCATTCGGACGACGACATCGACCGCACCGTGGAGACGGTCGGTGACTTCTTCCGCAACGCTTGACATCTGGGAGGCGATCGCGCGCGACGCCGCGCGCGAGTCGCCGCTATGGCTCGAGACGCTCGCCGCGAGTGCGCGGCCTGAGCGAGTCTTCTCGCCGCTCGGCGAAGCGCGGTTCGCGCTCGGGCTCGAGACGATCTACGAGGGCTACCTCGTGCACTATGGCGAGCCGCGGCTCTTCTCACCGCCGGATCCCGACACGGCGCTGCTGCTCGGCGACTACCTCTACGCACACGGCCTCGTGCGCATCGCCGACTTCGGTGACGTCGACGCAGTCGGCGACCTGTCGGAGCTGATATCGCTCTGCTCGCAGCTGCGCGCGGAGGAAACGGACGGCGACGGCGCGCTCTGGGCTGCGACGGCGGCTCTGCTCGGACGGCGTACACTCGACCCGCCGCGCACCGCGCTGCGGCTGCACGCGGTTCCAGCGCCCCTCGAGGCGGCGGCACGCGCTGCGGCCGGAGATGCAGCTGTCGACCAGGCTCTCGCTGCCCACGCCGGACGGGTGCGGTAGATTCAAGGAATGATCCATCTGCTTGCCGAGACCGCCGCGGAGGAAGGCAGGAAGACCGTTCTCTCGATGCTCGTCGTCGGGCTCGTCTTTCTGTCGGTGATCGCGCTTGGCCAGCTCACGCACTGGCTGCGCGCGCGCAACAAGCACTGATGCGCGACCTGCGCGACTGGATCGCCCTCCTCGAGCGCGAGGGCGAGCTCGTGCGCGTTGCCGCCGTGGTCGATCCCGATCTCGAGATCACCGAGATCGTCGACCGCACCGTGAAGGCGGGGGGCCCGGCGCTCCTGTTCGAAAGCCCGAAAGGCGCGCAGCACCCGTTGCTGATCAACCAGTTCGGGACGGAGCGGCGCATGTGCCTCGCGTTCGGCGTCGAGCAGCTCGACGAGGTCGCGCGCAAGGTGAGCGACATCCTGGAGATGCAGCCGCCGTCCGGGCTGATGGACAAGGTGCGCGGCCTGCAGAAGCTCAAGTCGGTCGCCGACTCACGCCCGCACACGGTGAGACGCGGGCCGGTCCAGGAGCTGGTGCTCCAAGGCGACGACATCGATCTGTCATTGCTGCCGGTGCAGCGCTGCTGGCCGGGCGATCCCGCGCCGTTCATCACGCTGCCCGCGGTGATCACGCACGACCCGCGCAGCGGCACGCGCAACGTCGGCATGTACCGCATGCAGGTGATCGACCGCAAGACGACGTACATGCACTGGCAGATCCACAAGGACGGCCGCGCCGACTGGCTCGCGACCGAAGGCCGCATTCCGGTCGCCGTTGCGCTCGGGCTCGACCCGATCACCGCGTACTCCGCGAGCGCGCCGCTGCCCAAGCACATCGACGAGTTCATGATGGCGGGCTTCCTCCGCGGCGAGCCGGTCGAGCTCACGAAGGGCGTGACCGTCGACCTCGAGGTGCCGGCGCACGCCGAGATCGTCCTCGAGGGGTACATCGAGCATGACGAGCTCGGCGCCGAGGGCCCGTTCGGCGACCACACCGGCTACTACACCGCTCAGGAGCCGTTCCCCGTCTTCCACCTCACCGCGATGACGATGCGCAAGGAGGCGATCTACCCGTCGATCGTCGTCGGCAAGCCGCCGCAGGAGGACGCGTGGCTCGGCAAGGCGACCGAGCGGATCTTCCTGCCGGCAGTGCGCGCGACCGTGCCGGAGATCGTCGACTACGACCTGCCGATCGCGGGCGCGTTTCACAACTGCTGCATCGTCTCGATCAAGAAGGCGTTCCCGGGTCACGCCAGCAAGGTGATGCACTCGATCTGGGGCCTCGGGATGCTCTCGCTGACGAAATGCGTCGTCGTCGTCGACGAGCACGTGAACGTCCACGACTACGAGCAGGTGATGTTCTACGCCGGGGCGAACGTCGATCCCGCGCGCGACGTCGTCCTTGCCGAGGGGCCGCTCGACCATCTCGACCACGCGCCGGAGCGGCAGTTCATCGGCGGAAAGCTCGGGATCGACGCCACCGCGAAATGGGTCGAGGAGGGCGCGCGGCCGTGGCCGGAGGAGATCGAGATGACGCCGGAGATCCGCGAGCTGGTCGACCGGCGGTGGAGCGAATATGGGATCGGGCCGGTTCCCGTCGCGCGAAACGGCGGAGTCGGTCAGACTGAGCGCTCGTTGCGCCAACTGCTACGACGTTGACGCCTGGGAGGGGCGGCGGATTGAATCCAGAGGAGATGCCCGAGCAGGAGCACCTGCCGAAGCCGACCGTGTGGCCGATCGGATTCGCCATCGGCGTCGCGGTCGTTCTCGTCGGGCTCATCGTGAATCCGCTCTGGATCTCCACGATCGGTGGGGTGATCGTCATCGTCTTCGGCGTCCTGTGGGCGCGCGATGCTACGGCCGATCTGCGCGGCCACGCGGTCACGGTGGAGCCCGAGCATCGCGACGCGGCTGCCGTGCCGCCCGGCCCGCCGGCGGTTGACGGGGCGCCGGCCGACGGCGAGCGCTTCCCGCGATCGAAGTTCCTCGAGGCGTCGACGCTCGGTCTCGGCGGCCTGATCGGCGCGGTTGTCACCGTGCCAGTTGCCGGGTTCGCGCTCCTCCCGCCGTTTCTCGGCCAGAAGCATCACCGTGCGGACCTCGGTCCCGTCAGCGACTTCGCCGAAGGCCGGTGGTACATCAGCACGTTCCTGACCGATCCCGCCGAGGGCGAGGTGTCGCGGCGCACCGCGTTCATTCGGAACAACGGCACGGTCACGCTCGACAACAAGCCCACTCCGAGCTTCACGGTCATCTCGAACCGGTGCGCGCACCTCGGCTGCCCCGTGCAGGCGAACGGCCCGACCGGCGCGATCCTCGGCTTGAAGACGATCACGGAGCACACGACGACCGGCCCGATCAAGCTCGAGCCCGTCGTCCCCGCCGGCTTCGGCTGCCCGTGCCACGGCGGCCAGTACGACACCGAGGGCAACCGCACCGCCGGCCCGCCCGTGCGCGCGCTTGACCGCTATAGCTTCGAGATCAACCACGGCCGCCTGGTCCTCCTGAGCACGTTCTCGGTGGCGCACGTCGACGGCACCGGCGCACAGGCACAGATCCACAAGTACAAGTCGGTCGGCCCGGGCGAGCACATCGACGGCTGGGAGCAAATCCTCTACCCGATCAACCCGCCCCACCACTAATGGCCGTCACCACGCGTAGGCCAAAGACGAAGGCGGAGATCCGCAGGCAGCAGATGACGGCTGCGATCAACTTCCCGCTCGACTGGCTCGAGGAGCGCTCGGGTCTCATCGGGGGCGTGAAGTACTTCCTCTTCCGCAAGGTCCCTGCCGACACGAACTGGATGCAGACGCTCGGGTCGGCGACGCTCACCGCCTTCATCGTGCAGGCGGTCACGGGCGTGATCCTCGCCATGTACTACAAGCCGACGCCGCAAGGCGCGTACGCGTCGATCCAGAACATCACCGACCACGTGACCATGGGCTGGCTCGTCCGCGGCATGCACAAGTGGGGCGCGAGCGTCTTCATCATCCTGATGTTCCTGCATCTCGGCCGCGTGTTTCTCTTCGGCGCGTACAAGTACCCGCGCGAGCTGAACTGGATCGTCGGCGTGCTCCTCCTGCTGATGGGCATGCTTGAGGGCTTCACCGGTTACCTGCTGCCATGGGATCAGACGGCGTACTGGGCCACTGTCGTCGGCATCAACCTCAACGGGACGGCGCCGTTCTTAGGCCCGTGGCTCGCCCAGTTCTTACGCGGCGGGCAGGAGATCGGCGCGGACACGCTGACGCGCTTCTACTCGATCCACATGCTGGTGATTCCCGGCGCGATCATCGCGCTCATCACCCTCCATCTCTATCTCGTCATTCGCCTCGGCGTGACCTCGCCGCCGTGGTCGAAGGAAGAGGCCGGCGCAGACCGTGTCGACGGCAACGGCTCGCGGCCGCTTCCGCAAGGGCTGACGAAGCCGGTGGCGCGCGGCTCAGGAGGCTCGAAGTAATGGCCGTCGCGACGAGGGGCGACGAGAAGCGCGCGCAGTTCGCGCGCTACAAGAAAGACGTCAAGGAGCGCGGGAAGCCGTTCTATCCCTACGCGATGTTCCACGACACCGTGATGAGCGTCGTCGTCGTGTCCGTGATCGTGGGGCTCGCAACCCTTTGGAAGTGGACGTCGTGGGCGCCGCATCACGACGGCACACACCAGGGCCTGCTCGGCCCGGAGTACACGGCGCCGGCCGATCCGGGGACGACGAGCTTCGTACCACGCCCGGACTGGTACTTCTATTTCCTCTTCTACTTGCTGCGCGTCTTCAAGTGGCCCGACTCGGTGTTCCTCGGCACGGTCGGCGTCCCGACGATCGCGCTGATCCTGTTGATCGCGCTGCCGTTCTACGACCTGCGCAGTGAGCGGCGCCTGTCGCGGCGTCCGGTCGCGATCGTCGGCGCGGTGCTGACGATCCTGTCGATGGGGATCCTCACGTGGAAGGGCGCGACCGCGAAGGAAGCGCTCGCGTCCGAGGTGATCGCGGACGTGCCGCACTGGATCAGTGCGCAGCATCTGCCGCCCGCTGCGGTTCCCGGCGCGAAGCTCTTCGCCGTCGCCGGCTGTACCGCGTGTCATACATACCTCGGTACCGGCTCCTCGAACCTCGGCGCGCCCGACCTCACGAACATCGGGACGCGCAACCTCGGCATCGCCTTCCAAATCAGGCACCTCCAGTGCCCGTCCTGCGTGAATCCGGGGTCGCCGATGCCGAAGTTCGCGTCACTCGGGACGAAACGCCTGCGTCAGCTGGCGATCTTCCTCGAGGCATCCAAAGGCGGGAAATAGGGCCGGGCCCCGGAGGGGCCCGGCCCCGCTCGTTCAGGCTGCGAGCGCCTCGGTCTCCTGCACGGCACCCGTGAGGGACGCCAGGCGCGCGCGGGCATCGCGGAGGTCGTTCTTCTTCTCGGCGAGGGCTGCGTTACGCACGCCCGAGACCTTCAGCAGCCGCAGGTCGTGCATGCCGTTGTTGATCTGCGAGAGCAGGCGCTCGACCTCGAGCTGGTACGTGCGGCGATCGGTCATGCTGCCTCCTTCAGGACGTAGGCGAGCTCCGGCTCTTCTCCGCTGACCGGGCGCGGCCGGCCGATCGCCGCCGCGAACGCGGCGCCGAGCACGGAGATGCCGACGAGGGTGTAGAGAGCGACGTGGAAGCCGTGGTTCAGCGCGCCGATGCCGACGCCGTGAGCTGCCACGGTGGTGGCGATTGTCGTGACGGCCGCGAGGCCGACCGACCCCCCGACCTGACGCGACGTGTTGATGAGCCCGGATGCGACGCCCGCGTCGGCGGGAGCGACGCCGGACATCCCCGCGATCGTGACCGGGACGAACGAGAAGGCAAGCCCGATTCCGCCGACGACGAATCCCGGGAAGACGTTCCAGAAGTAGTGCCCGTCCACCGGCGTGCGCGCGTAGATGAATCCGGCCGCGGCGGAAAGCAGCATCCCTGCGACGAGCACCCGCTGCGCGCCGTAGCGCGTCGTCAGGAGCTGCGCGAAGTTCGAGGCTACGGCGATCACGACGGTGATGCCGAGAAACGCGACGCCCGTCTTGATTGCCGAGTAATGCAGCACCTGCTGCAGATACAGCGTGAGCAGGAAGAACTGCGCGAACCCGACCGTGCCGACGGTCAGCATCGTCGCGTTGGCGGCAGAGACCGTGCGCGAGCGGAAGATCCGCAGCGGCAGCAGCGGCGCCGGTGAGCGCTTCTCGACCGCGATAAACGCCGAGATGAGGAGTGCGGAGGCGGCGAGCAAGCCGATCGTCGTCGCGTTGGCCCAGCCGTGATTCGCTGCTCGCGCAATTCCGTAGGCGAGCAGCATCAGGCCGCCTGTGCTCGTCACGGCCCCCGCGAAGTCGAAGTGGCGGTGTGCCAGGACGCTGCGGGCTTCACCGACGAGGAACGGCGTTGCGGCGAGGACGGCGGCGCCGATCGGCAGGTTGACGAAGAAGATCCACGACCAGCCTGCGTAGCTCGTGAGGATGCCTCCGAGCAAGACGCCCGCGGCTCCTCCACTGCCGGACGCGGCGCCCCAGATGCCGAGGGCGGTGTTGCGCTCGCGGCCTTCCCGGAACGTGGTGACGACGATGGACAGCGCAGCCGGCGAGAGCAGCGCGCCGCCGAGGCCCTGGAGGGCCCGGAACGCGATCAGCGATGCTTCGGACCAGGCGAGTCCGGAGAGGAGCGAGCTGACCGTGAAGACACTGACCCCGATGAGGAAGAGCCGGCGCCGGCCGAGCAGGTCGGCGAGGCGTCCGCCGAGGAGCAACGTGCCGCCGAAGAAGATGGAGTAGGCGGTGATGACCCACTCGAGGCTCGCCTGCGAGAAGTGGAGGTCATGCTTGATGGACGGCAGCGCGACGTTGACCACCGCAATGTCCAAGATGACCATGAACTGGGCGAGAACGGTGACGGCGAGGATGAGCCAGCGCCGCGCGGATGGAGCAGTGAGGGTTTCCCGGGACATTGTCCTCCTAAATCGTTGGTACAGACAACAATATAGCAAGACAACGGTTAGGCGCGCTACACTAATTCCGTGACTCCAGCAACAACCCAAATCGTCACCAAACGGCTACCAAGCGAGCTCGTCGATTCGACCTCGTTCCTGCTCAAGCGCCTGGGGATGCTCGCCAAGGAGCGGGCCTTCGCCGCCTACGAGCAGGCCGGCTTCACGCCCTACCAGCACGCCGCGCTCCTCGTCCTCGAGGAGGGCGCGCGCGAGACGCAGGGCGAGATCGCGGACGTCCTCGGCTATGACCGCGGACAGCTCGTCGGCATCCTCGACGAGCTCGAGGACCGCGGCCTGATCGAGCGTAAGCGCGACCCGAACGACCGCCGGCGCCATGTCGTGACCATGACCCCGGCCGGGCGGCGCGCGCTCACCAAGATGCGGGCGCTCTCGCAGAAGCTCGACAACGACTATCTCGCGCCCCTCTCGGACGGGGATCGCGAGGCTCTCCACGCCCTGCTCCTGCGCCTCGCCGAGGTGCACGAGCCCCGGTGTGCCCCGCCGATCACGACGTAGCCGTCACAATCTCGGTGATGCACGTTTTCCTCGGCATCACCGGGGCGTCCGGGGCACCCTATGCGGCCCGGCTGCTCGAGGCGCTCGCCGCCGCGGACTGCGAGATCGGCGTCTCGGCCTCAGGCGCGGCGATCGAGGTGCTTGCGACCGAGCTGTACGGCAACGCGCGGCTCTCTCGCGACGAGACGACCTCGCGCCTCCTCGAGCACGCGCCGGGTGCGACGGTCTACGACCCGAACGACTGGAAGGCGCCCTACGCGTCCGGCTCGGCGAAGGTCGACGCCTACGTGATCTGCCCGTGCTCGATGGGGACGCTCGGGACGCTCGCCTCCGGCGCGATGCAGAACCTCATCCACCGCGCGGCGTCGGTCGCGCTGAAGGAGGAACGCCGTCTCGTCCTGATGCCGCGCGAGACGCCGCTCTCGACGATCCACCTCCGCAACATGCTCGCGCTGCGCGAAGCGGGTGCGACGATCCTCTTCCTCGCGCCGGGCTTCTACCACGGCGCCGAGTCGGTCGACGATCTCGTCGATTTCATCGTCGCGCGCGCGCTCGACCAGCTCGGGCTCGAGAACACACGTGCTAAACGGTGGGGGCAATGAGCTTCGAAGCGGGCATGCTGCCCGCGGACGGCGTCCGCCGGATGTTCGACCGGATCGCGCCGGTGTACGACGCGATGAACCGCGTGATGACCGCGGGGCTCGACCAACGATGGCGGCGCATCACGGTCGAGGAGGCTGTTCGTGAGGGCGACCGCGTGCTCGATGCCTGCTGCGGCACCGGCGATCTCGCGATCGCTGCGCGGAAGCGGGGCGCAGAGGTCACCGGGCTCGACTTCTCCGAGGCGATGCTCGAGCGGGCGCGCAAGAAAGCGCCGGAGATCGAATGGGTGCAGGGCGACATGCTTGCGCTGCCGTTCGACGACGCGTCGTTCGACGCCGTCACCGTGAGTTT
Organism: Gaiellaceae bacterium; assembly: GCA_036496545.1. Classification (GTDB taxonomy): domain Bacteria; phylum Actinomycetota; class Thermoleophilia; order Gaiellales; family Gaiellaceae; genus Palsa-739. The sequence continues at coordinate 48,649 of DASXKX010000033.1, read as the reverse complement.
CGGCGTGCGGAACGTCACCGATCTCGAAGCCGGCCTCCGCGAGCTTCGCCGCGTGCTGCGCGACGGCGGGCACGTCGGGATCGTCGAGATCACGACGCCGCGCGGCTGGCTACGGCCGTTCTATCGGCTCTGGTTTGACAAACTCGTGCCCTTGCTCGGAAAGGTGCTGCCGGGCGGTGCTGCGTACACGTACCTTCCCGCGAGCGTGCGCCGGTTTCCGTCGCCCGAGGACTTGAGTGCGCTGCTCGAGCGGAACGGTTTCGCAGCGGTGCGGTTCCGCCTCTTCGCCGGGGGCATCGTCGCGTTGCATGTGGGTGAGGCCCGGTGACCGGGACCGGGACCCTGAGCGCGATCCGCGAGACGGACGGGCTCGAGCCATATCTCGATGCGCTCGAGGAACGCCTGGCGCGCTCGGTCGCGAGCCATCCGGGGCTCGTGGCCGCCGTCGGCAACGAGGCGCTCGCGGCCGGGGGCAAGCGGTTACGCCCGCTGCTCGTCTTCCTCTCGACGCCGCCCGGAAACGAGCCGTCGCTCGCGGCGGGCGTCGCCGTCGAGCTCGTGCACATGGCGACGCTCGTGCACGACGACCTGATCGACCGTGCCCACTTCCGGCGCGGCAAGGCCGCCGCGTGGTCGGTGTACGGCGCCGAGGCTGCGCGCGCGACCGGCGACTATCTCTTCGCGCGCGCGTTCGCGGAGCTGACCGCGACGGGCGACTCTGCGAAGGTGCAGATCCTGGCGGACGCGACGCTCGCGCTTGCAAGGGGCGAGGCGATGCAGCGCACGCAGACGCACGATCCGTCGACGACGGTGGAGGCGTACATCGAGCGCTGCGCGCTCAAGACCGGCGCGCTGTTCGAGGCCGCGTGCCGGCTCGGCGGCGGCGCCCCGGACTACGGGACGTCGCTGGGCGTCGCATTCCAGATCGCCGATGACGTGCTCGACTGCTCGGGTGCGACGATCGAGACGGGAAAGATCGCCGGCACGGACCTGCGCGACGGAACGCCGACGCTGCCGCTGCTCCTCGCGGCCCAGCAGGACGATGTCGTGCGCGCCGCGCTCGCGGGCGGCCCGTTGGACGGCGCGCTCGTGCGTGTTGCCGCAACCGGCGCATTGGAGCGCTCCCGCGAAGTGGCGCTGGACTACGCTTCGCGTGCCCGGGCGTGCCTCAACGGTGAGCTGCACCGCGACGAGCTCGAAGCCCTGACGCACGCCGTCGTCAACAGAGAGAGGTAGCGGCAGGTGGCGGTTCTCGACAGACTCGACGTGCTTGCCCCGATTCGCGAGAAGGTCGACGCAGGCGAGCGGCTCGACTTCGAAGACGGCCTCGCGTTGATGGAAACGGAGGACCTGCTTGCGCTCGGCGAGCTCGCCGATCTGGCGCGTCGTCGCCGCGGCGGCAACGACGAGGTCTACTTCGTCCAGAACCTCTACTTGAACCAGACGAACGTCTGCCGTGTGAAGTGCAAGTTCTGCGCGTTCGCGAAGACGCAGAAGCAGGACGACTCGTACACGATCAGCGCCGACGAGCTCGTCGAGGATGCCGTCGCGCAGTACGGGCACTCGCAGTTCACGGAGATCCACTGCGTGAACGGCGAGAACCCGCACGTCGATCTCGAGTTCTACGCGGACGTCCTGCGCAAGCTGCGCTCGGCGCTGCCGGACGTGCATCTCAAGTTCTACACGGCGTCAGAGATCCACCACATGTCGAAGCTCGAGGGCTGCTCGCACGCCGACGTGCTGCGCGTGTTGAAGGACGCCGGCCTCGGGTCGCTGCCCGGCGGCGGCGCGGAGATCTTCGCCGCGCGCGTTCGCGGCCTGATCGCCCCCGGCAAAGAGCCGGCGGAGGACTGGTTCGACGTGCACGACACGGCGCACCGGATGGGGATCCCGACGCACTGCACGCTGCTCTACGGGCACGTGGAGACCTACGAGGAACGCGTCGACCACATGCTCCGGTTGCGCGACCAGCAGGACGCGACAGGCGGCTTCCTCGCGTTCATCCCGCTCGCGTTCCATCCCGAGAACACGGTCTTCGAGCGGCGCGGCTTCAAGTTCACGACCGGCGCCGACGACCTGAAGATGATGGCGGTCGGCCGCCTGCTGCTCGACAACATCCCGAACATCAAGGCGTACTGGATCATGATGGGCCTGCCGATGGCGCAGATCGCGCTGAGCTTCGGCGCGAACGACGTGCAGGGCACGGTCGTGCGCGAAAAGATCTTCCAGGCCGCCGGCGCCACGAGCGGGACGGAGCAGAAGATCCCGGAGCTCGTGCGCGTGATCACGGAGGCGGGGAAGGTCCCGGTGCAGCGCGACACGCTCTACAACGAGCTGCACCGATGGTGAGGCTCGGGCGCATCTCCTACGTGAACATGGCGCCGGTCTTCTACCGGGTCGATGCCGAGATCGAAGAGGTGCAGGGCGTCCCGACCGACCTCAACCGGAAGCTGCTCGACGGCGAGCTCGACACCGCGCCGATCTCGTCGATCGAGTACGCGCGCAACGCCGACCGCTTGCGGCTGCTGCCGCGCTTGTGCGTCGCGTCGGAGGGCGCGGTCGACTCGATCCAGCTCGTCTCGCGCAAGCCGCTCGAGCAGGTGCGCGTCGTCGCCGTCACGCCCGAGTCGGCGACGTCGGTCGCACTGACGAGGGTGCTCCTGCCCGAGGCTGAGCAGGTGCCGCTGGGCGAGGACGCCGATGCGAAGCTCCTGATCGGCGACGCCGCGCTCAAGTCGGCGTTCGAAGACCCGACGCCGCACTACGACCTGGGCCGGCTCTGGCTCGAGCGCACGGGGCTGCCGATGGTGTTCGCCGTCTGGGCGTGCCCGGAGCCCGTCATCGACGGGCTCGCGGAGCTCGAGGACGCCTTGGTGTCGTCGGTGCGGCAGGCGCGTGCCGAGCCGGAGCAGCTCGCGCGCGAGGCTGCGGAGCTCTACGGCTATCCGGCGGGCTTTCTTGCGCGCTACTTCGAGAAGCTGCGCTACCGGTTCGGCCCGCGCGAACGGGCAGGGCTGTACACGTTCCTCGAGCTGTGCAGGGACGCCGAGTTGCTCGAGACGGTGCCTGAGCTGCGATTCGTGCAGACGACGGGGGCCGCCGTCGCATGACCGGCATCGCGGAGATCCTCGAGCGTGCCGTCGACGGCGAGCGGATCCCCGATGAGGATGCGGTCACGCTGCTTCGCTCGCGCGACCTCGTCGCGGTCGGGCGCGCAGCGAACGCGGTGCGGAACCGGAAGCACGACCCGGATCGCGTGACGTTCATCATCGACCGGAACCTCAACTACACGAACATCTGCGTCACGGACTGCGATTTCTGCGCGTTCTACCGCCGGCCCGGCGACGTGCGCGAGGGCTACCTGCTCCCGAAGCCTGTGATCTTCAAGAAGATCGAGGAGACGCTTGCGATCGGCGGCACCGGGTTGCTCATGCAAGGCGGTCATCACCCGGATCTCGGCATCGACTACTACGAGGATCTGTTCCGCTCGATCAAGGCTCGCTACCAGATTCACTTGCACGCGCTTTCGCCGCCCGAGATCCAGCACATCTCACGCCGCTCGAAGCTGACGATTCCGGAGACGCTGACGCGGCTGCGCGACGCGGGCCTCGACTCGATCCCCGGCGGCGGCGGCGAGGTGCTCGTCGACCGCGTGCGCGACATCATCGCGCCGAAGAAGACCAAGACGTCCGAATGGCTCGGCGTCATGCGGCACGCGCATCGGCTCGGCATCTCGACGACGGCGACGATGATGTACGGCCACGTCGAGACGGTTGAGGAGCGAGTCGAGCACATGCGCCGAATCCGCGAGGTGCAGGACGAGACAGGCGGCTTCCGCGCGTTCTTCTCGTGGACGTTCCAGGATGACGGCAACCGGCTCGGCGAAAAAGTGCCGCCCGAGACGAGGCCGACGTCGTTCGACTATCTGTTGACGCAGGCGGTGTCGCGCATCTATCTCGACAACATGCCGCACATCGGCTCGTCGTGGGTGACGCAGGGCAAGAAGATCGGCCAGGTCGCGCTGCAGTTCGGCGCCGACGATCTCGGCAGCGTGATGATCGAGGAGAACGTCGTCAGCGCGGCCGGCACGACGTACCGCGCGTCTACCGACGAGTTCGTCCACCTGATCCGCTCGCTCGGCAAGACCCCCGTCCAGCGGGACACGCTGTACCGCGACGTCCGCGTCTGGAACTGACAGGCGTCACGTGGTGCCCGGACAACGGTGTCTGACACCGGGTCTCGCCACGATCGGGCGTGTCCGTAGGCCGCGAGCCTGGAAGCAGGGCGTCACGGAAGTGTCACGTCTGACACCGAGACGCGTCCGGAACCGACGCGTCACGGCTTCGTCACGACTTCTTGGACTCTGAGTCCAACCCGTGGCCGCTCAGGACGCGTACTCGAGCGAGCCGTCCCGCTGGCCCGCTCGCATGAAGATGCCGAAGGTCGTCAGCGCGAGCGTCAGCCAGGCAGAGCCGACCAGCACCTCCGCTCCGGCGTGTGCCGCAATCGTCGACCAGGCGGATCCGTTGATCACGCCGCGGATCGCCTCGAGGCCGTTCGTAATCGGCAGGCAGCGTGAGATCCACTCGAGCCAGGTCGGGTAGAACGACACGGGGACGTTGACGCCGCATAGCGTCAGCAGGGTGACGATCGAGGCGTTCACGATCAGACCGGTGCCTTCCCGATACCGGATGATCACGCCGGCGAGCGTCGTGCTGAAGCAGTACGCCGAGATCCCGACGAGCAGCGTCAGCGGAATCACTGCCAGCACGCGCGGGAACGGGAAGTGCAACCCGAAGGCGGGCCCGAGGATGAACAGCCCGAGCAGCGCGCTGAAGACACCGTCGGCCATCACGTAGACGCCGCGCGACGCGAACACGACGACCGGCTTTGAAGGGCTCGCGAGCAAGAGCGACAACGTCCCGTTACCGCGCTCGTTCGCCGTCATGTTCATCGCGAACATTGCGCCGAAGGCGGCAACCGCGACTGCGTTGCCGACGAGGAAGAACTCGGTCTGGGCGTCGGACTGCAAGAGCTTCCCGATCAGCGCGAAGAACGAGACCTGCGAGATCATCCGCACGCACCAGCCAAAGATCCAGCTCTTGAGCGTGTAGATCGACCAGTAGTCGTACGCGCCGCTGACGACCGCGTACCACGCGACCCGTGCGTTGGCGACGAGGTTCCTCACGTCGTCCCGAGCTCGCCGTTCCCGCGGACGCGTTGGAGGATCACCCGCATCGCCCACAAGCCCGCCACAAGGCCGCAGGCGCCGAGGACGCCGACCATCCCGAGGCGGAAGGCGAAGTCGTGCATCGGCTCCGGTCGCAGCGCCGCGCGCAGCAGATCAGCGCTCCACGACAGGAACACGACGCTGCTGAGCGGGCGGACCCAGTGCGGCAGGACGGAGACCGGAACGAGAATGCCGCCAAGCACGTAGAACGGGAAGCTCGCCGAGTTCCCGAAGGTGGCCGCGTTCCGCGCGAGCACGTAGAGGCTTGCCATCGCCGTCGCGGTTCCGGCCATCGCAGCAAGCGTGACGATGATGATCGCGATGAACGGCCAGACGTGCTCGACCGGGATCTTCGTGCCGAACGCGCGCGCAACGACCCAGATCTCGACGAACGAGACGACGCCGGCGAGCGTCGTGGCGGTGATCCGCCCGAAGATGACCGCTGCGAATGAGGCGGGCGCTGCGACGAGCATCTCGATCGTCCCGTTCCAGCGGTCGGTCGTGATCGTCCAGCCGGAGATGAAGAGCGCCATCCACCAGAGCGCGATGAAGACGGGCGCGATGGCGGCATAGCCGGTGAGGTCTTGCCTCCCCGCGTGGTGGAAGATCATCTGGAAGATCACGGCGTAGAGCGGCGCGGTGATGAACGGGATCAGTGCGTCAGGGTACGCGCGGAAGAACTGCAGCTGAATCCGCGCGCCGGCCAGGAACGTTCGCATCAGACGACCAGTCCGCGCTCGCCGATCATCTGCAGGTACACCTCTTCGAGGCTCGGCAGCGACGTCTTCACCGAGGTGACGCCCGCGTCTACGAGCAGCTTCAGGACGGTCTGCGTCGCGCCTTCCTCCGTCACCTCGATACGGATCGTTCCCTCGGCGAGCATCGACACCGACGACACGCCGGTCGTCACCTCGATCACATCGAGCACGTCGGCGGGCGCACCTTCGACGTCGATGCGCTGGAACCGGGAGATGAGCGAGCCGAGCGAGCGCGGCGTTTCAGTCGCGAGGATGCGGCCGCGGTCGATCAGGGTGACCCGGTCGCACACTGCCTCGGCCTCGACCATGTCGTGCGTCGTCAGGAGGATTGTGCGGCCTTCGCCTTTCAGCTCGCCGATCAGCGTGCGGAACTCGCGCGCCGCGAGTGGATCCATCCCCGTCGTCGGCTCGTCGAGGAACAAGACGCGTGCATCGCCCATCAGCCCGCGCGCAAGATGGAGCCGCTGCTTCATGCCGCGCGAGAACTCCTCGACGCGCTGGTCGGCGCGCTCGGTGAGGCCGACGCGCTCGAGCAGCGCCGCGCTGCGCGCCTTGATCTCTGCGCCGGACAACCGATAGAGCGCACCCCAGTACTCGAGGTTCTGGCGGGCGGACAGCCTCGTGTACAGGCCGCGCTCGCCGCCGAACACGATGCCGATCAGCGGGCGTACCAGCTTCGTCTCCCTCACGACGTCGTGCCCGCAGACAAGCGCGCGCCCGTCCGTCGGCAGCAGCACGGTCGAGAGAATCTTCACGAGCGTCGTCTTGCCCGCGCCGTTCGGCCCGAGCAGGCCGTGCACCTCGCCGACCGGAATCGTGAGCGACACGCCGGCAAGCGCCGTCACGGGCTCACGCTTGCGGGGCGTGAAGACACGCTGAATTTCCTGTACCTCGACAGCCGCCACGTCTGGGATTCTTCCAGGCGGCTACCCTCTATCGGGGTCGTGCTCCGCAGACTGATACTCGCCGCCGTTCTTGCAGCAGCTCTCGCCTTGCCCGCGGCGGCGGCGCGGGGCGCTGCGCCCGATGTCGTCGCGCAGTCGCTGCTCATGCCGGGCGTCACCTATCAACGCCAGGTGCAGTTCACGCCGCACGGGCCGGTCGTGCTCGACGTCGTCACGGCGCCGCGGCCCGACGGCTCGCTGTACACGCTCGCTCCCGCGCTTTCGAATAACGCGGTCGTCGGCACAGAGAAGCTCACCGACATGGAGAGGGAGATGTCGTCGAGCGTCACCTCGGTTGGCATCAACGGGGACTACTTCGCCGCGAACCCGGGCAAGCCGACCGGGCTCGAGATGCGCGGCGGCGTGCTCGAGTCTGCGCCGTCGAGCATGCGATCGAGCCTCGGAATCGCGGCCGACGGCTCGCTCACGATCGCGCGTGTCTCATTCGACGGGACATGGAAGGGCACAGGCCAGCGGCGCCAGCTCGATCTCAACGCTCCGCCCGCGAAAGGCCACACGACGCTCTACACAAGCACGTGGGGCCCGGCGACGCCGGCCGAGTCGGGTGTCGTCGTCGACGTGATCCCTTCGCTGCCGCCGCTCGTCCCGAACAACGTCGACTCAGGCGTCGTCTCGCAGGTACTCGCCGCCGGCCCAGTGCCGATCCCTCCGGGGGGAGCCGTGCTCGTCTCGCGCGGCAACCAGGCGCCGCACCTCACCGCCGAGGCACCCGTTGGGACGACCATCGAGATCCGACCGACGCTCACGCCGAACTGGAGCAGCATGACGAGCGGGATCGGCGGCGGACCGCTGCTCGTCCAGAACGGGAAGCCGGTCTTCCGAGCGCGCGAGTCATTCGGGGATCCCGTGCTCAATCAGCGGGCGGCGCGGAGCGCCGTCGGCCAGCTCTCGGACGACCGCATCGTGCTCGTCACCGTCGAAGGCGGCGGCGTCGCATACAGCGCCGGCATGACGAACTACGAGCTCGCGCTCGCGCTCGTCCAGCTTGGTGCGCGCACAGCAATGGCGCTCGGCAGCGGCGCGCCCACATCGATGTCGTTCGACGGCACGCTGCTCACGCGCGCGACCGAGCAACCGGTCTCGGATGCGCTCGTGCTCTCCTACAGCGGTGTCTACGCTGCTCCGCCCTCCTCAGACACGCTTTCGCCGAACGCCGACGGCATCGACGACATCGAGACGTTCGCGTACAAGCTCGTGCGCCCGTCGCAGGTGACGGCGAGCGTCGTCGGTACCGGCAATGTCACGCAGGTACTGGCGCAGGCGTCGCAGCAGCCCGGCATCTACACCGTGCAGTGGAACGGTGCCGGTGCAAGCGAGGGCAGCTGGCGCTTCGTTGTCACCGCCACCGACGATCAAGGGCACACGACGACCGCGGACCGGTCGTTCGCGCTGAACAACACGCTCGGCGGCCTGCAGGTCGCGCCCGCGACGAGCGGGCTGACCGCGACGTTTGCGCTCGCGCGCTCCGCGACCGTGACAGTCACGCTCGAGAAGCCGAACGGCATCGTGGTCGCAACGCTGCTCTCCAAGACCCTCGGAACCGGACCTCAGACCGTCTCGTACACCGGCCGTATCTCGGGCTACCGGGTGCGCGTCGTCGCTGCAAACTCGACCGGGAAGGCGACGCTTCTTTCCCCGGTCGGCGCATCACATTCGTAGACTCGCCGGGTGCTCGCAAGCATCACGTCGACCTGGGAGACCCACATTGCATCGCAGGGCGCGTATGCAGTCTTCATCCTCATGGCGATCGACGCGGTGTTCCCAGCGGCAAGCGAGCTCGTCATGCTCTACGCCGGTGCGCTCGCGGCGGGCGTCTTTCCCGGGGCGAATCACGTGTCGGTCTTCGGCGCCAAAGTCGGGTTCGGCGTTGGCGCCTACATCGTCATGGCGCTCGCCGGGACGCTCGGCTATCTCGTCGGCGCGATCATCGGCTGGCTGGCCGGCATTCGGGGCGGGCGTCCGTTGCTCGAGCGGCGCGGTCGCTGGGTGCACATCACGCCGGAGCGGCTCGACCGCGCCGAGCGGTGGTTCGAGCACTACGGGAACGTCGGAGTGCTGCTCGGCCGGCTAACGCCGATCGTCCGTTCGTTCGTCTCGATCCCTGCCGGTGTTTTCGAGATGCCGTTCGGACCGTACGTCGTCTACACGGCCATCGGCTCGGCCGTGTGGGCGTTCACGATCGCCGGCATCGGTTACGGCCTCGGGTCGAGCTTCGAGCGGTTCAACCACGGCTTCAAGTACGCGGAGTACGCGGTCGTGGCAGGCGTTCTCGTTTTCGCGGCGTATCTCGTCTACCGATGGTTCCGCGCCGCTAAAGTGACTCGCCGTGACGATCCCGCTCGTTGACGTCCGTTCCCAGTACGAGCCGCTGATCCCGGAGCTCGAGGCACGCTTCCGCGAGGTCCTCGACGGCGGCCAGTTCATCCGCGGCCCGCACTACAACGCGTTCGAGCAGGAGGCGGCCGCGTACCTCGGCGTCAAGCGCGCGATCGGCGTCGCCAACGGAACCGACGCGCTCGTGCTCGTGCTCGACGCGCTCGAGATCGGCCCCGGCGACGAGGTGATCTGCCCGGCGTTCACGTTCTACGCGACGGCCGAGTCGATCGCGCGGCGCGGCGCAACCCCGGTGTTCGCGGACATCGACCCGCTGACACTGAACGTCGATCCGGAAGACGTCGCCGCGAAGGTCACGAGCCGGACGCGCGCGATCATGCCGGTGCACCTCTTCGGCCGGCCGGCGCCGCTCGAGCCGCTGCTCGAGCTCGGCGTGCCGGTGATCGAGGACGCGGCGCAGGCGTTCGGCTCACCCGGCGTCGCGCAGCGCAGCATCGTCTCGACATACAGCTTCTTCCCGACGAAGAACCTCTTCTGCCTCGGCGACGGCGGCCTTGTCGTCTCGAACGACGAGGAGCTGGCTGATCGGATCCGCATGCTCTCGTTCCACGGGTCGCGCGACAAGGTCGACTTCGACTTCGTCGGCTACAACTCGCGCCTCGACGAGCTGCAGGCCGCGTTCCTCCGCATCTTCCTCACGCGCCTCGATGAATGGAACCGCGGCCGGCGCGACGCAGCCTCGCGCTACGCAGAGTTCGGTCTCGGGGAGCTCGTCGACCTGCCGCAGGACGAGCCCGGCCACATCTACCACCTCTTCGTCTGCCGCTCGCCTGAGCGTGACCGGATTCGCGAGGCGCTCGTCGACGCGAAGATCGGCACTGCCACCTATTACGTGACACCGCTGCATCTGCAGCCTGCGCTCCGCTTCCTCGGCTACGGGCCCGGCTCGCTGCCCGAGACGGAACGTGTCGCGCAGGAGAACTTCTCCGTGCCGCTCTGGCCGACGATTTCGGTCGAGCAGCAAGAGCGCGTCATCGACGTCGTCCGCTCCGCGGTCGGCGTCGCCGCCGGCGCATGAGATGACCGGATTCGGGCGCCACCGCCTGCTGCAGCTCCTGATCGACGCAGGGATCGTCGCCCTTTCCTGGTTCCTCGCCTTCCAGCTCCGGTTCGATCAGGGGCTGCCGCCCTACTACGACACGCTGCTCCGCCGCACGATCGTGATCGTCGTCCTGATCAAGGTCACGGTCTTCCTGCTCTTCGGCTTCCACCGGCGGTGGTGGCGCTACGTCTCCGTGCACGATATGTGGAGCGCGGCGCGCGGCGTCGTCGTCGCGTCGCTCGTCGCCTACGTGACGGTCTATCTCGTCTCGCCGGTGCACAACGTGCGCCTGCCGCGCTCGATCGCGGTGATGGATCTGCTGCTCACGCTCGCGCTCATCGCCGGCGCGCGCCTGCTCGCGCGCACCGTGATCGAGCGGCCGCGCGGCGGCGTCGTCGCACGCGGGCGCGAGGTGATCGTCGTCGGCGCCGGAGATGCGGGGCGTACCGTCGTCGAGGAGATGCAGCGGTCGCGCATGCTGCGCTACACGCCGATCGGCTTCGTCGACGACGATCCCGCGAAGCGCAACCTGCGGATCCTCGGCGTGCGCGTGCTCGGCACGACTGCCGAGCTGCCCCGGCTGGTGCGCGAGTACTCGCCGGACGAGCTCCTGATCGCGATCCCATCTGCCTCAGGCGATACGCGCAGGCGCGTCGTCGAGGCCGCCCAGGCATCGCGCGTGCCGGTGAAGACCCTGCCGGGGTTGTACGAGCTGATCTCCGGCGACGTCGCCGTCGCGCAGATCCGCCCGGTGCAGGTCGAGGACGTGCTCGGCCGCGAGCCGGTCGAGGTCGACATGCGCGACGTCGGCTCGTATCTCGAGGGCCACACCGTCCTCGTCACCGGCGCGGGCGGCTCGATCGGCTCGGAGCTCTGCCGCCAGATCGCGCGCATGGGGCCGGCACGACTTGTGCTCGTCGACAATGCGGAGACGGCGCTCTTCGACATCGAGCGCGAGCTCGTAGGCGAGCGCGACTTCACCGCCGCGATCCCGAAGCTCGTCGACGTGAAGAACCGCAAGGCGCTCCGGCGAGAGGTCTTCGAGAAGTACAAGCCGACAATCGTCTTCCACGCGGCGGCGTACAAGCACGTGCCGCTGATGGAAACGCATCCGCTCGAGTCCGTGCGGAACAACGTCGTCGCGACGCGCATCGTCGCGGAGCTCGCGGCGGAGTCCGACGTCGAGCGGTTCGTGCTCATCTCCACCGACAAGGCCGTCAACCCGAAGACGGTGATGGGGCAGTCGAAGGCGCTCTGCGAGTGGATCATCGAGTCCCTTGGCCATCGCCGCGACATCAAGACGCGCTTCGTCGCGGTGCGCTTCGGCAACGTCCTGAACTCATCGGGCAGCGTGATTCCGACGTTCCGCAAGCAGATCGAGAAGGGCGGGCCGGTCACCGTTACGGCACCCGAGATGACGCGGTACTTCATGACGATTCCGGAAGCCGTATCGCTCGTCGTGCAAGCGGGTGCGATCGGCGGGCGCGGGCAAGTCTTCGTCCTCGACATGGGCGAGCCCGTGCGCATCCTCGATCTCGCGTGCAACATGATCCGCCTCTCCGGCAAGGAGCCCCGGCTGCCGTCGGATGACAAGGGCGGCGTGAACGCGATCCCGATCAAGTTCATCGGCTCGCGGCCCGGGGAGAAGCTTCACGAGGAGCTGTGGGGCGAGCACGAGTCCGTCGGCGCGACGGAGCACCCGAAGATCCTTCGGCTCAGCCGGCCGCCGGTCGACGCGAACTGGCTGACCGAGCAGCTGCTCGAGCTCGAGCAGCTCGCAGACGAGGGCGACACGCTCGAGGTCGTCGCCAAGCTCGGCGGGATGGTCCGCGAGCCGAAGCGCGAGGGTGTCCCGACGGTCGTCGCACAGACGTCCGAGTCTCGTCTGGAAGTCGACCGATCGCCCCGGTACGGTGAGCCGCCTTGGACGCCGACCGGATCTTCGACGGACTGAACGACGAGCAGCGCGCGGCCGTCGAGGCGACCCGCGGCCCGGTCTGCATCCTCGCGGGAGCCGGCACCGGGAAGACGACGACGATCACGCGCCGGATCGCGTGGCAGGTCGCGAGCGGCACGTTCGGCGCGCCGCAGATCGTCGCGGTGACGTTCACCGAGAAGGCGGCCGGGGAGCTGCGGTCGCGCCTCGCGGCGCTCGGCGTCGAGGGCGTGCGCGCGTCGACCTTCCACTCGGCGGCGCTGGCGCTGCTGCGCCGGTTCGCAGGGGATCCGGGCCGGATTCTCTCGACGAAGGCACTGCTGCTGCGCCAGATCGGCAACCGGCTGCCGGCGCCGTACAAGTTCCGCCCGGCCGGCGACCTCGCGACGGAGATCGAGTGGGCGAAGAACCGGCGGCTCACGCCCGCGACGTACATCGCCGGGCTCGGTGGTCACGAGCCGCCGCTGCCGGTCGACCTTGCGCACCGCGTATTCCGCGAATACGAGCGGCGGAAGACCGACGGTGGTGCGGTCGACTTCGAGGACCTGCTCGAACGAGCGGCCGGCCTGCTCGAGGAGGACGCGTCGGCGCGCTCGCTCGTCCGCGAGAACTGGGCCGCGTTCACCGTCGACGAGTACCAGGATGTCAACCTGCTCCAGCAGGCACTCCTCGACCTGTGGCTCGGCGACCGCGACGAGCTGTGCGCCGTCGGCGACGACTACCAGTCGATCTACGCATTCACGGGCGCGAGCCCCGAGTGGCTGCTCGCGCTACCGCGGCGCTTCGCGAACGTGACGACCGTCCGGCTCGAGCGGAACTACCGCTCGACGCCGGAGGTGCTCGCGCTCGCGAACAAGCTCGTGCCGAGGCTCGGCGGCGCGGAGAAGGTGCTGCGGGCTTCTGTCGGCGAAGGGCCGGAGCCGGAGGTCGCGCCGGATGTCGATCTGGCCGCTCGGATTCGCGCCGTCGGGCTGCCGCTCGAGGTGCAGGCGATCCTCGTGCGCACGAATGCACGCGCAGCCGACGTGGAGGAGCTGCTGCATGAAGCCGGGATCCCGTTCCAAGGCGCGTCACTGCTCGCGCGGGATGCCGCGCGGCGGCTGCTGAAGTCGCTGCGCCGCCAGGACGTTGACGCCGGGCCGGCGGTGAGGGAGGCGGCGCTCGCGCACGGCTGGCTCGAGTCCCCGCCGGACAAGCTCGGCGAGCGCGAGCAGACGCGCCAGGCCGACCTCGCCCGACTCGTGCGGCTCGGCGAGTCGTTCGACGGCGACGTCGGAGCGTTCGTCGCGATGCTGCACGAGCGCTTCGGCGCGAGCGCCGGCCGCGGCGTGCACTTGCTGACGCTTCACCGCGCGAAGGGGCTCGAGTTCGAGGCGGTGTATCTCCCGTTCGTCGAGGAGGGTGAGCTGCCGATCCGCCGCGGCGACGTCGAGGAAGAACGGCGTCTCTTCTACGTCGGCCTGACGCGCGCAAAGCGGCAACTCGTTGTGACCTGGTCGGGCAAGCCTTCGCGGTTCCTCGGAGAGCTCGGCCACGCGGCGCCGAACGTATCGGACACTCGAAGTGTGTCTGACACCGCTGTTCTCCCGGACACGCCTGCCTTCACCGCGCTGCGAGCCTGGCGAGCCGAACGCGCGAAAGCCGACGAGGTGCCGGCGTACGTCGTATTCCACAACGTGACGCTGGCCGAGATCGCGGACCGGAGCCCGCGCACGCTTGCCGAGCTCGGCCGCGTCCCCGGCGTCGGCCCGACGAAGCTCGAGCGCTACGGCGACGACGTGCTCGCGACGCTGAAGAGGCCCTAACCGAATGAGCACGGGCCGCCGGAACGCGCTGGGCACGCGCGCTGCGGCGTCCTCGGGCGCCCCGATAGCGTTGCTATCGAGGCGCCCTGCGTCCTTGCATCGCACGCACCCATCGCGCCCCGGCAGCGCGTGGCATCCGGTTAGAACCTCTTAATCAAGCGCCGACAAGAGCAGCCTGAGCATCAGCTCCGGGTCACGCCGCACGCGCGCGGCACCGCTCGCCTCGCGCTTGTGCAGGTCGAGCGCGCGTGGGTCGGTGAGCGGCTTCAGGCGTCCCTCGCGGATCAGCTCCTCGTCGACACCGCCGAGCCGTCCGCCGTACGTCGTGTAAACGGGCACTCCGAGCGCGGCGGCCTCGCGGTTCATCGTTCCGCCGGCGGAGACGACGACGTCGGCGAGGGCGATGAGGCTCTGCGCGTCGACGGCGCGCTCCGGGAGGATCACCGAGGACAGCGCGAGGCCGCGGACGTACTCCCGCTGCTCCTCCGTGCGCGGCAGCACGAAGGCGTGCACGTTCTCAAGACGCCCGAGATGCTCGAGCGTCATCGGGAAGAGCGGGTTCGAATGGCGGTGATAGAGCGAGACATCCGGAGGCGGCCGGAGCACGACCAGGATCTTTGCGGCGTCGACGTCGAAGCGGTCGAGCAGCGAGCGGTCCGGCTCGAAGTCCGAGAGGTAGTACTCCTCCTTCAGTCCCGGGTACTGGACGAGCTTCGGCGGCCGCGCGCCGTAGCGGCGAAGGCGCTCGGGCGGGATCGCCTCTGGGACGACGACCTTCGTTGCCGCGCGGCAGCCGAGCTGATGCTGCAGCGTCGCGAACTCGTAGTCGAACGTCGTCGAGCTCGGGATGCCGAGCCGGCGCGCCGTCATCGTCAGCTCGTGCGAGCCGTGCGCGAGCGCGACGTCGAAGTCGCGGTCTTTCGCCCACTTCTTCAGTGCGCCGAGGCGGTGCGTCATCTGGCGCGCCTTCTGCACCCGCGAGCGGCCGCCGTGCCTGCCGATCACCTCCGCCTGCAAGCCGTGCAGCTCGAGCAGCTGCAACGTCTGCGCGTACTCGCGGGCGGTGATCTGCACCTCGTCGCCGCGCTCCTCCATGATCTTGATCAGCGGGCGAAACACGAGCACGTGTGCGCTCGCGGTCATGTCGATCCAGATGCGCACTACGCGAGCAGTGCTTCCATACGCGCCGAACGCAGCAACGGCGGCTCCTGCTGCACGTGGCGTTCGTACCACAGCGTGAATGCGAGCAGTCCCCAGAGCTGGCGGCTCCAGTCTTGCGTTCCGGCGACGTGCTCGGCGAGGAGGCGCTGGACCGGCTTCGGCTCGAAGAAGCCCTGCGAGCTCAGCGTTTCCGGTGAGAGCGTGGCGCGCGCGAACGGCGCGAGCTCGCCGCGGAGCCAGGCGGCCGCGGGGATCGAGAAGCCGCGCTTGCGGCCGTGGACGATCTCGCGCGGGAGGAGCGGCGCGACCGCCTTGCGCAGCAGCACCTTCTTTGCGAGACCGCGCACCTTGTGTCGTGCAGGCAGCCCGAACGCGAAGTTCGTCACGATGGAGTCGAGGAACGGCACGCGTGCCTCGAGCGAGTGCGCCATCGACGCACGATCGGTCTTCACGAGCAGGTCGTCGACGAGGTAGATGCCGAAGTCGACGTCCTGCAGCCGCGCGAGCGGGTCCGCGCCGGCGGTCTCGGCGTAGCGCGCGCGGTAGACATCGACCGGATCGAACGTGCTTCGCATGCCGCGCAGCTCGGCGCGGGCGTCGGCGGAGAAGATCTCCTTCCAGCCGTGATGCCGTTCGAGCGGCGGCAGATGCGCCGCACGCACGAACCGCTTGGCCTTGTAGTCGAAGCTCGCCTTCGCGGTCGAGGTCGGCAGGCGCTCGACGAGCGGACGCGCGATGCGCGCGAACGGCGCGACCCGGTCGGCGAGCAGGTCGGCTGCGTAGGTGTAATAGCCGCCGAAGAGCTCGTCGCCGCCTTCGCCCGAGAGCGCGACCTTGACGTGTTGCGCCGCAAGCTGTGACACGAGATACGTCGGCAGAGCGGACGAGTCGGCGAACGGCTCGTCGAACGCTTCGGCGAGAGCAGGCAGCAGCAGGCGCGGATCTGGGTGGACGAGCAGCTCGTGATGGTTCGTGCCGTAGCGCTCCGCGACGAGGCGCGCGCCGTCGCGCTCGTCGAAGCTGCGCTCGGCGAAGCCGATCGTGAAGGTGTGCACCGCGTCCGCCGTCTCCTGCGCGGCGAGCGCCGCAAGCACGGCCGAGTCGACGCCGCCCGAGAGCAGCACGCCGACGGGAACGTCCGCGAGCAGATGAGCTTTGACCGAGTCGCGCAGCCGCGCACGCAGCTCCTCGACGAGCTCGGCCTCGTCGTCGGTGCGCAGCTCGTCGATTGGGACGGGACCGGGTCGCGCGAAGCGGTCGAGCGACACGCCGTCCTTGTCCCAGACGAGGACGTGGCCGGCGGGCAACTTGCGCGTGTCGCGGAAGATCGAGTACGGCGCCGGGATGGAGTTGAACGCGAGGAACGCCTCGAGCGCATCGAGGTCGATCTCCCGGCGCGGCAGGGCGCGGATCTCGGACGCGAACTCGAGGTCGCCGTCCGTGTGCCGGTAATAGAGCGGCTTGATGCCATAGCGGTCGCGTGCGAGCAGGAGCCGCTGCGCACCCGAATCCCAGAGCGCTACCGCGAACATCCCTCGGAGCAGCCTCGGGTAGTCCGCGCCGTGCCGCTCGTAGAGATGCAGGTGGACTTCGGTGTCGCAGTTCGTTCGGAACGTGTGACCGTCGCGCTCAAGATCGCGGCGTAACTCGGGATAGTTGTAGATCTCGCCGTTCTGGACGACGACGAGTGACCCGTCCTCGCTTGCGATCGGCTGGTCGCCGCCGGCGAGGTCAATGATCGAGAGCCGCCGTGCGGCAAGGCCGATCGGCCCGTCGACGTAGTCGCCGCTGCTGTCTGGACCGCGGTGCACCAGCGTCGCGCACATGGCCGCGAGCCGGTCGCGATTCACGCCGTCGCGCGATGCGATGCCACAGATCCCGCACATGGGGCGGAATGCTAGTGCGAGGGGCAGTGCGTGCCTGCGTGCCGCGCTGCGAGCGCGAACGCGGCCGCGGCGGGCTTCCGGCGCACGCCGCGCCAGATGAGTCCAGACTGCCAGCCGGAGAGTCGCGTCTCGTCGACGAATTCGAAATTGAAGAACGCGTGGACATTGGGCTGGCAGCCGGCGAGCTCGATCGCCTGGGCAAGCCGCTGCGATTGCTCGGCCGCCGTTATCGCTTGGACGTTCTCGCGACCGGAATAGCGCCAGCGGAGCTTCGTCGGGATCACCGACTGGAAGCCGTCCTCGAGGTACCAGATCGCCGGCTTCCGTCCAAAGGCGCGTTCGAGGACATCGACGAAACGCGAGTAGTCACCTTCGCCGACGAAGCCGGTCTCGTGCACGGCGGTGGGCAGCTCGAGCCCGGACGCCGGGTACGGGTTGTGGCCGAACGCGTCCACGATCGGGCGTGCCCGGCCGCTCGCGCGGTACGCCGCGCCGACCGCGCCGAGGAACGCCTCCGGTGCGTGGCCCGACGCCGTCGAGTCCAGGATGCTGACGCCTTTCCGATGCAGCGCGTCGTAACAGCGTGCCAGGAGGGCCTCGTATTGCTGCGGCGTCCCGTTCCAGTACGTGTGCGAGTTCGCTTCGTTCCAGACCACGACCGCTCGCGCGTGGGGGACGGCGCCGAGTGCGCTCTGGGCATAGCTGCAGAAGCGCTCCTGCTGCGCGGGCGTCTTCGGCGTGCTGCGCGCGAAGCCGAAGATCGCGAGAACAACGCGTGTGCGCTGGGCGGCCTGCTCGGCGCGCGCAAGCTCCGTTGGCACCGGCCCCGCCGGTCGCAGCTCGCCTTCCCACGGCACCCAGACCCGGACTGCCTGCACGCCGAGCGACTGCTGCCACGCGATGACACCGAGCGGGTCGGACGTCCACTTGAGCGTGTCGTCGTCAACGCCGACGAGCAGGCGCGACTGCGGCGGCCCCGGCCGCAGCGTGTACCAGGCACCGAGCGCCAGGAACGCAAGAATGCCGACGATTATCAGTCGTTTTTTGATGCGAGCCCTCGGAGCGACTGCTTCAGCACGCGCCAGCCCGTCGCCACAACCGTGCGCAGGTAGAGCCTGACAGAGCGGTCGGCGATCCACTCGAGGTCATGCGCGAGCTTCTCCGCCATGGAGGTCTCGTAGCCGCGTCGGACCTGTGCGAGCCCAGTCAGGCCCGGGCGCACGATCAGCCGCTGCCAGTACGCCGGCAGGTCGTGCGCGAGCTCCTCGAAGAACACGGGCCGGATCGGCCGAGGGCCGACGAGGCTCATGTCACCGCGCAGCACGTTGATGAACTGCGGGATCTCGTCGAGCTGCGTCGCCTTCAGCCACTTGCCGACCGGAGTGAATTCGGCCTCCGTCCGGCGGACGAGCTCCTCGCCGAGGTACGGGCCCAGCCTGCTTTCGGCGTCGCTCCGCAACGTCCGAAACTTCAACATCGTGAACACGCGTCCTCCGCGTCCGACTCGCTCGCCGCGGTAGAGGACCGGGCGGCCGCCCGTGACGAGGACGACGAGCGCGATCACGAGGGCGACCGGGAGGGCGCAGAGCAGGAAGAGCGCAGACAGCGTCACGTCGAGCGTGCGCAGGAGCACGTCGCGCTTCCGAGCCGGCGTTTCGAGGGCCAGCTGCCGGTAGCCGCGAATAAACGTGTCCTCGATGCGTCGGACTTTAGACCTTTGGGGTGGTAATCCATGCATAATGTTTGCTTATGGATACGCGACAGCTCGCTGCCTTCTGCGCGGTGGTCGAGCGGCGGAGCTTCTCGCAGGCCGCGGAGCAACTCGGCGTGACGCAGCCGGCGGTGAGCCTGCAGATTCGGTCGCTCGAGAAGCGGCTCGGCGTCCAGCTCGTCGACCGCTCGGGCCGCCGCGTCGAGCCGACCGAGGCCGGCCGGCGCCTGTACCGGAGCGCGCAGCGGCTGCTCGCGGCCGAGGAGCAGCTGCTCGCGGAACTCGGCGAGGAGGTCGAGGGCGAGCTCGGCGGGCGGCTCGAGATCGGGGCGTCGACGGGACCGGGCGGGACGGTGGTGCCCGTCGCACTGGCGGAGTTCCAGCGCCTGCACCCGGGCGTGCAGGTCGCGCTCTCGGTGTCGGACACGCAGCGCGTGATCGAGCAGGTCGCGCGGCGCGAGCTCGAGCTCGGTGTCGTCGGCGCGGTGCGGCGCCAGAGAGGTGTCATTTTCGAGCCGTTCTTCCGCGACGAGGTCGTGCTTGCGGTGCCACGCGGACATCCGTTCGCGGGCCGCACCGTCACGCTCGAGGAGCTGAAGCAAGAGCCGATCGTGCTCATGCAGGAAGGCGCGGGCGTGCGGCAGGTGATCGACGACGAACTGCGCGAGGCCGGCGTCCGTCTGCGGGACCTCGATATCCGGCTCGAGCTCGGGCTGCAGGAGTCTGCGCGCAGCGCGGTGCTCGGCGGCTACGGCGTGACGTTCATCTCGCGCAGCGCGATCGACGCGGACGTCGCTGCGGGCACGGTCGCCGTCGCCAACGTCGAGGGGCTCGAGCCTGCGCGCGAGATCTCGCTCGTTCGCTCTGCGGGCCGCGCCGAGACCCGCGTTGCCCAGGCGTTCGTCGAGTTCGCGCGCGAGCGGCTTGCATGATCGTTCGGTGGGGGCTCGAGTCGCTGCCTGAGCTCGTCGCCGAGATCGGGATGAAGCAGCCGCTGCTCATTGCCAGCCCGCGCTGGACGCTTCCGGTCGACGTCGCAAACCGTTGGACCGAGGTGCCGTCGGACCGCGTCGACGAGGCGGCTGCCTTCGCCGGCGACGGCGTGATTGCGGTCGGCGGCGGCAGCGCGATCGACCTCGGCAAGGCGGTCTCGGCGGCGGCGAACGTCCCGCTCGTCTCCGTGCCGACGACATACGCCGGCGCGGAATGGACGACCTACTTCGGCGTTCGCGACCCGGGCAGGAAGATGCGCGGCGGGGGCGCAGGCGCGCACCCCGCGGGCATCATCTATGACGTCGACCTGACGCTCGACCTGCCACGCGAGACCACGGTCGGCACCTCGATGAACGCGCTCGCCCACTGCGCGGAGGCGCTGTACGTCAAGAACCACAACGCCGACGCCGACAACCACGCACTCGAGGGCGCGCGCCTCATCGCGGAATCGCTCCCGCGGGTCGTCGACGCTCCGCGCGGCCGCGAGGCGCGGACCGAGCTGCTGCGCGGCGCGTGCCACGCCGGCGCCGCGCTCGGCGGCTCGGGGCTCGCGCTTGCGCATGCGATGGCGCAGGCGATCGGCGGCCGCTACGGCCTTCCGCACGGGACGCTGAACGGGATCTGCCTACCGCCCGCGCTCCGGTGGAACGCACAATGGGCTCCCAAGGCAGTCGAACGATTTACAACGATCGTTCCCGACGTCGAGCAGCTTGCCGCGCTCGGCGGGCCGACCCGCCTAGACGAGCTCGGCGTGCCGCGTGAGGATCTCCCCGACCTCGCGGAGGCGGCCGCGGGTCGCGCCGGCAACCAGGCGAACCCGCGGCCGGCAACTCCGGCCGAGATCGAGGAGCTCCTCAAGTCAGTCTGGTAGAGGCTCGCGGGCACCAGTGGACGAACTACACGTCGAATTGCTGCGGCCGCGAAGCGGTCGCACGTCATGGGTCTTCAGCGCGTGCCGGAATTCGCGGTCGCGAATTCCGGCACTGCGCCAAACAACGACTAATGCGCACGGATCTGGTGGATGACGATCGTCAGGACGAAGAGCACGGCGATCGTCAAGAGCAGTCCGGCGGCGATCTGCAGGATCGGTTTCAGTAGGCCAACACCCCGTATGCGTACATCGTCGTGTCGAGATGGCTCGTGCCCGACTGCGGGATCGAGATGAGGGGCGCGTTCCAGTTCCAGAGGATGTAGCCGCTTGCGCGGAGGGACGAGCAGCCGATACAGCCGCCGCTCCACCACGGCCCGTACGTCTGGTCGAGCCGGTACGACCCCGATTGCGAGTACGACTGCCACGCGGAGCCGTACGTCACGCGGATGCCGTTCCCGCACCAGTACAGGTGCTGGTAGATGAAGACCGAGCCGCTCCAGTCGCTCGGCCCTGAGCGCGTCGTTGCGCCCCAGCAGGTCTGGATACAGGCGCCGCAGTCGCCCGCGGACGCTGCCGGTCCGGCCGCGCCGAGCTTCAGTGCCCCTGACGCGTCGGGGATCGCGCTCGGCTTGATCGGTGTCGGCCCGCTGACGAGCGTCGTGACCGACGCCGACGGCTGCGTCTGAGCGTGCGGGTTGCCTGCAGATGCCGCTGACGCCCCCGCGGCCGCGACCAGCGCCGCAGCAACGATCGCGGCCGCGAAACGGTTGACGGTCATCGGTGCCTCCTTCCGTTGCACACCCCCACAACGGCAGCCGCACCGTAGCGTTGCCAGAACTGGCGACGCAAGATGTCTTGTCAAGACATGTATAAGTGATAGATATGGCTGAAATAAGCTAGGATCGGGCGCGATGTCGTCGCACCGCGATGGATTCGACGTGCTCGTGATCGGCAGCGGCGCCTCCGGCCTCGCGGCCGCCGTCTCCGCCGACCGCTCGGGCGCGCGCGTCGCGCTTGCGACGAAGGGCTCGATCCAGTCATGCAACTCCGCGAAGGCGCAGGGCGGGATCCAGGCGGCGTTCAGCGATGACGACTCGCCCGAGCTGCACGCGGAGGATGTCTGGCGCTCGAGCCACGAGACGGCAGACATGGAGCTCGTCACCGTCCTGACGAGCGAGGCGCCGTCCGCGATCCACTGGCTCGAGGAGCTCGGCGTCGCGTTCACGCGAGAGAATGGGGGCTACCGCCTCGCCCGCTGCGGCGGCGCGTCCGCAAAGCGCCTGCTGCAGGTCGGCGACCGCACCGGACACGCCATCACAAAGGCGCTCCGCGACGCGGCCGAGGGCGGCAACGTCACGCTCTTTCCGAAAAGCCCGCTCGCTGAGCTTGCGAAGACCGAGCACGGCTGGCGTGCGCGTGTCGGCGAGCACACGCTCGACACGGGCACCGTGATCCTCGCGGCCGGCGGCCGCTGCTTCAAAGTCGCCACCGAACGCAGCGAGCTTTCGACGAACCATCCCGGCGCGACGGGCGAGGTGACGCAGATCGCCCTCGACGCCGGAGCGGAGGCGCGCGATCTCGACGCGCTCCAGTACCACCCGAACGGCGGCGCGTGGCCGGAGGCGATGCAGGGCTACAGTATCCCGGAGACGACGCGCGCATACGGTGCTGTGCTCCTGAACGCCGACGGCGAGGAGTTCACCGAGTCGCTCGGCCCGCGTGACGTCGTCTCACAGGCGATCGTCGACGAGGTCGCGAAGGGCAAGGGCGTCGAGACGCCCGACGGCCGTCCCGCCGTCTACCTCGACACGACGCGCATCAGCGAGCACGACGCGCAGCTCTCGCTGCCGTACATGCTCCGCCGGTATCGAGCTGGAGGGATCGACCCGCTCGCCGAAAAGATTCTCACGTACCCCGTCCTCCACTACCAGAACGGCGGACTCGTGATCGACGCGAACGCCGAGACGACGCTCGACGGCGTCTATGCGTGCGGCGAGATCGCCGGCGGCACGCACGGACGTAACCGCATGATGGGCAACTCGCTGCTCGAGTGCGTCGTGTTCGGCAGGCGCGCGGGCAGAGCCGCCGCAGAGAAAGCGAAAACGACATGAGCATCGACATCACGACCGACCTGCAACACGCCGTCGAGGACGCCGCCGCGCACCTCTACGTCTGGGCGCTGAAGGACATCCCGCAGGACCTCCGCGACGCGCTTGCGGCCGCGCGTGAGCGCGAGACGTCAGTGCCCGGCAAGCGCGTGCTCGAGACGATCCACCGCAACATCAACGTCGCCGACGACGAGCGCAACCTCGTCTGCCAGGACACCGGCATCGCCGTCTACCACGCGAAGGTCGGCGAGCACTTCCCGCTTCATCCCGCGCGCATCTACGAGGCCCTGCGCGACGGCACCGCGCGCGCGACCATCGAGCATCCGTTGCGCTCGAATGCGGTGCACACGATCACGCGCGAGAACACCGGCCCGAACATCGGCTACCGCCTGCCGATCGTGCACTGGGAGTTCGTGCAGGACTGGGACGGGCTTGACGTCAAGTGCGTGCCCAAGGGCTCCGGCTCAGAGAACATGAGCTTCCTGAAGATGTGCATCCCCGCGGACGGCGTGAAGGGGATCAAGCAGTTCGTGCTCGAGTCGATCGTCGGCGCGGGCGGCAAGCCGTGCCCGCCCGGGATCGTCGGCGTCGGCATCGGCGGCTCTGCCGACTACGCGATGCACCTCGCAAAGGAGGCGATCATGCGGCCGATCGGCACGCGCAATCCCGATCCGCTCGTCGCGCAGCTCGAGGACGAGCTCTACGGGCTCCTGAACGAGACCGGCATCGGCCCGATGGGGCTCGGCGGTGACGTAACCGTGCTGCAGTGCCACATCGAGCACGCAGACACGCACATGACGCTGAACCCCGTCGCCGTCAACTACCAGTGCTGGGCCGCGCGGCGCGCGAGCGCGCACATCGCAGCCGACGGCGCCATCGACTACGACCGGGAGGCGTGAACGCAATGGCAACCCACGAAGTCACGTTCCCGATCCGCGACGAGGCCGAGATCCTGAAGCTCCGCGCCGGCGACGAGGTGCTCGTCCAGGGCCACATCATCGGCATCCGCGACCGGACGCAGATCCGCATCTTCGACCAGGGCGTCGAGCCGCCGATGGACCTCATGGGTGCATTTCTCCTGCACACGGCGCCGGGCGTCCGCAAGCTCGACCCGGATCAAGACGGCAGGAGCCGCTACGAGAAGGTCTGCATCGGCACGACGACGAGCGCCCGCATGGTGCGCTTCACCGAGCCGCTCGGCGCGCAGTACGGCGTGCGCGCGATCTGCGGCAAGGGCGGCTTCCCAGACGAGGCGATCAAGCCGATGCAGAAGCTCGGCATGGTCTACTTCGCGATCGTCGGCGGCGCCGCCGCGCTCGAGACGACGCAGATCGAAGAGATCGAAGAGGTCGCGTGGGAGGAGCTCATGCCCGAGTGCCTGTGGAAGTTCCGCGTCAAAGACTTCGGCCCGCTCACGGTCGGCATCGACGCGCACGGCAACTCCCTGTACCACGACGTCCAGGCTCGCGCCCAGGAAAAGCTGAAGGAGCTCTATGCTCGCCTTTGATCCGCATCACGGGCTCACGCATGTCATCGACAAGGGCCTCGGCCCGCGCGCGTGGGAAGACGTTCTCGAGACCGCGGGCGATTACATCTCGATCGTCAAGCTCGGCTGGGGGACGGCCGCAGTCACGCAGAACCTCGACCGCAAGCTCGAGGTGCTGCGCGAGAAGCCGGTCGTCATCGGCGGAACCTTCTTCGAGGTCGTCTACGCGAAGGATCAGCTCGACGAGTACAAATCGTGGCTAAACGGCCTCGGCATCACGCACGTCGAGCTCTCCGACGGGACGGTCGACATCCCGCGTGAGCGCAAGCTCGAGCTGATCGCGGACTTCGCGCGCGACTTCACCGTCCTCTCCGAGGTCGGCTCGAAGGACTCGAGCGTCGAGTACACCGCGGCGGAATGGAAGCAGTGGCTGCGCGAGGAGCTCGAGGCCGGTGCGTGGAAGGTGATCACGGAGGCGCGCGAGGGCGGCACCGCGGGCATCTTCGACTCGTCAGGCGGCATGCGCACCGAGCTGATCGGCGAGATCGCGCTCGAGATCGGGCCGGTCAACGTCATCTTCGAGGCGCCGTCGAAAGCCGCGCAGGCGTGGTTCATCAAGCAGTTCGGCCCGTCGGTCAACCTCGGAAACATCCCGCCGGAGGAAGTGATCCCGCTCGAGACGCTCCGCCTCGGGCTGCGCGGCGACACGCTCAAGGAGGTGCTCCTTGCGGATCGCGTTGCCGACTGAGGTCGAAGCGCTCGACGCGAGGGAGCTCCTCGGCTGGCTGCTCGAGCAGTTCCCGGGCAAGGTCGCGCTCGCGTGCTCGTTCCAGAAGGAGGAGACGATCCTCCTCGACATGCTGTTCGCGCTCGAGCCGAAGGCGCGTGTCTTCGCGATTGACACGCATTACCTCTTCCCCGAGACCTACGCGTACTGGCGCGACGTCGAGGAGCGGTACGGGATGGCCGTCGAGAAGTTCGAGGGGCCACCGGTGGAGGACAGCCTCTGGGAGACGAAGCCCGACCTTTACCTTGCGATCGCGAAGGTCGCGCCGCTGGTCACGGCGCTCGGCGGGCTCGACGCGTGGATCACCGGCATTCGCCGCGACCAATCGCCGACGCGCGCAGGTGCGCCGAAGCTCGCGTGGGACGACCAACACGAGCTCTGGAAGACGAATCCGCTCGCCGATTGGAGCGACGACGAGTGCTGGGCGTACATCCGCGAGCGCCAGCTGCCGTACCACCCGCTGCACGACCGGGGCTACGACTCGATCGGCGACACGCACTCGACCTGTCCCGGCAAGGGACGCGAGGGGCGCTGGGCCGGGACCGACAAGACGGAATGCGGCATTCACACGATCTCGTCCACCGAGGTCACTGCGTGAGCGGCTTCGTCGTGTGGTTCACGGGACTGAGCGCCGCCGGCAAGACGACCGTCGCGAACATCGTCGAGGCGGAGCTCGAGCAGCGCGGCCTCGTCGTCGACCATCTCGACGGCGACATCGTCCGCACGCACTTGTCGAAGGGGCTGGGCTACTCGAAGGATGACCGCGACGCGAACATCGCGCGCATCGGCTGGGTCGCGTCGCGCGTCGCGCGCGCGGGCGCAGCGGTCGTGGTCAGCGCGATCTCGCCGTACGCCGAGGCCCGCCGCCACGCGCGCTCGCTCGTCGAGCCGCACACGCCGTTCGTCGAGGTCTACGTCGCGACGCCGCTCGAGGAGTGCGCGCGCCGCGACCCGAAGGGACTCTATGCAGCTGCGTTTGCCGGGGAGATCGAGGACTTCACCGGCGTGTCGGCGCCGTACGAGGCGCCGGAGGCTCCGGAGGTCACGATCGACACGACGGGCATCAGCCCGTCGGAGTCGGCGGCGACCGTCATCGAGGCACTCGAGCGCCTGAACGTCCTGGTGCCTGCGTGAGCACGCGTGCGCGCACGCTGACGCACCTGGACGAGCTCGAGGCGGAGGCGATCCACATCTTCCGCGAGGTCGCGGCCGAGCTCGAGCGGCCCGTCCTGCTCTTCTCCGGTGGCAAGGACTCGATCGTCCTGCTTCGCCTTGCTGAAAAGGCATTTAGACCCGGCAAGTTCCCGTTCCCGGTCATGCACGTCGACACGGGCCATAACTTCCCCGAGGTGATCGAGTTTCGCGACCGCCGCGTCGCCGAGCTCGGCGAGCGCCTGATCGTTGCGTCGGTGCAGGAGTCGATCGACAAAGGCCGCGTCAGCGAGGAGACCGGTCCGCGCGCCTCGCGCAATCGCTTGCAGACGACGACTCTGCTCGACGCGATCGAGGAGCACGAGTTCGACGCCGCGATCGGCGGCGCGCGCCGCGACGAGGAGCGCGCACGCGCGAAGGAGCGGATCTTCAGCTTCCGCGACGACTTCGGCCAGTGGAACCCGCGCGCGCAGCGACCCGAGCTCTGGAACATCTACAACGCGCGCGTACGCAAAGGCGAGCACGTTCGCGTGTTCCCGATCTCGAACTGGACGGAGCTCGACGTGTGGCAGTACGTCGCGCGTGAGCAGCTCGAGCTGCCGTCCATTTACTTTGCGCACGAGCGCGAGGTGTTCAAGCGTGACGGGATGCTCTACGCGCTCAGCGAGTACGTCGAGCGAATGGACGGCGAGGATCCGTTCGCCGCGAGCGTGCGCTTCCGCACGGTCGGCGACATGACCTGCACCGGCGGTGTCATGAGCGAGGCGGCGACGATCGGAGAGGTCGTCGACGAGATCGCAGCGACGCGCGTCACCGAGCGCGGGGAGACGCGCGCGGACGATCGCTTCACCGAGGCGGCGATGGAGGACCGCAAGCGTGTCGGCTATTTCTGAACAAGCCCAGCAGGCCGAGCTGCTCCGCATCGTCACGTGCGGCTCCGTCGACGACGGCAAGTCGACGCTGATCGGCCGGCTGCTCTTCGACACGAAGCAGATCTTCGTCGACCAGATGGAGCACATTGAAGAGACGTCGAAGCGGCGCGGCGACGCGTACGTGAATCTCGCGCTCCTTACCGACGGCCTCCGCGCCGAGCGCGAGCAGGGGATCACGATCGACGTTGCGTACCGCTCGTTCGTCACGCCGCGCCGCCGTTTTCAGCTCGCCGACGCCCCCGGCCACGTGCAGTACACGCGCAACATGGTCACGGGCGCCTCGACGGCCGATCTCGCGATCATTCTCGTCGACGCGCGCAACGGCGTCGTAGAGCAGACGCGCCGTCACGCGTACATCACGTCGATCCTGCGCGTTCCGCATGTCACGGTGGCGGTCAACAAGATGGATCTCGTCGACTGGTCACAGGAGCGCTTCGACGAGATTGCGCGCGACCTCGAGACGCTCGGTCTTTCTGATCTCCACGTCATCCCGCTGTCGGCATTGCGGGGCGACAACGTCGTCGACGCGTCGGAGCAGATGCCGTGGTACGACGGGCCGACGCTGCTCGAGCTTCTCGAGACGGTCGAGATCGCCTTCGACCGCGACCTCGATCACCGCCGGTTCCCGGTGCAGTGGGTGATCCGGCCGATGTCGGACGAGCATCACGACTACCGTGGCTACGCGGGCTCGGTCGCGGCGGGGGTCTGGCGCGCGGGCGACGAGGTCGTCGTGCTGCCCGCCGGGCGCCGCTCGCGTGTCGAGGCGGTTGAGACGGCGGACGGGGCGCTCGACGCCGCAGTGCCGGCGCAGTCGGTGACGATTCGCCTCGCGGACGACCTCGACATCTCGCGCGGCGACCTGCTCGCCGACCCGGAGAAGCCGCCGATCGTGGCCCGCGAAGTCGATGCGCGCATCTGCTGGATGAGCGAGCGGCCGCTCGAGCCGCGCGCGAAGCTCGCCGTCAAGCACACGACTCGCTCCGTGCGAGCGGTCGTCGGCGAGGTCGTCGCCGTCACGGACATCCACTCGCTCGACGACGTGCCCGGGCCGGAGAAGCTCGAGCTGAACGACATCGGTGTGGTACGGCTGCGCCTTTCCGAGCCGCTCGCCGTCGATCCGTACGCCGAGAGCCGCGAGACCGGCGCGTTCATCCTCATCGACGAGGCGACGAACGACACCGTCGCGGCCGGAATGGTCATTTCGGCGTCGTGACCTGGCAGTTCACGCTCACGGGGCTCCTCATCGGCTCGATCGTCGGGCTCACCGGCATGGGCGGCGGCTCGCTGATGACGCCGATCCTCGTGATCGTCTTCGGCTTCCAGCCGACGTACGCGGTCGGCACCGACATCGTCCACGGCGCGATCTTCAAGTCGTTCGGCGCCGTCCGCCACCGCCGCCTCGGCACCGTGCACGCGCGGCTGACGCTCTGGATGTTCCTCGGCTCGGGGCCGATGTCGCTGCTCGGCGTGTGGGCCGCGACGCAGATCAAGCACCACTACGGCGACAGCGCGCAGACGATCGAGAGCTACGCGGTCGGTGCGGCGCTCGTCGCCGGCGGGATCGGCTTCCTCCTGAAGTCGTACATCTCGCGCGGCGTCAAACCGTCGGATGCACCGTTCATCCTCAGGACGCGCGACAAGGTGATCGCCGTCGCGATCGGCGCCGTGTTCGGCTTCGTCGTCGGCCTCACATCGGTCGGCAGCGGCACCTTCTTCGGTCTCGTGATGGTGCTCGTGTACCCGCTGACGATGGCGAAGATCGTCGGCACCGACATCTTCCACGCCGCCGCCCTCTTGTGGGTTGCGGGCATCGGCCACATCGTCGCCGGCAACGTCGACTTCCACGCCACCGCGTGGCTCTTGACCGGTTCGATCCCCGGCGTGCTGCTCTCGAGCCGCTTCACGGTGAAGCTGCCCGACCTCATCCTGCGCGTCTCGCTCGGCACGATCCTCGTGCTAAGCGGGCTGAAGCTGCTGAACGTCCCCGAGGCGAAGTGGATCCTGCTCGGCGGGCTCATCGCGCTCGGCCTTGGTCTCCTCGCGTACGGTGTGCGCGCATGGGTCGCACGACCCCGTTTGGCGCAGACGGCGTCTTCCTGAAGCGCGAGGACGAGCACGAGCTCGGCGCGTTCAAGTGGCGCGGGGCCCTTGCGGTGCTCGATGCGCTGCGGCCTGAAATCGTCGTGACGGCGTCGACCGGGAACCACGGCGCGGCGACCGCGTGGGCGGCGAAGCGGGCCGGTGTGCGCGCGGTCGTCTTCGTCCCCGAGGGCGCGAGCGCGTCGAAGGTCGCGCTGATCGAGGCGCAAGGCGCGGATCTGCACTACGTCGGCGCGGACGTCGACGACGCAAAGGCAGCCGCGCGTTCCTATGCAGCGAACGAGGGCGCGTTCTTCTTCGAGGACGGCGCCGAGCCCGCGCAGTTCGAGGGGTACGAGGCGATCGGGCGCGAGTTGCTCGAGGACGTTCCGGAGCCCGGCTCGGTCGTCGTGCCGGTCGGGAACGGCGCGCTTGCAATCGGTGTCTTCCGCGCGGTCGCTGCCGGCGCGCCGGAGGCGCTCCGCGTCGCGGTCGCCGCAGCGGAGGCGCCCGCGATGTGGGAGAGCTACTCGGCCGGCAAGCCGGTCGACTCCGAGCGCTGTGCGACGTTCGCCGACGGCCTCGCCGTCCGTGTCTCCATCCCGGCGGCGGTCGACGAGCTGAACGCGCTCGCTCAGCGGTTCGAGCTCGTCTCCGAGGCGGAGCTCGAAGAAGCCGTCCGCGCGTATGCGCGCGAGGGCATCCGCGTCGAGGGCGCTGCGGCGGCGGCCCTGGCAGTCGCCCTGCGCGAGGAGCTGCCGCGGCCGGTCGTGCTGATCGTCACCGGGCGGAACATCGACGACGCGCTCTACAGCCGGATTCTTACGGGCGAGCCGTAAAATCGCTGAGCCTTGCAGCGGCTCCTTACGACGGCAACGATCGCCGGCCTCCTCATCGCCACCGCGGCGGCCTTTGCGATCACCGAGCGCCTGAAGCTCACGAAGAGCGCTGTCTACGGGACGAGGGTCTCACACGGTCTCTCGCCCACGTGTGGCTGCGCACGCGGCCGGGCGAGGATCTCGTTCAAGCTGCGCAAGCACGACAACCTCACGGTCACCGTGCTGAACGGGCACAAGGACGAGGTCGCGCTTCTTGCGGAGCGCAGCTTCCCGAAGGGCCCGGTTGAGCTGACGTGGAACGGCCGCGACGACGTCGGCAACCGTGCGCCTGACGGCAGCTATCTCGTCCGGATCCATCTTTCGGGCGCGCACCAGACGATCACCCTCCCGAACCGCATCGTGCTCGACACAACTGCGCCGCAGGTCCTCACGGTCTCGAGGAACCGCGATCAGTTCTCGCCTGACGGCGACAGGCAGGCCGACTTCGTGCGGTTCACGTACCAGTTGTCGAAGCCCGCACGAGTCATCCTGTACCTCGGCGGCAAACGGGTGGTCGGGCCGACGTACCGTCACCCGGCGTCGGGCAACGTATCGTGGGACGGCAAGGTCAACGGCTCAGCATTGCGCGCCGGCCTGTACACGCTCGAGATGGGCGCCGTCGACCAGTTCGGGAACAGCACGCCTGTCGCGAATCGGTTCCGGGTAACGGTGCAGGTCCGGTACATCACGATCGCCGCACACAGGATCACGGTCTTGGCTGGGCACCGGCTCGTGATCGGCGTTTCGACCGACGCGAAGCACTACGCGTGGCGGCTCGGCAAGCTGAAGGGCCATTCGCGCAGCCACGTGCTGAACGTGCGCGCGCCGACTCGCCGCGGCCGGTACACGCTCGTCGTCGAAGAGCAGGGTCATCTCGATCGCGCCGCGGTGTTCGTGAAGTGATCGGGCTCGCGCATCTGGGCGGCCCGATCGCGTGCTTCGCGCTCGCACTGCTGCTCGTCGCGAAGACGCGCCGCGAGCGGCTGGCGGCACTCGGCTTCGCCGCGTTCGGCACGTGCGTGCTCTTCGCGTCGATCTCGCCGCAGACACACGTGCTCGAGCTCGTCGGCGGCTTCTTCGGTCTGCTGGCCGCGGGTCTCGGCCTGGCGATCCTGTTTCGCCGCTGGCCGTGGGCGCTGCCGCTCGCAGCGCTCGCCTGTGTGCCGATCCGTTTCGGTGTGCACATCGGCGGTGCGAGCACGAAGCTGCTGGCGCCTCTCTATGTCGTCATCCTCGGCGCCGTGATCCTGCTCGCGTGGGATCTCATCGACGGTGACGAACGCGTCCGCGAGCTGCGCGCGATGGCGTGGCCGCTCGCGTTGTATCTCGCGTGGACGGGGCTCTCGATCTCGTGGAGCCACGACGTCCGGGAGGGCGCGGTCGAGCTGCTCGCGTTCTACGTGCCGTTCACTCTGCTCGCGATCGCGATCGCGCGGCTCCCATGGAGCACGCTCGGCCTCCGCTTGCTCTACCTCGAGCTCACGATCATGGGGCTCGTGTTCTCGATCGTCGGCTTCTACCAGTACGAGACGAGGAACATCTTCGAGAATCCGAAGCTCGGCATCTCGAACGCCTACGCGCCGTTCTTCCGCGTCAACTCCGTCTTCTGGGATCCCTCCATTTACGGGCGTTTTCTGGTGATCGCCATAGCGCCGTCACTTGTCCTGCTCGCGTTCGGGCGGTCGCTGCGGAATGCGCTTCTCGCGGCGGCGGCGATCGTCGTCATGTGGGTCGGCTTGCTGATCTCGTTCTCGCAGTCGAGCTTTGCGGCGCTGCTCGTCGTCGTGATCGGCGTCGCGTTCGCGCTCTGGCGCTGGCGCGCGCTCATCGCCGTGGCGCTCGCGTTCTCGGTCCTCGCGGGGATCGCCGCGGCGCAGCCGCAGATCCGAAGGACGCTCGAGCACCACACGAAGAGCGGGCTGAACAGCGCTTCGAGCGGGCGCAGCTCGCTCGTCGCGAACGGCATTCGGATTGCGAAAGCGCATCCCGTGCGCGGTGTCGGTGTCGGCGGCTTCAAGCAGGCGTACGCTAAGCGCGTGCATTTCAAGGGCAAGAATCCGAAGAAGGCGGCGTCGCACAACACGCCGGTGACGGTTGCGGCCGAGACCGGGCTGCCCGGGCTTGCGCTGTATCTCTGGCTGCTCGTCGTGCTCTTACGCCAGGCGTTCCGCCGGTCGGGCCGAGTCGGCTTCATCGCCGGCCTCGGCCTAGCGGCGATCTTCGGCCATTCGCTCTTCTACAACGCGTTCTTCGAGGATCCCGTGACGTGGGGCCTGATCGGGCTCGTCGCGCTCGCGTCACCGGTGCTGCTGCGGGGGCGGCGCCCGTTGCCGCCGCCCGCGGTCGAGGAGCGCGAAGCGGTGCCCGTGTGATCGAGCAGTGGCGGCGGGCACTGGTGCTGGCGCCGCACACCGACGACGGTGAGTTCGGCTGCGGCGGCGCGATGGCGCGGCTCGTCGACGCCGGCTGCGACGTGCGCTACGTCGCGTTCTCGATCGCGACGCGGTCGTTGCCGGAGGGCTTTCCACCGGACACGCTCGCGCGCGAGGTGCGCGAAGCGACGGCCGAGCTCGGCATCCCGGAGCAGAACCTGACGGTGCACGACTTCGACGTGCGCACGTTCCCTCAGCACCGGCAGGACATTCTCGAGGCGCTCGTCGCGCTGTGGGAGGAGTGGAAGCCGGACGTGGTGTTCCAGCCGTCGCTGCACGACGTGCACCAGGATCACAAGACGATCGCGGAGGAGGGCCTGCGCGCGTTCAAGCGCACGACGATCCTCGGCTACGAGATCCCGTGGAACAACTTCGACTTCTCGTACCAGTGGTACGTCGCGCTCGAGAAGACGCACATCGAGCGCAAGGTCGCCGCGCTCGACCACTACGCGTCGCAGCAGCATCGCCGTTACGCGAATCCCGAGTACGTGTGGAACGTCGCGCGCACGCACGGGATCAACGTGAACCGCGAGTACGCCGAGGTGTTCCAGGTCTACCGCGTGGTCGCATAAGAAGAAGAAGGAGAGTCAAGGCAGGGCTTGAACCGGCGGGCGGAGTCGGTCAGGTTTCGGGTGTGACCTCCCGCTGGCTCTGGACGGGGTTGTCGGTGGCGGCGCTCGCGGCGGCTGTGGTCTTGTGGCCGGTTGGCTCGTCGGCCGGTGCTCAGCCGGCGTGGGTCGACCATGGGCTGCACGTCGTCGGCGGACCGGTAGCGGCCGGCGGCCGGGTCGTCGTCCTCGTTTCCGCGCCGGACCGGTCGGTGTGGCTCGAGGCAGTGGATGCCAAAAGCGGGGCGGTGAAGTGGAAGCTTCGCGAGGGGTTCTCGGGGATCACCGCAGGCGTCGTGACCACGCCGGTGGTACACGACGGGATTGCGCTTGCGCTCGTTCCCGCGGGTGGGCAGGCGAGCCCGCTCGTGCGGCTCGAAGGCGTGCGTGTTGCGTCGGGCTCGGTCGCGTGGCGGGGACGGGCGCCCGTGGTCGTAACCGATGCACCGACAAGCTGTCCGGCGCCGCTCGGTTCGCGCGGCATTTGCCTTGTCGCAGCCTCGTCGCCGTCGACAGCGCCTGCACTGCTTGCGCTCTCGGCCGCGAGTGGGACTGTCGAGGCGACGGTGCCCGGCATCCAGCGGCTGATGTCGACGGCGCCCGGCGTGTACCAGACCTCGGGTAGGCCTTCGGCGCTCGTCGGCGTGCGCACGCCGGGCGGGACGGACTGGGGGCAGCGGGTCTCGGCCCTGTTCGGCGCGGGATATGACCCCGACTACGGTTGGAACTTCGACCGGTTCGGCGCCGTCGAGGTGGGCTCGGTCGGTAGCACGCCCGCCGGTGGTAACACGATCTCGCTCGGAACGGGGACGACAGTCGGCCTGTCGGGTTCCACGGGGAAGAGGCTGTGGACCGGCCGCGGCATCTTCGAGTGCTTCGGCGTGGACGCTCTACCGGGGCCGTGGTTGTGCCGTCTGACCGGAACGGCGACGGCAACCGCGTCGGGCACAATCACCGCCTCCCGGGATGCGACGTTGACGCTCGAGGGATTCGATCCTGCGACCGGCGGCATCCACTGGCGCGTGCCGATCGGCCACAACGAGATCGGCGCGATGCTCAGCGGGGACGTCGCCGTCGCAGACGCGGACCGCCTGCTCGAGCAGTCGACGCACGGGCGCGAGACATTGGTGGACCTCCGGTCGGGAGCGACGTCGCCGCCAGCGCCGGCCCAGGTGTTCTGGTGTGCACACGACAACTTCTTCACGATCAATCCGCCACTCGGCGTCGGCGCACAGCGCGTCGGCACGAGCCTCTACAGCCCCTGCGACGCGACCCGGCATGCCGTTACGCGGTTCCCGTCGACGATCGTGCCGGCGATTGCGCGGGCGGCCGGAATGCACGTCTGGGCATCGCCCTCCGGCCTCGAAGCGATTCGTGGCTGATGGGGCTCACCTAACTGCAACGCGCTTCGCGATCACCATCAGGTACTCCTCGAGCTTCAGTGGATTCGGCATCGTGCGCTCGCGCGCCGGCGGAGCGCCTGCGAGCGGCTCATAACCGCTGAACGTCGTCTCGATCGCGCCTTCTCCGTGCGTCAATCCCGCGAGCTCGCGTTGCAGCTCATGCGCATGCCCGGCCGGGAGCCGCGCCGCCACGACTGCTGCATCGCCTTCGAGTGAAGGCGTTTGAGCGAGGCCGCGAAGCCGCGCGACGGCGGCGAGCACAGCTCCGAGCGAACGCGCAGGGGCGTCGACACGAACCTCGACCATCGGTTCGCACACGGTTGTGCCCGCGTCGGCGAGAGCCCGCATCACGACGAGCGGCGTCAGTCGCTTGTAGTCGTTCGGTGTGCTCGTCGGGCCTCGTTTTGACGGCGGCCCGTCCGCGACGGTCCAGCCGCACTCAGTGACGGTCACGCGGCAGTCGGTCACCTGCCAGCCGTACAGCCCTTCCTGCAGCGCCTCGCGCACATGCCGGCCGACGACCGCAGCGAAGTTCGCCGTCGTCTTATAGATGAAGAGCGGGATCGAGGACGTCGATACGTCGACCGCGAACTCGATCCCGTGGCCGGGCGGCGTCGGCTCTACCGATAGGCCGAGCGCCGCCCAGAACGGGTTGCCCTCGTCGCGTACCTCGGCGAGGAATCGCCCGGCTCTTGCCGGCCGCTCGACGTAGATCGGCGTCGTGTCGCGGAACCGGACCTCGATCCCGAAGTCGTTTACGAGCGTCGCTTCGATGACCTCCTGCTGTACCTCGCCGTAAAGCGAGACGAAGATCTCGCGCAGCCTGTCGTTCTGCCGGATGTTGATCAGCGGGTCCTGCTCTGCGAGTTGCATGAGGGCGACGCGCATCCGCTCGCGGTCGCCGTCGTCGCACGGATCGACCACGGCCTCGAGCGTCGGCGGGGCGAATTGCCGTTCTGGCTGAGGCGTCTCTCCGACGCTGTCGCCGATTCGGATCGGCGCGAGGCCCCACACCTTGGCGATCCGGCCCGCACCGACCTCGGGCAACTGAAGCGCCTCGCCCTCGTCAAAGACGCGTAGCAGCGTCACCTTCGCCTCTTCGCCGCCCGCGAACGTGACGCGATCGCGCGTGTGCAGGGTCCCCGAGAACATGCGGAGGTAGGCGACCTTCTCGCCGTGGCTGTCCCGCTCGACCTTGAAGACCGATGCCGCGAGTTGGCCGTCCGGACTTCCCTTCGACCGCGGCAGCAGGTCGGAGATCGCCTGCCGGATCGCTTCGACTCCGGCGCCCGTCATCGCCGACCCGAAGAACACCGGATGGATGAGCGATTGCCTGACCTGGTCGGCGAGCGCGCAGCGAAGACGAGGCGGCGGCACGTCCCCGCCCTCGACGAGCGCGGCGAGCAGATCGTCGTCGTGCTCCGCAAGTGCTTCGGCGTCGGGCTCCGAAGGGACGAAGACGGCGTCGCGTGTCCCGAGGCGCTCGGTCGATCCCATCGCAACGATCGATGGTGTGAGGCGTGTCCTGATCTCGTCGACGACACGCTCGGCATCTGCACCGGCCCGGTCGATCTTGTTCACGAACAGGAGCGTCGGTATCGCGAGGCGCTTCAGCGCTCGCATGAGCAGCAACGTCTGCGGCTGCACTCCCTCGACCGCTGAGAGGACGAGCACTGCACCGTCCAGGACGCTCAGGACGCGCTCGACCTCGGCGATGAAGTCCGGGTGGCCGGGCGTGTCGATCAGGTTGACCCCGAGCTCGCCGATCGAGAACGCGACGACCGCGCTCTTGATCGTGATCCCACGCTGCCGCTCGAGGTCGAGCGAGTCCGTCTGCGTTGTTCCGTCGTCGACGCGTCCAACGGCGTCGATCACACCGGCGGCGAACAGGAGCCGCTCGGTGAGGCTTGTCTTACCGGCGTCTACATGCGCCAGGATTCCGAGGTTCAGCGAGCTTCGCGACACGTCCAATCCCTTCCGAAGAGGTCAGCAAGGCCAGTTCGTAGGACATGGACGTGAAGCGCATTTCGCCTCCCTTGGTTGGTTGTCCGAGCATATCGCCGCCGAGCCTCAGTGGCCGACGCACGTCCCGGTCTCCGTGTTCGTCGTCGCCGACCACCACGGGATTGGCTGCTTGCTCGCAAGCCACACGATCGAGCCGTTGGAGCCGAGGCGCGCTGTGACGGTGCCGTTCGCATCGGTGCACCAGATCGACGCGCCCGCCGCCTCGAGTCGCTTGATTGCCGCGACAGTCGGGTGGCCGAACTCGTTCGAACCGGTCGAGAGGATCGCCCACTTCGGCTTGATCGCGGCGAGCAGGTCTGCTGTTGAGCCCTGCGCCGAGCCGTGGTGCGTTGCGAGGAAGATGACGGCGCGTGGAAAGTTGCGCTGCTTCCACGTCGCTGCGACCGCCTTGGCGACCTTCGGGCCGATGTCGCCGGTGAAGAGTGCGGTGAGCTTGCCGTATCGGAGCGCGTAGACGACGGAGGAGTTCGGCGCGTCGAGCGGGCCTGCGTACTTCCCGGCAGGTGGGCTGAGGATCTCGATCTTCGCGCTACCGAGCGAGAGCTCGTCACCGGCCGTGACATAGTCGAGCGTCGTCCCGGTCGACTTCAGGTCGGAGATGACGTCGCGATTCGTCGCCGTTTTCGTCCAGTACGCGGAGTGGCTGAGCACGGCGGTGTGAATCTCCCAGCCGTCAGTCTTGATCAGCGCGATGAAGTTCTTGACGTGATCGCTGTGCGGATGGCTGAGGATCGCGAAGTCGATCGCCTTCGCTCCGATCGAACGGAGAGCGGCGTCGACGCTCTGCACGTTGAACTGTCCGGCGTCGGAGACGATCACCTTGCCGCCGATGCGCATGACCACGCCGTCGCCCTGGCCGACATCGACAAACTGGATCTCAGGTGACGTCGTCGTATGCACGGCCGGCGCTGACGTCGCGGTGCTTCGCGCAGCGGTGCTCAGGACTGCGGCTGCGCGCGGCCTGATCGCCACGGCCACCGGCGCCGCGGCCGCCTTCGGCGCGGCAGGTGCAGGCGCGAACGCCCGGTCGGAGATCGCGAGCCCAGCCCCGATCGCAAGCACAGCGACCCCCGTTACGAGCAGCGCCGTGCCGCGGCGCAGCCCTGCGAGGACCGCGGCGGCACCGGCCGCAACGATCAACGCGCCGAAGACGGCGGCTGCGAGCGAGAGGTCGTTCAACACGGCGAAATTCGACCGCTCAGAGCATCCTCCAGCCGGCGTGAAAACGCAACGAAGTGGGCAGACCCACCGAACGCATGGGCGTGGAGAGCAACGACGAGCGCGTCGGGCGCAACGAGAGCATCTTTCGCGAGATCAACGAGCGGGTCGAGGAGATCGGCAGGGCGATCGAGGCGCCCACGGAGTTCCTCTGCGAGTGCGCCCGGATGGACTGCACGGAGCGCCTCGAGGTGCCGCTGCATATCTATGAGCAGGTTCGCGCACGTTCGCGGCACTTTCTCGTCGTACCCGGTCACGAGCAGCTCAAGTACGAGCGCGTTGTGGATCAGGGCAACGGCTGGCTCGTCGTCGCAAAGCTCGGGGTCGCCGGCGAGGTGGCAGACGACGAGGATCCGCGGACGGGCTAGCTGCGTTACAGCCGTAGATGGGCCCGCGTCCGCACACCGTGCACTCTCCGCTCGCCGAGGCGCTGCAGCCGTCGGTGCGGATCTTCGACTCGACGCTCGAGGCCTACCGGGACGAGGCTGGATCGCCGTCAGGCGCGGCGTTCTTCGCGGCGATTGTGCTTGCTCTCGCCGGCATCGAGCGGGCGGTCGAGTCGAGCTACGGCGATCCGACACATGACGCGTCGCTGCTGATCGCGGCAAGCTTGTGCCGGGAAGCCGCAAGCAGCATCCGCAAGCACGGCCTCGACGCCGACCTGCTCCGATGTGCCGATGCCTGCGAGCGCGCCGCGCACATCTGCGAGGCGGCTGTCGGGAACGCGATCGTAACGAGAGATTCATCCGCCTCTTAAGCGCGGCCGGTTCCATGGAGTCCGGCTCGACGACGCCCGGCCGCACGCCGCTTGACAGATGCCCCGTGATTTGAGAGATTGCCGTTTGCCAAGTCCCTGTGGGCCCTCGGGTTCACGGGGACTAGGCATTTAACGGGGCGTTTTCAGGGCGAGGCCGTCGGGTCCGCGGTCGCGTCGTCGATCCCGAGCGCGCCCTCGAGCTCGCTCAGGTCACCGCCGGACACGACCGGCGCGTCCTGCGTGCCGTCTTGCGCCGCGTCGCCCCATGCGACGTCTCCCCAGGCCACGTCGCCCCACGCCACGTCGCTCCAGGCGACGTCCCCCCAGGCAACGGAGGCCCAGGCCGCGTCGCTCCAGGCCACGTCTCCCCAGGCGACGCTCGCCTGAGCCGCGGCCTGCCAGGCCGAGGTGTCGAAGCTGCCGTCCGGTGTGACGAACTGGTCGACGGCCGCGTTCGGGTTCGATGGGTTGGGGTTGCGCCGCGCGGCGCCGATGTCGAGCTCGCCCGCGCCGACCGATCCCGGTGCCGCCGCGGGGAGGGTGCGCGCGGTGTCGACGAGCGCGCCCTTCACCTGATCCGGCGTCCAGCCGGGGTGGCGCGCAAGGATCATTGCGGCGGCGCCCGCAACCTGCGGTGCAGCGAAGGACGTCCCGCTCAGTTCGATCGTGTCGCCGCCGAGGACGTGGTCGGGGCGCTCCCGCGTCAGGGTTGCGCCCGCCGGCACGGGGCCGATGAGATAGCGGCCGGGTGCCACGAGGTCGGGCTTCGCGAAGCCGTCCGGCGTGTAGCCCCACGCGGAGAACGGCGCTGCGAAGTCGTCGGAGCTGTCGACGGTGTCGTTCACGTCCGAGGCGCCGACCGTGATCACGAACGGGTCGTTGCCGGGCGCGTAGGAGACGCCGCTCTCGGCTCCGTCGACCGCGTAGTTGCCGGATGCCGCGACGACGACGACGCCGTTCAGCCACAGGCGCTCGACGGCCTCGTCGAGCGGGTCGAAGAAGACGCTCGCGCGGCTCGCCTCGTGGAGGGAGAAGTTCGCGACGCGGATGTTGTACGCGTCCCTGTTCGCGAGGATCCAGTCGCACGCTGCGATCACGTCGGCGACGGTCGCGTCGCCTTCGTCGTTCATGACGTCGAGTGAGACGAGGTTGGCATTCGGCGCGACGCCTGCAAGGCTGTCGGCGCCGCCGGCCGCGATGCCGGCGACGAACGTCCCATGGCCGTAGCCGTCGCCGGGGGAGTTTGCTCCACTCGAGACGAAGCTCGCCTGGCCGATCACACGGCCGCCGAAGTCTGGGCGGCCCGCGTCGATGCCTGAGTCGACGACGGCGATCGTCGGCGCGTCGAGCGCGAGCGAGCGAGTCGTCCAGTCCACCGGTGCGCGCGAGACCCAGGCCCACTGCTGCGGGTTGGAACGCGGCAGCGAGACGGCGCTCGCCGCAACTGGCTCGTTCGGCAAGATCGCCGCGACCCACTTCGCCTTGGAGAGGGTGAGGATCTGGTCGCCCGTGAGCGTCAGCTCGGCGGCGTTCACGGATGTGAACGCGCGTCGAAGGTCACCCGGCGAGAGGCCCGACTGCTTCAGAAAGCCGGCGCCGACGACCTTCCCGGTTGATTCGACGAGAACGTCGAACGACGGCGACGCGCCCTGGGCGATCGCGTCGGTGAGCGACGGCTGGACGAACGCGCCGTGAAGCCGCGCGACTGGGGCCGCGGTGGCCGCCGTGGCGGCTCCGAGCGCGCAGAGCAGAGTTGCGGCAAAGGCGCTCGCACGGCGGCCGCCGCGGCCCCAGAGGGCGTTGAGTCGGCCGTGACTCAATTGGGTCTGAGCGGCACCAGACCGGTTCAATCCTCTCTCCCCGTGTTCGCGTCACCACAGCGGCGGCTGCAGTAGGTCGAATGTGCCCGCAGATAGGCCGTTCGGCCTCCCCCGGAAAGGGGAACGCGATCGAGGTTCCCCCGATCGAGGGATCAGAGAAGGAGCTCGGCCATCACCTGGAGTGCCTCGGGCTGTGGGGAACCGACGATGAGCGTCGTCACCGGCGTCTCGCGCCAGGCGTCGAGCCGGTCGCGGATTCGCTCCTTCGGGCCGACGAGCGCGACGGCATCGACCAGCGCGTCCGGCACGGCGGCGATCGCATCGCGGTGGTGCCCGCCGAGGTAGAGCTCCTGGATCCGTTCGGCGTCTTCCACGAAGCCGTAGCGGCGGACGAGCGAGTTGTAGAAGTTGCGGCCCTTCGCGCCCATGCCTCCCACGTAAAGCGCGAGATGCGGCTTCAGCGCGTCACGGAGCGCCGCGACGTCGTCGCCGACGAGGACGCTAGCGGTTGCGGCGATCTCGAAGCCGTCGCGCGCTCCGGACAGGCTCTGGCCGAAGGCGTCGTCGAAGCGCTCGGGCACGACGAAGATCGGTAGCCAGCCGTCAGCGATCTCGGCGGCAAGCGCGACGTTCTTCGGCCCGATCGCGGCGAGGTAGATCGGGATGTCGGCGCGCAGCGGGCGGAGCATCAGCTTGAGCGGCTTGCCGAGGCCGGTCGCGCCGGGCCCGTCGTACGGGATGCGATAGTGCTCGCCCTCGTGCTCGACTACCTCGCGCCGGAGCGCCGCGCGGACGAGCTCGATGTACTCGCGCGTCTTGCCAAGCGGCTTGCCCCACGGCTGGCCGTGCCAGCCCTCAACGACCTGCGGGCCCGAGGTGCCGAGGCCGAGGATCACGCGGCCGCCCGACATCAGGTCGAGCGTCGCAGCGGTCATCGCCGTGTTCGCCGGCGTCCTGCCCGGGATCTGCATGATGGCGGAGCCGAGCTTGATGGTGGTCGTTGACGCGCCGAGCCACGCGAGCACGCTTACCGCGTCGGTGCCCCACGCCTCGGCCGCCCACACCGAGTCGTAACCGAGCCGCTCGGCCGTGTGCACGAGCGGCACGAGGCTCGCCGGGTTCGTTCCGGGCGGCGCGTAGCCGAGATTGAGCCCGAGCTTCACGCGTCGATCCTACGCAGCTACCGTCAGCGTCGTGGCGCATCCGGAGCTGGCAGCGGAGCAGGCGTACGTCGATCACGCGTACGAATGCCTCGACAAGATGCGCGAGCTGCTCGGCCGCACGCAGGACGCGATGGCGACCGAGTTCGCGGCGCTCGCGATTGAGGCGTGGGCGAAGCGTCGCGCGCGGACGTTCCAGGACGCGGAGCGCGGTCTCTGCTTCGGGCGGCTGACGCTCGACGGCACGCTGCGTCCTCTGTACGTCGGCCGCCGCTGGGTGCACGACGACGACCGCGAGCCGCTCGTCGTGAACTGGCAGGCGCCCGCGGCGCGGCCGTTCTACACGGCGACGCCGTCGGATCCGCAGCGCGTCCTGCAGCGACGGCGGTACCGCACGGAGGGGCGGTCGATCGTCGACATCTCCGATGAGTCGCTGGACGGCACTGCTGTCGAGGGCGCATCGGTCAGCGACTTCCTCCTGGAGGAGCTCGAGCGGCGGCGTGAGGGACGGATGCGCGACATCGTCGCGACGATCCAGTCGGACCAGTACCGGCTCATCACCGCTGAGCCCGACGGCGCGCTGGTCGTGCAGGGCGGCCCGGGGACCGGGAAGACCGCGGTTGGGCTCCACCGCGCGTCGTGGCTCCTGTACACGCACCGCGAGCAGCTGCGGCGCGTCCTTGTCGTCGGGCCGAACCCAACGTTCATGGACTACGTGTCGCACGTGCTGCCGGCGCTCGGGGAGGACGCGGTCGAGCAGCGGGCTGTGTCGGAGCTGCTCGACGGGATCGATGTGACGGGCGAGGACGCGCTCGATGTCGCACGGTTGAAGGCGGATCCGCGACTCGCCGAGGTTGTGCAGCGCGCGGTCGAGCAGACGGTGTCGGTCGCGCCGGAGGAGCTTGTGCTGTACGCCGACGGCGTCTTCGTCTCGGTGAAGGAGCGGGACGTGGCCGCGCTGCTCGACGACGCGCTCGGAGCAGGGCTCGCGCTAGGGCCGGCGCGCGAGCGGTTCCGGATGGCGGTGCTGCGGCGGTTCTACGAGCGGTACGGCGAGCTGCTCGGGCCGATGGCGCTGCGGAGCTTCGACGAGGTCGAGCGGACGTTGCGGAAGAACGGGTTCTTGACGAAGTACCTCGACCGAGTGTTCGCGCTGCCGCGGCCGGAGAAGCTCGTCGCGCGGCTTTTGACCTCGCCTGCGGCGCTGGCGGTGGCTGCGGAAGGCGTCCTCGATCGCGACGAGCAGAAGCTGCTGCTGCGCGACCGGCCGCGGCGGGCGTCCGAGCTTCGCTGGTCGGCGCACGATCTGCCGCTGCTCGACGTTGCACGCACGCTGGTCGACGGGCCGCCACGGGCGTTCGGCCATGTGATCGTCGACGAGGCGCAGGATCTCTCGCCGATGCAGCTGCTCGCAGTGTCGCGGCGCGCGATCGACGGGTCGCTGACGATCCTCGGCGACGTCGCACAGGCGACGGGCCCGGTCGTGTACGGGCGCTGGCAGGAGCTCGAGCCGTTCCTCCCCGACGACACGGAGGTGACGATCGAGGAGCTCCGTCATGCGTACCGCGTTCCGGGCGAGATCATGGACTTTGCGCTGCCGCTGCTCGACGAGATCGCGCCGGACGTCGAGCGGCCGCTCGCGTATCGGCAAGGAGCGCAACCGCCGCGGCTGGTCGAGGTCGGCGAGGACGAGCGGCTTGCGCGCGCGATCGTCGAAGCGGCGGAGCTCGATGGGCTGCTCGCGGTGATCGCACCGCGGTCGCTCGTCGACGGGCCGTTGTCAGGCGACGCGTTCGACGAGGTGTCGGTGCCCGTGCTGACGCCGCGCGAGGCGAAGGGTCTCGAGTTCGACCATGTCGTCGTGGTCGAGCCGGCGGCGATCGTCGAAGAGGGCGGAGCGTCCGGTCTGCGCGAGCTCTACGTCGCGCTCACGCGACCGACGAAGTCGCTCACGATCGTCCTTTCGCAGCCGCTGCCTGCGCCGCTCGGCTAGCCGAGCGGCGCCGATGGGGATACTCCCCGTCAAAGCTTCGTCAAGCTTCTCGAACTCTTTCTCCACCGGGCTTTTACCTGCTCAGGCGCGCTTTTAGGTGGCGGACACGTCCTGCGGGCCGACGGCGGGGAGTAACCCCGTTCCGCCGTACGGCGTTTGCCTCCCATGAGCATCCTCTGGATCATCCTCATCGTCGTGCTCGTGCTGGCCCTCTTCGGCTTCTTCGGCCGCGGCCGGGCCTGGTAAGAAACGACCCGACGCATCGGCCGGCGCGTTCTGGATAGCGTCGGCCGGATGCGTACTCGTTCACTCGGCAACAACGGGCCCGAAGTCTCCCTCGTCGGCCTCGGCACGAACAACTTCGGGCCGCGCATCGACTACGACCGGTCGCTCGCGGTGATCGACGCGGCGCTCGACGCCGGCATCACCCTTCTCGACACCGCCGACATCTACGGGCAGGGCAAGAGCGAGGAGATCATCGGCCGCGCGCTCGAAGGCCGTCGCGAAGGCGTCCTCATCGCGACGAAGTTCGGCAAGCCGATGGACGAGCGCCCAGAGGAGCGGCGCGGTTCGCCCGCCTACATCCACGCGG
The DNA here is from genome assembly GCA_036496545.1 of Gaiellaceae bacterium. Lineage (GTDB taxonomy): Bacteria > Actinomycetota > Thermoleophilia > Gaiellales > Gaiellaceae > Palsa-739. The sequence goes on along the minus strand of DASXKX010000033.1, from coordinate 4,467 downwards.
CGTGCGAAGCATCGCTGCGCCGCCTGCGCACCGACGTCATCGACGTCTACCAGATGCACGAGCCCGACGAGGGAACGCCGATCGAGGAGACGCTCGGCGCGCTCGACGACCTCATCACGGCGGGCAAGGTGCGCTACATCGGCTCGTCGAACTACTCCGCGGAGCAGATCGAAGAAGCGGATCGCGCCGCGGGCGAGCGGAAGCTCACGCGTTTCGTCTCCGCGCAGAACCACTACTCGCTCGTCGAGCGCGACATCGAGGACGACATGCTGCCGACCTGCGAGAGGCTCGGCATCGGGATGCTTCCCTATTTTCCGCTCGCGAGCGGACTCCTCACGGGCAAGTACACGCGTGGCGAGACCGCCACCGAAGGGCGTCTCGCCGGTCGCGAGATCCCGGACGCGCGGTGGGATCGCCTCGCGCGCCTGAACGACTTCGCGACGGAGCGCCGCATCCCGCTGCTGTCGCTTGCGATCGGCGGCCTCGCTGCGATGCCCGCCGTCGCTTCGGTGATCGCCGGCGCGACGACGCCCGAGCAGGTGCGCGCGAACGTCACGGCGGGAGCATGGGAGCCGACGGGCGCGGATCTCGATGCCCTGCAGGCGCTGCGCGTCTAGCGAAAACTCGGCACGAGCCGCCGCAACCGCTTGCGCTCCGCCGGCAGGTAGAACCCGAGCAGCGCGAGTACGAACGGATACGCCAGGACGAGTAGCGCCGACGGCGCGAGCGCCAGATGCCCGGCCCGCGCGGCGACCGTCAGCCCGACGCCCGCGCCGATGCTCGTCACCACACGCCGCCACTGATACGCCACCGGGTACACGCGGTTCGCGTACAGCGCCATGCCGATGAAAAGGACGACGTACGCCACTGCGGTGGAGATCGCTGCGCCGACCATCCCGTACTCCGGGATCAGCCAGAAGTTCAGCGCGATGTTGGCGGCGGCGCCGATCCCGGTCACGACCCAGTTGAACTGCGTCTTGCGAGCACGGCCGCTGCCGATCGCCAGCACCGTGTAGCCCGCGTACACGGCACCCGCGAAGGCGAGCAGCGCGACCCCCTTCTCCGCGCGCAGGTAGCCGGGACGCGACGTCAGCAGCGCGACGATCCACGGGGCGAGCGCCCCCAGGGCCAGCGAGATCCACGCCGCGAACGTCAGGAGGTACGTCAGCACGTACGAGTACGTTCGCTTTGCGTCGCGGTCGTCATCGATCGAGTACGCGAACGCCGGCCAGGCTGTCCTAAAGGCGACCATGAGGAACGTGATCACGCCCGCGACCTTCACAGCGGCCGAGTAGACGCCGACCTCGCCCTGGCCCTTGTACCAGCCGACGAACGCGCGGTCGATGAAGTTGATCGCCCAGAGGGCCAGCGCGGACGGGACGAGCGGCATCCCGAAGTGCTGCATGCGCCGGAAGAGCGTGCGGTCGAACTCGAGCCCTAGCTGCTCGCTCCGGTACGCGACGAGCACCGCATAAACGAGTAGCGTGCCCGTGAAGTTGCCGACGATGAGGCCGACAGACCCCCAGTGGAAGACCGCGACGAAGACGACCATAGCTGCAACGGTGATCAGCACGTTTGCGACGCTCGCGATCGCGTATTGCACCGAGCGCTGCTCGACCCGGAAGAGCGACGTCAGCTGGTTGTAGTTCGTCTGCGCCCACAGCCCGACCGCTCCAGCGCGCACAAGTTGCGGGTCATGTCCGAGTGCCAACAGGCGCGACACCTCGCTCGCGAACACCAGGCCGAGCACGAGGCCGAGCGTCGACATTCCCATCGTGAACCAGAAGGACGTGCGGACGACCGTCAGCTTTCCCGCGTCCTCCTTCGCGTCGAAGTAGAAGCGGAAGAACGCGCTCGAGATCCCCATTTGCAGGAGGATCGCGAGCACGGCGGTGGCGGCGGTGATCGTCTCGACGCGGCCGAACGCGTCGGTCGGCAGGTAGTGCGTATAGAGCGGAAGGAGGAGCGTGGCGAGGATCCGCGACACGAGACCGCCGAGGCCGTAGATCGCGGAGTGCTTGCCGAGCCGCTTCAGCTCAGCGCCGAGTCTCATCGCAGCCCAGCGTAGAGCGCGAGCAGGCGGTCGGTCATCCGCTCGAGGTCGTGAACCTCCTCGGCGTACGCACGGCTCGCGCGGCCGATGCGTTCGCGCTCCTCCGCCGACTCGACGAGCGGCCGCAATCGCTCGGCCAGGTCGTCCTTCGTCGCGCTCACGATCGGCACAGGAACGCCGAACGCCTCCTCGGTTCGCCGCACGGCCTCGTCGTGCAGGAACGTCACGACCGGCTTGCCCAGAGCCATCGCCTCGATCGCGAAGATGCCGTACCACCCGGCGTTCAGCTGGTCGACGACGATGTCGGCGCGGCGATATAGCTCGAAGGCCTTGCGGTGGTCGAGCCCTTCGACGATCTCGAGGTCGACGTCGAGCGTTGCGCACGCCGCGACGATGTGTTCGGTCCCCTTCCGCCCCCTCGACGACGGCGCGTGCAGTACGAGCGGGCGAGACCGGTTCGACGGCGGCACCGGCTCGATTGCGCGCACGTCGATCGCCGGCGGGATTACCTGCGCGTCCGGGACCCACCGAACGGCGTCGTACGAGCCGACGACCCGGGCGCCCGCCCGCGCGGTCCATGCGAGCTGCTCCGGCGGCTTGCCGCGGATGTCGGAGCCGAGGAAGTGCATGACGGACCCCTTCCCGAGCGCGCGCAGCAGCGCGAACTGCACCGACTTCGGCACGAGCGTCAGCCCGAAGTAGAAATGGAAGATGTCTGTCTCCGGCGCGAGCCGAGCGAAGGCACGCCACTGCGTCAGCTGCTGCCGCACGAGCCCGCCGTTCCGCGCCAGGTCGACATCGGCCTCCGGGTGCAGCCGGTAGCGGTTGAAGACGACGAGGCGCGCGTCGACGCCGCGTCCGCGGAGTGCCTGAACGTTCGTCCACGGGATCCCGGCCGTGTTCACAGGGCAATGCGTGACGCGCACGGAGGCAACGCTAGCCGCTGATTTCGCTGCTTAAGCCGGCACCAAGCGGTTCTTAAGCGGCCTCGCCGACCCTCTGCAGCGGAAACCCGAACCCGCTGAGAGGAGAGATCCAAATGATCCGTGCAGGAGACAGCATCGAGAACCCCGTGACCGGCGAGCGCATCGTCTTCCGCCAGACGTCGTACGAGACCGGCGGCGAGGCGGTCGTGATCGAGACCTACGTCCAGCCGAACGGGTTCGTCGCGGCCGCCCACGTTCATGCCTCGCAGGAGGAGCGCTTCCAGATTCTCCGCGGCAGCGTCGGCTTCAAGGTTGGCGGCAAGAAGACCATCGCCGGACCGGGCCAGCGCCTGACCGTGCCCGCCGGCACGGCGCACAAGTTCTGGAACGCCGGTGACGAGGTCGCGCACTTCGTCTGCGAGATTCGGCCCGCGCTTCAGTTCGAGTCGCTGATCGAGACGATGTTCGCGCTCGCAGCCGACGGCAAGACGAATCGCAAGGGCATGCCGAACCCGCTGCGTCTCGCGGTGATCGCGCAAGCGCACTTTGACACCGTGCGGCTGCCGTTCCCGCCGGCCCCGATCCAGCAGCTCGGGCTCGCCATGGGCGCGCCGCTCGGCCGGCTCCTCGGCTACCGCCCCGTCTACGTGCCGGCGCAGCCGGCGCCGACCGCCGCCGCACTCTGATGCGTCTGCGGACTCGCATTGTCGTCGCCGCGGGTGTCCTCGTTGTACTGGCACTCGCGGCGCTCGGCGTCGTCTTCGACGCCGGTCGCAAGGTCAGAACCGTCATCGCCTGACACTGAAAAGGAGACGAACATGAACACACTTGAGCGTCGCATCGCACTCGTCGCAGGGCCACTTGCAGTCGTTCTCTGGATCGTCGGCCTCGTCGTCGGGAACTCCGGTTCGAAGATCCCGCATCATCCGACCGACGCGCAGCTGCTCGCGTGGGTGCAGGGGAACAAGAACCCGATCATCGTCGGCGCGTTCCTCTTCATCGTCGGCTGCGTCGTGTTTCTCTGGTTCGCCAGCATCCTGCGCACACGGCTCGCCGCGGCTGAGGGGGGAAACCACACCTTCTCGACGCTCGTCTTCGGCGCGTCGGTCGCAATGACCGCGCTCGGCATGATGACGCAGGCTGACATCGTCAGCGCGATCAACCCCGACAGCGTGTCGGCTGCTACCGCCGGAACGATGCACTCGATCGGCGACCTCTTCTTCATCGGCGTCGAGGTCTCGCTCTTCGCTTTGCTCGTCGGGACTGCGGTGGTCGCGTACAAGACGGCGGTCCTGCCGAAGTGGTGGGCCTCGCTCGGCGCGCTCGTCGGCGTCGTCGCGCTGGTCGGCCCGATCGGCTGGGCGGCGCTCATCTTCGGCTTTCCGATCTGGCTCTTCGGCACGACGGTGTTCCTCGCGCGCACGCCGCGCGTCAGGAGCACGCGCGCCGCAGTCGCAACCGCGTAAGGAAGGACGTCGCGCGGCGGCC
>DASXKX010000032.1:0-220684 GCA_036496545.1 Gaiellaceae bacterium | reverse complement strand
GACCGGGATCTTGCCGATCGAGCCCTGGAACGAGCCGGCGTGTGCGTGGCCGTGGAGGACGAGATCCGCGCCGTACTCGGCGATCGGCGTCGCGAGCCGGTCGCTGCCGAGGAGCACGTGGATTCCTTCGGGCTCTCCTTCCACCGTCGTCCTGATCGGGGCGTAGTGGAGGAGGACGATGCGCAGGTCGCAGTGCACGATCTCCTGCAGGCCGCTCGCGATCGCCTCCGCTTCGTGCGTCGTCTCCGCGTACACCTCGCGCAGCAGCGGCTCGCCGAAGTCTGGCAGCACGGAACCGGGGACCCCGCCGACGAAGCCCTTCGTGCCGACGACGCCGAGCTCGAGGTCGCCGATCAAGCATGTGCGCGACGACCTGTCGAGGACGTGTACGCCCGCATCGGCAATCACCGTGGCGACCTCGTCCGCACGCCCCGCGTGGAAGTCATGGTTGCCGAGCACCCCGAACACCGGCACGCCGACGTCGCGACACGCGTCGGCGACGACCTGTGCCTGCTCCGGCTCGCCGGTCGTCGTGAGATCACCGGCGAGCAAGATGACGTCGCACTCCGCTGCGACGTGCTCGAACGCACGCTCGACGCGGGCGCGCGTCGCTTCCGATGCATGCAAGTCACCGGCTGCGGCGATGCGGATCACGCATCTGATGTTGCACGTCGAGGCAAAACGGAAACGGCAGTCTCGAATGCCCGAGTCATCATTCGAGGAGCTGATCGAGGCAATGAAGGGCGCGGCCGGGATCCTGCAGGAAGCCGGCGTGCCGTTCGTGCTCGGCGGTGGCCTCTCCGCCTGGGCTCGTGGCGGCCCGCGCAGCGAGCACGATGTCGATTTCCTGCTCATGCCGGATGACGCCGGGAAGGCGCGCGACGCGTTCGAGGCGGCCGGCTGGCGCACCGAGAGGCCGCCGGAGGGCTGGCTCTACAAGGTGTGGCACGAGAACGGCGCGCTCGTCGACCTGATCTTCAACCCGGCGAGCGGCCCGATCACCGAGGAACTGATCGAGCGCTCGCCCGAGGCCGAGGTGATGGCCCTCCGGGTGCACGTGTCGACGCTCGAGGACGTGATGGTCGCGAAGCTCCTCGCGATCACCGAGCAGGAGCCGGACTTCAGCGCCGCGCTCGAGTGGGCGCGCGCGCTGCGCGAGCAGATCGACTGGGACGACGTCCGCGCGCGCACCGAGGCGTCGCCGTTCGCGAAGGCGTTCTTCACGCTCGTCGAAGGGCTCGGCATCGTCGAGCCCGTCGCCCTGGGTTAGGGGTAATGCCAGATCGCGCTGCCGTGCGCGCGCGTCCCGATGGTGAAGCGCGTGATCATGCCCTGGGCGAGATGGCCGCCGTTCAGCACCGTGCACGCGATCACGTACACGCCCGGGACGAGCTTGACGGTCAGCCGCTTCGTGCGGCCGGGGTCGACGTCGCCGCTCGCGAACTTCACCGGTCCGTAGATCGCGGTGAAGTTGTGTGGGAAGACGCCGCGGTTGTGCAGGACAAAGGTTGTGCGTCCCGGCTTCAGCTTCAACGGCATGATGATCGCGTACTCCCGCAGCGTCACCGGGACCGATTGTGTCCTCGCTGCCGCAGCCGCGGGAGCGAGTACGAGCGCGGCGGCAACAGCTGCACGCAACATCGGGCGGGACTACGTGGGCGGCGTGAGGACGGATTCAGAAGAAGAAGTCCGACCAGGCCCGCCACCACTCGTCGCCGCGGGCGACGATCGTGCGCGGGCCGGTGACCTCGACGTTCTTGCGGTTCCGGTACTCCTCGAGGCGGTCGGGCGAGGTGAACTCGACCTCGATCACGCACGGCTTGCCGGGGTCGTACGGCTTGACGGCGGCGAGGTCCTTCAGCGACTGCTTCGCGCCCTCCTCGATCAGCTCGCGTGCGCGCACGGCCGGAAGGTTCCGCGCGCTCGTCCGGCCCAGACCGACCTTCACCTCAACCGTCGTCAACCCGTCGCCCAGGAGCTCACGGCCCTCGCGGCAGACTGCCCGGTCACCGGTGACGAGCAGTACGGGGCAACCCCAGTGGCCGCAGAGTGCAGCGTTGATTCCGGTCTCACCGACGAGCGCGCCGTTGAAGCGCAGGTTCTGCCAAGCCTGTCCGGACACCGTGTGCGAGAGAACCCCGTCGGGTGTTCCGGCCATCGCATGCATGCCGACGAGGAGCGCCGCGTCGCATCCCTGCTCGAGGAACTCGGTGTACTCCGTCCATTCCCTTTGAATTACGAACTCACAGTCTGGGTCGAGGTCGGCCGGCAGTAACGAGTTGAACATGTAGTCGCCGCCGGCGCCGTGGCAGTCCATGACGACGATCTCCTTCGCACCGGCTGCCTTGGCACCGCGTACCGCCGCGTTGATCTCCTCCGTGTAGAGCTTGCGAGCCTCGTGGTAGAGCGTCTGGTCGCCGCTCGTCTGCGATCCCTTCACGATGCCGGCTACGCCTTCGATGTCGCTGATGATGTGAACGCGCACGCGCGGAGACTACTCTCCCGGCGTGGAGACCGGGCTGGCAGGCAGGGGCGTCGTCGTCACCGGCGGTGCGGGCGGTATCGGCTCGGCGTGCGCGCGCGCGTTCGCGGCCGAGGGCGCGCATGTCGTCGTGCACTACAACACGAGTCGCGAGCGCGCGGAAGCGCTCGCGGCCGAGTTCGAAGGCTCGGTTGCGATCGGCGCTGATCTCACCGACGAGTCGCAGGTCGACGAGCTGTTCGAGCGGGCGCGGGAGGCCGTCGGCTCAGTGGACGTTTGCGCAGCGGTCGCCGGAGCGTGGCCGCGTGCGGACGAGCCGGTGTGGCGGTTGCCGCTCGACCGCTGGGAGCAGACGATCGCGTCGAACCTCACGGTGACGTTCCTCACCGCGCGCGCGTTCCTGCGCGAGGTCGAGCGGATCGGCCAGGGCAACCTCGTCCTCGTCGGCTCGACAGCGGGACGGTTCGGCGAGGCAGGTCATGCGGATTACGCTGCGGCGAAGTCGGCGATCCAGGGCGGTCTTCTGCTCAGCCTGAAGAACGAGATCGTCCGCATCGCGCCGCTGGGTCGCGTAAACGCGGTCGCGCCCGGCTGGACGTATTCGCCGATGACGCGCGGCGAGCTCGATCCCGCTGTCGTCGAGCGGATCTCGCGCACGATGGCGCTCCGCAAGGTCGCGACCGCCGACGACATCGCCCGCGCGGTCGTCACGCTTGCGTCCGACGAGCTCTCGGGGCACATCACGGGCGAGCTCGTCACCGTCGCGGGCGGCATGGAGGGCCGCACGATCCACGGTTAAACGAAAGGCGGCGCCCGAAGGCGCCGCCTGAGCTCCTGTTCCGCAGGATGATTGCCGTCAGTCCCCCGGAGGAGGAGTCTGCGCTTGTTGTCGGCAACGGCGACGTTCTCCTTTAGCCAAAGTCCGCCGTTCGGCCGCTCGGGCACACTGCAGCGATGTCTCGTTTCCTCGAGCGACTCGCGGCCGGGCCGCCGCTCGTCGCCGACGGCGGCATGGGAGCGCTGATCGCGAGTGCGGTCGAGCGGTTGCGCGTGCCGGAAGAGGCGAACACGAAGGCGCCCGAGGCCGTGCTCGACGTGCATCTCGGCTACATCCGCGCGGGCGCGGAGCTGATCGAGACGAACACGTTCGGCGCGAGCCGCGGGAAGCTCGCGCAGCACTTCCTCGAGGACGAGTTCGAGGCGATCAATGCGGCGGGTGTGAAGCTCGCCCGCGAGGCACGCGAGGTGTCGGGCAGGGAGATCTTCATCGCGGGCTCGATCGGGCCCGGCGGCGAATACGGTGAGCGCGCACGGCTGCTCGAAGGCCGTGGCGTCGACGTGTTCTTCCTCGAGACGTTCTCGTCGCTTGACGAGCTCGAGGCGGCGATCGCCGATGTGCGCGCAGTGTCGACTCTCCCGGTCGTGGCGCTCATGACGTTCGACTCCGCAGGCGACACGCTCGCCGGCGTCTCGGCCGCGCGCGCGGCGGAGCGGCTGCGCGGGCTCGAGCTCGCCGCGTTCGGCGCGAACCACGGCGCCGGGCCTACTGCTGCGATCCGCGCACTCTCCGACATGCAGGTCGGCGCGGCGCTCGCCGCGCTGCCGAACGTCGGGCTCGCGAGCATGTCAGGGACGCGCATCATCTTCCCGCACGCGACGCCTGAGTACTTCGCCGAGTTCGCCGCGCAGGCCCGCACGCTCGGCGCGCGGATCATCGGCGGCTGCTGCGGCACGACGCCGACGCAGATCGCCGCGATTCGCGATGCGGTCGACGATAACGCGGAACCGGCGACGCCGCTGCTCGTCAGGCAGCGCGCAGAAGTGCGGCCGGTGGCCGATACCGAAGGGCCGACGACGCTCGAGCGACTGCTCACGGACGGCACGTTCGTCGTGTCCGTGCAGCTCGATCCACCGCTCGGTGCGAACCCACAAGCGCTGCTTGAGACTGCCCGCGCGGTGCGGGATTCGGGCAAGGCGCAGTTCGTCGACGTGAACGACAACCCGCGTGCGCGCGCGCGGATGAGCGGAATCATGGCGTCCGTCGCGATCGAGCGATTCACCGGCGTCGAGACGATCCCTCACCTGACGCCGCGCGACACAACGGTGGCGGGGCTCGAGTCGCAATTGCTCGGCGCGCACGCAGAAGGCGTGCGGAACATCCTCGCGGTCACCGGCGACCCGCCGGAAGCCGGCGACTATCCGGGTGCGCACGGTGTGTACGAGGTCGACTCGATCGGGCTCGTCGAGCTGATGACACGGCTCAACCAAGGCGAGGACTTCTACGGCCGCGCGATCGATGCGCCGACATCGTTCGCGCCCGGCGTCGCGGTGAACCCGACGGCCGACGCCCTCGAGCTCGAGCTCGACCGCTTCCACCGCAAGGTTGCGGCGGGTGCGCGGTACGCGATGACGCAGATCCTTTTCTCGCTCGATCCGCTGGAGGCGTTCCGCGAACGGCTCGGAGGTGCCTGGCCGATCCCGCTCCTCGTCGGCGTTTGGCCGATCCGTACGTACGAGCTGCTCATTCGCGTGCACAACGAGACGCCGGGGATCGTCGTGCCGGACGATGTGCAAGAGCGATACCGGCGTGCGGGTGCCAACGCGCGGGAAGTCGGCGGCGAGCTCGGGCTCGAGCTGATCGAAGGCGCCCGCCGGCTGGCGCACGGCGTGTACGTCATGGCGCCGTTCCGAGCTCCTATGAATGTCGTGGACTTCCTGCCTCAGCTCGCACAGGCGCCCGTCGAGACCGGGCGGTGAGCACTGCGTAGCGCACGTTCGACCGCGTCGGTCGGGACGCCGTAGCCGACAGGCTCGCCGACGCGGGCAGCAAAGATCGTTGTCTGGACGCGTCCGTGCGCGTCGACGGCCGGCCCGCCCGAGTTGCCGTGCTCCACCGCCGCTGCGACCGCGGTGATCGTGCGCGTCACCGGGCCGCGTCCGTAGGCGTCGCGCGTGAGGACGGCGGAGGTTTCGCCGATGCGGCCGGGCGTCGCGCTCAGCGAGCCGTTCTCGGGAAAGCCGAGAATCGCGACCGCCGTGCCAGGGCGCGGCTGTGCGGCTCCCAGCGGCCGGCCGCTCGTGCTCGAGACCTGCAGCACCGCGACGTCGTCGTGCGCGTTGAACGCAACGACGCGGGCGCGGTAGGGGCGGGGGCGACCGGGGATCTCGACCGCCGTGTCGTCCTCGCCCGCGACGACATGCGCGGCAGTGATGATGCGATGCGGCGTCGCGAACCAGCCGCTGCCCTCGATGCCGACACCGCACGCCGTCCCGACGACGCGTACGACTCCCTGCTCGGCGTCATGCACCGCAGGCTTCAGCACGATCGTGGGCGTGAGCGGACCGCCCGGCGCCGCCGGCCCGACGATCGATGGGAACGGATCGATGCGTGCAAGCACATGCAGCACTCGCCGCGGCGAGACCGTGTCGTTGAGCGTGCGGACGATGCGCGAGCGGAGCACGTCGCTCCGCAGCGTCGTCTGTCCGGGGGTCAGCAGCGCGGTCGCGCCGGCGACCCAGACGATGAAGAGCCCCGTGAGAGCGCCGAGCAGGACGCCGCCCGCAGAGTCGACCAAGCGGATCGGTGTGAGCTTGAGCCCGCCGCGAAGGTACGCGCCGGCCATCGACGCGACGGTCTGCAGCAGCAATGCACCCGCGAGCGCGCCGATGAGCCCGACGAACGGCGTCCAGCGCGAGGTCGCGCCGCCGTGGAGCAGGTGCGGCGCGATGCGGGATCCGACGTATGCGCCGCCGATGAGGCCGGCGAGCGAGAGCGCGCTGGCAATCAGACCGCGCCGCCAACCGCTGAACGCACACAGGAGGATCACCACGATGGCGATCCAGTCGACGGCCGTCACGGCCGCAGTGTCGCACCACCGCCGGAGACGCAGCGGGCTACAATGCCCAGCCCACGGGGGCGTAGTTCAGCTGGTTAGAACGCCGGCCTGTCACGCCGGAGGTCGCGGGTTCGAGTCCCGTCGCTCCCGCTCACGAACCGCCTGGAAACGGTGGTTCTTCGTTTTTCACCCGACGGTTGAACCTCGATTTTGCAAGCGGTCTGCAAGCGGTCCCGGGTGGCGCAAGGGGTTCAGGCGTAAGGACGGTCGCGCAACCCACCGTTCTCCCGGATCGCTAGAGCGTGACCACGGTCTTGCCGCTGGCTGGTCGGGCATTGGCCGGGCTGAGAGCTGCGGGCACTTCCTCGAGGGAGATGCGAGTGATTGGCGGGGCGACGATGCGTCCGTTTGCGACGGCGGCCGCCACCCGCTCGAAGAGTTCGCTCGACGACGGCAAGGCGAAGTTGATGCCGGTGATCCGGCTTGCCGCGAGGGTATCTTCATCGGCGACGTATTGGGTTGTCACCGCGGTGCCGCCTGGTCTCACCAGGGAGGCGAGCGCGGCAAAGCCGGCGGCGTCGCTCACAAGGTCGAGGAGAGCGTCGATTCCGTCGGGGTGAGCCTCTGGTACGGCTTCCGCGAGCGGGACCTCTGTGTGGTCGATCGTCTCGATCGCACCGTATGTGCGCATACGCTCAGCATCCTGGGCGCGTACGTTCGCGATCACTTTCCCGCCGGCGTTGACGGCGAACTGGGTAGCGAACGAGCCAACGCCGCCGCCCGCACCGACGATCAGCACGGTCTTGTCCGTGAGCGGCTCGAGCAAGTCCACCAAGGCGAGGCCGGCGCCACCCGCCGTCGGCAGCGCGGCCGCCACAACGTCATCGAGCCCAGCGGGAACTCTCGCTAGAGGCGCATCCTGGTTGACGGCTACGTACTCGGCGTACGTTCCCGCCGAGCCGAGGGGAGGAATCAGCAACTGGCCGAACAGATCGTCGCCGACGGAAAACCTCGACTCCGCGTCGCCAACTTTCTCCACTATGCCGGCGCAGTCAGCGCCGAGCACCATCGGGAACGTCGCTGGCATCGGCTTCCAGTCGCCGGAGGCGAGCGCGCGATCCATGGGGTTCATGCCGGCGGCCCGCAGCTTGAGCAGCACCTGCCCCTGTCCCGGCTCGGGCGTCGCCACCTCCGCCATGGCAGGCGTGGCTCCGTATTCAGTGACTGTGATTGCACGCACTTCCGCCTCCTTCGGTTATGGAGTGATAGTTGCAGTCGCGATGACGCATCTGCGGCAACCGACGCCGAGACTGAGGCTCAGGGCTTAATCCGGAACACTGGCCCAGGCGACCTACCAACGCCCCGACGTGGAAATGATCCAGGCGGCTTCGCCTTCTTCACTGAGGTACTGGAAGAAGTCGCCGTCGGCAGGTTCTTCGAACGGTTCGAGTAGGCCCACGACCATACGCCACCGTTCCGGTGTCAAACCGCAGCGCACGACGACTGCCCGACCCCTTCGATGCCCTGGTCGCTCGGAGCGCTCGTCGCGAGAAGCGTCACGTCTCCGACCGGCTCGACTCCGCGCAGAGCGTCTACACGCACTGCGCGGGATCGCTCTTCAGCCAGCCTCAAAAGCGCCTCGCACAGATCGCGCACTGCTCCGGCGTCGAACGACGAGAGAAGGACGACGCGGGCATCTTTGATGTATTCCACGCGCACCGCTTCGGACTCTTACAGATCTCGCTCGGGGGTCATTCCGAACGGTGGCCCAGGCGGGGTTGACGCCCTTCATTCCCCGGTGACAGCATCGGCGCATGGCCGTTCAGCACTGCGTCGTCCAAGCATGGTTTCCGTCGAGTGCCGCGCTGTTCACCTGCTCATGCGGCGCCTCGTCGGTTGAGTTCGATCTGCGGCGCGACGTCCCGGCTCGGTGGTCGTTGACGGAGGACGGCGAGCATCGTTGTCCGCGATGCGCTGACGAGAATGTGACGACCAACGCTCCCCTAGCACTCTGACGGCCGCGGTCGAGACCGTCGGGGGTCACTCCGGAGCACTGGGCCAGGCGGGCGTTTGCGGGCAAGCGGGCGGAGGAGGTCTAGGCTCTGGGGTGGGCGGAGTCCTAGAATCTGCGCCCGGCCGCGGCGTCGCGGACACGTGTGGCGGGCAGAAGGAGATTCGGGAGCTTCCATTCACCAGGCGGCCAGCGGCTCTCCCGCGTACGCGGTGCGACGCCTTGCGTTAGGTGACTTTCTTGATGTAGGTGAGCTTCTTGAGTTGTGCGAGAGCCTGATCGATCTCGCGGCCGCCCTTCGTCGTGGGCGTCTTGCTCAGGTAGGCGATGGCGGCTTTCGCGCTCGGCATCTTCTCGACCTTCGGGAGGAACGCCTTCACCTCCGAACCCGTGTCGTGTAGGCCGTTGGCCAGTTCGGTGTTGGCGGCTTCGGCATCCTTGGGCGGCTTGAGTGCGGCAACCTCGTCACCGATTCGTTTCTGCGCAGACTCGAACACCGTCAGCACGGTGACGAGCTGGGGCACGCTCGTCGCTTGGAAGCCCTTCTCGATCGCGTGCTGGGCCGCGTCGGACTCCTTGGCCACCGTCTTGAGGTGCGCCCGGTACTGGCTCGCGGATAGGCGGGTGCTGCCACCGCACGCCGATGCGAGCAGGACCGCCATCACTGCCGCAGCCGACCAGAGCCGCACGACCTTTGACTACCCGTTATTCCTCAAACGAACCTTCATGGTGGTGTGGTTGACCCAGGAGCAAGCGACGTTTCTTGTCCGGTGAGAGACGCGAACCTCGGAGGTCATTCGGGGACGCTGGCGCAGGCGAGGGACTCCCGCGCCGCTAGGTTCTGCGGCGTGCGCATTGTCCAGGTTGAACCGCTAACGGCTCTTTCGCCGATCGAGGCGAAACTTCTCGAAGAACTGCTCGAAGGAGACGGCGGCCCGCCGCGCCCGCCTCTTGATCGGACGACCCTGGTTGTCTACACGGTGGCCGCGCCGGACGTCTCGTGCTCAGCGAAGTCGAGCGCGCCGAAGATGCGGCCGCGCTGCTCAAGCGCGTGGTCGATCGTCTTCATGCCCGGCGCGTACTCCGCGAAGTCGTCGCGGCCGAAGTACGACTGTGCTGCGCCGGCTGCCACGATCACGCTGTCGTAGCCGAGCTCGATGCGCCGGTCGAGCGCCTCGACCGTGAGCTTGCGGGCGTCGAGATCGACGTCGACCACCTCACCGAGCACGACCTGCACGTTTTGCTGATGGCGAAGGATGTCGCGGAGCGGTGGCGCGACCGAGCCCTCGGAGAGGATTCCAGTCGCGACCTGGTAGAGCAGCGGCTGGAACAAGTGGTGGTTCGTGCGGTCGATCAGCGTCACCTCGACGGGCGCCCGCCGCAGCGCCTTCGCTGCGGCGAGTCCGCCAAAGCCCTCTCCGACGATTACGACGTGGTGACGATCGGTCATCGGACCAGCCGCGCCTTGACGCGGAGCGTCGCCAGGCCGCGGATCATTCCGAGTTGGCCGCTGCTCATCCCGAGCAGACTGTGGTCGACCGTCGTTGTCGTCTCGATCTCGAGCGCGCCATCGACCGTATGCACGGAGGCGAAGAGCTCGAGCGGCACTACCTGACCCGCCGCTTCGAGAACGCCCTCGACCTGCAGCATCCCGCCACCGTCGGGTCCGACTCGGGTCGACCGGAAGCGCACGCTGGGGTGCTCGGCGGCGTCGAAGAAGTCCGTCGAGCGAAGATGCTCGTCCCGCCTGCGGTTGCCGGTGTCGATGCTCTCCGCATCGATCGTCAGCTCGATCGTCGTGCCGCCCGGGCCGACCGCGTAGCTGCCGTCGAAGCGGTCGAAGTGACCTCGAACGGTGCTCAGGCCCCAGAATGTCTTGACGGCGAACTCGACGGAGGTCGCGTCGCGGTCGACAAACCAGCGCTCGGTCGCAGCCGCCCTTTGCTCGATCAGTGTTGCGCTCATCACATCTCCCTTCGTAGGTGTGCGATGCACGCTCGCCGAGAGCTCTGCCAGACCGCTGCCAGCTTCGCGGCCTTCGCTGCCGCGACGGCCGTGCGGGCGCGCGACTGTCGCAGCGCCTACAGCTGGTCGGGTGGCGTTTCGCGCGCCACGGCGCCTGCTGCGACCGCAGGGTCCAGTGGCTGCACCGGACCGTGCGGGAGCAGTTGGCGGTCGGGGCTGGCGTGACGCGGACGCGCCGCGCCAGCCTCCGGGTGCCGTGGGATCACGGCCGCCGCCGCCTTCTCGGCCGGCTCGTCCGCCGCGGACGCCACGCGAGCTGGCGCTTCGCAACACCCGCGTGAACCATCAGGATCGCGACGCACACAGCCACGATCGCGGCCGGCACGCTTGAAGCGATGGGCTGCACCTCGGCCCCCTCCTACCCGTGCACCATGGGCTTCGGCGTCACGTGCAGCCGGAGGCGCTGCTCCAGCGTGCCGATCACGCCCCTCAGCTCGAGCGCGATCGCGATCTGAATGACGCCCTTCACGAACGCGAACGCCGCGACGAGCGCAAGCAAAGCAATCGCCCCGGCGCCGGGCCTGGCGAACATGATCACGCCGAAGGCGATCGAGAGCAGCCCGCCCAGCATGACCAGCAGGGACCGTTCGCCGCTGATCGGCAGCAAGAACGCGACAGCGGTCTCGAAGACGCCAAGCGCAACTGCCCAAGCGGCGATCGCGTAAAGCAGCCCCAGGGCTGACAGCCCCGGCCAGACGAAGACGATGACGCCGACCGCGATGCTCAGCAGCCCCTCGAAGAGCAGCCAGCCACGCGGGCCGCCGCTCGTGAGACGCGACGCGCCGGCGATCGTCGAGACGCCGGTGACGAGCGCGAATGCGCCGAACAGCGCGATCAGGGCCGTGAGGCCGACGTTCGGCCAGACGAGGATGACGGTGGCGAAGGCGATCGCGAGCACGCCGCGCAGCAACGTGACCTTCCAGATGCGGGCGAGCGCCTGCTCGCCTTCCTTCAACTGCGTATCGAGGTTCATCTCCTTGCTCCTTTCACTTCGTGTTTGACAGTTCGGCGGCCTTTCGTTCGAGCTCGTCGCGCGCCGCCGTGACTCGATCTCTCTGTTCCTGCCAGCCGTCGCCGGCTGCGCCGCGGGCCTCCGCGAGGCGCTCGCCAACTGCGATGCGGCGGTCGCGAACGTCGCCGATCGCGGACTCGGCGCGCTCGCGCGCCTCCCGCGCCTGCGTCGCGGCGTTCGTCTGCATCCGCTCGAGGTAGGTGTCCCAGCTGTGAAGTTCCGCCGCGACCGCGGCGGCAAATGCCGCCCAGTCGTCGGAGACGTCCGCGGCGAGCGAGTGCTCCGCGACGTCAAGCATCGTCCTGAGCTGGACGAGCTTCTCCTCGACCTCGTCCGGCGCGTAACGGCTCACGGCGTGCAGAGCGGCTTCCTCCTGCTGCAGCGCGCCGAGGTGGCGCCCAATCCGCGGGCTCTGCCCGTTGCGAGCACCCTCGGCATTCGCCTGCAGCGCGTCGATCCGCCGCCGAACCTCCGTGAGCTGGTCGTCGATTCTGGTCGTGCTCAATCTGTCGAGCCTCCTGTGTCCAGCGTTCTCAGTGGACGGAGACTCGCGGTCGCTGGTGCCAAGGCGCTGCCAAGCGGGGCGGCGCTTCTGCCAGCGGGTTACGTCAGCGCGATCCCGGTGCGACTGCGGAGCTCGGTTGCAGCGGAGGTGTCGCCGCGCGCCTCTGCAAGCCTGGCCAGGCCGAGGAGGGCCGTCCCGCGCGGGTCCCCGGCGAGCGCTAGGAACAGGCTCTCCTGCGTCTGGCGCGGACGCTCCGCCTGGGACCATTCGAGTACCTGGCGGTACAGCGCCTCGGCACCTTCGGCGTCTCCCGCCGCGGCGGCAATCTCTCCCAGCCGAACGCGCGCCACAGCTGCGACGAGTGTCGCCTGGGCCGCATCGGCGGCGGCGAGCGCCTGCTGCTGAAACTGCTCCGCTTTCCCGCGATCGCCATCGTCGAGCGCGCTAGTTCCCAGGCCTACGAGGGCGAAGGCGGCATGGTCGCCGAACTCGACTTGGATGGCGAGCTCGAGCGCGCGCGCGTACTCTGTCGTCGCGGCTTCGCGCTCATGCTGTTGCTCCGCGGCCCAACCCTTCAAGAGCAGCGCAGGGACGCAGAACGCGGTGTAGTCGATCGCTTCCGCATGACCGAGAGCTCTCGCCGCCGTAGCGGCGACGGTTGGAACGTCGCCGGCGTGCGCTGCGCAGATCGCGCCGATAACGCTGCTACCTGCGATGCCCCAGTCGTCGCGGAGCGTCTCAAACGCGGCGGCTGAATCCTGCGCCATGGCGGTGGCGCGTCCGACGTCGCCTGACTGAGCGACGGCGAGCGCCAGCAGCCCCTGCGCGAACGCCATCTCCCACTGCGCGGCCGCGGTCGCGGCGAGCGATACCGCCCGCTCACCGGCCGCGAGCGCCGCGTCGAGATCGAACTCCTCGCTCGCGAGGTAGCAGAGGTCTGCGAGCAGCTCGATCCGCAACTCGACCGGGGCGTCATCGCCCGTAGCAGACAGGGCAAGCTCGAGGAACCGCCGTCCCTCAGAGACGCGGGCGGTCAGCGCGAAGTACCAGCCGAGTACGCCGAGCCGAACGGCGACGGACGCGGCGTCGGCCGCTTCTGGCGCGTAGGTGAGCGCCGCCCAAAGGTTGTCGTTCTCGAGCTGCAGCCGACGTCGCCAGCCGAGCCATTCTGGCCCGCGCAGTCCGGTTCGACCCTCGAGGGCCAGCGCCGCGAAATACTCGGCGTGGGCTGCGTGGGCTGCGGCGAGCCCGCCGCTCTCGTCGAGGCGCTCGAGCACGTACTCGCGAACGCTGTCGAGCATGTCGTAGCGTGCGGTGCCGCTCGCGAACGAGGCCGACACGATCGACTTGTCGACCAGCGCAGCGACGAGGTACGCCACGGTCGCCTCGTTGAGGTCGCGCGACGCCGCGGCGGCGGCAAGCGACGCCAGTGACGCGCCGCCGCGGTGGACGGCGAGCTGCTGCAGCAGTGTCTTCTCGTCGCCGTGCAGGAGGTCGTAGCTCCACTCCACGAGCCCCTGGAGTGCCGTGCGGCCGGGGTCGGCGGCCGGCGTGTCGCGTAGGAGAGCAGTGCGGCGGTCCAGCATCGTTACGAGCTCGGCCAGCCCGAGCACGTTCACGCGCGCAGCCGCGAGCTCGATCGCGAGCGGGAGGCCGTCGAGGCGCGTCGCGATCTTCTCCGCGAGTACCAACGTTTCTGCGTCGGGGTCGAGACCGGGTCGCGCCGCCTGTGCGCGCTCGATGAAGAGCTCGACACCGGCGACCCCGAGCGGCGCGACCGGGATACGGACCTCGCCGGCGACGTGCAGCGCCTCCCGGCTCGTCGCCAGGATCCGCACCGCCGGACATTCCGCGAGCAGCGTCGATGCGATCCGCGCTGCCTCCTCGAGCACGTGTTCGCACGCATCGAGCACGATGAGCGCGTCGCCGGAACGAAGCCGCGACACCGCGCCCGCAAGTAGGTCGGAGCCGCGAACGTCGAGGGTGTTCGCAAGCAGGCGAACCGCATCCTCCGCGCTGCCCGCCCTGGCGAAGTCGACGAGCCAGACGCCGTCCCTCAACTCGTGTCCGATCGGGCGCGAGGCCTCGACCGCGAGTCGGCTCTTACCGACGCCGGGCGCCCCAGTCAGGGTCACAAGCCGGTGCTCGCGCAGAAGCCGCTTGATGCGCGCGAGCTCCTCGTCGCGGCCGACGAACGACGTCGACGACGCAGGCAGGTTGCCGCGACCCCGGCGCTGCACGGGGACACCCGCGATCGCGGGATCGTGCGCGAGAATCGCCTCCTGGAGCCGCCGCAGCTCGGGCCCGGGCTCGAGGCCGAGCTCCTCCGAGAGCACCCGCCGCGCCTCTTGGAACGTCTCGAGCGCGTCCGCTTGGCGGCCGCAACGGTAGAGCGTCAGCATCAGCTGCCCCCAGAGCCGCTCCCGGAACGGGTTGTCGACGAGCGCCGACCGAAGCGCTGCTTCGAGCTGCCGGTGCTCCCCGAATCCGAGCGCCGTCTCGAACTGTTCCTCGAGCGCGTCGACACGGAGCGCCTCGAGCCGGCGCGCCTCGGCGCCGAACCAGGCCGTGCCGGTCAAGCCCTGCAGCGCCGGTCCGCGCCAGAGAGCAAGCGCCGACCCGACGGCGTCGGACGCGGCGGCGACGTCGCCGTCGGCGAGAGATCCGCGTGTCTCCGCGAGCAGCTGCTCGAAGCGCACCGCGTCGACGTAAGCGTCCCTCAGCGCGTAGCCGTCCGATGAACCGACGATCGACGCCTCGCCGAGCGCGGCGCGGAGACGGGCAATGTGATGGTGGAGAGCGTTCCGCGGCGCGGCGGGAAGCTCATCGCCCCACAGCCCATCGACGAGGGCGTCCACGACGACGACGCGACCGTTCCGGAGCGCGAGCATCGCAAGCAAGGCTTGACGCTTGGAGCCGCCGACGTCCGCGAGCGTCCCGCGCGCAAGTACCTCGAACGGGCCGAGAAGCCTGATTTCCAGGTGCTCGTGCACGTGCCTCGCCTCCACAGACGAGTCTCTCACGCCCGAAGCCCGGCAGCCAACCGACGCCTGCCGACCATCGCCGGCGCTTGCGACACTGATCGGCGTGCTCGTGCACGACCCGACCCGCCCGCAGTCCCGCCGATCCTTCCGGGTAGGCGACCTCAGGTGATGAGCCGCGGATGGCAGGGAGCGGATCCGCCGCAGCGCCCCGTGCTCTTCGTCAACCCGAACTCCGGTGGCGGAAACGCCGCACGCGCGAGGCTCGCGGAGCGGGCGCGCGAGCACGGTATCGACGTCCTCGAGGTGCACCCGGAACGACCACTCGCGACGCTGGTCGACGAAGCCGTGACGGGCGGCGCGGATGCCCTCGGCGTGGCAGGCGGCGACGGGTCGCTGGCCGTCGTCGCCGCCGCCGCTCTCGCGCAGCGGCTCCCCTTCGTCTGCCTCCCCGCCGGCACACGTAACCACTTCGCGCTCGACGTCGGTGTCGACCGCAGCGATCTGATCGGCGCGCTTGACGCGTTCACTGACGGCGTCGAGCGCCAGATCGACGTGGCCGAGGTGAACGGCCGCCTGTTTCTCAACAACGTCTCGGTCGGCGTCTACGGCGACGCGGTACGGCAGCCGACATACCGCGACGCGAAAGCGCGCACGCTTCTTGCGACCGCTGCGCAGGTTCTCGGCCCGAGCGGCGCCGCCGCAGAGCTCGAGCTCGCGGACGACCGCGGCCGCCCGCATCGCAATCCTGCGGTCCTGCTCGTCTCGAACAACCCGTACTCGTTCGACCCGATGCGTCCCCCCGGCACCCGCCCGACCCTGAACAGCGGACGGCTCGGTGTCGTGGTGCTCGACAGCCCGCCCGCCGGCCGGAGCCCGGGGCGGACGTGGACCGCGCAGAAACTCGAAGTTTCGGCGCCTTCGACCGTCCATGCCGGAGTGGACGGCGAGGCGGTCGAGCTCGACCCGCCGCTTCAGTTCGCCATCCGTCCCGGCGCGCTCCGCGTCAGGGTCTCGGCGCGGCACGCGGCCATGTAGACCGAGAAACGCCGAAGCCCGCCGACTTTCGGGTCAGCGGGCTTCGACCACTCGCAGCCGGCGCGTCGTCAGGAAACGTGCAGCTTCTCCTTCAGCTTCCCCACGCGCTCGTCGACACCGGCGCTCAGCTCGGCCTTCCGCTGCTCGCGGATCGTCCGCCGCGCCTCGCGCGCGGCCGCCTCGGCCGCTTCCTCCGCCACCTCGAGCTCGCTCATGACCTCTGCGGCGGGGCGGCGCGTGATCTGGCCGTCGAGCTTCTTCATCTCGCCGTCGATCACCTCGATCGCCTGCTCCTCGACGCTCGCGACCACCGCAGTCGATCCGGCCGGGATCGCCTGGCCGAGGACCGTCAGCGCCTCATCGGACGTCGCGGCACGATCGACGTCGAATGCGCCGCCCATCAGCGCGCCGGCGCCCCCGCCGAGCAGGACCCCGACCGGCCCGCCGAGCACGCCGAGCAGCATTCCAATCAGCGACCCGCTTGCGATGCCGACGGGACCGACGTTGTCGGCGCCTTCCGGAATGCGCAGCTCTCCCCCCGGGGTGCGCTCGACGACCGCAGCGGACTCGAGTGCGATGCGACCGCTGGCGTCGCTGTCCTTCAGCACGCTCAGGGCCTGGTACGCCTTGCTCGGCTCCGTGAACCGAATGACCAACACGTTGCTTGCAGCCATTTTGCTGCTCCTTTCGATTGAACATCGTTGACGAGGTGACTCTCTCGCGCATCGCTGCCCAACCGATGCCACGGGGTTCAGCGTCAATGCCAAGCGCACCGCGGATCGAGTTACTCGATCAGGCGGTGGCCGCCGCACCGACGGCCTCGAGCCGAGAATGCGCGCCGAGTGCACGAGCAGCCCTCGGACGTGGTTGCGCACGGTCTCGATCGAGAGATGGAGTCGCGTCGCAATCTCTTGCGTGGATGACCCCAGCGCGAGCATATGGACGATTTCGAGCTGGCGTGGCGTCAACGCCGACTGCGCGGCGCCGACGGCAGTGATCGTCGGACGATTGGCAGCCGGCTGGCATCGGCTCTGCTGATCGTCCAGCCATGGATACGCATGAGACACGGCGGACGCGCGATGTCCGGGTGGCACCGCGAACGATATTCCTGCTCGTCGCTGTCGCAGTCGGCGCAGTCCTGCTGCTTGGGCTCACCTTCGCCGTGCGCGCGATCCTCGTGCAGCTCGTCGTCGCGATCGTGCTGGCGATGGCGCTCGAGCCGCTCGTCAGCGCGCTCGAACGGCGCGGCCTGAGGCGGGGGGCTGCGACCGGAGTGACCTTCGCGCTCGTCGTGATGCTGCTGATCGCGGTCGTGTACACCGTGGCCCGGCCGCTCGCCGACGAGACAAGCCGGCTCGTCCACAACTCTCCGCAGCTGCTCGACCAGCTCAGCCACGGCCGCGGTCGCTTCGGCTTCCTCGAGCAGCGGTTCAGCATCGTCGAACGAATGCAGTCGGCAGTCGACTCCGGCAAGTTCTCAACGACCGGCGGTGCAGCGTGGAGCGTGATCAGGAGCGGTCTCCACTCGGGTGGTCAGATGGTTTTCGTGCTCTTCCTGACCCTGTTCGTCCAGCTCGGCGGCCGCCAGTGGTACGACAGCCTCGTCGACCTCGTTCCCACGCAAGGCAAGAGGCGGGTGCGGCGCACGGGCGAGGGTATCGCCGAGGCCGTCGGCGGTTACGTCGTCGGCAACCTCGCGATCAGTGCTATCGCCGGAACCGTCGCGGCCGCGGTGCTGTTCGCCACGGGCGTTCCGTACCCGCTCCCACTCGGACTGATCGTGGCAATCCTCGACCTGATTCCGCTCGTCGGCGCGACGCTCGCCACAGTCCTCGTCGCGGCAGTCGCGTTGACGAGCAACGGCTGGATCACCGCGGCCATCGTCGTCGCCGCGCTGGTCGTGTACCAACAGATCGAGAACAACGTCCTCCAACAGATCGTGTACCACCGCACGGTGAAGCTCTCCCCGCTCGCGATCGCGCTCAGCGTCGCCGCCGGCGCGCAGCTCGCCGGCGTCGTCGGCGCTCTCCTCGCCATCCCCTTTGCAGCAGCGCTGAAAGTCGTAGCGCGCGAGCTCATCGCGTGGCGGCGCGGAGACGACGCTCCGGCCGAGACATCGATCACGGAGACTGCCGAACGCCGCCGACCCCTCGGACTCCGGGTTCAACCTGCGAGACGCTCTCCAGAGACGCCCGCGTAGTCCGCATCGAGGCGTGCGCCATGCCGAGGACCGGCCGAGGTCTCAAGAGTGCTTTTCGTTTCGATGTGTTCTCGCGGCCCAAAGCGGCGACGCTACGAAACCGGCGGCGGGTTTCCTTCGATGGTCGCCGCGAGCGCCGCGTCCCAGCCGCAGACCCGGCACGCGTAGGCAACGGCCGAGCGAGCGAAGGTGACCGCGGCGCCGTGAGGGTCCGGGCTCGCCCGGACGTCGTCCCAGTCGAGGATGTACTCGCCGAGGGATGCCTCCCAGCGTGCGCTCTTGGGCGACAAGTCCGCGCTCGCGAACCCTGCGGGCGCAGGGTGCGCATAGGCGTAGAACGCGGCGCGAAGGTTGCGGTGATCGCCGGGCCACCAGCCAACCTCGATCTGCTGCGCGTCCCCCGAGTTGCGCATGATGAAGTCCTGCGACGGCGGGTCGGCAGGCTGCCCGGAAAAGAGGCTGACTGCAAGGTCAAACGAGCCCCACCACGCATTGACAGGCGTCGACCGGCCGCGATACGGAGCGCGAACGTCGGCCAGCACGAGAGCAGCTTGCGTGGCCGCAGCGAAGTAGTCGGCGACCTGGGCCGGATCGTAGGTTGCGTGCTCGGTGTCCTCATCGAGCGGCGTTGTCCAAGGCGTCTCCTGTGGGGTTGTGTTGATCTCCACGGGGCCGACGAGGGATCGCACCGCCGCGAGCACCTCCCGTGTCACTTCGCCGACCGTCCGGTCGGGCGCAAGCGCAATGCGCAGGACACGCCCTTCGCTGTGCTCGACGACCGCTTCGTGGCTGCGCAGATCGAGCGCGGCCACTAGGGCCCCGGAGCCGTCAGGCGCAGGCAGGGGCAGCGTCTCCCACCCGCGTGCGGTCAACCGCAACGCTGCATGCTGAAGCTGGGGCTCCGGCGGGGCGAGCGCCACCGCGAGCTTGCCGAGCACCTGCGTGTGCGCATGGAGCGTGTCGCACGTCGCCCGCCAGGCCTCGAACGGCAACGCCGGCCAGCTCATCGGCTCACCGTAGCGGTGTCGGCAGCGATGGCGGGATGGTCAGGCGAGCTCAGCGAGCGGGAAGGAGCGGTGAGCCCGCGGCGGCACGAGGAAGTTCTGGCGGTGCGTTGTGCGGAGGACGCTGTTCAGACCCAGCCTCTCGTCGCGGGAGTCGAGACCCGTGCCCTCGCGGTCAGGGTAACGGCCGTCCATCGCCCGGCGGACCCGTTCGAAGATGCTCGCCGTCGCCGTGAAGGAGACGAAGTGCAGCCCAGCCGCGGGCTCTGACCGCCACCCGTCCGTGCGCTTGTCGATCGTCCAGCCGAACGGGTTCTCGAGCGTGTTGAAGTCGGCCCGCTGAACGAGCGCCGTCCCCGCCTTGTAGCGCTCGCCGTAGTTGTCGACCGTAGCCGACGAGAGGCGCGACACCGGTTGCAGCGAGGCACTGTGGCCGACGATGCCCTGATTCACCAGGCCGTCCATCACGTCCCTCTCGGTCTGGACGACGCTCGCGTCCTCGCGAAGTGTTCGCGTGCCGTCGGGAGGCGCGATCCCCGGCCTGAACGTGGCCCAGACGCGAAACAGGAAGTCGCCCGAGTACCAGGCGTCGAGGTCCTCGAAGAGGTGCGAGAGGTGCATCACCGTCCCATGCCTGAAGTAGCCGTCGGGCCACTGGTCGGTCATTCCGCGAAGGCTCTCGAGGTTCGCGATACGCGTCGGCCCGAGTGCGCTGCGCTGGGTCGACGTGAAGCCGAGGAAGAGCTGAGCGTCGTCGGGAATCGCGTCGGAGCCGGGAATCCCGGCCGCGGTCGCGAACCGTTTGGGAAGCCCGGCGCCGACGAAACCGGCGCGAATGCTCGTCGGCTGGAGGACGTCCTTCAGGCGGGCGAGTAGCCGCTCCCGCGCCGCCGTGACGTTCGAGCGAACGTCGCTACGCAGGAGCACGACGACGTCGTTGCTCTCCAAGACGGTCGTCTCCGGGTCGCTCGGGAAGCGCACGGCGTCGACGAGCACCGGCACCCTGCGCCCAAGACGGCGGGAAGCCTGGAGGTCGATCGGCATGTAGTCGGGGAAACGCCGTCCGTCGCTCAATCGAGGCACATGGCTGCGGAAGTAGGGCAACCCCCACGCGACGGTCACGAGCAGGCCGCTCGGCCCCGCAGCGTGTCCCTCCTCGATGCTGTGGAGAACGAGCCGGAGCTCGTCGCGAGCGGCGAGCAGCGCCCGGCCGGACGCGGTAGTCAGCCGGGCGGTGAGGAGTTCGTGGTAGAGCGGCGGCACGACGATCTCGACGCCGTTGTCGGTGCTGATGCGAACGCCAGGGTCGATGTGCTGCTCGAGCGGAGGGGACTTCCCCACCGGTGGCCGGGCAAGCGCGATCCCGTCGAGGAGCGACAGGAACGGCGCGGCGAGCACCGCCCCGCCCACCCGACGGGCGAACACGCGTCGCGTGAACGGCTGATCCCCGTCGAAGCCGGAGAACACCTCCGCCATGGCGCCTTCTAGCACAGTTGAGCCCGTGTACGTAGGCAGTCGGGCGCGGCGCGGGGCGCCTGGCGAAAGGGCCGCCCGCGCAGGCCACAGCTCTCATGTATTGGCTCCTCGAGGCCGATCATCGAGAGCGTGGGGATGAAGGATCCTCCAGATTCCGAGCCGCAGATTGAACGGCACTCCGCCTCTGGCACCGGCAACGGGCTGAGGCTCGGCTACGTCCCCGCGCTCGACGGGATTCGGGCTCTTGCCATCGCCGGCGTCGTCGGAACCCACTACTGGAACGTGCCGCAAGCCGGCGGCCTGGGCGTCGACCTCTTTTTCTGCCTCTCCGGCTTCCTGATCACGACGCTCCTGCTCGAGGAACACGCCGACTCCGGCGAGATCAGCCTGACACGCTTCTACGTGCGGCGTGCGCGGAGGCTCTTCCCGGCCCTCGCCGTATTGCTCGTCGTCTACCTCGCAGCAACAGAGGGACACGGGCTTCGCACAGTCGCTCTGGCCGGCTTGTACGCGGGCAACATTGTTCGGGCATTCGCCCATGACCCGCTGCTGAACTCGCCGCTGGGTCATCTATGGTCGCTCGCCCAGGAAGAGCAGTTCTATCTCCTCTGGCCGGCCGCACTGATCGTGCTTCTGCGGCTGCGCCGGAACGTTGCGCCGATCATGCTCGCGCTGCTGTTTGTTGCAGTCACCGTGTGGCGTGCGTTCCTCGCCCATCATGGCGCCTCGCCCGCAAGGCTTCAGTTCGGCCCTGACTTGCGCGCGGACGGGATGGTTGCAGGCTGTCTACTCGCTTTCCTTCGCACGAGGATCTCGATCAAGCCGCCCGGTGTGCTGAGTGCCTTGGCCGTCTGGACGGTCGCGATCGCCGCGTTCTTCTCCCTGCTGCTCCCTGACTGGCAGGTCTACGTTCGGCCCATGTTCAACCTTTGCGCCTGCGTGCTGGTCGCCGCAGCCGTCACAGGCACACGACTAGCCGAAGCGTTGTCGGCTCGGCCGCTCGTGCGGCTCGGCAAGATCAGCTACAGCCTCTACCTCTGGCACCTGCCCGTCCTCGCCGCGATCGGGTACGACCGTCCATGGACAGCACTCGTCGCAGCGGTTGCCGTCTCCGAATTGTCCTACCGGTTGGTCGAGCAGCCGTTCCGGCGTCAGCGGCTACGAGGGGGCGGCGGCTCCCGTCGCGTCGAGGTCGCCGCAGCGACCGAAGCCCATCTGCTGTAGCAGCCCAGCGCAGCGCCGCGCCCCGGATGGGGGATGGCCGACTCACGCATCGCTTCCGATAGTGCGACGGATCGACCCTAAGCGGCTCACCTCAAGGGGGTTCAAATGCCTGTGATCGCGAAGGCGTGCACGCGTCTCTGTCGCGAAGAAGGCGGTCAGACGATGGCTGAGTACGCCGTGATCCTCACGGTGGTCGTGCTCGCCGTCCTGACCGCGATCGGTCTGCTTTCCGGCAACATCGGAAACGTCATCAACCAGGTCGCAGACGCGATCTAAGTGAATCGTAGGCTGGGGCGAAGCGTTCCCCTCTGCTTCGTCCCGGTCTCACCGCACTGTCAGCCGAGTGCGCGGGCCCGCATCGAGCCCCGTCGGTACGACTCCTCGGTGCCGGGTGTTCGACCTTGCCGATGGAAGACGACCAGCGTGAACATCGCGAGCCACCAGACCAGCACCGTGTTGATCGGTGAGGCGGGCGACGATCCACCGTTCGCGAGCCAGATGAGTACGGGGAGCGCCCACGACCACGAGAGCCGCCGGGAGCCGAGCGCGAGCGGAACGAGCAGCAGGCTGAAGTAGTGCACCCACACGATCGGCGTGAGCGCGAGCGTCGCAATGATCGCCAGCTCGAACGAGAGGCGCTCGTCGCGGCGCACAAGCCACACTCCGACCAGCATTGCCGCACCGATCACGTAAGAGAGGACAAGCGGGAACGGCGCGCCGATCTGGCTCAGGAGCCCGTAGAGCGAATAGCTGCTTGCCGCTTCCATGGACGTGGTTGCACGGACAAGCGCCGGGTAGCTCTCGAGACCGTTGATGTGCAGCGCGGCGTAGCCGGCAGCCGTCCCGACGGCGCTGACGAGCAATGTCCCAACTGCCGCGCGCCAGCGGCGCGTGGCCGCAAGCCAGATCGCGACGGGCCAGAGCAACGGCTTGAGCATCAGCGCAAAGGCAAGCGCGAGCGCCGGGAAGAGGACCCGATCGCGATACCGCCACACAAGCGCAGCTGCGCACGTGAGCAGGGTGCTGACGGTTCCGGTCGTGATCCCGGTCGACACGGGCATCATGAACAACGACAGCGTGTAACAGCGCAGATCGCGGACACCGAGCACCCAGAGCGTTGCCACGACCGCGCCGGTGGTGATCAAGGTGAAGCACACGGCGGCAAGCTGGAAGGGCATCAGGCCGAACGGAACCATCACCCACGCAGCCGGGGCCGGATAGACAAATCCCGCCTGAACGCCCGCGAGGATGCTCTGCGGCGAGATGTACGGGCTATGCCCGTGCAAGACCGCAATGCCGGCGTGCCGATAGATCCGGAAATCGAACAGCCCTTGCGAGTCGTGCATGTTCCCGATCACGGCGTTGACGAGCGCCACGATCGGAAAGCCCACGAGCACGAGGGTCGACCCGTTCTTTGCCCCTCTGGCCACCCACGTGCGCGGACGCACGCGCCGAAAGCCGTGCATATCGGTTCAGACTCCTTTGGCGGCGGCGGAAACCTGCCCTCACCCGTCGGCACGTACAGAATGCGCTAGCACCCTCAAACGAGGGATCGGTCCAGGTCGTCTCAGCTGTTCACCCGCCACCAGGTTCGGCGGCTGCCCGTTGTCGAGAAGGGCAGGCTCGTCGGCATAGTTGCCCAGGCCGACATCGCCCTCTAGGAGAACAAGAAAACCGCCGAGCTCGTCGAGGCGATCTCTGAGGCCTCAGAGAAAGAGCGCACGTAGCGTCCGGCTGACCCGATCGGTCACGCCACGCGGTCGGTGCTCAGAATGCGTTCGCGGCCGACTTCCACTCCCGGAGGCGCTGCGCGATGAGTTGGGCCCGCGCCTCCTCGCTCCCGCCGTCGAGCACCTCGAGATCTGCGGGGTCGGCCCGCAGGTAGATGCCAGCGGTTCGGGCACTCAGCCCGGGGTCACGATCCGACCGGGTCGTCCAGTACCCGCTGGCGCGGTCGGCGGTCTCCAGCCTGATCTCGCCAGTGCTCTCGAGCTGCGGGGCGTTCGGGTGCCGCGGGCGTTCGCCCTTCGCGAAGTAAAGGATGCCGGCCGGATCCCTGCGCTCCTTCGCAGCCTCGCTCCAGTAGCGGGCCGACAGCGTTCCGTCCTCCTGCCAGGACCGGCCGTTCACGTTGAGGCCACCGTCGCGATCCCGCGAGATGCGCAGGAGGCTCACCGCCGACGGTTCGAACTCACTCCGCTCAGTGAGCGAGAGCTGCCACCAAAGTCCCTCGATCGGTCCGCGGCGACCCTCGGTCTCGATCGCCTTGCGGAGCTTCTGGTTGATCGCGCGAACCTCCGCCGGGCCGGCGGCGGGGTCGTAGCGGACGGCCGTCAGCCCGAGCAGATCGCTCGGTAGCTTCGAACCTTCCGCGTGCAGGATGAATGTGCGCCGGATGCCGAGCGCGCCGCCGAACAGCCCGGCCTCGAACACCACGTTGTCACGCGGCGAGGCCTCGCCCGACTGGGATGCGTCAGTCGCCGTCCAGTCGTCCTGGGCGAAGACGAAGGCGGCGAAATCGACCTCCTGGGAGAGCTCGACCAGCCGGTCGAGGGTCGACCGCCCCGGGTTGAACGTGGTCGTCCAGGGCTCGACGTCGGCGACGTCCGCAAGCCCGCGCGTGATCGCCTGGAGCAGCTTGGCCTGCTTACCCGACGACCCGAGGAAGATGCGTGGCTTGTTCATGTGCGATTCATGATGACCGTAACTCCGACGCGGCCCCCGTCAGGTGGGAGTCCAGCGGCGCAACGCAAGGACGCTGTTGTGCCCTCCGAAGCCGAAGGAGTTCGAGAGCGCCACGTCGACCTGTTCGGCGCGGGCGGCGTTTGCGATGTAGTCGAGATCGCAGTCGGGATCGGACACGATGTGGTTGATCGTCGGCGGCAGCAGGCCGTGGTACAGCGCGAGCACGGTAAAGATCGCCTCGACAGCGCCCGCGGCGCCGAGCGTGTGCCCGGTCGCGCCCTTTGTGGAGGAGACAAGCGGCCGCGTTGGGAGCGTGTCGCCAAAGACGAGCTTGAGGACGCGGGTCTCGGCAGCGTCACCCGCTGGGGTCGAGGTTCCATGCGCGTTGATGTACCCGACGTCTGCGGGCTCTAGGCCGGCGTCCGTCAGAGCCATCCGCACCGCGCGTGCCGCGTTTGCGCCGACCGGATCGGGATCCGAGACGTGGATCGCGTCGGACGAGACGCCGTACCCGGCAAGTTCCGCATAAATGCGGGCGTCGCGCGCGCGGGCGTGCTCGAGCTCCTCGAGCACGAGAACGGCGGCGGCTTCCGCGATGACAAATCCGTCGCGCTCACGGTCGAACGGCCGCGAGGCCGCCGCCGGCTCGTCGTTTCGCGTCGAGAGCGCGCGCATCGCGGCGAATCCGCTGACGGAAACCGGGGTCACCGGCGCCTCCGTTCCGCCGCAGACCATCACATCTGCGCGGCCGAGGCGGATCGCATCGCGCGCATCACCGATCGCCATGCTCGACGCCGCGCATGCGGTGCTCTCGGTGAGCAACGGGCCACGCGTGCCGAGCTCAATCGACACCCAGCCCGCCGGCAGATTCGGGAGTGTCTGAACGATCGAAAACGGACTCGCGCGCTCAGGCCCGCGATTCGCCAAGTGCAGCACCGCCCGCTCGAACGACGCGACGCCGCCAAAGGCGGTTCCGATCGCCGCACCCGCGCGCTCACCAACCCGGGCCAGATCGAGACCCGAATCGCGCTCCGCCTGACGAGCCGCACCAAGAAGCAGATGGCTGCAGCGATCCATCCGGCGGGCTGACTTCGCGTCGACGAACTCCGTGACCGCGAAATCCTTCACCTCGCCCGCAAACCGGACTGGGAAGTCGCCCGCGTCGAAGTGCGAGATTGCCGCGGCCCCGGTGGCGCCGGCCACAAGCGCCTGCCAAGCATCCTCGACGGAGTTCCCAATCGGGCTGACGATTCCGACCCCAGTCACAACAACCCGCCTGCCCAATGACGTCACCCGATCAGCCTATGTCGCCGGGCTGGTGCAGGGGATCTCATAGGATCAGCCGACGTGAACGTTGTTGTCGCGAATGTGAAGGGCGGCGTCGGGAAGACCACCACCGCCGTCTATCTCTCGGCCGCCGCTGTCATGCGTGGATATGACCGCGTGATGCTCGTCGACGCCGACCGGCAGGCATCGTCTGCCGAATGGCTCGAGGAACGTCCTGTCGACGGCGTGACGGTCATCGAGGCGCCGTCCGAGCGGACCCTGACACGCGCGATGGGCACAAAGAACGGCGTCGCAGTCGTCGATACCCCGCCTGGCGATCACCGGCTCGCGCAGTCTGCGATCGACGCGGCGGGCGCCGTTGTGATTCCGAGCCGGGCCGGCGGCGTCGAGCTTTCGCCGGCGCTTCTTACCTTGGAGATGATCCCCGCGCGAACAGCGCGCGGCGTCGTCATCTGCTCCGCACGGCTCGGCACCAACGACCTGGAGGAAACGGTTTCCTGGTGGAGGGATCAGAAAGTGCCCGTCTGGGGCGTGATTCCGGAACGGGTCGGTATCGCCGCCGGGCCCGAGGGGCGCCTCTCACGCGAAGGTCTGGAGCACTACCAGGGCGTGCTTCGGCACGCGCTTCGTGGCCGGCGCTGACAGCGCACGAACCACCGCGGTCAGGCTGTGGGCTGCGCCCGACCGATAGAATCGAGTCCTGATGGCGCTGCTTCGCTTCATGGTCATCGACGAGGACGGCCAGCGCGTCGGTCGCTTCGAGACAGACGATCTCAACTGGCGCGCCGGCGACATCTTCGCTCTCGACGAGCAGACATGGCGCATCGTCGAGATTCTCCCTGAAGTCTCAACGATGGTCGCCTACAACGCGGTCTGGCTCGCGGCCCCAGCCATCGAAGAAGACGAACAAGCTGCCGCCCTTGCTGACTGGCCCGTACCGGACTCGATCCGGCGGGGATGAACGGCCGGGCGGGATCGCCCTGCTTCTCTCGACGATCCTCAGCGTGAGATTTCGAGGGCGACGGCGAGGGGGCAGCCCTTCGTCACGAGCGCCTCGACCGCGTGCCAATCGATCCCGTCCTCAACCACCCTGATCGCCTCGTAGCGGCCAAGGCCGAGGGCCATGAACCGCCCGATCTTGAACTCCTCGACCCTCACGATGTCGTCGCTCGTGATCATCACGGATTCTTTCGACACAGATCCCGGACGGCTGCAATCCCCGATGGTTAGGACTCCACACAGAATCCGTACGAGTGCAACCTCGGCACGCCGGGGCAACGCAAGCCTCCGAGGAGATCTTCGACGGTGCGGCGGCTGAGGACGGGGCGGCAAGCAGCCCTACGGCGACGACGGCTGCCACGAGCAACGTCTTGATGAGCAACATGCCGACTCCTTTCGCGTCTTGGTGAGGCGACGCTAGGAGCGGCCGGGAGCGCTGTCGTCACGGCGTCCCCTGAAACCGCCTGAAGATCACGGAAATCCGGGAGTGTGCCGGCTCGTGTGCTGTGCCACCATCTTCGTGTGGCTGCGACCGTGCTCGTTGTCGACGATCATCCGAGCTTCCGACGCTTCGCCCGACGGCTGCTCGAGACGGCCGGCTTCGCCGTCGTCGATGAAGCGAGTGACGGCGCATCGGCGCTGGCGGCAGTGCGGGCCCTTCGCCCGGAGGTCGTCCTGCTCGACGTTCTGCTCCCCGACACGACCGGGTTCGAGCTGGCCGAGTTGCTCTCCGTCGACCCCGCCCGCCCAGTGGTGGTGCTGACCTCCAGCCGAGGCGCCGACGAGTTCGACGTCTCGCTCGCGAACTCGAGCGCGCGCGGCTTCATCGCGAAGCGCGACCTGACCGCGGCAGCGTTCGCAGCGCTCGTGGATGGTTCGTCATGAGAGTGGTGCGCCCGCTCGTTTGGCTTGCGGGCGGCGCTCTGTCCGCGACGCTGATCATCGGGGCGATCCACGGCAACCTGCTGCCTGCCGACCAGGCCGCAGCCGGCTATGCAGCTGCCTTCGTCGCCGTCACGATCGGCGTCGTTGCCTGGCGCATCAGGCCCGAGAGCCGAACCGGGCTTCTGCTTGCTGCCGTTCCGATCGCGGGCATGTTGAGCGACCTGAACCACGTCTTCCGAAGCTCCCAGCTCGCGGTGACGATCGGCCTGGCCGCGAGCTGGCTGGCCGCGCCGCTGATCGCGCAGGTTGTCCTCTCCTACCCGAGCGGCCGGTTGTCCTCGCGCCTCGAACGCGTCTTGATCGCCGTCGCCTGGCTCCTCGCCGCGGGCTACGGCCTCCTTTTCATGCTCTTCTACAGCCCGCGATCGCCTTTCGACGAGCAGATCTGGGATTGCGCCCCGTGTGCGATCCCGTACACGCACGTCGGGTGGCTCAACCTGATCGGCTTCGACCGGAACTTCAACCGAGTCGTGCTCGTGCTTGCGCTCGTGCTGCTCGCCGTCCTCGTCCGCAAGCTGCTGCGTGCCTCCCCCGGCGGCCGGCGCGTTGTTCTCCCGCTCGCGGTCGCGGGGACGTTCATCGTCGTCCAGTTCACGGTGCAGATGATCATGTACGGCCACGGGGTCAACTCCTGGACGCACCCAACCTGGTTCTGGATCGAGCAGCTGGCAATGCTCTCGATCCCGATCGCGCTCGCGGTCGGCCTGATCTGGGAAGGCGGCGGCCGAAGCGCAGTCGCCGGCCTCGTTGTCGAGCTCGAGCGCACGCCGCCGGGTGCGGTTCGCGATGCGCTCGCGCGCGCTCTCGGAGATCCGTCCCTAGAGCTGGCGCTCTGGCTGCCCGAGCGCGAGAGCTACGTCGACGCTTCGGGGGCGCCTGTGGCGCTGCCTCAGCGCGGGTCCGGTCGAGCAGTGACAACGCTCGGGCCGGCGGAGGCGCCCGTCGCAGCGCTCATCCACGATCCCGTCCTGCTCGAGCGCCGCGGCCTACTCACGGCAGCGGGCGCCGCCGCGCGACTTGCGCTCGAGAACGAGCGGCTTCAGGCGGAGCTCCGCGCCCAGCTCGCAGAGCTGCGCACCTCGCGCGCGCGGATCATGAGCGCGGGCGACGAAGAAGCGGCGACGGCTCGAGCGTGACCTCCATGACGGGGCGCAGCAGCGGTTGCTCTCGCTCGGGCTTGCACTTCAGCTTGCCCGTGTGAAGCTCGGCCCCGATGCAGACGGCGCCTCGGCCCTGCTCGCCGAGGCCGACGTCGAGCTCCACGCCGCCCTCGACGAGCTGCGCGAGCTCGCCCGCGGCATCCACCCGGCGATCCTCACCGAGCAGGGCCTCGCCGCCGCTCTCAAATCGCTCGCAGAGCGGTCACCGGTGCCCGTGACGATGGCGTCCCTTCCCGAAGTGCGGCTTCCGGCGCCGGCGGAGGCAGCTGCGTACTTCCTCGTCTCCGAGACGCTCGCGAACGTCGCCAAGTACGCGCAGGCAACGCATGTGCGCATCGACGTCACTCACGTCAACGGCCGCGTGCTCGTCGACATTGACGACGACGGCGTCGGCGGCGCCGATCCTTCGCGCGGTTCGGGATTGCGCGGTCTCGCCGACCGCGTGCACGCACTCGATGGGCGGTTCGCCCTTAAGAGCCCGCGCGGAAGCGGCACCCACCTCCACGCGGAGATCCCATGCGGGTAGCGCTCGCAGACGACGCCGCCGTGCTCCGCGAGGGTCTCGCGCGCGTGCTTGCAGACAACGGCATCGAGGTCACCGCGCAGGTTGGCGATGTAGACGAGCTGCTCGCAGCCGTCGCTGAGCTGCACCCCGACGTCGCCGTCGTCGACATCCGAATGCCGCCTACCTGGAGCACGGAGGGGATCACTGCCGCCGAGGAGATCCGGCGGCGCTTCCCCGACGTCGCCGTGCTGGTGCTCTCGCAGTACGTCGAGCCCGAGTACGCCTTGAAGCTGCTCGAAAGCAGCAGCAGCCGAACCGGGTACCTCCTGAAGGAACGCGTGCTCGACATCGAGCAGCTGCTCAACGCGCTCGAGCGCGTCGCCACCGGCGAAACAGTCGTCGACCCCGCGCTCGCGTCGCAGCTCCTCAATCGTGCGCGCGACGCGAGCCCACTCGACCAGCTGACTCCGCGGGAACGCGAAGTCCTCGGGCTCATAGCCGAGGGCTTCACCGACCGCGGCATCGCTGAACGGCTCTATCTCACCCCGAACACGGTCGAGACACACATCCGCCACATCATCGCCAAGCTCGACCTCCCCGCCACGCCGGCGGACAACCGGCGCGTCCACGCAGTCCTCGCGTATCTTCGCTCGGGCTGAGCGATCCGGTCAGATCCCGCTGAAGGCGTCGAAGCCGCCGTCGACCGGCAGGACGACCCCGGTCACGAACGAGGCAGCCGGGCTCGCGAGCCAAACGACCGCGTCGGCTACCTCCGCCGCGTCGCCGAAGCGACCTGCGGGCGTGTGCGCCAACACCGTTTCGCCGCGAGGCGTGGGGCTTCCGTCGGCGTTGAGAAGCAGTGAGCGATTTTGTTCGCCGACAAGAAAGCCGGGCGCGACAGCGTTCACCCGAAGGCGGCCGCCGCTCGAGCGACCGAGCTCGACGGCGAGCCAGCGGGTGACGTTGTCGACCGCCGCTTTCGCGGCGCCGTAGCCGACCACGCGCGTCATGGCGCGTCGCGCGGCCATCGAGGAGAAATTAACTATCGACCTGCCACCGTCGGGAAACGGCTCGACGAGCATCGCCTCGCCGAACACGCGGATCGGCAACAGCGTTCCGTCGAGGTTCAACCTGACCACGTCGTCGAGCGCCTCGGTTGAGAGCTCGAAGAACGAGCGCTCGCCGACAGTTGCCGCCGGGATGTTGCCGCCCGCTGCATTGACGAGGACGTCGACGCGGCCCCAGCGCTCGAGCACGGCGTCGCGCGCGGACGTCAACTGCGCCTCGTCGAGCACGTCGGCAACAAGCGCCGATGCGTCCGCGCCGCCGTCCCGCAACTCGGCCGCCAACGCCTCGGCGCGCTCGAACGATCGGGCGAGCACCCCAACGGCTGCGCCGGAATCGGCGAGCGCTCTCGCAACGGCGCTCCCGAGCACCCCGGTCGCCCCGGTGACGATCGCGATCGGCCCCGCGGGCCTCACTCCTGGACCCACGCGTAGCGAGGGTCGAAGAACGGCGCGAGCTCTCGCCCTTCGCCCGCCATCACCCACAGGTAGTAGAGCGAGTAGCCGGGTGCTGCGACAACCGGGTGATAACCGGACGGGATGGCGACCACGTCGCCGTCGCGCACGATCTGCGCGCGCTCCGCGCGGTCGTCGTAGATCAGCTGCACGCCGAAACCGCCCTCCGGCCTGAAACGGTAGTAGTAGACCTCCTCGAGCGCGACCTCCTCGGGCGGCGCGTCGCGGTCGTGCTTGTGTGGCGGATAGGACGACCAGTTGCCCGGCGGGTTGATCGTCTCGCCGAGCACGAGGCGTCCGGCGTCGTCTTCGGGACCGAGGATCGTGCGGATGCTTCGCGACCAGTTCCCGGTGCCCGCGGTGCGCACCTGCTGCTCGGTCGGCCCGATCAGCCGCGCGCGGCCTGCAGGCCGGTCGACTAGCGGCGCGGCCGCCACCGCGACGACAGCGTCGTCGCGCGCGACGAGCTCGAGCGTCTGAGCCGGCGGTACGTACGCGGCGTCGCCGGCGCTCTCGAACACGTCGCCGTCCCGTGAAGCGATCCCGAAGCTTGCCCCGTCGATTGTTACGTCAGCCGCGCCCGAGAGGACGATCGCGCACATCTCCGCCTCGTCTCGCAGGGTCTCGCGCTCGCCCGCCGACAGCTGGACGAGGCTGAGGCCGATAAGGCCGGTCTCCCGGCCGCGAGCAGCAAGCGTCGAGAGCACGCGCCGAACCCTAATCGGCCGGCGCGTGCCCTCAGTCAGCTAGGGATAGCTCGTCACCGTGACCGGCGTGTCCGGATTCGCGATCGTCGAAGAGCCGCCCGTGTCGTTGACGACGTTGAGGATCCCGCCCGCCCCTGCGGTGCTCAGGAAGATCGTGAGCAGGTTGTGCAGGCTTCCCGGAGGAAGCGTGTCCGGCACCTCGAACGCGTGCGCGGCGAAGATGTCCACTCCCTGATTGAAGAAGCTGTAGCTCCCCATGCCGTAGCCGTGGAAGCTCGTTACTGAATCGGCGACTTTGAACGCCGGATACCCGTCGACTCCGGGCGCCTCCGTCCATTCCGCCTGGCTCGGCGGGTCGTACGGCATCTCGTTCTGGAAGAAGACATCCGTGCCGTTGTTGCCGTTCCAGATTGTTTCGTCGCGCTGGTAATGCTCGACAAAAAGACCGTACGCGGTCACGTTGTCGCCGTTGACGACAACACCGGTGTCGGCAGTGTTCTCGGTCCAGCCGACGCCGCTTCCATGGTCGGCCCGCCACGCCCAGATGTCGTCGAGGATCACGTTGTTGCTGTTGACGACGAGGCTCGTCATCGCCTTGCCGGGCTCCGCGCCGCCGATGCGTAAGAACACATCGCTCAGCGTCGAGGGGTCGGACGCCTCGTTGTCGCTTTGCGCGTGCCCACTGCCGACCTGAAGCAGAACGGGCGAGTTGACCGGGCCTGCCTCGAAGAGAACACCCGAGATCATGATCCCCTTCGCGCTGGCAGTCGTCATCGCTGCACTCCCGTTCGTCGGGACGAGCGTCGGAAAACCGAGTCCGAGCACGACCGAGTCGGGCCGGGTGACGTCGATGCTCTGGTTGAGGTGGTAGATGCCCGGCGTCAGCAGGAGATTGCGGCCCGAGTGGAGCGCGGCGTTGATCGCCGACGCGGAATCGCTCGGCTTGGCGACGAAGAATTGGCTGATCGGGATCGAGGTGCCGGGTGTCGGGCCGTTCGCCCAGGTCGTTCCCGACGAGTTCGTCTGTGCGGACGGCACGAAGACGTTCTCGTTACCCACGCCGTCCGCGTAGAGGTACGGCGCCTCCCGCGTCACCGGGCTTTTCGCGAGCGTCGTATAGGGACCGCAGACCATCGGAACTGCCGGGAAGCACTCTGCCGGCGCACCTTCGACGCCGGAGAAGACCTGGTTCCAGACACCGTTCGACCAGGAGTCGACGGAGCTGTTCCGGACAAGCCACTGCTGCTGGGATCCGTTGACGATGCTGCTGCCGTTGAAGCTCGAATCTGCGATGAACCCGCCGCTCGCGAACGATGGGCCGGTGCAGTAGTCCATCAGCGTCATGAAGCCGTTGACGTTGACGCGCCGCATCGGCGCGGCTTGCGAGACAGGCCAGAATTCGCCGGTGTAACAGCCGAAGTTGGGCGTATCGACGTTGATCGTCAAGTTCGACAGCGATCGCCAGAAGTTCGTAAGCGCAACGCAACCGCCGGATCCGCATTGGTTGCGGACGTAGACAGAACCGTTGATGACAACGTCGCCGGGTGAGCGTCCGAGCCCCGCGACCGCCGTGTAGTAGCCGACCTGGAAGTTGAGCGGGTCGGCCGTCGTACCGTACGTGCCGGGCTCGAATAGCAACGCGTAACGTTGAGTCCCGAATTCGTTCGAGACCTGCTGCGTGGCAATCTTGTCGACGGTCGCCTGGATCTCGCTCGTCGACATGCTCGGATCGAAGACGAAGACGTTCGGGCCGAGATCGGGCCCCGGCGCAGCGGCGGCGCTGGCGCCTCCGAACGTGAGCGCCGCGACTGCAAGCGCAAGGGCAACGGCCGGATACCTGGCCATGCGTATCTCCTCCCCCGTGAGGTGAACGGCCTTTGACGGCTGTCTGGGCGCCGACATCGTACGAAACTGCCGCCGCCGACGCATCAAGTGTGGAATCGTTGCTCCTGTGAGCGCCGAAGCGAACAAGGAGCTTGTGTCGCAGTTCTACGACGAGGTCTGGGCGCAGGGGAACCTCGAGTTCACCGAGCGCGTCTTCGCGACTGACTACGTCCGCCACGATCTCAGGTCGACGCAAGCCAAGCCCGGCCCGGCCGGACAAGCAGAGATCGCCGGGGCGTTTCGGCAGGCGTTTCCCGACCTGAAATGGCAAGTCGATCTCCTGATCGCTGAAGGAGACTTCGTCGTCGGACGGTGGAGCGCGTCAGGGACGCACGCAGGAACGTGGGCCGGGATCGCGCCTACCGGCCGGCAGATGGAGTTCTCCGGCGTGAACATCTTCCGTTTCGACCGCAACGGAAAGGTCGTGGAGATCTGGAACCATCGCGACGATCTCGGCCTGATGGAGCAACTCGGAGCCGCCGTCTACGCCGGCGCAGCCTCAAAGGAGTAGTCGCCGCAAGGCGAGTCGGCTAACCCTCGCCGGCCGGATCTTCGAAGAACGTGATCGTGTTCCCGTCGTCGTCAGTCACCGACAGCCGCCGCGGCGCGGCGGCTCCGGATTGCTCGGCGAGGACGAAGCCGCTCGCACGGAGACGGTCCGCGCGGGCAGCGAGGTCAGCCACGGCGAGCGTGACCAACGCGTTCCCCGCATGTTCAGGATCGCCCACGACGTAGACGGACGCACTCGAGGTCAAGTGCCAAACGGCCTCGGAGTCGTGCGGGAAAATGTCCGCCGGCCGACCAAAGAGACGGACGTACCAGTCGTACGCGGTCGCAAAGTCCGTGACGGCAATACCTGCGAACTCGTGCGTGATAGTCACGCCGAGAGTTTGCGCTAATCGCGGCCGACAGGCAGGCCGGCCTTCATCACGAACACGACGCGCTGAAGGGCAGCCGGATCGCGCAGCGGGTCACCGTCGACCGCGATCACGTCCGCTTCCATGCCCGGCTCGAGCGTGCCCACTGTGTCGTCGATCCGCAGCGCCTCCGCCCCCCGCGCGGTCGCGGCGAGCAACGCATCCGTCGGGCTCATCCCGAACCGGATCGCCGTCTGAACCTCGAACGCCATCTCGCCGTGCATGCTGTCAGTGCCGAGCGCGATCGGGAGGCCGGACGAGAGGATCGCGGGCATGCGCTGCTCGACCTGTTCACGTGCATGCTTCAGGCCCTCGAGGATCTGCGGGTTGCCGCCGTCGCCACGCTCGATCCCGTCCGGATGGAAGAGAATCGCGAACGTCGCGACGAGCCAGCAGCCGGCTTCGAGCATCGCCTCTACTTCGTCCTCGCTCGCAAGGGAGCCGTGCTCGATCGTCCGCACACCCGCTTCGACCGACGTGCGCAGTCCCGGGCCTGCGTGCGCGTGCGCGGCCACGTATGTTCCCGCGCGCGCAGCCTCGTCGACCGCTGCGCGGAGCGCTCCGAGCGAATAGGAGCTTCGATCGAGGCCCGTCCCGCTCGAGACACCGCCCGTCGCAAAGACCTTGATGAAGTCCGCGCCGTGCGCGAGGTTCTCCCGTGCGGCGGCCCTGACCGCGTCCTCATCGTCGAAGCCCTCCTTCCCGACGCCGTGGCCGTCGGACGGCGCGAGCCCTCGCGTCGCGATCACGAGCCGCGGGCCCTCGAGCTCGCCCGCCGCAATCGCGTCCCGCGTTTCGGCGTCGATCCAGTCCTCCTCGCCCATGATCCGCAGTGTCGTCGTGCCCGCGCGCAGATCCGCACGAAGGTTGTCGGGCACACGGAGCGCCTGTCGCGCCGCGGGCTGCATGATCTGACCGCCTTGGTCGCCGCGACTCGGGACGATCGAGAGATGCGTATGTGCGTCGATCAGCCCCGGCATGACGAACGCGCCAGAGAGATCGACGATGTCGGCGTCCGGTGGCGCCGGCCCGGCGACGATCACCCCCTCGGAGACCACGAGCTCAGCGTTCGCGATCGGGTCACGGCCGCTCCCGTCGAAGAGCGTGCCGCAGCGGACGACCTGCGTCATCCGGCTGCGCCTGCGCTCTCTGCGAGCCCGAGCGAGGCACGCTGCGTCCAGGGCGTCAGCAGAAACGCACGCTTCATGACGATCAGCTCGACCTCGACCGCCATCCGTGTGATCCCGCGTGCCTTGCCGATGACGTCGTTGATGAACACGTAGGTCTCCGCGGGCGTGCGCATCTGGATCTCGCAGACGAGCGCCGTCTCGCCGAACGTCGCAGCGAGATAGTGGACGCCCGGATGTTGCGCGAGCTGCTCGGCGACGGATTCGAGGTGCTCGGGCAGGACGTCGAGGCGGATGATCGCTTCATGCTCGAAGCCCAGCGACGGCGGATGCACGACGGTGACCGTGCCGGCACCGCCCGTGCGGATCAGCGTGCGCATGCGACGGCGCATCGTGCTCTCGTTCGCGCCGACCTCGGTCGCGACCGCGGCATAGCTCTTGCGCCCGTCCTCAGCCAGCACGCTGAGCAGCGCGCGTTCGTCGGCACCGAGCTCGCCGACCTCGAGCTGCGGGTCGTAGACGAATCCCTGCTCGAGGTTGTGCGGGAGCTTGAAGGTGTGCATCAGCACGCTTGACTGCGAGGC
Organism: Gaiellaceae bacterium; assembly: GCA_036496545.1. Classification (GTDB taxonomy): domain Bacteria; phylum Actinomycetota; class Thermoleophilia; order Gaiellales; family Gaiellaceae; genus Palsa-739. The sequence goes on along the minus strand of DASXKX010000032.1, from coordinate 184,570 downwards.
GAGAATGTTTTCGTCGCGCTGCTCGATGTCGTCGAAGATCACAGCCGCCGCGTCCGCGCCCGCTGGAACGACGAGCTCTGCCGCAACGCCGTAATCCCCTGTCACGACGGCGACCCAGCGCATGTCGCGCCGCTCCGCGAGCTTCCGGGCGACGTCTCGCTGGCGCCCCGGCCGGCAGCGAAGCCGGAGCTCGTACAACCGCGCCGACTCCACCGGCACGATCGGGAGCACACCGACCCGAACGCGGCCTTCGTCGAAGAGCGCCGCCGTGCGGCGGTAGACGGTCGAGTCGGGAACATCCACGATGCGCGCGAGCGACGTCCACGGCGCGCGCCCGTCGTCGACGAGTGCCTGGAGGATCCGACGGTCGATGTCGTCGAGGGGTCGCATCCCACCACCTGCCGGCGAGACTAGACCCAGACCTGCTCGAGCACGCGGAGGATGTTGCCGCTCACGACGGCCTCGATCTCGTCATCGGAATAGTCGTGCTGCACGAGCCAGCCGATGACGTTCCAGAAGCACTCGGTGGGATTCTCGAGGCCGTCGACGTAGGCGACTTCCTCGAACGCCTCCTCACCTTGCGCCTCACCGAGCGACATCTGCGCGGCGAACAGGTGATGGAGGCCGACGTGGTCGCCCCACATCGTGTCGGGGCCGAACGCAACGTGCTCGATGCCGACGAGCTCGACCAAGTACTTGAAGTGATCCATCACCGACTCGAGCGAGTGCAGCGGGTGCTCCTTCGACAGCGTCGTGTGCGGCGCCGCCTCAAGGCCGATCACGCCGCCTCGTTCCGCGCACGCCTTGATCACGTCGTCCGGCTTCATGCGATTCGTGTTCCAGACACCGCGTGCGCCGGCGTGCGTGATGAAGACCGGTTGCGCCGAATTGACGATCGTGTCCATCGACGTGACATCGCCCGAGTGCGACACGTCGATCGACATTCCGACCTTGTTCATGCGCTCGACTGCGGCGCGGCCGAAGGACGTGAGACCCCCGTCCCGACGTTCCTTCAGGCCGCAGCCGAGCACGTTCGCCTCGCTGTAGGCGATCCCCATCTGCCGTATGCCGATCCCGTAGAGGATCTCGATCCGGTCGAGCTCGTTCTCGATCATCGTCGACGCCTCGAGTGAAGGGATCAGCGCGATCCGGCCGGACTCGTGCGCCGCATGAATGTCGCGCACCCGCTCCGCCCGCACCACGAAGTCCTGGTGCGCAATGTCGCAGAGCCGCATCCCGACGTCGGCGATCACATCGCTCCACTTCCAGCCGTTGGTGCTCGTGATGTTGCACGTCCCGTCCATGAAGTTGTCGAAGACCGCGGTCAGCCCCGAGCTGGCCAGGCCCTCGAAGCCCGTCCGCTCGCGGCCGGTGCGCGTGAGCGGGAGCAGATCCGGGACATGCTCCGGCATCACGGTCGGGTGCTCGTGGAGCGAGATCACAATCTCGTCGGTCAAGAGCCGCTCGACGCGGGTCCGCTGCTCGTCGCTCAGCGAGAGCCCGGCGTACGCCGGAACACGGCCGAGCTCGGCGCAGAGCTCGAAGCCCTCGTAGTCGCGCCCCTCCTCGAGGTAGCTGTACGAGCGGTAGCCGTCGTAGCGCTTCGCGGGTGCCAGCACGGGCGTGTCCTCCTGAGTTTCGGCGGTCGAGATGCGAATGATGCCGCCAGTCTAGACCGTCTTGACGAGAGTTTCATGCGCCAGCAGGACGCTACTTGCAGGAATCCGGCAAAGCGGAGATACTGTCGCGATCATCCGGCGAAGCGAGAGGAGCAGAGTGGTCATGAGCGTGAGCGCGCGCGTCTTCGGTGTCTCGGCCGTCGGAGCGGCTTTGCTCCTCGTCGCGGGGCTGGCAGGGTCGGGAGCTGCTCGCGCCGCGGGCGGGTCGACCTTCGTCTACGACTCCTACACCCAAGTGATGATCAACTGGGATCCGGCCACCGCGTACGACCAGGAGCAGGTCGCGCTCGAGAACATGTACGAGACGCTCACGCGGTTCAATCCCGTGACGCAGAAGCTCGAGCCGCTGCTCGCGACGAGCTGGAAGAAGTCGCAGGGCGGGAAGGTCTGGACGTTCAACCTTCGGCACGGCGTGAAGTTCCATACCGGTCGCCCGTTCAACGCGCAAGCCGCAAAGGCCGCGCTCCTCCGCATGCAGAAGCTCAACCAGGCCGCGGCGTACGCGTGGTCGGCGGTCAAGTCGATCACGACGCCGACGCCGTACACGCTCGTCCTCCATCTCGCCTACCCGCAGCCGATGGACCTTGTCAGCTCGGCGCAGTACTCGGGCTATATGTACGACACGAAGGCCGCCGGCAAGGAGGACCTCACGAAGTGGTTCAACGCCGGGCACGAGGCGGGCACAGGCCCGTACGAGCTCCAGACCGCGGCACCGGGGCAGGAGGTCGAGCTCACCCTCAAGCAGTTCCCCGGCTACTGGGGCGGCTGGAAGGGCAAGCATTACTCGAGCCTCGTCTATCGGATCGTGCGCCAGGACTCGACGGCGCTTCAGCTCGCGAAGTCCGGCCAGGTGAGCTTCGTGCAGCAGATCAGCCCGCAGCTCTGGGCCACGGTCAAGGGCTCGCCGGGCCTCTCGACGCCGACCGGCGGCTCGTTCGAGAACCTGCTGATCTACCTCAACACGGCGAGCGGCCCGCTGCAGAACAAAGCCGTCCGCCAGGCGATCTCCGACGCGATCGACTACCAGGGCATCGTCACGGCTCTCAAGGGCGCCGCGGTGCGCCAGCCCGGCATCATCCCGACGGGGCTCTTCGGTCACTCGTCGACCGTGCCGCTTCACCAGACGAACGTCGACAAGGCGAAGCAACTGCTTGCCGGCGCGGGCTTCGGCCCGGGCAAGCCGAAGATCACGCTGAACGTCACCTACACCCAGGGCGACTCGAACGAGCAGCTGATCTCGACCTTGATGAAGTCGAATCTCGCTCCGCTCAACATCGATCTCAACGTGACGGCGCTGACGACTTCGACGAAGTACGCGAAGGCGCGATCGACAAGCCCGGCCGACCGCCAGGACATCACGTTCATCTACTGGTACCCGGATTACCCGGACCCGGCGACGTGGTTCATCAGCCTGCTCCACACCCAGAACCCGCCGAGCTTCAACTTCGCGTATTACTCGAACAAGGCGCTCGACAAGCAGATCGACAGCATCGAGCGCATCACGGCGTCGAACCCGGCGCAGGCGCAGAAGGTGTACCGCCAGATGGAGATGACGGTGTACAACGACGTGCCGATCATTTCCCTGTACACCGTCGAGAAGCAGCGAATCGTGCTGAACTCCGTCGGTGGATACCGTGACAACCCCGCGTACACCGACGTCGTGTTCGTCTACCAGCTCCACCCGAAGGCCTGACGCCCCGCAGCCGACGCTGTTGACAGCGTGACGAGGTTTCTCGCACGCCGCGTCGTCCTGTCCCTCGTCGTCGTCGCCGGGGTCGTCCTGCTGACGTTCGTGATCGCGCGCATCGTGCCGGGCGACCCTGCGACGAGCTGGGCCGGCCCGCACGCGACCGCGGCCGAGGTCGCTCAGGCGCGAAAGCACCTTGGCCTCAACCGACCGTTCATCGACCAGGTCGGCACGTACTTCCGCGGGATCGTCGTCGGCCGCTGGGGAACGTCGATCCACACGCACCGTCCCGTGCTATCCGACCTGAAGACCGTGGTCCCGGCGTCGCTCGAGCTCGTATTCGCCGCGATCCTGCTCGCGATCGCCGTCGGAGTGCCGCTCGGCCTGCTTGCCGCCCGCCTACGGGGGCGCACCACCGATCACGCGGTGCGGGCCGTCGCGATCGTCGGGGTCTCGATGCCGATCTTCTGGCTCGCGCTGATCCTCCAGCTTGTCTTCTTCAACCAGCTGCACCTTTTGCCGGTCGCCGGCGAGTATGCGCTCCGGTTCCAGGAGCACCCGGTGCATGCGTACACGCATTTCCCGGTGATCGACGCCGCGCTGAACGGGAATTGGGCAATGCTCGGAAGCTCGTTCTCTCATCTCGTGCTGCCGGCCTGCGCGGTTGCCGCCTACCCGACCGGCGTCATCGCGCGCATGGTCCGGGCAAGCGTACTCGACGTCGCGGGCGAGACACACGTGCAGATGCTGCGCGCGTTCGGCTTCCGCGAAGGAACGATCTTCAACCGCTTCGCAATGCGTCTCGCGTGGAATCCCGTGGCGCAGGTCGTGGCGCTCGTGTTCGCGTACTCGCTCGTCAATACGTTCCTCGTCGAGTCGATCTTCGACTGGCCGGGCCTCGGCAGCTATGCGGGCGAGTCGATCATCGCGCTCGACACCCCGGCGATCGTCGGCATCACGCTGTTCGTCGCGCTCGTGTACGTGTTCGTCAACCTGGCCGTCGATCTCATTCAGGCGGCGCTCGACCCGAGGATCGGGTTGCATTGAGCGTGATCGAGGCAACCGCCTTGCCCGGCCGCACGCGCAACGCGCTCGCCTGGATGCGCGCCAACCCGCTGATCGCCGCCGGCGGGTTCATGGTGCTCGTCATCGTCGTCGTCGCAATCTTCGCGCCGCTGATCGCGCCGTATCCCGGCGACGCGGGCTACGCGACGCATCCGCTCGACATCTTCAAGCCGCCGTCGACGAAGCATCTCTTCGGTACCGACAACGTCGGGCGAGACATCTTCAGCCGCGTCGTCTACGGAACGCGCGTGTCGCCGCTGATCGCGCTCGCGGTCGTCGCGATCGCGAGCGTCGTCGGTGTGACGGTCGGACTCGTCGCGGGCTTTCTCGGGGGGATCGTCGACGAGATCCTCATGCGCATCACCGACGTCTTCCTCGCCGTGCCGGCGCTGCTGCTCGCGCTTGCGTTCGCCTCCGTCCTCCCACAGAGCACCGGTAGCACGATCCTCGCGATCACGATCAGCTGGTGGCCCTGGTACGCACGGCTCGCACGGGGCGAGGCTGCATCCGTCTCGCGACGCCGCTACGTCGAGACCGGGCGCGTGCTCGGCCTCTCACGATTGCGCTTGCTCACGCGCCACGTGCTGCCGAACGCGACGACGCCGGTGCTCGTCCAGGCGTCGCTCGACTTCGGCGGCGTGATCCTTACCGCGGCGGCGCTCTCGTTCCTGGGCCTCGGCGCGCAGGACCCGACGCCCGATTGGGGTTTGATGGTGAACGAAGGACGGAGCTTCTTCCAGACGTACTGGTGGGCGGTCACGTTCCCCGGCGCAGCGATCCTCTTCAGCGCGGCCGCGTTCAACCTTCTCGGCGACGGGTTGCGCGACCGTCTCGACCCGAGGCGGGTGGTCGGGCGTTGAAGCTTGAGATCGCGGATCTGAAAGTTGCCTTCGACGGGCGCGTGGTCGCGCACGTGCCCGAGCTCGAGATCGCCTCGGGCGAGAGTGTCGGCGTCGCAGGCGAGTCGGGCTCCGGCAAGTCGATGACGGCGATGGCGATCCTCGGGCTCGCGCAACGGCTCGGCGCCGACGTCGAAGGCTCGATCAAGCTCGACGGCCACGAGCTCGTCGGCGAGTCCGAGCGCAACCTGCGCGCGATTCGAGGCCGCCGCATCGGAATGATCTTCCAGAGCCCGTCCTCGGCATTCAATCCGGTGCTACGCACCGGCTACACCTTCGGGCGCGTGCTGGCGCTGCACGGGATTGACAGCCGCCGCGCGCGGCGCGCCGCTGCGGAGACGGCGCTTGCCGAGGTCCGGCTGCGACCGCGCGTCCTTGACCGCTATCCCCATCAGCTCTCGGGCGGCGAGCTCCAGCGCGTGGCGATCGCAATGGCACTCGCCTTGCATGCCGAGCTGCTCCTCGCAGACGAGCCGACGAGCGCGCTCGACGTGACGGTGCAGGCGGAGATCTTCGAGATCATCTCGCGCATCAGGGAGACCGAGAGCATGGCGCTGCTGTTCATCAGCCACGACCTCGCGGCGGTCGCGGAGATCACGGAGCGCGTGGTCGTCATGCGTGCCGGCGAGGTCGTGGAGACCGGAGCGACACGCGCAGTCGTCGATGCGCCTGCGCATCCGTACACCCGCGCGCTCTTCGACGCGGTCCCGGTGCTCGGAGGAGAGGCGAGCGGTGCTCACGATCGCTGACCTGCACGTCCACTTTGGGCCGGTGCACGCCGTTGCGGGCGTCGACCTCGAGGTCGGTGACGATGCGCAGGGCCTTGGGCTCGTCGGCGAGAGCGGCTCGGGGAAGACGACGATCGTCCGCGCGATCCTGCAGCTTGTCCCATATAGCGAAGGGACGATCTCGTACGACGACATCGTCGTCGGCGGTCTGCGCGGCGCCGCGCTGCGCGCGTACCGGCGTCGCGTGCAGCTCGTGCCGCAGGACACCGACGGCAGTCTCAACCCACGCATGCGCGTCGACACCGCGATCGGCGAGGTGCTGCGCACGCACGAGCTCGCAACGCGCCGTGATGTCGGGAAGCGCGTCGCGCAGTTGCTTGCCGATGTCGGCCTTGCACCTGACCTTGCGCGACGGTTGCCGCATCAGCTCTCGGGCGGGCAGCGGCAGCGCATCGTCATCGCGCGTGCGCTTGCCGTGTCGCCGAAGCTGCTCGTACTCGACGAGCCGACGAGTGCGCTCGACGTGACGGTGCAGGATCAGGTGCTGAGCCTGCTCGAGCGGATGCGCGCGGAGCACGGCCTCTCGTTCCTCTTCATCTCTCACAACCTCGCTGTCGTCGAGAGGCTGTGCGAGTCGCTCGTCGTTCTCTATCACGGTCGCGTCGTCGAGACCGGACCGACGGCGGCCGTGCTCGCGCAGCCTGCGCATCCGTACACCGTCGCGTTGCGCTCGGCAGTGCCGCAGCTGAAAGGCGAGCGCGATGCCCGGCTCGTGCTGCATGGCGCACCGCCTGATCCGGCGAACCCGCCGCCCGGCTGCGTCTTCCATCCGCGGTGCCCGCTGGCCGTCGACCGTTGTCGGACCGAGGTGCCGCGGCTGCTCGAGATCGCGGGCGCGCGGCGTGTTGCCTGCCACCGCGCCGACGAGGTGCTCGCCGGCGCGCTCGCGCGCGGCCGGCCGGCCGCGACTACACCCTTGAGGTAAGGAGGAACTGTGCAGATCCGCTACGTCATCCCGGGGCCGATGAGCGACACGCTGGGCCATGCGGAGGTCGCGCGCCGCGAGGAGCTCCTCCGCTCGTGGGCGGCGCCGGACGTCGACGCTCGCGTCCAGGACGTTCCATCCGGGCCGGCTTCGATCGAGTCGATCTATGAGGAGCAGCTCGCCGTGCCGCCACTCGTCGACGCGCTACCGAGCCTCGAGGCCGAGGGTGTCGACGCACTGATCGTCGGCTGCTTCGACGATCCGGGCGTCGACGCGCTCCGCGAGCTCGCGCAGCACACGCTGGTCATCGGGCCGGGAGCAGCAGCGATGCACGTTGCGAGCCTGCTCGGCGGCTCGTTCGGCATCGTCACCGTTCCGAACCCGACTGCGACCCGCAAGCTCGTCCTGACCGAGCGCCTCGACGCCCGGTTCATCGACGTCGCGCTCGTCGACATTCCCGTGCTCGGGCTCCGCAACGACCTCGAGGCAACGTTCGAGGCGATGAGCGCCGCCGGGCAAAGCCTCGTCGCGCGCGGTGCGGAGACGATCGTCCTCGGCTGCATGTCGATGGCATTCCTCGACGTCGAGCACGAGCTCGGCGCACGCATCGGCGTGCCCGTGATCAATCCGGCGAAGGTCGCGCTCGGTGCCGCGGAGCTGCTCGTCCGGGCAGGGCAGCTACCGAGCCGCGCGACGTTCCCGCTGCCGCCGAAGCTCGCCGAGCTAGGGACCCAGATGCTGCACGGTTGACCGGTCAACGAGCGCGACGGGCCGCCCCTAGGTCCGCTCGCGCTCGTGTACTACTTCCGGCGTGGAGGGCGACCGCCAGCATCCGGGGATCACCTTTGCCGTGCTCGCGCTCGCGGGCGTCTCGTACGCGCTCCTGCAGTCGCTCGTCGCGCCCGCGCTGCCCGAGATCCAGCACGCCTTGCACACGTCGGAGAACGGCGTCAGCTGGGTACTCACCGCGTATCTCCTGAGCGCATCCGTCGCGACGCCGCTGATCGGGCGGCTCGGCGACATGCACGGCAAAGAGCGGATGCTGCTGATCGTCCTCGTGCTGCTCTCGGCCGGGACGCTGATCTCCGCCTTCGCGGGCACGCTGGCGCTGATGCTCGTCGGTCGCGTCGTCCAAGGCGCGGCGGGCGGCATCTTCCCGCTCGCGTTCGGGATCATCCGCGACGAGTTTCCGCGCGAGCGTGTCGCGTCGCGGATCGGGTTGATGTCTGCGCTGCTCGGCGTCGGCGGCGGTGCCGGCGTCGTGCTCGCAGGCCCGATCGTCGACAACCTCTCGTACCACTACCTCTTCTGGCTGCCGCTGATCCCGATCGTGATCGCGACGGTTGCGACGCACTTCTTCGTTCCCGAGTCGCCGATCAAGGTCCCGGGCCGGGTGAACTACGTCGGAGCGACGTTGATGTCGCTCGGGCTGGTGGCCGTGCTCGTCGCCGTCAGCGAAACGCCTACCTGGGGATGGCTTTCGTGGAAAACGATCGTGTGTCTGCTCGGCGGGATCGCGATCCTCTGCCTGTGGGTACGGAACGAATCGCGGTCGCTGGAGCCGCTCGTCGACATGACCATGATGCGCATCCGCGGCGTGTGGACGACCAACGCCGTCGCTCTGCTGCTCGGCTTTGGGATGTACGCATCGTTCATCCTGCTGCCGCAGTACGTCGAGACGCCGACCAAGGCCGGCTACGGCTTCGGCGCGACGGTCACGCAGGCGGGCCTCTTCCTCGTTCCGTCGACCGTGATGATGCTGCTTGTCGGCGCGCAGACCGGACGTCTCGAGCGCCTGTTCGGGTCGAAGCCGCCGTTGCTGGCGGGCGGCATCCTGGCGATGGTCTCGTTCCTCATGCTGGCGTTCGCACGCGACGAGCGCTGGGAGATCTACGTCGCCGCCGCGCTGCTCGGGAGCGGCATCGGGCTCGCGTTCGCCGCGATGGCGAACCTGATCATCGAAAGCGTCGGCCCAGCCCAGACCGGCGTCGCGACAGGAATGAATACGGTGACCCGGACGATCGGCGGCGCGTTCGGCGGCGCCGCGACCGCGTCGATCATCGCCGGCACGATCGGTGACACCGGCTATCCGAGTGCGAACGGCTACACCGCCGCGTTCGCCCTCTGCGGCGGCGCTCTTGCGATCGGGGTAGCCGTCGGCTTGTTGATCCCAAAGCGCCGGACCGAACAGGCCTTCGCGCCGCACGCCACCGGCGATCTTGCGGAATCAGTCCGCTAGCAGATACTGCTCGAGCCAGCCGACGGACGCGCGCATCGTCGCCAGCTCGTTCTTCCGCTTCGTGAAGCCGTGGCCCTCGTCCTCGAAGACGATGTACTCGACCGTGCGGCCGAGCGAGCGGAGCTTCTCGACGAGCTGATCCGACTCGCTCTTCACGACCCGGGGGTCGTTCGCCCCTTGGATGACAAGCAAAGGCGTCTGCACGTTCTCGATGTAGGTCAGCGGCGAGCGCTCGCGCAGGAGCTCGGCGTCCTCGTCGGGATCGCCGACGAACTTCTTCATCATCCGCCGCCACGTCGGCGGTACCGCCTTCGCGAACGTGATCAGGTTCGACGGCCCGAAGATGTCGACCGCGGCCGCCCAGTACTCGGGCAGGCGCGTCACGCACGTCAGTACGGCGAAGCCGCCGTACGAGCCGCCCCAGACGCCGAGACGGTCGGGCTCGACCCAGTCCTGCGCGCGCAGCCACTTCGCCGCGTGCTCCCAGTCCTTCATGTCGCCGCCGCCCCAGTCGCGCTGGATCAGCCGCTGGTAGCTCTTCCCGTACCCTGTCGAACCGCGGATGTTCGTCGCAAGCACTGCGATCCCACGGCTGACGAGGTACTGGTAGACCGGGCTGTAGACGGGGCGCTCCTGCGCCTCAGGCCCGCCGTGGATTGCGACGACGACCGGCACGCGGCCGTCCGTGTCACGCGGGCGGTAGAGCCACGCGGGAATCTGGCGCCCGTCGAAGCTCGGGTAGCTCGTCAGCTCGACGGGCACGAGCTCGTCCTCGGCGAAGCCCCCGCCGATCCAGCTCTCGGTGACCGCGCGCGCTGCTCCGGTCGCTGTATCGACGACGTAGACGTCGGGCGGCCGCCGCGGGCCTGCCAGGATCACGGCCGCGTGCGAGCCGTCGGCGGACAATGCGATCGGCGGCTGGAAGCCGGTCAGATGCGGCCGCGCTCCGTCGGGCAAGTCGGGTGCCGGCAGGTCGCGGCCGGTCTCCATGTCGCGCAGCTTCAGACGGTCGTAGCCGTCCTCGTTGACGAGCCACGCGAAGACGCGCCCGTCGTCCGAAGCGGCGATCTCCTCGACGTCGTGCTCAGGCGTCTCGACCCACTCGTAGCTGCCGGAGGCGAGATCGTAGAAGGCGATCCCGCGGAACTCGCGTCCTTCGTCCGAGAGGAAGTAGAAGCCCGATCCGTCCGGCTTCCAGGGGCCCGGCGTGTAGATGCCCTCCTCCTTGTGTGGCGTCGCCTCCGGCGCGTCGCCGCTCTCGAGGTCGATGACGTGGATCGACGTGTCGCTGTTGCTGCGCAGATCGATCGCGAGGAGCTTCGTGCCGTCGGGCGACCAGCCGCCGGGGAACGAGAAGAGCCCCTCGCCGAAGACGGGCCGCACCTCGCCCGACTCGAGGTCGCGCACCCAGATCTCCATGTCGGTGGGCTTGCGCGCGTTGGCGGCGTACGCGAGCTTCGAGCCGTTGGGCGAGAAGCTCCCGGCGCCGACGAAGTGCTGCACCTGCGAATCGTCGGTGATCTTCTCCGCCCAGCCGCCGTTCGCGTCGACGAGATAGATCTGATGGAACTCGTCGCCGTCGTGATCTGCGGAGAAGACGACGCTGCCGTCGCCCGGCGAGACGCCGACGGTGCGCACCGTGTCGTCTATGAACGCCGTGAGCTGTGTCGGCCAGCCGCCGTCGATGCTCACGCGCCACAGGTTGAACTGCCCCGACATGTTGCTGACGAAGTAGACGCTCTGCCCGTCGGCGCTGAACTCGAGCCCGGCAGAGAACCGCCGGTAGGCCATGAACTGCTCGAACGGCGCAAGCTTCCGCGTCTCCGTGACGGCCACGCCTGGAGACTAGCCCTCCGCCGCCGGATTAGGCGAGCCGAGCCGGCCTTTTACTTAGGCGGCGTGATCGGAGGCGTCGCGTTGAACGCGCCGTAGAGATCGTGCATGAAGTGGGCGGTCGTGACCATCTCGGTCTGGAGCGTGTGGTACGTCTTCCGCTCGATCACGGCGGTGAACCAGGCGGGCGTGCCCGGGTCGAAGAACGAAACGAGCCACGCCGGATGACCCTGGAACGTCTCCGCGGCGAGCACGTGCGCGTCCTGCACGGCCGTCCACGGCGGCAGGGGCTGCGTCAGCTCCAGCTGCGGTGACTCGATCCATCTCGCCGCCGGCGTCGTGCGATCCCAGCGCTTGTCACCGACGATGATCCCGTCGGCGCCTCCGCCGGTGATCGTGTACGCGACGCGATTTGGCGACTGGATGCGCCACGTGCTCGTTGTCGAATGGATTGCGTCCGAAGCGAGGTGCTCGTTGAACGACAACGAGTCGAGCGCGCGCCACGCGGCTGTCGCCTGGTCGACGATCGCAGTGCCGTCGTTCGGCGGCCACGGCGACGGCAGCGGGACGTTCCACGTCGTGGAGCGCACGCGGACGGTCACGCTCTTCGGCGCGCCGGCGAGCATCGTCCTGTAGCAGCCGCTGCCGCAACCGGCCGCGGGCTTGCCGTTCAGCGATACGGAGAGGCCGGAGACGCCCTTACCCTGGCCGCTGAGCACCGAGGCCTGTGCGAGCACCGCACCGCCCCTTGGCACAACGCCGAGTGCGAGCGCCTCGCCGCCCATCTGGCGCGCGAAGAGCACACCGCCCTTGGGTGGCACCGGGAAACCGGCGTTCGGCGCGGTTGACGCTGCTTCGGTCGAAGCCGACGGCGACGCAGGGTTGCTCCGCAATGCAAGGGCCGCAACCACCGCGCCTGCGGCGAGAAGCACGACCCCGGCGAGCGCCACGAGCTTCAGCGAGGGACGCGCCACGATCGAAATCCATGATAGGGACGACACTGCATGTTCCTGAGGGCGGTACGGGGGGCGCTCAGCGCCATTTTCGTTGTCGCGGTTGCAGCCGGTTGCGGCGGGTCGAAGCACAGCACCTGGGCGCTTCCCGGCGGTGACCTCGGCGGCACGCGCGCGGCAGTGCATTCGACGATCAACGCTGCAAACGTCCATGCATTGCGCCCGGTGTGGCGTTTCGCTCTCACAGGACCGCCCGGTGCGACGGGGATCTTCTCTGCATCCCCCGTCGCAGACGCCGACACGATCTATGTCGAGGATCTCCGAAGCAACGTCTTCGCGCTCGACCGAGCGACCGGAAAGGTGCGCTGGGCGCACCACTACAACGCGCCGAACGAAGGCCCGAACGGGATCGCCGTCGACGGCGGGCGCGTCTACGGCACGACCGACACCGACGCGTTCGCTCTCGCCGCCGTGAACGGGCGCGAGCTGTGGCGGAGGCATCTCACGAACGCGCAGGAGCAGTTCGTAGACGTCGCCCCCGTCCCGTGGGAGGGCCTCGTCTTCGCCGGCACGGTCGGCTACGCACCGGGCGGGCGCGGCAAGATCTATGGGCTCGACGCTGCGACCGGCGTCGTCCGGTGGCGCTTCGACACGATCAAGCGCCCATGGACGCATCCGCAACTGTCGGGCGGCGGCGGGATCTGGTACCCCGTGTCGGTCGGCCCCGACGGGAAGCTCTATGCCGGCACGGCGAACCCGGGGCCGTGGGGTGGAACCGCACAGTTCCCGAACGGCGCCGCGTTCCCCGGGCCTGCGCGGTACACGGACTCGCTCGTCGTGCTCGATGCGAAGAGCGGCGTGCTCGACTGGACAGATCAGCTGACGCCGCACGACGTACGCGACTACGACTTCGAGGCGACACCGATCCTCGCCGGCGACGATGTGTTCGGCGCCGGCAAGGCGGGGCGCGTCGTCGCGTGGAACCGGATGACGCACAAGCGACTGTGGAGCACCACCGTCGGGAAGCATCTCAACGACCTAGGCCCGCTCCCGGCGAAGCCCGTCACCGTCTGCCCCAACGTGCTCGGCGGCGTCGAGACGCCGATGGCCTATGCCGACAACCGCCTCTTCGTCCCCGTCGTCGATCTGTGCGGCATCGGCGGCGCGGCAACGACACAGCCGGTCACCGAGCTCGACCTCTCGAAAGGGCGCGGCCGCCTCGTCGCACTCGACGCGTCAAACGGCAAGCCGCTCTGGGAGCGGCGGCTGCCGTCACCGTTGTTCGGCTGCGCAACGGTCGCGAACGACGTCGTTTTCAGTTCCACGTACGACGGAGTGGTCTACGCGTTCTCGACACGTACCGGGGTCGAGCTCTGGCGCGTGACGATGCCGGCCGGGATCAACGCCTGCCCGACGGTCGTCGGCAACTTGCTACTCGTCGGAGCAGGAATCAAACGCTCGCCGACGAGCACGCCGGAGGTGGTCGCCTTCTCGACGAGCGCCGGCGGGCGATGAGTTTCCGCCGTCAGGCGGGTCTCGGCTTTCGACAACGCCGAAAGGGGGAACCATGGAGTACACGCTCGAGCTCGTGATCGTCCCGGTGTCGGATGTCGACCGCGCCAAAGCCTTCTACACAGAGCAGGCGGGCTTCGACATGCACGTCGACCATCGCGCCGGTGACGACTTCCGAGTTGTGCAACTCAACCCGCCAGGCTCGGCCTGCTCGATCGCAATCGGCACCGGCATCAGCGACATGACGCCCGGCTCGCTCAAAGGACTGCACCTGATGGTCACCGACATCGTCGCGGCACGCGACGAGCTCGCGGCACGCGGCGTCGACGTCGTCAATCTCCGGCACATGAAGGACGGCGCGTGGGCCGACGGCCCGCATCCAGAGCGGGCGGACTACAACACGTTCGCGGAGTTTCGCGATCCGGACGGCAACCTCTGGCTGCTCCAGGAACGCGGCCACGCGGGATAATCACGGCAGCGCTGGGAATGGCCAAACGACAAAGGAGCAGATATGCCGGTCGCATTCATCCAGGAGTTCGCGATCCAGGGCGGCGACACGAGCACGACGAACTATGACGCCGTCGCCGCCGAGGTCGGGACCGACCGACCGGACGGCCTCCTCATCCACACCGCGGGGTTCGACACCGATTCGGGCGTCTTCCGAATCTTCGACGTCTGGGAGACGCGCGAGCAAGGCGATCGGTTCATCTCTGACCGGCTCGGCCCGATCGTCGACCGGATGATGGAGGCAGCTCAAGCCGCAGGCGACACGAGCTTCACCCCGCCCGACCGCGAGGCATGGTACGAGCTGCACGACGTGATCGGCTAAGGACCTGTTGACGTATCGGTAATGGTGACGGTGACGGTGTCTCCGGGCGTCGTCACCGTCACCGTATCGGGCGGCTGCGTCACCGTTTCGTGCTCGGTCACAGTGTCGGGTGGCAGGGTGACGGTGACGACGGGGGCGGTCTGCGTCTTCGTCAGCGTCTGCGTCTGATTGACCGTCTGGTTGTTGACGACGGTGCTCGTGTGATCGTTGACCACCGTGCTCGTGTGCTCGTTTGTCACCGTGAGCAGCTGCGTGTCGGTGAGCATCCGCGTGTTCGTGACAATCTGGTTGACCGTGACGGGCTTGCCGTGCACGAGCACGACCTTGCGGCGGTACACCGGCTTGTAGCGCACGACCGGCTCGGTCACGACTTTCACCCCACCCGGCGTCTTCACCGTGTGCGTCTGCAGCACCGTGACCGGCTTTGCGTAGATGTGCTTGATCTCCGGGATTCGCTTGATCACGACCTTGCCGTGCTCGCGGACCTTCACGGTCCGGATCACCGTCGTGTCGAGCCTGACGTAGCTTTCGGCCGCCTGGGGGCTGCTGCCCATCGCGTTGACCGCGGCGTACCCGGCCCACGCAACAAGGCCGAGCAGCACAGGCAAGAGGAAGAGCAGCCGCTCGGGATAGCGCGTGCGCAGGTAGCGGTACCAGTCCGCGTCAAACCAGCGCAGGAACCAGTTCCTGCCGTTAGGCATAGGTCCGCATTCCCGGACGACGTGCTTTCAAGCCGGCCCTCCCCAGGTCCAAAATCTCCCTACATGCCCAGGGTAGCGCCGTTTCGGCGCGGCCGATACAGCCCGTTCGGCTAGCCGGGGATTTTCAGCGACGCCACGCCGACGGGCACGGAATCGCCGAGCGCAGAGGGCCAGGAGCTGAGGTCGATCGCCCCGCCCGGCCTGGCGGGGAAGCTCGAGAACGACTGCCGGAGGTTCTCCCAGAAGCGCACGGTCTTGCCGCGCACGGACGCCGGCAGCTTCATCGAGAACGTCCCGTTCGCGCTCGGCCAACGCTCCGCGAGCGGCTTGACGACCTTTCCTCCGCTGACGATGCCGACGACGAGCCCCGAATAGACCGCGCCGACCCGCTCCGCCGGGGGCAGCACGGTGTAGTTCGTGCCTGCGCTGAGGTGGATGTTCATCGTCGCGCTGTGCAGCAGCTTGAAGTTGACGTTCGTCCCGACGTTGCCGCCGTATCCGACGTTGCCCTGGGCTACCGCCACCGCGAGCGAGACTGGGTCGGAGCCCGTCTCGTCGGACGCGGAGAAGAACGACGTGTAGTGCCCGTTCGCATCCGACGCCGACGAGTGCGTCCAGAAGTCGCGATCCTGCGTGCGCGTGATCACGACTGCGCCCTGCACCGGCTTGCCTGAGGCGTCGGTGATCGTGCCGCCGAGCTGGTACGTGAGGAGACGGACGAGCGGCGGAGCTTGTCTATTTGCACCGACAAGCCGGCCGGTCACGAGGATGCCGCCGTCGCTCTGCCTCGCCGCATGCAGCCCGGCAATCGCGTAGCCGACGCTGAAGCCGCCGGACGCGCCGAGCACCGCGCTCTGCTGGCCCGCGGTGAGCGGCCTGCCGTGCACGGTCGCACCCTTCACCGAGATGACCTTCAGTGAGCGCCGGTCTGGGATCGTGATGTCGACGTCGGTCGCGAAGCTGCCGTTCGCGCCCGTCACACCCGGGATCCCATAGCCGTCCATCGCGACGGCGGCGCCCTTCACCGGTGCGCCGTTGAGCAAGATCCGGCCGGTCACGTGCTGGACGTTCGACGAGTTCGCGTCCCAGAGCTTCACGTTCAAGCCGCCCTGCGTCGCGATGTGGCCGAAGCCGGTCGCAGCGGCGCCCTTCGCGTGCGCCAGATGCGTGGGCTTCTGGACGGCCTGCAAGACGCGCGGCTGCTGCTCAGGTGGCGAGACAGACTGCCCGCTCGTGCCGCCGAGCGAGAACACCTGCAGCTGGCTGAGCGTGCCGCCGTTCGAGGATGTCGGCGTGCCGCCGACCGTGATCGCGACGAACTCTTTTCCGTTGACCGAGTACACCGACGGACCGGCAGCGATCGGCGCACCGGTCTGGTACGTCCAGAGCACCTTGCCGTCCTTCGCATCGAACGCACGGAGCACGCCGTCGCCGCCGCCGGCGAAGCCGACCCCGCCGTCGGTCGTGGTCACGCCGCCGCGCTCAGGCTCCGGCGTCTGGAACTTCCAGACGCGCTTACCGGTGTTGACGTCGATCGCGCTGATCGAGCCGTGATCCTTCCAGCCCGGCAGCAGCGTACCGAAGTTACCGTTCTGTAGCCCGAGGAACACGTCGCCGAGCGTGAACTTCCGCTTCTTCTGCGTCGGCGTGAGCTGCGTCTGCACATCGATCGCCGCTGTCTCTGCTGCCGCGTTGTAGATGTAGTTCGTCTTCGGATCGAACGACGCGGGCGAGTAGTTCAGGCCGCCGAGCGACGACGGGAAGACGGCAACCGGCTTGCCGGCCTTCAGCGTGGGATGCTCGGTGCGGTCGATCACCTTGACGCGCTCGTAGATCGGACGCCCGGTCGCGGCGTCGTACGCGAACCAGACGCCTTCCATCGTCCCGACCGACACGACGCGCTCCGTCTTGCCGCCGACCTTCGCGGTGTAGACGAGCGGCGGCTGCGCGGTGTCATACGACCACTCGTTGTGCGCCATCTGCTGCTGCCACCACTTCATGCGGCCGGTCGAGAGGTTGACCGCGATGAGCGAGTCCGCGCGCGGGTTCGAGCCCGGCCGGATCTGCGGGAAGTAGAGCGGCGTCGCCGACCCCGTGCCGAAGTACAGCGTGTTGGTCGTCGGATCGACTGTCGTCGGCGTCCACACGACGCCGCCGCCGACGAGCGTGCCGTTCCTCCGCCACTCGGTACCGGCCGGAGGGATCGTCCAGAACGGGTTCGGCCAGGCCGGCGTGAGATCGGTGTGGTACGCCATGACGAAGCCGCGGACGCCGTATTCGGAACCGGCCGCGCCCACGATCACATGGTGGTTCGCGCAGATCGGCGCGCTCGTTTCGGAGTAGCCGTAGTTCGAAGAGGCGCCGGGCACCGCTCGGGCGATCGGCACCTGCTTCTCGAGCTTCCCGGTCTGCGGGTCGAGCGAGGCGATCGTCATGTCGAGCGTCAGGACGAAGACGTGGCCGTCGCAGAGTGCGACTCCGCGGTTCGCCACGATTCCGAAGTTCTTGAAGACCGCGACGTCATTGGGCGTCCAGCGCCATTTGACCTTGCCGGTGAGCGCGTCGAGCGCCCAGACGTTGTCGTCGTTCGTCGTCACGTACAGCGTGCCGTTCGCCTCGACCGGGTACGACTGCTCGCCGCGCCGCGTGTTCGCGTCGATCGAGTGGAAGTCGACCATGTACACCCGCGCGAGCTGTGAGGCATTGCTCGGGGTGATGTCGGTGAGCGGCGAGTGGCGCAGCTCGTCCGGCGTGTTGCCGAACCCGCCCCACCCAACATTGAGCGACGCGCTGTTCCGCGCAGCCGCCGACGTGAGGAGCACTCCTGCCGCAGCCACGACCGCTGCAGCGGCGAGCGCGCGGGGGGTAGCGCGCCGAGTCATTGCTGCGTCAATCGTACAGCCGTAGGGGTAAGTAAAGCGAGCAGCGCGAGGAGCGCCAGCAGCGCGACGTACGGGGCGAGCGGGTAGCGATGCTCTTCGGTCGCGGCTCCGGCGACCGTGCTCCCGCTCCCGGCGAGCGACCGCAGGTACCGCGTCGCCGCCGTCAGTTGGCTCTGATCGAAGCTCTTCCCCCCGAGTGACGACGCGAGATCGGCCAGCACGGCGCCGCCGCTCGGGTCGGGACGATAGGCGGCCTCGGGCCTCCCGTCCGGGGTGTACACCGACTCGTCCGGCGCCCAGAACCGCACAGCCTCGAAACGGTAGCCGGCGAGCGAGCGGGCGAGCTCCGAGGTTCCGACCGGGACACTCTCGCCGTCGGTCAGAAGGACGACGATCCGCCTGGTCGCCGACGGCGGGAAGACGTCGCCGGACGCGATCTGGCCGAGCGCCGAGTATGTCGTCGCACGGACGGACGTCGCCTGCGGCGGCGGGCTCTCGATCCGCACCGCACGGCCGACGACGCCGTCGAAGCCGCCGACATCCGAGACCGGCAGGAGGTCGGGCAGGACGCGGTCTGTGAGCGTAAGGACGCCGGCCGGGACGTCGGGGATCGCGTTCCGCAGCGTGATCGCGGCTCCGGCCGCACGGTCGAGGCGCGTCGCCGCCGCTGGGGAGCTCGAGGCGGCCATCGAGCGCGAGGTGTCGAGCACGAACACCGCCTGCACCTTGGTGCGACTTCGTGGATGCGACGAGCGCGTGAGCGCCGGCTGCGCCGCGGCGAGCCCGAGCAGCGCGACCGCGGCTGCGGCGAGCAACGGGCGCAACTCGGTCGCCCGCTCGGGCGGGGGCAGCCGGAGCCGCCTGCGCACGACCTCCGTCCGCGCGCGCGCGGCGAGCGCGGCGGCGAGCGGCAGCAGCGCGGCGAGCGCGATGAGACCGCCCAGTGGCGTGAGAAACGTCATCAGTAGCCGCTTCCGGGCTGGCCGCCGCCGGCGCCGCGACGCCCGACGCGCCCGAAGCCGCCGCCCTGCCCCGGTTGTACGCGCGAGCCGTGCGCGGTCGTCAGCCGCAGCAGGAGCTCGAGGTCGAACGCTGCGTCTGCGCTGCCGGGATCGGCGCGCGTCGCGTCGGTGAAGTCCGCAATTGCGGCGTCGACTTGGCTCTGCGTCGTTCCCGAAGCGGCCGAGCGGTACGCGAGGATGCCGAGCAGTGTCAGCGCCTGCGACGCACGCTTCGGATCGTTGGTGCGGGCCGCCTGCTCGAGAATGTCCTGTGCGCGGCCGCGCGCGCCCTCGACGTCTACGGCGTTGTCGAGCCGGAGCTGCAGCTTCGACGCGTCGACGTAGTGCTGCAACGCGCGGCGGAAGTCGATGTCGTCCTGGTCGCCGAGGAGCGAGTCAGCAGCACCGCCGAACGCCGTATCGGCCGTCCACGTTGCGCGCGAAGGAGTCGCGGCGTAGACGACGTCGCCGTTGCGCAGGGCGTCGCGCGTCGCGCGGATGTCGTTCGCAAGCAGCGCAGCACAGACCGCGGCTGCTGCGATGACCGTGGCGAGCGTGATGCGAGCGACGTTCATTCGTTCCCCCACTGGAGCTGCGGCGCCCACGCGAGCCGCAGCGCGAGCGCCGCGGCGGTGACGAGCGAGAGCGCCACGATCGACCACGGGAACGGCGTCACGTCATGCGGCGGGGCCTCCGAGAGCAGCGGCGCTTGGGCGACGACAGGCGCCGGCGAGAGGAGCTTGGCGAAGAGCGCGACGTTGTCGGGCGACGGATCGAGGCCGACGATGCGCACCGGGACGTGGTCGCGCCGGTACGCAAGAAGCACCGACGCGAGCCGGGCCACATCGCCGGGGTCGTCGTCGAGATCGCTCACGAGGACGACGGTCGCGGGATGCTTGCCCGCGACGGCGATCTGGTGCGCGAGGTCGAGGCCGGCCGAGATCTTGGTGCCGCCGGTGAAGGTCGACTGCCAGGGATTCGTCGGGAACGCCGGTGCGAAGCCGGGTGTCTTCTGCGGGGGCAGCGTGAAGTAGCGGACCAACGGTGCGAGATCGGAGGCCGGCGTGCCCGGTGGCATCGCCTCGTACGCCTGGTCGGAGAAGAGCACGAGCCCGAAGTGTGTGCCGCTGCGCGACAGCGCCGAGAGCGTCCCGCCGATCCGCGAGAACGTGTCGGTCGAGATGCTCGCCGACATGTCGAGGACGAGAACGGTCTGCCCGCCGGCAGGGAGCGGGACGATCGTGCGAGTGTGCGGATGCCGCGCGAGCAGCACGATCGAGATGACCGCCGCAATGCAAACGAGGGCGAGCAACTGCCGGACGGCGAACGTGCGACGCGCGGGCTCCCGTAGCGCGGGTGCGTCGGCGAGCGGGATCCAGCTCATTCGCGCGCTCGCTCGACCTCGCCGACCAGCGACTCGAGCGCCCCGGGCTCGGGCTGGGGCTTCGCCCACGCGAGGTCACTTGCATCTCCCGCTAGCGGAGCGTCTCGTTCGCCGAGCAGACGCGCGAGCAAGCCTGCAGCGCGGCGGCGGTCCGGCGGAGCCCGACGCTCGGCTTCGCGCGCGAGCCGCAGCGCGCGTTCGAGCTCGTCTGCAGGCACGGCGCGCCCCCGGCTACGCATCCATCGGCGTACCTGAACCAGCACGAGCACCACAGCTACGAGGCCGAGGACGATCGCCGCTGCATCGAGCAGCCAGGCGAGCGTGCTCGGCGACGTGCGATACGTCGGTGCGGGCGGCAGCAGCGACGCGCGGAACGGCGGCTGCGACCGGCTGAGATCGCCGCCCGTCACGCGGCCACGCACCGTCAGCTGGGGCCAGTGCACGACGACCTGCACCGTGCGACCGTTCTTCAACTTCGCGTTCACGAGCGCCGGCGTGAGCTTCGGCGTCGTGCTGCCCGTGTCCGAGACGCATGCGGACGTCAGGCACATCGCGTCACGCGTGACCTCGATCACCTCTCCGACGCGCGACGTGCGCGCCGGCGAGACGGTCGTCAACGGGGCAGGATCGTCGACGATGCGAACGGAACCGGCGCGCACGGTGCCGTCGACGACGACCGTGACGCGTGTGTGGATCGGGTCGCCGAACTGCACCGTCGAGTCGTCGAACCCGGCCCGCGCTTTGAGCGGCGCGGCGACCGCGGCCGGCGCAAGCAGAGCCGCGACCAGCACCACCACCGCGAAACGCCTCACCGTGCCCATCTCCCCCGCCGCCGTTCCTCCGCCCAGCCGAGGAACGCCTCGTCCACGGCGTATCGATCGCTCGAGTCGAGCTCGACCGGCCGCAAGCCGACCGACTGCAGCTCTGCAAGCAGGCCGGCGTACCGCACCTCATGCTCGGTGCGCAGCCGCGCCGCCTGCCGCCGTCCGAGGCGGACGAGCCCGGCGTGCGCGACCGGCACGCCGACGCCGGCGACGTCCGGCCAGCTCCGTTCCCACACGGGATCCTGGATCACGACCGGCACGACGTCCCAGCCGTGGCCGACGGCATCGAGCCAGGCGTCGGGCTGCACAGGTTCGAGGAAGTCGGAGATGACGAAGAGAAAGGTGCCGCCCGGGACATCGGTGCGGCGCTGGGCGAGGAACGCCAGCGCCTGCAGCACGTTGTCCTCGGGTGCGTCGAACGGCGCCTCCACCGCGCGCGCCGCCACGATCCACGGCCGGTCGCGCCGGCCCGGCGGCAGCCACCACGGCTCGCCGGTGCCGTAGTCGAGCGCGGCGATGTCGGCGCGCGCGACCGCCGCGCTCGCGGCAATCGAGATTGCCGCCTCGCGCAGTGCCTCGCGTTTCGAGAGCCACGGCAGCGGCGGTGGATACAGGCCCATCGCCGGCCTCCGGTCGAGGAGGATCGTGACGCGCGGTGCCTCGTCCGCCGCGCGATCGCGGACGATGAACTCGTCGCCGCCGCTCGCCGACGAGAGCCGGGCAGATGCAAACCAGTCGATCGTCGAGACTGGGTCGCCCGGCTCGTACAGGCGTGAGCCGATCACTTCGGTGCCGTGGCCGCGCCGCCGGCTCGGCAGGTCACCGAACGGCAGGCCGGTCAGGCGGCGTCGGGGAACGAGCGGGAACGTGCGCCGCTCGCGGGCGGACATGGTCTCACCCGTCCCAGTCCGGCGCGGGCGGCGGAGCGAGCTCGAGGCAGCGGGCGCGGATCCGGCCGAGCGCCTCCTCGCGGCCGAGCGTGCGGGTCTCGGCGAGGAACGACGCGGTGAGCAGCAGGCGGTGCCCGAGCACGGGCAGGAAGAGCAGCTCGACGTCCTCTGGGACGACATGCGCGTGCCCGTGCAGCAGCGCCCAGGCGCGCGCCGTCCGCTCGAGCGTGAGGCTCCCTCGCACCGACGCGCCGACGGCGACACCATCGACGCGACGCGTCGCACGAACGAGCTCGACGATCCAGCGGAGGATCAGGTCGTCGACGTAGATCTCCTCGACGGCGCGCTCGAGCGCACGCACCTCGTCCGCGTTCACGACGGAGGTCAAATCGTCGAGCGGATGGCCGTGCCGCTGTGCGACGACGATCGATATCTCCTCGTCCTCGTTCGGGTACCCGAGGGCAGTCTGGAGCGCGAAGCGGTCGAGCTGCGCCTCGGGCAGCGGGAACGTCCCTTCCTGCTCGATCGGGTTTTCCGTCGCGATCACGAGGAACGGCTCCGGCAAGCGCCGGGTCACACCGTCGACCGTGACCTGCCGCTCTGCCATCGCCTCGAGTAGCGCCGACTGGGTGCGCGGCATTGCCCGGTTGACCTCATCGACGAGCACGACGTTCGCGAACACAGGGCCGGCCCGAAATTCGAACTCGCGCGTCTTCTGGTTGAAAATCGAGAGCCCCGTGACGTCCGTCGGCTGCAGGTCCGGTGTGCACTGGATCCGCGCGAAGGCGGCGCCGTCGATCGACTGGGCGAGCGCCCTGGCAAGGATCGTCTTCGCGGTGCCAGGAACGTCCTCGAGGAGCACGTGGCCGCCTGAGATGAACGCGGCCACGACGAGCTTGACCTCCTCTGGCTTGCCGACGACCACCCGCTCGATGTTTGCCAGAAGGCGGCGGGCCGACGCAGCGGCGGCGTCTCGCTCATCGGCCGGCTGCTGGCGTCGTGCTTCGACCACGGTGAAAGAAAGGTATAGGGTCGCCTCCGTTTTACAGTCAACTAACTCGGATTTACATCGCGGGCGCTAGTTTGGTCGAGACAGACCAGACTCCAGCAAAGGGGAACTGAACCCATGCTTCGCGTTTCGCTGCTCATTGCAACGCTCGTCGCCGTCGTCGGCGTCGTTGCCGGGCCGTCGATGGCCGCCCGCACGCATTCCGCGGGCGCGGCCGTCACGGTCACGGCGACCGAGTTTCACTTCAAGCTCTCGAAGACGTCAGTCCCGCACGGCACCGTGACGTTCACGCTCAAGAACGCCGGCACGATCGGGCACGACTTCAAGATCGGCGGCAAGAAGACCGCGGTGATCGGGCCTAAGAAGACCGCCAAGCTCACCGTGACGCTGAAGGCCGGCAAGGCGGCCTACAGCTGCACCGTGCCGGGCCACGCGGCGGCCGGCATGAAGGGCACCCTGAAAGTCACCTGAGCACGTAGTTGCAATAGGGCGGGCGGGGCGGCTACGGTTGCCTCGCCCGGCCCCTTTTCCGAGGACGTGCGATTGGCCAAGACCAGAAGCAAGCAGCGCTTCGTTCACAAGCCGCTGCTGTCCGACGAGGAACGCGGCATCTGGCGGGCCTTCGTCGTCATGAACTTCGCGATCAACCGCGCGCTCGACGCTGAGCTCCGCGTCGAGTCGGGCCTCACGCTGCCTGAGTACGAGGTGCTCTGGGAACTGACCCAGGCGCCTGAGAACCGGCTGCGGATGCGGGAGCTCGCCAAGCACCTGCTCTTCACACGGAGCGGCGTCACACGGCTGATCGACCGGCTCGAGGACGCGGGGTACGTGGAGCGGGATGACGTCGACAGCGACGGACGGGGCGTCTTCGCAAGTCTCACTCGCGACGGCTTCGAGGCGTTCGAGTCTGCGGCGGTCGAGTACGTCGCCGCGCTCCGCAAGTACTTCCTGAATCCGCTCCGCGGAGACCTGCAGACCATGCGGAAGCTCCTCGCCCGGCTCGACGCAGAAGAGCTCTTCTGAGCTGCTAGCTCAGCGGGACGCCGGGGAAGACCGACAGCTCGGTCTCCTCACGAAGGAGCGGCGCGTCGGCGTCTGCCCCCGCGGACCGTGCCGCGCGGCGGGCCGCGAGAACGAGATCGTGGGCGACGTCGCTCGGGACGCGCCGCATTACCTCGTCCTCCCAGGCTGCGCCACCGCACATCGGACAGCGCTCAGGCATTCGTTTGGTACTCGCCCCGTAGCCGCAATCGGAACAACGAAGACGAAGTAGCGGCATGACCTGAGGATGCCCGAACGGAGTCCAGAGTGCCAACTTTGTGACTGAATCTGAAGAACGCTCCTCTGAGGGATGCCGAATGGCAGCGCGAAGCCCGATGCAAGAGGGGTCAGTCCCTGCGGATAAAGGACGGATACCAATGTCTGTGGCACTTTTGCGGCTCAAGCTGCGCAATTTCCCCTCGGCGAAGCTCGCCGACCGGGCCTAACGCTCGAAGACGGCGACGTGGCTTCCGCGGTAGAGCACGCGGAGGCCGCGCGTCGCCTGGTACCAGCGGTAGAGCTTCGGATGCCACGTCCGGTCGACCACGAGGATCTGGTAGCCGCGCATGAGGGCGGCGGGGTCCGGCTCCTGTTGGGTGACGTAGTTCCGTACGAGGGCGAACTGCGGCTGCGACAGGACTTCCCAGCGGCCGTCGAACGCGATCCGGTCGCGCAGCTGCGGCAGCCGGTAGAGCAGCCAGTCTGACGTCCTGTCGTCGGCGAGTACGCGGGCCTTGGGGTTCGCGGCGATCGCAGCGCGCACGGCCTGCACCGCCGCCGGCGGATAGGCGACATCGATCTTCCGGCCGCCCACAGAGACGGAGTGGGCGATGACGACGAGGGCCAGCGTCGCAGAGACCGTCGCGAGCCCAGCGAGCACCGTCCGCGTCGACGCGCCGAGGCGGCGGGCCGGCCACGCCTCGTCGAGGAGCGCGGGCAGAAGAAGGAGCGAGGCGTCGGAGAACCAGATCACTGAGCGCTGCGCCATCAGGCCGCCGACGAGCGTGACCGCGAGCGCTGCCGTCTCGAAGAGCGTCAACGAGCGCGGCCGGCGCGCAACGAGCACCAGCGCGAGCCCCGCCGCGATGAAGAACGGCAGGAACGTGCCGGCGAAGGTCGGCGACTGCCACTCGGTGATGTACTTCCGGAAGAGCGGATTGGCCATCGTCGACGTGTAGTACCCGACGATGCCGAAGCCGTACGGCGTCGCGAACACGCTCGCGGCCGCGCCGACAACGAGCCCGGCGCCGCGCAGACGGCGCTTCGCGAGAAAGTCCGTGGCGCCGAGAAGCGCGACGAGCGCGGCCGCGACGACCACCGCGCCGTGCAGGTTCGCCCACAGCGCGAGCACCGGCAGCGCGAGCCAGACCTTGCGCGTCGGACGCCGCGACTCGCTGCAGAGAAGCGCGAAGAACGGCACGAAGAGCAAGAACGAGAACGTCTGAGCGCGCACCGCACAGAAGAACGTCAGGAACGCCAGCACACCAAAGACTGCGACGCTCCGGCCCGACGCGCGTCGTCGGGCAAGCACACACGCAAGCATCACCGGACCGATGACGAGGGCGGTGAAGATCGCCAGGGCGGCACCGATGCCGACTGCGGCGACGAGCCGGTACGTCAGCAGCTGCCCGAGCCACTGCTGGTCGACCCACTGGTGACCGTGACTCATGATTGCGAGCGAGTCGACGCGCGGTATCCCGTGCTCCGCTATCTCGCGGCCGCCGAGAAACGTCAACCAGCTGTCGGGCTGAAGCATGTACGGCGCTGACGTTGCCGCGAGGAGCGTCACCAACGTGCCGAGGAACGTGATAAGCAGCGCTTCGTCCGCAAGCCAGTCGCCGAGCCAGCGGCGACGCGCGCGGCGCGCGCCGACGCTAGTCGCGATGCTCGACATTGCGCACGCTGTCGATGCTGTCGGTCCAGGCGTCGTCGTAGCCCGTGCCGCCGTCGATCACATCGCGAAGGCCGTCGAACGCGCGGATCGTGTCGTTGCCGGGACCGCCGAAGACGACGTCGCGGCCGGCCCCGCCCTCGAGGTAGTCGTTGCCGGGCCCGCCGATCAGGACGTCGTTGCCGCCGAGCCCGAAGATCACGTCGTTGCCGCCGAGCCCGCAGATGACGTCGTTTCCCTGCGTCCCGAAGATGTGATCCGCCCGCGGCGTGCCTGTGATCGTGCAGCTTGGCTGCGCGGAGCCCGATCCGGCCGCGGCGAGGCACGCCGCCGCCGCGATGCCTGCAACAACCGTCGCTTTCACGCGGCGTCGATCTCCAGGACGTCGCCCGGCTGGAGGCGGCGGCGATCGCATTCACCGGCACGCAGCTCGAGCACGGAGCGCGCACCGCGGGCGGCGGCAGCGCGCCACGGCCGGATCGAGCGCGCGACGCGTACCACGCGTCCCTGGCGGTCGAGAAACACCGCATCAATTGGGAAGCGCATGAAGAACGTGTGGATGGAGCCGGCCGGACGAAGCAGAAGGCCCTCGTCGGCGGACAGACCCGACCGCCCGAGCAGCCCGCGCATGCGCGGGAGCGGCGAGTCGGCCACCGTGCAGCGCTCACACACGACTGAGCCGTCCTGACGGACGATCGCCCGCGGCCGCCTGCGCGGCTTCCGAAAACGGGTCGACGGCGCGTCGAGCGCGTCGACGACGACGAGCTCGAGGAAGCGAACCGCGTCCCGTTGTCGTCTCTTCTCTGAATCGAACATGTCGGCCTCGCTCGAATCGCGTGCAGATACGACTCTCCGCGGCCGCTGCGGAGCCTTGCACGTGGTGTATCGGGGCACCTGATGGCGCGCCGTAGTCCCTCGAACAGGTGAACGCAAACGCGTTTCACCTGAAGAGGGGATTACCACACTCCCCGCCCTGACGATCATCGGCGCACAGACGAACGGCGTTGCGGCCGCGCCTGAGAGACGGGAAAGGGAGATTCGCAGCGTGGCTCTGCAGCCGTACTCGAACAAACTGCTCGATCGCATCGCCGGTGAACGCGGCCAAACGATGGCCGAGTACGCCATCGTCCTCGCCGTCATCTCGACCGCGGTTCTCGCCGCGGTTGCGTTGCTGTCCACCAACGTCGGGTCGCTGATCAGAAACGTCGCGACCCTGGTGGTCGGCTCATGAGTTTGTGTCCACCAGTCGGCATCGGCGCGTCCGCCGTGCCCCTTCACGCCGCGAAGGGAGGTGAAGTGCATGCTTAAGCTCGCCGCATACGTGCAGACGCTCCTCGCGCAGACCCGTGACGAGGATGGTCAGACGATGGCGGAGTACGCCGTGATCCTGACTGTGGTCACGCTCGCCGTTCTCACCGCGATTGGTCTCCTCTCGGGGAACATCGGCACCGTGATCAACCGCGTCGCCGACGCGATCTAAGTCGTTCTGCTCGACCCTCTGGTGGGCTCCGGTGTTGCCGGAGCCCACCAAAGCCCTCCAACCGCCGCCGTTATGAAAAAAAACACGCCGCGCAACCTGCTTCGCGACTCCGAGGGGCAAACCCTCGTCGAGTTCGCGATCGTTCTGCCACTGCTGGCGCTGCTGCTGTTCGGCGTCATCCAGTTCGGCATCGTCTTCAACAACTACATCGACCTGACCGATGCCGTGCGCGCGGGCGCGCGCACCGCCGCCGTCTCCCGCCAGACCACCGATCCATCGGGGCCGTCTGGTGTGACGCAGCAGGCGGTCGTCAACTCCGCCGGCGACATAACGATCAACACCTCGAATGTCACCGTCACGTCCGACTGGCTTCCGGGCGATCCCGTGAGTGTCCAGGCGACGTACCCGTATTCCATCAGCCTCTTTGGCGTTGTCGTTGCCTCCGGCAACCTCCAAAGCAAGACCACGGAGCGTGTGGAATGAACGCCAGGGACTCCCGCGGCCAGGCCGCGGTGCTCACGATCCTTTTCATGACGGTGCTGCTCGGCGCGAGCGCGATGGCGCTCGACGTCGGCAGCTGGTTCCGCGCGAAGCGCGCGCTGCAAGCGCAGGCCGACTCGGCCGCGCTGGCAGGCGCACAGGCGCTGCCGAACAGCACATCCGACGCGCAGTCATTCGCGATCCAGTACGCGAGCACGAACGGCGGCGCGCTCAACGCAGGCGACGTCACATTCTCGGGCTCGACGCCGAGCACGCCGAACGACACGATCTCAGTGCAGATGAAGGCGCCCGCGCCCGGCTTCTTCAGCAAGCTCTTCGGGATCAACAGCGTCACCGTCGCCGCGCACGCCGCGGCGCGAACCGACCTGTTCAACCAGGCGAAGTTCGTCGCGCCGATCGGCGTCAACTTGAGCCATCCGATGCTCTCGGGCTCGGGCTGCCCCTGCTTCGACCAGCAGACAACGTTGACCCTGGACATGGTGGGGCCGGGCGGCTTCAAGCTGCTCGACATCGACGGCTCCCAAGGCGGGATCAACCCGAACACGCTCGGCGACTGGATCATGAACGGCCTCGACGCCTGGATGCCGCTCGGGGGCTACTTCTCGGACGCTGGATCGAAGTTCAACAACACCGGGGTCAGGGCTGCGCTCACCGCGCGTACCGACACCACGCTGCTGTTCCCCGTCTACGACTCGGTGGTTTCGCAGGGGTCGAATCTCTCCTACCACGTCGTCGGCTGGGTGGGCTTCTACTTGACCGGCTACGACGTCAGCGCGAACAACAACACCATCTCCGGCTATTTCACCGGCGTCGTCTGGACGGGGATCCAGGGCCAGACCTCGAGCGGTAATCCCACCGCCGCCAACCTCGGCGCCTACTCGGTGCAACTCGTCAATTGACCTAGGAAGGACTGCTGTCCAATGACCTACCGCGCCCGTAACCTCTTCGCCGCGATTGGGCTTGCCGTCCTGGCCGCCCTCTTCGTCGGCTTCTACGTCTCGAACTACAAACGCACCGTCGAGCACTCCCAGCAGAACGTGACGGTGTGGGTCGCCGCCCGCGACATCCCCGAGGGGACGTCCGGCGCCGACGCCACCTCGAACGGCTATCTGAAGCAGGAGCAGGTCCTGCGCCAGAGCGTCGTCCCAGGGGCGATCACGAGCGAGAACCAGATCGACCGGCTCGTCGCCGCCCAGCCGACCTACGCCGGCGAGCAGATCTCGCTCAACCGCTTCTCGACCGCAGCGATCGAGGGCATCCGCGGCGTCCTTCGGGGCCCGCTTCGCGCCGTGCAGATCGCAGGCGACCCGAACCAGACGCTCGCCGGAACGCTCCGTACTGGCGACCGCGTCGACGTCGTCGCAAACGTCAAGTACGGCGCGAGCAGCAACGAGCAGGCGGTCGACCGGATCGTGCTCCGGAACATCCGCGTGCTGAGGGCGGCCGGTGACGCGTCGGGAGCCCACCTCACTGCGCCGACCGGTGGCAGCTCCTCTGTGCTGCTCGCGGTCACGGACACGCAGGTGCAGAAGCTCTTCTACGTCCTGAGGAACGCCGACTGGACGCTCGAGCTCCGGCCGATCGTGAAGGCGACCGACAGCCCGGAGACCGTCGAGACCCAGCAGACGGTCATCAGCGACGGCCTCAGCTCAAGACAGCTCCGGATCGCGCAGGGAGGCTGACATGAACCACGAGAACGGCAACCATACGAACGGCCGCGACGCGATCCGCATCTTCGTCTGCGGGTCATGCGAAGGGTCGGCTTCCCTCGTCGAGGCGCTCGCACAGGAGAGCGAGTTCGAGCTCGTCGGCGTCTCCCCGTCCGCGGGCGACTCGGCCGGCGTGCTCGCCGGCGGACATCTCAACACGATCCTGCTCGCCACCGACTCGCAGACGCTCCCGGCAGACGAGCTGGCCGTGATCCGCGAGCACACCCGCGCTCCAGTCATCGTCCTCGCCTCGGGTGAGGCGAGCCAGCTGCTCGAGCAGGCGCTCGACGCCGATGTCTCCGACGTCCTCCTGCTCCCGCAGCTCGTCGACAACGTCATCTTCGCAATCCGGAAGGCTGCACACGCAGGTCGGCGGCTCGTCGTCGCCGGCGCCGGTGCGGTCACGCACGGTCGCATCGTGACGGTGTTCTCGCCGAAGGGCGGCACCGGCAAGACGTCAATCACGACGAACCTCGCAACCGCGCTCGCGAAGCACGAGAACAAGCGCGCGCTGCTTCTCGACCTCGACCTGCAGTTCGGAGACGCGGCAATCATGCTCGGTCTCCAGCCGGAGAAGACGATCTACGACCTCGTGTCCGCGCCGGGCGAGCTCGACCCCGAGAAGCTCAGCGGGTACACGACTCGACACTCGTCTGGGTTCGACATCCTTCCGGCGCCGCTGCGCCCGGAGGATGCTGAGCTCGTGACGGAGGCGAAGATCGGCCGCCTGCTCGAGGTCGCCCGCACGTCCTACGACGTCATCGTCGTCGACACATCGCCGTTCTTCCACGGCCCGATGCTGGCGACCCTGGACCAGACCGACGAGCTGCTGCTCGTCTGCTCGCTCGACGTGCCGACGATCAAGAACGTGCGGCTGAGTCTGCAGACGCTCGAGCTCCTCTCGTTCCCGATGAAGAAGGTGCAGGTCGTCCTGAACCGGGCGAACACGAAGGTCGGGATGAAGGAGAGCGAGGTCGAGACGGCGCTGGAGCGCAAGGTGCGCCACCAGATCCCGAGCGATCGAGCAGTGCCTCTCTCGATCAACCGCGGAAACCCGGTGGTGCTCGCCGATTCTGGATCGGATTTCTCGAGCGCTATTCGGAGTGTCGCGAAGGCCGTCGCGAACCCCGAGCCGGACAAGAACGCCAAACGTCGTCGGCTCTTCGCGAAGGCATAAGCAATGGGCCTGCACGATCGTCTCAACAGCACCAAGAACGGCGCGGCCGCGACGCTCGACCCGCTCGCGGCCGCGCCGGCGACCCACGAGGCCGCCACGGAGACGCAGGTCGTCAGCGACCCGTACGCGGAGCTGAAGACGCGGATCCACCACGAGTGCATCGCCAAGCTGGGGGCTGAGCTCTTCAAGCAGAGCTCGGACGAGGATCTTCACGAGCGCGTCATGCGCACCGTGTCCGAGCAGCTCGCCCTCGACCGCACGCCGCTCACTCGCGAGGAGCGGCGCCGGATCGTCCGTGAGATCACCGACGACATCCTCGGCTACGGCCCGCTCGACCCGCTGCTCCGCGACGACACGGTGACCGAAGTGATGGTGAATGCACACGACCGGGTCTACGTCGAGCGTGACGGCAAGCTCGAGCGGTCAACAGCATCGTTTGCAGACAACGGACATCTTCTGCGCATCATCGACAAGATCGTCTCCCAGGTCGGCAGGCGAATTGACGAGTCCTCGCCTATGGTCGACGCACGGCTTCCGGACGGGTCGCGCGTCAACGCGATCATTCCGCCGCTCGCCCTGAAGGGGCCGACACTGACGATCCGGAAGTTCTCGCGCGATCCGTACACGATGGACGACCTGATCGCGTTCGGCTCCGTGTCGTCGCATGCAGCCCAGTTCCTGGCCGCCTGCGTCAAGGGCAAGCTCAACATGCTGATCTCCGGCGGTACCGGCACGGGTAAGACGACGACGCTCAATGCGCTGTCGGCGTTCGTCCCGTCCGACGAGCGGATCGTGACGATCGAGGATGCCGCAGAGCTCCAGCTGCAGCAGGATCACGTGATCACGCTCGAGTCCCGCCCCCCGAACATCGAAGGCCAGGGCGAGATCCGGATCCGCGAGCTTGTACGCAACGCCCTGCGTATGCGTCCTGACCGGATCATCGTCGGCGAGGTTCGCGGTGCAGAGACGCTCGACATGCTCCAGGCGATGAATACGGGCCATGAGGGGTCGCTTACGACGATCCACGCGAACTCCCCGCGCGATGCCCTTTCACGGCTCGAGACGCTCGTCATGACGGCGGGCGTCGAGCTGCCGCACCGAGCGATCCGCGAGCAGATCGCGTCGGCATTCGACGTCCTGGTGCAGATCCAGAGGCTCGTCGACGGATCGCGCCGTATCACGCACATCGCGGAGGTCGTCGGGATGGAGTCCGAAGTCGTGACGCTCCAGGACATCTTCATTGCGAAGCCGCCCGAGGAGGAACAACACGGCACGGGCCGTGGCGCCCGGCTGCTCGATCCGCTCGCATCCACAGGCTTGAAGCCGCACTTCCTCGACAAGATGGCGACGAACGGCGTTCTTCTTGCCCCGACGTTCTTCGGGCAGGAATCGCACGGCGGTTTCGCATGAGAGACGATCAGAGCCAGCGCGTCCTGACATGTGCGTTCACCGCTGCCGCCCTGATGCTCTGGGCGGTGGGCGGCGCGAAGGCCGCGGTCACGCTCCCGAACGTGAACACGAACCAGTTCCCGAGCGTCGCCGTGTCGGTCGTCACGAGCACCCCTTCGAGCCGCGCGCCGAGGCTCACGGAGAACGGCGTGCCCGTCATCGCCGCGCAGGCGCTTAACCTGGGCAAGGAGACGAGCGTCGTGCTCGCAATCGACCGCTCGCGGTCGATGGCCGGCAGGTCGATCGCCGACGCGTCGTCGGCCGCCGACACCTTTGTCAAGACGAAGCCGCACAACGACGCGATCAGCATCGTCGCATTCGGAGCGCATGCGCTCCCGCTGACAACGTTCTCGACGTCGACGATCGACGCCGACGGCGCGCTCCGCACGCTCTCGGTGGACCGGCACTCGGGCACGGCGTTGTACGACGCGATCGTGCTCGCCTCGGGCCAGCTCGGAAACCGGACCGGCGGCCGCGTGCTGATCGTCCTCACCGACGGCAAGGACGTCTCCAGCCGCTCAACGCTCGACGATGCGATCACCGCAGCCCGCGACGCCGGCATCGCCGTGTACCCGATTGCGATCGACGGACCCGAGTTCACGCCCGGGCCGCTCAAGCGACTCGCCTCCATGACCGGTGGCAGCTTCTTCAGCGCCTCGTCGAGCGGCGCACTCTCAAACGTCTATTCGCGCATCGCTTTCCAGCTCTCGCGGACGTGGCGGGTCACGTACCTGACCGCCGCGCGGCCCGGCGATGCCCTCAAGCTGCGCGTGACCGTGCCGGGGCAGGGCGCGGCGGCGCGGGACGTGCAGGTGCCGGCCGGGCCGGGCGGCGTAGAGACGCCCCCCGGTCCGTCCCGGTTGCTCCCCACGAGCTTCCTGACGAGCAAGGCCGGCACGGCGGTCGTCGCGCTCTCGATCGGCATCCTCGTGCTGCTCTGCTACCTCATCGTCCTGCGCTCGCAGAAGGCCGTGTGGGTTCGCAAGCGGGTCGCACCGCACATCTCGCCCACCCGCGTGAAGCAGGAGCAGCGTCAGCGGTTCTCGACCTTCTCGGCGCTCGTCCGCGCCACCGAGCGCAGCTTCGGGAACCTGAAGCAGTTCCGATGGCTGTCGCGCTTGCTCGAGCGGGCGGATCTGCCCCTGCGAGCGGCGGAGCTCGCATACATCATGCTCGGGTCGGGCTTCGCCCTCGCTCTCGTGGCCGGGCTCGCCTCGCGCTCGGTCATTCCGTTCATCCTCGCCTTGCCGATCGGCGGCGCGATCCCGCTGGCCTACGTGAACTTCAAGGCACGCCAGCGGCTCCGCGCGTTCGACAACCAGCTGCCGGATCTTCTAGTGACGGTCGCCGCCTCGCTGAAGGCGGGTCACAGCTTCCGCCAGGGCATCCAGTCCCTCGTCGACGAAGGTATGGAGCCTGCAGCGCGTGAATTCAAGCGCGTCCTCACCGACACGCAGCTCGGGCGCCCGATGGAGGACTCGCTGAGTGAGATGGCGGAACGGATCGGCTCGAAGAACTTCTCGTTCGTCATCACCGCGGTCAACATCCAGCGCCAGGTCGGAGGCTCGCTCGCCGCACTCTTCGACATGGTCGCGGATACGGTCCGGCAGCGTCAGCAGTTCGTCCGTCGGATCCGCGGGCTCACGGCGATGGGCCGGATGTCGGCCTACGTCCTGATCGCGCTGCCCTTCGGCCTCGCGCTGATCCTCTCGATCATCAACCGCAAGTTCATGGAACCGCTGTGGCAGCGCAGTGCCGGCCACCTGCTGATCATCGTCGGGTGCGTGATGATGGCCATCGGGTCGGCGATCCTCAAAAAGATCGTGTCGTTTAAGGGGTGATCGCATGATGCTGCTCGTTCTCGCACTCGGTTGCCTCGCCGGCGCCGGCTTCCTGCTCTCCGACTTCGCCACCCAGCCGGCACGTCAGCGGCGCGTGGCGGTGTCGCGCGCGTCGACGTACGGCAAGATCGTGCTCAAGCGCGGTGACACGCGGCCGTTCCGCGAGCGCGCTCTCGTGCCCTTCGCGACGCGAGTCGCGCGGGCGGTCCTGAGGCTGTCGCCGAAGACGTCCGTCGAGCAAGTCTCGGCGAAGCTGCTGCAGGCCGGCGTCGCGCTCTCGCCGACGACGTACCTCGCGCTCAAGGGCGGCAGCGCTGCAAGCGGCTTCGCACTCGGCGTCATCTTCGGAGCGTCCGTCAAAGGCGCGGCCGCAGGGTTGCTGATGGGTCTCGTCCTCGCGCTGCTCGGCTGGGTCGTCCCCGAGTACCTGCTCTCGTCTCGAGTGAAGGCGCGCCGCGAGGAGATCCGCAGCGCACTACCGGACGCACTCGACCTGCTTTCGGTCTCGGTCGAGGCCGGCCTCGGCTTCGATGCCTCGATCACGAAGATCACGGAGAACATGGAGGGGCCGCTCGCGAACGAGTTCGCCCTCATGCTCGGCGAGATGCGCGTCGGCGAGGGCCGGGCGGACGCGCTCAAGAAGATGGAGCAGCGCGTCGGCGCACCGGAGCTCTCGTCCTTCGTGCGGTCGATCATCCAGGCAGACCAGCTCGGCATCTCGCTCGGGCGGATCCTGCGCGTGCAGGCGACCGATACCCGGCTACGCCGTCAGGCGGCCGCCGAGGAAAAGGCGATGAAGGCGCCGATCAAGATGCTCTTTCCAACGGTGCTCTTCATCTTCCCGTCGATGTTCATCGTCATCCTCGGGCCGGCCATGCTCAACTTCATGACCCTCTTCAAGACGTCATGAGCGAGACAGAGAAGGGCTTCGGCACCGGGCTCCGCGCTCAGCTCGAGCGCAAGAAGACCGATTCGGCGTCGGCATCCGCCGAGCTGACTGCGAACGAGCCGATCGCGGTCGTCACCGTCGAGGCGCGAGTCGAGCGGACCGCGAACTCGTTCGAGAACGGCGCGGCGACAGCTGAGATTGACGGCCTCCGCGCGGAGCTCAACTCCGCCCTCGCGCGCGAGCAAGAGCTGCGCAAGTCCCTCACAAGCTCGGAGAAGGGCGCCTCGGGCCATCGGCAGGACATCGCCGACCGCGAGGCAGAGCTGATCCAGAAGGCAGGCCAGATCTCCGCTGCAGGGGATGCGCTCGATGAGCGTGAGCGTCGTCTGATCGAGTCAGAACGGGATCTGACCGAACGCTCGCAGGCGGCCGAGACGACGCGGCGCGAGCTCGACACGATGCGGTCGCAGCTGGAGCAGGCCCAGCGGGCCGCGCAGCAGAGCCAGCGCGAGGCCGACCGGGAGCGCCAGGAGCTCGAAGCGGCCAAAGCGCATGCTGAGGCCGCGACGCGAGAGCACGCCGAGGCGAATGATCGTCTCCAGCGCGAGGCAGGCGGCCTGTCGGCGAAGCACGAGAAGCTCGAGCGCGAGCTGCAGGAGCGGCAAGCCCGTCTTGAGCGCTCCGAGGCCCAGCTCGCCGACCGCGAGAGTGACTTCGCTCAGCGCCTTACGGCGCGCGAGCAGGCGATCGAGGCCCGCGACGAGGCCGCACGCTCCCGCGAGCGTGAGGTGAACGAACGCGAGAAACGCCTCTCGGGGCGCGACAAGGAGCTCGCGAAGGTCGAGGGACGCACCACAGCAGCCGAGCGAGCGCTCGCAGAGGCCGAGGCGAGGCTCGCCAAGGAAGAGTCACGGTTGCGTGCGGAGGCGCAGCGGGTCCGCGAGGAGGAGCAGAAGCTGCGTGAGTCCATGGCGGGCCGCGGCGAAGCGGAGGAGCATCTTGTCGCGCGCATGCGTGACCTCGATGCGCGCGAGCTCGAGCTCGCGGCGAAGGAGGCCGAGCTTCACCGCGAGGAGTCTGCGGCGCTCCGTGCGAACGAGGACCGCGCGCGTCTCGTCGAGGTCGAGCAGAAGGCTGCATTGCTCGACGGGCTCGAGCGCGAGATCGTCAAGCGCCAAGCCGAGCTCGACGCGAGCGAGCAGCTCGCGGCGTCGAACCACGAGCACGTCGAGAAGCGGCGCTCGCGCGTCGACAAGATCGAGTCGAGCATGAACTCCCGCCTCAAGGAGATCGAGGAGCGCGAGTCGGCGGTGATGCTCCGAGAGGCGCAGATCGAAGCCGACGTCGACATCCGGCTCGACAAGCTCGAGAAGAAGGAACAGGATCTCGCCGATCTCGAGGCCAGGCTCGAGCGACGGGAACGCGATCTCGCCGTCTACGTCGGCAACCTGCAGGCGCAGGGCCGAGAGCTCACGCCCGACGACAAGGGCTGGTGGGCCAAGCAGCTCGGGGACAAGCAGCCGGCGTAGAGAACGGCTGACTTAGCCCTCGCTGGGCTGGGGGGCCGTCTCACCTTCCTCGGAGTGCCGCAGGATCAACCCGCCGACCACGAGCAGCAGGATCTCGACGATCGTGATCGCGACACGGTTGAGCACGGTTGCGCCGAGCGCTGCACCCGGCGAGGTGATTGCAAGCAGCAGGCCGTACATCGACGCCTCGCGCGGCCCGAGACCCGACGGCGCGAAGAAAGCCAGCACGGCGACGATCGCGCCGACGGCTGCAACGCCGCCGAGGAAGACGATCGAGGAGGCGGCCGGGTGCGCGCCGACGGCGCGCAGCAGCAGCCAGAGCGCCGAGCCGCCGATCACCCACGTGGCGCAGTAGAAGACGAGCAGGAACGCCATCGTGGCCACGCGCAACGGGGGTAGCGCTCCGTGGCCAAACTTGCGCAAGACGCGCGACGCAAGCGGGCAGAAAATCCGCGGATGCAAAAGCG
Source organism: Gaiellaceae bacterium (assembly GCA_036496545.1). Classification (GTDB taxonomy): domain Bacteria; phylum Actinomycetota; class Thermoleophilia; order Gaiellales; family Gaiellaceae; genus Palsa-739. The sequence continues at coordinate 147,496 of DASXKX010000032.1, read as the reverse complement.
CCGATACGATCACCGCGAACGCAATCAGGGGCGCCAGCGGCGCGTCGACGCCGCGGACCCAGGCAAGCGAGACGACGAAGACGACGACCCCGGCGACCGCCGAGATCCCAGCCTCGACGAGGATCGAGACCGTCACGAGCGCAGCGTCTGTGATGCCCGCGCGCCGCGCGGCGACGACGCGCGCCGCCGGCGTCCAGACGCCGCCCGGCACGTACTTCGCGAGCATCGACACCATCTCCGCGCGCAGCGCCTGCGGATACGAGATTTGGATCTTCCAGTCCGCGAGGATCCGCATCCAGCCGAAGACGAAGACGAGGTAGTACGCGGCCAGCGCGCAGCAGGCGAGCAGGAAGTACACCGGGTCGGCGTTCCGCAGGTCGTCGCCCGCATCCTTGAAAGACCCGCGGAGCGCCAGGCCGATCGAGACGAAGAAGACGGTGAGGATGATCAGCTGGGTCGCGATCAGGACGCGCGGGTGCGCTTTGAAGAACTCGAAAATGCGACGACCGGTCTTCACCCGGCGCATGGTACGCGGGTAGATTCAGTCAATCGAGCGCACGCTTCCTTATCGCTGGTACACGGATCCGGAGATCCTGCGCCGGGAGCACGAGCTGATCTTCAGCCCCGCATGGCAATACGTAGGCCACACGGGGCAGGCGCCGGAGCCGGGAACCTTTTTCACCACAAGGTCGGGCCGGATGCCGATCGTCGTCACGCACGCACGCGACGGTGAGCTACGCGCGTTCCTCAATGTCTGCCGGCACCGCGGCTTCCCGCTCGCGGAAGGCGCGGGCAGGCGCGAGTCGCTGCAGTGCCCCTATCACGCGTGGACGTACGGGCTCGACGGCGCGCTCCGCGCCGCGCCGCGCTCGGAGGAGCTCGAGGACTTCGACCGCTGCAAGCTCGGCCTCAGGCAGGTCGCTCTCGACACCTGGGGGCCGTTTGTCTTCGTGAACACGGGCCCTGACCCCGAGCCGCTCCAGGCCGCGCTCGGCTCGATGCCCGCCCAGGTCGCAGAGCTCGGCCTCGACGTCGACGACCTCGTCTTCTACACGCACTGGGAGACCGAGCTCGAGGCGAACTGGAAGATCGTCTGCGAGAACTTCCTCGAGTGCTACCACTGCTCGGTCGCACACCCGCAGCTCGCCGAGCTGCTCGACGTCTCGGTCGACGCGTACGCACTCTCGACCGACGGCCGGCTCTCGAGCCAGAACGGCCCGACGCGCGAGACCGCGCGGACGCGGATGCATCTGGACGGCGAGCTGCCGCGAAGCCAATTCCACTTCCTGTGGCCGAATCTCGGGGTCAACATCTTCCCCGGCCGGCCGAACATCTCGATCGGCCCCATGGTCCCGGTCTCACCCGACCGGACCTACCGATTCCTCGACTATTTCTTCGGCAGTACCGTCGACCGGGAGTGGATCGACGAGCTGATGGAGTTCGACGACCAGGTCGGACGGGAGGACCGCGTGCTCGTGGAGGGCGTCCACCGCGGCGTCGCGTCGGGCGGCCTCGAGCACGGCTATCTCATGGGCCGGAGCGAGCAGCTGATCGGCCATTTCCAGGCCTTAACGAAGGAAGCGCTGTCAGTTTCGCGCGGACCACGGTAGATTCTTCCGTTCTAGGTTCCAACTCACAGGAGGGCTCCTCGTGAAGCGTTTTCTCCCGCTGCTCGCGGTCGCGGCGCTCGTGGCCGTCCCGGCAGCGTCGGCCGGAAAGACGGCCACCCCAACTCTCAAGGCGGGCACCTTGATCGTTGCCTTCGGCGACCCGGCGCCCGGGTTCGCCCAGGGGACCGTCCGCGGCAACACCGTCACGAACCCGCGCGGCTATGAGGTCGATCTCGCCTCGGCGATCGCCCGGAAGCTCGGCCTCAAGACGCAGTGGATCTACTCGCCGTGGAACTCGCTGTTCGCGCCCGGCACGAAGAAGTTCGACATCTCGTTTCAGGAGGCGACGATCACCGCGCAGCGCAAGCGCACCGTCGACTTCACGTCGTCGTACCTGAACGCGAACCAGGGCGTGCTCATCTCGAAGCAGACGACTCCGCCGAAGAGCCTCGCCGATCTGCGCAAGCTTCAGCTCTGCGCGCAGACGAACACGACGGGCCTCGACTGGATCAAGACGACGCTCCATCCGGCGAAGCAACCGCTGACCTTCCCGGGCACCGCAGCGGCTTACCAGGCAGTACAGATCAACCGCTGCCAGGCGCTGATCCTCGACGTGCCGCTCGTGTCGCTCGAGAAGAAGCAGAACCCGTCGAAGTTCGGTCCGGTCGCGGGTCAGATCGACACGCATGAGAAGTACGGCGCCGTCCTCCAGAAGGGCTCGAAGCTGCTCCCGGTGGTCGACCAGACGATCGCCGGACTGATCAAGGACGGCACTGTCGGGAAGCTCCAGAAGAAGTGGTTCAACCTCAACTTCGCGACGATTCCGAGCCTGAAGTAGGCGACTAGCCGATGAACGCGCTGCACCACGTACTGCACGCTTTCTTCAATCTCCACAGCTTCACGCTGGCGATACCGGACGTCTGGGCCGGCTTCCAGCTCAATCTGAAGATGATGGTGATCGCTGAGGCGTTGGTGCTGGTGATTGCGCTCGGCATCGCGATCGTTCGCGGTCTGCCGGGGCCTGGAGCGAAGCCGCTCCGGGCCCTGGCGATCGCCTATACGGACTTCTTCCGCGGCACGCCGATCATCATCGTCGCGTACTTCGTCGGTTTCGGCCTGCCCGGCCTGCAACTCGGCTTCATCTCGAAGCAGTCGTTCGTGACGTACGGCGTGATCACGCTGACGCTCGTCTACTCGGCATACGTGACGGAGGTCTATCGGGCAGGCATCGAGTCGGTTCACGCGAGCCAGCGCGCGGCGGCCCGCTCTCTCGGCCTCTCGTACTGGCAGTCGATGCGCTACGTCATCGTCCCTCAGGCGGTGCGCCGGGTGATCCCGCCGTTGCTCAATGACTTCGTCGGCCTGCAGAAGGACACGGCGATCGTCTCGGTCATCGGCGTGACGGAGGCGGCATCGCTCGCACAGCAGTTCTCGAACAACAACGGCGACTTCCCGTCGCTGCTCGTCGCTGCCGTGTTCTTCATCCTGCTGACGATCCCGCTCGCGCGCTTCACGGACTACCTCGTCGCGCAGCGAGAGCGGCGCGAGCGCGCACAGGCATTTTGAGCGAGAACGGGAACAGCGCAGGGCCTTTCGTCGACGTCGACAACGTGTCGAAGTGGTTCGGCGATCTTCAGGTGCTCGACCACGTCTCGCTGCAGGTGCAGGAGCACGGCGTCGTCTGCCTCATCGGCGCATCCGGCTCCGGGAAGTCCACCCTCCTCCGCTGCATCAACATGCTGGAGCGTGTCGAGGAGGGCGACATCACCGTCGATGGTCAGTGCCTCACGAAGGACAAGGTCAACGTCAACGACGTCCGCAGGAAGATCGGAATCGTCTTCCAGGCGTACAACCTCTTCCCGCATATGACGGTGCTGCAAAACGTCGTGCTCGCGCCGCGGAAGGCCCGCCGTGTGCCCCGCGGTGAGGCGGAATGGGCCGCGCGCGCTCTCCTGTCGCGTATCGGGCTGGAAGCGAAGGCAGACGAGTTCCCCGACCGGTTGAGCGGCGGCCAGCAGCAACGCGTTGCGATCGTCCGCGCCCTCGCGATGCAGCCGAAGCTCATGCTGCTCGACGAGATCACGAGCGCGCTCGACCCGCAGCTCGTGTCGGAAGTGCTGGCGCTCGTGCGCGAGCTCGCCGACAGCGGCATGACGATGATCCTCGCGACGCACGAGATGGCGTTTGCCCGCGAGGTGGCGGACAAGGTCTGCTTCCTCGACGACGGCCGCATCCTCGAGGAAGGGCCGCCCGACCAGATCTTCAGCGAGCCGCGCGAAGCGCGGACGCGCGAGTTCCTCTCGATGGTGCTGGCCGGCGGGAGGATGGGATGAGATTCTTCCGCGGCCGGTCGCGGGCGCCACTCTCGATCGCCGCCGTCATCGCGCTCCCATTGTTCTTCTCGTCGCTGATGTCGGCGACGCTCGCGCTCGAGAAGCCGTTCAAGATCGAGTGGATCCGCGCGGACCACATCGTCGCGACGTGGCACGACCCGACGACCTCGAACATCGTGCACATCTGGCTCTGGGCCTGCGTCCCGCCGCTGCTGCTCATCCTCGTCGGCCTGCTCGCGATCCGGATCCCGTTCGGCTTCTACGTGTCGTGCGCGGCGGGAGTCGTGATCGCCATGGCGACCGTGCACAAGACCGCGATCTGGGCGGTGCATCACACGTTGCGCTATCCGAACGGCGTCGACCTGATCCCGGCCGGTTCCGCCTACGCAGGCTCGAACCGCTACGACCCGGGCCAGTGGGAGAAACAGGCCCTCGCGACCGCGCTGAGCCTCGAGCACTGGACGATCGGCGTCGCCCTCGCAGCCGCGCTCGTCATGGGGATCATCCAGCTCCGCCGCCGGCTCGGGCGGGTAGCGGCGCCTGCGCCGCCGCCGCTCGAGGGGATCCACGCGCCCGACGCGACGACGCCGAGCGTCTAACTCGTACGAGGGATCTTTCGGCTGCGCGGCAACAAACCGCGCACTGCCGTCGTTAAGGGGAGAGAGGACTGTCGGAATGCGGCTCCGCACAATCCCTCTGCTCGTCGTCATCGTTGCGTGCGTGGCGGCCCTCGGGGCGTGGACCGATCGGCCCCACTTCCAGACCGATGCACCGCTCGTCACGGCCGCGACGAAGCCGTGGACGGCAGTCGTGAAGGTGACACGCCGCGGCAGGCCGCTCGACGGCTACCGCGCGTTCGTGACGCTGACCGGGCCCCGCGGGACGGAGCGCGTCGCCGCGAAAGAGCTTGGAGGCGGGATCTACCGGTTCCGCGTGCACCTCGCGGACGGCGGCTTCTATTCGTACACGATCCTCGTCGGCGACCGCATCGCCGGCCGCGGGACCGTCTACGCCGTCCCCAACTGAGGAATATTCCGCTTCAGCTATCGTTAACACCGTTAACGATATGCCGAAGACCGACCTCAACACCATGACGCTCGCCGAGGCCTTGCGCCCGGTGTTGCTACGCGTGGGCCGCGAGCTCCGGCGCGAGGCTCGCGAGGTCGGCGTCTCCCCCGAGCAGGTCTCGCTCCTCGTTGCGATCAAGTACAGCCCCGGCATCGGCGTGCGCGAGCTGGCCGCGCGCGAGCGCGTCTCGCCGCCTGCGCTTTCGAACCGCGTCGATCGCCTCGAACAGGACGGGCTCGTCGCCCGGACGCCGAGCGACGACGACCGGCGCCGGGTCGGCTTGACACTGACCGACGAGGGCCAGCGCGTGCTGCGGCGCGTCCGGTCACGGCGAACCGCGTGGCTCGTGACGAGGCTCGGCGAGCTGTCCTCTGATGAGCTCTCGGCAATCGAGGCCGCCGTGGGGCCGCTCACGCTGCTGCTGGACGAGACGCAGCGCCCGTGAAGCGAACGTTCTCGAGCCTGCGCTACCGCAACTACAGGCTCTTCTTCACCGGACAGATCATCTCCCAGACCGGCTCGTGGATGCAGCGCATCGCGCTCGGCTGGTTCATCCTCGAACTGACGCACAACAACGCGTTCGCCGTCGGGTTGATGGCTCTTGCGCAGTTCCTGCCGTTCACGCTCTTCGGGCTGTTCGCCGGCGTACTGACCGACCGGCTGGACGCACGCCGGCTCGTGCTCGGGACGCAGGCCGCGCAGCTCGTCACGGCGAGCGCACTGACGTGGATCGCGCTCGGCGGCTTCGCGCAGCCGTGGATGCTCTACACGATCGCGTTCCTGAACGGCTGCGTGCTCGTGCTCGACGTGCCTTCGCGCCAGCAGCTCACGTACCGCATGGTCGGCCGCGACGTGTTGCCGAACGCGATCGCGCTCAACTCGAGCCTCTTCAACGCGTCGCGCATCTTCGGGCCGTCGCTTGCAGGCGCGATCCTCGGCTTCGCAGGGGTCGGCGTCTGCTTCCTCGTCAACACTGTCAGCTTCCTTGCGGTGCTATTGGGTCTCTTCCTCATGCGAACGCGCGAGTTCTTCCCGGTCGAGGAGTTCGAGCGGCCGTCAATCCTGCGCGGGACGCTCGAGGGCATCGCGTACGTGCGCACTCAACCGCGCATGCTGATCGTGCTCGCGCTGACGCTCGTGCTGAGCACGTTCACGTTCAACTACAACGTCACGCTGCCGGTCCTCGCAAAAGTCACACTCCACGGGCAGGGCTATGTGTACGGCTTCCTCTCGGCGGTGTTCGGAGCCGGCGCCCTCGCCGGTGCGCTGTTCGCAGCATCGCGTGGCCGTGCCTCGCTCCGCGTGCTGCTGCTCGGTGCCGGTGTCTTCACCTGTGCAACGACACTGCTCGCGACCGGGCACAACGTCTGGTTCGCAGGCGTCCTGCTTTTCCTCGTCGGTGCCGGCTTCACGGCATGGTCGGCGAACTCGAATGCGAGCATCCAGCTCGCCGCGCCCGACCGCCTGCGCGGCCGCCTGATCGGCATCTACTTCTACGCGTTCAACGGTACCGCGGCGTTCGCCGGCCTATTCGCCGGTTGGCTCTGCTCCGTCGGCGGGACGAACCTCGCGTTTCTCGTCGGCGGTGTGGCCGGAGTCATCGCCACCGCAATCGCGGCGCGCCGGCTGCAGCTCCGGCGGCGGCCGGGGCTCCCGAGCATTCCACGGCTCGCGATCATCAAGAACCGACCGTCGACCTGACCTGCGGGTAGCGCGTGACGCGCCCGCAAGATTTGGGGTTCCGCGGCGTCTTCACTCTGGGCCGGGCGGAAGGCCGCAGCCCGCTCGGCCCGATTTCTCTAACCTGCGCGCTCGAATGTTCGCGCGGGACACCAATCCGACGCAGGTAGCCGACGGCGTTGTGCGGCTCGGCACGGAACTCGTCAACTGGTACCTCGTCGAGGACGGCGGCCGCGTGACGATCGTTGACTGCGGCGCACCTGCGTACTACGCGCAACTCGACAGCGGGCTGGCGCTGCTCGACCGCAACCGCGGGCACGTGGATGCGATCGTGCTGACGCACGGGCACGGCGATCACATCGGCTTTGCGGAGCGGGCGCGCACCGAGCTCGGTGTGCCGGTGTACGTCCACGAAAGCGACGAGAAGCTCACGACGACCGGCAAGCCGCCCGACAAGAACGAGAAGTCGCTGACGTCGTACCTCCGGTATCCGCACGCGTACAAGCTGATCGCGCATCTCATCTCGGCGGGCGGCGTTCCGAAGCCCGTGCAGGAGGTGACGACGTTCGGCGACGGCGACGAGCTCGACGTACCCGGCAAGCCGCGCGTCGTGCTCACGCCGGGACACACGGCGGGGCATGTCGTGTTCCTGCTCGAGTCGCGTGGCCTGCTGCTTATGGGAGATCTGCTCTGCACGCTCAATCCGTTGACCGGCGCGCACGGCCCACAGCTCATGCCGCGGGCGTTCAACGTGTCGAGCGCGACAATTCTCGACTCGCTGTCGAAGATCGAAGAGCTCGACACGCCGACGCTCGCGTTCGGCCACGGCGATCCGTGGACGCAAGGCGTCGCGTCGGCGGTGCGTCACGCGCACGAAGTCGGCCCTACCTGACATGGCTTGATGAGCGACTTGACAGCGAAAGGGGATACTCCCCGTTTTTTCGATTTCGAGGGCACGGCGATCCGTGGACGCAAGGCGTCGCTTCGGCGGTCCGTCACGCACGCGAAGTCGGCCCTACCTGACATGGCTTGATGAGCGACTTGACAGCGAAAGGGGATACTCCCCGTTTTTTCGATTTCGAGGGCATGCGCATGCATTACCTCGACGAAGAAAACGGGCCGCCGACGTTCCTGCTCCTGCACGGTGAGCCGACGTCGTCGTACCTCTGGCGCAACATCATCCCGCAGCTGCCCGGCCGCAAGGTCGCGCCCGACCTGATCGGGTTCGGTCAGTCGGACAAGCCCGAGGAGATCGGCTGGTACTCGTACGACCGCCACGTCGACTCGATCACGCAGCTCGCGACTGAGCTCGACCTGCGCGACATCACACTCGTCGTCCACGACTGGGGCGGCCCGATCGGCCTGCGTTTCGCCGTCGAGAACCCCGACCGCGTGGCGCGGCTCGTCATCCTCAACACCGGCATCGGCGGCGGCTCAGCGCCGAGCGAGACGTGGCTTCGTTTCCGCGCGGTCGTGCGTGAGCTGGGAGGCGCGCTCGACATCGGCAGGCTCGTCGAGGCCGGGACGACGAACGGTCTCGACGACGAGACGCGCGCCGCGTACGACTCGCCGTTCCCGACGCCGGAGTCCAAGGCGGGTGCGCTCGCGTTTCCCGAGCTCGTCCCGACCGAGCCCGACCATCCGAACACCGCGCCGATGAACCGCGTACGGGACGAACTCCGCAGCTGGAACCGCCCGGCACTCGTCGTCTGGGGCGCCGACGACGCGGTGCTGCCGGTCGGGATCGCACACGCGTTCGTCGACCTCATTCCGGGCGCCGAAGGCGCGGTCGTGATCGAGGGCGCTTCGCACTTCCTGCAGGAGGATCGCCCGGACGAGGTCGCCGCCGCAATCCGTCGCTTGACCGCCCCGTAGCGGGAAGGCATGCCGTTGCCTACAGTGAACGTAAGACCGTGCACGATCTCCGACAGGCCGTCAGGGGGTTCCGCACCGGCTCGCTGTTTCTCGCCGCCGGCCTGATTCTTTGCGTCGTCTACTTCCTCGTCCCGCGAGGAAACGCGCAGTCGGTCATCTACGACCTGATCGGTGTTGGCTCATCGGTCGCGATCGCCGCCGGGGTGTACCTCAACAAACCCGACTACCGCCTGCCGTGGTTCCTGTTCGCGATCGGGAATCTGTTCTTCGCGGTCGCCGACATCATCTTCAACATCATCGTGAACCCGCCCGTCCCATCGGTGGCGGACTGGTTCTACCTCGCCGGCTATCCGATCTTGACATGCGGTCTCGTGTTGCTCGTCGTGCGCGCCGGCGGCCACCACCGGCTGGCGGCGATCGACGAGGCGGCAATCGTGACGATCGCATTCGCGCTCTTCCAGTGGGTGTGGATTATGGACGCGATCAACGACGGCCCCGGGTCTGTGACCGAGCGCGCGGTGAACTTGGCCTACCCAGCGATGGACGTGTTGCTCCTCGCGGGGCTCGCGGGGTTCTTCGTCACAGCGGCGTGGCGCACACCGGCGTTCGTCATGCTCGTGCTGAGTCTGACGGCGCTGCTCGTCTCCGACGACATCTACGGCGCGCAGCGCGACGCGTATAGAAGCGGTGACTACACCGATCTCGGCTGGCTGCTCAGTTACATCCTCTGGGCGGCCGCGGCGCTGCACCCATCGATGCGCGAGCTCTCGAAGCCACGACGCAGACGCGTTCGGTTGCGCATCCATCCGGTGCGGGTCGTGCTGCTCACGGTCGCGCTCCTCAGCGCGCCGGCCGTCCTGCTGATCCAGCACATCCGCAAGATCCCCTTCGATCCGTACGCGATCGTGCTCGCCGGGGCGGGAATCGCGATCCTCGTGGTTGCGCGGCTCGTCGGGATCCTTCGGGCACTCGAACGCATCCGCGAGCGCGAGCAGTCCGCGCGCGCCGACGCCGAGCATGCACAGATGCTGCTCGCGCTGCAGAACGAGCAGCTGCTCGAGGCGGACAAGCTGAAAGACGAGTTCGTCGCGCTCATCTCGCACGACCTCCGCACGCCGCTCACGTCGATCATCGGCTACGTCGAGCTCGCGCTCGAGGATGTCGGCGATCCGCTCGACGACGAGCGCCGCGCGTATCTCGAGGTCGTCTCGCGCAGCTCTGACCGCCTACTCCGGCTCGTCGACGACCTCCTCTTCGTCGCGCGCGTGCAAGCCGGACGCCTCGTGCTCGAGCGGTCGCACCTCGACCTGTGCACGATCGCCCGCCAGTCGGTCGAGGAAGCAAGGCCGCGCGCGGAGAACAAGCAGCTGACCATCGCCTTCAACGGCAACGGGGCTGTCATGCTCGAGGCCGACAAGGGCAGGCTTTTCCAATTGCTCGACAACCTCATCTCGAACGCGATCAAGTTCACGCCCGAGGGCGGCCGTGTCGACGTCACCGTCGAGCCGGTCTCCGACGGCGCGGTGCTCGAGGTGATCGACACAGGGATGGGCCTCGGTCCCGGCGAGGCGGAATTCGTGTTCGACCGCTTCTTCCGCTCGTCGCGCGTCGTCGCGCAGCAGGTTCCGGGCACCGGGCTCGGCCTCTTCATCTCGCGGGCAATCGTCGAGGCGCACGGCGGAACGATCGCGGTTGCCGGCCGCGACGGCGGCGGGACGACGTTCCGGATCCAACTGCCGCTGCGCGTCCCCCGTGCGCAGACCACCGCGGAGCTGGTGGCATGAGCGGTGAGCTCCTGCTCGTCGCGGACGACGACGAGGACATCCTGCTGCTCGTCACGACGCGGCTGCGCCGTGACGGCTACGAGGTCGTCTCCGCTTCGAGCGGCGATCGCGCGCTCGCGCTCGCGCGCGAGCACAGGCCGCGGCTCGCGGTACTCGACATCGGCATGCCCGGGCTTGACGGACTCGAGGTGCTCGACCAAATCCGCAGAGACGACGAGTTGCGCGACACGCTTGTCCTCCTGTTGACCGCGAAGGCGCAGGAGTCGGACGTCCGCCGCGGGTACGACTCGGGCGCGGACGCCTACGTGAAGAAGCCGTTCTCGCCGGCAGAACTGTCGACGCGCGTGCGCGCGCTGCTCGACGGGAACTAGCTCGGCGCTTTGTACCGGTAGCCGAAGCCGCGCACGGTTTCGATCGGGACACTCTCCGCGTCGTCAGGATCGAGCTTCCGGCGGAGGTAGCCGACGTAGAGCTTCACCTGGTCGCCGCCGACGCCGTACGCGTCGCCCCATACGAGATCGAGCAGCTGCTCGCGGCTCAGCACCTGGCGCGGATGGCGCACGAACGTCGACAGAAGCCGGAACTCGAGCGGCGTCAGCTGGACCTCTCGCTCCCCCACCACGACGCGCGCCTGCGTCCAGTCGATTGCGAGGTACGCGTCGGCGTAGGTGTCGGCCTCCTGCTCCCGGCCGCCGCCGCGGGAGGCACGTCGGAGAAGAGCGCTGATTCGCGCGACGAGCTCCTGGCGGCCGAACGGCTTCACGACATAGTCGTCGGCGCCGGCCTGGAGCCCTCGCACCCGCTCGAGCTCATCCCCGCGCGCGGTCAGCATGAGGACGGGCACCTCGGACATGTCCCGGATCCGCTCGAGCACGCTCCACCCGTCCATCTCCGGCATGGAGACGTCCAGGACCACGAGATCCGGCCGACGGGCATGAAACTCCCGGAGGCCGTCGCGGCCGGTCGCGGCGTCGTGGACGGTGGCCCCGCCCCGCTCCAGGAGCGTGCGAACGAGCCCCCGGATGTCATCGTCGTCGTCGATCACGAGGACGGTTGAGCCGTTCATACCGCCTTCATACCACGGGCATGCGCCGTTCCCTCGTGGGTTGCCGAGAGTATGCGCGTGGCGACCATCCTCATCGTTGACCCCGATCCGGCGACGCGGTCGCTTCTCGAGCTCCTCTGCAATCGACTGGGCCACGACCCCATCGGCCCACGCGAATGGGTCGACGGCGAGGAGCCCGATCTCGTTCTGCTGGAACCGGCGTCGCGCCCGGGCGTGCGGCTCGCCCGCGGCGTGCGCCGCCGGTTCCCGCAGTTGCCGATCCTGTGCGTGTCGATCGACGGTCCGAGTCCCGACTCACGCGAGCTGGCCCCGGTCGATCACGTCATGAAACCGTTCCGTCGCAGCCGGCTCGAGCGTGCACTCGAGCAGGCGCTCATCCCCGCGACGGACGGCGTGCGGCGTACGGCATAGCGGGCAAGCCGGGCGCGTTGCGGCGCGCGCCCGGCATCTTTCTCGGGTTTGTTTAGGGTGGGTCCCCCCGGAGAGGCAAGGCGCGATGCTCGAATTGTCAGCGCAGGCAGTTGAAGTGATCCGCGACATCGTCGCGGAGGGCGGTGTCGGCCCGGATGGCGGCCTCCGAATCTCGGGCGTCGGCGAGGACGGCGAGACGGCGCTCGACTTCGAGCTCGCCGAGGCGCCGGTCGTGGGCGACGACGTCGTCAGCGTCGACGGCGCGGTGCTGTTCCTCGACGAGATCGCCGCGGCCGTGCTTGACGACAAGCTGCTCGACGTGCACGCGCACGGCGACCACTTCCATTTCTCGATCGACGAAAAGACTGCTTAGGCGATCGTCCAGGTCTCGCCCGAGTGCAGCAATGCCTCGAGGTCGCCTGCGCCGAGCTTTTCCGTCGCCGTCGCGATCTGCTCGGCCATGAGCTCGTCGTAGACCGGCCGCTCGACGTTCCGGAAGATGCCGACCGGCGTGCCGCCGTGGGTTTCCTGCGTGACGCGCGACAGCGCGAACGCGAGTGAGGGCGTCGGATGCAGGGCGTCGTGCACGAGGACGTCCTGGTCATCCGCATCACAGACATCGATCGAGCCGTCGCGCCGCTGACGGAGGCCCTTCTCGAGGTCCACGCCCCAGCGAATGGGCTCGCCGTTTCGCAGGATGATCCGGTTCACTCCTTCTTTGTCGTCGCGCACAAACGCGAACGCGTCGTCGTTGAAGATCGGGCAGTTCTGGAAGATCTCGACGAACGCGCTGCCCTTGTGCGCAGCCGCGGCGCGCAGCACATCCGTCATCCCGGACTTGTCGGTGTCGATCCCACGCGCGACGAAGGTCGCCTCTGCCCCGATCACAAGCGACAGCGGATTGAACGGCCAGTCCAACGAGCCCATGGGCGTCGACTTCGTCACCTTCCCGAGCTCGCTCGTCGGCGAGTATTGGCCCTTCGTCAGCCCGTAGATCCGGTTGTTGAAGAGCAGGATCTTGAGATTCACATTGCGGCGCAGCGCGTGGATGAGATGGTTGCCGCCGATCGACAGCGCGTCGCCGTCGCCCGTCACGACCCAGACCGAGAGATCGGGCCGTGACGACGCGAGGCCGGTCGCGATCGCGGGCGCGCGCCCGTGGATCGAGTGCATGCCGTAGGTGTTCATGTAGTACGGGAAGCGCGCAGCGCAGCCGATCCCGCTCACGAATACAGTGCGCTCGCGGTCGATGCCGAGCTCAGGCATGAACGACTGCATCGCTGCAAGGATCGCGTAGTCGCCGCAGCCTGGGCACCAGCGGACTTCCTGGTCGGTCTTGTACTCCTTCATCGAGCTCATTGGTCCACCATCGCTTCGATCGCTTCTGCAACTTCGGCCGCACGCAAGGGCAGCCCTCGCACACGGTTGTAGCCCACGGCGTCGACGAGGAACTCCGCACGAATGAGCTTCAGCAGCTGGCCGAGGTTCATCTCAGGGATCAGCACCCTCTCGTAGCGACGGACGACCTCGCCTGTGTTGCGCGGGAACGGGTTCAGGTGGCGCAGGTGCGCGTGCGCAACTTTGCGCCCGTCATTGCGCACACGGCGGCACGCAGCCGCGATCGGCCCGTACGTCCCGCCCCAGCCGAGCACGAGCACGGACGCATCGCCGTCGGGGTCGTCGACCTCGAGGTTGGGCACATCGATGCCCGCGACCTTTTGCGCGCGCAGGCGCGTCATCAGGTCATGGTTGTCCGGGTCGTACGAGACGTTCCCGGTGCGATCTGCCTTCTCGAGACCGCCGATGCGGTGCTCGAGACCGGGCGTGCCGGGCACCGCCCACGGACGTGCAAGTGTCTCGTCGTCGCGCAGATACGGCAAGAAGGAGTCGCCGTCGTTCGGTTCCGTTGCGAACCGCACTGAGATGTCGGGCAGCGATGCGACGTCGGGCAGCAGCCAGGGCTCCGAGCCGTTCGCGAGATACGCGTCCGAAAGCAGGTAGACGGGCGTCCGGTACTTCAACGCGATGCGGCATGCCTCGATCGCCGCCTGGAAGCAGTCAGACGGCGACATCGCGGCGACGACCGGCACCGGCGACTCCGAGTTGCGGCCGAAGAGCACCATCAGCAGGTCGCCCTGCTCCGGCTTCGTCGGCATCCCGGTCGACGGGCCTGCGCGCTGGATGTCGCAGATGACGAGCGGCAGCTCGAGCTGCATCGCAAGGCCGATCGTCTCGGCCTTCAGCACGATGCCCGGGCCGGCCGACGTCGTGACGCCGAGCGCGCCGCCGAACGACGCTCCGAGCGCGGCGCCCGCAGCTGCGATCTCGTCCTCCGCCTGGAATGTCCGCACGCCGAACTGCTTGTACGACGCGAGCTCCTCGAGAATCGCCGACGCCGGTGTGATCGGGTACGCGCCGAGAAACAGCGGCAGGCCGGCGAGCTTCGAGGCGGCGATCAGCCCGTACGACAAGGCCTGGTTGCCGGTGATGTTGCGGTACGTCCCGGGCGCGAGCTTCGCCGGCTTGACCTCGTACGTGATCGCAAACGTCTCTGTCGTCTCGCCGAACGCGTAGCCGGCGCGCAGCGCCTTGAGGTTCGCCTCGGCGATCTCGGGGCGCTTCGCGAACTTCGTTGTGAGGAAATGCTCGGTCGCCTCGGTTGGGCGACCGTAGAGCCACGACATCAGCCCGAGCGCGAACATGTTCTTCGCACGCTCCGCCTCCCGCGGCGTCACGCCCTCGATCCCCTTGAGCGCGCCGACGGTGAGCGTCGTCAGCGGCACCTCGTGCACCTGGTACTCGTGCAGCGACCCGTCGGCGAGCGGGCTCTCCGTGTAGCCCGCCTTCTGCAGGTTGCGGTCGTTGAACGCGTCCGAGTTGACGATCAGCGTCCCGCCCTTCGGCAGGTCCTTGATGTTCGTCTTCAGCGCCGCCGGGTTCATTGCGACGAGCACGTTCGGCGCGTCGCCCGGAGTGAGGATGTCGTGGTCGGCGAAATGGAGCTGGAAGCCCGACACGCCCGGCAGCGAGCCGGCCGGTGCGCGGATCTCGGCGGGGAAGTCCGGCAGCGTCGAGATGTCGTTCCCGAGCAGCGCCGTCTCCGATGTGAACTGCGAGCCGGTGAGCTGCATGCCGTCGCCGGAATCGCCGGCGAACCGGACGATTACCTGGGACAGTTGTTCGACGGGCTTGCCCACGGCCTCGTCACAGGTATAGCGGAAGGGTCAGGCCGTCAGGAGCAGCGCGTTTTGCGAGGGATCCCTGATGAGGACGCCGTCGTCGCGTGTTTCCGGCTCCTGGCCTGCGTCGGCGACGCGGGCGGCGACGCGATCGCGCTCCTGGGCGTCCGGTAGCACGATCGCCGCGTGCCGGAGAGTCGCGTAGCCCTCGCCCGCAGGGCCGGCCCCGCGGCTCTCCCACGTGTTCGCGCCGACGTGATGGTGGTAGCCGCCCGCGGAGAGGAACGCCGCCGCCGGCCCGACCTGCGCCGTCACGTCCATCCCGAGGACCTCGCGGTAGAACTCGACGGTCGCCGGGATGTCGGCGACGCGGAGATGCGTGTGGCCGACGACCGTCCCGTCCTGCAGGCCGTCGAACGGTTCGGTCGCCGGATCGTCGAGCTCGCCGAGGAGGTTCTCGACGTCGACCGGCGCCGTCGTCATGACCTCCTTTACCTTGCCTACCCAGACGTCCCGGGGCCGGTCCGCGTAGATCTCGATCCCGTGCCTGTCTGGGTCTCGGAGGTAGAGCGCCTCGCTCACGAAGTGATCGGAGAGGCCCTCGAGCCGGACTCCGTCGCGCGCAGCGTGCGCGAGCCAGCGCGCGAGGCTCGGCCGGTCGGGCACGAGCAGCGCGACGTGGTAGAGGCCGGTGTGACCCTCGACCGGTCGCGCGCCCGGCTCTTCGACGACGCGAACAAGCTCAGTATCGGTACCGAGCGATGCCGTGCCGTTCTCGCGCTCCAGCACACGGAGGCCGACGACGCCCTGCCAGTACTCGAGCGTACGGTCGAGGTCGCCCACCGAGAGCTCGACGTGCCCCATGTGCGTCGCGGGCGCGATGGCCATCGCGTTCGACGATACCGGGGTCAACCGTCCCTGTGCTTGAGCGTCGACTCCTGAAGCTGCGCGTCCGCGAGCGTGAGCACGCCGCTGCAGACCTTTCCATTTAATTCGTTCTCGATCTGGTCGACGTTTGCCGCCCGTGGATACGGCTCAGGCCAAAGGTTCCGCGGATCGGTCGGGTTGCCACCGAGCTCGAGGCTGATGAGGTGATCCTCCTGGTAGTCCGACGGCGAGCCGAGCTCGTGGTAGGCGTGCATCTGCTTCACCTTCAGCGCGTTCGTGTAGTCGACAGGCGGGCGGACGGTACGCGTCCAGCCCTGCACGCAGATCGTCTGCTTGATGTTCGCCTGCGTCACATCAGGGTTGAGCACGCCGGGCGTGCGGACGGGATCGGCGAGAACTGCGGGCGGATGATGCCCGCGCGATCGCAGAACGATCGCGAGCACCGCGAGCGCAACGGCGACGACGACCAGCACGCGTGACATGCCGCGACGCTAGATGTGCGACGTGCGCGCCCACAAGACGCTCTTTGGGACACATGCCCCGACGAGACCCCAGACGCAATACGAGACCCATGGGTCGCCGATCACGTCCGTTTGAATCGCGAGCGCGAGAATCGCGGCGAAGGCCGCGGCAACGCGAACCTCGTTGCGGATCAACCAGAACGCACCGAGGTTCCACGCGATCCAGAGCAGCGCGCCGAGCACGCCGAGCTCGACACCGAGCTCGGTGTAGTTCGACTCGCCGGCTTTCAGCGGCGTCCCCGTGCGCGACGCGGTTTGACCGACGTTGCCGAGCCCATAGCCCTGCGGGTGGTGGACGGCCGTGCGGACGCCGTCCTTCAGGCTCGTCCAGTGCTCGTGCAGCGACGGCTCGTTCTCGCTCACGGCCGTGAAGTTGCCTGTCGGGCCTGCCTTCTTCGCCTGCGCGTGCAGGTAGGCGAGGTCGGCCTTCGTGAAGTGCCCGGTCGGCGCGATCTTCGGGAAGAGATGCGCCCACCCGACGGCGACCACGATCACGACGGCCGCAGCCGCAAGCTCTTGCGGACGTCTGCGCAGCACCGCGAGGACCACGAGCGCACCGGCGAGCGCGACAAGGGACGAGCGCGAGAACGTGAAGAGCAAGCCTGCGGCGACGACGGCAGAGAGCGCGATCGCGAGGGCGCGTGCCCGTAGGCCGATCAACAGCGCCACGACGAAGAGGTAGCCGCTTGCGAGCGGCGAGAGGAACGTTGACACCAGCCGCCTGAGAAACGGCCTGTCGTTCCCGACGTTGTAGATGAAGTTCTCCGGCAGCCCGTACACGGAGCCGTTCGACTCCGTGCGCGTACCCGTGCCGTGGTAGTCGTAGCCGAGGTGACGATGGAAGTAGTCGATCACGCCGTTCGTCCGCCACCAGCCGATCGAGACCGCGTACATGTCGACGATGCCGAGCGCCGCGACGAACGCACCGACGCCGAGCACGGTCCAGCCGATGCGGTAGAGGTCGTCACGCCGCAGGACGAGCGAGCGGCCGAGAAAGTACGCACCGACGGGGACGACGTCGTGACGCAGGCCGAGCGCGATCGCACGATGGTCGGCGGCGCCGTCGAGCACGGTCTGCGGAATGAACGCGTAGAGCACTGCCAGCGCCGCGAATGCGAGCGCGAACCAGTCGACGAGGTTCCACGCGAACGGCAGCCGCCGACCGCGCCACGCGTCGAGAACGACGTGCAGCAATGCAACGGCGAGCAAGATCTCCTTCCACGCGGTGATCACGGTGAGCGTCGACCCACGCACCCCAGCCGCGTAGAGCGCGGCCATCACGGCGTTGTGGAGCGCGAGGCCGACGATGAAGAGATAGAGCGCGGCGAGGGGGCGGCGCCAGACGGCGGCGGCCGCGACGGCGAGGAGCAGCGCGTAGACGCAAAGCTCGACGACCGTCACGGCGCGAGGGTACAGCGGGCGGGAGTCGCACTCCCGCCCGCCGCAGTGTTTCGTTCGGCCTAGGCGGGGCCCCAGGGCTCGCTGCCGAGCATGAGCGCGAGGGACGCCAGGACGACCAGGACGACGAAGAACTTCAGATACAGGGTGTTGCGAAGCAAAGCTCCTCCTTGGATAGGCGTCCCTTAGGGACGCGGGTGTGGGAAGGACGAATGCCCTCGTTCCTGCCGCAGGCCGCGGCCTAGGCGGGGCCCCAGGGCTCGCTGCCGAGCATCAGGGCGAGCGCCGCGAGGATCGTCACGAGGACGACCAGGCGGACGTAGGTGGTGTTGCGGAGCATGGGCTCCTCCTTTGTTCGGGAGTCCCTCGGACGAGGGACTCGGGGTGTGCGGTCGAAAAGAGCAAGCGAACTTGTCGTTGTCAAGCGGTAGCGATTGACGAACCCGAGGCAACCCGTCAGAATTGGGTCCAGTGCATCCCGAATCTCCGCAAGCCGCGGGCGAGACGATTGGGGAGCGGCTGAAGCGCCTGCGGCTGGAGAAGGGTTTCTCCCAGCGTGAATTGGCCGCCCCCGGGGTCTCGTACGCCTACATTTCGCGCATCGAAGCCGGATCGCGCCAGCCTTCCGTAAAGGCGTTGCGCCGGCTTGCGACGAAGCTCGGCGTGTCGGCCGACTACCTCGAGACCGGTTCGGATGTCGATCCGCGGGCGGCGCGCGAGTTGCGGTTGATCGATCTCGAGCTATCGATTCGTCTCGGCGAGGACGAAGGCGCGGAGCAAGCGCTCGAGCAGGAGATTCGCGAATCGGTCGCAGACGGTGATCGACCGTCGGCATCGCGCGCGCGGTTC
Organism: Gaiellaceae bacterium; assembly: GCA_036496545.1. Taxonomy (GTDB): domain Bacteria; phylum Actinomycetota; class Thermoleophilia; order Gaiellales; family Gaiellaceae; genus Palsa-739. Next base: position 128,834 of record DASXKX010000032.1, on the reverse strand, counting down.
GCGCTCGCGTTGTTCCTCCAGAACAAGCGCGAGTACGCGCGTTCGGCGACGTTGCTCGAGGAGGCGCTCGAAGGCGAGACCTTCGACCCGGTCGATCGGTTCGATCTCTACTACAACCTCGGCAAGGCGTACACCGAGGCCGGCCGGCCGAAGGAGGCCGTCGATTTGTTCGAGCAGTGCATCGACGGCTGCGTGGAACGAGGCGACACCACGGCCGAGGCGCGGTACGCGACGTTGCTCAGCTACGTGCTGAGCGACATGGGCGACCTGGCGCGCGCGGAGGACGTCGTCCGTCACGCCCTCAAGCGCGTGAAGGACACCGGCGACCCGTACATGCGCGTGCGGCTTTACTGGTCGATGGCCCGTCTTGCACATACGGAAGGACGCGAATCAGTCGCCCTTACGAACGTGCGGAAGGCGATCGCCCTGCTGCAGGCGACCGAGGACACGCTCAATCTCGCGCGGGCACACATTCTCGCGGCCTACATCACGCTTTCCCGCGAGGACCACGCCGCAGCTGCGACACATCTCGACGAAGCGGAGACGCTCCTCGGCGCCAACGTCACGCCGCAGGAGCGCTTCGAGATAACGACGCAGCGCGCGCGAGTCGCCGCGTTGCAGGGCGACGCGAAAACGGCCGTGCGCCTCGGCCGCCAGGCGATCGAGCTCGCAGGACACGAATCGCCGGCCGACCGCGGTGTCGCGCTCTCGGCGCTCGCGGACGGGCTCGTCATGATCGGCGACACCGCCGGCGCGGGCGACGCGTATGCCGAGGCGGCGAGCATCCTCGAGGAACAGGGACGGTGGCGCCACGCAGCGACGGCCTGCCGCCAATGGGGCCGGATGCTCCGCCAGACCGGAGCGGAGACCGAGGCGCTGGACGTGCTCGACCGCGCGGCGGAGCTCAGCATGCGCGCTGCGCCCGAAGGCGTCCGCGCCGAGCATTGACGGCCGAGCTTGCGGTTCGACCATGCGGGCCGTACTCGCTCGCATTGTCTGCGCGGTTCGCGAGCGATGCGACCCGGACGTTCCGTGACGGGCTGTTCACCGCGGTGCTCGCGGTCGACGGCTCGCCGCAGCTCGCGCGAGCCTGGCAGTCGATCGACGGGACCGTGACGATCCGTGGAGAGTCGTTTGCGGCCGTCGAGCGGCTGCGGTGGATCCTCGCCCTTGACGACGACCACTCGGACTTTCTCCGTTCGGTTCGCGACGATCCGATGCTCGGGCGGGCTTCGCGCGCTTTGCGCGGGCTACGGCCGGTACGAGTCGCGACCGTCGCGCAGGCGCTCTTGCGGGCGTACTGCGGACAGTTGATCGAAGCCAAGCGCGCGCGACGGCTCGAGCAGACGATCATCCGCTCGATCTGTGCTGCGGGGCCTGAGTCGCTGCATGTCGCACCGACGACAGATGAGCTCGGTGCACTCGCCCCATCGCGGCTGCGAGCGCTCGGTCTGCATGCGCGGCGCGGCGCGGGTCTCGTTCGCCTGTGCCGGTCAGTCGAGCTCGAGCGGTTCCACGACATCGAGACTTCTGTGGTCGCGGATCGGCTCGAGCGCGAGCGAGGGCTCGGTCCCTGGTCGGTCGGGGTCGTCTGCTTGCAGGGGCTCGGCCGGTACGACTACGGCCTCGTCGGCGACCTCGGACTCGTGAAGCTTTTGCGCGCGATGCGAGGACGTCCGGTCGAAGGATGGGAGACGGCCGAGCTGCTCCAGCCGTACGGCAAGTGGTCAGGCCTCGCGAGCATGTATCTCCTCGCGGGCTATTCGCGTGGGCTCGTCGCCGCGTAACCTCCGCACATGCAGCGGATCGCAATCATCGGCGGCGGCCGAATCGGCGAAGCGCTGCTCGCCGGCCTGCTGAGCGCCGGCTGGAGCGACATCGTCGTGACGAGCCGGCGACCGGAGCGGGTCGCTGAGCTCGCGGAGCGCCACGGCGTCGACGCAACGACGTCGAATCCCGATGCCGTGAGCGGGGCGGCGATCGTCGTGATCGCGGTGAAGCCGCAAGACATCGACGCGCTGCTCGATGATGTCGGCCCGGTGCTCGTGCCGGAGCAGACTGTGATCTCCGTTGCCGCCGCGATCCCGACGGCGCGGATCGAGGCGAAGCTCGCGGACGGTGTGCCCGTCGTGCGCGCGATGCCGAATTCGCCGTCGACCGTGCACGAAGGGATGGCGGGCATCGCGCCGGGAGCGCATGCGGGCGATACGCAGCTCGCGGTTGCGGAGGATGTGTTGTCCCATCTCGGGCGCGTCGTGCGCGTGCCGGAGCAGTCGATGGATGCGATCACCGCGTTGTCGGGATCGGGGCCCGCGTACTTCGCCCTGCTGGCGGAGGCGATGATCGAAGCTGGGATCCTCCTCGGCCTGGCGCGCGAGATCTCGACGACCCTCGTCGTGCAGACAATGCTCGGGACGGCGAAGCAGCTGCGGGACGAGGGAATGCACCCGGTGGAGCTGCGCGAGTCCGTCACCTCACCGGGCGGGACGACGATCGCCGCCATTCGTGAGCTCGAGCAGGCAGGCGTGCGGGCGGCGTTCCTCAATGCGATTCAGGCGGCGATGACCCGGGCCCGCGAGCTTGCAAATGACAGCTGAAGACGTCGAGATCGTGATCGCCGACCAGCCGGCGCAGGTCGTGGCGGGTCGGCTTGCAGCAGCGGCGCGTTCCGGCGGCCACGTCGTGTTGACGGGCGGCTCGACACCGCGGGTCGCGTACGAGCTCGCGGCGAAGCTCGAACCGGACTGGACGCGGGTCGAGCTGTGGTGGGGCGACGAGCGGTGCGTGCCCCCCGACGACGAGCTCTCGAACTACGGGCTGGCGAAGCTTGCACTGCTCGACCACGTCGCGACCGGCATCGTGCATCGCATGCGCGGCGAGCTCGGACCTGAGGACGGTGCGGCGCAGTACGACGAGGAGCTCGGCTCGGTCGAGCAGTTCGACCTGATGCTGCTCGGGTTGGGGCCGGACGGCCATACCGCGTCGCTTTTCCCGTCTCAGCCGACGTTGGATGTGATCGATCGTCGCGCGATCGGTGCCAAGGCGCAGGTCGAGCCGTTCGTCGACCGCATCACGCTGACGTTGCCGATGCTGCGAAACGCGCGCGAGGTGCTCTTTCTCGTCGCCGGCGCGGATAAGGCGGAAGCGTGTAAGCGCGCCTTCGGGAGCGAACCGTCACACGCGACGCCGGGAAGTCTCGTGCGGGCGATCGACGGGATAACGACGGCGGTTCTCGACCCTGCCGCGGCCGCGCTGCTTTAGGGCAATCGAGGCGACGCGCGTAGCTCGATCGCGAGGTTGCGCGCAGCGGCAAGCCGTTGCAGGACGAGCACGGTGTCGGCGACGGGAACGTCCTCGAGAAAGTCGGTTCGCTGTTCGAAGTCGTCGAGGAGATCATCGATTGCCCGCCGATAACCAGCGTGATCACCGGTCGCGATCGCGAAGACAGCGCCCGCGACTGTCGACGGGAAGTCGTCGCGGTCACGGAGTGTCGCGCCGAGCGTGCGCGCCTCCTCGTCCCGGGCGAGCACGAGCTGGGCGAGCGTTGCGGCGTACGCGCCGATCGGTGACGGCGCATGGGCGGCGCCTGCGTCGAGCGCCCAGCGCCGCGTCGGTTGCGTCGGCTTCTGCAAGGAGGAGCGCCTTCATCGCGGCGATCGGGCGTCCCCACGAGTCCGAAGGAGCGCCGTCCCAGCTTTCGCGATACCGGTCGGCCGCACGTCGGAGCCACGCAGCCGACTCGTCCACACGACCTGCCATCAGCAAGTTGAGACCGGCCGCCCAAGCGGCGTTCGCGAGCTGCGTCAGCTGACGCTGGTCGAGCCCGCGCGCCTCGCCGCCCTCATAGCGTGCGATCGCCCTCTTCGCGGCGGCATCCCAGTCCATCGGCCCATGTGACCACATGGGCCGCGTGCATGTGACCACATCTCGGCGCGCGCTCTGATTGACCGGTCAGTCAAGCCGACGCTAAGGTGGCCTCGCGATGCGTGAGGCGCGCGAGGTCTACTTCGTCGACGGCGTCCGGACGCCATTCGGCAAGGCGGGGCCGAAGGGGCAGTTCTGGCGGACGCGCGCCGACGACATGGGCGTGAAGGCCGTGCGGGAGCTTCTGCGCCGCAATCCCGCGATCGAGCCTGAGCGGATCGGCGACGTGATCCTGGCCGCCACGGCCCAGGTGGGCGACCAAGGTCTCACGCTCGGGCGCGACGTCGCGCTGCTCGCCGGCATCCCCGACTCGGTGCCCGGCTTCGCCGTCGACCGCATGTGCGCGGGCGCGCTCACCGCAGTGACCGCTGCAGCTGGCGAGATCGCGCTCGCCGCCGTTGATGTCGCACTTGCCGGCGGCATCGAGCACATGGGGCATCACCCGATGGGAGACGACGTCGACTTCAATCCCCGCTTTGTCTCGGAGCAGCTGATCGACGAGTCAGCAGCTTCGATGGGGCAGACGGCGGAGAACCTGCACGACCGGTTCCCGCAGATCACGCGCGAGCGAGCCGACGCATTTGCCGTGCGGTCGCAGCAGCGGGCGGCGGCGGCGTGGGAGAACGGCGTCATGAAGGAGACGGTCGTGCCGATGGCGGTCTTCAGCGACGAGGGCTGGAAGGTCGCGGGACGTGACGAGTTCCTCCGTCCCGACACATCGATGGAAGGGCTCGCGCAGCTCAAGCCGGCGTTCCGTGCCGGCGGGCGCGTCACCGCTGGAAACTCCGCGGGTTTGACGGACGGGGCGACGGCCGCGTTCCTCGCTGCCGAGGAAACGGTGCGCGACCTTGGGCTCGAGCCGAAGCTGCGGCTCGTCGGCTATGCGTACTCCGGTGTCGAACCGCACCTGATGGGCTACGGGCCGGTGCCCGCGACGCGGCGTGTGCTCGAGCAAGCGGGCGTCACGATCGAGGACATCGACCTCTTCGAGCTGAACGAGCCGTTTGCGGTGCAGGTGCTCACGTGGTGCGACGAGCTCGGCGTTTCGGCGGAGGATCCGCGGCTCAATCCGTACGGTGGTGCAATCGCCTGTGGTCATCCGCTCGCCGCAACCGGTGTTCGCCTGATCGCGCAACTCGCGTACGGGCTTCGCGAGCGCCGCGGCCGCTACGGGCTGACGGCGCTGTGCATCGGCATGGGGATGGGTTGCGCGATTCTCTGGGAGAACCTGCAACGCTAGTGGCTGACACTGTCTTCAAGCTGAACGCGGTCGGCTCGATCGCCCTCGTCACGATCGACAACGGGGAGGACTACCGAAAGCCGACGACGCTCGGCCGGTCTGCATTCGAGTCGGCGGTTCGCGTGCTCGACGAGCTCGAGCAGGGTGACTGGACGGCCGCCGTCTTCACAGGCAAGCCGTTCGTCTTCTGTGTCGGCGCGGACATCGACGAGTTCACGAAGGTTGGATCCGTGGATTCCGCGCTCGAGGGTACGCGCGCCGGCCATGGGCTCTTCGGCCGGATCCGCGCGCTGCCGTATCCGACCGTGGCGGCAATCAACGGGGCCGCCCTCGGCGGCGGCCTCGAGCTCGCGCTTCACTGCACGGCCCGCACCCTCGCCTCGAACGTCCGCCATATCGGGTTCCCGGAGGTCGCGCTCTCGATCATTCCGGCCTGGGGTGGGACGCAGCTGCTTCCGAAGCTGGTCGGCCCGGAGGCGGCCGCAAGGGTCATCGTCCTGAACCCACTACGGCAGAACAAGCTGTTGACCGCGCCGGAGGCGTTCGAGCTTGGGATCGCAGACTGTCTGCTCTCGCCGGTCGAGTTCGTCGACGACTCACTTCAATTCGCGGTTGACCTGGTTAACAAACCTGGACAGACCAGACAGACCGGACAGTCTGATCGGCCTGACTGGACAGACCTGGACGCGATCGTGCGCAAAACACGCTCACGCATCGACGATGCAGTGCATGGCGCGACGCGCGCGCCGTACGTCGCCCTCGATCTGATCGCGGGCGCAAAGGACTGGTCGTTGCAAGAGGGGTACCTCGCCGAGGAAGAGGCCATGGCTGAACTGCTCGTAAGCCCTCAGGCGCAGGCCGCCGCGTATGCGTTCACTGTCGTCGAGCGCCGATCGAAGAAGCCGCCCGAGCTCCCTGACGCCAAGCCGCGCAAGGTGCAGAAGATCGGAATCGTCGGGGCGGGCTTGATGGCGACACAGCTCGCGACGCTCTTTCTGCGCCGGCTCGAAGTGCCTGTCGTCCTGCGCGACATCGACGAGGCGCGCATCGACGAAGCCCTCGCGACGATCCGGGAGGAGGTGGAAACGCGCAAGCCGTTCCTCGCGACGATCGTCGATGCCGGGACCGGCTGGGAGCAGTTCGCCGGCTGCGATCTCGTACTCGAAGCCGTTTTCGAAGAGCTGGACGTCAAGCGGGCGGTCTTCGCGGAAGTTCGAAAGGTCGCACCCGACGCGATCCTCGCGACGAACACATCGTCACTCTCCGTCACTGACATGGGTGCAGACATCGGGCTCCACTTCTTCAACCCCGTCCCCGTCCTCCCGCTTGTCGAGATCGTTCGCACGCCGCACACGACAGACGAGCAGCTCGCAACCGCATGGGACGTCGTCAAGAAACTGAAGAAACGCGGCGTGCTCGTCGCCGATGCGCCCGCATTCGTCGTCAACCGAATCCTGACCCGCATGACGACGGTGCTGATGGATGCACTCGAGCACGGAAATACCGTCGAAGAGACAGACGAAGCGGCGCTCTCGCTCGGGCTCCCGATGGCGCCGTCCGTGCTCCTGCAGATGGTGGGGCCGCGCGTCGCGAATCACGTGCTCGAGACGCTGCACGAGGCGTACCCCGACCGGTTCCCACTCTCGCCGACGCTCGCGAACTTTGCCGAAGGCGGCGACGAGATCGTCATCGCGGGCGACGCGAGGCGCACCGTCGACGAGATTCGCGAGGATGCGCTCGAGGCGATCGCCGACGAGGTGCGACACCTCCTGGACGAAGGCGTCGTCGGCGCCGCCGCGGACGTCGACGCCTGCCTCATCCTCGGCGCCGGCTACCCGTTTTTCCTCGGCGGCATCACGAAACACCTCGACCAGGCCGGGATCTCCGAACGGGTCACCGGCTCGACCCTCGCCGAGTACGGCAAGATTCCAGCCTGATGAGTGACGACTGGCGGATCCGCATCACGGTCACCGACGGCGACGACAACCTGCTCGACCGGCTCGGCTCCGAGCTCGGCGACGAGGCCCGTGAGCTCGCGCGGGAGTTGAAGGAGCGTCGACTCGCCGTCTCCCGCGACGGCGACGAGCTCTTCGTCTACGCCGACACACAGGCGGCTGCGACAAAGGCGCACGACGTCATCGAGGCTGTCCTGCGCGAGGGAGGCGTCCACGCGACGGAGAGCAAGGTCGAGCATTGGCTGGACGAGGAGGACCGCTGGGATGACGAGCCGCCCGGCGAGACGTGGGAAGAAGAGGAGCTCGAGCACGGGCACGCGCCGTGGGAAGTCCGGGTCACCCTTTCATCCCACCCCGAGGCCCGCCGACTCGCCGAGCAGCTCGAGACCGAGGGCTACCCGGTGGTGCGGCACTGGAAATACCTGATCGTCGGAACTGCCTCGAAGGAGGATGCACAGGCGCTCGCCGAGCGCGTCCACGGCGAGGTCGAGCCGGGCGGCGAGCTCGTCTGGGAGGTCCTCCCCGAGAACCCCTTCGCCATCTTCGGCGGCCTCGGAAGCTCGGGCGCTCCAGGCTAGAATTTCCGGTTGACGACCCTGGCGGCCCGGCTATGCTTCAGGCGGCGCCGCTCGAACAGGGGACTCACGAGCGCGCACCTTTCGAGGTTTTGCAGCACGAGCGACGTGCTGCACATATGCAGGAAGCCACTCAGCCGATCATCCTCACCGAGGCGGCGGACCCGCTTGCCGCCGATGCCTACCGCGCCGAAGCGTGGGCGGGCGAGCCGTTCCTTCACGACGGCGAGAACGTGGAGAGCGTCCTCGCGGCCGGCACCGCGCGCAGGCGCGCACTCGACGACGCGCTCGCCGAGATCGAGTCCGGACGCACGCAGCCGAGCGCACAGTGGAAGGTGCGCTACGCGCTGATGCTCGGGCTCGAGCGCGTGCTCGCCGACCCGGAGCCGCACACCGCGACCGGGACGCCGCTCCGCCGCCACCAGATCGACGCGCTTGCCGGGATGCTCACGGAGCTGATCGCAGCCGTCCAGCGGCAGGAGGAGAACGGCAACGGTCACGCCGCCGTCGAGGAGATCCCGGACGACGAGGAGGACGATGAGCCGCTCGGCGACGTAGACGCCGAGCCTGGCGCGGAAGACGACGAGCCCGAGCCGCTCTCGCCGGAGGAGGATCCCGGCGCCATCAGGCGCTACCGGTTCCGGCACCCAACCGCATCCGGCAAGACGATCGCGGCCGCCGGCTTCGTCGACGCAGCCCGAACGCTCGGCGTGCTCATCCTCACGCACCGTCGGCTGCTCGTCACGCAGTTCACGCGCGACCTGACAACGGAGGGCTACGGCGATCGCCTCACCGACGCAGTCGAGCGCGGCAAGGAACCGCTGCGCACGAACCCGCTCACGATCCAGACGTACGCATGGTTCGCGCGGCACGTCGACACGCTCAGCCGCGACGCGTACCAGCTCGTCATCTGCGACGAGGCACACACTGCGCTCGGCGAGAAGACGTCGGCGGCGATCCGCTCGATGCCGGAGCCGATCTACATCGGCATGACGGCGACCGAGCAGTTGATCGCGAAGCAGGTCTCGGACGTCTTCCCCGCCTCGGTCGACGACCTCCCGCTGCAGGACGCAGCACGCCGCGGCCTCATCGCACCGCTCCGCTGCCTGCGCGTACCGCCGGTCGCCGCGATCAACTCGGTGCCGATCGTCGGCGGCGACTTCGACCAGGAGATCCTCGCCAAGACGCTCGACCACCAGGCGCTGAATCAGGCAGCTGCGAGCCTCTACCGCGACCGCTTCGACAACACGCCCGGCATCGTGTACGCGGCCGGCGTCGACCATGCGTACAACCTCGCGCAGGAGTTCCGCGCCGCCGGCCTGAAGGCCGAAGCCGTCTCCGGCCGCACTCCGCCGGTCCGCCTCGCCGAGACGCTCGCGGCGTATGAGCGCGGCGAGATCAACGTCCTGATCAACGCGCAGCTCCTCGCTGAAGGTTGGAACTCGCCGCGCGCGACCGTATGCATGCACCTCGCGCCGACGGCGTCGAAGCGCGTGTACCAGCAGCGCATCGGCCGCATCATGCGCCTCCATCCGCGCAAGGAAGCAGGCATCGTCGTCGACTTCGTCCCGAAGGGCGCGACACACAACGAGCGCGTTGTCTCGTTGCACTCGCTGCTCGACGCTGACTTCTACCGTGAAGGCGCACGCGTGACGCCGGCTCCGCGGCGCCGCTCGCAGCGCCGCTCGCGCAGGCGCCTCACACCAGCGCCGTGGCTCGTTCCGGTGACGCCCGACGTTCGTCGGCGCATCAGCGTGATCCAGCGCGAATGGCAGCGTGTCGACCCGCGGTTCCTCGACGACGACGAGCAGCGCTACTGGGCGACGATGGCCGGGCGTCAGATCCGCTTCGACGAGCGCGCATCGTTCGTGCAGAAGCTCACCGAAGGCCGCGCGTCGAAGGGAGCGCTCGAGCAATTCCTCTCGTCGTGCGCGGCGGAGAACCCGAACCGCCGCCTGCGGATGATGGCGCTGCAAGACCGCGTCTCGATGCGCGTCGAGCGCGCCGACTTCGACGACCTCGTCACGCTCGTCACGCAGGCGCCGACGTGGGAAAAAGAGCGCCTGCCGGGCATCCGCGTGCTACTACGCGCAATCGGCGAGGACAGGCCCGACGCGCCGGATCAGATCCTTGCGCGGTGGACCTGGCGGCTCGCACGCGCGACGCGCAAGGTGCAGGACCGCCGGGCGTCGAGCGAGTACCCGGAGGCGAAGCGCCTCCTCGGGGCGCTCGCCAACTCCCGCGGTCATCGGCACGAGGAGAACGCGGCGAAGCTCGTCAAGACCGCGCTCGAGCAGCCGATCCAGGTCGGCGCCGCGCTGCTCGCATCCGCCGAGGGCTACACGCCGCGCGCAACGAAGCTGATCGACGAGGCACGCGAATCGCTTGGCACCCCGCAAGAGGTCGCGCTCGCGCTCTCAGAGAACCTGCCGGCGCCGAAGCAGCAGCCGAACAAACGCCGCCGGCGCCGCCGCAAGAAGAAACCGGCCGACGGCGCAGCGACTGCAACCGACGAGGCGGCGACGACGACAACGGCGGACGAGCAAACGCCGAACGGCGACGCGCCCGCCAAGCCGAAGCGTCGGAGGCGGCGACGAAAGCCGACCGCGACCGACGGCGAATCGTCGAACACCGCGGCCGAGCCCGATCCAGCTTCCGAAAGCTAGCCCGCTACGACGCGGGACCTTCGGGGCCGTCGTCGCCCTTGTCCTGCTCCTCGCGCTCCCGCAGGAAGCGCGTCAGCTCTGCCGCAAGCGTGTCGCCTGACGGAAGCTGCTCCTCCGCGCTCAGCATGTCGACGCGGCGCTCGAGCTCCTCGACGTAGGCCGCCGTGTCGGCGTCCGCCGACACCGCCTCGCTCACCTGCTCGCTGTACTCGTTCGCGGCCTGTTCGAGCTCCGACACGTCGACGTCGATCGACATCAGCTCGCCGAAGCGGCGCACGAGCGACAATGCCGCGCGCGGGCTCGGCGCCAGCGACACGTAATGCGGCACGGCGGCCCACAGGCTGAGCGACGTGATCCCGGCGTCGCGACACGCACCGAGCAGCACGCCGACGATGCCGGTCGGCCCTTCGTAGCGCGACGGCTCGAGGCCAAGCTCGGACACCAACGACTCGTCCGTCGCCGCCGCCGTCACCGGCGCGGGACGCGTGTGCGGAACGTCGGCGAGCAGCGAGCCAAACGTGACCGTTCGCTCGATCGCGAGCTCCTGGGCGAGGCCGAGCACGAGCCCGGAGAACGTCTTCCAGCGCAGGTTCGGCTCGGTGCCGAGCAGGATCACCGCATCGCGCTCCGTGCCGGGAATCTCCGCATGGAAGAAGCTGTTCTCCGGCCACTCGAGCCGACGGGTCAACCCGTCCTCGAGCGTGACCTGCGGCCGCATCGCCTGGAAGTCGTAGAACTGCTCCGCCTCGATCTCCGCGAACTGCTGCGCGTTCCACTGCTTCGCGAGATAGCCGGCCGCGAGCGTCGCGCCCTGCCCGCCGTCGTTCCATCCACGGAAGGCGGCGACGAGAACCGGCCGGCGGAGCTCCGGCCTGAACGACACGTTCAGCTCGGACATTTACGCAGTCTAGGCAAGGGGTCGCCAGAGCCGTGCCGTGAGTCCGACCGTCCAGGCGAAGAGCGCGGCGCCGACTACGACATGAAGCACGACGACCCACCACGGCACGGTTCCGTAGGTGCGGTACTGCAACTCGCCGAGGCCCATCTGCGCGAGCAGGATCGCGAGCAAACCGGCGCAGCCACGGATCAGCCACGGGAACCGGGCGCGCTGCAGCCACGCCCAGGCCGCGAGCACGAGAAAGACAATGCCGAACGCTGCGACGGCCCGGACATGCAGCCAGACAGCGGAGTGGAACATGCCGAGCCGCGGAACGACCTGCGACCCGGAGCTCCCGGGGAAGCGCCCGGCCGCCGTCGAGAGCGTGCCCGTCACGACGAGCACGCCGATCGCCGCCAGCAGCACGGCGCCGCCGAGCCGCGCGATCGCGGGCAGCGACGCGCCGGCACCGCGCACGAGCCGCGTCGCCTCGAGCAGCACGAGGACGCCGAGCCCGAGCACCGTCAGCGAGAGGAGCAGATGCGAGATCACGAGATACGGGTTGAGGTCGTAGTAGACGGTGATCGCGCCGAGCGGCGCCTGCGCAAGCGTCCCGACGGCTACGGCCGTGGCAAGGAGCCGACCGCGTCGCGCGAGCAGCGGTGTCCGCCACGCAGCCACGGCCAGCGCAAGCGTCGAGACCACCGTCACGAATGAGACGACGCGATTCGAGAACTCGATGTCGGAGTGGTAGCCCTTCGGCAGCGCATGCGTGCTGTTGCAGGTCGGCCAGTGCGGGCAGCCGAGCCCGGAGCCGGTCAGCCGCACAGTCGCGCCCGTCGCCACGATCACGACGAGGACGCCGACGGCCCAGGCGGCGAGCCACCGGAAACGCGCCGGTGAGAGCTCGAACGTCCGGCGCCTCGGCAGCGCCTCCGAGGCCGAGTTCACGGCTCGAGTGTAGTCCCGAACTGTTTGACTTCAGGCGCGTAGGCGCGAGCCGAGCGCAAGCCCGGTTCCAGCCTCGACTGCACCGACGCGCGCGAGATAGAGCCCGCGCGCGCGGAACTCCGACGCGAGCGACAACGCCTTGTCGGCGGGGAGCGACACCAGCAAGCCGCCGGCGGTCTGCGCGTCGTAGCCGAGCGCAAGGACGTCGTCGGAAACATCATCGGCCTCGATCGGCGCGAACTCGCGGTTACGGCGATCGCCGCCGGTGCGCACACCGTCACGCGCGGCCTCGAGCGCGCCGGCAAGCGGCGGGACGTCGTCGAGCACGATTCGGACGCCGCTTCGCTCCGCCATCTCGTGCGCGTGACCGAAGAGGCCAAAGCCGGTCACGTCGGTGACCGCGTTCGGCGCGAACGGCCGCAGCACCTCGGCCGCCGCCGAGTTGAGCGTGATCATCTGCTCGACCGCGGCGCTGGCGTCGCCCTTGGCCGCGAGCACGAGGCCGGTGCCGAGCGGCTTCGTCAAGAACAACGCGTCGCCGGGCTGCGCGCCGCTCTTCGGCCAGATGCCGTCGGGATGCACGGTGCCGACGACGGCAAGGCCGTATTTCGGCTCCGCGTCGCGAATCGTGTGTCCGCCCGCGAGGATTGCACCGGCGGCGCGCACCTGCTCTGCAGCCGCAGCGAAGACCTCGCCGAGGACCTCGATCGGCAGCTCCTCCGGGAACGCGGCGATCGAGAGCGCGAGCAGCGGCGAGCCGCCCATCGCAAAGACGTCGTTCAATGCGTTCGTCGCCGCGATCCGGCCGAACGTCGCCGGGTCGTCGACAAGCGGCGGGAAGAAGTCGAGCGTGAAGACGATGGCGCGCTCGTCGTCGAGCTTGTAGACCGCGGCGTCGTCTGCGGGCGACAGGCCGACGAGCAGGTTCTCCGCCTCGACGGGGACGAAGCCGCGGAGCAGCTCCTCGAGCCGCGCGGCCGAGTACTTCGCCGCACATCCGCCGCCGACGGTCAATCCGGTGAGCGCCGTCACGAAAGAGAAGTATGAAGACGGCGGCCGGAGCCGCCGCCTTCTTGGGGAGAGGAGAGCGCCTATCGGCACCCTCGGGCCTCTCATTCGGGGTTCGCCCCGCGTTGCCTTCCTGATAAACAACCGATATGGATCGAGCTGCGCTCGTCACGGGTGGTTCCTCGGGCATCGGCCTGGCGATCGCCCGCATGCTGCGCGAGGAGGGGTACGCGCTCACGCTGGCCTCGCGCCGGGCGGAGAAGGTGGAAGCGGCAGCGGCGGAGCTCGGCGCCTCAGCCGTGGCCGCCGACGTCGCCGACCCGCACGAGTGCGCGCTCCTCGTCGCGAGCCATCGCGACCGGTTCGGCCGCCTCGACATGCTCGTCAACTCCGCCGGCATCGGGATCGCCGGAACGGTCGAGGATCTCCCCGGTAAGCACTTCGACCTGCAGGTCGGCGTCAATCTGCGTGGGTTGTTCAACGTCACGCAGGCGGCGATCCCGCTGCTGCGCGAGTCGCGCGGCTGGATCGTGAACCTCGCGTCGATCGCCGGCACGCTGCCGACGCCCGGGCTCGCGACCTACGGCGCGACGAAGGCGGCGGTGATCTCGCTGACGCGCTCGCTCAACGAGGAGCTCGACGCCGACGGCGTCCGCGCGGTCGCGATCTGCCCCGGCTTCGTCGACACGCCCATGGCGGTGTGGTCGGGGATCCCGGCCGGCGAGATGATCCGGCCCGAGGACTGCGCCGAGGTCGTGCGCATGCTCCTGCGCCTTTCACCGCACGCGCGCGTGCCCCAGGTCGTGATCGAGCGCGCCGGTTCCGTCAGCGCTGACGTTCCGTTGCACGGGGCCTAGCAAGGAACAGCGGGGTCAGACCCCGTTTGGGGTCTGACCCCAGAGAGCTAGTTGCCGTTGGGCTGCGGGACGATGCGAAGCCATGGCCGCGGAGCGTCCCAGCCGTCCGGGAAGAGCTCCTTCGCCTGCTCGTCGTTCACCGAGCCCGCAATGATGACGTCGTCGCCCGGCTTCCAGTTGACCGGCGTCGAGACCTTGTGGTTCGCCGTCAGCTGCAGCGAGTCGATCACGCGCAGGACCTCGTCGAAGTTCCGGCCGGTCGTCATCGGATAGACGAGGACGAGCTTCACCTGCTTGTCCGGCCCGATCACGAAGACATTCCGCACAGTCTGGTTCTGCGCCGGGGTGCGCTCGGTCGGGTCGCCCGTCGTCCCGCCCGGCAGCATGCCGTAGAGCACCGACACGTTGAAGTCGGCGTCGCCGATGATCGGATAGTTCGGCGCCTGCCCCTGCGTGTCTTCGATGTCCTGCGCCCACTTCTCGTGGTTGTCGGTCGGATCAACCGACAGCCCGATGATCTTTACGCTGCGCTTGTCGAACTCCGGCTTGATCTTGGCCATGTAGCCGAGCTCGGTCGTGCACACCGGCGTGAAATCACGCGGGTGCGAGAACAGGACGGCCCACGAGTCCCCGATCCAGTCGTGGAACTTGATCGGCCCCTCCGTCGTCTGCGCCTCGAAGTCCGGCGCGGTGTCCCCAATCGTCAATGGCATCCAGCAGCCCTCCCACTATCCCTTTTGAAGTTTTGACCCTCCTAGCTTACAACGCACGCCAAAACGCGGCGAGTGACGTGCTCGCCGGAGCATGCAGGAGCCCACATCACGCGTGAGAACCCATTTGGCCGCGGAGGAAACGCCGCACCGGCCGTCCGAGGACGGCTGCGTACTGGACTAGCACCGCAGGTGCGGTCTGATGGGGCTACGAATCCCGCCGGCAAGAAACCGGACCGCCGCGCACGGCCGCGCGGCGGTCGGCGACGGGACTGGCCCTCAGACCAAACCCGCCGCCTACCAGAAGCCGCCGTCGCTCAGACCGCCCGGGCGGAACAGCGCGCCGAGGTGGAACACGCAGACAGAGAGAATCCCGAGCAGATAGAGCATGCGTGCCTTCGTCATGACAACCCTCCTTTCCTAGAACCGAAGATCCTGGAGTGCCTCAGCCGCGGTGCGGTAGAGGTGTGCTGCAAGCGTTTGATCGCCGCGTCGGGCAGCGAGGTCGCCGCGGGCGACCCATGCCGACGCGCGGTGGCTGGCCGAGCCGAGCTGGTCGAAAGCCGTCTCGGCCGCGGCGAACGCGTTCTCGGCCTCGTCGAGCCGGCCCTGCTCGAGGAGCGAGCGGCCGAGCACGAGCTGGGCGCTGCCGACCTCGTCGACGTAGTCCTCGTGGCCCGCCTGCTCGAGAAGCCGCAGCGCGTGGCGGGACTGCTCCTCGGCCTGCTCGACGTTGCCCGTGCGCAGATGGATCTGCGCGAGCGACGAGACGGCACGGCCGGCATCGGCGTCGCGGCCCGTTTCGAGCGCGATACCGAACGCCTCCTTCAGGAGGACGATTGCCTCTTCGGGCTTGCCGAGGAGGAAGTTCAGGGCGCCGAGGTTGTTCGTCAGCTGCCCGACGTGCACCTTGTCGGAGAGCTCCTCGTACGCGGCGCGGGCGCGCTCGGCATACGTCCGGGCGAGCACCCAGTGGCCCTCGCGGTCGGCGACGAGCGACGCCTGGAAGTAGGCAGCGCCGATCGTCGGAAGGTCACGCGCATCCTCTGCGAGCTGCAGCGCGCGCTCGATGTCCTCGCGGGCCGCCTCGTAATCACGCTGGCGGCGCCAGCAGCGGGAGCGCCAGGCGAGGATGTTCGAGCGCAGCTGGTCGGACGGCATCCCGGAGCGCTCGGCGAGGTTGAGCGCCTCGGACAGAAGGCCGATCGCGGTCTGGACGCTGTTCAGCTGGATCCGGCAGACGCCGAGTGCGTAGAGCACCTCGGCGCGCTCGAGATCCGAGAACGCGCCCGCCTCGACGAGGCCGCGCGCCTCGTTCAGTGAATCGAGTGCCCGGCGAAGGGCTCCAAGCCGCATCTGCGTGCGGCCCGCGCCGACCAGCGCACGGACGGCGAGCTCCGGCACGCCCGTCGCGCGGGCAGCAGGAACGAGCAGCTCGTACTCGGCGGCCGCCTCCTCGTTGCGGAGCGCCTCGATCAGGGTCTCGGCGCGCGCGAGCGATCCCTCGAGCCGGCCGCGCTCGTCGGTGGCGACGCCGTTCGCGAGGAAACCGGAGTCGACGCCGAGCCGGACGGCGAGCCAATCGACCGTCTCGCGGGTCGGGCGCGTCTTCCCGCGCTCGATCTGGGAGACGTATTCCTTGGAGAACCGCTCGCCCGCCAGCTCACTCTGCGTGAGCCCGGCGGCGACCCGGAGTTGGCGCAGGCGCTCGCCCAGACGAAGGCCGCCGGTAACGGCAGAGCGGGTCTGAGTGAGGGCGGCGTCGCGGGTCATAAGCGGCTGATACGGAAGTGAACCTTACGCTTCACCAAACCGCAAGGTGTCCCTATGGGCATCCCCCAAAAAGGGCATGTTTTTCTCGGAAACCCAGTGAACCACCTATTGAGGAAATCACTTGACTGGGGTACTTGACTCGCCGGGACGTGGCGCCTATAGTCAGGCCACCTTGCAACCAGGCCGGACGCCAGGCTGAGGATTGCAGGAGGCGCACCGAGTCATTCGGTGACGGGCAGGAGGCGCGGCTGGGCCGCAGAGCCGAGCTTCCGACGCCCGACACGGGAATGGGAGAGCGCCCTTCGTTCGAGGCCCCCGAGCCGCAGCGGGGGCCTCGTTCTTTCTGGGCCACTGCTTGCATTCGGAGCCGTTTGAGTGGCTGTACCGGGTCGCGGTGGCCATGCGCGCTCGACCGCTTCGGGCTGGACGCGGCCTTCGGCCGGGGCGGCGACGGGCTTGGCGCTAGGACGTCAGCCAGTCGAGCCGGCTTGCCCTGATGGCAGTCACTTCATCCTCGTTGAGCAGGCCGATGCGTCTTCCGACCATTCCAAGGACGCCTCCTGCGAGAAACGTCCACGCTTCGGAGTCGGCGTTCCGCGACGCATTCAGGACGCCCTCCGCTTGCCCACGCCGGATCACTGCCGCCATGAAGTCGTGCACCTCGCGCATGTGGTGGCGGAGGTGCTTGCGGAGCTCCGGATCCTCCGCGGCTTCGCCTAGGGCCTGCACCCACAGCTCGGCCATCTGGAACTTGCAGTCGTGCACCGAGACGTGTGACCGGCCGATCGCCTCGAACGCGTCGCGGACGTTCGCGCTCTCGGCCAGCGCCGCCTCCCACTGCGCGCGCATCTTCCCCCACACGTGGTCGAGCGCAGCCAGATACAGATCGCGCTTCGACGCGAAGTGCCGGTAGAGGATCGGCTCGGACACGCCGGCGGCGCGGGCGATCTCCGCCGTCGTCGTTCCGCGGTAGCTCCCGTCCGAGAAGACTCGGATCGCCGTGTCGATGAGAGCCTGCCGGCGCTCGGCCGCAGGCAGGCGAACCGGCGTGACGCTCATGCCGCCTCGATCGGGACCTGCGCCTCGCTCGCCTGCGGGCGATGGCGGGCGTGCCGCAGGGTGGCGAACGCGATGACGGCGCCTGTGAGGGCGATCAGGGTCGCGACCTCCAGCGCGTGGTGGTAGCCGCTCACGAACGCGACCGGCCGCGGGTCTCCCGCGCTGAGCCCACTCGAGACGCCGGCCGCGACGATCGCGCCCATGATGGCGATACCGAGCGAGCCGCCGACCTGGCGCATGCTGTTCAGCACTGCGGAGCCGACACCGGCCTTATCCGGCTGGACGGAGCTCATCGCGGCGGCGGTCGTAGGCGCCATCGCCATCGACATGCCGACGCCGCCGAGCAGCATCCCCGGCAGGAGATCCCAGAAGCTCGCGTTCACTCCGAATCGCGAGAACACGAACAGTGAAGCCGCGACGACGACCATGCCGCCCGACACGAGTAGCCGCGGCCCGATGCGATCGGACAGCCGGCCGGCCTGCGGCGCAAGGAGGATGATCAGCACCGTCCACGGCAGGAACGACGCGCCGGCCTGGGTCGGCGAGTAGCCGAGAACCTGCTGGAGGTAGAGCGACACGTAGAAGAACACGCCGAACATCGCCAACCCGACGAGCAGCATCACGCTGTTCGCCCCGGCGAAGCCGACGTTCCGGAACAGGCTGAGGTCGAGCATCGGCAGCCGCTGATGCCGCTCGAGCAGGATGAAAGCCGTGAGCGAGACCGCCGAGACGGCGAACGACCCCAGGATGCGGCCGGACGTCCAGCCGTACGTGTTCGCCTCGATCAGCGCGTAGCTCAGCGCGAACAGGCCGAGCGCTGAGCTGACGAGCCCGGGGACGTCAGGCCGCTGCTCCCGCGAGGTGTCGCGCGACTCGTCGATGAACGCGTATGCAGCGACGATCGCGATCGCGCCGACCGGGACGTTGATGAAGAAGATCCAGTTCCAGTTGATGTGCTCCGTGATGAGGCCGCCGACGAGCGGGCCGATCGCGAGCGCAAGCGCCGAGACCCCCGCCCAGATCCCGATCGCCGTCCCGCGCTGGCGCGGCGGGAACGTGACCGTGATGATCGAGAGCGTCGACGGGTTCATCATCGCGGCGCCGACGCCCTGGACGACCCGCGCAGCGATGAGCAGCGACGCGCTCCCCGCAAGTCCGCAGGCGAGCGACGAAAGCGTGAAGATCGCGAGCCCGACGACGAAGATGAGGCGCCGGCCGAGCAGGTCGGCAAGCTTGCCGCCCGTGAGCATCAGCGCGCCGAAGGTGAGGGCATAGCCCGTCACGACCCATTCGAGCTCCGAGATCTTCAGATCGAGCGAGCGCTGAATCGACGGCAGCGCCACGTTCACGATCGTGTTGTCGAGCATGATCATGAAGAGACCGAACGAGACCGCGGCGAGTGTCCACCACTTCCGGTTCTCCTCAGCGAAGATACGAGCCTTCATTCCTACCCCCGGTTAGCGTCCACTAAGTTAGTAGACGCTAGCAGATGACCGATTTCGTCTGGCACCCATCCGAAGAGCTGATCGCCCGCGCGAACCTCACGCGGCTGCAGCGGCAGCTGGGCGCACAGGACTACGGGGAGCTGCACCGGATCTCGATCGAGGAGCCCGACCGCTTCTGGCCCGCCGTGGTCGCCGACCTCGGGCTCCAGTTCTCGCAGCCTTGGCACAGCGTCGTCGACGACTCGCGTGGCCCTGAGTGGGCGCAGTGGTTCGTCGGCGGGAAGCTGAATCTGGCGCGCATCTGCGTCCATCGGCGCGCCGACAGCTCCGAGGAAGCGGTCGTCGGCGTCTACGAGGACGGCACGCGCGAGTCGCTCTCCTGGGCGGAGCTCTCGCGGCAGGTGACGCAGCTCGCAGAGGCACTCGTCGCGCTCGGCGTCGGAGAGCGCGACCGCGTCGGGATCTACATGCCGATGTGCCCGGCGGTCGCGGTCGCGTCGCACGCTTGCGCGCACATCGGCGCGGTGCAGGTCCCGATCTTCAGCGGCTTCGCAGCGCCGGCGATCGCGTCGCGGCTCGAGGACTCGAACGCGAAAGTCGTGATCTGCGCCGACTGGTCGCTGCGGCGCGGCAAGCGCGTCGAGATGAGCGAGACGCTGCTCGAGGCGGGGCAGTTCGGCGTCCAGCACGTGCTCGAGTGGAATCGCGAGACGCGGTCGTGGCCGGACTTCGTGCGCAACCAGCCGGCCGTGCTGCCGCCGGTCGAGGTCGAGTCCGAGGCGCCGTACCTGCTCGCGTACACGTCCGGCACGACTGGACGGCCGAAGGGCGCACTGCATGTCCAGGGCGGCTTCCTCGTGTCGATCGCGCGCGAGGTCGCATACCAGACGAACGTCAGCGAGGGCGACCGCATTCACTTCGCGACCGACATGGGCTGGATCATGGGCCCGTGGACCGTCGTCGGCGGCGGGGCGGTCGGCGCGACGATCGTCTTCGCAGAAGGCGCGCCCGATTTTCCCGAGGACCGCTTGTGGACGCTCGTCGAGCGCGAGTCGATCTCGATGCTCGGGCTTTCGCCGACACTCGTGCGCGCACTGATCCCGCACGGCGAGCCCCGGGCGAATCTCTCGTCGCTGCGCACGTTCTGCACGACGGGCGAGCCGTGGAACCCTGACCCGTACATGTGGCTCTTCGAGCGCGTCGGCCGCTCGCGCGTCCCGATCATGAACATCAGCGGCGGCACCGAAGTCGGCGCATGCTTCCTGACGACCGTGCTCACCGAGCCGATCAAGCCGGTCGCGCTTGGCTTCCCGGCGCTCGGCCAGGACATGGACGTCGTCGACAACCTCGGGGAGACGGTGCGCACCGGCCAGGTCGGCGAGCTCGTCTGTCACCGCCCGTGGCCGGGGATGACGCGGGGGATCTGGAACGACGACGGTACGCGGTTCATCGAGACGTACTGGACTCGGTTCCCGGGCACGTGGACGCACGGCGACTGGGCGTCGATCGACGCGGACGGCTACTGGTACCTGCACGGCCGGAGCGACGACACGCTCAACATCGCGGGCAAGCGCATCGGGCCGGCGGAGCTCGAGTCGGCGGCGATCGCGAGCGGGATCGTCACGGAGGCTGCGGCGATCGGAGTGCCGCACGCCGTGAAGGGCGAGGAGGCGTGGATCTTCTGCGTGTTGGCGCCGGGCGAGGAGGCGGACGACGAGCGCGTCGTAGGCGCCGTCACTGACTCGCTTGGCAAGGCGTTCAAGCCGGGGCGGATCCTGTGGGTGAGCGAGCTGCCGAAGACACGTTCCGCGAAAATCGTTCGCCGCGCGGTTCGGGCGCGCGTGCTCGGTAAAGATCCCGGGGACTTGTCGTCCCTCGAGAACCCGGAATCCTTGAGCGAGATCTCGCGTGCCCTCGCGTAACGCGCTTGTCACGGGCGGCGGACGCGGCATCGGCGAGAACATCGCCCGCGCGCTCGTGTCGGACGGCTGGACGGTGACGGTCACCGGCAGGACGCGCGAGCAGGTCGAGGCGGTCGCGACCGATATCGGAGGGCGCGCACTCGTCGGCGACGTCTCGAAGGCGACCGACGTCGCGCGCTGGGCGAGCGAAGTGGGCGAAGTCGACCTGCTCGTCTGCAACGCCGGCATCAGCGGGCCAGACGATCCGCTCGCCGATCCTGATGCGTGGTGGCGCACGTTCGAGGTGAACGTGCTCGGCGTCTACCGCTGCTGTCACGCGTTCGCGCCGGGGATGATCGCGCGTGGCGGCGGGAGGATCGTGAACGTCGCGAGCGGATCGGCGTATCTGCCGCCGCGCGCCGGCGGCGGCGGGACCGCGTACGGGGCGACGAAGGCCGCTGTGCATCGTTTCTCCGAGCTGCTCGCGGCGTCGCTCCAGGACAAGAACGTCTTCGTCTTCTCGATCAGCCCGGGGCTCGTGCAGACGGAGATGACGTCTGGGTTCCCGGACGACCTGCCGTGGACGCCGCCGGAGCGCGCGCCCGCGCTCGTCCTCGCGCTTGCATCGGGCGAGTTCGACGTGCTTGCGGGCCGGTACCTCCACGCCGAGCACGACCCACCGGAGTCGCTGCGCATGCGCATCGCCGAGATCCGGGTTCAGGATCTCAACGTGATCCGGTTGCGCCGCTAGGCGACCCGCTCGCCGCAGAGATAGAGGACGCCGTCGCGGGCCTCCGAGATCGGCTCCCACCTCCGGTGGTGGTCCGAGTGTCCCGGCCGGAGCAGGTGCACAACCTCGTGGCCGCGCGTGTCAAGCAGCTCGGCGATCAAGCGGCGGTGACACTGCCACCAAAGCGTCTCGGCGCACATGAAGCACGGCACCGGCGAGCTGAGCGCCTCAGTGAGCGCCGCGGCGAACTCGTCCGTTCGCATCCACGCGGCGTAGCCGCGAAAAGCCGCGACGCGGATGCAGTCGAACTCAGCGCCGCCGCTGCGCCGGCCGCCGAGCGCCTCGGCGTGCCGGTATGCGATGCCTGCATCCTCGAGGGTGCGCTGGATTGCCTCGCGGTTGAACTGCGGATGCCGTTTCGAGCCCGGGAAGCGCCGGACGTCGACGAGGGTCTGGACGCCCGCCTCGCGCAGGATCGCGAGCAGCTCCTCCGCAGGACGCGCGCCGTGCCCGATCGTGAAGATGCGCACGTCCTATTCGTACACTGGCCCCGAGGATGAGGATCGCGCTCGCACAGATCAATCCGGTCGTCGGCGACCTCCCGGGCAACCGCGAGCTGATCCTCGGCCACCTCGCCGACGCGAAGGCGCAGAACGCCGACCTCGCGCTCTTCCCTGAGCTTTCGGTCACGGGCTACCCGCCGGAGGACCTGCTGCTCCGACCCGGCTTCGTGCGGGCTGCGGAGCAGTCGCTCGAGACGATCGCGCGCGAGGCTCGCGGGATCGTCGCCGTCGTCGGGACGCCGTATTTCGACCGCGACCTCTACAACGCCGCGGCCGTCTGTGCGGGCGGCGAGGTGAAGACGCTGGTGCGCAAGCGGTTCCTCCCGAACTACGGCGTCTTCGACGAGTTCCGCTATTTCGCGCCGGGCGAAGGGCTGACGCTCTTCGAATACGGTGACACGCTTTTCGGGGTCACGATCTGCGAGGACATGTGGCAGCCGGGGCCACCGGCGACCGATCTCGCGCTCGCGGGGGCGCAGCTGATCGCGAACATCTCGGCGTCGCCTTTCCACCTGCTACGCGACCGCGAGCGCGAGGAGATGTTCCGCACACGCGCGCGCGACAACGCGACGTTCGTCGCCTTCTGCAACACCGTCGGCGGCCAGGACGAGCTGATCTTCGATGGGCACTCGCTCGTGATTGACGACGAGGGGACAGTGATCGCGCGTGGGCCGGGCTTCGAGGAGGCGCTGCTCGTGGTTGATGTCGACCCGTCGTCGGTCGTAGCGCGCAGACTCACGGATACTCGCCGGCGTGCGCTCGCGCAGGACCGCGGCGACCTCGGGCCGGTCGAGACGATTCACGTCGGCTCGCCGCACGAGCAGAGCGACTCCAAGTCTGCGGCGCTCACACCGATGTGCGGCGACCTCGAGCAGATGCGGCTCGCGCTCGAGCTCGGCCTCAACGACTACGTGCGCAAGAACGGGTTCAAGGAAGTCCTCGTCGGCGTCTCCGGCGGGATCGACTCTGCGCTCGTCGCTGCGCTCGCGGTGGAGGCGCTCGGATCGGAGCGGGTGCACTGCGTCTCGATGCCGTCGCGCTACTCGTCGGAGGCAACGCGCGGCGACGCACGGAGACTCGCGGAGAATCTCGGCTGCGATTTTCGCGAGATCGCGATCGAGACGATGGTCGAAGCGTTCGGCGATGCGCTCGCGCCGTCGTTCGCCGACGTCGCGCCCGATCTCACCGAAGAGAACGTGCAGGCCCGCATTCGTGGCGTGCTGCTGATGGCGCTCTCGAACAAGTTCGGCTGGCTCCTGATCGCGACCGGCAACAAGTCGGAGCTCTCGGTCGGCTACGCGACGCTCTACGGCGACATGGCCGGCGGCTTTGCCTTGCTGAAGGACGTTTACAAGACCGACGTCTTTCGGGTCGCACGACACCTCAATGAGCGCGCCGGCCGCGAGCTCATCCCGCAGTCGATCATCGACCGCGCGCCGAGCGCGGAGCTGCGCGCCGATCAGCTCGATGAAGACTCGCTGCCGCCGTACCCGCAGCTCGACCAGGTGCTCGAGGCGTACGTCGAAGACGACCGCACGCTCGAGGAGCTCTCGAGCGACGGCTTCGACAGGGACGTCGTCGAGCGCGCCGTCGCGCTCGTCGACCGTGCGGAATACAAGCGGAGGCAGGCGCCGCCCGGCGTGCGGCTGCGGCAGAAGGCGTTTGGAGGTGACCGCCGGACGCCGATCACCAATCGCTGGCGGTCCTAGACCTCGCTCGCGGGGCCAGGCGTACGCGTGTGTACGCACACACCATGCGCGTGTGTACGCATGCGCAATAGGCCCTAAACGCCGGCGTCGATCGGGACAGGCGGCGGCCCATTCTGCAACACGTCGGCCACGAGATCCGCAAGTCGTCGCGGCCCCGTGATCAAGCCGTGCAATTCCTCGACCGTGAACCAGCGCGCGTCCGTTATGCCCTCCTCGGCAAGCGCGTCGGCCCCGAGCGTCGGCGCTGGCTCGAACGCCGCCGTCCGAACGAGATAGTGGCGCTCTGTCTGCTTGCCCCAGCGCCGTGGATTGACGAGTCGGTGCTCTCGCGTCCAGATCAGCGGGCCGAGCTCGATGTCGTGCACTCCGAGCTCCTCGACGAGCTCCCGCGCGAGCGCTTGTTCATCGTTCTCGCCGACCTCGATTCCCCCGCCGGGCGTGGTCCACCAGACACCAAGCTCGTCGTCGGCGCGGACGAGCATCACGCGATCGGCAGGATCGAGGACGAGCGCGCGTACTGCATTACGCGCCGGCAGATCCGAGACACGTGCAGAGAGCTCGAGGAACCAGCGTGCCCGGTCGAACCAGGGCACAGCGGCGTTCGCGGGCGAGGTCGACGGCAGCACGAAGAGCCGTGTGTCCCCGAGCGTCCGTTCCTGCAACCCGAGCTCCGGACGCTCGCCGAACACGCCGCGGTACGCCTCCTTGCCGACGAACGCGAGCCACTGCGGCCGCACCTCCTCGACGATCCGCTCCAGCCGAGCGCCGTCGAAATCTCCTCGCCGGAGATCGCCCGAACCCGGTGTCGTCCGGTACGCAGCGTTCGTCACCCCGACGCCTTCCGTCAGCAACTCGAACTGCTCCGACGGTTCGTACAGACGAGATGTGATCCGCGCGGCGTGGAGCAGCCGCCAGAAGTCGTTCCGCGGATTCGCAAAGTGCGCGGCCGCAGCTGCAGACACGCGCCCCGGATTGATTCCGACGAACACGATGCGAAGCCCCGGCGCGAGCACGTCGGGGACGGCGCTTGGCGTCGGGGCCGCTATGCCGCTTCGGCGTCGGCCGTCAGACGCGCGTCGAGCCGCTCCTCGAGATGCCTGCGCAGGTCCTCACCGGAGACGGTCGTCGGGAAGCGGGGTCGCTTTGGCTCGACGCGGACGATGGTCACCGTCGGGTCCCGGCCGCTGTAGATCCGGGCGTAGCACTCGGCTTCCGACAGAGTCCTGAGCCGCACAGCCCAAGGGTAGGGCCCTCCCCGGACGGCTAGCCGGCCTCGAGCGGAGCCATCGTGAGGCCGTGCCCGGAGAGCTGCTCCCAGTACAACTCCGCCTGCTCCTTGTGCCCGGACCACACGATCGCCCGGCCGCTCGCATGGATCCGGTTCGCAAGCGTCATCCCGTCGTCGTAGCTGACGCCGGGGATCACCGACGAGAGCGCGAACGCGACGCCCTGGAACGTGTTGTGGTTGTCGTTCAGCACGATGACGTTCCACGGCCGGCCGAGACCGGTGCCTTCGCCCTGATCGAGCCGCTCCTTCGGAGGCGTGAGGGTGCTCACACGGGAGCTCAGCCCTTGAGGAGGGCGCGCACGCCCGCCGCGTCGACATACCCGGCGTGGCCCGGCATGCGGCCGCTCCGCTGGTTATAGGAGTAGAAGATTGCGCCGCCCCAGAGCCGCGCATGGACGTACCCGAACTGGTTGCGGAGGCGGAGGACGATGTCCTTGCCGTCGGAGAGCCGGAGCAGGTGCAGCCGCGTCTCGACGCTGTAGAGAACGTAGCGTCCGCCGACATCATCGAGATGCGCTCCTGCGGCGACCATCCGCACCGCGGCGCGTCGCCCGTCGATTCCGGTAACGACGAGCCGGCGGCCGCTGATGGTTGCCACACGGCCGTCGCGCAGGACAGCTCCGCCTTCCTGCGGCCGGCGAAGCGACGCGACGACGGCGCCGCCGCGTGAGAGCACGTCGAGCGCGTGTGGGCGGTCGACCAGGATCCGGCCGTGGTCGACGCAGAGGACAACCGCTCGAGCTGCATATGCGTGAAGCTTGCGCTTGGCTCGTTGATCGAACTGCCAGATGACCGTCGTGAGCTTCGGGCTGAGCGTGCTGACGGAGCCGACCACAAGCGTGTCCTGGCCCGAGAGTGAGATCACCGCACCGCCTGAGGCGCGCAGCGCGACTCTGCCCGTCAACGGTCGAACCGTGCCGGTCACGACGTAATTCCGGCCCTGGTAGCACAGGTGCGCGAAGTCGTTCGCTGCAAGCACGACATTCGACTCCTGCGTGTCGCAGGAGAGAGTCGCACGAAGGGCGATCCCCTTCGGAGTCCAGACCAGCATGTACTCCCACTGCTGCGGCTCCCCGACCAGCGTCGCCGCGCGGCCTCCGTCGACCGCGATCTCGTTCACCGGCGAGGCGGTTCGCAACTCGTGCGTCGGGCTCACCTGCACGGCCACGATCGGCGCAGCAGCGATCACCGTGCTGACGCTACCGGAGTTGTCCCGAGGTTCGCTAGCGTCCCGCGCATGAGCGCCCTGATGCTCGACGTGGACGCCGTTCGAGCCCGCTTCTCGGCGCTCAACGTCCCAACGGCGTTCTTCGACGGCCCCGGCGGAACACAAGTGCCGGACACCGTGATCGACGCGATCGCCGGCTATCTGCGGCGCTCGAATGCGAACCTCGACGGCGCCTTCGGCAACAGCCGCCGGACGAATGCGCTCGTCACGCAGGCTCGGCTCGCGGCGGCATCGTTCCTCCGATGCGAGCCGGACGAGACCGTCTTCGGCGCGAATATGACGACGCTCAACTTCGCGCTCACCCGAACGCTCGGCCGCACGCTGCGGGAGGGTGACGAGATCCTCGTCACGCGGCTCGATCACGAGGGGAACGTCTCGCCGTGGCTGGAAGTCGCCGACGACGTCGGCGCGCGCGTGCAGTTCGTCGAGGTGCACGACGACACGACGCTCGACTACAGCGACCTCGAGCGGAAGCTCGGCGAACGCACGCGCGTCGTCGCGTACACGCTCGCGTCAAACGCGGTCGGCACGCTCACCGACGCGCGCCGCATCGCGTCGCTTGCGCACGAAGCAGGCGCGCTCGCGTGGATCGACGCAGTGCACTACGCGCCCCACGGCCCGATTGACATGGGTGAGCTCGACTCGGACGTGCTCATCTGCTCGCCGTACAAGTTCTTCGGGCCGCACCTCGGGCTCGCAGCAGTCCGGGCGGAGCTCGCTGCGCAGTGGCGGACGTACAAAGTCCGGCCTGCGACGCATCCGTTCGAGACCGGAACGCTCGCACACGAGCTGCTCGCCGGCTTCGTCGCCGCCGTCGACTACGTCGATTCGATCGGCTGGGCGGCGATCCAGACGCACGAGCGGGCGCTCGGCGAGCGCTTCCTCGAGGGCCTACCGGCGAACTGCACGCTGTACGGGCTGCCGGCGATGGACGGCCGCGTGCCCACGTTCGCGTTCACCGTCGACGGCCGCTCGCCGCGCTCTGTCGCCGAGCACCTCGCGGAGCTCGATATCGCGTGCTGGAACGGCGACTACTTCGCGGTCGAGATTATGCAGCGACTCGGCCTCGGCGAGGACGGAGCCGTCCGCGTCGGCCTCATCCACTACAACACGCTCGACGAGGTCGACCGGTTGCTGGACGCTCTGGCAACGCTTCGCCGAGACTAAGAGACCGACGTCGCCAGACCGAGCGAGGCAGGCTCGCGCCGTTCCCCGTCTACGAACGTCGACATCCAAAGCTCGAGCTGGATCAGCGCCCACAGCTTGTGTGAGTTGTCCCACTTCCCTGAGGCATGCGCTTCGATCAGCCGACGCAGCTCCTGCTCACGGAAGAGCCCACGGCCGAGCGCACGGGGATCGAGCAGGATCTCGGCCGGAAGCTCGCGGAGCTTCGTGCGAAACCAATGCGCGATCGGGACCCCGAAGCCCCGCTTCGGCCGGTCCAAAATGTGATCCGGCAACCACGGACGTAGCGCGTCCTTGAACAGCGACTTCGTCGTGTCGTCGTGCACCTTCCAGTTCCCGTGAAGCGACGCCGTCAGCTCCATGAAGCGATGATCGAGCAGCGGCGACCTCACCTCGAGCGAGTGGGCCATGCTCGCAATGTCCATCTTCACGAGTAGGTCGCCGGGGAGGTAGGTCTGGACGTCGGTATCGAGCAGGCGGTTCAGCCCGTCTGCGGCGTCCGATCGGTCGTACGCCTCCCGGATGAAGTTCTCGGCAGGGGCCGCGTTGCCAATGCTGTCGCGGAACTCGGCCGTGTAGAGCGTGTTGCGCGCCTGATCGTCGAAGTACGCCATCGTGCGGGCATAGCGATCCTCTGGGGGCAGAAGCGACCAGGTCGTCGCCGTGCGCAGGCGCGTCCGAAAGGCGTCTGACGTCGGCCCTGTTCCGACGGCTCTTGCACCCCAAGCAAGCGCAACGCGCATCGACTTCGGGAGCGCGAGCAGCCGCTCGCGCCGGTGCGGCAAGTAACGCGTATAGCCGCCGAAGTTCTCGTCGCCGCCGTCCCCGTTCAGCGCAACCGTCACGTGACGTCGAGTGAGCTCCGAGAGATAGAAGCTCGGAATCGCCGAGCTGTCCGCGAACGGCTCGCCGAAATGCCAAACAAGCTTCGGGAGGATGTCAATCGCGCTGGGAGTGACCCTGAGTTCTTCGTGCTCCGTCTCGAACAGGCGCGCGACATCGCGGGCGTGCGAGGTCTCGTCGTACTCGGCGACGTCAAACCCGATCGAGAACGTCTTGACGCTGGCTGCCTGCTTCGCCATAGCCGCGACTACGGCACTGGAGTCAACGCCGCCGGAGAGAAAGGCGCCGAGCGGCACATCGCTTCGCAACCGCAGGCGTGTCGCCTCGAGCAGGTGCTCGCGGATCAACTCATACGCCTCCGACTTGTCGCGGATATCTCCGGTCCGGTACGACAACTTCCAGTAGCGCTCGATGTCGATCTGTCCGTCCCGCCAAACGAGTGTGTGTGCGGGCGGGAGCTTCCTGATCTCGGCGAACGCACTCATCGGGTGAGGGACGTACTGGTAGTGCAGGAAGCTGTCGATCGCCTGGAAATCGACCGTCCGCTCGATCTCCGGATCCTCGAGGATCGCTCGAATCTCCGACCCGAACCAAAAGTTGCCGCTCTTCTCCGCGAAGAAGAGCGGCTTCTTGCCGAGGCGGTCGCGCGCCAGGAGGAGCTGCCGCTCTCGCGCGTCCCAGACCGCGAACGCGAACATCCCGCGGAGCGGTTCGACGCACCGCGCGCCGCGCTCCTCGTAGAGATGCACGATCACCTCGGTGTCGCTTCGCGTGCGAAACGTATGACCGCGCGCCTCGAGCTCGCCGCGAAGCTCGCGGTAGTTGTAAATCTCGCCGTTCAAAACGACGACGATAGAGCGGTCCTCGTTGAACAGCGGCTGATCCCCCGTCTCCAGGTCGATCACTCGCAGCCGCTGGACGCCGAGGCCAACACCGCCGTCAATGAACACGCCGCGTGAGTCGGGACCGCGATGCTCGATTGCCTCGCACATGCGCTCGAGCAGCATGCGGTCAGCACGCTTAGAGGAGCACACCTTCCCGGCGATCCCGCACATCGCTGCAGAACCATAGCGATGTCGCCTCAGCGGGCTAGGATCGGCCTTTGCCTACGACGACACCCTACGACGACGTCCTGGCCACGGCGCAGAGGTGGTGCGACGAGCGTATCTCGGCACGAGAGCAGGCTCAGGTGCTCGACGCCGGATCGGGCCTAGAGTCGTATGTCGCGTTTCCGCAGCACGTTCACATCACCGGCATTGATGTGTCGCTGGAGCTGCTCGAGGCCAACACGCGGCTCGACGATCGGATTCATGGCGACCTGAGCGAGGTCGAGCTTCCCGAGCGGAGCTATGCATGCGTCATCTGCTGGGACGTGCTTGAGCACCTAGAGGCTCCAGAACCCGTGGTCAAGAAGCTCGCACGCAGCGTCGCCGATGACGGGATTCTCCTGATTGGGTCACCAAACCCTTATTCGGTCAAGGGTCTCGTGACGAGGCTCACTCCGTACGCGTTCCACCTCTGGGTCTATCGCCGCTACGTCGACGCTCGGGCGCAAGATGCTCCCGGAGCCGGCCCGTACCGAACGTTCATGAAGCGGGGAGGCGGCTTTCGGGCGGTTCGGCAGGCAGCAGAGGAGCTGGGGCTGACGGTCGCCTACCACGCGTCGATTGAAAGCCCTTTGCAGGTCGCGCTGCGCAACCGCTACCGGATCGAAGGCGTAGTCTGGGTCTGCGCGCGGTTGCTCACACGCGTTCTCTCCCTTGGCCTGGTTCGGGCCGATGCGACTGACTACCTCGTCATCTTCGAGCGCCGAGCTCGATCTGGTTCGACCATACCTCCCGAATTTTCGGGAACCGCTTGACGAACCCAAGCCAGGCCCGTGTGTCGACGTTGTCCGTATGCGGCGCGCGCAAGACGTTCAGATACTCCGCCAGATCCTTCAGGTCCCACGAGAGCCGGAAGTAGGCGAGTCCGGCGTTCACGGTGACACCGGAGCGCTCCTCGTAGAGCTCTTCCATGCCCTCGCCGGCGAGCATCCAGAGATCGCGCTCCGGCGGCGCGAGCGCAACCGTGTCCCAATCGACGAGCACCGGGCCGCTGCTCGTGCGCACGATGTTGCCGGAGTGCGGCTCGCCGTGCGTCACGACGAACCGCACGCCGTGCGCTTCCGCCTCCGCGCGGAAACGATCCGCAAGCGCAAGCAGATCGGCAAGGACGGGCGCAGCAGCCCGCATCGCCTCCCGCGTCGGCTCCGCGAGCGGCCCGCCTGACCACGGCACGTCGAGATCGCGCAAAGCGGCCTCGAGATGGTCTCGTCCGGAGATGTCGAGCCCGACCGCGCGAGCGTCGACCGGAACGCGATGCACGGCAGCGACGAGCTCGACGACGCCGAGCCGGTCGGCATCCGTCGCGTAGCCGCCCCACTCGCCGGGCGCGCCGTCGATGAACGGGAAGACGGCAAGCGTGTAGCGGTCGTCCAGCCGGACGAGCGGCGCGCCGTCGCGCGTCCGCAGCGGCGCAACGACAAACGAAAGACCAGCTGCGGCGAGCGTCGCCGCAGTGTCGAAGGCATCACGCAGACCGGCGAATGTCGCCTCTCGCGTGTCCCCGAGCCACGTCTTCTGGTCGAGATCGTCGACCGTGACGAAGATACGCCGGGCGTCCCGATCGGCGGCGAGCCAGTGATAGCTGCCGCCGCCCACGGGCGCATAGTCGATGTCGGCGGTGTCGTAGTCCCAGCCGTCGCCCAACGCGGCGACGACCGCGGCGGTCTCGAGCCTGTCGGGCGGCGCCCTCACCCGCGCGACGTTACTGTCTGGGACCTGTGATCGACGCCGTCGACCTTCTCCGCGAGCTGATTCGGTTCGACACGACGAACCCGCCCGGGAACGAAGAGGCCTGCGTTCGCCACATCGAGTCACTCCTACGCGAACACGGCATCGAGTCACAGCTCTTCGAGCACGTGCCTGGACGTCCGAACCTCGTCGCGCAGCACGCCGGCGCAAACGGCGGCCCGCCGCTCGTGCTCTACGGGCATGTCGACGTCGTCACGACGGCAGGGCAGCAATGGACGAAGCCGCCGTTCGGCGGCGAGCTTGCCGACGGCTACGTGTGGGGCCGCGGTGCACTCGACATGAAGAGCGGCGTCGCGATGTGCATCGCTGCATTCATCGCCGCGCACGAGTCCGGCTCGCAGACGCCGGTGCGGCTCGTGATCCTGAGCGACGAGGAGAACGGTGGCGACGTCGGCGCGAAGTTCCTGAGCCTCGAGCATCCGGAAGCGTTTGGCGGTGCGAAACATGCGCTCGGCGAGTTCGGCGGGACGACGCAGTGGATTGCAGGGAGGCGCTTCTATCCAATTCAAGTCGCTGAGAAGCAGATCTGCTGGTTGCTCGCGCACGTGCGGGGCAAGGGAGGACACGGTGCGCTCGGCGTCAAGGGAAGCGCGATGGCGAAACTCGGAGACGTGCTGCGGACGCTCGACCGCAAGCAGCCGCCCGTGCACATCATTCCGCTCGTCCGCGAGTGGTTCGAGGCGATGGTGGCGGAGTTGCCGCGCGGACCGTCGCTCGTCCTCCGCCGCATGCTCGACCCGCGGACCGCCGATCTCGCAGCGCGGGCGATGGGCGCACGCGGTCGCGTCCTTAGCCGCGCGATTCGAAACACCGTCAGCCCGACGATCGTCCGCGGCGGCGACAAGATCAACGTCATCCCAAGCGAGATCGAGCTCGAGCTCGACGGTCGCATCCTCCCAGGGCAAACGCCCGACGACCTGATCCGTGAGCTGTACGACCTCGTCGGCGGCAAGGACATCGAGTTCGAGGTCGTGCGGCACGATCCAGGCCCACCTGATCCGGACCTGAGCTTCTACGAGCCGCTTGCGCAGATCATCCGCGAGCTCGACCCAGGCTCGATCCCCGTGCCGATCCTGCAGGCAGGCGTCACGGACGCACGCTTCCTCTGCCAGGCGGGTGTCCAGACCTACGGCTACCTGCCGCTGAGGCTGCCCGCCGACTTCGAAGCGCTCCCGCTCGTCCACAACGCGGACGAGCGCGTGCCGGCCGACGCGCTCGCGTTCGGCGTGGAGGCGATCGGACGCGCGATCGAGAGATACCGCGCGTGAAGCTGCTCGTCCTCGGTGGGACGAAATTTCTCGGTCGGCATGCGGTCGACGCCGCGCTCGCCGACAACCACGACGTCACGATCTTCACGCGCGGCCAGACGAACCCTGAGCTTTTCCCGGACGTCGAGCATCTCGTCGGCGACCGCGACGGCAAGCTCGAGGCGCTCGCGGGCCGCAGCTGGGACGGCGTCGTCGACACGAGCGGCTACGTCCCGCGCGTCGTGCGGCAGTCGGCCGAACTGCTTCGCGACTCCGTCGGGCATTACGTCTTCGTCTCGAGCATCTCGGTCTACAACGACTTCAGCACGCCGGTCGACGAGAGCTCGCCCGTCGCGCAGCTCGAAGATCCGGCGACCGAGGAGATCACGGAGGCGTACGGCGCGCTCAAGGCTGCCTGCGAGAGTGTCGTCGAAGAGATCCACGGGGATCGCAGCGCCCGCGTGCGCGCCGGCTTGATCGTCGGCCCCTACGACCCGACCGACCGTTTCACGTATTGGCCGCGCCGGATCGCGCTCGGCGGAGACGTGCTCGGGCCCGGAAGCCCGGACGCGCCGGTGCAGTTCGTCGACGCCCGCGACCTCGCACGCTGGCTCGTCACGCTTGCGCTCGGCGGCCCCGGCGGCACGTTCAATGCGACCGGCCCGGCCGAGCCGCTGACGTTCGCGCACCTGCTCGAGCGCGCGCGCGGCGCGATCGGCTCCGACGCGAACGTCGTCTGGGTCGACGACCAGCACGTGCTCGGCGCCGAGGTGGAGCCGTGGACGGAGCTGCCGCTCTGGCTGCCAGGAGCCGAGTACGCCGGCTTGGCACGCGCCGACATCAGCCGCGCCCTTGCAGCCGGGCTCACGTTCCGGCGGCTCGAGGAGACGGTCGTCGACACGCTCGGCTGGGACCGGAGCGTCCCCGGCGACCGACCGACACTGACGCACGATCGTGAGCAAGAGATCCTTGCGGCCGCCTGATCGCATCCGCGTGAAGCGCGAGCCGAAGCGCGGGCGCTACGACCGGGAGACGATCGACGCGATCCTCGACGAGGGGCTGATCTGCCACCTCGGCTTCGAGGTCGACGGCCAGCCGTACGTGATTCCGACGCTGCATGCGCGCGTCGGCGACACGCTTTACGTACACGGCTCGTCGGCAAGCCGCGCACTCCGGCACGCGGGCTCCGGCGCGCCCGTCTGCGTGACCGTCACGATCTTCGACGGCCTTGTGCTTGCCAAGTCAGTGTTCAACCACTCGATCAACTACCGCTCGGCGGTCGTCTTTGGGACCGCCCGCGTCGTGCCGGACGGGGAGAAGCGCGAGGCGCTGCACGCGCTCACGAACCAGCTCGTCCCGGGGCGCTGGAACGAGGCCCGGCAGCCGACCGACGAGGAGCTCAAGGCCACGTGGATCCTCGCCCTCCCGATCGAGGAGGCCTCGGCCAAGGTGCGAACGGGCGGCCCCGAGGACGAGCCGGAGGATCTCGACCTGCCGGTCTACGCCGGCGTCGTGCCCGTCCACCTCGCCGCCGAGCCGGGCGAGTACCCCTGGAAGCGGGTTCGCGACGGCCGCGTCGGCCGCGCGGAATGAACGGCTTCCCGTTCGTGCACCGTGAGACGGTGCGCTTCCGCGACCTCGACGGCATGGGCCACGTGAACAACGCCGTCTTCCTCACCTACCTCGAGCAGGCCCGACTTGCCTGGTTCGGCACCGACCCGGCGTTCGCCCTGAACGACGTCATTCTGGCGCGGACCGAGATCGACTTCCGCTCGCCGCTCCAGGTCGGCGAGGAGGTCGAGATCGGCGTGCGGCCTGCCCGGGTAGGTACAAAGAGCTTTGAGCTCGAGTACGAGCTTCGCGCCGGCGGACGGATCGTGGCCGAGGCGAAGAGCGTGCTCGTCGGCTACGACTACAAACGCGGCGAGAGCATTCCCGTCCCCGACCGCTGGCAAAGGAGATTGACCGAGTGAGCACGTACGAGCGTCACGTCCTCGACAACGGGCTGCGCGTCCTGACGGCACCGCTGCCGCAGGCGCAGTCGGTGACCTGCATGTTGATGCTGGCCGCCGGCTCGCGGTACGAGACGCCGGAGACGAACGGGATCGCCCACTTCTCCGAGCACATGTTCTTCAAGGGCACCGAGCGGCGGCCGACCGCGCGAGAGATCGCCGGCGAGATCGACGCGATCGGCGGCGAGTTCAACGCGTTCACCGGGAAGGAGTACACGGCGTACTTCGTGAAGTGCGCGGCGGAGTATCGCGACGTCGCGCTCGACGTGCTCGTCGACATGTTGCGCAACGCGAAGTTCGACTCGGAAGAGATCGAACGGGAGAAGGGCGTCATCGT
The DNA here is from genome assembly GCA_036496545.1 of Gaiellaceae bacterium. Classification (GTDB taxonomy): domain Bacteria; phylum Actinomycetota; class Thermoleophilia; order Gaiellales; family Gaiellaceae; genus Palsa-739. The sequence goes on along the minus strand of DASXKX010000032.1, from coordinate 93,896 downwards.
CGAGGAGATGAACATGTACTTCGACACGCCTCGCGACTACATCGGCGGCGTGTACGAGGAGCTCATCTACGGCGACCAGCCGCTCGGCTGGGACATCATCGGCCGCAAGGAGACGGTACGGAACGCGACACGCGACACGTTCATGTCGTACCTCGACCGCTGGTATCACCCGTCGCGCATCGTGCTCGGCGTCGGCGGCAACATCGGCGAGGGGCTCGACGAGCGTGTCCGCGAGCTGCTCGGCGATCTGGCGCCGAAGGACACGCCGGAGCCCGAACCCGTGCAGCCGTACACGAACGGCCACGTGAAGGTCTTCACGAAGCAGTCCGACCAGGCGCACGTCATCCTCGGCGTGCCGAGCTACCCACTCATTCATCCCGACCGCTACGCGTTGCAGGTGCTCTCGAACGTGCTCGGCGGCGGAATGTCGTCGCGTCTCTTCACAGAGGTGCGCGAGCGACGGGGCCTCGCGTACTACGTGTTCGGGTTGAACCACAGCTACACGGACGCAGGCTCGCTCTACGCGCAAGCCGGCGTCGACATCAAGCGCATTGACGAGGCTGTGACGACGATTCTCGGCGAGCTCCGCTCGATCGCCGCAGACGCGGTGCCGGCCGACGAGCTCGAGAAGGCGAAGAGCTTCTCGAAGGGCCGCTTCGTCCTGCAGCTCGAGAGCCCGCAGGGACTGATCCTCTTCGGGCTCCGCCGCGAAGTGCTCGAGGGGCGCGTGCCCGACCTCTCCGAAGTGCTCGACGGCCTCAGCGCAGTGACAGCCGAGGACGTGCAGCGCGTCGCCCAGAACCTGATCTCGGACGAGACGTTGCGCCTGGCGGTGATCGGGCCGTTCGACGACCCCGAGCGGTTCGAGAAGCTTTTGTAGACCGGGAGCCGGGCGCCTGTTACGGCGCCCGGCTAAATGTCCATATCCCCTTCGAGAGCAGAGCCTTTACAGCCAGGTCGGCGGCCCGGTTAGCACCTATGCCCGGAGCCCGCCCGTCAGAGTGCTTTCAACCCGACGGCCCTACGCTTCTCTGCGTGCGATCTAACCATTCAACGCGGACAGCGCCAAACCTGGTACGCGGCAATCGTCACGATCCGGGCGGCACGACGTAGATGCGAACACCGAGCGGCGGAAGCATCGTCCCCCGGCTGCCGAGGACGATCGCTCCGTCCGCGAGCTCTGGAATCGTGACCGAAGCCGGCGTCGTCCCCGCGTTGACGACGAAGACGTAACGGGCGCCGTGAAACGTCCGCGCGGCCGCGCGCACGTCGGGCGACGAGGAGTCGACCTGCACAGGCTCGGACGGTTCGAGCAGCGCGGGCTCGAGCTGGCGTACCCGCGCGGCGACGTCGGCGATTGTCGCGCCCGTTTGCGCGCCCCAGTCGTTCGGGAAGAACCCGAGGCCGTGCGCACCGCCGGCGAGCGCGAGCCAGCTTTCGGCCCGGATCGTCGAGGCGGTCACGGGCACATCGGGACACTTCATCTCACGCACTTCGATCCATTGGAACGTCGGCTTCCCGCCTGCGAGCTCGACGAGCTGCTGTTGCGCGTCGAAGTCGTCTGCAAGGAAGGCCGGGCGGCAGAGCTCCTGGAGCGGATAGAGATCGAAGCCGACGGCGTCGGCCGCGCTGATCAAGCTCGGGTACATGCTGCGCCCGGCAGGCAATGCCGCTGCACCGGAAAAGAAGTGCTGCGTCAGTGTCAGGAAGTGCAGGCCGGCGCCGGACGGCGCAAGACTCGTGAAGCCGCGCGCATCCGCCTCGTCCGGGTAGAACCACCCGATGAGCGAGGGGGCATCAGTCGGGGGGTCCTCCGTCGTTCCAGCAGCGAGCGCCTGTCCCGCGATCCCGGACGTAAGCGCCGAGAGGCCGGTGCACTCGTTTCCGCCGAAGAGATTGATCCCGTCGGCAACGCTGAGCGCCCAGTGGTCGGGGCACGCCTTCCAGGACAGCAGCGGGAAGAACGCTCCGCCGTTGACGCGGATCGCACCACCGACAACCGAGGCTGCGACGGACGTCGGTGACGCTGCGGTCTGGAAGGTGAACGCGGTCGTCGCTCGCGCGCCGCTGATCGACTGCGCCGTGATGTTGACCGTGTAGCTCGTGTTCGCCGCGAGCGCGTCGAGCGTGACGTCGTGCGTGGTCGTCGAGTGCGGGGCGTCTGTCCAGAGGAGCGGCTGCATCCCGGCCGGCCCCCACTGGAGCGTCGCCGCCGCTGGCTCCGTCGTCCTCCAGACGATGCGCGCCGAGTACGCGCCGGGTGCCGGCGCTGCGACGTCGGCGATCGAGAACGTCTGCGGCGCGGGCGCGGTCGTGGCTGCCGGTGTCGTGAGAGCGGTCTTTCGCGGCCCCGTTCGCCCGTAGACGAATACGTCGAGCGCGAGCGCGACGGCGACGAGCGCGACGCCGGCGGCGACGAGTGTGCGAGGACGGAGGCGAGACCCGATCGCCCGAGGCTACCGCGGCTCACACGAGGATCGTCGCGAAATCGGTCTCCATGATCCGCCGGTCTTCCTCGTCGGCGATCTTCGAGGTCGCGGTCACTCCGAGCTCGCGGTAGCGGCGGGCCTCGGTGAGGTCGCCGGCGACGAGATGCGCACGGGCGAGCGCCTCGTAGGCGGCCGGCAGGTCGAACTCCTCCATCACGTCCGGCTCCGAGTCGACGAGCTCGAGACAGCGGCGCGCGTGCGCGAGCGCAGCCTCGGGCCGGCCGAGGATCGCGTTCACGCGGGAGCACTGCCACTCGCTGCGCGCGCGATTGGCCGTCGTGCCGACATGCAGCCAGTGATACGCGGACGCGTGCGTGCAGTGGAGCATTTCGTCGTCTTCCTCAGCCGTCCGCCCCTCTTTCTCCATCAGCGTCCACGTCTTGTTGAAGAGATCGATGCCAAGGCGCTTGTGCCTCTCCGCGTCGAGAGCCTCTGCGCGGGTTCCCATGATCCGTTCCTTTCCGTCGAGCAGCGGTTGCAGCCGTTGAAGCACGCCTCTGAGCTCGGCCGAGCGCGACGCGGTGCGACGCTGGTGGTCGAGCAGGACGCTGCGCAGCTCTGTCGGGTCGTCGGTCGCGAGGATCGTCGCGATCTCGTCGAGCGGCAACTCGAGGCGGCGCAGCAGCCTGATCGTCTCTGCCCGCTCGACCTGACCGGTCGAGTACGAGCGGTAGCCGGTGTCGGCATCGACCGCCGCCGGGCGCAGCAGGTCGAGCTCGGCGTAGTGGCGAAGCGCCTTGACCGAGAGGCCCGTGATGCGGGCGAAGCGGCCGATCGGCATAAGCGTGCCCGTGGCTTCCATCGCACGCAGCATCGTGCCTCCCATAACGGGAGAGTCAAGCCGAGGCGGTCCGTAGGCCGCCTCAGCTATCGCTTGCGGACTCGTCGCTCGCGCGGTTCTCGATCTCCGACACAACGGTCGGATCCGCGAGCGTTGTCGTGTCGCCGAGCGGACGGTTCTCGGCGACGTCCCGCAATAGACGGCGCATGATCTTGCCACTGCGCGTCTTCGGCAGCTCCGGCGTGAACACGATGTTCGCGGGCTTTGCGATCGCACCGATCTTCTTTGCGACGTGGTCGCGCAATTCGGCGAGCTTCTCGACCGAGCCTTCGCGGCCGCCCTTCAGCGTCACGTAGGCGACGATCGCCTCGCCGGTCGTCGCGTCCTTCCGGGAACAGACCGCCGCTTCCGCGACATCGTGGTGGTCGACGAGCGCCGACTCGACCTCGATCGTCGAGATGCGGTGCCCGGAGACGTTCATCACGTCGTCGACGCGGCCGAGCAGCCAGAAGTCTCCGTCCTGGTCGATGCGGGCGCCGTCGCCGGCGAAGTAGACGTCGTCGTACTTCGACCAGTACGTCTCGCGGTAGCGCACGTCGTCACCGAAGATGCCGCGCAGCATCGACGGCCACGGCCGCTTGAGCACGAGATACCCGCCCCCGCCGGGACCGACTTCGTTACCCCGTTCGTCGAAGACGCCCGCCTCGACCCCCGGGAACGGCTTCGTTGCCGAGCCCGGCTTCAGCGTCGTGACGCCGGGCAGCGGCGTGATCAAGACCATCCCCGTCTCCGTCTGCCACCACGTGTCGACGATCGGAGTGCGGTCGCCGCCGATGTGCTCGCGGTACCACACCCACGCCTCCGGGTTGATCGGCTCGCCGACAGAGCCGAGCAGCCGCAGCGTCGAGAGATCGTGCTTCTCGGCGTACTCAGGCCCCCACTTCATGTGCGAACGGATCGCAGTCGGCGCCGTGTAGAGAATCGTCACGGCGTAGCGCTCGACGATCTCCCACCAGCGGTCCTTGTCGGGGAAGTCGGGCGTGCCCTCGTAGAGGACCGACGTCGCGCCGTTGCAGAGCGGGCCGTAGACGATGTAGCTGTGCCCGGTGATCCAGCCGATGTCGGCCGCGCACCAGTACACGTCGTCATCGGGCTTGAGGTCGAAGATGTAGTAGTGCGTCGTCGCGACGCCGCACAGGTAGCCGCCCGTCGTATGGACGATGCCCTTCGGCTTCGCGGTCGTGCCGCTCGTGTACATGAGGAAGAGCAGGTCCTCGCTGTCCATCGGCTCGGGCGGGCAATCCGCGTCCACGCCGTCGATGACGTCGTGCCACCAGTGATCGCGGCCGTCCTGCATCGGAACCGCGTTGCCGGTACGGCGCAGCACGACGCACGTCTTCACACCGGGCGCATCCGCCAACGCCTCGTCCGCCGTCTTCTTCAACGGCACGGTGGAACCGCGGCGCCACGCCTCGTCTTGCGTGATCAGCACCTCGCACTTCATGTCGACCATGCGACCGGACAGCGAGTCCGCGGAAAAGCCGCCGAAGACGACGGTGTGCGGCGCGCCGACACGTGTGCACGCGAGCATCGCCACGGGCAACTCGGGAACCATCCCCATGTAGATCGCGACGGGGGTTCCCTTCTTGACGCCGAGCTTCTTCAACGCGGTCGCGAACTGCTCGACGTCGCGCCGAAGATCGGCATACGTGATCTCCCGCCGCTCATCCTCCGGCTCGCCTTCCCAGTAGTAGGCGATCTTGTCGCCGCGGCCGGCCTCGACGTGCCGGTCGAGGCAGTTGTACGAGACGTTGAGCTTCCCGCCGATGAACCACTTCGCGTACGGCGGCTGCCACTCGTAGAGATCGGTGAACGGCTCGAACCAGGTCAGTCGCTCGCGACCTTCACGGTCCCAGAACAACTCGAACGGCTCGTCGTAGATGACAGACTTCGCGTTCGCCCGCGCGGAGAAGTCCGGTGGAGGCGCATAGCTCCGCTCCTCGAGGAAGATCGTCTCGATCGCTTGGTCCTCGCTCATGGCTCCAGCTCGTAGGGGTAGTCGGTCACGACGTCGATCCCATCATTCGTGACGATCGCGATGTCCTCGAGCCGGACGCCGCCGACGCCCTGCCGGTAGAGACCCGGCTCGAGCGCAATCACGTCGCCTGGGACGAGGTCGTCGCCTGTGCGCCCGAGTGACGGACGCTCGTGCACCTCGAGCCCGACGCCGTGGCCGAGGCTGTGAAAGAAGCCGTCCTGCAGCACCTCGCCCGGCGCCTTCGTCAGCTGGGTCGGATAGCCGTACGCGGCGAAGAGCTCGCATGGGATCTCGAAGAGCGTCCGCCCGTTCACGCCCGGCTTGACCGCTGCGACGACGCGGTCGAGCGCCTCCTTGCACAGCGTGTGCCACTCGCGGAGCTCGTCGGAGATATCGCCGACGACATAGGTGCGCGTCATGTCGGTGTACATGCCGGACTCGCGGTCCTTCGGGAACAGATCGAATGTGATCGGCTCGCCCGGCAGGATTGGGCCGTGGCCGCCCTCGTGGCCGATCGCAGTCTGCGCGCCGTGCGCGACGATGAACTCGTCGGCGTACGCGCCGTGCTCGCTGAAGACGCGCTCGATCTCTGCCTTGAGGCGCTCGGACGTCAACGGCTCGCCGTCAAGCACGAGCGCCCCGTTCACGCTCGCGTTGCGGAGCATCTCGCGCGCAACGTCGAGCGCCGCCTCGCACGCGCGCTGCGCACGGCGGAGGCCGGCGATCTCGGCCGCGGTCTTCCGGCGGCGCCGGCCGGCGAAAAGCTCGCGGTCGGCGGTCACCTCGATCCCGTTCGCGCGCAGCCAGTCGGCGAGCTCGAGCGGAAACGTCGCCGGCACGGTCGCGCTCGCGATGCCGAGCTCCTGGCAAGCGCGCGTGAAGACGTGCAGGTCGACCTCGTCGCGCGCGATGCCCTGCGCGATCAGCTCGTCGATGCCGAGCGCCTCCATCGGCATGACCTCGAGGCCTGCGTCGGCGGCGCCGATGCGCGGCGCCTCCAGCGAGCTCACGACGACGACCCGACGGCCGTCATGCTCGGCATAGAGGAACGCGTCGGGAATCGCAAGCGGCACTTCGTGCCGCATCTCCGGCGAGCGCGTCGAATCGGCCGCGATCAGGACGTCGGTCACCGCGCGGATCCTATAGTCCGTGTGATGACGCTCTTCCGGCCGGAGGATGAGGCGCAGGTGCGCGAGCTGTTCGACCGGCTGGAGCGGCGCGTCGAGCTGCTCGTCGCGCACGGGCCGGAGGAGACGCCGTTGCCCGGCGCGCGCGACGTCGACTTCGCGGCCGAGACGGAGCGCGTCGTCGCCGGCCTCGCCGCGTTGTCCGAGCACGTGACCTATCGCGTCGAGACGGAGCCGCCAGGCTTCGACCGTTATCCGGGCGTCGCCGTGCTTCCCGACGGCCGCGACGTCGGCGTCCGCTACTACGGCTTGCCGTGGGGCTACGAGCTCGGCTCGCTGATCGGCGCCGTGGTCGAGGCCGGGCGGACGGAGTCGTCGCTGAAGGCCGACTCGCTCGAGCGGCTCGAGGCGCTCGACCGCGACCTGACGATCGACGTCTTCGTCACGCCGACCTGACCGCATTGCCCGCCGGCCGTGCTGCTGGCGTACAAAGCGGCGTTCGCGTCACCGCGGGTCCGCGCCTCGGCAATCGAGTCGACGGAGTTCCCGGCGCTCGCCGATTCGATGGACGTATGGGCCGTGCCGCGAATCGTCATCAACGGCTCGCCGCAGTGGGACGGCTCAGTGCCCGAGCGGGTGTTCTTCGACCGCGTGCTCGCGCCTGCGTTCGAATAGCCCACGCGGGTAGATTCCGAGAGTGACCGAGCCGCTCGAGCGCGCGCGGGAGATCTTTGCCTCCTTCGAGCAGCAGCTGAAGAAGGAACTGCCCGCAGGCGCGGACATCTTCGACGCGCACACGCATCTTGGCCACGACATCGACGGCATGGTCGGCATGCTCGAGGAGCTGCTCGGAGTGATGGGCCGGTACGGGATCTCCCGTGCGAACGTCTTCTGCCTCGATGAGCACGACCGGATGCCCGCGTTCCGCGCGGGCAACGACCGCACGCTCGACTTCGCGGCGCGCTCCGAAGGCCGCCTCATCCCGTTCGTCCGCCTCGATCTCACCGAGTCGCCGATCGAGGAGGCGATGCGGTGCCTCGACCTCGGCGCCCGTGGGATCAAGCTGCATCCGCGCGCCCAGAAGTTCCAGCTGAACGACACACGGCTTGCGCCGGTCTTCGCGCTTGCGGCCGAGCGGCGCGTGCCGATTCTCATCCACGGCGGCCGCGGGTTGCCGCCGATCGCCGACCACCTCGCCCGGCTCGTCGACGAGTACCCGGATGCGCAGCTGATCATCGCGCACGCGGGGATCGCGGATCTCTCAGGGCTTGCGGGCCATTTCGCCGGCAAGGCGGGCGTGTTCTTCGACACGTCGGTGTGGAGCCCGATCGACCTCCTGAGCCTCTACCGCCTCGTCCCGCCCGAGCAGATCCTGTACGCGTCGGACTATCCGTACGGACTCCAGCCGCAGTCACTCCTTTTGTCGATTCGCAGCGCGCGCTCGGCAGGCCTCGCCGAGGAGCAAGTCGTCGAGATCCTCGCCGGGAATGCGAACCGGATCGCGGACGGCGAGCCGCCGCTCGAGCCGTCAGAGCCGCAAGGCGCGGACGTGCTTGCGCAGTCGATGGCGCTCGCGCGCATCCACCAGTACCTCTCGATGGCATTCCCGATGCTCTTCGCCCGCCAGCAGGACACGTTCGGCGCGCTCGGGCTCGCGTTGAACGCGACGAACGAGCGCAACGGCCACGTCGAGGAGCTCGACCAGATCCGTGAGCTGCTGCTCGCCGCGCGCGACCTGTGGCGCACGCTGCCGGAGGCAACGGACGCCGACAACGCGCGTTCGATCGCGCGAACGACGTCGCGGCTCATCCACTTGGCCGACATCGTGGCGGTGACCTCCGGTGTCTGAGCTGCAGCTCACCGTCAACGGCGAGGCGTATACGGTCGAGGCGACGGTCGGGATCTCGCTCGCGCAGCTGCTGCGCGAGACGCTCGGCTTCATCGGCACGAAGATCGCATGCAATGAAGGCCACTGCGGTGCGTGCACGGTCCAGATCGACGGGGTGCCGGCGCTCTCGTGCATCACGCTCGCGCACGCGGTCGCCGGCGACATCACGACGATCGAAGGGCTGCGCGACCATCCGCTCGTCGAGGCGTTCGTGCGCGCCGACGCCGTGCAGTGCGGCTTCTGCACGCCGGGGCAGGTCGTGTCGGCTGCCGCGCTCGTCGCTGATAATCCGAGCCCGACCGTCGACGAGATCCGCCACCGCATGGCGGGCAATATCTGCCGCTGCGGCACGTATCCACGAATCGAGGAGGCGATCCTGCATTGGCGAGACTGATCCGCACCGAGAAAGAAGTCGAAGGCCGCTTCGAAGAGGTGTGGCTCGTCGTCGAGGAGGATCCGCTGACACAGTGGCCGAGCGGTCCGCAGGCGATCGTGGGCCGCGATGCGGTACGAAAGGACGGTCCGGAGCGCGTCCGCGGCGAGGCGCGCTACACGGCCGACGTGCAACTGCCGGGGATGCTGCACGCGGTGCTCCTGCGCTCGCCGCATGCGTACGCGCGCGTCGCGCGAATTGACTTCGCGCGCGCGTTGGAACTGCCCGGCGTTCGCGCAGCCCTGAAGCCGGGCGAGGCGAAGGGCCTGGTCGAGGAGGCGGAGTTTGTGGGGCAGCCGGTGGCGGCAATCGCGGCCGACTCGCTCGAGCAGGCGCGGCGCGCCGTCGAGGCGATCGACGTCGAGTGGCATGTGCTCGAGGCCGTGCTGGACCCGGAGGAGGCAGTGCGCCGCGAGCTCTTCACGATCGAGCCGGCGCGCTACGAGCGCGGCGACGTCGAGCAGGCGTTCGCCGGCGCCGACGTCGTGATCGAGGGGACGTATCGCACGTCCGTCGTCTTGCACAACTCGATGGAGACGCATCAGGCGGTGTGCGAGTGGGTCGGCGACACGCTCAATGCCTACGTCTCGACGCAGTACATCTGGGGCGTCCGCGACAACCTCGCCGAGGAGCTCGGCATCCCAGGTGACAAGGTGCGGGTCGTCTGCGAGTTCATGGGCGGCGGCTTCGGGTCGAAGAACGGGGCGGACGAGCAAACCTATGTCGCCGCCGTGCTCGCGAAGCGCACCGGCCGCCCGGTGAGATGCGCGCTGTCGCGGCGCGAGGAGAACGTGGCCGCGGGCAACCGCAACGCGACGATCCAGAAATTGAAGATCGGCGGGCGGAGGGATGGCACGATCGTCGCGCTCGAAGGCGAGTACATCAACGCGGTCGGCGCGTCCGGCTGGTCGGCGATGACCGAAGGGCCGCTGCGGATGCTTTATGCCTGCGAGAACGTGCGCACGGTTCGATACGGCGCGAAGATCAACACGCCGCCAATGAAGGCGTTCCGCGCGCCGGGCTTCGTCGAGGGGACGTTCGGCCTCGAATGCCTCATCGACGAGCTCGCGGAGAAGCTCGAGCTCGATCCGCTTGAACTTCGAAAGCGCAACTACGCCGACTCGAACGACGGGACGCCGTACTCGTCGAAGAACCTCATGGAGTGCTACGAGCTCGCGCAGAAGCACTGGGACCGCCGCGACGAGGTGCGCGCCCGCTCGACGGGGACGTGGAAGCACGGCGTCGGGATGGCGTCGCAGACCTGGTTCGGCGGAGGTGGGCCGCCGTCGTACGCGTGGACGCGCGTCGGCTCCGACGGCCGCATCACCGTTGTCACTGCGATGCAGGACATCGGCACGGGCACGCGTACCGCGATGGCGCAGATCGCCGCGGAGGAGCTCGGCGTTCCGCTCGATGACGTCGACGTCGTGCTCGGCGATAGCGCGCGCGGGCCGTACGCAACGCTGTCCGCGGGCTCGTCGACGACGCCGTCGGTCGGGCCGGCGGTTCGCGCCGCCGCTGCCGACGCGAAGCAGCAGATCCTCGAGATCGCCGCCCAGCGGCACGACGTCGCCGAGGACGACGTCACGATCGAGGACGGCGTCGTGAAGTCGCGGGACGGGAAGTTCGCGACGCCGCTCTCGGAGTTCCTCGGCCTGCTCGAGGACGCGCAGATCCTCGGCAAAGGCGCGCGCGGGCCGAACCCGGCCGGGATGAGCGTGCTTACGTTCGGGATCCAGGTCGTCGAGGTCGCCGTCGACATCGAGACCGGCGAGGTGCGCGTCGAGCGCGTCGCCGCCGCGCACGACGTCGGTCGGATCGTCAACACGCTCGGCGCCCGCAGCCAGGTCGAAGGCGGGATCATCCAGGGCATCGGGCACACGCTCTCGGAGCAGCGGCTGCACGACCCAGAGACCGGCCGCATCCTCACGACGACGCTCGATGCGTACCGCATGCCGACGATCGCGGATGTGCCGGAGATCGTCTCCGAGTTCGTCGACCAGCCGGACGAGCATCTGACGAACCTCGGCTCGAAGGGGCTCGGCGAGCCGCCGATCATCCCGATCGCGGCAGCAATCGCGAACGCGATCCGCGACGCGACGGGCGCGGACGTGCACGAGCTGCCGATCTCGCGCGAGGAGATGCTGCGTGCGCTCGAAGCCGCGAAGCGGAAGGAGCAACGTGGAGCTCCTGCGGCCGTCTGATCTGTCGCAGGTCGACGGCGGCTTGCCGATGCACGGCGGTACCGAGGTGGTCCCGCTCCTGCGCGATGGGATCCTCGAGGCCGACCGGCTCGTCGACATCCGCGGCGTCGTGCCGCGCGGTGTCGACGGCCGAACGATCGGCGCCGGCACAACACTCGCAGAGCTCGAGGCGTCGTCTTCGATTCCCGAGGCGCTGCGGGAGGCGTGCCGTCTCGCCGCGTCGCCGCAGCTCCGGAACATGGGCTCGGTCGGCGGGAACCTCCTGCAGTCGACGCGCTGCTGGTACTGGCGCCTCAAGTATCCGTGCCGGCTCCATGGCGGCGACCGCTGCCACGCGCGGGAGGGCGAACACCGTGAGCACGCGATCTTCGCGAACGACTTCTGCGCGTCCGCTCATCCGTCGGATGTCGCGGCGGCACTCCTTGCACTCGACGCGCGACTGCGCACGACGCAACGGGAGCTCCGGCTCGCGGATCTGTACCGCCTCCCCGACGAGTCCGACCGCCGGACGACGACGCTCGAGCCCGGCGAGCTGATCCTCGAGCTCACGCTGCCGGAGGTCGAGTCGAGCGTGTACTTGAAGGCGATGGATCGCCGGCGATGGTCGTTCCCGCAGGTCGGCGTCGCTGCAGCGCGTGTGAACGGCGGGGTGCGGTTCGGGCTCGCCGGCGTCGCACCGATCCCGTGGCTCGTGACCGGGCCTGAGGCGCTCGGCGACGCGACACCGCTCCCGCGCACCGCCTGGAAGGTCGACGTCGCGCGCGCCCTCATGGCTCGGGCAGCTGCCCAGCTCTAGGTCAAATACCGCCGTGATCTACGCCGTCGTCCTCGCAGCCGGCGCTTCGTCGCGCTACGGCGATTCGCCGCCGAAGCAGACCGTCTTCCTGCCCCTCGTGCTGGCAGCGCTCCATGAGACGAACCTCGACGGAGTCGTCATCGTCAGCGGCGCGCATGAGCTCGACGTCGACAGCGTGCACTGCCCCGAATGGGAGCGCGGGCCCGGCGCGTCGCTCCGTTGCGGTCTCACAGCCCTCCCCGGTGAGACGGAAGCGGCCGTCGTCGTCCTCGCCGACGGGCCCGACCTCGACCCGAGAGCGGTCGACCGCATCATCGAGTCGTGGCGCGCCGACGGCGGCAACGTCGTGGCGGCGAGCTACGGCGGGCAACGCCTCCACCCCGTCCTGCTGGCGCGCACGGCCTGGGACGACGTCCCCGATGAGGGCGCCCGCGCCCTCCCAGCCCGTCTTGTGCCGTTCGACGACCTTCGCCCTCCAGGCGACGTCGACGTCCGCCGATGAGTCGAGGAAGGGCCGAAGCGGCGCAAGACGAACGAAGGATCCGGGATGGAGCAAGCACGCACGCTCACTGCAGTCCCCACAGCAGACGAGTCGCCGCTGGCGCATGCGCGGCTGAAGCGCCAGCTCACGATCGACGAGGCGGCGAAGCGGGCGGACGTCGCGCCTGAGGAAGTCCAGTGGCTCGAGGAAGGACGGCTCTACCGCTTCCCGACCCCCGACCGCGCGCTCCTCGTGACGCTCTTGTACGCGACGGCGCTCGGCGTCGACCATCGCGAGGCGCTCGAGCTCGCCGGTCTCCCCACGCCGCCCCTTCCTGCGAACCCGTTGCGCCGCTTCGTCGCGTTCGCGGCGCTTGGCGCGCTCGTCATCGCCGCGGTGCTCGCAATCGTGCTTGCCCAGGGGAGCTCGCACCCGAAGGCGTCAGATGCAGCCGCGGCCGCGACGACGCTGCCGGCACCGTGGGAGATCAAGGTCGTCGTGCTGAACGGCAGCGGCGACATCGTCTACACGCGCACCGTCGCGAGCCGCGTCCAGGCCTTGTCGTACCGTGTCACCGACGTCGGCAAGGCGGGAAGCTTCAACTATCCGCAGACCGAGGTGTATTACCCGCCTGGCGGCGAGCAGATCGGACTTCGGCTCGCGAAGCAGCTCGACGTGCCCGCGCAACCGCTTCCGGGCGGCACGGATCCGCAAAGGCTCGTCGTCATCGTCGGGCCGGCACGAGCCGTCGGCAACTGACCCCCGGTCGAGTCGACTCTAGGGCGATCTCCCACGTCGGTGTATGGTCGCCGCTCGGTGGATGACACGAAGACGCGTGCGGTCGCTGCGGTTTCCGCCATCACTTGGTTTGTTGTGCCCGGATTCGGGCTGATTGATCTTTCGGTGACGTGGGACGCTGACTGGCCGCAAGCGCTCGAGGCTGGTTGGGGATTGTTTTCGACTGTGGTGGTCGGTGCCGCATTCGCGCTGGTGAGCTTGCGACCGCGCAGCGTGAAGGTTGTGCGTTGGCAGCTTGCTGTCGCGATTCTCGCGCTCGCTGTCTCAACTGCGGCCGCCGGCGAGGGGAGGCTCTTCTGGTTGGCCGTTGTGCTGGCTCTCCAAACGGTGCTCGTAGGGGCGGTCGCGCGCGGTTCAAACGGCGGCGCCGAAGCACAGATTGCGCGATCGCGGCCATCGAGATCACTCGTCGCGCTTGCCTGCGTCGGCGTCGGCCCGTGGCTGGTTTACGCGCTGCATATGTGGGCGCTGAACCGCCGCGGCGAACCGGGCGACGTCAGTATCGGGATCGATCACTACGCAATGCAGGGAGCACTTGGACTCGCGCTTGCTCTAATTCCCGGCGTCGTCGCTGTCCGACGGGAACAACCGGCCTTCGCCGCAGCATGTGTCGGTGTCGCAGCGACGTATCTCGGCTTGGTCTCTCTTCGCCGGCCGGAAGCGCTCGCCGGCTTCACGCGGTTCTGGTCGATCGCGGCCGTCGCATGGGGGCTTGCCCTGGTTGTCTCGACACTCCGTTCGGCACGGGTCGCCGCTGCGCCTTCACGTTCCTAGCCGTGCCAAGCGTGACGCCTCGTCAGCGAGTAGCCTTCGCAACGTGGAACAAGGACACGAAGTCGTGCTGACGGTGGTGTCCGGAGAGCCCGAAGCCGAAGTCGTATGCGGCCTCCTCCGGTCGGCAGGAATCGAATGTGGTTACCGCGACACGGAAGCGATCGATTCACCGCTCGAGGACTTCACCGCCGCCGGACCCCGCGAGATCCTCGTGCGCGACTCGGACCTGGAGTCCGCGAAGCAGTTGCTCGCAGACTCGGCTGATTGACGCTGGTCCACAGCTAGGGGTAGACCCCAGTTAGTTAAGCGGAATGCGCAGCTCTGAGAGCTTCGCCTTGAGCTTCGCCGACATCGGCTCGCTGACAGCCTTGCGCACGTAGACGCGCAGGCTCTCTTCGAACTTGTAGCGTCGCCGGCACCACTCGCACTCGTCGAGATGCTCCTCCGCCTCGACCCGCTCCGCCTCTGTGAGGGTGTGGTCGAGATACGGCTGCATCATCTCTTCGCAGTGCGCGCTGGTATCTTCTTTCGCGTGGGTCATGACGCATCCTCCAGAACGGATTCCGCGAGCTCGCGCTTCAAGATGCGCCGGCCGCGATGGAGACGCGACATCACCGTCCCGATGGGAATGTCGAGGATGTTCGCCGCGTCCTGGTAGCTGAAGTCGCCGATGTCGACCAGCACGATCACGTCGCGGAAATCGTGCGGCACGGCTGAGAGCGCCGTGACGATGTCGTCCTGCGACAGTCGCTCGACCACCCTGTCCTCGTCACTCTCGGCGCCGTCGGACTCCGCGAGCTTGTCGTACAGGTAGTAGTCGTTCGCCTCGAGTGCAGTCGTCTGCGGTGCGCGCTGGCTCCGGCGGCCACGATCGATGTTCAGGTTCGTGAGGATGCGCAGCAGCCAGGCGCGAAGGTTCGTGCCGGGCGTGTACGAGCGCCAGCTGCGGAATGCTCGGGCATACGTCTCCTGGACGAGATCCTCCGCCTCCTCCCGGGAGGGCGCGAGATGCCTCGCCACGCGGTACACCTGATCAGCAAGCCCGAGCGCCTCCTCCTCGAAGCGCACGCGGTCGCGCGCCTCGGCCGCAATCCGGGTCGCGTCGGGTGACGTCTCAGCCACGACGGCCACGTTAGCTCAGAACGAGCCGCAGGCCCGTCTGATTCCCGCTAAACGGCAACGATCTCGCGGAAGCCGCTCTCGGCCATTGCCTCGAGCAGCGCCTCGCGCGACGTCTGCTCGTCGTCCCAGACGAGCGAGACCTGGCCCATGAGGGTCGCGTTCGCGGCCTCGAGGCCCGCGTGCCCGCTCAGCGCCGCCGCGAGCCGGTTGACGCAGCGCTCGCAACGGATGCCGCTCACCTGGATCGTCTCGCTGACGTTGGCCACGCGGTCAGCCTAGCGTCCGAGCGACGAGATCCGACACGACATCGTCGGCGCGCAGCTGGGCGAACGCCTCGGGCTCCGGCGCCTCCGAACCGAGCAGCTCGCACGCGAGGTCGCGCGCGGTTGCAGTGCGCGCACCGTCCGGATGCAACAGGACCGCGTCGAGACCCGCGGACGCCGCTGCCCAGCGGTTCTGCAAGTAGTCGCCGCGATCAGCGTGACCCGGGGGCGCGTCGCGCACGAGATTACGCAGCATCCGCACGAGCAGAGCCGTGCGCTCTAGCGAGGTCGGTTGGTCGGCGATCCGGATCTCGAGCGTCCCGAACTTCGGGTGCGGGCGCACGTCCCACCAGATGCGCGTGTAGTCGGCCATGACGCCGAGCTCGACGAGCCGCTCGACCCAGCGCTCCCAGCCCGCGTAGGAGCCGAACGCCGGCGGCGCTCCCGCGCGCGGGAGCTCGGCGAGGATCGGCGCACGGTTCGACAGCATCCCGCTCGGGTCGCCGTCGACGAACGGCGAGTTCGCAGACACCGCAAGCACGACGGGGAGCCACGGCAGCACCGACTCGAGCCGCTCCCAGCACGCGTCGGCGCTCTCGACCCCGACGTGCACGTGCAGCCCGTTCACGCCTTGACGCCGCGCGGCCCGGCCGATCTCGTGGATCATCGAGAGGTAGCGCTCCTCCTGCACGACGGGCAGCGACTCGAGCGGCGCCGTCGGGTGTGAGCCGGCGGCCGCGACCGAAAGCCCGTGCTCCGCTGCGATCTCCGCCGCGGCGGCGCGCAACGCGCGCAAGCACGAAACCGCTTCCTCGACCGATTCGCACACGGGCGTCGTCAGCTCGACGACGGACGCGTGCAACTCGGTCTTGAGCGTCCCCGGCAGGTCGAGCGCACCCGCCCCGCGCACGAGCACCCCGACGCCCGCCGCCGGCTCGAGCGTCCCGGCGTCCAGGATCATCAGCTCTTCCTCGACCCCGAGCGAGAGCGGCGAGCTCTCGCCGAAGTGTCGTTCGATCACGTCTTGCCGCGGATGCCGTGCACCGGCCGGCCGGCAGCCTCCCACGCGTAGTACGACGCGCTCGGGCCGAAGCCCGGCTCGTACGTCACGACGCGCGGATTCCGTCCGACCTCCTTCGCACGGCCCGCGTGGCGCAGCAGGTTCAGGTCGTCGCGCTGCTCCCACACGAGCACGAGATGCGCAGCGGTCATGAACTCGGCGACGAAGGTGCAACCCGGCGCGGGGCACGGGAACGGATCGGTCGCGACGCAGAACCAGCCCGCATGCTCCTCGGCGTCGTCGCCGCCCCAGATCTCGTCGTCGACGTCAGGCTCGGTGGGCTCAGCCACACCGGAATGCCCGAGCCGGAAGTCCTCCCCTTCCGCCACGGCGCAACGGTAGCGCCAGCGGCCGTGTCTCCGTCTGGATGGAATCGGGGGCCCCGGGCAGGCGGTCGGGGCCCCCGACTCACACTCCCGCTACCGCGCTGGCCTGCGGTAACGCGGGAGCCGGCCCCCAGGGGTGCGGGGCCGAACTGGGCGACGGACTAACAGAGGGGAGTTGCAGGCTGCCGCCCAAGCTTCACCTTGAGATCCATGGTTTTCGAACCGCGGTAGAGCTCGAGCTCCACCGAGTCCCCAGGCTTCAGATCGCCGACGATCGTGCGCAGTTGGGTGACCGAGGACACCGTCGTCCCGTCGGCTTTGACGATGATGTCGCCGCCGAGCGGCCACGTCGTGCCGGACACCGTGACCTGCGACGTTGATCTATGCACGCCGGCCTTCGCCGCTCCGCTTCCGCCGCACACGTTCCCGACGAGCAGGCCGTGCGTGACGGGCAGGCGGAACAGCGTCGCGATGCGCGGTGTGATCGCGCGTGCACCGATGCCGAGGAACGGATGCACGACGACGCCCTTCGCGATCAACTGGCCGGCGACGTTCTTGACCGTGTTGATCGGGATCGCAAAGCCGATGCCGATGTTGCCGCTGCTCCCGGCCGCGGTCTGAATCTGCGAGTTGACGCCGATCACCTGGCCGTGCGCGTTCAGCAGCGGGCCGCCCGAGTTGCCGTGGTTGAGCGCAGCGTCGGTCTGGATCACGTTGTCGATCGGGGCGCCGTTCGGTGCGTAGATGCGCCGCTGGAGGGCGCTCACGATCCCGGACGTGATCGAACGGTCCTCGCCGAGCGGGTTGCCGATCGCAAGCACGGCATCCCCGACCCGGACGGCATCGGAGTTGCCGAGCGCGAGCGGCGTCAAGGCGCGCGAGCGCGTCTTCACCTGGAGGACTGCAACGTCCGTCGAAGGATCGCGCCCGATGACCCGCGCGCTCAGGCGCTCATTGTCCGAGAAGCTGACCTGGACACGCTGGGCGCCCTGTACCACGTGGTAGTTCGTGACGATGTGGCCCGACTTGTCGAGGACGAAGCCGGATCCGAGCGCCTGCTGGGTCTCCGCCGTCGTCCCGCCGGACCCGAACGGGTCGAGGAACGGGTTCGTCTGCACGGCGACGCGGCTCGTCGCCGTGACTTGCACGACGCCGGGAGCTGCGCGTTCATAGACGTCGTGAATCGTTTGCGGCTTCTGGGCGGATGCGAACGACGACGCCTCAGGCGGCTCGGGCGAGGGTGCGACGAGCTCGCGGACCGTTGTCGACCCGCGGAGCCCTCCGGCGGCGGCGACGATGCCGACGGCGATCGCAGCTCCTGCCGCACCCGCGCCGACGAGCCCAGCGCCTTGCAAGGCGAAACGAGGCACAACCTCATTTCACCCGAGCCGGTGTTGAGTGCGGGTTAAGCGGTCGGAGAGCCTACGTTGTGGCCCCGGCGCAGATTTTGAGCGCTCTGCTCGGCGGCGTGGAGCTCGAAGGCGAGCTGCGCAGGCGTGTTCGGGCCGTAGCTGTAGGTGCCGGAGAGAACGTTCCCGAGCCGCTGGTAGACGGCGTAAGAGGTCTGGTCGACGCTCTGCGCCTTGCCGTTCACCTTCACCGTGCCGCGCACGCGGATCTTGACCGCGAGATAGCCCTTGAGGAGCTTCGAGTCGGAGATGCGCGTGATCGTGAACCGGAGCGGCGGCACGCCCGCCTCGCCGGTGACGATCGGCGTCGTCGGGCAGTTGGTCGCGTGCTGGGTTACCTCGCGCATCGCCTGCTGGGCGCCTCCCGCCTTGTAGCCGACAACCTCGTTCGAGAGCCCGAGGTTGTTGCCCTTGGCGGCGTAGTTCACTTGCAGGCGCGTCGCGCGAAGCTTCTCGCTCGGATAGTTCTTGCGGCCGCAGAGGTCGAGCGTGACCGTGTTCTTGACTCCGATGCCGTCCGGCCGCGCGTAGAGCTGATAGCCGCTTCCGACCTGCGTCGGCTGGAGGACCAGCTTGTTCACGTTCGGCGTTCCATTCGCGACCAGAAGCGCCGCCAGAGCGACCAGCACCGGCATGTCTACAGCTTACCCCCGGTTTATCAGTGCAGCATGAGCGCCCAGACCCCGCCGATCAGCGCCGTTCCGACCGTCAGCCAAGCGACGTAGTCGCCGACGACGCCGCTGTGCGCCGCCTTGATTGCTGCGACCGGGCGGGTAGAGCGGTGCGGCCGAAGGCCGTAGCCGGCAAGCGCGAGCGCGACGAGCACGGCACCCGACGCGTAGAGGAGGGTCGAGGTGCTGCTCGGCTCGAGCGCAACGGGCGGGCGGGGCGGGCGCGCGACCGTCTTTCCGTCCAGAACCACTGCCGCGTACGCCGTTCGGTCTACGAACTGCGTGGCCGCAGCTTCCGCGCGCTGGCCAAAGCCGGGGACGAGGCTGACCACGAAGCCACATGCAATCGCCGTGGCGCACACGACACTTGTGAGGCCCGTGCGAGTCCCGCGTCGCGGTGGGCGCTCCGCCGGCCCGCGTGTGAGGAGCGGATCATCGCTCGCGCCCCACCCCAGGAAGATGCGGGCGCCGGCACGCACCAGCGCAGCACTCGCGCAGGCGCCCGCGAGCCACAGGAACGGCAGCGTCCAGGAGCGGCCGGCCCCGACTGCCGCATCGTCGATCAGCGAGTGTCCGAGGAAGGTGCCGATGTACGGCGGTCCCGCGAGCGCGAGCGCGCCGGCGAACCAGAGCACGGCAAGCCCTCGCCGTCCGACGCCCTTCCCGCGCAACGCGAGCTCGTCAACGGAACGCTCGCGCGCGAGCAGCAGCCCGCCCGCGAAGAAGAGGCCCGCGGTCGCAAGGCCGTGCGCGACGAGCATCGTCGCCGCACCGGCGAGGCCCTTCGCAGAGAGCAGCCCGACGCCCGCGAGCATGATCCCGATGTGGCAGACGACCGAGTACGCGAGCATCCGCTTGAGATGACGCTGCAGGAATGCCATCACACCGCCGAGCACCGCGGTGACGACACCGAGCGCGAGCAGCAGCTCGCCCGCGTCCGCGCCGACCGCGCCCGAGAACGCCGTCCAGTAGACGCGCGCAACGCCGAAAAGCCCGATGTCGGTCATTGCGCCCGCGAAGACGGCGCACACCGGCGTCGGCGCGACCGCGTACGCGTCGGCGAGCCAGAAGTGGAACGGCACGACCGCGGCCTTGCAGAGAAAACCGGCGGTGACGAGCGTCAGCGAAACGACGACAAGCCCATCCGCACGCTCGGACGCGAGGGAGCGCCCGATCTGCGCGAGATTGAGCGCTCCGGTGCGCCCGTAAATCAGCGCAACCGCAATGAGCACGAAGTAGCCGCCGAGCGTGTTGACGATCGCGAAGTTGACTGCGCCCTGGAGCGGCCCGATCCGGCGGATCTCGAGGCCTGTAAGCGCGAACGCCGCGACGCCGGCGAGCTCGAGCCAGACGAAGAGATTGAAGAGATCCGCGCTGAGCGCGAACCCGCACAGCGCCGCACAGCAGACGAGCACGAGCGCGTCGAAGAAAGGTGCCGCCTCCTCCATGAACGTCAGCGAGTAGAGGAGCGCAAGCAAGACGACGAAGGCTGCGAGCGCACACATTGCGGCGCCGAGCGGGTCGACCTTGAACGCGATGCCGATCGCGAGACCACCGCGCGGCTCCCAGCCGCCGAACCAGTGCACGAGCTGGTGGCGGCCGCTCTCGAAGCACAGCACGACGGCGAAAGCGAGCGTTCCTGCCGCGGCGGCGATACCGATCGCATCCTTCGCCAGTCGCGGCAGCACATGGTCGGTCGCCGTGATGAGCGCGGCGCAGACGAGCGGGACTGCAACCGGCAGCGGGACGAGCCAGTTCATCCGCTGAGCTCGTGGACCTCGTCGGGATCGTCGGTGCCGGCCTGCTTCTGCACGTCGAGCGCGAGCGCGAGGATCAGCGCCAGCACGGTGACGCTCACGACGATGTCCGTCAACGCGAGCGACTGCACGACGGGATCGACCGCGGTCGTCCCCGGCTTGACGCCTTTGAAGATCGGCGGCCCGCCGCCGTTGAAGTAGCCGACCGCAAGCAGGAGCACGTACGTGGACGACTGCGTCAGCGTCAAGCAGAGCGCAAGATGAACGAAGTTCCGGCTCGTCACGATCCCGATGAGGCCGATCACGCACACCCACACGGCGACGACGTACGGGAGAACGCTCACGCTCGCCGCCCGTGCAACGGAACGATGTACTCCTCGAGGAACTCGCCGAACAGCAACAGGTTTGCCGCCGCGACCTCCATACCGGCCGCCCAGTTGACGAGCGCTGCGCTCCCGCCGGACCACACCGTCCCGGCCTTGCCCGGCCCGAGCAGATTCGTGAGGAACGGCATGCCGGCGATTAGCGCAGCGATCCCGATCACGACGTAGGCGCCGGCGCCCACGCCCTCGATCGGCTCGAGGACGTCGGTCCGGCTGACGCCGGACCACGCCCGATAGTCGGCTGCGAAATAGAGCAGCACGACACCGGACGCGATGGCGACGCCGCCCTGGAAGCCGCCGCCGGGCGTGACGAAGCCAAGCGCGATGAGCCAGAGGCCGATGAGCACGCCGACCCCAACGCCGAGTACGCCGATCACGCGAACGGGGTCGCTTCGCGTCGAGTCCGAGCTCTCACGGCCCTGCTCGCGCTCGTGTTGCCGGAGGAGCAGCACGACGCCGGTGACGGCCGCGAAGAGGATGAACTCCTCGCCCATCGTGTCGAAGCCGCGGTAGTCGAAGACGACCGCCGTGACTGCGTTCGTCATGTGGCGCTCGGGAAGCGCGACGTGGTTGATGAGATAGCCGTAGCGGTGCTGCGTCGAGCCGAAGTCCGGCAAGCCCGCGATCGCCCACACGAGCAGCGCGCCGAAGCCTGCGACGGCGGGGCCGAAGAGCCAGAGCCGCGCACGCCGCGTCACTCGTCCTTCCCTTTCCGGGTGCGCGCGATTGCGACAAGCACGACGAGCGGGTAGCCGACGGCGCCGACGACGATCATCGAGAGTGCGACGTCGGGGGCGGCGAAGATGACGAAGAGGATCGCGAGCGCCCACGAGTACAGCCCCGCGACGACGATCTGACGCAGCGGGTCGCGCGTGAACGCGATCGCGGGCGCGCCGAGCGCGACGAGCGCGAGACCGGTCAGCTGCAACGGGACGAGCGTCGCGACGATCACTCGTGCCCTTCCACGCGCCGGATCGCGCGCGCGGTTGCTATGACGAGCACCGGGTTCAGCAAGAACAGAAGCGCGACCGCAGCGATCGCCTCCAGGCCGCCGGACGAGACGTGCTCGCGCACGAGCACGGCGGCGAGCACGAAGATGGACGGCAATGTCGTCGCGGCCGCGGCGTAGTGCAGGCGGTCGAGGGATGTCCGCATGACGACGACGCCCGCACAACAGACAAACGCGCTCACGACCGCCAGCACGAGCAGGACGTCAACCGCGACGTCGCTCACAGCCACCGCCCGAGGAAGCGTGCATAGACGAGCCCGCCGATCCACGACGAGACGACCGCGGCGATCGCGACTCCGAACTCGAAGGAACGGTGGAAGCCTTCGGCGAGGCAGAGCAGCGTGAGAATGCTCAGCGTCGAGCCGACCTCGAGCGCGATCAGCCCGTCGATCGGACGCCGCCTCGCCGCAAGCAGGCCGAGCGGCGCGAGCAGTGCGATGAAGACGGTCGCCGCGACTGTGAACGCGTTCACGCGGGTCGCTCCGATGCGCGGTTGACGATCAGGTCGTGGACGACCGACTCGTGCCGCTCACGGTCGATGTCGATCGCGATCGCGTTCGGGCTGAGGTTCGCAGACCACAACGCAGCAGCCCGTGCCCCCACGGAACGCCGATCGTCGCCGACGTCGTGAAATGCGCGCCGCTTCGTCTGCCCGCGTACGACATCCCCGCGGACAGCGCTTAGCACGAGCGCCCAGACGAGATACCCGAAGTCCGGCACAACCTGAAGCAGCGCGCGGAGCATCGGTACGACGAGCTTCCGCGGCACACTTGCGCGCACGCCGGCCTGGGTGCGTGCGACCTCGCCGATGGTCGCAGCGACCGTCGCTGCACAGGCGGCCGCGATCACCTCGATGTGGTTGACGTCGCCCGAAAAGAGAAGCCAGGCGAGGAAGAGCGCGACCCAGCTGATGAGCCACGCGCGCAAGTGCCTCACGACGCGTCGTATCCCCGGCGCGTTGCCGGGGAAAACGACGCGCCGCGGTTCGTCCTTATTGCCCCATCTTCACGCCGGGCTCGCCCCACTCGAGCTGGATCGCCCGCGTCGGTGTACCGCCCGTCTTGTTCGCTTCCATGTCGGTCTTGAAGAGCGGGAGGATCACCTTGCTCCCAGCCGCCTTCAACATCATCGCGGTCGCCGTGTACCACGCGAGACCCGCCGAGATCACGAACACCCAGCCGGCCGCGTGCTGCACGCTTGTGTGCCCGTCGAGGAACCCGACCGCCGCGAGGCCAGAGCCCGCCGCAAGCGTGCCGAGCACCGCGGTAACGCCGAGGTTCCCCTCGGCGAGCGCTCCGAGCACCCCGGATGCGGTGATCAGGCAGAGCGCGATGAACCAGAACCCGAGCGCGTGGTCGAGCGTCGTGCCCGTCGGCAGCACCTTCGTCGCGAGCAGGAGCTGCTGGATCCCGTAGCCGATCCAGAAGGAGCCCCACATCCCGTGCATCGCGGTCGCCACCGCATCACGCGCCCTGTAGGACCACATGCCCGCTGCGAACTGGGCGATCCCGCCGAACGTCAATGCGAACGGGAAGAGATAGCCCGGTGTCGCTGTGTTGCCGTACCACCCCGCGAGATTGGCCGCGACGATGAACGTTGCGCCCGCGAAGCCGAACAGCCCCAGGATCGACGGCGCCGCGATCGGCTGGAGGAAGACGCGCGGCCGGGCGAAGTCCCCGTACCACCCGTCGGTATCGGCGACGAGCGCGACTCCGGCAGAGGCCCGCTCACGCCGTTCGTCGATGGTGCTCATCGAGCAGCACCTCCTTTCATGTCCATCGTATTACGATTTGTTTATTCAACGCGCGGGGCGGGATTACGGATACGGGATGAAGCTCCGGAGGTTGATCGCGTCGTGGCCCGTCGTTCATCAACTTAAAAACGGCGACCGGCTCGCCCTGGGTCCGGCGGTGAAGTCGCAGCGTTCCCACACACTGAAGCCGCGCATCCACGATGCCGATCACGTCGTCCAGTCGATCTGCCCGTACTGCGCGGTCGGCTGCGGCCAGCTCGTCTACGTCCGCGACGGCGAGGTGACGCACATCGAGGGCGACCCCGCGAGCCCGATCTCGCGCGGTCGCCTCTGCCCGAAGGGACAGGCGTCGAAGAGCTACGTCCAGAGCCCGCTCCGCGAATACAAGGTCAAGTACCGGAGGCCGTACGGCACGCGGTGGGAGGAGCTCGACCTGGAGACGGCGATGGACATGATCGCCGACCGCGTGATCGAGACGCGGGCCGCGACCTGGCAGGCCGAGACGGAAGGCGGGAATCCCGCGAACCGCACGCTCGCGATCGGCAACCTCGGCGGCGCGACGCTCGACAACGAGGAGAACTACCTGATCAAGAAGCTGATGACGGCGCTCGGGGTCGTGCAGGTCGAGAACCAGGCCCGCATATGACACAGCTCCACGGTGCCCGGTCTGGGCACCTCGTTCGGACGAGGCGGCGCGACGACGTTCCAGCAGGACCTGCAGAACTCGGACTGCATCGTGATCATGGGCTCGAACATGGCCGAGAACCATCCGGTCGGGTTCCAGTGGGTCATGGAGGCGCGCGAGCGCGGAGCTGAGGTCATCCACGTCGACCCGCGCTTCACCCGAACGAGCGCGATGGCGACGAAGTGGGTCGGCATCCGCGCGGGCAGCGACATCGCGTTCCTCGGCGGGATCGCGAACTACCTCCTCCAGAACGACCTCTACTTCGAGGAGTACGTCAAGCACTACACGAACGCGCCCGTGATCATCCGCGAGGAGTTCACGGACACGGAGGAGCTCGACGGCCTCTTCTCCGGCTGGGACCCGGAGCAGGGAACCTACGACGTGCGCCAGTGGATGTACGAGGGCATGGAAGTGCACGGCTCGGGCGGTGACCCGGAAGCCGGGTTCAAGGCAACGAAAGGTGAGCAGTCAGGTCACGGCGGGCACGGCGGCGGCCTGCGGTACGGCGAGCCGCCGTCGGAGGACCCGGACCTGAAGCACCCGCGCTGCGTCTTCCAGATCCTCAAGCGTCACTTCCAGCGCTACACGCCCGAGCTCGTCGCCGAGACGTGCGGCTGCTCCGCCGACGATTTCGTCGCCGTGTGCGAGGCGCTCGTTCGCAACTCGGGCCGGGAGCGCACGAGCGCGTTCTGCTACGCCGTCGGCTGGACGCAGCACACGGTCGGCGTTCAGCTTATTCGTGCGTGCACGATCGTCCAGCAGCTGCTCGGCAACATCGGCCGCCCGGGCGGCGGGATCCTTGCATTGCGTGGCCACGCGTCGATCCAGGGCTCGACCGACATCCCGACGCTCTACAACATCCTCCCGGGCTACCTGTCGATGCCGCACACCGAGGCCTACGGCGACTTCGAGACGTTCATGAAAGCGAACCGGTCGCCGACGGGCTGGTGGGGTCATTACGACGCGTACTGGGTGAGCCTGATGAAGGCGTACTTCGGCGAGCACGCGACCGACGAGAACGACTGGCTCTTCAAGAAGCTGCCGCGCATCGACGACGACAACTCGATGTACTGGACGCTCGAGCAGATGCTCGCGGGAAATGTGAAGGGCTACCTGATCGCAGGCGAGAACCCCGCCGTCGGCAACGCCAACGGCAAGGCGAATCGCCTCGCGCTCGCAAAGCTCGACTGGCTCGTCGTACGCGATCTCGTCGAGATCGAGTCGGCATCGTTCTGGTACGACAGCCCGGAGATCGAGTCAGGCGAGCTGAAGACCGACCAGATCGGGACGGAAGTCTTCTTCATGCCGGCCTCCGCGCACACGGAGAAGGACGGCTCGTTCACGAACACGCAGCGCTTGCTGCAGTGGCACTGGCAGGCGACGGAGCCGCCGCAGGACTGCCGGTCCGATCTGTGGTTCTACTTCCATCTCGGTCGACGGATCAAGCAGAAGCTCGCCGATTCGAAGGACGACCGCGACGACCTGATCACGGCGCTGCGCTGGGAGTATCCGACGCATACGCAGATCCGAGAGCCGAGCGCCGAGGCGGTGCTCGCCGAGATCAGCGGTTGGGAGGTCGAGTCCGGCCGCTTCCTGCCCGCCTACAAGGAACTGAAGCCGGACGGCTCGACCGCGTGCGGCTGCTGGATCTACTGCGGGGTCTACGCGGACGGCGTCAACCAGGCGGCCCGCAAGAAGCCGCACTGGGAGCAGGACTACGTCGCCGCGGAGTGGGCGTGGGCATGGCCGGCGAATCGCCGTTTGATCTACAACCGCGCGTCCGCCGACCCGGACGGCAAGCCGTGGTCGGAGCGCAAGCAGTACGTCTGGTGGAACGGAGAGAAGTGGACCGGCCTCGACGTCCCCGATTTCGAGGAGACGAAAGAGCCCGGCTACGTGCCGCCGGACGATGCGGAGGCCGAGGCGGCGATTGCCGGCGACCACCCGTTCATCATGCAGGCGGACGGGCGATCATGGCTCTACGTCCCGCAGGGCCTCGAGGACGGGCCGCTGCCAACGCACTATGAGCCACATGAGTCGCCGTTCGACAACCCACTCTACGGCCAGCGCGCGAACCCGGCCCGCCAGCAGCACAAGAACGCCGGCTGGGACCCGTACAACCCGGTCGACGGCGAGCCGGGCAGCGAGCTCTATCCACACGTCTTCACGACGTACCGCCTGACCGAGCATCACACGGCGGGCGGCATGACCCGCTCGGTGCCGTATCTCGCGGAGCTGCAGCCCGCGATGTTCTGCGAGGTCTCGCCCGAGCTCGCCGAGGAAGCCGGGCTCGAGCACGGCGGCTGGGCGACGATCTACACGGCGCGCTCCGCAATCGAGGCGCGCGTGCTCGTCACCGAGCGGATGAAACCGCTCGTCGTGCAAGGGCGAAAGACGCATCAGATCGGGCTTCCGTACCACTGGGGCACGCGTCTGCTGACGCAGGGTGACAGCGCTAACGACCTCGTACACGCGGCGCTCGACCCGAACGTGCACATCATGGAGACGAAGGCGGCGACGTGCGGGATTCGGCCCGGCCGCCGTCCGCGTGGAGCCGCGCTCACGGAGTTCGTCGCCGAGCTGCGCGATCAGGCGCACTCGCGCCGTGAGATGTCGCCGCGCGCCGAGTCCGAGGAGTCCCGGAAGACGGCCCCGTCATGAGCACGTTGCTTGGACAGGAGCCGACCGGCGTGCCGGACGGCCACGAAGCGTACGGCGACGAGCAGCAGCCGCGCGTCGGCTTCTTCACGGATACATCGGTGTGCATCGGCTGCAAGGCATGCGAGGTCGCGTGCAAGGAGTGGAACCTCATCCCGCAGGACGGCCAGGCGTGGACGGGGCACTCCTACGACAACACGGGGGAGCTGAGTGCGAACACATGGCGGCACGTCGCCTTCATCGAGCAGGAGAAGCCGCTGCGCACGAATGACGACGGCACGACCGCACTACGTTGGCTGATGGAGTCGGACGTGTGCAAGCACTGCACGCACGCCGCATGCCTCGACGTGTGCCCGACCGGCGCGCTCTTTCGCACGGAGTTCGGAACCGTCGTCGTGCAGGAGGACATCTGCAACGGCTGTGGCTATTGCGTGCCGGCATGCCCGTTCGGCGTGCTCGACAAGCGCGACATCCCGTCGACGGCCAACGTCGGTCACCAGCCTGACCTGCTGCCGATCTTCGGCAAGAAGGAAGACGGCCGCGTCTGGAAATGCACGCTCTGCTACGACCGTTTGAAGGGCGGCCACGAGCCTGCGTGTGCACAGGCCTGCCCGACGAAGTCGATCCAGTTCGGCCCGCTCGACGAGTTGCATGCACGCGCGGACGAACGGCTCGCGAAGCTCGAAGCCGAAGGCTGGAACGGCGCGCAGCTCTACCTCCGCGATCCCGAGGACGGAATCGGAGGCGCCGGCGCGTTCTTCCTCCTGCTCGACGAGCCCGAGGTGTACGGACTGCCGCCCGACCCGGTCGTCACGACGAAGCACCTCGGGTCGATGTGGCGGAACATGGCGCGGGCGGCTGCCGTGCTCACTGTTGCAATCGTCGGAGCGTGCGCGCGTGACTGACGTGCAGTCGTACTACGGCCGGCCGGTCTTGAAGGAGCCGACGTGGATGTGGGAGATCCCGACGTACCTCTTTACCGGCGGTGTTGCCGGCGCGTCCTCGGTCGTATCGCTGTCGGCGAAGCTCTTCGGGAACGAGGAGCTGTCGCGGCGGACGCTCTACATCGGCGCGGCGGCAGACGTCGTGAACCCGATGCTGCTGATCTCTGACCTCGGACGCCCAGAGCGCTTCCACCACATGCTGCGCGTGTTCAAGGTGACCTCGCCGATGAACATCGGCGCGTGGGTGCTGTTCGTGAACGGCGGCGCGTCGACGACCGCTGCCGCGCTGGAGCTGCTCGGGATCCTGAAGCCGGTCAAGCTGCTCGCCGAGCTCGTGTCGTTCCTCTTCGGACCGCCGCTCGCGACGTACACCGGCGTGCTCGTGGCGGACACCGCGATCCCCGTCTGGCACGAGGCGCGCCAGGAGCTCCCGTGGCTCTTCGGCGCGAGCGCCACGGCGTCGGCCGGCGCAGCGGCGTGCATCTTCTGCCCGCCGGCGAGCGCCGGCCCGGCGAGGCGGCTCGCAGTCGGCGGCGTGGTCGCCGAGGGGCTGCTGATGCACGCGATGCACCTCCGCCTCGGCGAGACGGGCGAGGTCTATCGCCGCGGCGCGGCCGGCGCCTTCTCGACGGCCGCGAAGGTCATGGCGTCGAGCGGTGCCTTGATGCTCGCACGGCGCGGGCGCCGCAGCCGCGGTGCAGCCGTGCTCGGAGGCGCGCTCGTCTGCGCCGGTGAGCTGTGCCTGCGCTTCGCCGTCCACCACGCCGGCAAGCAGTCGGCCCGCGATCCGAAGTACGTCGTGAAGCCGCAGCGCGAGCGAGCGACCCGGGACGGCACGCGGGCTACGACGCGGCCACACGAGAGCGCCGCGTCTGCGTCGCCCGGGACCTAGCGACCGTGACTCGGACGGCGCAGCGCCTGGCGCCAGACGTGTCCCGTCAGGGCGAGCGTGGCTTGGCGGATCGCACGGCAACCACTCGACAACCCACGCCGAAGCCGGTGTGAGGCTTGGGCAGGCGGGAAGGCGAGCCGGGACGACACCGACCGAGGAGACAGGCCATGGCACGCGAGCTCGACGACCAACTCACGAAGTACCTGGCGGACGCCCATTCGATCGAGGTGCAGGCGCTCGCGCAGCTCCGCAGCGCGCCCGACATCGCCGGGACGCCCGAGCTCTCGCAGGCCTTCCGCACGCATCTTGCCGAGACCGAAGGCCACGAGCGGACGACACGCGAGCTACTCGAGGCGCGCGACGCGAAGCCGTCGAAGGTGAAGGACACCGTGATGGGGATCGGCGGCAAGGGCTTCCTGCTCTTCGCGAAGCTCCAGCCCGACACGCCCGGCAAGCTGCTCGCGCACGCACTGTCGTACGAGGGCCTGGAGGTCGCGTCCTACGAGCTGCTGGAGCGTGTCGCCGCCCGCGCGAAGGACGAACGCGTCGTCGAGGCCGCCACGCGCATCCGCGAAGAGGAACGCACGATGATGCAGCGGCTCGAGGCTCACGTCGACCAGGCGGTCGACGCTTCGCTGCGCGAGCATCCGCGCGACGACCTCGACACGCCGCTGCGGAAGTACCTCGCGGACGCGCACGCGATCGAGGAACAGGCGATCGCACTGCTGGAGCGCGCACCGAAGCTCGTCGACGATCCACAGCTCGAGAGCATCTTCGCCGACCATCTCGCAGAGACACGCGATCACGCGGAGCTGATCCAGGAACGCCTGCACGCGCTCGGCGACGATCCGTCAACGCTGAAGGATGCGGCGATGCGACTCGGCGCGCTCAACTGGGGCGCGTTCTTCCAGGGTCATCCCGACACGCCGGGAAAGCTCACGGCGTTCGCGTACGCCTTCGAGTATCTGGAGATCGGCGGCTACGAGCAGCTGAAGCGGGTTGCCGATCGCGTCGGCGACAAGCAGACGGTCCGGCTCGTCGAGCACATCCTCGAGCAGGAGCGCACCGCCGCGGCGAAGCTCGCAGGCGCGTTCAACGTCGCCGCAATGGTCTCGTTGCGTGCTGTCGGCGTGAGCTAGCCGGGCTGCACGTGCAGAAGCTCGTCGACGACGTCTTCGAGCGACTCGAACTCGCGGTCCGACAACGACCGAAGCATGTCGAGCTGCTGCGGCTCGACGTGCTGCCGCACGGCGTACTCGAGCAGCCGCGCCTTGTCCGCCGGCAGCTCGACGCCTACAAGCGCAGCCCTCAATTCGGCAACCACAGCCGTGTCCACGGCGCGTTTCTTCCCGGGCCGAAACGCGAAAAACGCCTGTATGCCTGAGCTTGGTTTTGCACTCTCATCCGAAGATCACCCGCCGAACGAGCTCGTTCGCCAAGCGGCGCTCGCCGAACGCGCGGGGTTCACGTTCTGCCTCATCTCCGACCACTACCACCCGTGGGTCGACGCACAAGGTCACAGTCCGTTCGTCTGGTCAACGCTCGGCGGCATCGCACACGTAACGGAGAAGATCCGCGTCGGCACGGGCGTGACGTGCCCGCTGATCCGACAGCATCCGGCTCTCGTCGCGCAGGCTGCTGCGACCGTCGCGTCGATGATGGACGGGCGATTCTTCCTCGGGGTCGGCACGGGCGAGAACCTGAACGAGCACATCTTCGGCGACCGCTGGCCGCTGCCGGACGAGCGGCTCGAGATGCTCGAGGAGGCGATCGCCGTCATGCGCCTCCTGTGGCGGGGCGGCGAGCGGACGCACCGCGGCAAGCATTACACCGTCGACCACGCGCGCGTGTACACGCTCCCCGACGAGCCCGTCGAGGTCTACGTCGCGGCCGCGCAAAAGAAGGCGGCGGCGCTCGCCGGCACGGTCGGCGACGGCTTCATCTCGACGTCACCCGACGACGGCGTCGTCAAGGCGTTCGAGCGCGCGGGCGGGAACGGCAAGCGGAAGCTCGGGATGATGCACTGCGCCTATGACCGAGACGCAAAGGCGGGCTTGAAGCGCGCGACCGAGGAGTGGCCGAACCTCGCGCTGCAAGGCCCGCTCGGGCAGGAGCTCGCGACGCCTTCCGACTTCGAGGCGTCGGCCGCGATGGTCGACGAGAGCGACGTCGCGAAGCAGACGCCACACGGCCCGAATCCGCAGCCGTACCTCGACCTGATCGGCAGGTACGCGGACGCCGGCTTCACAGACGTCTACGTGCACCAGATCGGCGAGAACCAGGACGAGTTCGTCGAATTCGCGGCGAAAGAGCTGATGCCGAAGCTTTGATCGCTTCTGCTTGAATCGAGGTATGGCAGCGCCTGCTGAGCTTCGAGTCGGAGACGAGACGTATTCGATCTACCGCCTCGATGCTTTCCAGGCGAAATGGGACGTCGCGCGGCTCCCCTACACGTTGCGCATCCTGCTCGAGAACGTCCTGCGGAACGGCACCGACGAGGAGGTCGAGGCGGTCGCCGGCTGGGTCGCCGACGCCGAGCCGTCACACGAGATCTCGTTCGCGCCGACGCGCGTGCTGCTGCAGGACTTCACCGGCGTCCCGTGCGTCGTCGACCTCGCAGCGATGCGTGATGCGATGCGCGACCAGAGCGGCGATCCGGCGAAGATCAACCCGCTGATCCCGGTCGAGCTCGTGATCGACCATTCGGTACAGGTCGACGAGTTCGCATCGCGGCTCGCCATCTCGCGCAACGTCGAGCTCGAGTTCGAGCGGAACAAGGAGCGCTACGCCTTCCTGCGCTGGGGGCAGAGCGCGTTCGACAATTTCAAGGTCGTCCCGCCGAACACGGGGATCGTGCACCAGGTCAATCTCGAGTACCTCGGGCGCGTCGTCGAGTCGCGAGACGGTTTCGCGTTCCCCGACACGCTCGTCGGCACGGACTCCCACACGACGATGATCAACGGGCTCGGCGTACTTGGCTGGGGCGTCGGTGGGATCGAGGCCGAGGCAGCGATGCTCGGCGAGGCGCTGTCGATGCTCGTGCCGCAGGTCGTCGGCTTCCGGCTCAGCGGCGAGCTGCCGCAGGGCGCGACCGCGACCGATCTCGTGCTCACGGTCACCGAGATCCTGCGCAAGACCGGCGTCGTCGGAAAGTTCGTCGAGTACTTCGGGCCGGGACTGTCGACGCTGGCGCTCGCTGACCGCGGGACGCTCGGGAACATGAGCCCCGAGTACGGCGCGACGTGCGGCTTCTTCCCCGTCGACGACGTCACGCTCGCGTACCTGCGGCTGACGAACCGGCCGTCGGAGCGCATCGCGCTCGTCGAGGCGTACTGCAAGGAGAACCTCCTCTGGCACGAGCCTGACGACCATCCGACGTACTCCCAGATCGTCGAGCTCGACCTCGGCTCCGTCGAGCCTTCGCTGGCCGGCCCACGGCGGCCGCAGGACCGCGTGGCGCTCGCAGACGCGAAGGAGTCGTTCATCGACTCGCTCGACACCTTCGGGGTTCCCTACGGCAACGGCACCTACGACAAGGAGATCGCGGACTCGTTCCCGGCGAGCGATCCGCCGACCGGCGACGGGACGTCGGACAGCGCCGAGCTTCCTGCGCACACGGCAACGGTCGAGAAGAAGCGCGTGCCGGTGCAGGGCGAGGACTTCGAGCTCGAGCACGGCTCGGTCGTGATCGCGGCGATCACCTCGTGCACGAACACGTCCAACCCGTCGGTGATGATCGGCGCCGGCCTGCTCGCGAAGAAGGCGGTCGAGAAGGGCCTCGTCCGGAAGCCGTGGGTGAAATCGTCGCTCGCGCCCGGCTCGAAGGTCGTGACGGAGTACTACCGGCGCGCCGGGCTCGACCGGTATCTCGACGAGCTCGGCTTCAACCTCGTCGGCTACGGCTGCACGACGTGCATCGGCAACTCCGGCCCGCTACCGGAGGCGATCGGCCAGGCGGTGAACGATGGCGAGCTCGTCGTGTGCGCCGTGCTTTCCGGCAACCGCAACTTCGAGGCGCGCATCCACTCGGACGTGAAGGCGAACTACCTCGCCTCGCCGCCGCTCGTCGTCGCGTACGCGCTGGCCGGGCGCATGGACGTCGACCTGCTGAACGAGCCGCTCGGCGAGGGCGACGACGGGCCGGTGTTTCTGCACGACATCTGGCCGACGGCGGAGGAGATCGACGCGACGATCGCGACCTCGGTGGACGGCGAGATGTTCCGGGACGTCTACAGCGACGTCTTCACGGGCGACGAGCGCTGGCGCGAGCTCGACACACCGGCCGGCGACCTCTTCGCGTGGGATCCCGACTCGACGTACGTTCGACAGCCGCCGTACTTCGAGGGCATGCAGCGCGAGCCGGGCACGGTCGAGGACATCGCGGGCGCGCGCGTCTTGGTCATGCTCGGCGACTCGGTCACGACCGACCACATTTCGCCGGCGGGTGCGATCCGGCCGCAGTCGCCGGCGGGTGAGTACCTGATCGAGCACGGCGTCGAGCGGCGGGAGTTTAACTCGTACGGGGCGCGCCGCGGCAACCACGAGGTGATGGTGCGCGGCACGTTCGCGAACGTCCGCCTGCGCAACCTGCTCGTCCCCGGTAGCGAAGGCACCTGGACGGTCCATCTGCCAAACGGGGAGGAGGGCACGATCTTCGACGTC
The DNA here is from genome assembly GCA_036496545.1 of Gaiellaceae bacterium. Lineage (GTDB taxonomy): Bacteria > Actinomycetota > Thermoleophilia > Gaiellales > Gaiellaceae > Palsa-739. The sequence continues at coordinate 60,493 of DASXKX010000032.1, read as the reverse complement.
GCTAAGCGCTACCGCGCGGACGCCGTGCCGACGATCGTGATCGCGGGCAAGGAGTACGGGTCCGGCTCGTCACGCGACTGGGCGGCGAAGGGGCCGAACCTGCTTGGAGTCCGGGCGGTGATCGCGCAGTCGTACGAGCGCATCCACCGCTCGAACCTGCTGATGATGGGAATCATCCCGCTCCAGTTCCTCGACGGCGACACGCCGGAGTCGCTGGGCGTCACGGGCCGCGAGGAGTTCTCGATCTCGGGCGTCGAGAACGGGAACGCCTCCGAGGTCACGGTTCGTGCGGACGGCAACGAATTCCGCGCACGCGTGCGCCTCGACACCCCGCGCGAGCGGCAATACCTGCGGCACGGCGGGATCCTCCCGTACGTGCTCAGGCGCCTGCTCGTCTGAGCCCCAGACGGGACCTGGCCCCGCTTCAGGGACTGATGTACGTTCGAACCCGTGCGATCTGACGATCCGTACGTTGAGGCCTGGCGCGCCGTCACCGAGGCGGTGCTCGAGTCCCAGGGAGCGCTGAAGGCGTACGAACGGCGGGCGATCGCCCGCGGCGACGATCCGCCCGAGCTGCACGCGCTGCTCGAGAAGACGCGTAAGCACGCCTACAAGATCGTCGACGCAGACCTCGAGGGGCAAAAGGTCGACGTCGTGTTCGAGAGCGTGCTCGCGGCCGCGCTCGGCGAGGGCGACCGCCGCCGACGCGCTGCGTTGAAGGCAATCGAATGAGGCTCGCGCTCATCCACGACACCGAGTCGGCGCAGCAGATCCGCGAGCTCGAGGAGCGCGACGGCTACGTCTCCGACATCTCGCGCGCACTGCGCTACCGCCCAGACCTCTTCGGGCGCCCGTTCGGCGAGCTCCTGCAGGAGGTGATGAAAGGCCCTTCCGCGTGGACCGAAGCGGAGCGCGAGCTCTTCGCCGCGTTCGTCTCCGCTCGCAATCTCTGTCCCTTCTGAACGGAGGCCCACGGCGCGGTCGCGTCGTACGCGTACGGTGACTCGGAGCTCGTCGACGCGGTTCTCGCCGACTACGAGTCGGCGCCGATCGACGAGCGGCTCCGCGAGACGCTGCGCTTCATCGAGACGATGACGCTCGCGCCCGACGAGCTCGACGCGACGCGTGCGCTCCAGGCTGGCGTGTCTCGCGACGCGCTGCGCGACGCGGCCTACGTGGCCGCTGCGTTCAACGTCATCACGCGCTTCGCCGACGCGATCGGCGCCCAACCACACTCGCAAGCCGGCCTCACTCCCGAGCAGGCGATGGCCCACGAGGCGCGCTTCTTCGAGCTCGGCTACGCCTGATCGAGCCGCGACGCGAGCTCGAGCCGCCCCTCGGTCTCGGCACGGCGCCGCTCGAGCTCGACCTGCTCGCCGCGCACGAGCTGCCGGCACACCCACGCGGCGACGAAGCCCGTGACGACAGGGACGACGAGCACTGCGACGCGGTAGAACCAGATCTGTCCCGTGTACGAGAGGTCGAACAGCACCTGGACGCGGTCGGACGACCCGGCGACGAAGACCAGGAAGATCCACGTCACCATCCCGACGCCGACACCCGTCCGCAGCGGGTTGTCGCGCGGCCGGTCGAGGAGGTTGTGGAACGCGACGTCACCGGCCAGCTTCCGTTCGACGTACGGCCAGAAATAGAGGAAGCCGAAGACGACCATCGGGAAGAGCGCGCCGCCCCAGAAGGGCCCCGGAATGAGTGTGTAGTGGCCGATCGTCACGTCGAATCCCGGCATCAGCCGCAGGCCGCCGATCAGCCAGCCGAGATACCAGTCCGGCTGCGCGCCGTTCGTCGAGATGTACGTGTGGAACGGCCCCCAGAGCCAGATCGGGTTGATCTGCACGAGCCCGCCGAGCAGGAAGAGGACGCCGGTCACCGCGAACAGCAGGCCGAGTGAGCGCGGCGTCTGCCCGGGAAAGAGCGGAATGCCGATCACCGTCCGCTCGGTCTGCCGGCGGCCCCGGAACTGCGAGTGGTGCCGCAGCGCAACGAGCACGAGGTGCACGGTCAGCAGCACGGCGATCAGGATCGGGAAGAGCAGCACGTGCGCGATGTAGAGGCGCGGGATCAACACGGCGCCGCCGGGGAACGGCCCGTGGAAGAGCCAACCCATGACATTCGCGCCGACGAACGGGATCGAGAGGCCGACCGCGTAGCCGATGACGAGGCCCATGCCCGACATGAGGTCGTCGACCATCGAGTAGCCGACGTACGCCTCGAGCAGCGCGAGCATCAGCATCGTCACGCCGATCAGCCACGTCAGGTCGCGCGGCTTGCGATACGCGCCGGTGAAGAAGACGCGGAAGAGATGCAGGATCACCGCCGCCAGGAAGACGTTCGCGGCCCAGTGATGGGTCTGCCGGATGAGCAGGCCGGCCTTCACCGTCGTCGAGATGTCGAGCACCGACCGGTATGCCTCGCTCATGTGTTGTCCCTGCAGCGGCGCGTACGAGCCGTGGTAGACGACGTCCTCGCGCGAGTCGACGAAGAAGAACGTGAGATAGACCCCCGTGGCGACGAGCACGATGAAGGCGTAGAGCGCGACCTCGCCGAGCAGGAACGACCAGTGGTCCGGGAAGACGTAGCGGAGCGCCTTCCGTAGGAACGGCGCGGTGCCGGTGCGCGTGTCGACGTAGCGGACAGCCTTGCGAATCACGGGCTCGGCCTCCGCTCGCGTACGCCCCACCACGACGGGCCGACCGAGTCGTCGAAGTTCCCGCGCGCGCGGAGCTCGCCCTTCCCGTCGACCGAGAGCGGCAGCATCGGCAGCCGGCGGCCGGCGGGCCCGAACGTGACGCTGCCGCCGTCGGACGGGTCGAACGTCGAGTAGTGGCACGGGCAGACGAGCGCGGGCAGCGGCTCGTCCGGCGCAAAGAGCGGCGCACGGTAGAGCGAGATCGCGCAGCCGGCGTGAGTGCAGAGCTTCGAGTACGCGACGATCCCGTCCGCGTCGTAGCCCTCGACCCGTCCCGACAGCGTGAGCGACGCTTGCGGGAGACGGACGACGACGACCGCAGAGCCCTGTTCCTCCTTGTCCGCGCCTTCCGGGAACGCGGTGTAGAGCGCCTTCTCGTGGATGTCGGCCGCCCGCAACGGGACGTCGTTCTCGTCGACGAGCCGCCGCCCCTTCCGCCACGACGTTCCGTAGAACTCCTTGACGCCGAGCGGCCCGAACGAGACCGCGGGGATCAGCGCAGCGACGCCGAGCGCCCCGCCGGCGGAGAAGAGCCCGAGCTTGAACAGGCCGCGGCGGGTGAAGCCCTTCCCGGACTCCTCGACGAGGCCCGCCACGTACTCCTCGTCCTCCTGGTGCTCGTCGGGCGGGTACGCGTGCGCAAGCTCTTCGGTCGGGATGACGGACTCCGCTGCGACGATCAGCGCCGCCGCGAGGAAGAGCAACGCGAGCCCGATGGAGAGGCCGAGGTATTGCGTCTTCGCCGGGATCGCGTCGACGAAGTAGACGACCGGGAACGCGGCGGCGCACAGCGCGGCGACGAAGAGCAGCGCGATCGCGGCCGTCTCTGCGCGCGGCTGCTTCGGCACGGGCGGCAGCAGGTGCGCGTCTGGCCGCGGCGGCTCTCGGCGGCGACCGAGCAGCAACACGAGTCCCGCGAGCAATGCGTCGCGTGCCCTACTCATGCAACCGCCTTCCGATCACGAGACAGACCGCGACGAGCGCTGCCGCGCCGAAGAACCACGTCACAAGGCCTTCCGGCACCGGCCCGATGCGCCATAGGGAGAGCCCGCCGCGGTCGTCGGGGTGCTGCGTCCACTGCACGTAGCGGATCAGTGAATCGAGTTGCGAATTCGAGATCTGTCTCGTGGAGAAGCGCGGCATCACGTACGGACCGATCCGTACCGCCTCGGCGATCTCGGTCGCGCTCGCCTGCCCGAGCGGCGGCGGCACGGCGTGGGTCACGTAGCCGCCCCGCGCCATGATCTGGTGGCAGCCCGCGCAGTTCGAGGCGAACAGGTGCTGCCCCTCCGACAGGGTGCCCTGCTCGGGCTGCGGTCGCGGCACGGGGGGCCCGTCACCGAGCGACGCGACGTACGTGATCAACGCGTCGATCTGGCCGCTCGAGAGCAGCAGCCGGCTGCGCCGCGGCTGCAGGCCCGTGCGCTTGAGCGGCATGTAGCCGGTGCGGAGATAGAAGTCGGCCGCGCGCGCGCCGACGTTGCGCAGCGATGGGCCGATGCCCGGCTCGATCCCGACGTCGCGTGCCGGGCCGCCGCCGACGACGGCGTTCGGATTCGAATTGCCGACGCCGTTCGGCCCGTGGCACATCACGCAGTAGCGCCCGTACACCTGCTTGCCGTTCGCGGCCGTCGCGACGCCGGGAAGCGCAAGCAGCAACAGGATGACAACCAGGCGTCTCATGCCTGGTGGCAGGCGCGGTCGACGACTGCGGCCAGGGTGGAGAGGACGATGATCATCGCGAAGAGCACGTTTCCGGCCATGGCGCCGATGGCGAAGAACTTCATCCGCGCGGGCGGCGGCGGGCCTTCTTCCTCGACGGCCCTTGTGGCGCGAAACACCGCGATCGCGGCGGCCTCGGAGGCGGCGAGACACGCGAGGGCGAAGCTGCCGATGCCGAGCTCGACGGTGTCGAGCGGCACGCCCCAGCGCGAGCTTCCGGGGTTGCAGACCGCGGCGGCCGTCCAGAGGCCCGCGAGGAACGACCCGAACCAGATCGTCCCGCCGGCGACGAAGCCGAACCACTGCAGGTACTCGAGCCTCCGGAGACTCACAGTGCAGGCGAGAGGGTCGTGAGGGTCACGGCGGTGGTGATCGCGCCGACGGCGACCCAGTAGAACGTGATCGCGTGGAAGCCGTTGAGGCGGTACTGCGTGAGTCCACGCGACAGCTTCCACAGCAGCCAAAGGTTGAGCAGGAGCCCGAGCGCGATGTGCGCATGCGACGCTCCGAGCAGCGTGTAATAGATCGAGCCGTACGCGTGCGTGTGCGGCGTGAAGTCGTGGAGGTCGTCATCGAAGAGGTGCACCTCCATCGCGAAGTACCCGGCCTGCAGGATGACCGCACTGACGATCAACACACGCGCGCGAGCAATCAACCCATCGCGCGCGGCCCTCCAGGCGAGCTGCACCGGAACGAGCGAGAGCAGCAGGACGCCGAGCAGCACGAGCGGCAAGACGACCTTCGGCTCCGGGATCCCGCGCGGCGGCCACGCGATGTTCTTGAACCGCAGCAGGAAGTAGGAGCCGATCATCATCGCGAAGAGCGTCGCCTCGGCCGCGATCACCATCGCCATCCCCCACCACGCCGCCGGACGTCCGAGCAGCGGCCCCTCGAGCGTCGGCGGCTCCTCCGAGTGCCACGCCACGAGGGTCAACCCGAGGAGCACGGCGAAGATCGCGGCGACGCCGTACTTCTCCACGACGAGCACCGCGAAGAAGCCCGACAGGACGAGCGCGAAGACGATCGGCCACGGCGACGAGTGCGGCATGCGGACGAGCTGCGCGCGCCGGGCGTCGACGAACGTCGTCTGCAACTGCTCGTGTCCCGCGTCGAGCGGATCCCCGTCGAGCGCGACACCGTCCCAGTTCGGATACGCGCTCGTCACCGTCGGGATGACCGCGAAATTGTACTCGGGCGGCGGCGACGGGACGGTCCACTCGAGCGTCGGCCCGTGCCACGGGTCCGGCCCGACGCGCGGCCCGCGCCGGTACGACGCGACAAGGTTCCCGAGGCAGAGGAGGATCCCCACGAGCGTGATGAAGCCGCCGACGGTCTCGACGACGTTGTACGCGGTCCAGGCCATGCCGCCCGGATACGTGTAGACGCGGCGCGGCATGCCGAGCAGGCCGACGATGTGCATCGGGAAGAACAACAGGTTCGTCCCGATGAAGATCAGCCAGAACGAGATCTGGCCTGGGCGCTCGAAGTACATGCGCCCGGTGAGCTTCGGGAACCAGTAGTACATCCCGCCGAAGATCGGGAAGACGGCCGCGCCGAAGATGATGTAGTGGAAGTGCGCGATGACGAAGTAGCTGTCCGTCACCTGCTGATCGAAGGGAATCGCGACGAACATCACGCCGCTCAGGCCGCCGATGACGAAGAACAGGATGAAGCCGACGATGAAGAGCAGCGGCGTCTTGAACTTCGGTAACCCTGCCAAGATCGTCGACGACCAGGCCCAGACCTGAATCGCCGACGGGATGATCACCATCGCCGTCGCCCCGGCGAAGAACACGATCGTCGTCTGCGGCAGGCCGTCCGTGAACATGTGGTGCGCCCAGACGCCGAAGCCGATGAAGACGACGAGCAGCTCGGCGACGGCGACGAGCGGGAACGCGATCATCTTGCGCTGCGTCAGCGCCGGAATGATCTCGGTTGCGATCCCGAAGGCAGGGACGATCAGGATGTACACCTCCGGGTGGCCGAAGAACCAGAAGAGGTGCTGCCAGAGCAGCGTCGAGCCGCCATGCGCCGGCGAGAAGAACCACGTGCCGATGTTGCGGTCGAGGAAGAGATAGATCAGGTCGACGCTCAGCGACGGCAGCGCGAAGAGCAGCCCGAACGACGCGGCGAGAAACGCGAAGCAGAAGAGCGGGATGCGGTTGAACGACATCCCCGGCGCGCGGTACTTGAACATCGTGACGATGAACTGCGCCGCCGTCAGCGTCGACGAGATGCCGTTGAAGAGCAGCCCGAGCGAGTAGAACTCGATGTTACGTCCGGGGTCGTACAGGCGTGACGCGAGCGGCACATAGTCGAACCAGCCGGCGTTCGGGCCGAAGCCGAGGAAGAGCCCGATGTAGAGGAAGATCCCCGACGCGACGAAGATCCAGAAGCTGAGCGCGTTGAGGCGCGGGAACGCCATGTCGCGCGCACCGATCATCAAAGGGATCAGGTAGTTCCCGAACGCGCCCGTCGTCATCGGGATGATGAACCAGAAGATCATCGTCATCCCGTGGAGCGTGAAGAGCTCGTTGTAGAGCACGGGACCGATCAAATGACTGTTCGCGGACGCGAGCTGCGTCCGCATCATCAGCGCCTCGATGCCGCCCGCTCCGAAGAACACGAGCGTTGCCCAGAAGTAGAGAAGGCCGATGCGCTTGTGGTCGGTCGTCGTCAGCCAGCCGAGCAGGCCGGGCCGCTCGACCCAGATGCGCTCGAGCCGCTCGACGCGCTCCGGTGCGGGGGCGGTGACCGCTATTTCAACGAGTCCAGGTAGCGGGCGAGCGCGTCCACCTGCGTGCTCGACAGCGGCACCGCGGGCATCGCGCTTCCCGGCTTGACCCGCTGCGGATCGCGGATCCACTCGCGCATGCGCACGAATGAGTTCGGGATCGTCAGCGCTGCGAGCGACGTCCGCGAGCCGATGTGCGTGAGGTCAGGGCCGACGTGGCTCGACGAGGCCGTCCCGCGGATCGCATGGCAGCTGCTGCACTTGTCGTCGAAAAGCGCCGAGCTCGTCGTCGCCGGCTTGGCCTGTGCGGCCAGCCACTGCCGGAACCGCGCGGGCGGATCCGCGAAGACATAGAGCCCCATGTGCGCGTGCTGCAGGCCGCAGAACTCCGCGCATTGCCCGCGGTAGCGGCCCGGCTTGTCGGCGTAGAGCTCGACGCTGTTGACCTGCTCTGGAATCAGGTCGACCTTCTTGTTCAGCTCCGGCACCCAGAAGCTGTGGATGACGTCCCGCGTATAGAGGAGCACCCGCACGTTCGTCCGCGCCGGAATGTGGATCTCGTTCGCGGTGACGGCCGGCGTGCCGGGATAGCGCACCTCCCACCAGAACTGGTGGCCGATCACGCGGATCGTCAGCCCGGTGCGATCGCCGACGGCGGCGTTTGCGCTAGACACGGAGGTCTGCCGAATCAGGAAGATGTTCGAGTAGAGGAAGAGCGCCGTGACGGCCAGGATCGGGACGACGAGCCCGAGCGCGAGGACGACCGCCCACCCCGCCCGCTCGGGGTCGCCGCCGCCGGGCACGCCGGGCCGGCGGCGGCGCACGTAGGCGACGAGGAGGACCGTTGAAAGAATCCCGAACGCGGCCGCGCAGCCGACGAGCATGTTCCACCAAAGCGAGGCGATTCCGTGCGCCGCACCGCTGTGCGTGCTCAGCGCATCCTGCTTCGAGCCGCAGCCGGCGAGGACGATCGACGCCCCCGCGAGTGTCAGCGAGCCGCCCGCGCGGCAAGCTATCGCCCGATGCTCCACGTCCGATCCGGCTACCCCGGTCGGGCCGCGTTAGTCCTGGGAACCGTCCTCGTCCTCGGGGCCGACGTCGCCCCGCTCGCCGGGCACTTCTCGACCCACATGGTCCAGCACCTGCTGCTGGGCGATCTCGGGCCGCTCCTGATCGTCCTGGGGCTGGCGGGTTCCCTCCAGCTCGCCCATCCCTTCGCTGCGCTGCCGCTCTGGTCGGCGACGCTCGTCGCCTGGCATCTGACGCCGCTCTACGACGCCGCGCTCGAGCACATCTGGTTGCACCAGCTCGAGCATCTGTCCTTCCTCGTCGCGGGCTTCCTGCTCTGGGCGTCGATCCTCCTCGACGGCCCGCCCTGGTTCACCGCGGCGCGCAAGCTCCCGTACGTGCTCGCGATGTGGCTCGTCTCGCTCGGGCTCTCGCAGGTCTTCATTTGGTCCGACCACTCGTATTACTCGCGCTACTCGGTGACCGACCAGCGCACCGGCGGAGGCGTGATGCTGGTCGAGGGCTCGTTCGTGATGCTCGGCCTCGTCGTCTGGCTCTTGCTGCGCGTGCTGGCCGAGAGCGAAGCGCGCCAGCGCCTGCTCGAGGGTCGCTAACCTCGCACGGGATGGAGACGCCGAGCTGGGGGATCGAGCCCGTTCCGGAGCGCCTGCGCGTGCTCGGTGCCGTCGACTCGTTCCTCCTTTGGCTCAACCTCGGGATCTCGTTGCTCGTGCTTGTCGCGGCCGCGTATTTCGGGCTGTCGCTGAAGCAGGCGGTGCTCGCGACGATCGTCGGCGGTGTGATCGGCAACGCGATGCTGGCCACCGCCGCCTACATCGGCGCCGACGCACGTGTGCCGACGATGGTGCTGCAGCGCGCGCCGCTCGGGCAGCGTGGCTCCTACCTCGCGACGGCGCTGAACGTGCTCCAGTGCCTCGGCTGGTCGGTGTTCGAGATCACCGTGATCGCAATTGCCGCCGGCGCGCTCTCGGAGCGGCTCTTCCACGTGCATCTCATCTGGATGTGGAAGCTCGTCTTCGGCGCGGTCGGGCTGATGCTTGCGCTGCTCGGTCCGATCGGCTTCGTCCGCCGATTCGTGCGCAAGTTCGCCATCTGGGCCGTCGGTGCCTCGATCGTGTATCTCGCGGTGTGGATCCTTCAGCACGGTCACGTCGGCAAGCTCTGGCACACGGGCGGTCACGGAGGCTCGTTCTGGCTCGGCGTCGACCTCGTGATCGCGCTGACGGTCTCGTGGATCCCGCTCGTCGCCGACTACACACGCTTCTCGCGCACGCCGCGGTCGGCGTTCATCGGAGCAGGCCTCGGCTACCTGCTGCCGACGCTCTTCCAGTTCGGCTTCGGCGCGATCCTCGTGCTCTCGCATCCGTCGATCGGCGGCCCGACGGACGTGCTGACCACGGTCGCCGCGGGCGGCGTCGGCTCACTGCTCGCGCTGCTCGCGCTCACCGTCGACGAGACCGACGAGGCGTTCGCGAACATCTACTCGACCGCCGTCTCGCTCCAGAACTTCGCCCCACGCGTCTCGCAGCGGCTCCTCATCGTGATCGTGGCCGTCTCGGCGACCACGATCTCGCTCGGGATCAACCTGACGAACTATCAGCAGTTCCTGCTCCTGCTCGGCGCATTTTTCGTGCCGCTCTTCGGCGTGCTACTCGCAGACTGGCTTCTCGCCGGCAGGCACTACGACGAAGTGGACATCTTCCGCGGCCCGGCGTGGCGGCCGGGGATGATCGCGTCGTGGCTCGTCGGCTTCTGCCTGTACGAGTGGATCGCGCAGACGAGCGGTCTCGGTTTCTGGACACGCTTCCTCGCGGGCCTGCACCCGCCGCACGGCGGGATCGGCGCATCGCTGCCGAGCTTTGCCGTGTCGTTCGGGCTCGCGCTCGTGGTTACGCTTCCCGGCCGTGCGGCCGCTCGGCGTAATCGGACATCTCTCGCGTGACATCGTCGCGGGAGGGCGGCCGCGGCTCGGCGGCGCGCCGTGGTACGCCGGGCGCGCGCTGAGACTCCTCGGCGACGACGCCGTCCTCTTCGCGAAGTGCGGCGAGGACGACCGCGCACGCTGGCAGCGCACGCTCGCCGCGATCGGGCTGCCGGCATCGCTCTCGACCGGGGGCGAGACGACGTCGTTCTCGTTTCGCTATGCCGACGACGGCTCGCGAGAGATGCGCGTCGAGCAGGTCGGGCAGCCCTGGCGCCTGGACGAGCCTCCCTCGGGACTGTTGCGGAGGGTCGAGGCGCTCCACGTCGCGCCGCTCCTGCGCAGCGACTTCGACGCAGCCGCTCTCGAGCGGCTCGGCGCGGGGCGGCGGCTTCTCCTCGACGCACAAGGCCTCGTGCGCGTGCCGCAGGAGGGCCCGCTGCAGCTCGACGCCGAGTACGACCCTGAGGTCCTGCGACGCGTGTCGATCCTCAAGGTGTCGGAGGAGGAAGCGGACGTCCTCGCGGGCGGCGACGTCGAGGCACTCGCAGATCTCGGCGTTCCCGAGGTCGTGCTCACGCTCGGCGAGCGCGGCTCGATCGTGATCGTGAACGGCGTCGCCGAGACAATTGCCGCTCGCCCAGTCGGCCCAAGCGTCGACCCGACCGGCGCGGGTGACGCATTCTCGAGCGCGTATCTCGCCGCGCGCGAGGCCGGGCACGCGCCTGCGTCCGCGGCACGCCGGGCGACGGCGCTTGTCGCCGCGGTACTCCTGAAGAGGGCGAGTTGATCGCCGCGGTGCAAACGGTGGACGGCGTTGTGCTCGTCGACGCCGAGGCGGAGGAGCTGCTCGGCAGCGGCACGGAGCTGCCTGCAGTCGAGGCTCCGCACGTCGAGCTGCCGCGCGTCGTCGCAGCGGCGCAGTCCGGCGCGACGATCGTCGCGGTCGTCGCGCGGCGGCCGCCGCTCGCGATCTCGCGGGACAGCGGCTCGACGTGGAGCGAAGCCGGCGGCGGGCTGCCGGCGGGCTTCGCGGTCGCGGTCGCGGAGGACGATCCCGACCGCATGCTCTATGCCGCGCGCAACCGGCTCTACGTCTCCGCCAACGGCGGCGTCTTCTGGCGCGCGCTGCCTTTCGAGCTGCCGGACGTGTTGGCAGTCGCCTGGATCGACTGAAGCCAAGCGTCGATCTCTCGCTCGTGAAGGCGTCGCAGACGACGTAGCGGGCGGTCGGCACGTCGCAAGTCAACAGAGGGTCAGCTCGGGAGCCTGGGCGGCGGCCCCGAGCGCGCCGCCCTTTGCGTCTTCTCTCTAGTGCGCCGGTGGCCCGGGGTGAGACACGGGCGCCGGTCCGACGGGCTCGCCGCCGGGGCCGCCTGCGAACGTGAGCCACGGAATCGACGGCTGGAAGCCGACGGGCGGCTTCGTCCAGTCGCAGACGCCGTCCGGGAACGCCTGCTGCAGGCGCGCCCATTGGTCGGCGGTGAACGTGACCGAGTAATCGGCCGCGCTGAGCGGCTTCAACTGGCACTGCATCGCGTTGTCGACCAACGACTCGCCCGCGACGAGGCGGGCGTCTGCGAAGTGCGGGAACGCAGCTGCGCACGTCGACGGGTCCGTCGTCTCCGTCAACGCCGCCCCGATGAAGCACTCGTCTATCGCACCGCCCGGCTTGTCGTCGAGCACCTTCTGCGAGAGGGGGACGTCCCGCGTATCGGACTCCATGTTCGAGAGCCAGGTGTCCATCGTCAGAAACGACTTCAGGGCGATGGACGGCGGCGGCACGATGTTCGTCGGAACCAACGCCGCGTCCCAGGTCCAGATCAGCTGGTTCCCGTGCCCGCCGTTCGCGGCATCGAGCCGGGCCCGCATGACGTACGAGTGGTAGTCCGTGTGGATGTCGTCGAAGAGATGCTCCGAACCGCGCAGGTCGATGATCGGCACGTTCGCGAGCTGCGTGCCGTTCGTGACCTGCCCTGTGCGGTACGCGATCGACTGTGCGACGAGATCGGGCTGCGAGCGCCCCGCGGTGAAGTTGAGATCGATGTCGGTGCCGCCGACGCCCTGGTTGAGCGCGACGAATTGCTCCGGCGTGATCGGCCCCGCGTCGAGCGCGGAGAGCCCGTACTGGACTCCAACGTTCGCGAACGGGCTGCGTGCGAAGCCGTCACTCGGCCGGAAGCCCCAAATCGCGGCCTGGTAGTCCTGGACGTCGCACCTGATCGGGCCGTTCGGGTAGACCATCGCCGCGAACGGCGTCCCGACGAGGTTGCAGTTCGAGACCCTCGAGGGAATCCCGACCGGAGCGAATGACACATCCCATGCAGTGCAGACGCCGACGTTGTGAACGCCCATCACGGCATCTTGCTGCGCCGTCGTGAATCCGTTACCAGTCGTCCCGAAATAGTGGCGCAACAGGTGGCAGTCGTTCACCTCGTTCGCCGTCGTCCAGCTGTCCTGGAAGCTGCAGTTCGGCTGGATGCCGTCGAGGAGGCCCGGGTAGTCGGCCGCGATCACGTATTGCTGAATCGAGCCGCCGGAGCAGCCGGTGCCGATCGTGTAACGGATTCCGCCGTACGTCTCGAGGATGTGCTCCTTCAACATCGTCAGCGACTCGGCAGAAGTGACGTCGTTCGCATCGTCGCCGCGGATGTTGAGGTTGTTGTTCGCGACCATGAACCCGCGCGAAAGCGCGAGGTCGATGACGTCGTTCTGAGGCGCGCCGTTCGTATGCCACGGTGCCGTGCCGCCCCCGAACTGGTAGAGCACCTTGTGGTTCCAGCCGGCCTGTGGCGCCCACGGTGTCCAGCTCGCGCTCGGGTTCGAGAGCACCGTGACGTCGTAGAGCCCGCGGTCCATCGCGCCGTGCTCGGAGCGCACGATGTACGGCACCGTCACGCCCTGGTCGGTCGTCGTCGACGCGATCTGTGCCGCAGGCGGCGGCGCGGACGGGTCGTACGGCTGGAACGTGTGCGACACGGCGTTCATGTACCCAAACGAGAAGAGCGGCGGGCCGTCGCACTGCGCGTCGGTCGGGACCGGGAAGCCTGTGACCGTCTTGCAGACCCACGGTTGGACCTGCGGGCCGGCGATGACTGGTCCGCCACTCGGGTGATTCGTGATCGTCAGATGAACTGTCGGGCCGTTCTGCATCGACGCCGCCAGGTCGTTCGCGCCGTTCGCGAGACCCGTGACAACGCCTTCGTACAGCCCGTTTGGCCGTACGGCGAACATCGATGTGACGTCGGTTCCGTCGAGGCTCACCCGCACGCTCGACGGATCGACGCGGTCCGGTAGGACGACTTGCACGAGCGCGTCGCCCTCGGAGATGAGGTCGGCGCGGTTGGACAGGACGACGAGATGCGGCTGCCCGCCATTGCCACCCGAGCTCGTCGCGGACGTCCCCGCAAGCGTCCGTGCGGACGCGCCGGGGATCACTGTGAAGGCGGCGAGCACGAGCAGGGCAAAGCCTGCAAAGCGTGCGGCGGCCACCGACTTCCGTGGCATGACTGACCCTCCCCTAGCTGGAAAATGGGATGAAACTAGTTTCGCAAACAACCGTGCGGCTCGCCGGATCCCGCCTCCGAGCGGGAGGCGATAATGCCCGCGTGGCCCGAGCCGTCGAGCCAGACACGAGCCCGGTCGAGGCGCTGACGCCGAGCGTCTTCGACGACGCACGCGCCCGCGTCGCGCCCGTCGTCCACCACACGCCGTTGCTCCACTCCTCGACGCTCTCACAGCTGACGGGCTACGACGTCTGGCTGAAGGCGGAGGTCTTCCAGCGCGGCGGCTCGTACAAGGTCCGCGGCCCGTCGAACAAGCTCCCTCAGCTGCCGCCTGAGCAGCGGCAGAACGGCGTGATCTGCTCGTCCGCCGGCAACCATGCGCAGGGCGTCGCGCTCGCGGCGGCGCAGCTGGGCGTCCCGGCGACTGTCGTGATGGCGCGCGGCGCGACGCCGGCGAAGATCGCCGCGACCGAGGGCTACGGCGCGACCGTCGTCCTGCACGGCGAGATCTGGGACGACGCGAACGCCGAGGCGCTGCGCCTCGCGGAGGAACGTGACCTCACGTTCATCCACCCGTTCGATGACCTGCAGCTGATCGCGGGCCAGGGCACGATCGGCCTCGAGATCCTCGACGACCGGCCCGACGTGGACGTCGTCGTCGTGCCGATCGGCGGCGGCGGTCTCATCTCAGGCGTGTCCGCTGCGATCAAGGGGCGCAAGCCGGACGCGACGATCGTCGGCGTCGAGTCCTCCGGCGCACCTGCGATGACCCGCAGCGTCGAGGCCGGCGAGCTCGTGACGCTCGGCTCGCTCGACTGTCGAATCGACGGCCTCAAGGTCGCACGCGTCGGCGAGAACACGTTCGCGATCGTGCGCGAGCTCGTCGACCGCCTCGTCACCCTGCCCGATCGGGAGATCTTCGACGCGGTGCTCTGGACGATGGCGCGCTGCAAGCTCGTCGTCGAAGGTGCGGCCGCGGCACCGGTCGCGGCCCTGCTGGCCGGACTCGTCGAGGCGGAACCGGGCGCGACCGTCGTATGCGTGCTCAGCGGCGGGAATGTCGATCTAGAACTGCTTCGCGGCGAGATACTGAACTGACCGAAGCAAGCCACCGCTCGACCTCGCGTGGCGAGCGGAGGTGAACGACCTCGTCGCCCGCGAGCCGCTCGGCCATCTTGTTGCGCATGGGCCGGTGCGTCCGGATCACCCAGAGCACAATCGAATACTTCGAGAACGCGTTCCGAAAGGTCTCGCGGTTGCCGTTCCAGAGCTCGCGCCTCATCAGCGAGCGCGAGAGCGTGCGCCACAACGATCGCCGTAACGCGGTGACGAACGGCGGGTCGAGAAACACGACGAGGTCGGCCTCGTCCAGCACGAGCCGCCCGATCTTGCTGTGGTAATTCCCGTCGACCACCCAGCCGTCCGGCGCCTGCGCGAGCGCGTCGCGCACGCGTTGCTGTAGAAGGTCGGCCGGTGCCTCCTGCCAATTCGGATCGTGGTGCAGCGCGTCGAGCTCGATGTGCGGGACGTCGAGCCGCTCCGAGAGCCTGCGCGAGAGCGTCGTCTTGCCGGAGCACGAGCCGCCGACGACGGAGATGCGCATCAGATGTGGAACTCGCCGCGCGCGACGACAACCGCGGAGCCGCCGACCTCGACGCGCTCGACAGCGTCGGCGCTCCCGTCGACGCGCGCGAACAGCGTCGAGTGGCGTCCGATCTCGACACCCTGGTGGATCTCGATCTCGTCGCCGAACGCGATGCGGCCGTAGCGCGCGAGATGAAGTGCGAGCGGGCCGGCGGCGCTGCCCGTCGCCGGATCCTCCGTGCCGCCGAGGCCGGGGAAGAACATGCGGTTCTTCCAGCGCAACCCTTCGCCCGCGCAGCAGTTGACGCCGATCGGCCCGAAGTCCTCGAGCTCCTGGAGGTTCGGTCGCAGGGCGGCGACTTCGGCCTCCGACTTGAGCACGACGAACACATGCTCGATGCCGTTGTCGTAGAGCTCGACGGGGAGCTGTGCTTCGACGCCGAGCAACGCTTGCAACTCGTCCGCCCCGTCGAACTCCGTGATCGACGGCAGCGGCTGCTCCATCCGGCCGAAGACGATGCGCGGGCCTTCCCGCTCGAGGCGCACGGGGACGAGACCGCTGCCGGTCTCGAGCACGATGTCGACGAGCTGCAGCGGCGTCGCCATCACGAATGCGGTGCCAAGGCATGGGTGGCCCGCGAACGGCACCTCGGTGCTCGTCGTGAAGATGCGCACCTTCACATGGCCGTCATCTTCGGGCGGGTAGACGAACACCGTCTCGGAGAAGTTCATCTCCTTTGCCAGCCGCTGGAGTCGGTCCTCCGGAATCGCGCGCGCATCCGTGAAGACCGCGAGCTGGTTGCCGGTGAGCGGCTCGCTTGTGAAGACGTCACAAACGACGTAGCGGGCGGACGGCACGGCGCCAGTCAAGCAGAGGCGGTTCGGATCCCGTTAGCAAACGGTAAAACACGGTTCTGATCGGGGTTCTGTCGGGCACGCGTAGTGCGTGAAAGCCATAAACCCGACAGGAGGGCACATGACACGGAGAGTTCTGCCGTGGCTCCTGGCCGCAGCAGCCAGCATCGCCGCGCTCGCGGCGGCGCTCACCGTGGTGGCAGGCACCGGTTTTGCACAGTCGGGCTCTGCTGCCCAAGCGAACTACGCGCCGACGAATACCACGAGGCCCGCGATCAGCGGCACGGCGCAGGTCGGCCAGACGCTGACCTCGAGCCAGGGCTCGTGGACGAGCGACTCGACGGCGACGTTCACGTACCAGTGGCTGACCTGCGATGCGCAGGGCAACAACTGCGCGAACATCGCCGGCGCGACAAACCAGACGTATGTCGTGCTGAGCGGCGACGTCGGCAAGACGATCCGCGTGACCGTCACGGCGAAGAACGCGAGCGGTTCGACGTCCGAGACGTCCGCTCAAACCGGCGCCGTCACGCAGGCGGGCTCGAGCAGCGGCGGCGGGACGCAGGGCAGCACGACGAGTGTCGCTGCGTCGTCGGTCGCTCTGCCGGACCGGCTCGTGATCGACAACGTGAAGTTCTCGCCGACGCGTGTCGACACGCGTTCCACGTTCACGGGGCGCTTCCACGTCTCCGAGACGCAGGGAGGCCACTCGGTGAGTGGTGCGCTCGTCTCGCTTGCCGCTCTACCGTATGCGTGGGGGAAGAATATGAGCGGTGAGGTCCAGACCGACTCAAGCGGCTGGGCGACGCTCAACATCAGGCCGTCGGTGAACCTGCCGCTCGGCAAGCACGTGTCGCTCGTGATGTTCCTGCGCGCCCGCGTGCAGGGCCAGCCGGTGCTCGCCGGCAGCTCGGTCCGGCGGCTCGTGCAGATCAGGGTTCGCTAGGGCCCAGCGGATTGAGCCGCGCCGCTTCGCGCGCTGCGAGGCGGTGCGGCTCTCCGCTCGTGACCGCGGCGAGCTGGAACCAGAGGTTCCAGTCGTTGCGGTCGAGTGCGATGCCCCGGCGATACGGAGCGGCGCTGTGCGTCGCATCGCCGATCACTTCCCAGGCGTCGGCGGAGAACGGCGCGAGGCGGAGCGCCGAGCGTGCGTCGGATGCGGCGCGTACGTCGTCGCCTGATGAGAGCGCCGCGCGCGCGGACGTGAGGCGCTCGTTGCCTGCGTACGCGAGCACCGTCGCGGCGATGAGCGCAATGAGCACCGGCAGCGCCTGCACCGGCGAGCGTCGCGGCCGCGGCGCCGACACGGCGGCCGCTCCCAGGATGACGGCGGGCACCGTCACGCCTGCGAGCTCCCAGTGGAAGTCGACCGCGGCGCCGACTGCATACGCCGTGACGGCGGCGCCGAGAACCGGGAGGCGTCCTTTGAACGCGGCAGCGACGGCGACCGCGAGCGCGCAGAGGAGAAGCGCGAGCCCGAGCGGACCGAGCTCCGCGAGCGTCTCGAGATAGAGCGAGTGCGCTTCCTTTGTCGAGATCGGCGTCGATCGATCGCGCAGCCACCAGCCGGCGAACGTTCCCGCGCCTGAGCCCGCGACCGGGTTGGCCTCCGCCTCGCGCACCGCAACGTGCCAGTACGCCGTGCGCTCGTGCCCGCGCAACGCGAGCGGCGCAGCGGCCGCGCAAAGGACGGCGACGACGGCGAGCGCCCAGCGCGTGCGCGGACGCGTGGCGAACACATACGCGATCAGTGCGAACGCGAGCGCGGCCCACGCGCCTGTGCTGCTCTGCACAACGAGGTCGGCGGCCAGCACCGGAAGCACGACGAGTGCAGCGCGCGGAAGTGCAAGCAGCGCGACGGCGCCAATGACACACAGCAGCGCGAGGCTGTTTGCGTAGCCGACGGGTGCTGCGGCGGCGCCCGTCTCCGCAGCGTTTGCGACGCCGCGGAGGTGCAGCACGAGATTCCAGGCGGCGACCAGCGTCGCGGCTCCCGCGACGCCGGCGCACAGCCAAGGCGGCTCGAGCCATCGCCGCGTGAGCACCACGGCGAGGGCGACGGTGAAGTAGAGCGCGACACGCTGCGCCTCGACGAGCGCGAGCGGCGGCGAGTCTGACCAGAAGTACGAGAGTGCGGTCCAGGCCGTCAGCAGCCCGAGTGCGCCGACGAACACCGCTGCGTGCGGCGTCGGGCGTTCGCCCCCGTCGACAAGCACGACGACGAGCGCGACCGCGCACACGACGATCAGGGCGAGATTCCACGTCGTCGCGTCGAACCCCCCGTTGTCGGCCGCAAGCCACGCCGTCAGTGCGAAGGCGGCTGCCCCGCCTGCTGCCCCCCGCGGCATGACCGGACTATTCTGCCCCGCGACATGCGCCTCCTAATCGTCCGCCATGCCGAGGCGGCACCCGGCGACCCCGACGAGCTGCGCTCGCTGACGCCCGCAGGGCGCGAACAGGCACTGATTCTCGGGGAGTCCCTGCGCGCCGACGGGATCGCGGCAGACGCGGTGCTCTCGAGCCCGCTTCTGCGCGCGCGCGAGACCGCGCAGGCGCTCGGGCTCGGCGAGCCGGAGGTCGACGAGCGGCTCGCGCCGGGGGCGTCGCCGGCAGACATCCGCGACGCGGCACGCGGCCGCGGCGACACCGTGGTCGTTGTCGGGCATCAGCCCGACTGCAGCCGCGCGGTCGCCGAGCTCAGCGGACGCGAGGAGCCGGCTTTCCCACCGTGCGCGCATGCGCTCGTGGAGCTCGAGTGACCGCGATCTCCGTCCGCGGACTGCGGAAGGCGTACGGCAGCCTCGAGGCGGTCAGCGGCATCGACTTCGAGATCGAGCGCGGCGAGGTCTTCGGCCTGCTTGGGCCGAACGGCGCCGGCAAGACCACGACGGTCGAGATCCTCGAGGGCTACCGCAAGCGCGACGGAGGCGAAGTGACCGTTCTCGGTCACGATCCGGAGCGGCCGGGTCCCGAGTTCCGCCAGCAGATCGGCGTCGTCCTGCAGCAGTCTGAGCTCTGGCCGAACCTGACGGTGCGCGAAACGCATCGACTCTTTGCCGGCTACTACGAGCGGCCGCGCGACGCCGACGAAGTGATCGCGCTCGTCGGCCTCACCGACAAGCGCGACGCGCGCGTCAAGACGCTCTCCGGCGGGCAGAAGCGCCGGCTCGATCTCGGCGTCGCGCTGATCGGCGACCCCGAGCTCGTGTTCCTCGACGAGCCGACGACCGGCTTCGACCCGGCCGCGCGGCGCGCGGCGTGGGAGATGATCCGTTCGCTCCGTTCGCTCGGGAAAACCGTCCTGCTGACGACGCACTACCTCGACGAGGCGGAACAACTCGCCGACCGCGTTGCCGTCCTGCGCGACGGCGTGATTGCATTGATCGGCTCGCCGCGCGAGCTCACGACCACTGACCTCGAGGTCGAGATCCGCTACCGGCGCAACGGCGAGGAGGTGCTCGTGCACACGACCGAGCCGACGCGCGTGCTGCACGAGCTCACAAGCGAGGCGCTGATGCGCGGCGAGGAGCTCGAGCGGCTCGAGGTTCGGCGACCGACGCTTGAGGACGTCTACCTGACGCTCGTGAGCGAGGACGCCGAGGAGTGAGGATCTTTCTCCACGAGTTGCGCTACCAGCAACTCGTCTTCTGGCGCAGCAAGGAAGCGGCTGTGTTCATTTTCATCTTCCCGCTGCTCCTCTTCGTGCTGCTGGGATCGGTCTACACCGGGAGGATCTACGGCGTTCCCGCGGCGCAAGCGTTGCTCGCGGGCCTGATCGGCTACGGCTGCGCAAACACGGCGTTCGCGGGGCTCGCCATCCAGCTCGTCATCCGGCGCGAGTCGGGCATCCTCAAGCGCCTCCGGGCGACACCGCTGAGCTCGGTTACGTACATCCTGGCGACGCTGACCTCGACGCTGCTCGTGTTCGTGCTGCAGGTGATCGCGCTGTTCGTGCTCGGGCGGATTCTGTACGGCACGCCCTTTCCGACCGAGTTGGGTTCGCTCGCAGCGGCGATCGTGATCGGCGCAGCGGTCTTCGCGGCGCTCGGCGTCGCGACTTCGTCGCTCATACGCTCCGCGGAAGGCTCCTCAGCGGTCGTCAACTTCATCCTGCTGCCTAGCGCGTTTCTCAGCGGCGCGTTCGGGCCGACGCTGCATTATCCGGCGTTTCTCCGGGCGATCGGCGACGTCCTGCCGCTGAAGTACTTCGTCGACATCGTAAACGCGGTCTACCTGCACAACCATGCAATTTGGACGAAAAGTGCGGCCGTTGGCGCGCTCGCGGCCTGGGGCGCAACCGCGCTCGTGGTTGCGGCGTTTAAGTTCCAATGGGAGCCAAGAGAAGCCTGATCTCCGATGCAATCGCGTTTTGCGTTCGCGATCCCGACACCGACGCAGCCGAAGTTCGCGTGAATTTCGGGATCTTCGCCGGCCGCAACGCGACGCAGGCCGAGATCGACGATCTTGCGCGCGCGCTGCAAGGCGAGGTCGAGTCGTTCTCGATCGTTGCCGAAGAGCGGCACGAGTTCGGCGACGCAAGCGAGGCGTCCGTGCGGCAGGTTGTGATCGACGTCGGTGATGACGCGGACGACGCATTGTGCGACCGGCTGGTCGAGCTTGCCGAGCGGTGGGCGGCCGGCTGCATCCACGCTCGCTCGGAGCTCGGCGAGCTCGGCTCGGAGCTCTAGTTACCGCAAGCCGGCAGCAGTCAGGGCGAACTTCGTCAGCGATGAAGGCATCCGCTGCGCGCGCGCGACCGTCGCCGTCAGTGCCTCGACGAACCCGTCAAGATCGTCGTCGCTCAGCATCAGGGGCGGAAGCACCTTCAGCACGGCCATGTTGTGGCCCGCGACCTGGCTCAGGATGCGGTGCTCCGAGAAGAGCGGCACGACGACGAGCTGCGCGAACAGGCCGGGCTGCATGCGCTCGATCACCCTCCACGTTCGCCGGCCGGAGCGCTCGGGCTCGCCGAACTCGATCGCCCACATCAGCCCGAGGCCGCGCACTTCGCGCACGACGTCGAACTCGTCGACGAGCGGCCGCGTCCGCTCGAGCAGCCGCGCACCGAGCGTCGCGGTGCGTTCGACGAGACGCTGCTCGTCGAGCTCGTGGAGCGTCGCGAGGCCCGCAGCCATGGCGAGCTCGTTCGGCGCGAACGTCGAGCCGTGCGACACCGCGTGCTCCATTGAATCGAAGACCGCCTCGTGCACGGCGCGCGACATCAGCAGGCCGCCGACGGGGACGTAGCCGCCGGAGAGCGACTTCGCTACGGGAACAAGATCCGGCTCGAGTCCCCAGTGCTCGAACGCGAAGAGCTTCCCCGTCCGCCCGAAGCCGGTCTGCACCTCGTCGACGCAGAAGAGCGTCCCGTAGCGGCGGCAGAACTCCTGGGCCGCCTCGAGATAGCCCGGCGGCGGCAGGTGGACGCCCTTGCCCTGGATCGGTTCCACGAGGAACACGGCGACGTCCTCGCGTCGAAGCTCGCGCTCGAGCGCGTCGAGATCGCCGACCTGCACCCGCTCGAAGCCAGGCAGAAGCGGCTGAAAGCGCGCCGTGAACTCGTCGTTGCCGTTCGCGGACAGCGACCCAAGCGTCAGCCCGTGGAAGCCGTGGTCGAGCGAGAGCACGCGCATGCGCTTCGTCGCCGCGCGGCCAAGCTTGAGCGCGGCCTCGACCGCCTCGGTGCCGGTGCTCGTGAAGAGCAGCCGCTCGAGCCGCGGTGGCGTTCGCTCGATCAGCGCCTCTGCAAGCAATCCCGGGAGCGCGGTGATGCCCATAGAGAGCATCCCCGGCGTGTCGAGCTCGAGCACCTCGATCAGCGCCGCGCGGATCCGCGGGTTGTTGCGGCCGACGTTGTACATCCCGAACCCGCCGAGCATGTCGAGGTAGCGGTTGCCGTCGGCGTCGATCAGGTGCGCGCCGTCGGCGCTCACCCACTTTCGATCGAAGCCGATCGTGCGCAGCACACGTACGAACTGCGGATTGATCGTGCGCGCCCAGCGCTCGTGCTCGTCGCCCGCCCCCGCGATCAGGCCGCGCAAGTCGACAACGCTCATGTGCTGAGGTTACGCGATGCCTGCGCGAACGGAGAGCTCGGAGCCCTCGAAGCGGATGTCGAGCACCCTTGCTGTGCGCCTGAGCAAAGCGAGCGCCGCACGGTTGTCGCTCGACGCGAGCGCCGTGATCTCCCTGATGCCGGCTGCGCGCGCGTCGCCGAGCAGCTCGGCCGTGAGCGCGGAACCGATGCCCTGGTGCTGATACGCGTCGGCGACGGCGAACGCGATCTCGGCGCTGTCGCGGCCCTCGCGCACGAGTCGGGCGATCGCAACCGGGATCGGGTTGCCTTCGACATACGCGACGAGCGCGTGCCGGTGGTCGTCAACTGCCGCAAGCTCGCGCAGGTCGGACCGGGAGAGGCACGGCTTCGCCCCGTTGAACCGCGCGCGCCGGGATTCGTCGCTCAGCTGCTCGAAGACGGCCATCACCGTCCGGACGTCCCCGTGCTTGAGCGGCCTGACGAGGATGGTCGGGCCGTGGCGGGGTTGGAGGACTCGGGTGTGC
This sequence comes from Gaiellaceae bacterium, assembly GCA_036496545.1. Classification (GTDB taxonomy): domain Bacteria; phylum Actinomycetota; class Thermoleophilia; order Gaiellales; family Gaiellaceae; genus Palsa-739. Next base: position 37,874 of record DASXKX010000032.1, on the reverse strand, counting down.
ATAGTGAGTTGGAAAAACCTACTATAGGCCGGTTGGAAAAGTCAACCCTCTCTGACACACTACGACGGCTGTGACGCCGGAAATCTTCCCGCGGCCCTGCACGATCGCCTCCGCGCTCAACGTGCTGGGCGAGAAATGGTCGCTGCTCGTCGTCCGCGAGCTCGCGCTCAACGTCCACCGGTTCGATCGGATCGCGAGGAACACCGGCGCGCCGCGGGACATCCTCACGAGCCGACTGCGCCGCCTCGAGGCCGAAGGCGTGCTCGAGAAGCGGCTCTATCAGGAGCATCCGCCGCGCTACGAGTACTACCTGACCGAGTCCGGCGACGAGCTCCGGCCGATCCTCCTCAGCCTCTCGCAGTGGGGCGAGCGCTGGACGGCGCAGACGGCCGGATCGCGATGGGTGCACACATGCGGCCACGAGGTCGACGTCGTGCATACGTGCGAGGCGTGCGGCGAGGAGGTCACGGGTCTCGACCTGCGCCTGAGCCGGGCCTCGGCAGAGGTCACGTAGCCCGGTAGGATCCACCGATGCCCCGCTACTTGATTCTGCGCACGTTCGAGGTCGAAGAGGATCAGATGCCCGTCGTCGGCCGGCGATCGCGCTCGGTCATCGAGCAGCATCTCCCTGAAGTCACGTGGGAGCACAGTCACGTCCTCGTCGACGACGAGGGAACCGTGCAGACGTACTGCGTGTACAGCGCTCCGGACGAGGACACGATCCTCGAGCACTCCAAGATGCTCGGGGAGCACACGATCGACCTCCTACGCGAGATCGCAGGCGACGTGACGCCTGCCGATTTCCCACCGGTTGATTAGTTGGCGCAAGTGACGGAATCCGCTAGCGCGGATTCCGTCACGCGCCGAAGACCCCTAAAGTGCGGCCGCATTCGCGTCCGCAGCGGCTCGAGTTAGTCCGTAATAGCGTTTCGCCCGAGGGCACGCGCGTCTTCGAGGTGGTAGTAGACCTGCTGCGCGACCGCGAGGCGACGGCGGATCTCCTTACGCTGCGCGATGTCCTCGTCGGCGACGAGGTCCAGCGACTGCCGCCAGAGTTCGACTGCGAGCCCCTTCGCCCAACCCAGTTCCGCGTCCTCGGCTGCTGCGAGCGCGTACTGCAGCGCACGCCCGCGCTGGCCTGCATCGCGCCAATGCCGTGCGAGCGCGGCGCCGGCCTCGCCGATCTCCGCCGTCGCCTCCTCGAGGAAGAGGGCGATCTGCTCGTGACGCTCGCGGCGCCGGGCGCGCGGCAGCAAGTCGTACGCGACGTCGCGGATCAGCACGTGCGTGAACGTGTACTGGTGGTCGCCTTCGATCGCGGACACCGTTTCGCGCCGAACGAGGTCGCGCCGTTCGAGCGACCAGAGGAGGTCGCTCAACTGCGCCCCACCCGCACCCATGCGCTCGAGCGCGCCGCGCCAGAACGTCTTGCCGCCGACCGCCGCGTCGAGCAGCACCGAGCGCTCGCCGAGCGGCAGCGCGTCGAGGCGGGCCGCGACGAGCCCGCGGATCGTGGTCGGCAGCTCCTCGGCGAACGACGCCGACGTCTCCGTGAGCGTCGCCGCGAGCTGCTCGATGAAAAGCGGGTTCCCGGCCGCCGTCGCCGCGAGCTCGCCCGCGCGGTCCTCCCGTGTAACAGCGGTATGCGCCGAGAGTCGCTCGAGCGCGAGCCGGCGTGCGTCCTCCTCGGGCAGCGGGCCGAGCGGCAGCGTCGTGTAGGCGGGAATGCCTCCACCCCAGGCCGCCCGCGTATCGATCAGCTCCGGCCGCGCGAGCACGAGGATGAGAATCGGCAGATCGCGCAGCCGCATCCCGAGTAGCTCGACGAGGTCGAGCAGGCTCTCGTCGCCCCAGTGCAAATCCTCGAAGACGAGCACCGTCGGGGTGTCGCGTGCGACCGCCTCGATGAAGACGCGCACGGAGAAGAACAGTGTCTCGCGATCCGACACCGACACCGCCGGATGCAGCCCGACGAGGATCGCGAGGTGCGACGCGACCTCGTCCGAGAGACTCTCGTCGACGACGAGCTGGACCGTCTCTCGCAGCTTGTCGTGCGCGACCTGCGGCGTGTCGCTCTCGAAGATCCGGCAGAGCTGCTTCACCTGGCTGGCGAACGCGCCGTACGCGCTGCTGTCCCGGTACGGGAGCGAGCGACCGCGGACAACGAGCCCGCCGTCCTCGCGAATCGCGTTCGCGAATTCGACGCCAAGTCGCGTCTTCCCAGCGCCGGCCGTGCCGACGACGGTCACGAGGTGCGGCACGCGCTCGGTGCGCACATTCCCCCACATGTCATGCAGGAGCCGAAGCTCGTGCTCGCGCCCGACGAACGTATTCGCGAGCTCGCGCTCGCCCTGCGGCGTGCGCGCGCGAACGGCGATCCAGGCCCGAATCGGCTCTGCCTTGCCTTTCGCCTCGCGCGCCTCGGCCGGCTCGTACTCAATCGCACTGTTTGTGCTCCGCCACGTCTCCTCGCCGACCAGGACGCCGTTGACCGGCGCATGCGCCTGCAACCGGGCCGCAGTGTTCACGATGTCGCCTGCGACCATCGCCTCGCCGAGCGAGGGCCTCGCGCCGAGATTGACGAGCGCCTCGCCGGTGTTGACCGCGATGCGCAGCTGGAAGTCCGGGCGCGCGACGGAGTCTCTAACCGCGAGCGCCGCACGGACCGCGCGCTCGGCATCGTCGCCGAACGCCGTCGGCGCGCCGAAGACCGCCATCACTGCGTCGCCGATGAACTTCTCGACGACGCCGCCGAACGATTCGAGCTCGTTGCGAACCGCCTCGTGATAGGGCGCGAGCATCGCCCGCACGTCTTCGGGATCGAGCGTTTCGCCCCGAGCCGTCGAGCCCACGAGGTCGACGAACACGACGCTGACGATCCGCCGTTCCTCGCCGAGCGCCGCCTCGGCGGGGGCAAGCGGCGTCGCGCACGCGAGGCAAAACCGCGCGATATCGGGATTCTCCTGGGCGCACGCCGGGCAAATCAGCACATGAAGAGCGTACGACGGCCGCGGAGACATGGGAAGCGGTACAGCGTGCGTAGAGTTTCGGATTCATGGATCGCGACGAACTTCAAAAAGTCCAAACACCTTTGAAGGAGCGCTACCGCGAGGAGCCCGCGGCCGCGCTCGTCATGCTCGAGGCCGAGGGAACGCTCGACGAGAGCCAGGTTGCGTGTTCCGTCGCCACGGGGCGCGCGCTCGTCGAGGCGGGCCTCCACCCCGCGACGGGCGGCACGGGGATGCTCGCGTGCTCAGGCGACATGCTCCTGCAAGCGCTCGTCGCCTGCGCGGGCGTGACGCTTCGCGCGGTGGCGACGTCGTTGGGCCTCGCCGTGACCGGTTCGGTGCGCGCCGAGGGCGATCTCGACTTCCGCGGCACGCTCGGCGTCGCCAAAGACGAGGACATCCCGGTCGGCTTCCAGAGCATCCGCCTCCGCTTCGACCTCGAGCACTCGGAGAGCGACGAGGACATCGGACGGCTCATGCGCCTCACCGAGCGCTACTGCGTCGTCTACCAGACGCTGCTCGGCGGCGTTGCCGTCGCCGTGTCGTTTTAAGCGAGGCCGAGCTCGGGCCGCGGATCGTCGAGCGGGCGATCGGGCCGCGCCTCGACCGTCGAGCTCGCAACCTGGTCCTTGCCGGACCGCTTCGCCTGGTAGAGCGCCGCGTCGGCCGCCGCGACGAGCGCGTCGACGCCCGCGTACGTCGGGAACTCCGCGACGCCGAAGCTCATCGTCAGGGGCGCCTCCTTACCCGTCGGCCCGGCGACGGTGATCTCGTGAATCGCCTTGCGCATCCGCTCCGCAAGGCGAACCCCGTCGGGCAGCCGCGAGCCGGCGAGCACGATCGCGAACTCCTCGCCGCCGTATCGCGCGACGAGATCGAGGTCGCGCACAGAGCCGGTCAGCGCCTTGGCGACCTGCCGCAGCACGAAGTCGCCGGCCTGATGGCCGTGCGTGTCGTTGATCAGCTTGAAGTCGTCGACGTCCGCGAGCACGAACGAGACGCTCTTGCCGTTCTCCTGCGCGTGCGTAAGCTCAGCGTCGAGCCGGTCGGTGAGCCCGCGGCGGTTCGCAAGCCCGGTCAGCGCGTCGGTCTGTGCCTGGCGGCTGAGATGCGCGACTTCGCCGACGATGCTCGCGAGCGGACGGGCAAGCCGCGTGGCGAGCCCGCCCGCGACGGCGAGCGTCGCGATTGCGGCGAGGTACACAAGGCTCCGGTAGCGGTCGGAGAGCGCGTCGATCGCCGACACCGGCTCGATCGCCACGAGTCGTGCGTGCGGAAGCTCGAGCGCAGCCGATTGCGCCGCGAATGGAATCGTGCCGATCTTCGTGCGGCCGTTCGCGAACGCCGGCCGCGCACCGCGCGGACCGCCTGCCATGATCGAGCCTCTGTAGAGGAGCACGAGCGATGCATGCGACGGCAACGGGATGTTGCGCCGGAGCAGAGCCAGTACATCCTTCCCGAGCGGCAGCCCGACCGTAACGGTCGCGAGGACGTGCTTGCCGTCGCTGATCGTCGCCGTTGATGCGATGCGTGGCTGCGCGGGCAAAACGCCGACGGTATGTGTGTGCAATGTGATCTGCGCGTGATGTGTTGCCGCGATCTGCTCGAGGTCGGCCTGGTTCCGGGTGATCACGGCGCGTTGCAGTTCGAGTGAGGTGGCGAGCTGGCTCGCCTGCACGCGGAGGTTCGACTGCAGCGTCCCAAAGGCCGACGCGCCGACATGCGCGCCGCCGGTGAGCGCCGTTGCGTTCTGCTGCCAGGTGCTGTGCTTCGCATTCCTCACGAGCACGACGGCGACGATCCCCGTGAGGATCGCGGTCAGGAGAAAGAGCATGACTGCGTATCGAGCGACCGGAAGCCGCTCTACAGGTTCGTTATTTCGCCGCATCGTTATCGCTCTCGAAACTGAGGAGGTGAGATCTGCATCGGCGTCTGCGGGCGTCCTGCCTTCCCCCGCGCGGGGGAGGACGGGCGCCGGCTAGCCGGGCGTGTGGTTCTTGACGTCGAAGACCTGCTGAGTCTGGGGCGCGGGCAGCCAGTTGGCGTTTCCGGCCTGGTTGGCATAGACGATGCACGTCCCACGACCCTGGAACGAGACGGTGTTCCCGCTCACCGAGCAGACGCCGCTGCTCGAGGAGTCGGTGGTGAACGTCACCGCGAGGCCGGAGGTGGCCGTCGCCGCGACGATGTACGGCGGGTCGTTCCTGTCGTACTTGCCCGGGGTCGAGGTGAAGGTGATCGTCTGCGAGCCCTTGCCGACCGCGAAGGACTGCTGCACCTGCGCGGCGGCCGCATAACTCGCGTTGCCCGCCTGGTCGGCGTTCACGACACAGGTGCCGGCGCCGCTTATGGAGACGGTCGTGCCGGAGATCGAGCAGACGCCTGCGCTCCCGACAGCGATGCTGAACGTCACCGCGAGGCCCGAGCTGGCGGTCGCCGCGACGGTGTATGCCGGGTCGCCGACACCTGCGCTTCCCGGCGCGGTCGAGGTGAACGTGATCGACTGCGATTGGAGGCCGACGCCGAACGACTGCTGCACCTGCGGCGCCGCGAGGTAGCTCGCGTTGCCGGCCTGGTCGGCGTTCACGACACAGGTGCCCGTCCCCGTGAACGAAACGGTGTTGCCGCTGATCGAGCAGACACCCGTGCTGCCGGCGGCGATCGAGAACGACACCACGAGGCCGGAGCTCGCAGCCGCGGTGACGTGGTACGCCGTGCCCCCGACCGCTGCCGAAGACGGCGCCGGCGCCGTGAACGTGATCGTCTGCGAGCTCTTCGACGGCGTGGTGACCGTGAACGACTGCTGCACCTGCGCGGCGGCGGCATAGCTTGCGTTCCCCGCCTGGCCGGCATTCACGGCGCAGGTTCCCGCGCCCGTGAACGACACGGTCGCACCCGAGATCGAGCAGACGCTCGCGCTGCCGGCCGCGATCGTGAACGAGACGGCGAGACCCGAGGTCGCGCTCGCCGTGACGATGTAACTCGCGCCGCCGACGGTCGCAGCAGCCGGAGGCGTCGACGTGAAGCTGATTGATTGCGGCGTCAGGCCGACCGTGAAGGACTGCTGCTCCTGCGGCGCCGCATGATAGTTCGCATTCCCCGGCTGGTTGGCGTCGATCGTGCACGTGCCGGTGCCGACCGGAGTCACGGTCGCGCCGGAGACGGTGCAGACGCCCGCGCTCGTCGGGTCTGCTGAGAAGACGGCGGCGAGGCCGGAGCTCGCGATCGCCGACACCGTGTACGTTGCGCCGCCGACGGTCGCGGATGAAGGCGCGGTCGAGGTGAACGTGATGGACTGCACGCTCGGCGCGGACGGCTGGCCGACGCCGAACGACTGCTGCACGCGCGCGGCGGCGGCGTATGTGCCGTTGCCGGCCTGGTCGGCGTTGACCGTACACGTGCCGGTGCCGACGAAGGAAACGGACGAGCCGGACACCGTGCACACGCCCGCGCTCGAGGAGTCGGCCGAGAAGACGACCGCGAGCCCCGACGTCGCGCTCGCAGTGACCGTGTACGCAGGATCGCCGGCAATGATGCCTGACGGCGCTGTCGAGGTGAAGCTGATCGCCTGAGACGCCAGCCCGACCGCGAACGACTGCTGCGTCTGCGGCGCCGCGAGGTAGCTCGTGTTGCCCGACTGGTCAGCGTCGATCGTGCACGTCCCGGTGTTGGTGAATGAGACGGCCGTCCCCGTAAGGGTGCACACGCTCGAGCTCGTCGCGTCGACCGTGAAGGAGACCGCGAGGCCGGAGCTCGCAGCCGCGGACACGGAGTACGTCGCACCGCCGACGGTCGCGGAAGCCGGCGCCGTCGACGTGAACGTGATCGACTGCGGGCTTGCGGAGGGCGCAACGACGGTCAACGACTGCTGTACCTGTGTCGCGGCCCCGTACGTCGAGTTCCCGGCCTGGTCGGCGTCGATGGTGCAGGTTCCGGCGCTGACGAACGACACGGAGCTGCCGGTAAGCGCGCAGACGCCCGCGCTACCGGCCGCGAGGCTGAAGCTGACGCCGAGACCGGAGCTCGCCGATGCCGCGATCGTGTACGCCGGATCGCCGATGACGGCGGCTGCCGGCGGCGTCGAGGTGAAGCTGACCGCCTGGGGAACGAGCGTCACGGGGAACGACTGCTGTGCTTGCGCCGCCGCGAGATAGTTCGCGTCGCCGGGCTGGTCGGCATCGATGATGCACGTGCCGGCACCGGTGAAGGTGACGGTCGTGCCGGAGACGGAGCAGATACCGGCGCTCGTCGCGTCCGCGGAGAACGTCACAGGCAGCCCCGAGCTCGCGGTCGCGCCAAGCGTGTACGGCGTGCCGCCGACGACTGCGGCCGCCGGTGGGACGGAGCTGAACTGAATCGTCTGGACGCTCTGCGAGGGTGCGCCGCCACCGACGGTGAACGACTGCTGCACCTGCACCGATGCGTACGTGAGGTTGCCAAACTGGCTCGCGTTCACGATGCACGTCCCGGCGCCGACGACGACGACGCTCGCGCCGCTCACGGTGCACACAGCCGCGCTCGAAGAATCGGCCGAGAAGACGACCGGGAGCCCGGAGCTCGCCGTCGCCGACACGATGTACGGCGGGTCGCCGAGGTCCGCGGACGAGGGCGGGGTCGAGGTGAAGGCAATCGTCTGCGGGACGAGACCGACGGTGAACCACTGCTGCGCCTGCGGGGCTGCGAGGTAGATCGCGTCGCCGTCCTGGTCGGCGTAGATGCGGCACGTCCCGGCACCGACGAACCGGACGGCGCCGTTCACGAGGTGGCAGACGTCGGCGCTGCCGGCCGAGGTCGAATAGGTGACGGCGAGGCCGGAGCTCGCGGAGGCGTTCAATGTGTACGGCCCACCCCCGACGACGGCACCGGCGGGCGGCCTCGAGAGGAATGAGATCGACTGGGTGCTCGGCGCGCGCAGCGGCGTCCTGATCGTGAATGACTGCTGCACCTGCGACGCGGCCGCATACATGTCGTCGCCCGGCTGGTTGGCGTCGATGACGCAGGTGCCCTCGCCGAGCGGCAGAACGGTCGTGCCGATGACGACGCAAACGCCTGCGCTCGACGGGTCGACGGTGAAGACGACCGGAAGCCCCGAGTCGGCCACAGCGGAGATCGCGTACGAGGCGCCGCCGACCGTCGCATCGGCAGGAGCGGTGGACGCGAACACGATGGCCTGCGACTGCAGGTCAACGATCGGCGGTGTGACGGGTGACTTCTTCGGAGCAGGCGGTAGCGGTGCAGGGACCGACGAGTCGACAGGTGCAGGCGGAGCAACAGGCGTCGGCGTCGAATCGGAGGGAGACGACTGCGGCGGCGTAGCGGGCGACGTCGAGACACCAAGTGCAGTCGGTGGTGCGGGAGTCGTGTCGTTCGGCAGTGTGGTCTGCGCAGCAGCTTCGACCAGCACGTGCAGTTGCAGTTGCTTGTTGAGGGGAACGGCAAGCAACACTGCTTGCGCGGCTACCCCATGCCTCTGCAGGAGCGACGGCGACAGCGTCGTCGACGACGTCGTGTGATCGTCGATGCCGAGCAACGCACTCTGCAGCGAGATCGACACGCTCGCATCGGTGTTGTCGCTCAAGCCGGGAACGAGATGCATGCCGGGCAGCGCAAGCGCAACCCACATTGCGCACGCAGTCGTCGCGCCGACCAGTTGCACGATCGCAACGAGCGCAGCGTGACGCCCGAGCCTCATCGCCGCCCGCTTCGCAAGCCCTCGCCGTGTCCGTCCAGTCAAATGAACCGCCCGCAGTTGCCGCCGTTCTCACCATCGGCCGCTGTAGGCGCGTTCGACTTCCCTCATTCGCGGGAGCCGGAATGCTATCTCAGGCTCAGGTTGAGCTTTACTGTCTGGGAATCCGGCTACGGTCTGAACCGCCGGTGGCTAGAACTCCGACGTCTCGACGAACGCGTCGGGGTTCACGTCGATGCTGTGAGGGAGTGTGTTCAGTTCGCCGGCCACTTGCTCGTAGTACGCGACGCTCGCCCGCTCAGGCCGACGAGGAAGTGCTTTTGCGAACTTCACCGTTCCACTGACGGCGGTGGTGGTTGGGACGCCGAACCGGAACAGGCAATTCCACATCCTGGGCGTTGAGTCCTGACAGATCGCTCGAGCAAACGGATGGTCAGAGACGAGCTTCACGCCGGTGGGGAACGTAATGCGAATAATCACCACGCCCTCGGATTCGCACGTCACCCTCACCCCGAGCCGAGTTCCGCCGACCACGCGCTTGAAAGTCGCCGCACACGGAAGCGGCCGAGACGCCGACGCCCGCGTTCCGACCGACCTCGCGGCTGACCCGCTCTGCACAGCCACGAGAACGACCGCGAGTGCACAAAGCCCGACGAACAAACCCCGGCCTGCCACGACGACTACGACTATAACGCCGGCTGACAAAGACCTTGCCGCGAGTTCCGGAGTCCCGGCTAGACGCTTCTTCCTTGCTTAGATACACCACTTCGCCCCCGTAGCTCAGTGGATAGAGCAGCGGTTTCCTAAACCGCGTGCGCATGTTCGATTCATGCCGGGGGCATTCTCGACGGCGTCCATGTCGGCTGCGCTCGACCGCAGCCCTCGTCGACACCCACCGCACCGAGCCGGTTCCCCGGCAGCGCTTCCGCCTACCCTTAGCGGATGGCTGTGACCGCGCCGACGCACCGGGTCCGGAGCCGCAGACCGTCGCCCAAGAGGCGCTCGCACCGTGGACGCTGGATCGGCCTAGCGATCGTCGTCTTGGCCGCGGTAGCAGGGGCCGCCGCCGCTTGGGCGTTTTCCGGTGTGACGCTCGTCGCGGATGCGTCTGCGCTCGGCCGCGTCGAGCTGCAGCCGTTCGCGGGCTCGCTTGTGAGCGTCCATGCTCGCGGCGCGGACGGCCGCGCGATCCCGCTCGTCGTCTCGCATGGACGGCTGACTCCACGCGGGCGGGTTGCACCCGGTGAGCGGATCTTGGTTTCCGTCGTCGTGCGCCGGCCGGGATGGACGAGCTGGGCGCTCGGCTCCGAGCGACGTGAGTCGCTGTCCGTGCGGGCGCCGGTCGCGACAGTTGCTAACCGCTGGGTGAGCGTGTCGCGTGGTGCGCGCGTGCACGTGCGGTTCGACACGCCGGTCGACCGCGTCTCGGTTGCGGGCGCGGTCATCGCGGGACGGACCGTGACGCTGCCGGCGAAAACTTCCTCAGGTTCGGTGTCGGTCGCGGCAGCCGTGCGCCCGTGGGAGAAGCTCGGCGCGCCTGTCCGCGTCACGTGGTTTCCGCAGGCCAAGCATCCAGTCGTGCTTGCCACGCCGGGACCGAGAGCCCGCATGGCCCCGCTCACTCCGATCAGACTCGCGTTCTCGCAGCCTGTCTCGAAGGTGCTGGCCGGGAAGACGCCGACTCTCCAGCCGGCGCTGCCCGGTCGCTGGACGACGGTCGACGACCACACGCTCGTCTTTCAGCCCTCCGGAACGGGCGCGCCGTTCGACACGAATCTGGTCGTGCGGTTTCCGGTCGCGCTGCTCGTCGCCGGCGCGACCGGTGCGACCGCGAACACGACGACGAGTCTCCGCCTGGCAGTCGCGCCCGCATCGTTCTTGCGCCTGCAGCAGCTGCTCGCCCAGGAGGGCTACCTGCCCCTCGACTGGACGCCTACCACCACAGTCGTGCAGGAGACGATGCGGAGCGAGCTCGCGGCCGCCGTCGACGCGCCTTCCGGCGAGTTTCGCTGGCGGTACCCGAACACGCCGCACGAGCTGCGGGAGCTCTGGACGCCGGGGAAGCCGAACCAGATCACGCGCGCCGCGGTGATGATGTTCCAGGACGAGCACCACCTCGCCGTTGATGGGATCGCCGGCCCAAAAGTCTGGAACGCCGCGCTCGCCGACGCAGTCGCAGGCAAGCGGCGCACCGCCGGCTACAGCTACGTGTACGTCCACCGGAGCGTGCCGCAGCTCCTGACGCTCTGGCACAACGGCCACACCGTGCTTACGTCACCCGGCAACACGGGTATGCCGGCGGCACCGACCGCGCTCGGCACCTGGCCGGTCTTCGAGCACATCCCGGTCGGCCGGATGAGTGGCACCAACCCTGACGGAAGCCGCTACAACGACCCCGGAATCCGCTGGATCAGCTACTTCCACGGCGGCGAGGCCCTCCATGCGTTCAACCGCGCCTCATTCGGAACGCCGCAAAGCCTCGGCTGCGTCGAGCTCCCCCTCGCCGCCGCGGCGGAGCTGTGGCCTTACACCCCGATCGGGACGCTCGTCAACATCGAGAACTAAGGCGACCGCCTTCCCTACGCGGGCACGGCCGCGGGCCGCTCGGCACGACCCGCGACGAGCCGCCCGTCCTGGTAGACGAATTCGATCCGCTCGCGCAGGTCGACGAAGTCGAACGCGTCACCCGACACGGCGACGAGGTCGGCCCGCTTGCCGGGCTCGATCGTTCCGAGCTCGTCGTCGAGCCCCATCAGCTCCGCCGCCGTTCGTGTCGTCGCGACGAGGACGTCGGCAGGCGGCATCCCGCACGCAGCCATCAGATCGAGCTCGCGAAGATTCTCGCCGTGCGGCGTGACGCCGCTGTCTGTCCCCATCGCGATCTTCACCCCTGCCTCGACGGCACGGCGGAACGAATCTCGGTGCGCCTCGATCACTTCGGCGGATTTCCGCAGGACGTTCTCGGGAATCGACGCCCCCGCCTCGGCAGCACGGAGCACGCCCGTCGGCGCGACGAGCGTCGGCACGAGGTAGGCGTCGTGCTCGAGCATGAGCGCGATCGCCTCGTCGTCGAGATAGATCCCGTGCTCGATCGAGCGCACACCGGCACGAACTGCGTTCTTGATCCCGACCGCAGCCTGCGCATGCGACATCACCCAGAGCCCTGCTGCACTCGCCTCGGCAACCATCACCTCGATCTCGTCAACGGAGAAGCCCGGCTGGTCGGGCGAGTCGCGCGGCGAAAGAACTCCGCCTGAGGTCGCGATCTTGATCACGTCGGCGCCGTTGCGTACGAGCTCGCGGATCTTGCGTCGCGCCTCGTCGACCCCGTCGACGATCTGCGACGGCATCCCGGGGTAGTCGGGGAAGAGCGCGCCGGCGCCGCCGGAAGGCAGCCAGCCGTCGCCGTGACCACCGGTCTGGCTCAGCATCGTCAAGGAGATCTGAAGGCGCGGCCCACGCACGATCCCCTCGTCGACTGCCTGCTTGACTCCGAGGTCTGCTCCGCCGGCGTCGCGCACAGTCGTGATCCCCGCGACGAGCGTCGCGTCGAGGTTTCGAATCGCGTCGTAGAAGCGGTAGGAGAACGGCGTGTGTAGGTGCCGCCAAGCGTCGACGTGACCGAACATCACGTGCACGTGCGTGTCGAAAAAACCCGGAAGCAGCGTCAGCCCTGAGACGTCGACGACCTCGTCGCCGTCGGGACCACTCCCGAGCTCGACCACCCGCCCGGCCTCGACCACCACGTCCGCCTGCGCCGGCGCTCCGCCCGCCCCGTCGAACACGAGCCCACCGGCGAACACGGTCCTCATCTGCGACTCCTCTCGACGCGTTGACGTGCGGAGCGTACCCCGGCAGAAAGGCGATCACGAGCTCGATCACGGACGCTGCGTCCTGCAGGTGGTCGCCTATGCAATTCTCGCCGGCAGATGAAGAAGGTGTTCCTCGTCGGGCTGCTCGGCTCAATGGCACTCGTTCTCGCCGCCTGTGGGCAGAGCGGGAACCACCTCGGCACTGTGGTCGCGTCAGCGTCAAAGACGGCGACGGGCAGCGTCTGGTGGGACCTGAACCTCGACGGCGCCACGATCTTCGGAACGAGGGCGGCCGTCGTCGGCCGAGGAGCCGCGGTGTTCTCACGCGGAGTCGGCTACCTCGCCGTCGACGTCCCGGCGGCCGGCGGACATCCGGGCGGCGTCGAGTACATCCTGTTCACGCCGAACGCCGTCTATCTCCGTCCGGTCGATTCTGCGCTCCCGCGTCTGCCGTCAGGACGCAACCTGATCGTTGCGCCGCTCGCCGCCTCGGTCGAGGAGTCGGTTCCCGGCCTCGTCGGACGGGTGGAGGCCCTCGATCCGGAGCTGCTCGTGAACGAGATCGCCTCGGGCGCGGTGTCGGCGGTCTCGAGAGGAACCGAGGTGATCGATCATCTCCCACTTTCGAAGTACGACGTCACGATCAATCTCGCACGGGCGCGCGCTCACGCGAGCGGTGCGCTCCGACTCGCGATCGCCGACGAACAAGCCGCAGTCGGGCACGGTCGATCACTCGCGGTCACTGTCTGGATTGACGGGACCGGACGTATCGCGCGCATTCAGGCTGCACCGCCCGGCGCAGGCGTCGGGTCAGCGACGTTCGCGATCTCGAACTACCGCGTCGTCCACGTCGTGGGCTTGGCGATGGGGATCCGATTCAGCACGAGCGTCGGGCCTGACCTGCCGCAGCCGTCCGAGGCGCTCGACATCCGCGCTCTCACACATCCACAGTCATCGCCGCTCACCGGTTTCGCGGCTAGGTGAGCCCCACCTTCTGGATCAGCTTCGCCGCCGAGTCGTCGTCGCCGAGCCGCCGGACTGGGACGGCGGCGTGGGAGACGCTGTCGAGCGGCGGCAGCGCAGGGTTCGCGGCGATGCCCGGCCGCGCCGGATACTCGAAGTCATCGCTCGCGGCGAGGATCTTCTGGCCCGCGGCCCCGACGAGGAACCTGACAAATCGCTCGGCGTCGTCCTTGTGCCTGCTCGATGCGAGCACGGCGGCACCCGAGATATTCGTGATCGATCCCGGGTCGTGGCCGGGGAAGAAATAGAGCGCGCTGTGCATGCCGCCGGCGCGGGTCTCGAGACGCAGCCGGTACCAGTAGTACTGGTTGATTAGCCCGGAGGCGACGCTTCCGCGGTTGACGGCGGCGACAACCGCCTCCTCGTCTTGGTAGACCTGCGCGTTTCGCTTGAGGCCGGTGAGCCACGCGGTCGCGGCCTTCATCCCGTACGTTGTGATGACCGCACCGACGACCGGAGGGAAATCCGAATCGGTCGGCGCGATCGCGACCTTCCCGTTCCAGCGGGGCTGCGCGAGGTCGAGGACGGAACGCGGGAGCGACGAGCGCGCGAGAAGGCTGGGGTCGTACGCGAGACTGCTGACCCGGAGCGCGACACCAACCCAGTCGCCGGCCGGCGATTCGTCGGCGCGAGGGATCTGGTCGAGAATGGATGCGGGCAGTCGCGCGAGCACGCCGTGCTTCGACAGCGTTTCGAGCTCGGGGGAGTTCTCGGACAGATACACGTCTGCCGGAGAGCCGCCTCCCTCCTGCAGGATCTGCGTCGCGAGAACGAGGCTGTCGTTCGTTCGCAACTGCACGGAGATACCGGTCGCCTTCTTGAAGCCTGCGATGAACGCTTGCGTGAGCTGCAGATGCTGTCCGTTGTAGAGGACGATGGAGCGGCTCGAGCTGCCCGAGCCGCCGCAGCCGGCGAGCGTCGCCGCCAGAGCCGCGGCCGCGATGAGACGCTTCATCGTTCTTCCTCCGAAAAGACTGCCACGGAGCCGGCCACCTCGACTCGGACGGTCTCGCCGTTGGCCGGTAGGTCGTCGTCGAAGGTCCGAGCGCTGATACGGGTTCCGGCCGGATCTCGAAGGACGAGCCTGAGCATCTTGTCGGCGCCGCGGTAACTGGAGCCGACTACCTCGGCGGCGACGCCGTCGACCTGCGACAGCCGAATCTGCTCCGGACGGATCAGCACCTGCACCGATCCCTGGAGCAACCTGCCGCGTACGGGAAGGCTTGTGCCGAGCTCGCAGTCGACGACTCCGTCCCGAGAATATCCAGGCACGACGACCGCCTCGCCGACGAAGCGCGCGAGCTCGAGATCGACAGGGTCGCGATAGAGCACCGCCGGCTCAGCAGTCTGGACGAGCCGGCCGCCGCGCAGGACCGCCACTTCGCGTCCCATCGAGAGCGCCTCCGCCTGGTCGTGCGTGACGAGCACCGCGGTCGTGTCCTCTCCGGCGAGCGCCTGCTGCACGGCTTCGCGCGTCTCGGCACGCAATGCGGCGTCGAGGCCCGAGAACGGCTCATCGAGCAGCACGACGCGCGGCCCGGGGGCGAGCGCTCGCGCGAGCGCCACGCGCCGCTGCTCGCCGCCCGAGAGCTCGTGCGGCCGTCCGCGGGCGTAGCCGCGGTCGAGACCGACCAGGTCGAGCATCTCCAGCACCCGTGCGCCGGCGCGACGCTGGGCTCGCGGCAGACCGAAGGCGACGTTCTCGGCGACGGTGAGATGAGGAAAGAGTGCGCCCTCCTGGGCGACGTAACCGATCAAGCGCTTGTCGGGAGCGATGTGCACGCGGCCCGCGTCGGCTAGGACGGTGCCGCCGACCGCCACCCTACCGTGGTCGAGAGGAAGGAAGCCGATCACGATCCTGAGCAGCGTCGTCTTACCGCTCCCCGATGCCCCGAGGATCGCCGTCAGCGTCCCCTCCGGAACGGCGAGGTCAACGCCCGACAGGACGACCCGGCCACCGTACGATTTCGCGACTCCTTCGCAGCGGAGATCGCTCAACTCGAACTCTCTTTCCCAAGCCCGCGTACTTCGCCGAAGCGGCTCATGAGCAAATAGGCGGCGACCGCGGCAAGCCCGAGCAAGGCCGCGGCGAAGGGCGCGGCCGCCGCGAACGCGACGCTCGAGCTGTAGGTCTGGAACTGCGTGCCGAGCGTGTAGAGGTTGAGCGGCAGCAGCACCCGCGCGGTCGAGAGGTCGCCGAGGGCGAAGGCGAAAACGAGTACGCCGGCAGCCACGAGTCCGGGGCGGGCGAGGGGCGCCGTAACCCGGAGCAAGGTCGAAAGCGCGCCGGCGCCGAGGGAGCGCGCGGAGTCCTCGAGCACAGGCTCGATCTGGCCGAGCGTCGCGCGCATCGCGACCACCGCGAACGGTAGGAACAGGATCGCCTCCGCCAAGATGAGAAGGAAGGCGCTGCCGTACAGCGAGCGGACCCAGTGGCTCGCGAAGTAGGCAAGCGCCACGGCCGCCACGAGATCGGGCAGTGCGAACGACAGGTAGACGGCGCGCTCGAGCGCCGTCACGGCCGGCCCACGATGCCGCACTGCCAAGATCGCGACCGGCAACGCGAGCAGAACGGCGAGGAGCGCGGAGGCGACGCCGAAGCCGACCGAGGTATAGGTCGCGGGCCACAGGTAGGTCAGGTTGCTCGCGGCAGTCGACCGGCCGGCGGCGCTGCTCTCCGTGAACCATTTGATGAGCATTCCCACCGGAATGCAGACGCTCACCGCGAGCACCCCGACGAGAAATGCGAGCACGGGGACGCTCGCCAGGCCGAGCCGGTAGCGGGTCACGGTCCGCCGAGCCCCCTGGCTGACTCGGGTGTAGTTGGCGTTCCCGCGCAGTCGCGCCTCACCGAACAGGAGCACGAGGCAAAGCACGATCGAGAAGAAGGAGAGCGCGGCGGCGCCGGACGCGCTGAAGCCGAGCCGATACTGGGCGTAGATGTCCGAGCTGAAGGTCTGGAACTTGAGCGCCACGAACGCGTCAAGCTCGACGAGCGCATCGAGCGCGACCAGCAAGAGGCCGCCAAGGAGCGCCGGCCGCAGCTGGGGGAGAACGACCCTGAAGAAGACCCCGCGCGAACTCAGCCCGAGCGACTGCGCCGTCTCCTCAAGCGCCGGATCGAGGCCGCGCAGGGCGACTGCCACAAGCAGAAAGACAATCGGGTAGTACGTGAAGCCGATCACCGCCACGGCGCCGAAGAACCCCTGGAACACGGACCCAACCGACGCCCAGGCGTAGCTCGTCACGAACGCTGGGATCGTGAGCGGTGCGACCAGCAGCACTGCGAACGCCCGTCGCCAGGGAAGCCGTGTTCGCTCGACGAACCACGCGCCTGCGACGCCGATAACGCCGCAGATCGGCGTTGCCGCGACTGTGACCAGCACCGTGTGAACGAGCAGCGTGCGCGCCGACGTCGCCTCGAGCGCGGAGGTTGCAGCCGACACCCCGCCCTGCAGAGCCTGCACGATCGTCACGACCACCGGCAGCACGACGAGCGCGACGACAAGGACGCAGACGGCAAGCAAGCGGCGCGGGATGCGGGAAGTCATCCGGAGAGGGCGATGGGCGGCCGCCTAGTCTACGGCCCCCCATCCTGACTCACGTTCGTTATCGCGAGGACTAACGACGACGAAGGGCCCGGCGTTGCCGGGCCCTTCGTCAGCTTGCGTATACGCGTTGGCTACGGCAGTGCGAACGTGTAGACGTAGTCGCCGCGGACGCGCCGCGGATCGAGCAGGCCGAACGGCCGTGTCACGTCGTTGTGGCCGGCGCCGCCGACCTCGACGGTCACGAACTCCTTGCCGTTGGACGAGTAGATGATCGGGGCCGCTGCCACCGGATACGGCATCGGCGGCGACGTCCAAAGCGACTTGCCCGTCTTCGAGTCGACCGCCTCCAGGTAGCCGTCACCCTTCGAGCCGTCGCCTGTGCCGAAGTGACCGACGAAGGTGATGCCGGTGGCGGTATTCGCCGAGCCCGAGTAGCAGATCGCCTGCCAGTGCTGGTGGAAGGTGTACTTGCCAGTCTCGACGTTGAGCGCGGTGAAGTTGCCCGAATTGGCGCCCGGCGTCGAGCCGTCGGCGACGCCGAGCCTGTTGGCTCCGAGACCGCCGAAGACACCCGCCACCTGCGACGCAATCGGGATTTGCTCCTGCGCGGTCGCGCGGCCCGTAACTCCGCACGTGACCATCGAATGGGACACTGGCGAGTACGAGCTTGAAGGCCAGTCCATCATCTCGAACGGCGTCACGACGTACTGGGTCGTGTCGTAGGGCGTGTACGCGCAGCCGATCTTGTACGGCTTGCCGTCAGGCGCCGTCGCGGTCGCGAACGGGATGCCTTGCGCGTTCGTGGCCGTCGGCGTCGTGCACGGGATGCCGTCTTTGCCGACCGGATTGAAGAGGACGTTCTGCGTGGCCGGGACCGGCTGTGTCGGCCAGGTGTTCACACCCGGCGCCTTGCTCTGCGGTACCTTCGTCTCCTTCACCGGGATCAGCGGCTTTCCGGTCTGCTGATCGAGCACGAAGGTCATTCCCACCTTGTTGACATAGGAGACCGCCTGCCGGGTCACCATCTTCTTGCCGACCTTGAACTTGCCGGTGAAGAGGACGCCGTTGTTCGGCAGGTCGGAGTCCCACATGTCGTGGTGGACCTGCTGGAAGTACCACTTCATCTTGCCGGTGTGGAGGTCGAGGGCGACGATCGAGCACGTGTACAGATTCGCGCCCGCGCCGCGCGAGTTCCACGGCTCCGGGTTGCCCGTGCCGACGAAGAGCAGGCCGAGCTTGGCATTGACGATCGGCGACTCCCAGAACGCGCCGCCGCCGTACGCTGTGCTGCCGTTGCCGTTCTTGTTCGACCAGGTGTTGAATCCCGGCTGTCCCTGCTGCGGGACCGGGTTGAAGCTCCAGATGCGGGAGCCGCTGGCGGCCGTGAAGGCCGTCATGTTCGGACTCGGGCCCCCGTTGTCGCCGGCGCCGTTGCCGACGATGACCATGCCGTCGACATAGATGGGGGCGGTAGAGATGCGATTGCCGAACTTGTAGGACCCGACGTTGTTCTCCCAGACGAGGTTGCCCGTCGTCTGGTCGAGAGCGACGAGGCGTCCGTCGGGCAGCGGGGCGAACACCTTGCCCTCGGCGACGGCCACGCCGGGCAGCCTCCCGCCGCTGCCGGGGCTGTAGACGTTGCCGTTGAGCTGCGTCTCGCCTGCGAACGAAGGCGTGTACTTCCAGATGATGTTGCCCGTCGCCGCGTCGATTGCGAACACCTGCCCGAGCGGGGCGTTGGTCGTGTAGAGAACGCCGTTGACCGCGACGGGGTTGGACTCCATCGATCCGCAGTTCGTCGGGTTGTTCGGCGAGCCGTTGGGAGCGCCGGGAACGACGGGGTTCCCCGCGACGATCGACGCCGTGCAGGTGCCGAGGCTCATCTGCCAGACCTGTTTGAGCTGCCCGACATTCGACGTGGTGATCTGGCTGAGGGACGAGTAGCGGTCGGCCGAGAGGTCGCCGTAGTACTCGAGCCAGTTGTCCCCGGACGGCGCGCTGAGTTGCGCGGCCGTCCACGCCGGGGCGGGCGAGATCGCTTTCAGGGTCCTACGCCCGGATTGCGCCGACGTCGCGAGGACGCCGACCGCTACCGCGAACACCAAAAAAGTTCCCCCACGTAACCAACGAGACCGATTCATCTGACCCTCCAGTTCAGAAACCTAGTCCGGCGAACGCGCCGGTTGCCCCGATCGAGCAGACGTTGACCGGGCAACGAGACTCTATGCACGCCGCATAGGGCCCCGCAAGCCTTTTTTCGGCGGAGCCGGAGCCGTCGCGGCCGGGTCGGCTAAACTTACGTTCGTGAAGGGCCGCCTGTTACTCGTCACGTGCGCCGCGTCGCTCTGTGCGCTGCTCGCGAGCGCTGCGCCGGTCCTGGCCCGCCCTTCGACGACGAACGCGCCGGCGATCTTCACGGTCAAGGTGACGCTCACCGACCACAAGATCTCGATGACTCCGAATCACGCCGCGCGCGGCAGCACGGTGACTTTCATCCTCACCAACCGAGGTAAGAAGAAGCACACCTTCGTCTTCGGCACCGCCAAGCCGCGTGTCGGCTCGCAGGGCTTTGCCCGCACATTGGCGCCGAACGGGCAGTCGACCGTCGTGATCTACCTAGACTTTCGAGGCGTGCTGAAGTACGTGCTTGGGGTGCCAAAGAGCACGACGAGCATCGCCCGGGGCGCCTTCCGCGTCATCTGAGGATCGCTCGCCCGCCGCTTACCGCGGCTGCCAGGCGGGCGGCGCGGAAGTCGCCGGAGTGACCGTTTCGGTCGCGAGGGCATGCGCCGAGCCGGATGCGATCGAGCGCAGCACGAGCTGCCCGCCCGCCGCGTAGGCGAGCTGGGCCCCGTCCGGCGAGAAGGTCGCAGGCCCGACGTCCTTGACGAGCAACCGCGGCACCTTCTTCTTCGCCGTGAGGCCCTCGAGAAAGAGCGCGAACCGCTGGCACGGTCCCTCACCGCACTCCTTGTCGCCCGGGTCTGTGGCGCGGGCGCCGATGTACGTGAGCTTCGAGAGATCCGGCGAGAGCGCGACGGTGTTCAGGCCCCAGATGGCATCGATGTTCGCGCCGTAGTACTTCAACACGCGTCCCGTCTTGGGGTCGATCCGGAGCAGATCGCCGCCGGAGGGGATGAGTAGGCCGGCCTTCGTCCACGACGGCCGACCCGACGGCGGGGCCTTGCCGAGCATGTGCGGCGTGCCGCCCGATGTCGACAGCACGAAGAGCCTCCACTCGGGCCCGACCGGCCGCACGAACGCGATCCGCGCGCCGGTCGGGGCCCAGGCCGGGTAGCTGTCCCGCCCGCCCGTCGTCAGGCGCCGAAGCCCCGTCCCGTCGGGATTCATCGTGAAGATCCCGACGCCGAGGCGCGCGAAGGCGATCCGCTGACCGCCAGGGGAGAACGCCGGGTCGATGGCGGCATCCACTCCGGTCGTGATTTGCTTCACACTGCCGCCTGAGGACTGGATCCGATAGAGCTGCGGAGGCGCGTCGCTCGGCGCCCCGGAGAAGACGATGTAGCGAGGGGAGCCGACATCCACCGCGCCGACCACGATTCCGACCCCGATCGCGGTCGCGACCACCGACAGTCCGACCAGGACCGCACGACGTCTCAACAGCTTGCGCACACGCATGACGGCCATTGCGCGCCTCAGTCTATCTCGTTGCTCCGTCACCGACCGACGCCGAAGGCGACGACCTCCGCCTGCGGGTGCGCGATCCCTGGATGCGGCGCCCCGGCCGCAACGACGAGGAGATCTCGTCCGACGGCGGGGCAGCTGTTGTTGCCAGCGGGTAGCCGAGCGTGCCACAGCGGACGGCCGTCGGCCGCGGCGAAGGCGACGAGCGTCCCGTCGTATGTCGGAACGATGACCGCGTCGCGCGCGACCGTCGCGCAGCCGAACGGCGGCGACCCGAGGTGCCTCTGCCACAGCGTCTTCCCGGTCTTGGCGTCGAGCGCATCGACCACTCCCCTGCCTTGCGACGGCGGGCGCAGGAACGCGCTCTTCGACGTAATCGCGCTCTCGTGCGCACACAGCTCGACGACCGGGACGAACAACCGGCCGCCGGCGAGCGCCATTGGAGTCTCGACGCCGCCGAGGAGCCCGGGGCAAACCGTCGTGCTGTGTCTCGGCAGCGGCCCGAGATCGTTGAGGTGCGTCCCGACGGCGCGCGACCAGAGCCGCGCGTGCGTGTCGCGGTTCCACGCGACGACCCGCCCGGCTTTGCCGGCCCCGAACACGAGTTGCTTACCGCCGAGCGTCGCAAGGATCGGCGACGCCTCGAAGTCGTAATCGCGGACGTCGCGCGGCGTTACCTGGTCGTACCAGAGCAGCCTTCCCGTGGCACCGGCGAGGATGACGAGCGAGTCGGTGAAGAGCGTCGAGCCGCCGAACCAGGCTCCGTTCGGAAACGCCTTCGAGCCGCCCCACGGGCCGGGATTCGAGATGCCGGCGTAGACGTTGCCGCTCGCGTCGACGCCGACGGGATACCAGGTGCCGCCTCCCGCGGCCTCCGGGTGCGGCCACGGCTTCTCGATCGTCGCGAATCGCCAGACGACCGTTCCGCTCGCAGCCGAAAGCGCGTACACGGCGCCCCGGCCGCCGGGTGGAAAGCCCTGCGTGCTCAGATAGACGCGGCCGCTGTTGACGATCGGTGCGACCCCGATGAATTGCTCGAAGCGGTTCACGAGGCGCCGCGACCACAGCGGTCGTCCTGTTGCAGCGTCGAGCGCGAAGGCCGTGGTGTCGGTCGCGCCGAACACGCGCGAGCCCGAGACGGTGAGGCCGTTCGGGCCATCGTTCGGCGCCGCGAGCGCGTGCTTCTAGCGAAGCGCGCCTGTCTCGAGGGTCAGCGCGTACTCACTCGACGTCGCGTCCTGGATGTACACGGTCTTCCCCGAGATGATCGGATTGGCCGTAATCGCGCCGAATGACGAGCCGTGCGACTTGAGGCGGAAGCGCCACCGGACCCTGAGTCGCGGGATCGTGCGCGCGTCGAGCACGGTTGCATCGAGCGCACGACGGTTCGAGAGGTCGCCGTTTGCCGACGACCACGACGCGTCCGGCTGCGACGCACCGCAGGCAGACGCCATTCCGGCCATCGAGACCGTCGTCACGACGGCCGCGACCAGCGTGCGTGCTCGCAGTCGGCGCCGTAGGCCCATACAGGTCATGGCGACGTAAAGCATGCAGTCAAATCTGCTTTTCGAGTGATAGCGTGTCAGCGGTTCGGATCGTTGACGTGCGCACGAGTTCCGAGGGAGGGCCGTGGCACGCAGTTCCAGTTCAGGGAGGTCTAATAGCTGATGCGCATGAAAACGCTCTTTGTGGTCGGTTCGGTCGCCGCGCTCGCGCTTGCTGTGACGGCTGTGGCCCTAGCCGCGAACCACGCGTCGAAGCGGCAGGCGTCGACATTGAAGATCTCGACTCGGTCCGTCACCGGGTTGGGAACAATCATTGTTGACAGCAAGGGCCGGACGCTCTACATGTTCGCGCCCGACAAGCGCAAGTCGGTCACGTGCCACGGAACCTGCGCGAAGATCTGGCCGCCGGTGTTCGTGCCGGCCGGCGCGAAGCTCGTGGCGGCCGGCGCCGCGAAGCAGGCTCTGCTCGGCAGCGACAAGGATTCGACGGGCGGCCGCGTCGTCACCTACAACCACTGGCCGCTCTACCTGTATCTCGGCGACCGGAAGCCCGGGACCGCCACCGGCCAGGCGCTCAACCTGAACGGCGGCCTCTGGTACGTCCTGTCTCCGTCCGGAGCGCTCATCAAGCACAAGGCGAGCGGCGGCGGCGGCGGTGGCGGCGGCGGCGGCGGCGGTACGACGACAACGACGGGTGGCGGCGGCGGCGGCACCAACTGCAGTGACGACGACGGCGACGGCGACGGGACCGCGGGCGGTCCGGACGACGGCGACGGCTGCATCTAGCGCCCGCCGGCAATACACGTGGAGAGTCGGCGGGTCCCCGCCGACTCTCCTTCTCTATGGAGGAGCGCAAGTTGGCGGGTCGTGTTTGGATTGGGATCGTTTCGGGCCTCGTGGTCGGGGCCTGCCTCTGTCTCGGCGTGTCGCTAGCTTCGGCCGGTAACCCGGGACCGTTCCGTTGGCTCGTGCCCGCCCCTGCGCCTGCCGGTTGGAAGCACATCAGCATCCCATCGGGTGACGCGGTGCTCTCGTATCCTCCGTCCCTCGCGCCGATCGCCTCGGACCGTGTTTCCGTGTCGGTCGCCAAGCGCGACAAGAGCGGGAGGATCCTCGTGTACCTGAACGCGACTCCGCAACAGGGAGCGGAGACTCTGAGCAACTGGACGGTTTTCCGGATCACGCACAACCGGGGCGAATCGGATGCGGTGCACCAACACGCAGCTGGCGTCGGGTTGCACTTTCTCGGCGCGGAAGGATCCTGCGTGATCGACGACTACCTCAGCCGCGTCCACGTCCATCACTATCGGGAGATCGCCTGCATCGTCCAGGGCCGCACGAAAACCAGCGTGATCGTGGCCGCGGCCCTCGAGTCCGATTGGACGCGGGCCGCACCGCTGCTCGAGCGTGCAATATCTGCGTATCGAGCGCGCTGAAGTCCTGAAAACAGCCTCCTCTGCGCGCTACGGTCTCCTTCTGTGGGCGACCGCGAGCAGGATCCCGACAACTGGTTCGACGAGCCCGACGTGTCCGACGCGTGGGAGGCGCGGTCGGAGCGGCTCGCCCGGTCGCGTGCGGCCGGGCCGCCGGAGCGCGACAACGGGGACGACGACTGGCTGTCGCCCGCCGAGCCCGAGTCGTCGCCTCGCACACGGAGCCTCCCGAACCGTCGCCGGGTCGCGCTGGCCGGGGCGGCGCTACTCGGGATCGCGCTGCTCTTCGGCCTGCTCGCGGCCGCCGGCGTTTTTTCGAGCGGCGGCAAGCCGGCGACCCTGCCGCAGACACCACCGCCGACCACCAGACCGACGGTCACGACGACGCCGGCGACGACGACCACGCCGCAGCTCACGGTTCCCGCGTCCGGCCTCAAGCCGGGCGACAAGGGCGCGGCGGTGAAGCTGCTTCAGCGCGCGCTCAAGAAAGCCGGCTACAGCCCCGGCGCCATCGACGGCTCGTACGGGCCATCGACCGAGAGCGCCGTCAAGGGGTTTCAGCAGGCACACGGCCTCGTTGCGGACGGCATCGCCGGGACGAAGACGCTTGCCGCGCTCAGAGCCGCGCTTGCGTAGGCCCGGGTTAGACTCGCGTATGCCTCAGGCGGGCCGCACGGCAATCGCGCTCGAGAGCGTCAGCAAGAGCTTCGGCAGCCACCGTGCAGTCGATGACGTGTCGTTCGACATCGTCGAGGGCGAGTTCTTCTCGATGCTCGGCCCGAGCGGGTGCGGCAAGACGACGTCGCTGCGCATGATCGCCGGCTTCGAGACGCCGGACAGCGGCCGCGTCCTGCTCGGCGGGACAGACGTCACGCAGGTCTCCGCGAACCGGCGGCCGGTGAACATGGTCTTTCAGCAGTACGCCCTCTTCCCGCACATGACGATCTACGAGAACGTCCGCTTCGGGCTGAAGGTGAACGGCGTCAGCCGCGACGAGCATCACCAGCGCGTGACAGACATCCTGCGCGTCGTCGCGCTCGAGGGCTACGAGAAGCGCAAGCCGCGACAGCTCTCCGGCGGCCAGCAGCAGCGCGTCGCGCTTGCGCGCGCGCTCGTCAACCGCCCGACCGCGCTGCTGCTCGACGAGCCGCTCGGCGCTCTCGACGTCAAGCTGCGCAAGCACATGCAGCTCGAGCTCAAGCGAATCCAGCATGAGCTCGGCACGACGTTTGTCTACGTGACGCACGACCAGGAAGAGGCACTCGCGATGAGCGACCGGATCGCAGTGATGAACGTCGGCCGCGTCGAGCAGCTCGGCACGCCGCGCGAGATCTACGACCATCCGCGGACGAGCTTCGTGGCGGACTTCATCGGTTCCCTCAACGCGCTCGACTTGACGGTCGACGAGTTGGTGGGCGGCTACGCCGTCTCGCGGTTCGGCGACTCCGACCGCGTCGTGGCGCCGGTCGACGCGGGCCACGGCGCCGGCACGTCGCTACGCGTCGCCGTGCGGCCGGAGCAGGTGCAGATCGATCCGCTCGGCAGTGCCGTCCCGGCCAACGGCTCTCGACTCACCGGGACGATCCGTGAGCTCGTCTACCTCGGCATGTACACGCAGTTCCACGTCGACACGGCGGCCGGCCGCATCGTCAGCCACCGGCTGGCAGACGAACCGGCAACGCAGTTCGAGTCCGGCTCCGGCGTGACGCTCTCGTGGGCGCCGGAGCACGCGTTCATGCTCGCTGACTCAAGTCTCTAGAGAGACCCGCCGCTCCGCCCAGCGTCGCCCGACCTCCGCCGCCACGACGATCGACAGCGAGACGGCGAGCACGACGACCGCAACGGCGATCACCTGCGGAAGCTGGCTCGGGAACCGAAGAGCCGAGTAGAGGTAGATCGGGAACGTCGCCTGCGTCCCGATCACGAACGACGCTACGGCGTACTCGTCGAACGAGGTCGTGAACGCAATGAGAAACGCGGACGCGACGGCCGGCAGGATGAGCGGCAGTGTGATCGCCCAGAACGTGCGCAGGCGGCTCGCTCCGAGATCGAAGGCTGCCTCCTCGAGCGACTCGTCGATCTGTTCGAGCCTCGGCACCAGCACAAGGATCGTGTACGGCAGCGTGATCACGATGTGGCCGATCACGACGGTGGGCACGCCGTTCGAGACGCCGAGCGTGTGGAAGAGCAGGAGCAGCGAGATCCCGAAGACGACATACGGGATCACAAGCGGGCTGAGCAGCAGCGCCGAGACGAGTGCTTTGGTGCGAAAGCGCCGCCGCACGAGCGCGATCGACGACAGCACACCGAGGATCACAGCGCCGATGCTCGTCAGCGCAGCGATGATCGCGCTCGTCCCGAGCGCTGCCCGGAGGTCGCCGTTCGCGAGGAACTCGTGGTACCAGTGGAACGTGAAGCCGCTGAGCGGGAACGAGGGCACGGCGGAGTTGTTGAAGGAGAAGATGAGCAGGATCACGATCGGCGCGTAGAGGAAGAGCACGACGAGCCCGAAGAAGACCCGCAGGACCCGCGCACCGTTCTTCGAGAGTGCGGGATCCATCAGTCGGCCGCCACCTGCCCCGGCTGCAGGAAGCGCGAGAAGACAACCGTCAGGATCGCGACCACCCCGATCAAGAACAGCGCGAGGATCGACCCCGTCTCCCAGTCGGGGAAGCCGGTCCCGAAGAGATCGACGATCTGGTTGCCGTACATGTAGCCGCTCGCGCCGCCGACAAGCGACGGCGTGACGAACTCCCCGAGTGTCGGGATGAAGACGAAGAAGAACGCCGCGATCACGCCGGGCAGCGACAGCGGCAGCGTCACGGCCCAGAAGGCGCGCAGCCGGCTGGCGCCGAGGTCGCTCGCGGCCTCGAGCAGCCGCCGGTCGAGGCTCTCGAGCGAGACGAAGATCGGGAGCGCGACGAACGGCAGCCAGATGTAGCCGAGCACGAGCATGACGGCGAACCGGCTGTAGAGGAGCTGCGACAGCGGATGCTCGGGTGAGCGCAGGCCCGTCCAGAAGAGGAACGAGTTGACGACGCCCTGGTCGCCGAGGATCACCTTCCAGGCGAGCACCCGTAGCAGATAGCTCGTCAGGAACGGCGCGATCAGCAGGAGCAGGAGGATGTACTTCCGCTTCGTCCCCGACAGCGCGAGGAAGTACGCGAGGGGATACGCGAGCAAGACGATGATGATCGAGACGGTGAGCGACATCTTCACCGACTTCCAGAAGAGCCGGATGTAGATGTGGTCGTGCATCACGCTGCGCCAGCCGTCGAGCGTGAAGCCGTGCGGCCCTGGGAACAGCGAGTAGACGTTGAAGCTGTACGCCGCGACGATCGCGATCGGAGCCACGAAGAAGACGGCCAGCCACGTGAGCGGGAGACCGAGCAGGCTGGGCGTCGTGAGATCGACTCGCGCGCGGAAGCGCCGCGTCAGGAGGCCTTCACCTCCTCCCACGTCCGCGCGTACAGCGCCCGCTGCGGGATGTCGCGGTCGAGATGCGCGTTCGGCTCGGTGACGGCGCGCGGATTCGTCAGCTGCAGCGCGTGCAGGAGGTCACTCGACGACGGCCGCGCGATCGTGTTCGCCTCGCCGTAGCCGTAGTTGTCCTCGAGCCACTTCGCCGAGCTCGTCGAGCTCCATGCGTTGACGTACGAGTGCGCGAGCTGCGAACGCGGCGCGCCCTGCAGGAGCATGAACATCCCGACCCACGCGACCGGCTTCTCCTTCGGGTGCATGTAGACGACCGGCAGCTTCTTCTTCTTCATCTGCACCCAGTCGTTCGGCCATGCGTAGGCGATCCAGACGTCGCCCGAGCCGAATGCCTCCCAGAGGTTCGTCTCCGACGACCAGATCAGCCGCACGTTCTTCTTCTTCGAGATCAGCAGCTTCTTAACCTGATCGAGCTGCGCGCTCGTCTGGTTCCACGGATCTTTGAATCCGAGATAAAGCCCTGTCATGACGATCATGCCGAGATCGTCGAACCACGAGATCCTGCCCTTGTAGCGGTCGTCGAAGAGCAGGCCCCACGACTTCGCCTTCGGCGTGACCTTGTCGGTGCGGTAGAGGATCGCGTCGAAGCCCCAGTCGGCAGGGATCCCGTATTGCTTGCCGCCGTACTGGCCGGCCTTGACCATGAACGGGTTCAAGTGCTTGAAGTTCGGGATCTGGGACGTGTCCCACGGCTGCACGAGCCCGCTCGTCGCGAAGTACTTGACCCACCCGACGTACGGCCGGAAAAGATCCGGCTTCAGCCCGGCATGGATCTTCGCGAGCGCGTCCGATTCGTTCGTCATGTAGGTGAACTGCGGCTTGTTCGCCGGGTGCTGCTTCACGTACTGCGCGAACATCGACTGGCCGCCGTCGTTGCCGTAGCCGGCCCAGTCGAGAACCTGCAGCCGGCCGGTCTCGGCCCACGCGGCGGCGCGCATCGCATCGGCGATGCCCGCGCGCCCCGCAACGAGGCCGGCGCCGCCGGCCACTGCCGCAAGCTTCAGCAGGCTCTGACGGTCGAGCCGCATTCCCGTCTCTTCGGTGCCCATCCCGATCCAGCTCCCTTCGTCTTAGTAGCTAGGCGGACTGATCACGAACAGCACCTCTGCCGTCTCGTCGTACGGATTCGAGACGCGATGAGGTGTCGAGCTTTGGTAATGGACGCTGTCGCCGGCCGTTACGTCGTGGATCTCGGTCCCGAGCTGCACATGCACGCTCCCGTCGACGACGATCAGCAGCTCTTCGGAGTCGCCGTGCGTGTACGGCTCGTCCCCGGTCGAGCCGCCGGGCTCGAAGCGCGCGACGACGACCTCGAGCGAGTGGAACGGCTTCGGCGTCAGCAGCGCCTTGCGGCCCTGGCTCCCCCACGCGACGAACTCGCGCGCGTCCCGGCGGATCACCCGCGGCCGCGACGAGCCGCTGCTGAAAAGATCCGACACCTCGATGCCGAGCGCCGTCGCCAGCCGCTGCAGCGTCGCGATCGTCGCGTTCGTCCGGCCGCGCTCCAGCTGGCTGAGGAAGCTCTCGCTGATCCCCGCGGCGGTCGCGATCTCCTTCAGCGTGCGCCGCCGAAGCTGCCGGATCGCGCGGACCCGCTCACCGAGCTCGACGTGGACCGTCTCGTCGCCGTCCACAGCCGACTGCATTGCTGATTCAGTCATCTGCAGTGTAGGTTCAGCAACGTGAAGCGACTATACGACCGCGGCGTGCACGGGTCAACGGTGCCGTGGTGGCAGGACGAGGCTCCTCCGGATGAGGAGCTGGCGCCGCTCGAGGGGACGATCGACGCCGACGTCGCGATCGTCGGCGGCGGCTTCACCGGGCTCTGGACGGCGCTCGAGCTACGCCGCCGGAAGCCCTCGGCGCGGGTCGTCGTGCTCGAGGCGGTGCGCTGCGGCGACGGCGCGAGCGGCCGGAACGGCGGGTTCCTGCACGGCTACTGGGCGTCGCTGCCGAGGCTGGTCACCGTGCTCGGCACCGACGACGCCGTAACGGTCGCCCGCGAGGCGACCGGCGTCTATGGCGCCGTACAGGTGCTCGGCGACGACGTCTGGCTGAACCAGACCGGGATGCTCGCGGTCGCGACCGGACCTGCGCACGACGCGGAGCTCGAGCGCGCAGTTGCGTCGGCGGCGAGCGTGGGTGCGCCCGAGGAGGCGGTGCGGGTCGAGCGCGACCAATTGCCTGTGCGCTCACCGGCGTTCCGCGGTGCAGTGCGCTACCGCGACTGCGCGACGGTGCAGCCTGCTCGGCTCGTGCGCGCACTCCGGCGTGCTGTGCTTGCTGCGGGCGTCGTCGTTCACGAACGAACACCCGTCCTGTCCGTCGACGGCGCAGGAGTGCTGTGCGCGAGCGGCGCGGTGCGCGCGGAAGAGATCGTCGTCGCAACGAACGCCGCCGCTGCGCGTTGGCCGGCGGCGCGCAACGTCGCCGTCTTCCGGAGCGCGATCGTCTTGACCGAGCCCGTGCCCGACCTGCACGAGCGCGTCGGCTGGGATGACGGCGAGGCCGTATGCGACGAGCGCACATATCTCAATTACTTCCGTCCGACGAACGACCTCCGCGTGTTGATGGGCAGCGCGTCCGGCGATCTCCCGCGCGCCGAAGCCGCGCTCCGCCATCTGTTCCCTGCGCTCGCCGACGTGCCGATCGCTGCGCGTTGGGAAGGAGCGATCGACGTCTCGAGCGATCGCCTGCCCGTCTTCGGCACCGTGCCCGGGACGCGCATTCACTACGGGCTCGGCTACACCGGGAACGGCGTCGGCCCGAGCTGGCTCGGCGGCCGCATCCTCGCGTCACTTGCGCTGGGCTGCGACGGCGAGTCGCCGCTCGCAAAGCGGAGGCTGCCGGCGTTGCCACCCGAGCCGTTCCGGACACTCGGCGCGCGGGTCGTGCGGCGCGCGCTGCTCGCCGTCGACGACGCGGAGGAAGCGGGCCGCCGTCCGCCGGCGTGGGCAACGCGACTTGCGCGGCTCCCCGAGCTCGTCGGGTTGCGCGTTGCGTCGCGTTAGGGCGGATACGCTCCGCCCGTGGCCGACGAGACGATGACGCTCTACGACCTGCGCGTCACCGTCGAGCGAATCGAAGGGCGCTCCGTGTGCGGGCTCGAGGTCGGCGACTACTTCGAGCTCACTGAGTCGAGCCGTGTGCGCATCCCGGAGGGCAAGCACTTCTGCCTCTACGCCCTCCAGTCCGTGCTGCCGCTCCTGCCTGCGAAGCAGCGGCAGCTCGCGGCGTCGGACTGGCTCGAGCAAGACTCGCTCGTCGCCTGCCCCGACCCGGACGAACGCGTGATCATGCGCATCGAGCGAATCGGGGCGCGCACGCTGCGGACCGACGAGCTCACGTGATCGAGCTCGGCCTCGGGCTCCAAACGAACAAGCCCGTCGGTGATTACGCGGCTCTCGCTCGGGAAGCAGAGGCGGCCGGCTTCGACGTGGTCACGACGTTCAACGACCTCTGGTTCCAGCCGGCGCTCCCGGCGCTGCTCGAGATCGCACAGGCGACCGAGCGTGTGCGCGTCGGGCCGACCTGTCTCAACCCGTTTTCGGTGCATCCGGTCGAGATCGCGGGCCAGATCGCCGCGCTCGACCGCGCATCGAGTGGCCGTGCATTCCTTGGGCTCGCGGCAGGCGCGTGGCTCGACTCGCTCGGACTTGACACATCGGCGCCGGTGACCGCGATCGGCGATGCCTGGGAGATCGTGCGTCGGCTGCTCGCAGGCGACGACGTCGGCTACGTCGGTACGCGCTTCTCGCTGCCGCGGGGTGCACGGCTCCGCTACGAAGTTCAGCGGGCCGCTGTCCCGCTTCTGGTGGGCACCTGGGCGCCGCGACTCGCGGCGCTCGCAGGCGAGCACGCCGACGAGCTGAAGCTCGGCGGGACGGCGAACCCCGAGCTCGTCGCCGTTGCACGCGAGCGGCTCGGCACCGATCGCGCCGGCATCGTGCTCGGCGCGGTGACGGTCGTCGACGAGGACGGCGAACGCGCACGAGCTGCGGCGCGGACGGAGGTCGCGATGTACATCGATGTCGTCGGCGCCCTGGACCCGACGACGGAGCTCGACCCGGAGTTGCTCGCGCGTATCGGGGAGCGCGTCGCCGCGCACGACCACACAGCAGCCGGCGCACTGATCCCCGACGAAGTGCTTCGGCGGTTCGCGTTCGCCGGCACACCGGCCGACGTCGCGGCACAGGCTGAGGCGATCTTCGACGCCGGCGCGTTGCGCGTCGACTTCGGCACGCCGCACGGAATCGACGAGCGCCGCGGCATCGAGTTGCTCTGCCGCGACGTGCTCCCGCGGCTTAGAGTCTCGTGATGTTCGACTACGCGGAGCGGAGGAGGAGGCTCGGCGAGCGGATGGAGTCGGACGGGGTCGACCTGCTGTTCCTCGCGCCGTCCGCCGATCTCGAGTACCTCACCGGTGTCGAGCGCGACATCCCGAACTTCGGCGAGGTGGCGTACGCGCACGGCTGGGTCACCGGCGCGTTCTTCCAACCGGGCGCAGACCCGGTCTTCGTGCTGCCGCGAATGTTCGCGACGTTCCATCTCCGGCACGATCCCGAGGGCGAGGTCGTCGTCGTGAACGAGACCGACGACGGCATCGCGATTTTCGAACGCGTAGCGGGAAGCCTCGGCCGCGCGGAGGCCGTCGCCGTGGGCGACCGCGTGTGGGCGGAGGCGACACTGCACCTCGGGCACGTGTTCGGACCGCATCGCCTCCGCACCGGCTCCTACCTTGTGCACGCGCTCCGGCGTGTGAAGACCGCCGAGGAGCTCGAGGCGATGGGACGCGCGATCGCGACCGTCGAGCAGACGATGGCCGCCGTCGCGCCGCTCGTCGTGCCCGGCGTAACGATGGCCGGCCTCGTGGAGGCGACCGAGCACGAACTGAGGGTCGCCGGGTCGCGTTGCCCGTCTTTTGCCACACACATCTTCACCGGCATGCGCGAGGACGACTTCGACTCAGGCACGGCGACTGGACGGTCGCCGATCCCGGAAGGCACATCGGTGATGTTCGACTTCGGCGGCGTCGTGGACGGCTACTGCTCCGACTTCGGCCGAACCGTCTACTGCGGCGAGCCGCCGGACGACTATCGCGAGGCCTACGAGATCATGCTTGCCGCGCAGGAGGCGGGCCGCGCCGCCGCGTCAGCGGGAACGCCGGCGCGCGACGTCAATGCCGCCTGCCGCAAGCCGATCGAGGACGCCGGCCTCGGCAAGCACTTCCGCCACCGCATGGGTCACGGCATCGGCATGGACGTCCACGAGCGCCCGTTCATCTCACCGGAGGACGAAACGCCGCTAGAGCCCGGCATGACGTTCACCGACGAGCCGTCGATCATCATCCCCGGCCGCTTCAGCGTCCGCATCGAGGACATCGTGGTGTGCGAGGAGGGCGGCGGCCGCACGCTCAACACGTATTCGCCCGACCTCGTCGCCAACGTCTAAAGACCGTCCGGCGAACCTGTCGGATCGAGGGTGAGGACGCTCGCACAGGCGAGTGCCCCGTCATGGTCGGGTGCTTCACCGCCATCCGGCAATCGCTGCCTGCCGAAACATCCGCTTGTCGTCTGGAGCGACGCGACCCTCGCCCCCGGCGACTGGACGTGCGGCTGAAGCCTTCTCGTGGGTGTGGCCGTGCGCCCGCCCGTTGCCACGAGGGGGCGCGCGCCGGAGCCAGACTGCACCGTCAGTGGCCGGGAGGCGGGCCAGGGGGTCCGAGGATTTCGAACCCGTTTCGCTTGGCGATGGGGGCGAGTCGTGCTATGTCCGGGTGGCCCTCGGCCGGCGGCGGCAGGACGCGTTCGAGGGCGGGCTCGCCGACTTCTCTTTGGAATCCCTCGAACTGCATCGGTGCGAACCCGACTAGCGCTCTTGCCCCGCCTGTCCCTGCGTAGAAGGTGTGGGGAACGCCTTTGGCGCCGAATGCGAACGAGCCGGCCTTAAGGGAGAGGCGGGTGTCGCCGACCCAGAAGGTGATTGCGCCCTCGAGGACGTAGAACCATTCGTCCTCCTCGGGATGGACGTGCCAGGGCGAGCCGAGACCCTCTGGCACGACGACCTCGATCAGGCCGTATGCCCCGCCGGTGTCCTCGCGGCTGATCTTGATCGTTTGCAGCATTCCGAGCAGCCAGAACGCCTCACCCTCATCTTCGTGCAGCGCGTATCCGAGCTGTGCTCGCTCCGGAGCGATGGCGACCATGCCTGTACTCCCCTTCCTGGTTGCTGATATGATCCGCAACAATCCATGAGCAAACAGTTGCAGGACGGACTATCTACTAGGGAACAATCATTGTCAAGCCCCTCGCCGGAGCGGCTGCGCGCCTGGCGCCTGTTCTTCGAGAGCGCGCTGGCGCTCCTCGACGTGCTCGACGCCGAACTGGAGCATGCCGTAGGCATCTCCCAACGCTGGTACGACGTCCTCGTTCACCTCGAGGACTCACCGCACGGCATCCCGATGAACGAACTCGCCGACCGGATCCTCTACAGCAAGAGCGGCTTCACCCGAGTCGTCGACCGGATGGAAGAGGCGAAGCTCGTCCGCCGCGCCCGGCCCGATAACGACCGCCGCACGATCCTCATCGTCCTCACCAGCAAGGGCACCGAGATGCTAGAGCGCGCCCGCCGCCACCACCGAGACGGAATCCAACGACACTTTTCCCAACACCTCACCAACACCGACATCAAAGCGCTCACCCACGCACTCGAAAGGATCAGCACCCACGCACGACCACTCCGCCCCGGCCGCATCCGCGGCTAACCGGGCGTCTGTTCGGGGTCATTCCGGAACACTGGCGCATGCGAGGGCTCAAGATCAGAACATCGTTCTGTCGGTGACGTGGCAGGATGCGCCGCGCATCTGAGGCGGGTATCAAAGGAATGGAAGTGAGCGCCACCACGCTTGTGTTCGTTTGCGTGTGCGGAGGTAGCGGGCAGTTATCAGCGTCGTCGCGACGGTGATCACGAGCTTGACGGCCTTCGAGCCGCGCAGCTTCGACTGGCCGCTTATCCGCGCGTCCATCGTGACGGGTACCTCGCACAGGCGGAGGCCTGCCTCGGAGACTCGGATCAATGCTTCGACCTCGGGAGCGCCGCTGACGAACGACTCCGCGAGCAGCGGGAGCGCCTTGGCGTTGACGGCGTAGAGGCCGCTCGTCGCATCGCCGAATGATTGATCGAGCACGAGCCGCATCGTCCGCCGGAGGACGGCGGTCCCGAAGCGTCGCGCCGCGCTCGGGCGGTACCGATAGGCTGGGTAGCCCTCGCCGGAGACGAAGCGAGACCCGACCGCAACGTCGCATTCGTCGCCCTTGACGAGCGCCAGCAGCCGGGAGAGCTCACGCGCTGGATGTTGTCCGTCGGCGTCCACTCGACCGCAGTACGCGTACCCGTTGTCGAGGGCAAACCGATAGCCGGTCGCGATTCCAACGCGCAAGCCCCGATTCGAGCCGAGCGAGTTGACAATCGCACCGCGCTCCCGGGCGACAGAAGCGGTCCGATCGGTTGATCCGTCGTCGACGACGAGCACGTCGGCCTCTGGGATTTCAGCGTGAAGGCCGTCGAGCACGGTCGGCAGGTTCGCCTCCTCGTTCCACGCGGGAATAAAGATCAATGTGTCGCTCACCAGTCAAGCGCCCCCTTTCACGTGCGCCTTCCGCAGCTGCCGACGCGCGACGGTCCACGCTCCGAGCTCCCACAGCAACGCTCCCGGCGTCGGCATTTCCCGCGTGACGCGAAAGCGGACGCGAATTCCGTGATCCGCGTAGATCGTGCGAAAGATCCAGCGAGCGCGAGCGAGATGGGTCGGCGCGCAGATCACGACAGCCTCCGTCACGCCGCGCCCCAAAAGCATTGGGACTGTCCTTACCGCGTTTTCAACCGTCGTGCGGGCCGTCTCCTCAAGCACGAGCTGCGCCGGTCCATCTCCGCGCCAGAGCGCGCGCATTAGCTCCGCCTCCGAGCCCCCGCCTGATGCGGCCCACCCGCTGAACACGACGAGGTCGGCGCCAAGATCTCTCGCTGCGCGCTCAGCCTCGGCAACCAGGCGGCGCCGTGCCCCATCGAGGTGGCTACCGAGAACTACCACCGCCGGCCGACTCAGTGCCGCCTTCGCAGTGCGAGTCTGATGGAAGTGCTGGTGCATGAGAACGACTGAACGCTAGCCCGGGTCGTTCGTTGCCGCCGAGCCCACATCACTTCGTTGAGTCGATCGCACCTCAGCAGTAGATCCAAAGCTCCCGGAAGTCGCCGTCAACGATCCAGCGCGTGCGGCAGCCGCGAGACAACGACACGATGATCCCGGGCCGAAGCTCGATCGGCGCACCGTCGTTGACCCGCAGTTCGCCGCTGCCCTCGAGCACGACGAGTGTCTCGTCAGCGGCGAGCTCGTACTCGATCGCCACGCCGGCGACCGGACCCGGCTTCCACAGCCCGACCTGGACGCGGTCGTCGGTTCGCACCATCGACACCAGTCCTCCCGTCTCCTCATCGTGCTCCCATCCCTCTTCGGTTCTGACGTGCGTTACGAATGGGGCATCTCCTCTCTCGGACACGACGCGACCCTACGACGCGAGGTCCGAGCGGATCAGGACGCCTGCTCGGGTGAGGGTTCGTCGCTCTTCTGCAGGAGGCCGAGCTTTGTGTAGATCGAGATCGCGGCCTCGCGCACGGTGTCGTGTGAAACGTCGAGGCGGCGGCTGATCTCGGTGAGGCTCATGCCTGTCGTGAGCTGCCGCAGCACACGGAACTCGGAGTCCGAGAGGTCAGGAACTCCCCAGTTGCGAGTCATACAAGAAAGGACGCCGATCGCCGGTGCTGGAACGACGAGGAGCGGCGCATTGTCGGTGGGGCTTCGCCGGGTGGGTCAAGGGCAGTCTTTTCCCGCATCGAGCGAGTAATTTAACCAAAGACTGAGCAATTTAGCTGGCGCGGGGCTCGCACGGGAGCCTGTCGCGACGCTAGAATCCGCGCCTATGTCTGATAGTGGATCCTCGCCTGGGTTACGGGAGGAAACTGCTCCTGCGGAGACGGAACCGGGCGTCCTGACGGACACTGGCATCGACGATCTGGACCTTCTGCGGCGGCAACTTACCGGCAGAAAAGAGATGTGCTGGGAACGGCTGGAGGATGCCGCCGATGAGCTGATGCTTTTGCACGGAGAGACCGCCGCGTCGATCGTCGACCGCATCGAAGAGATCGGCGGAGCAGCCGTAGACGGTCAAGTCTGATCCCCGGCACCACCGATAACGTTTGACGTCTTCGAGTTACTCGCTCGCGGCGTGCGCGAGCGCCGAAGGCGTCTGACAGCCGACGATCGCCGGCGCCTCGTGGACGAGCTCGTCGTTTGTGAGGGCTTCGACCATGAACAGGGCGAAGTCCACGCGCCGTGTCCGGTTGCTCTCGAGAATTGGGTCGCCCACGTGCCGGCTCCACACGGGCAGGCCCTGGCTCTCGCCCTCCTCGAGGTCGCTTCCGCGCACGAGCGTCCAGCGCGTGTCGCTGGCGAACACCCGCCGGCAGGCTTCGACCTGGTCGTCGAGCTCGGCGAAGCGAGCCAGGCGTGCGAGCGTGCCGCCGACTTTCACGATCAGCTTCAACTTCAGCGAGTACACGTCCTTGCCGTCGTGCGTGATGTGCCAGCCGCTCGAGAAGACAAGACGCGCGCCCGGGCGTGCGTAGTCGAGCACCGCTTGAGCCGTTCCCGACGAGTACTGGTGCACACCCCACGGCGCCAAGACGACAAGAGTCCCGTCGCACCCCGCGACCGCCTTCTCGATCACCCTCCGATCGTTCGTCGCCCCCGGGAAGACCGTAATCCGACCGCCGAACCCGTCAAGCTTCCCGACGCTTTGCTCACGGCAGACGGCCACAACCTCGTAGCCCCGGTCAAGCGACTGCTGCATCATGTAGCGCCCGAGTTTCCCTGAAGCCCCGACGATGCAAACCTTCATCTGCACACCCTACTCAGCGGTGAGCACCCACCTCGTCTCCGCCCAGCGATGCGATACTTGACCGATGCGAGGCTGGCGCACGTACGAGGAAGCCACGACCGAGCTTTCGGCCCTTCCCTCCGAGGAGCGTCTCCAGACCCTCCTAGCGGAATGGACAAGCGAGGCCGAGCTGCTCTCCACCGACGACGTGCGCCGGTTGTTCGCCGAGGTCTGGCCCGTGAGTGGCGGGTCGGTCCCCGATCACCTGCCGGGCCTGGTGAGGATGCTGCACTGGATCGCGCCGGTACGCGACGTCGAGACGTACCTCGCCGGCACGCTCACGGTCTTCCGCGCGGCGGACGACCACCGCGGGATCCGTTGGTCGCTCGACGAGCCGGCCGCCTCCGCGGAGGCGCTGCAAAACACGACGGGCATGTTCCGCGCCACGATCGCGGCGAGTGACGTGCTCGGGCACTTCACCGGCGACGGACGCAACGAGGTGCTCGTCGATCCGGAAGACCTCGGCTCGGTCGAGCGCGTCTCGCCGAGCTGAACGCGAAACCGATCCGGGCGGCCGGGGCGTACCATCGGTACATGTGGCAGTGGATTGTGATCGGCGTCCTCTACGTGCTCGGAATGAGCTTCTTCCGTTGGCTTGGCGGAATCGGCGCGGCCGCGGATGCAATCCAGCGTTGGGGACATGCGTCCGGAGAACGGCGACGCCGAGCGCGCTAGGTGAGCGCCGGCTGAATGTGTCGTGCGGGCGCAACGAATCGCGCCC
>DASXKX010000031.1:0-21134 GCA_036496545.1 Gaiellaceae bacterium | reverse complement strand
CCCGGCTCCGCCTCTCCGGCTTCTTCTGGCGGCATCGCTGGGCAAAGGGCCTGCTCCTGCTTGCGCCGCCGCTACTCGCGTTCGGGCTCGTCTATCTCGCATCGCTGATCGCGCTCTTCGTCTCGTCGTTCTGGACGGTCAATCCGTTCACGACGGACATCGAGCACATCTGGAACCTGCAGAACTACAGGACGCTCTTCGAGTCGAGTGCATACCGCACGGTTGCGCTGCGCACGATCGGGATCGCCGCGGCCGTGACGCTGACCGACGCCGTGCTCGCGTTCCCCCTTGGCTACTTCATGGCGCGAGTCGCATCCGGGCGAACGCGCGCGTTCCTCTTCGTCGGCGTGCTGCTCCCACTCTGGTCGTCGTACCTCGTCCGCGTCTACATCTGGCGCTTGATCCTGAACCAGGACGGCGTACTGAACTGGGCGCTCAACAAGGTCGGGCTCCCGGATCAGAACTTTGCGTACACGAACATCGCCGTCTGGCTCATCTTTTCCTACGTCTGGCTGCCGTTCATGGTCCTGCCGGTCTTCGGCGCGCTCGAGCGTATCCCCGACTCCTATATCGAGGCGTCACGCGACCTCGGTGCGCGAGGCTTCGCGACGTTCCGAAACGTCGTCTTGCCGCTCGCGCTGCCGGGTGTGATCGCGGGCTCGATATTCACCTTCTCGCTGACGCTCGGCGACTACGTGACGCCGCTCCTTGCAGGCGGGTCGAACTCCCAGTTCATCGGCAACGTCGTCTACGGCTCGGTCGGCATCTCGAACAACGTCCCATTCGCGGCGGCGTTCGCAGCCGTCCCGCTCGCCGTGATGGCTGTCTACCTCCTGATCGCGCGCCGGCTCGGCGCGTTCGATGCGATGTAGATGGAGCAGCGCTCGACACGCATCGGTCTCGCGGTCTGGGCAGGGCTCGTGATCCTGTTCCTCTGGCTCCCGCTGGCGCTGATCATGATCTATGCGTTCAACCGGTCGAACATTCAGAGCTGGCCCATCCCGGGCTTCACGACGCACTGGTTCAAGGTCGCGTGGCGCTCGCAGGAGGTCCGCAACGCGATCTGGCTCTCCGTTCGGTGCGCGCTGCTCGCGACCGGGACGGCGATCGTGCTCGGTTCCGCGGCGGCGTTCGCGATCGCGCGCTTCCGCTTCTTCGGCCGCGAGTCGGTCTCGTTCCTGCTCATCCTGCCGATCGCGCTGCCCGGAATCATCACCGGCATGGCGCTGAACGCCTTCTTCACGTTCAACCACATCAACCTGTCGCTCTGGACGATCGTGATCGGGCATGCGACCTTCTGCATCGTGATCGTCTACAACAACGTGCTCGCGCGGCTGCGCCGTTCGTCGCCGTACCTGCTCGAGGCCTCGGCCGACCTGGGCGCCGACGGCTGGCAGACCTTCCGCTTCGTCGTCTGGCCGGTGCTCTCCACCGCGCTCGTCGCCGGCGGGCTGCTCGCGTTCGCACTGTCCTTCGACGAAGTGGTCGTGACCTTCTTCACCGCGGGGGCGCAGAACACGCTCCCGCTGCTGATCCTCGGCTACATCAGGCTTGGTCAGCAGTTGCCCGTCGTGAATGCCATCGCATTCGCGATGATCGTCCTGACGGTGATCCCGGTCCTGCTCGCACAGCGTTTGATGCGCGACACCGGCGTTCTCCGCCGAGGCGCCACCGCCTCGGTGGTCGCGAAGTAAAAGGAGGCTCGAGATGAGCGCAACGAAGACGTCATACCAGGCCTTCATCGGCGGCAGCTGGGCCGACAGCTCCTCCGGCGAGACGATGGAAGTGATCGCACCCGCGACCGGCGAGGTGATCGCCGAGGTTCCGAAGTGCTCGGCCGAGGACGTCGACCGTGCGGTCGAGGCCGCGAAGACGGCGCTGCCCGACTGGCTCGACAAGACGCCCAAGGAGCGCTCTGAGCTCCTACACAAGCTCGCGGACGTCATGGACGAGCACGCTGAAGAGCTCGCGCAGCTCGAGTCGCTGAACGTCGGCAAGCCGCTGATGGCGTCGCGCGACGAGATGCCGTTCTCCGCCGACAACCTCCGCTTCTTCGCAGGCGCTGCGCGCCAGCTCGAGGGGAAGTCGGCCGGCGAGTACATCGCCGGCTACACGTCGATCATCCGGCGCGAGCCGCTCGGGATCGTCGGCGGCATCTGCCCGTGGAACTACCCGTTGATGATGGCCGTCTGGAAGATGGGGCCGGCGCTCGCAGCGGGGAACGTGCAGATCCTCAAGCCGTCGGAGCAGACGCCGCTGTCGCTGCTGAGGTTTGTGCAGCTCGCCGAGGAGGTCATCCCGGCCGGCGTGCTTCAGGTCGTCACCGGTGACGGCGTGCCGGCGGGCGAGCGCATCGTGTCGCACCCGGACGTGCGGCTCGTGTCGCTGACCGGCGATGTCGCGACCGGCAAGACGATCGCGCGCACCGCGGCAAACACGTTGAAGCGCGTGCATCTCGAGCTCGGCGGCAAGGCTCCGATGGTGATCTTCGACGACGCCGATCCGAAGGCGGTCGCGGAGGGCATCCGCCTCGCCGCGTTCTGGAACTCGGGGCAGGACTGCACCGCCGGCTCGCGCGTGATCGCGGGGCCGAAGATCTACGACTCGCTGCTGGAAGAGCTCGTGCCGCAGGTCGAGTCACTGAAGGTCGGCGACCCGATGGAGTCGGACGAGATCGAGATGGGCTCCGTCATCTCGCAGTCGCAGCAGGAGCGCATCCTCGGCTTCCTCGAGCGCGCGAAGGGTGCGACGGTGCTGACGGGAGGAGGGACGAATGGCTCGCGCGGCTTCTTCGTGCAGCCGACCGTCGTCACCGACGTGAAGCAGACCGACGAGATCGTGCAGAAGGAGGTCTTCGGCCCGGTCGTGACAGTGCAGCGCTTCGCCGACGACGACGAGGCCATCCGGTGGGCGAACGACGTGCCGTACGGATTGGCGTCGTCGGTGTGGACGCGCGACGTCGGCCGCGCGATGAACGCGGTGCGGCGGCTCCAGTTCGGGACGGTGTGGGTCAACGACCACCTGCTGCCGATCACAAGCGAAATGCCCCACGGCGGCTACAAGCAGTCCGGCTACGGCAAGGACATGTCGATCTACTCGATGGAGGAGTACACGCAGATCAAGCACGCCGCGTTCAAGATCGACTAGGGCGCGGTCGTCGGCCGAAAGGACACTCGCGCAGAGCACACTCATCCCCCTTGAGTCTCAGCCCTTCGTCACGGCGCGTCAGTAGCCGAAGGATCTTGCGGTCACTAGCTCCCCGGCGCGCGTGCAACGAATGTGTTCAGCGTCTGCCAGGTCCCGCGCCGTACAGACGTAATGGTCGACGACAACACGCACGTGGCGGTCACGTTGCTTGAAGTAGGCCACCATCAGCCGCCGCGCCTTTAGGCACGTCACATTTGGACCCGCGCCGACGTGCCAGCCGATTCCAACCGAGAGGGTGCCGCACGACCGCGTACCAAACGGCGCCGATGAAGTACTCAATGCGTTCTCGGCACGGCCCAGGCCAACGGCGAAGACGAGAAGAGCCACGAAGCCTATGACCCTCACTCTCTGACGATCAGGCAAGACCCCAACTGCGTCAAGTGTGTGACCAGTGAATCGACCGACGTCGCTCAGGGTGTGTTTCCGCACACTGGCGCAGGCGACCACCCCCGTTACTGGCTGGCCCCACTCGAAGGTTCGCGCCAGCGGGGGGCGAGCTTGGGCGCTTCCGGTGACGACAACGGCGCGTGGGGGTGAGACGCTCGACGGCATGTCGCAACCGAGAAAAGGAGCCTCGTGAC
This sequence comes from Gaiellaceae bacterium, assembly GCA_036496545.1. Lineage (GTDB taxonomy): Bacteria > Actinomycetota > Thermoleophilia > Gaiellales > Gaiellaceae > Palsa-739. Next base: position 17,346 of record DASXKX010000031.1, on the reverse strand, counting down.
CACCGCGATCATCGGAGCCGGCAACATCGGAGGGACGCTTGCGCGTGAGCTCGTCGCCGGTGGCGAGCGCGTCGTCATCGCCGCTCGCGACCAGTCGGACGCAGCGTCGCTCGCACAAGGGCTGGGCGAGTTGGCGAGTGCCGCGCCTGTCCGCCAGGCGATCCAGGCGGCCGACGTCGTCGTCTTCGCCGTCTGGTTCGACACGATCAAGGAACTGCTCGCGCAGGACGGCGACCTGCTCGACGGCAAGGTCGTCGTCGACCCATCCAACCCGATGGGATTCGACGAAAAGGGCCAGCCGTTCCGCACGCTGCCCGACGACCGGTCGCAGGCATCGATCGTGGCGGCGCTGCTGCCGTCCGGAGCGCATTACGTGAAGGCGTTCGGCAGTCTCGGCGCCGACTCGCTCGCCCACGAGGCGAATCGCAAGCCCCGCCGCGCCGTGCTGTTCTACGCGACGGACGACGACGACAGCGGCGCGACGGTCGAACGTCTGATTACCGCCGCCGGCTTCGACCCCGTCAAGCTCGGCGGCGTCGCCGCCGCCGGCCGGATCGAGGTTCCGGGCGGCGACCTTCACCAGTACGGCGGCCTGAACGGCAAGGTCCTCGACCTCATCGCGGCGCGCGCGGCGACGGCCGGCGGCCAAGCCGCGGCATGAACATCGCGACGTCATGCTCGCTCAGGGTGCACCCCGGAACACTCGGGCATGCGAGCCGCAGAGTGGCAGCATGGCGGCATGAATCACTGGGACGGGCGCGCGCACGTGGAGACCCTGCGACTGTGGCCCGACCTCGTGGGGGCGGTCGCCCGTCTCGAATCTCGGCATGACCTGTTCCAGGGCGCGCTCTTGATCGGCTCGCTCTCGCGCGGTGAAGGCGATGCAATCAGCGACATCGACCTCGTCGCCGTCACCCGGGCAGGGTCGTGGCAGCAAGCCTGGGACGAACGGCACACTCTCTCGGCTGGTGCCTTGATTACGTTCGATCGCTCAGAAGGCAAGCAGGGCATCGCAGGCCACTCATGGCTCACACCCTCACTCGTCAAGGTCGAGTGTCTCGTCACCGAGCCCGGTGTCATGCGACTCCGCGGCAACGTCGTCGCAATCGCCGGGCCTGACGACATCGTGAGCAGCTTCGAGCGGATGCCGCCGTTCACGCGCCGGGACATCGACGACTACGCCGCGAACCTGCGTGAGACCGATGCGATCTCGGACGTGGAACGGGCCTACGGCGATCTGATCACTCTGCTCCGCCGCCAAGTTCGTTCGGCGCCGGAACTAGACGAGCCGCTGGGGTGACATTCGCGAGCGCTCGCGCAAGGAGGCGTTGCGTCACCTGCCGACCGTGGCTAGAACGTGCTTATGCCCCGCCGCATTTACGGGCTTCTGACCACGGCTTGCCTCTGTGTGACCCTTAGCGCCTCAGCGTCGGCCATGGCGCGAAACAACGCCGGGCGCGAGCCGGTGCGATTCTTTTCTACAACCCGACTCGAACAATCGAGTGCCGGTTCAGTTTCGGCGCCGTCGCATGTGCCGGCTTCGTCCACAAGAGGCCGGCCATTCTGAACGCGAAGATCGCTGCGCAGTCGGTGACGGTCGGGGCAGGCTTCGGCCGCAGCAACCCAGCGTGCAAGATTCCGCCTGGCGACTATCCGCCGTGCTGGTTCCAGGAGGGTGGACGCGGCCCGGTCTTACGGGCAGGGGCCTCAGCCGTTGATCCCGACGTGCGCATATACAAGTGCAGTTCGCTCACAACTGGCTTCGTTTGCCGCTCGCTCCTTTCAGGACGTGGGTTCAGCATCTCGGACGCGCGTGTCACGCTGCTCGCGCCCAAGCACTAACGAGCGCCAATCGTCACGCATCATTGCCGGACCCTCGCACAGCGGGCCGTCTTGTAGCCCGGCAGCAGTCGTTGAGCATCGGGCTCCCGATGCCGCAGCGCTGAACCCTGGTCGACTCGCTGACGAGCGTTAACCGATCGAGGAGCTCCGGCGCAGGAGGCTCTTCCAATAAACTTGGACTGGCGCTGTCACTCGCTGAGCAGCCGTCGACCGCGTCATGACGCTCGGCAAAGATGTGGCCGTGGGATGGGAGGCACTCGATCAGTGGGGTGGCGACGTCGCTCGCATCGAACGGTGCCAGACCGGTGTCGCGAACGAGGTGTGGAGCGTGCGCGTCAACGGACACCTCGCCGTCGGTCGGCTCGGCAAGCGCAGCGACGCCGACCTCTCGTGGGAGACCGAGCTGTTGCGACACCTCGACCGTGAAGGGATGACGGTGCCGGTGCCGATCCCGACCACGGACGGCCGGCACTTCGCCGACGGTCTTGTCGTGATGACCTACGTGGAGGGCGGACCGCCCAAAACGGAGGCCGACTGGCGTCGCGTCGCCGACACACTCCGCCAGGTGCACCGACTGACGCACGGGTGGCCCCAACGCCCAGGCTGGCGATCGTCGACCGACCTTCTGCACGCGGAAACCGGGACGAAGATCGACCTCGGCGCGATGCCGCCTGAGGGTGTCGTTCGATGCCGAGCAGCGTGGGCGCGGCTCACCGGACGAGAGCGGTGCGTCGTTCACGGCGACCCCAACCCGGCCAACATGCGCATGACCGCGGATCGGGTCGCCCTGATCGACTGGGATGAGTCGCACTTCGACGTCCCCGACCTCGACCTGGCGCTGCCACACAATGCCGCCGGTCTCGACGACGACACGTACGACGCTGCCGCGCAAGCACGGGCCGCATGGGAAGCCGCCGTCTGCTGGGACCCGAGCGGGACCGACGAGTTCGCAGCCAAGCGGCTCGCCGAAGTTCGAGCGGTCTGAGCAGCAGCAGCGAATCGACACATCGCACCCAACGCTGTGAAGGACGTCCAGATTGGGCCTGATCGCACTTAGACGGTCGGGTCGCGCACGAATTCGCGGACCTCTTGAGCACAGCGGCAGGCGACGGCGATCTTGGCGGCCCACTCCAGCGCCTTCTCGCGTGAGGGCACGTCGACGATCGCGAATCCACCGATGTACGCCTTGCTCTCCGGGTACGGGCCGTCGGTGACCGTCCCATCGGTGGCCACCACGCTCACTTCTTCATGGGAATGCAGTCCGCCACCGAACACCCATACGCCCGAGTCCCTGGCCTCTTCGGCCACCGCGAGCGCAGCCTCGGCCACGTCGGGCAGCTCCTCCTCTGGGAAAGTCATCGCGCCGTCATCGAACGAGATCAGATACCGCGTCATCTCATGACTCCTTGTCCCGGCGACCTGCTCCGGCCGCATCGCGGTAGAGACTGACAAATCTCCGAAAACTGATCGCTTGCAGCCAGATCCAGCCTCACTTCCTCATGGGTCGTTGCCGGACGCCGGCGCAGGCGACGCCTGCGAGCAAGAGGGTGGTAGATGGCAAGATCTCCTGAGGAACGAAGTCAAACAGGGGCAGGGGAGCAGTGTGCTGGCGGTACGGCTGCACGATGACGGCTTGACGGTTGAGGAGATCGAGACGCCGTCGCCGGACCCGGGCGAGGTGCTGGTGCGCGTTCATGCGGCAGCGATTACACGTGACGAGCTGGAGTGGCCGGTCGATCGACTGCCGGCGATTCCGTCTTACGAGGTTTCGGGCGTTGTCGTCGGCAGCGGTGACGAGGTATATGCGCTCACGCCTTTCGATCGCGACGGTGTGGCTGCCGAGTACGCCGTCGTCCCAGCCGATGTGCTTGCACCGAAGCCCTCGCGGCTCAGCCATGTCGAGGCCGCAGCTCTGCCGATGGGCGGGCTGACCGCCTGGCAAGCACTGTTTGTGCACGGGCGGCTGGTCCGAGGCGAGCGGGTGCTGGTCACGGGGGCCTCGGGCGGGGTTGGGCACATCGCCGTCCAGCTTGCGCGACACGCCGGCGCAGCGGTCGTGGAGAGCGGTCCGGTCGATCTGGTCTTCGACACTCGTGGCGGCGAGGTCCCCGCGGGCGAGCGCGTGGTCACGATCGCAGAGGAGATGCCGGGCGCGATCTACTTCATCGTCGAACCCGACCGCGAGCAACTGCTGGAGTTGAGAACGCTCGTGGACGCAGGCGAGCTTCGCGCGGAGGTCGACTCGGTTTTTCCGCTCATGGAGGCCCGGGCGGCGTTCGAGCGAGTCGCCGGCCGCGGGAAGCGTGGCAAGGTCGTGCTCGAGGTTGGCACCGACTAGCCGGGGGGTATCGAACTCCGAGCGTCCACCGTGACGCCGCAAGAGGTACAGGATGCGAGCGGCCGGGATCACAGCACTCGGCGAGCCCGTCGAGATCTTCGAGGTGGACGAGCCGGCGACGCCTGACGCAGGCGAGGTCCTCATCGATGTCGCCGCAGCCGGCGTCGGCAACTGGGACGAGCTTGTCAGGATCGGTAGCTGGCAGATCGGCGGCCCGGCTCCGATGGCGCTCGGGACGGAGGCGGCCGGGACGGTCGCAGCGGCCGGCTCCGACGTGGCCGAGCTGCGCGAGGGCGACGAGGTGATGACACATCCGCTGCCGCTCCGGCGTCACGGGACGTGGGCCGGGAAGGTGCTCGCGCCGGCGGCGACCGTCGCGGCCCGGCCGCCAGCGGCGTCATGGGAAGTCTGCGGAGCGTTTCCCATTCCGGCGCTCACTGCGGCTCAGGCACTCGACGAGGCTCTCGGGATCGAGAGCGGCGGCTGGTTCGTCGTCAACGGCGCCGGCGGAGTAACGGGTGGCCTGCTCGTCCAGCTCGCCGTGGCTCGGGGCGCCCGCGTGATCGCGACCGCGAGCGCGAAGAAGGCCGAGCGCATCCGCGACTACGGCGCGTCGGAGGTGCTCGACTACCACGGCGACTGGCCTGCGCTCGTTCGCGAGATCACGGGCGGCGGCGCGCCCAAGGCCGTCAACGCTGCCCGCGGGCAGGCCGCCACCACGTTGAAGGCGGTTGCTGACAGTGGCCGCCTCGCCACGATCACGGGCGACCCGCCGCCGGAGGAACGGGGCGTCGCCGTATCCGACGTCTACGTCCGGCCCGATGGTCGGCAGCTTTCGGCCCTCGCGGAGCTGCTGGCCGACGGCACCCTTAGCGTGCCGATCGCGTCCGTCCGTCCGCTCGAACAGGCGGCACAAGCGCTGCGCGAGGTAGTCGCGGGAGCGGACGGCGCAATTGTCCTGTCACTCCGAACCTAGCCTGGCCCTGATGGTCGCGCCCAAGCTGCGCAGCTTCGGTCATCGGGAGCTACTCCGACTCGGCGTCGTCCTCGAGCAGCTGGATGACGGCGTTTGCCCAGTCGTTGACGTCGTCGAGCAGCTCCTGGTCACGGATGATGGTGAACCCCGTGATCAGATCGTCGAGCTGCTGTTTCGTGAACGAACCGCCCGGGTCGGGCCCGGCTGAGAGCTTGCCCGAATCCGCTTCGTGCTCGCGGATCATGGCGAACCGGTAGACCAGGCCCCGGTCCCCGACGCTGCGAGCGAGCCCATCCAGCAACTCGTCCAGGCGGGCGTGACCTTCCGGTGTCAGCGCCGCGATCGTCTTCGCAACGTACTTGGAGTGGTGATCCTTCACGGTCGCACGCTACCTCCGGCACCGGGAGCGCATGACACGTGGTCGCCTCGACAGGATGTCGCCGAACTGGAGATGTAGACGCGGGCGCAGGCGATCGTCGCGGTACGCTCGCGCGGTGGCGCACTACATCTTCAATCTCGCAGGCGGCGACGCCTCGCGGGCCACCGAATTCCTACGCGCGAAGATGTGGGGCGTCGGCGCAGAGGAGGCACACGGCGTCGCACTTGCCCCAGGCGACCTCATCCTCGTCTATCTCGCCGCACCCGCACGGAAGTTCATCGCCCGCGCCGAGCTCGCCTCCGCGGTCCACGATTGGACACCGCCCGAGGCCCAGGTGTACCCGGGCGACTTGACGAGTGGTGTGTTGCTGGCTCAGGTCGAGGAGTGGGACCCGCCGGTACCAATGAGTACCGTGCTCGCACAGATCGGTCAGGCGGGGCCAGAGCCGACTTCGAAACCGGTGTCGTACGTATCACCGCTGACGAGTATGAGACCACGCTCGCGGTGGCAGTCCGGCACGCCAACTCGACCGGCTGATCCGTGAGCCGGCTCGTCGGGTTAGATTCCTGAACGTTGACCGCGGGAGGGAATGGGGTGTGCACCCCATTGACCCGTTTCGTCCATCGCGAGAGCGTCGTGAGGGGCAAACGATGCTAGGAGGACTCAGCGATGACACACGCGCGAGTTGGAATGGTCGCCGCGTTCGCTGCAGCAGTCGCGCTTGGGGTCCCTGCGGTTGCTTCGGCGAACGAGGTGACGAAGTGGAACGACATCGCCGTAAGCACCGTGAATGCGCAAGCGCCGCTTACGTCGGCTCCGCCGGCAGGAAGCATCTTCGTCGCGATGGTGCAGGGCGCCGTCTACGGAGCCGTGAACGCCGTCGATCGGCACGGCCGTCCGTACCTCGTTAACCGGAGCTTCCCGATGGCCGCGAAGGACGCAGCCGCCGCGGCTGCCGCCTTCACCGTGCTCGACACGCTGTTCCCGGCACAGCACACGACGCTGCGGGCGGCGTACGACGCTTCGCTGGCGGGGATCCCCGACGGCGCGCTCAAGAGCAACGGCATCGCCGTCGGTCTGACAGCCGCGGCGGCGATGCTCGCGGAAGGCCACGACGGCCGGACGATCATCGGGTGCGCATTCGGGTCCGGTGCGGCGGGAGTGTGGCAGCCGCTCGCCGGCCCGACAGGGCAGCCGCTTTGCGACCCGACCCCATGGGTTGGCAACGCGGTGCCGTTCCTCGTGAAGAGCCCGTCGCAGTTCCGTACCGCCGGTCCGCACCCGCTGGGGAGCGCTGCGTACGCCGCGGACGTCAACGAGGTCGAGTCGAAGGGTTCACTGAATAGCGCCACGAGGACTGCGGAGCAGACACACGCAGCCGCCTTCTGGCAGACGAACCCGGCGGCCAACTTCAACGCCGTCGCCCGCAGGTTCGTCGATCAGCTCTCGCTCGATCTCAGCGACAGCGCGCGCTTGTTCGCGCTGCTCGACTTGAGTGCGGCGGACGCGCTGATCACGACCTGGAACGACAAGTACTACTGGAACTTCTGGCGGCCGATGTCGGCGATCCGCCATGCCGACATCGACGGCAATCCAGGGACGACGTCCGACCCGACGTGGACACCATTGTTCGACCCGTCGCTCGATGCGGCGATCGGCGGCGTGGGGCCGGCGCTGATCACGCCGCCGTATCCGGACCACCCGTCGGGAGCCACGGCATACGCCAGCGCGAGCATGAATGCGTTCGCGTCCTTCTTCGGGACCGACGACATGACATTCTTCGCCACGAGCAGCCGGTTCCCCGGAGAGCAGCGCGTCTTCCAGCACTTCTCCGATCTGACGAACGAGGTGCTCGAGGCGCGCATCTGGGCCGGGATTCACTTCCGCAACCCCGATGTCCAGGCTGCGGCACTCGGTCACGACGTCGAGCGCTACATCCACAAGCACTTCTTCGCTGCCGCACATTGAAGGGTCTTTGCGTGGAGCGGCGTTCGCGTCGCTCCACGCAATGCATCGGCGCCGTCCCAAGCCGGTTGTCCCGCGCTGTTTGTGAATCGAGGCGCTGGGGGTGCATGATTTGGCGCGATGGCCGTCGGCGTCAGACCGGCTGACCTGCTCGAGCGAGATCGCGAGCTGGCGATGCTCGAGCACGCGCTTGCCGATGTCGAGGAACGCTCGCTCGGACGGATCGTGCTCGTTAGCGGCGAGGCGGGCGCCGGGAAGACGACCCTCTTGCGGGCGTTCTGTGGCGACCGGGAGCGCGTCCTCTGGGGCGGCTGCGAGCCGCTGTTCACGCCGCGTCCGCTCGGCCCTCTGCTCGACATCGCCGACGTCCTCGGCAGCGAGCTCGACGGGCTGCTACTGCGCGATCCGACGCCTCACGAGGTCTTCGTGTATTTGAAGCGCGCGCTGCGTGCGGAGCCCGCAGTCGTCATTCTCGAGGACGTCCACTGGGCGGACGCGGCGACACTCGACGTGATCAAGCTCCTCGGCCGCCGAATCGACACCGTGCCGGCACTTGTCGCCATCAGCTATCGCGACGACGAGCTCGACGCCCGCCATCCGCTCCGGCTCGTCATCGGCGACCTTCCGCCCCCGCCCGCCGCCCAAAGGGTCCGCCTCGCATCGCTGTCGCGCGATGCCGTTGGAACGCTTGCCGACCCGCATGGGCTCGACGGCGACGAGTTGTGGCACAAAACGGGCGGAAACCCGTTCTTTGTCTCAGAAGCGCTCGCCGCAGGCGGAGACGAGGTGCCGGCGACCGTCCGCGACGCCGTGCTCGCGCGCGCGGCACGACTCGGCCCCGAGGCGCGCGAGCTGCTCGATGCGGCGGCTGTGGTGCCGCAGCGCGCCGAGTCGTCGCTCCTGGCGTCGATCGCGGACGACGTCGGTGAGGCACTCGATGAGTGCGTGAGCGCCGGGATCCTTGCCGTCTCACGGACGGGCGTCGAGTTCCGCCACGAGCTCGCACGGCTCGCGATCGAGGAGGCGATCCCACCGGCGCGGAAGGCGTCGCTCCACCGGCGCGCGCTCGCCGCGCTGGCGAATCCTCCGTCCGGTGGGCGCGACTTCGCACGTCTCGCGCATCACGCCGAAGCTGCGGGCGACGCCGATGCTGTGCGCCGGTATGCGATCGCTGCCGCTCACCGTGCCGAGAGCCTCCGTGCGCACAGGGAGGCGGCCGCGCAGTATGCGCGCGTTCTGCGGTTCGGCGACGACCTCCCCCCAGCCGTGCGCGCCGACCTGCTCGCGGCACAGGCGCGGGAATGCTTACCGGCCGATCTGTACGACGAGGGAATCGCCGCCCTCGAGCGCGAGGTCGAGCTGCGTCGCGGGCTCGGCGACGCCGTCGCGGAGGGCGATGCCGAACGGCGCCTGGCGCAGTTCCTTTGGTGCCCCGGGCGCGTGCACGAGTCGCAGCGCGCGGCGGAGCGCGCGGTCGTTCTCCTCGAGCAGCTGCCACCCACGACCGAGCTCGGCTTGGCGTACCTGCAACTCGTGTTCTCCCACGCGTATGGCTCGAACGTTGCCGAAGCGATCGCGTTCCGCGATCGCGCGATCGCAGTCGCGGAAGAGGTCGGCGACGCCGTGATCGCCGCGGATGCGCACATAAACGCCGCGGTCGCCACGAAGGACGTCGACGCTCTCGTCGCACGGATCGAGTCGACGGCCGCGCTGTGCGTGCCCTGGCTGATGAGCAGCCTTTGGGTGGCGCTCGCGAACGTTGCGGTCCATCGGCGCCGATTCGACGTCGCCGCCGACGCCATCCGACGCGGCCTCGCTAGCGCCGCGGAAAACGGGCTCGAGCTCAATCGCCTCTATCTGCTTGCGTATCGGGCGATCCTCGAGCTCGACGAGGGGCGCTGGGATGATGCGGCCGAGACGGCGTCGATGGTCATGCGCGTCAGGCGGACGTCGACGACGCCGCGCATCCGTTCGCTCGTCGTGCTCGGGCTCGTGCGTCTTCGCCGCGGGGATCCCGACGGCGAGTCACTGCTCGACGAAGCGTGGGCGCTCGCGGAGCCGACAGGCGAGCGGGAGCGGATGCAGCCCGTAGTCGACGCACGGAACGAGCTCGACTGGCTCGAAGGCCGGCGCAAGCTGGGGAACCTGTTCCCTGAGCCGTACGGGCCCTACGAGACGGCGGTTACCGCCGGCGACGTCGCAGCGTTGGACACGCTCGGCGCGCACCGTGCGGCAGAGGCGGCCCGCCGCGCCGCCGGCCTGCGAGGCCCGCGTCCGGCGACGCTCGCGAACCCGGCAGGCCTGACGAGCCGCGAAGTCGAGGTGCTCGCCCTGATCGCCCGTGGCCTTGTGAACAGAGAGATCGCGGCCGAGCTCGTCGTCTCGACGCGGACCGTCGACCACCATGTCGCGGCCATCCTCCGCAAGCTGAACGTGCGAACGCGGGCGGAAGCGACGGCGCACGCCGTGCGGATCGGCGCGCTCGCCGATCCAGCTGACTAGCGTTCTCCCGATGCAAACGACCGCCGAGGCTGCGCGCCGCTTCCTCGTCGCGCGGCACTTCCTCGCACCTTCGCGATCGGTGAAAGGAGGCAAGCAGGGCGTCCTCAAAGTCATGTCGAAGCTCGGGTCGATCCAGTTCGACCCGCTCGCGATTGCCGGACGCAACCACGATCTCATGCTGCACGCCCGCGTCGCGGGCTACGAGCCCGGCTGGTGTGAGGATCTCTACGAGCGCCGGGAGATCTTCGAAGCGTTCAACAAGGGGCTCTCGTTCGTGCCGGCGAGTGCGTTTCCCTGGTTCCGCGCGAGGGCGAGCATGCGGCCGGCCCAAACGCTCGTAGAGAACGCCGACGTGGCTAAGCGCGTGCTCGAGCGGATCCGCGCGGAGGGCCCGCTATCGGTACTCGACTTCGACCGTGAGCACGGGTCGATCACGGACTGGTTCGGCATGCCCGCAAACACCGTCCGTGAAGTGCTGGATGCGTACATGCTCACCAGCGTGCTCGGACTCGCGCGACGCGACGGCAACCGCCGTTACTACGACCTGCTCGAACGGTTGCTTCCGGCAGATCTCTTGGCGCACGAGCCCCCGCTCCGGGAACAGCTGCGGTACAGGCTCCTGTCGCGGTACCGGGCACACGGTCTGCTCGGCGCCGCCGGCGGGAACGACATCTTCGGCGGACTCGGCGCCGCGAAGCCGGACCCGCGCTTCCCTAAGAGCCCCGGTCGCCACGCGCTGCGGGACGAGCTCGTCAAATCGGGCGAAATCGTTCCCGTAGACGTGGAGGGCGTGGGCAAGCGCTTCGTCCTCAAGCACGAAGTCGCGCATCTGGAAGCGCCGCCGGAGCCACGGCTGAGCGTCGCGTTTCTTCCGCCGTTCGACGCGCTCGTGTGGGACCGCCCCTTCCTGAAGAAGCTCTTCGACTTCGAGTACGTGTGGGAGCTCTTCATCCCACCCGCCAAGCGCCGTTGGGGCTGGTACGTGCTGCCGATCCTCTTCGGGGATCGTTTCGTCGGCCGCATCGAGCCGCGCATCGATCGGGCCGAATCCCGAGTGGAGATCTTGAACGTGTGGTGGGAAGGACGATTCGCGCCGGCGCGAGTTGACGGTTTTGTCGACGCGATGCGCGATGCGCTCGGTGCCTATCTGCGCTTCGCCGGTGCCGACCGGCTTCAGTGGGGATCTCATCTCGGAAAAGAGAAGCGGCTCTTCCTCGCTCGCCCGTGATCGCTAGCGTCCCGCCGGTGCAAACGACCGCCGAGGCCGCCCGCCGCTTTCTCGTCGCGCGACACTTCCTCGCGCCGGCGCGGTCGGTGAAAGGCGGCAAGAAGGCCGTGCTCAAGATCATTTCGAAGCTCGGGTCGGTCCAGTTCGACCCGATCGCGGTCGCCGGCCGGAACCACGATCTCGTGCTGCACGCGCGCGTCGCCGACTACAAGCCCGCCTGGTGCGACGCCCTCTACGAACGCCGCGAGATCGTCGAGACGACCAACAAGGCGCTCTCGTTCATCCCGACGAGTGAGTTTCCCTGGTTCCGTGTGAACGGGGGCCGCAAGGGACACCGGTTCCACGCGGCTGCCCTTGCCGATAATGCCGCCGTCGCCGGCCGGGTGCTCGAACGCATCCGCGCGGAAGGACCGCTGTCATCACACGACTTCGAGCGCGAGGCCGGCGCGACGAAGAACTGGTTCGGGATGCCCGAGAACGCCGTGCGCTCTGTGCTCGAGGCGTACACGGTCGCGGGCGTGATCGGCCTCGCCCGGCGCGACGGCAACGTCCGCTACTACGACCTCGTCGAACGGCTGCTCCCGGCCGAGCTGCTCGCGCACGAGGTGCCCGAGCGAGAACAGCTCCGGCACAAGCTCCTCTCCCGGTACCGCGCCCACGGCCTGCTCGCCGCCGGCGGCGCCGGGGGCACGTTCGCCCGCATCGCCAATCCGCCGGAGCGCAAGGCGCTGCACACGGAGTTGGTCGAGCTCGGTGAGCTCGTGCCCGTCGACGTGGAGGGCGTGCGGGCCAAGCGCTTCGTACTTCGTGAGGAGGTCGCGCTACTGCAGGCGCCGGCGGAGCCGACGCCCTCCGTCGCCTTCATCGCCCCGTTCGACTCGCTGCTCTGGGACACCGCCCTGCTCGCGAGCCTGTTCGACTTCGATTTCGTGTGGGAGGGCTTTTTCCCGGCGGCAAAGCGCCGTTGGGGCTATTACGTGCTCCCGATCGTCTTCCGCGACCGCTTCGTCGGCCGGATCGAGCCGCGGATTGACCACGCTGAATCCCGCGTGGAAGTTCTGAACCTCTGGTGGGAAGAGCGGTTCGCGCCGAGCCGCGCTGAGGGCTTTGTCGACGCGATGCACGACGCGCTCCGCGCGTATCTGCAGTTCGCAGCCGCAGACCAGCTCGAATGGGCACCGCACCTTGGCAAGGACAAGCGGCTCTTTACCGCTAAGCCCTAGACAGCGCTCTCGATCACATCCGCAGGCCCGCGCTGAGGCGGCGCGCCGTAGACGAACACGAGGATGTCCTCGTCGGTCTCGTTCACGATCTGCTGCGCGGTGCCCGCCTCGACGTGCACCAGCCCGCCGGCCGGGATCTCGTGACGCTCGGGTGGGTCGCCGAGGTACATCGTCAATGTGCCGCGGATCGGGACGAACGTCTCATCCTGCACCGGCTCGATGTGCCGCGGGCCCTGCTCGCCCGGCTCGTGCCGGATGAAGTTGGCGCGCGTGAGGCGCAATCCGGCGCGATCAGTGACCACGGCGCGATGTCGTCTCGGGTAGCGCGCGTAGGGCTCCCAGTCGAGCTCCTCGCCCTGGACGACGTAAAAGCCCACGCTGTTCCAACGGAGCGCGCCGCTCCGCCATTCCCGACTTAGCGCAGCGCCTGCACGAGCAAGGCGATCGCAAGCCCGCCCACCGCGGCGAGCACGATCACGTTCACAACGAGGAGCCGCTCGACGAGCCGGCGGTTTCTTCGACGAGGCTTGGCGCTCGAGGACTGCTCGCTCGGCCGGCCGACGGTATGCGTGAGCGTCTCGGTGATATAGGCGTTGAGGCTGACGCCGGCCCGGTCTGCGGCACGGGCGAGGTCGGCATGAAGCGCCTCCGGCATGCGCAGAAGCAGGCGACCGCTGTGCGACCCCGTGCGGCGGCGGGTCGACGAGCGAGTCGGGCCGGATTCCTGCGGCGCCCCGGCGGCCTCCATACAACTGAGTCTAGGCGGCTTTACCGCGCTGGACAATTGCGAGCTCAGATCCGTTTGATCGTCGCGAGCCATGCCGGCGCGCCGGCGTCGTGGAATCTCGTCCGAACCCGGTCAGGCTCGAGGGCGGCGACATCCCATCCATTGCTCGCGTTGAACGCCGTTCGCAGGTCTTCCTGGCTGATCGGGTGCGGGCCGGTGCCGGAACCGCGGTCACTGAAACACAACACATAGACGGTTCCGTCGCGCTCGATCACCGACGCGATACTCGCCACGTTTCGCAACCGTTCCTCGCTGTCGAACGTGTGGAAGAGCCCGCAGTCCAACGCGCTCTCGAAGGTGAGCCCCAAGCGCTCCAGCTGGAAGGCGTCGGCCTCGGCGAACTCAATGCGGTACGACGCATCCCAGGGCTGTCCTGACATCCGTTCGTGACTTGTAGGCGCGCGCTCCTGCAACCAGCCGATCCTCCCACCTCACGCGGAGCGGCGCAGCTCCGGCTCGAGCGAGTCTCGAAGCTTGGCGAGTGCCGTCGTCAGGAGCCGGGAGACGCTGCTCTGCGATGTGCCGAGCCGCTGCGCGATCTCGCTCTGCGACAGGTCGCCGGCGAACCGCAGGCGGACGACCGCCCGCTCGCCCGGATCGAGCGCCTCGAGCAGCTCATCCACGAGCGCGCGCTGCTCACACGACTCGATCTCCGCTTCTGCGTGCGGGCTCGCCCGGCGTTCGAGCGCCTCCAGGGGCGCGATCGCGAGCGTCGCGACGACGGCCATGTATGCCTGCTCGCGCGAGAGGCCGGCCTCCGCCGCCGTCTCGTCGAGTGACGCCTCTCTGCCGAGTCGCTGCGCCGCGTCGGTCGCTGCGCGCCGAAGCGCTGCCGCGCGCTCCTGCTCGCGCCGGGGCACACGCACGGAGGAGCAGCGGTCTCGCAGATAACGGCGCAGCTCGCCGTCGATCGTCGGCAACGCGTATGCGACGAACGGAACGCCCCGCGACGGGTCGTACCGCCGCGCCGCCGCGACAAGGCCGAGCGACGCGACCTGCACGAGATCCTCGAGGCTCTCTCCTCGCCCGGCGTAGCGGCGGGCAAGGCTTCGAACGAGTGGAAGATGACGACCGACGAGGTCCGCCGCAGGATCCGCAGCCGCACGCATTACTCGATGGTGCACCCGGCAGTCGCAAAGTGCAAGTGAAATGTGTGAACGAATCACGCGATTACGCAATGGGTATTTCTCAAAGTGAATCGACGTCGACAAGCGGGGGCACGTCATCCTCTTCACCTGGTCTCGGGGTCGAGCTGCAGGCGTTGGCGCAGCCGTGGCAGCGGCCGCGTTCGGCTTCGCGCACCCCGCGTACGCGGACACGCCCGGCGCACCGGACACGTCCACGCCGGCGACCGCGACCGCACCAGACCCTTCGTCTGTCGCGGACGCTGCAGCGGCGGCAGTGCAAGGCGGCGCGACAAACGTCTCCGTCTCGGTTCGCGTCGGCAGCCCGGGCGACAACGGCGACGTCTCGCAAACGATCACGGTCTCGACCGGCGCACAGGCAGCACCATCAGGCGCCGACGGCCAGCAAAACACCGCTGCCCAGGCCCAGTCGACGCAGACGACGTCGTCGAACATCTCGATCTCCGTGCGCATTGACAGCCCCGGCTCGAACGGCACCGTCACGCAGACCTCAGCGGCAGACGCGAGCGCCGCACCGTCGACGAGCACGCAGTATCAGCCGCCGGCGACGCAGTATCCCGCTCCCTCGACGGCCGCGGCGCCGGCCAGCGCGCCCGATCCTGCGGCGTCAGCGCCGCAGCCGGACGCGAGCCCTGTGCCTGCTCCCGCGCCCACGCAATCGGTGTCGTCGTCGCCGTCGTCCTGGGTGTGGAACCTCACCGTGTCTGGTTGCGGTGATACCAGTGGGAGCGATATCACGAAGACGATTGATACTGGTATCCAAGGGTGGATCTGGAACTGGAACCTCAGGACGATCTGCCAGTCTCATGCGCCGATCTCTCCGGTTAATTCTTCGGAATCAGGCAGCGACATTTCACCTCCTTCCCTGCCCGCGCCGGATCCACCGACACCCCCGAGCGTCATCTCGCCGGAGCCGCCCGCCTTGCCCTTCGTACCGCAACCGGTGATCGCGGCGGCAGCGCCCGCTGCGATCGTCGTGCCCGTGCTCGGGGCGATCCAAATCCCGATCGACCTCGCACCCGTGAACACGGAAGATCCGCTGTCGCTCCCGCAAGCTCTTGGCCTCCTCTCCCCCATTCCGTCGTCGCACCACGTGCGACATCGCGTTCGCGCAGCGCTCGAGCCGCGCACCGGCGTGCTCGCGGCAGCCGTGACCGTCGCACTGCCGGCGCGCGTCGTCACCACGCAGCCGGCGCGTGACCCGCGCCGCCCGGCGCCGCACCAGGTCGCCTCGCACAAGGCACCCCCGTGGGAGACGCTCTCACTCATCCTCGACTCCTCGTTCGTGCCCGCTCCGGCGGGCGCGAGCGCCGGCGGCGCCGGCAGCGGTGCCGGAGGCGGCGCGGCAGCAGTTCTCTCGCTTTGGCTTCTTCTCCAACTCCCCGGATTCGCGTTCCTGCGACTCCCTGCGCGTCAACGCAGGCCACGCGGCCGGGTGGACGACAAGCAAACACGCCCTGGGTAGTGCGGAGCTCGCCCTTATACGCGCGCTATCGCGCGTAGTACCAGCGATATCAAAGGAGTGCTTCGCACATGAGACGAATGATCATGACGCTCGTTGTCGCACTCGCGGTGCTTGCCGCGACCTGCGGCAAGGCGCTCGCGGATCCCGTCCAGTCGTCGACCCAGTCGTCGTCGACGGACCAGACCGCGGCCGCCGCTTCGAGCGCCACCCAAATCCAGCCGTCGAACCAGAACATCTCGGTTCGCGTGCTGAGCCCGGGGAGCGACGGCAGCGTCACGCAGTCGAATGACGCGACGTCGAACGCCGACGCGACGAACACCGCGACGACCACGCAGAGCTCGAGCCAGACTCTGGCCGGCGGCTGCGGGTGCGTGGTGCCGACCGTCACCTCCGGCTCGCTCGGAGACGTCCTCGGAACCGCCATGCAGGCGGCGGATCCGGCGGCGTCGCAGCAGTCCAACGACGCTGCGTCGACCGGCGCAGCGACGAACACCGCTCCGACGACGCAGGCCCAGACGCAGGCTGCGCCGTCCGGTGGGAGCGGCGTCCAGTCGGCGACGCAGGGGTCGTCGACTGACCAGACCGCGGTCGCAGCCTCGTCCGCCAAGCAGGTCGACCCGAGCAACTCGAACATCTCGGTGCGCGTCCTGAGCCCCGGCAGCGACGGCAACGTGACGCAGTCGAACGACGCCACCTCGCACGCCGACGCCTCGAATTCGGCGCCCACGACGCAGAGCTCCTCCCAGACCGGGGGCAGCGGCGGCGTGCAGTCGTCGAAGCAGGACGCCGACACGAGCCAGGGCGCGCTCGGCCTGTCGTCCGCGACGCAGGTCAACCCGAGCAACTCGAACGTCTCCGTTCGGGTGCTGAGCCCCGGAAGCGGCGGCTCGGTGTCGCAGTCGAACAAGGCGGACTCGTCCGCCGACGCGACGAACACGGCGCCGGTCAGCCAGTCCGCGAAGCAGACGCAGAGCGGTTCCTCCTGCGGCTGCAGCGGGACAGGCTCCGCGGTCCAGTCGGGCGTTCAGAAGAGCGGCGTCGACCAGGGCGCGATCGCGGCCTCGTCGGCGACGCAGATCCATCCGTCGAACTCCGCCGAGTCGATCCGCATCGGCAGCTGGGGCAACGACGGAAACGTCACGCAGTCGAATGACGCAACCTCGACGGCCGACGCGACGAACACCGCGCCAGTAACGCAGACCACGACGCAGACGCAGGGAGGCTCGTCGTGTGGTTGCTCGTCCGGGCCCGCCGTCCAGGCGATCGCCCAGAAGAGCGACGTCGACCAGCTCGGTGTGGCAGCGTCCTCGGCAAAGCAGATCGGCGCGTCGAACTCGTCCGACCCGGTACGCATCTGGAGCCCGGGCAACGGCGGGAACGTCAACCAGTCGAACGACGCAACCTCGACCGCTGACGCGACGAACACCGCCACGCCGACCCAGACCGGCACGCAGACGCAGAGCGGCTCGGGAGTCCAGGCCCTCGGCCAGGAGTCC
>DASXKX010000030.1:0-2289 GCA_036496545.1 Gaiellaceae bacterium | reverse complement strand
TACCGTTCGTTGATGCCACTGGTTCCTCCGGAAAGTTGCTTACGGACGTACAGGATGCGCTGGAAGACGGTGAGCCAGGCCGTCGCGGCAAGCACGGCGATCGCCCATGGCAAGCCGCCCCATGGCGCGAAGACGAGCCCGGCGGTGATGAGGACCACGCGTTCCGCGCGCGAGCCGAGGCCGACGTCGCCCTTCAAGCCGAGCGCCTCGGCGCGGGCGCGCGTATACGAGACGAGGAACGAGCCGACGACCGCGGCGACCGCGAGCACGACCGCCCAGTCGTTTCCGTGGCGCGCGAAGACGAGCGCGATCGCAGCGAGCATGGCGCCCTCGCCGACCCGATCCGTCGTCGAGTCGATGAACGCGCCGAACGGGGTCGACTTGCCTCCGGCGCGCGCGAGCGCGCCGTCGAGGATGTCGAGGAGCGAGCCGACGACGAAGAGCCCGGCTGCGAGCCAGTAGACGAGCCCGGTGTTCGCCCGGTTCTCGAACGGGACGAGGACGGCGGCCGCGAGACAGAGCGAGACCCCGGCCGCGGTCAGCACGTTCGGCGTCACCCGGGTACGTGCGAGCCTCGTGACCGAACGGCTGGCGAGGGTGCGGGCTCCGGTCGTGTAGCCGTTCTTGACGCGCCGGAGTGAAGTCGAGTTCATCTCCATCATCGCAATCCTGCTATGTCTGACTATAGCAGGTTTGCGATGATGGGTCCGAGCCCGCGCACCCGTCCGGCGAGGCGCGGCCCCAAGGTGGTGACGAGAAGCGCGGCGACCGCGACGCCGATGCCGGCGAACACGTCAAGGACGTAGTGGTTCGCAGTCGCGATCACGCAGAACCACACCCACAGCGGCCACAGCGCCCAGAGCGCCTTCGCCCAGAACGTTCGGGAGGTCGCGACCATGAACCAGCCGACGATCAGCGCGTCCGCGGCGTGCAGGCTCGGCATCGCGGCGTACGGGTTCCCGAGCGTCTGCAGGAGCGCGCTCGAGTGGTTGACGCCGTCGACGAACCCCTGGTGGGGGAACATCCACGGCGGCGCCGTGGGCATCACGGCGAAGCCGATCAGCCCGATGAGGTTCGCGAGCAGGATGGTGTTGCGGAAGCGGCTGAACCGCTCGTGCCGACGCAGGTAGACCCAGAGCAGCGTCAGGCCGATGACGGTGAACTCCGAGTTCCAGT
The DNA here is from genome assembly GCA_036496545.1 of Gaiellaceae bacterium. Classification (GTDB taxonomy): domain Bacteria; phylum Actinomycetota; class Thermoleophilia; order Gaiellales; family Gaiellaceae; genus Palsa-739. The sequence continues at coordinate 1,113 of DASXKX010000030.1, read as the reverse complement.
ACGTCCACGCCGCAGCGGTCAGGAGCAGCGACGACGAGTCGGCGACCCGTTCGACCGTGAGCTCGAAGAGGTGATGCGTCACGCGCTGCTCGAGCGCGATCACCTTCAGGCCGTTCAGGCGAGCGATCGCCTTGCTCGGCTCGCGGTCGACGATGCGGCGGACGGCCAGGTACGAGAAGTAGAAGCCGAACCAGATCACGACCTGGAGACCGAAGTCCAACCACCCGCGGGGCAGCACCTTCTGCCCGAGTGCCACCACCTTGGCCATGGGTCTAACTCTAAACAGTGGGGTTACAGGTGGGCCACCACCGAATGGGCTCAGCCGCCGATATAGGACATCTCCACCTTCGGCAGGGCGCCTGTTTCGGCGGTGCGCAGCTCGGAATAGCGGTCGGTGCGGCGCGTCCAGATCGAGCGGAGTTGCTCGACGAGCTCCTCGTCGGAGGCGCCGAGGCGAAGCGGCGCGCGCAGGTCGTGGCCGCGAGCGGCGAAGAGACAGGTGTAAAGGCTTCCCTCGGCAGAGAGGCGGGCGCGTGAGCAGCCGCCGCAGAACGGCTGCGTGACCGACGCCACGACGCCGATCTCGCCCGCGCCGTCGCGGTAGCGCCAGCGGCGTGCGGTCGCGTCCCGCCGCTCGGCTTCCACCGGCTCCAGCGGCCAGCGGTCCGAGATGCGGCGGACGATCTCGTCGGCGCTGACGACGTCCTCGAGACGCCAGCCGTTGGTCGAGCCGACGTCCATGTACTCGATGAACCGCAGGACGTGGCCGCTGCCGCGGAAGTGGTCGGCGAGCGAGAGGATGTCGCCGTCGTTGGCGCCGCGCTTGACGACCGCGTTGACCTTCACCGGGAGCCCGGCTGCCGCGGCCGCCTCGATCCCCTCGAGGACGCGCTGAACGGGAAAGCCGACGTCGTTCATCGCGCGGAACGCTTCGTCGTCGAGCGAGTCGAGGCTGACGGTCACGCGGCTCAGTCCGGCCGAGGCGAGCGCCTCCGCCTTCTGCGCGAGCAGCGAGCCGTTCGTCGTCAGCGCGAGCTCGAGCGGGCTTCCGTCCGGACGCCTGATCGCCGCGAGCAGCTCGACGAGGACCTCGACGTTGCGACGAACCAGAGG
>DASXKX010000029.1:0-127488 GCA_036496545.1 Gaiellaceae bacterium | reverse complement strand
TGGGCGCCGGGCGCGGGCCCCCTAGGCGCGGGCCTCGTAACGTGTTACACAATTGCGGTTCCCAAGGGGAAGCACCCGGGCCAGGCGTCGGCCGGGCAGGCGACAGGTGGAGGGTGAGGGGTGGTCGCAGCGCGACCAGAGGCGCAGAGCTACATCATCACGCGGCCCCGCTTGACGAAGATCCTGGACGAGTCGCGCGCGCGGATAATCCTTCTCTGCGCGCCGGCCGGATACGGGAAGACGACGCTCGCGCGCGAGTGGATCGCGACGCGGTCCGAGCCGGTGGCTTGGTACCGCGGCGGGGCTGAGATGCTGGATGTTGCTGCGGTTGCGAACGGCCTCGCTGAGGCGCTCCGGGGCGTCGGCATGTCAGAGGCGGCCGCCAGCCGAATCGGAGCGATCGCATCTCGGACATCCAGTCCAGGCGCGTTGGGACGCGCTCTGGCCTCCTCGGTGCAACTACCGCACCAAGCACTCCTCGTGGTCGATGACTACCACCATGCTCCCGTGATCGAGTCGGAACAGCTGTTCGCGACTTTCGTCGAGCAAACGAGTCTCCGAATCGTCCTCGCCAGCAGGGCCAGGCCAACGTGGTTGACGTCTCGATTATGCGTATACGGGGATGCGATCGTCCTTGGACTTGACGATCTCGCGTTTACGGACGACGAAGCTCGATGCGTCTTAAACGAGCACGCGGCTCGCGCGGACCGTCTTCTGTCCCAGGCTGCAGGATGGCCAGCCGTAATCGGACTTGCAGCCCAGAGACGAAAAGACCCTCTGGCGATTGATGGGTCGCTGCTTCCGTCGGAGCTATACGACTTTGTCGCCGACGATCTATTCACGAGTGCGCCGGTAGATCTCCAGCGAAGCCTCTTCCTCCTAGCACTGGGAGGCGATCCTGACCCAGATACGAGCTACAAGCTTCTGGGCGCCAACGCAGTGGAGCATCTTGCCGATGCTTCGGAACGCGGCTTCATCAGCCACGCCTCCCCGGCTGGCTTTGAACTTCATCCGCTCATCCGCGCATTCCTTCTAGCGAAGGCGAGAGAACAACCTAGAGCGGATCTCGACGCCATGGTCCGGGAAGTTCTTGCGCATCTCAGAGTCGCGAGGCGATGGGACTCTTGTCTACGACTCCTTGAGGAATTCTGGAACGCCACTCTTGCCGCAGAGACCCTCGAGGATGCGCTTTTCGAACTTCTTGAGTCTGGCCGTTTCGCGACGATTAAGCGTTGGCTTGGCGGTCTCTCCGCTTATCCTGCGAGTCCGACGCTCCTCCTTGCTAGGTCCGAAATCGCGATGCGCGAAGGTTCCAATGCGGAAGCCCAGGCACTCGCTGAGCAGGCGGCGGCACTCTCTTTGGCGGAGGAGCTAGCAGCTCGCGCTCATCTTGTGGCTGCCCGCGCCGCACATCTTGCGGGAGACGACGAGGCTGCACAACGAAACGCGTCTCGCGCTCGAAGTGAGTCGGCTCCCCCGTCGATCAAGGTCGCGGCGCGCTGGCTCGAGTTCTTGCAGGCCTTCGAGAATCAAGATCCGCGAGCCCGCGGAATCCTGGATGAACTGCGCAACGTGCAGGACACAAGTCCAGAGCACGCGCTACGACTCCGTCAGTCAGACGCATTTCTCTTCATCGAAGACGACTGCGACGTCTACCGAGCGCTTCGCGAACTTCGGCTCGGCCTTGCTCTTCTCGAGCAGGCAACCGATCCAATAACCAAGTCGAGCTTCCGCAATCTGCTGTCTTCATCGACCGTGTACGCGGGACGTTACGAGCAGGCGTTTGGGCTGACGGAGAGCCAGCTGGACGAGGCGCTCGCAGAGGGACTTACCTTCGCACGCGACTACGCCTACGTCACTCGGTCAGCCGCGCTGATCGGGCTCCGGCAGCTCGGAGCGGCGCAGCGGCTTCTGCAAGTGCTCGAAAAGTCCGCCAACACCTCTTCCTTCGTTGCCGCCGAAGTGGTCTTGAAGTCCGCGCGGCTCAAAGCGACCGCCGGCGACGTCACGCGAGCCGAGCAAATCCTTCGAACGCCACCTCCACGCGACATTCCTCGTGCCTTGTTAGGAGAGTGGCTTGCACACCGTGCTCTGTTCTTATCAGCCTTGGGATTGCTGGACGACGCCCGTGCTGCGATTGACGACGCTCGCAGCACATCTCGTTACATCGACGCACTCGACCTAACCGAAATAGCTGAAGCGATCGTCCATATCCAGGCTCAAGGCGGGCGCAACGGTAAGGCTTCGGCTCAAGAATCGGTCCGGTCGCTGTTCGCGAGGGGCCACCTTGACGTCGTTGTCATCGCATGCAGGGTGTTTCCCGAACTCGCGCGGGTCGCGGCCGATGACTCGACAATTCGCAGCATGCTTATTCGTCTCTTTGCAGAGTCGCACGATTCGGATCTAGGCAGAGCCGTAGGTCTTGCTATGCCGCGCGCGGCGAGAGCGCGCGAGCGCCTATCTAACCGGGAGCGCGATGTCTTTGAATTAATCGCCCAAGGGCGGACGAATCGGGAGATTGCAAAGACCCTGTTTATCAGCGAGTCGACGACCAAGGTGCACGTGCATCACATCCTCGAGAAGCTCAGAGTCCGTAGCCGAACGGAAGCCGTTCGGGCGTACCTAGGTAACGACTCCGACTAAACGATGGCGATCGCGCGCGAAGAGGCCGCAGCAACGAGATCTTCAACCATTGACGGTTCAAGCTCGTCGGCGCCCCGCGAGTTGAGTGCGAACTCCGCGCTGGAGCCGGTCCGATAGTCCTCCGACGCAGACGTGAGGATCGCCTCAAACGCAGCGACCGCGGCCGTGTCGAACTGACTATCGACTGCCTGCGCAAGTCGAAGCCTTGCTACTCGGCTTGGCATGGCGTCGCGGTACGGGCGGTCGGAGGTCATTGCGTTGTAAGCGTCGGCGACTGCGATGATCCGCGCCAAAAGAGGAATCTCTGAACCTATGAGCCCGTCCGGGTATCCGTTACCGTCGACCCGCTCGTGGTGATGACGAACAATCGAAGAGATCTCGGCGTAGTCGGCAACGTTCTGCAAGATCGACTCACCAATCACTGAATGCTGCTCCATCTGCCGTCGCTCATCGAGAGACAGAGCGCCAGGCTTTTCCAGGAGTCCAGCGGGAAGTCCGATCTTGCCCACGTCGTGGACGAGTCCGCAAAGATGGACGAGTTCTTGCTCATCCTCGGAGAGTCCCATGCGCTTGGCGATGTCGCGGCCATAAACCGCCACGGCGGCCGAGTGGCCAGCCGTGTATCGATCGCGAGCATCAAGAGCGGCTACCAGCGCGGTTGCAAAAGACAGATTTGCCTTGGCTAGACGCTCGTTCGCCTCACCAAGCTCCTCCGCGGTGTCCCGCTGTTGCCGATACAGGAGGAGTAGGCGATGGGCTGCAACAGCAGGAATTGCGAACAGCGCGACGCTCCATGGCGAGATCCGTACATAGGAGTAAGCGAGAACGGCGAGGAGCGGAGCTTGAATCGGAAAAGTCCCCAGTAGCGCCGGAGCAATCGAACGCGCACTCTCTGCCCAACGACCGTTGCCACGGATCGCCGGCGCTACAAGCGTGAGCGAAACACCGAGAGCGCTATCGACGAGGAACGCTGCGGTCACTGCGGCAAAAAGAGTCCAGAAGTCGTCTGCTGAGCCTCCGCGAGTTACGGCTACTGCGGTGAGGCCGACGACACCGGCAACGATGATCCGGATCGATGTCCACGTCAGCCAGCGGAGGGTCGGCTGATCGACATCGCGCCGCGGAAGATCTACGAGGAGCCCAACTCCACCGACGAGCACGGCAGCCAGTGGGCCGCAGACAACGGCTGCGAACAGACAAACGAGCGAGGCAACAGAGACCTCAATAGCTGGAGATAGCCGAACGCTCTCATGCTCGACAGCGACCGCGACAACGGCTAGCACGCACGCAGCCAACGGATGCCCAAGCCCGAATCCCGCACCGATTAGGCCGAGGCACATCGCAGTAGCGCCAAAAACAAGCGCGCCTATCCAAGCCAGGAGCGCGACTTGCTGCTGGCGGCCCACTCGAAGGTCAGAACGAGCTTTTATTGAAATCTCACCCAAAAGGGGTATAACCTGCGGCTTGCCGTCAGTTCCCAACCGGAGGAGATCCCGGTGCGTAAGCAAATCGCGACGATGGTCGTCCGCGCGGCCGTCGTCGGCAATGTCAAAGGCTGGTAGAAGCCGTCACACTCTCCGTTTTCCACACGTAGAGGTGAATCCCTCAGGAGGGGGATTTCCACAAGCGGTGGAAAACAGCTGAAACCCTGAGTGCGACGGGGTGCCGGGTGAGGCACGCACCCGGTGGCTGCCTGAAGCTCACAGGGTTATCGACAGGCTTTGTCCACAGCCGAAGGCCCCCGGAAGGGCGGCCGACTTACGTGTCCCCGGAAACTCGAGGGACTAGCCGATGATGCCGCGGCGGAAGCCGACGGCCACGGCATGGGCACGCGAGCGTGCCTGGAGCTTCGCGAGCAGGTGCCGTACGTGGGACTTGACCGTCTCCTCCGAGAGGAAGAGGCGCACGCCGATCTCGCGGTTCACGAGGCCGTCGGAGATCAGCTGGAGCACTTCGATCTCCCGCATGGTCGGCTCCTGCTCCAGCTCACGGAGCGGGCCCTGGAACGGGATGACCTCCGCGCCCGTGGCGGTGCGCCGGCGGGCGGCGACCTCCTCGAAGCGGCGCGAATGGTCCGCGTAGCGGTTCAGGATCTCCTTGCGCTCTGCGGCGTCCACGCCGAGGGTATCGGCCCGCCGTGAGACCCCCTTTAGCGTGACGTCCTACCTCATTCCAGGGATTACCCCTCCGCGACGGGGTGCGACTCGCCCGCGGAATCCTTGGGGAGCGCCGCCTCGTCGGCTTCCGCCGGTGATTCGGGTGCGGCGTGCACGGACGCGAGGGTCGCCGCGTCCACGTTCAGCGGATGGTGGCAGGCCGCCAGATGGCCGTTCCCGTAGTCCGCGAGCGGCGGCTCGACCTCCTTGCAGATCGCCGTCGCGTACCGGCAGCGCGGGTGGAAGCGGCAGCCGGAGGGCGGGTTGATCGGGCTCGGGACGTCGCCCTCGAGCACGATCCGCTCCCGCTTGCGCGCAAGGTCCGGATCCGGGACGGGGACCGCAGAGAGGAGCGCCTCGGTGTACGGCATGATCGGCCGCTGGTACAGCTCCTCCGCCGGCGAGAGCTCGACCAGCTTGCCGAGGTACATCACCGCGATCCGGTCGCTGACGTGACGGACGACGCCGAGATCGTGCGCGATGAAGATGTACGTCAGCTGGAACTCGTTCTGCAGATCCTCGAGCAGGTTCAGCATCTGCGACTGGATCGATACATCCAGCGCTGACACCGGCTCGTCGGCGACGATCAGCTTCGGGCGCAGCGCGAGCGCGCGCGCGATCCCGATCCGCTGGCGTTGACCGCCGGAGAACTCATGCGGGAACCGGTTGTAGTGCTCCGGCGAGAGCCCGACCGTGTCGAGCAACTCCTCCACCTGCTTCTTGCGCGACGCCTTGTCGCCGATCTTGTGAATCTTCAGCGGGTCGCCGATGATCGAGCCGACGCGCTTCCGCGGGTTGAGCGACGCGTACGGATCCTGGAACACCATCTGCATCTCACGCCGCAGCGGGCGGAGTTTCCGATGGCCGAGCCTCTCGATCGGCTGCTTACGAAACAGGATCTGCCCGTCCGTCGGCTGGAGCAGCCGAACGATGGTGCGACCCAACGTCGACTTGCCGCAGCCCGACTCGCCGACGAGGCCGAGCGTCTCCCCTTCACGCACGGCGAAGCTGACGTCGTCGACCGCATGCACGCGTGCGACCTCGCGCTGGAGCACGCCCTGCCGGATCGGAAAGTACTTCTTGACGTGCCTGACCTCGATCAGTGGCCCGGAGCCGTTCGAGCTCACGCCGCCTCCGAGGTATCGCCGCTGATCGACTCGTCGCGATGCGCGCGCTTGTAGTCGACGTCGAGCCAGCAGCGGTCGAGGTGACCGGGCGTCTCGACGCGGTTCTCGAGCTCCGGCTCCTGCGTGCACTTCTCGAACGCATGCGGGCAGCGCGGCCGGAACTTGCAGCCTTCCGGCAGCGTGATCAGCGACGGCGGCGACCCCTTGATCGAATGCAGACGCTCCGGCCGCGGACGGTCGAGGCGCGGGATCGAGCCGAGCAGTCCCCAGGTGTACGGCATCTGCGGGTCGTAGAAGAGATCGCGCGTCTCCGCACGCTCGACGACGCGGCCGGCGTACATGACGAGGATCTCGTCGGCGATATCCGCGACCACGCCGAGGTCGTGCGTGATCATGATCACCGCGGAGTTGAAGTCGTCCTTGAGCTGGCTGATCAGCTCGACGATCTGCGCCTGGATCGTCACGTCGAGCGCAGTCGTCGGCTCGTCGGCGATCAGGATCGCGGGGTTGCACGACAGCGCTATGGCGATCATCGCCCGCTGTCGCATGCCGCCCGAGAATTGATGCGGGAAGTCGTCGACCCTCGATTCCGGGTTCGGGATGCCGACCTGGCGGAGCAGCTCGACCGCCCGCTTTTGGGCCGTGCGCTTGTCGATCTTCTCGTGCGCCTGGATCGCCTCGGCGATCTGCTCGCCGATCCGGTAGACCGGGTTCAACGAGGTCATCGGGTCCTGGAAGATCATCCCGATCTCGTTGCCGCGGTAGTTCTGCATTTCCGTGTCGGAGATCTCGAGCAGGTTGCGGCCCTGATAGATGACCTCGCCGCCGAAACGCGTGTTCACATCGCGAGTCAGGCCCATGACCGTCATCGCGGTGACGCTCTTGCCGGAGCCGGACTCGCCGACGATGCCGAGCACCTGGCCGCGATCGAGCGTGAACGAGACACCGTCGACGGCGCGCACGATGCCGTCTTCGGTCGCGAAGCTAACCGACAGGTCGTTGACCTCGAGCAGCCTCTCTGCCACTACGTCGGCCTGATGCGCGGGTCGAGGTACGCATAGAAGAGGTCGACGAAGACGCTGAATATCACGATGAAGAACGCACCGTACATCGTCACTCCCATGATCGGCGGCAGGTCGAAGTTGTTGATCGACTGCGCTGCGTATTGCCCGACGCCGTGGAGGTCGAACACCGTCTCCGTGAGAATGGCGGCGCCGCCGAGCACCGCGGCGAAGTCGAGGCCGAAGAGTGTCACGATGGGGATCAGCGAGGTGCGCAGCACGTGACGGCGCATGACGCGCCGCGACGACAGCCCCTTCGATTTCGCGGTGCGCACGTAGTCCTCGTTGATGGTGTCGAGGATATTCCCGCGCAACACGCGCCCGTAGAAGCCGATAAAGAGCACGGCGAGGACGATCCACGGGAGGAGCAGGTGGTAGAACCACTGCAGCGGATCGGACGTCAGTGCTACGTATTCGCCGTCCGGGACGATCGAGCGTTGCTCGGCGAGGTAGTAGCGGCTGACGATGCCGAGCCAAAACACCGGCATCGAGATGCCGATCAGTGCGAGGATCGTGATGAGGCGGTCTGCCAATCGACCCGCTTTGACGGCGGAGATCACCCCCACGAGTATCCCGAGCGAGAGCCAGATGATGCCGGCGCCGATCGCAAGCGAGAATGTCGCGGGTATGCCCTGCCAGATCTGGGAGAGCACCGATTGCTGGCTTGTGTAGGACACGAGCCGGTTGGTGAACATGCGTTGCATCAGCTTCCAGTACTGCACGTAGAAGGGCTTGTCGAAGCCCCACTGCTTCTCCACGTTGATCACGAGCTGCGGATTCGCGTTCTTTCCCGCAATGCGCTCGGCGGTCCCGCGCGCGCCGCCGCCCGGAGCGACGATGAAGATGACGAAGACGATGAAGGTGACGGCGATGCAGACGAGGATCGCGCCGAGCAGCCGCCTCACGAAGAACGCGGCCATCTAGTGCTCCACGCGCACCTTCGCACGCGGGTCGAGCGCGTCACGCAACCCGTCGCCGAAGATGTTGAGCGAGAGGACCGTTAGAACGATCGCGATGCCCGGTGCAAGCGCGAGCGTCGGACGCGTGACGATCAGCTGCTGCCCCTCGGAGATCAACTTGCCCCATGACGGCGTCGGGTCTTGGACGCCCGCTCCGAGGAAGGAAAGGCCCGCCTCGAAGACGATGTTGCTCGCGATGATCAACGTGAAGAAGACGAGCACCGAGCTCGAGATGTTGGGCAGGACCTCGAAAAACATCACGCGGAAAGAGCTCGCGCCCTGCGAGATCGACGCCTCGATGAACTCCTTCTCGCGCAACGACAGCACCTGGCCGCGCAGCGGCCTGCCGACGTACGGGATCAGCACATACGAAATGACGAGCAGCGGGATCCAGAGGCTGCCGCTCTCGATCGAGATTCCGAAGTGGTGGAAGCCGTTGATCGCGAGCGCGGATCCGAGCGCGATCCCCAGCAGCAGAACGGGGAATGCGTAAAAGAGGTCGAAGAACCTGGAGATCACGAAATCGAGCCAGCCTCCGTAGTACCCCGCCAGGAGCGCGAGGACGACGGCGAAGAAGACGCAGATCCCCGACGAAGAGATGCCGACGATCAACGAGTTGCGTCCGCCGTAAAGCAGGCGCACCGCGATGTCGCGGCCGAGTGTGTCGGCGCCCAGCACGAACTTCCCGCCTGCGGCACCCCACTGCGGCCCGATCGGGATGGACGCGACAAGCTTGCCGTTGATGACACCGCCCGGCGAGACGACGTCGACTTGCTTCCCGTTCACGGTGACCTTGTCGAGAATGTGTTGTTCGTACGGGCCCGAGTGCGCCACGTGATGCGCGTACAGCGGGGCGGCGATACAAGCCGCGACGATCAGCAGGAAGAGCGCGAGGGACGCGAACGCCCAGTAGTTGCGTCGCAGCCGGCGCCATGCGAGATACCACGGGCTGCGTCCACGGATCGCAGAGGGACCCTCCGCCGCGGCCAGCTCGGCCGCGGTGTCAAGCGTGAACTCGCTCTCGGCCCGCTGTACCACTCACCTCTCCTTCCCAAAGACGCAGGGGGCGCCTCGACGGCGCCCCCTGCGCAGAGTTACGCGAGCTCGATCACTTCTTGCAGATTGTCGAGAAGTCGAACTGGTAGTTGACGCTGAACACGTAGCAGCTCAGGTCGATATCCGAGTTGAACGTGTCGATGCCCTGTTGGTTGATGTACGGAGCCCATGGAGCCTGCGCCATGACGCCCTTGTCGACGCTCGCCCACTGCGAGTTCACCGACGCGGTGAGCGTCGGCTCCTTCTTCAACGACGCGATCTTCGAATTGATCGTGGGGTCGTCGAAGTTCGAGTAGTTGTTGTTGTGGGTCTGCGTGATGCGGTCGCCGTTGAGCAGCACGTCGAACCAGTCGAGCGGGTGCGGATAGTCCTGGAACCAGTCGGCGAAGCCGATCTGCGCGTGCGTCGCCTGGTTCCCGACGGTCGTCCAGTACACCGCCGCGTGGATCTCCTTCAGCGTCGCCTTCATCCCGATCTGGTTGAGGACGCTCTGCAGGTACTGGCCCGCCTCAGGAGCACGGCGGGACTCGTTGTCGTCCGTCCAGATCGTGACCTTGGCACCCGTTGCGCCGGCGGCCTTGATCAGCGACTTGGCCTTCGCGACGTTGTACGGGTACATGTTCAGCTTCTTGTACTGCGGATACGTCGGCGGCAGGACGTTCTCCGTCGGCGTCGCGAGCCCGCCGTAGATGCGCACGAGCGCCTCACGGTTGATCGCGTAGTTGACGGCTTGGCGCACCTTCAGGTTGTTGAACGGCGCCTCGCGCGTGTTCATGAAGTAGTAGAACGTGTTCGCCGGCGTGTAGACCTTGATCTGGTCCGAGTACTTGCTCTGCAGCTCGGCCAGACGGTCGTTCGGCGGCTGGTAGAAGTCGTAGTCGTCCTGACCCTTGAGTGTCCGGGTCAGCGCGACGCCGGCATCGCCGAGGACGTCGATCGTGATCTTGTCCGGGTTACCCGCAGGAACGTTCCCTCCGAACATGCTCGCGTCGAAGTTCGGGTTGCGGACGATGAGCACTGACTTGTTCGGCTTGTAGCTCTGGATCATGTACGGGCCCGTCGACGGAAGCGGGTTCGTCGACGAGTCCTTCTTCGGTGAGTTCGGCGGAACGAGGGCGGCGAACTCCGTCGCCATGATGTACTCGAAGTCGCCCTGCGGCGACTTCAGGTGGATCGTGATGGTCCCGGCGGAATCGTTCGCCTGGATGCCGCTGATCGTGCCCTTGCCGGTCTTCGCGATCGTGTCGGTGCCGACGATGTTCCCGAAGAAGCCGACGCCCGGAGAGTTGACCGCGTAATCGCGCTCAATCGTCTTCGGGAAGTCGCTCGCCTTCACAGGCGTGCCGTCCGAGTACTTCAGACCCTTGCGAAGCGTGAACGTGTACGTCTTTCCGTCCGATGACACCTTCGGCAGGTCCTTGGCCAGGTACGGGACGAGCGTTGCGCCGTCGGGCCCGTTGACGTGCTTGTAACCGAGCAACGGCAGATAGACATTCCACAGGATCGACCATCCCTGCACCGTGTACGACAGGCTCGGGTCGAGATAGTCGATGCCCGTGTCGTAGGCGATGCGGAAGTCGGGGAATGCCTTGCCACTCGACGACGTCGTTCCGGTCGAGCCTGTGCTCGACCCGCTGCCGCCACTGCTGCCTCCTCCTCCACAGCCGGCCGCGATCAGCGCGACCCCGACCGCGAAGGTCGCGGCGAGTAGCCACTTCCCCCGGTTCGTGCGATTCAAGTTTTACCTCCCGGTCTGTGTTTCGCTGTCGCGACGCAGGCGACCCCCGCCTGAGCGCGCGGTGCATTCTTCCAGACGCTTGCAGCCAGAAGCTAGTTAGAAGCGAAAGAACCGACGCCTGCGAACCCGAAGATCCGCCGGCTCGAGTTCTTCGACGACCGCACAAACTCCCTCGCGGCCCGTCGCATGCAGGATCCGGCCGTCACCGAGCCAGAAGGCGACGTGATCCGCCGCGCCCTCGTCACCATAGGAGACGAGATCGCCGGGGCGCGGATCGCCGACCGGCTCGCCGGCGGCTTCCTGGAGGTGGGCATCGCGGGGGACGAGCCGCCCCGTCGCGCGAAAACTCATGTGCACGAGGCCTGAGCAATCGATTCCGCGCCCGGTCATGCCGCCCCAGCGATACGGGGCGCCGATCAGCGTCCTGGCGCATTCGACGGGATCGCGGGCGGACGGCTGGAGCCAGCCTTCGTCCGGGTCGCCGCCGAGGGCCGAGGCATCGATCCAGCCGGCATAGGCGTACGCGGTCTCGACCCGCACCCAGCCGTCTCGCTGCTCCCCGGCGGTGAGCGGCTCGCCCGGGAGCGCCTCGCTCACTCGTTCCGAGGCCTCGTCCGGCTCTGCCCGCATCGGCGTGGGCTGGCGTACGAACATATGTTCGCCTAGGCTTCCCACGATGCAACTGAGGCTAGACGCCGCCGACCGCCTCGTGGAGCTCATCGAGGAGCGACGCGGACCGGTCGTCCCCGAGGAGGCGGCGCGGCGGCTCTTCGCGCTCCGGCAGGCGCCGGTCGCGCTCGCGCGATCGCTTCTCGCGGAGGTGGTCGAGGCCGACGCGCGGCTCGCATGGTCGGGCGACGCGGTCGGGCTCGCCCGGCCCCTCGGCGCCGACCTCCTGCTCGAGGACGCCGTCTACGTCGTCGTCGATCTCGAGACGACCGGCCTTCGGCCCGGGAGCTCGCGGATCTGCGAGATCGGCGCGGTCAAGATCGCGGGGTTCGAGGTCGTCGAGGAGTTCGAGACGCTCGTCGACCCGCGTGTGCCGCTCGGCCCCGTGGTCTCCGCGCTCACCGGCCTCACCGACCGGCAGCTGCGCGGTGCGCCGCAACCCGCGGCGGCCGTTCGGGACTTTCTTCGCTTTGCGGGCGACTCGGTGCTCGTTGCACACAATGCGCGATTCGATCTCGCGTTCCTTGACCGCGAGACCGAGCGGCTCACCGGTTCGCGGCTCGCAGCGCCGGTCGTCGACACGGTCGCGCTCGCGCGACGCCTGCTCGCGGGGCGCGTGCCGCGAGCGAGCCTCGCGCAGTTGGCCTATTTCTTTGGGACATCGGTGCAACCGTGCCACCGCGCGCTGCCCGACGCCCAGGCGACTGCCGAGGTTCTGCTCGCGCTGATCGGACTCGCCCAGGAACGCGGAGCGCGAACGGTTGCTGAGCTCGTGGCGCTCGCCGCAACACGCACGCGACGCGTGCTCGACAAGCGCGACCTCGCATTCGGCGCGCCCACGCGGCCCGGTGTCTATCTGTTCCGCGACCGGAACGACGAGGTGCTGTACGTCGGTCGCGCGCGCAACCTACGCGCGCGGTTGCGCTCGTACTTCGGCTCCGAACGGCAGCGCCCGCAGGTCGAGGCTGCGCTCGCCGCGGTCGAGCGGATCGAGTGGCGCGTCCTCGGCTCCGAGCTGGAGGCCGCCCTCGTTGAGCTGCGGCTGATCGAGGAACTGCATCCGCCCGCGAACGCGCGCGTCGCGCGGCCCGACCGCTACGTGTGGTTGCGCCGGCGCGGCGACTCCGTCGTCGCGTCGGCGCGCGAGAGCCCCGTCGGCCCGATCCGCTCGCGCCGGCGAGCGCAGCTGGCCGCACGTGCGTTGCTCCCGGCTGAGCTCGAGCGGCCGTCGCGCGCATTGCCGCGCGTGCGACGTCGCCTGGTCGAGCTCGCGGACGCGCAGCGCTACGAGGACGCCGCTCGCCTGCGCGACCGGCTGCAGTCGCTCGAGCACGTCTGCCGGGAGCTCGAGCGGCTCGAACGGCTCAAGGCGTTGCGGCGCTGCCTCCTCGTGCCGGCCGCCGAGCCGGGACATGTGCGCGCGTACTTCGTCGCCGGCGGCAAGGTGGCCGCCGAGCGCACGCTGCCGCCCGGCGGCGGCGCGCATCTCGAGATTGAGGCCGGCCTTGCCGCGTGCAGACATGCCCTGGACTCAGAGTTCGTTGTCAACCTTGACGAGCTTCATCTCGTCGGAACCTTTCTGCGGCGGCCTCCGGCGGAGCTGCAGATCGTTCCGCTCGACAAGGACACGATCCTTTCCGCCATGCCTCGGTGCCAGGTACCGGGACGTGTCCGCGAAGGGAACAGCGGTGTCAGGCACCGCGTCCCGGTGCCTGACACCAACCAGTCGCTTTTCTAAGCGGCGACGTGGATCAGATCGCGCAGCGCGCCGAGGCGCGCAAGCGCCTGACCCTCGAGCTGACGGACGCGCTCCCGCGTCAGGTCAAGCTCGTGGCCGATCGCCTCGAGCGTCCACGGCTCGCCCTCGAAGCCGAAGCGGAGCTCGAGGATGCGCCGCTCGCGCTCGGGAAGTGCATCGAGTGCACGCCGCACACCCTGCCGGCGCAGCGACTCCTCCGCTTCCTCGAACGGATCGGCCGCTTCGCGGTCCGCGAACAGATCGCCCAGCTCGCCCTCGTCGTCGGCGCCGACCGTCTGGTTCAGCGACACCGATGCGTGCGCGGCCGACAACGCCTCGTCGACGTGCTGCATCGGCAGGCCGGTCGCCTCAGCGAGCTCCTCCTTCGTCGGCTCGCGGCCGAGCTCGACCTCGAGCCGGCGCGCCGCACGCGACAGCTTCTGCTGGCGCTCGACGACATGCACCGGCACGCGGATCGTCCGCGCATGGTTCGCGACCGCGCGCTGCACCGACTGGCGGATCCACCACGTCGCGTATGTCGAGAACTTGAAGCCGCGCCGCCAGTCGAACTTCTCGACCGCGCGGTTCAGCCCGAGTGTTCCCTCCTGGATCAGGTCGAGGAACGGGACGCCAAGCCCGCGGTAGCCTTTCGCGATCGAGACGACCAGGCGCAGGTTCGACTCGATCATGTGGCGCTTCGCGCGCTCGTCGCCACGCTCGATGCGCTTCGCGAGCATCACCTCGTCGGCGGCTGTGAGCAGCTTGTGGCGGCCGACGTCGGCGAGGAAGAGCTGCAGGCTATCGGCCGCGCCGCTCGCGGCGGCAGCAGCCTCGGCGGCGGCGAGCTCCGCCTCCTTCTCCTTTTCCTTCTCGGCCTCAGCGGCAGGGGTCGAGATCTCGAGCCCGATCTTTTCCAGCTCCGCTGTCAGTTCCTCCACATCCTCGTCGGTGAGGTCGAGCTCGACCGCGAACGCCTCGAGCTCCGCCGGCTCCAGGTAGCCACGCTCCTGCGCGACCTCGACCATCGCGCGGGCCTGGTCGGTCTCGAGCAATTCGTGCAGCTGATTCTGCGTCAGGGTCTTCTCAGTCCTTTCGGTGGTGCGTCGGGCCGCCAAGCGGCCTTCTCACTGTAGGAGCCAAAACCTGCGCTTGCACGATCCTGTACTTGTCGAGGGGAAACGAGCGTGGCGCCTCTTGGTATTCCGATCGAACGGAACGGCGGTTTTAGGCGCGCGTCAGCAGATCCCGACCCACACATTCTACGACGTCCGGCGGCCGGAAAAAGTTGAACTGTCAGGACTTGCGCTTGCGGGACGTGGACTTCCGTTTGGACGACCCGCGGGCGGGCCGCTTGGCGGGACCACGTGCGCGACGGTCGGCAAGGAGCTCGATCGCGCGGTCGAGGGTGATGCCCTCCGGGTCGTCGCCGCTGCGCAGGCTCGCGTTCGTCTCGCCGTCGGTGACGTACGGGCCGAACCGGCCGGATTTGACGACGATCGGCTTGCCGCTGACCGGGTCGGCGCCGACCTCCTTCAGCGGAGCCGCCGCCTGCCGCTGGCCGCGGCGCTGCCGCGGCTGGGCCAGCCGCGCGAGCGCGTCGTCGAGCGAGATCGAGAAGATCTGCTCCTCGGTCTCGAGCGACCGCGACTCCTTCCCCTTCTGCACATATGGGCCGTAGCGGCCGTTCCGCGCGGTCACCTCTTCGCCGTCGGACTCGCCGATCACCCGCGGGAGCGACAGCAACTCGACGGCCTGCTCGAGCGTGACCGTGTCGAGCGACATCGACTTGAAGAGCGACGCCGTGCGCGGCTTCTCCTTCGAGCCTTCCTCGAGCACCTCGGTGACGTACGGCCCGTAGCGGCCGGTGCGCGCGACGACCTCGTGCCCCGTCTCCGGGTCGACGCCGAGCTCGCGATCGCCGGACGGCTGCGCGAGGAGCTCTTCCGCCTTCTCGACGGTCAGCTCGTCGGGAACGACGTCGTCGGGCACGTTCGCGCGCTGGCCGTCGCGCTCGAGGTACGGCCCGTAGCGGCCGACACGCAGCACGATGCCGTTGCCGAGCTCGATCGAGTTGATCTCGCGCGCGTCGATCGCGCCGAGATCGGAGACAAGCTCCTGCAGGCCCTCGTCGCCGTCCTCGCCGTAGTAGAAGCGGCGCAGCCACGCGAGGCGGTCCTGGTCGCCCGCTGCGATGCGGTCGAGGTCGTCTTCCATCGACGCGGTGAAGCCGTAGTCGACGAGGCGGCCGAAGTGCTCCTCCAGCAGGTTGACGACGGAGAACGCGAGAAACGACGGGACGAGCGCGGTGCCCTTCTTGAAGACGTAGCCGCGGTCGAGAATCGTGCCGATGATCGACGCGTACGTCGACGGCCGGCCGATGCCGAGCTCTTCCAGCGTGCGCACGAGCGTCGCCTCGGTGTAGCGCGACGGTGGGTTCGTCTCGTGACCCTGCGGCTCGAGCTGTCTCACCTCGACCGCGTCGCCCTCGCTCAGGTTCGGGAGCCGGCGTTCATCGTCGTCCGCGTCGTCGTTGTCGCGTCCTTCCTCGTACGCGGCGAGGAAGCCGCGGAAGGTGATCACCGTGCCCGACGTCCCGAACTCCGCCTGCTCGCCCTGCGTGGAGGTGCCCGCGAAACGCATCGACACCGTCTGCCCTGCAGCGTCTTTCATCTGCGAGGCGATGGTGCGCATCCAGATCAGCTCATAGAGCGCAAGCTCGTCGCGATTCAGCTCGCGCTCGAGCGACTTCGGCACACGGAACGTGTCGCCGGCGGGACGGATCGCCTCGTGCGCCTCCTGCGCGTTCTTCACCTTCCGCTCGTAGCGGCGTGGCGCGTCGGGGACGTACTCGACGCCGTAGAGATCGCGCGCCTGGTTGCGCGCTGCCGTCAACGCCGTCTCCGACAGCGTCGTCGAGTCCGTGCGCATGTACGTGATGTAGCCGTTCTCGTAGAGACGCTGGGCGATGCGCATCGTTGTCTGCGCGGAATAGCGAAGCTTGCGACTCGCCTCCTGCTGCAGCGTCGAGGTCATGAACGGCGCGCTCGGCCGCCGCGAGTACGGCTTGCGCTCGACACGCGAGACGGCGAACGCCGAGTCGTCGAGCCGCGACGCGAGCCCGCGCGCAGCGTCCTCGTCGAGCTGCAGCACGTCGGCGTTGCGCAGCTCGCCGTCGTTGCCGAAGTCGCGGCCGAGGGCGACGCGCTTACCGTCGACCGAGACGAGACGTGCCTGGAACGACTCCGGATCGAACGTCCCCTCGATGTCCCACCAGGACGCCGCGCGGAACTTCATCCGTTCCCGCTCGCGCTCGACGACGAGGCGTGTCGCGACCGACTGCACGCGGCCGGCCGAGAGGCCGCGCGTGATCTTCTTCCACAGCACCGGCGAGACCTCGTAGCCGTAGAGCCGGTCGAGGATTCGTCTCGTCTCCTGTGCGTCGACGAGCCGCTCGTCGATGTCGCGTGTCTGGTCGAGCGCGCGGTTGATCGCTTCCTTCGTGATCTCGTGGAAGACCATTCGGCGCACCGGCACCTTTGGCTTCAGCACCTCGAGGAGATGCCAGGCGATCGCCTCGCCCTCGCGGTCTTCATCCGTCGCGAGCAGAAGCTCGTCCGACCCCTTCAGGAGCTGCTTGAGCTCCGACACCTTTTTCTTCTTGTCGGGATCGACGATGTAGAGCGGTGCGAAGTCGTGCTCGATGTCGACACCGAGCCGCGCCCACTTCTCCTTCTTGTATTCGTCCGGAATATCCGCCGCGCGCTCCGGAAGGTCGCGAATGTGGCCCACGCTCGACTCGACGACAAAGTTGTCGCCGAGATAGCTCTTGATCGTCCGGGCCTTCGCCGGCGACTCAACGATCACGAGCCGCTTGGGTTCCGTGGAAGCCACCGGCGGGTCACGATAGCGAGGCGGCGCCAGGTTGAATACTCCCGGCATGCGGCCCAGTGTCCTCTACAACGTGATTGCCATCCTTTCGGCGCCTGTCCTTTACGGCCTCTTTCGCCTGCGCGTGCGGGGCCGTGAGCGCTTGCCGGCCGAGGGCGGCTACGTGCTGGCGTGCAACCACGTGTCGAGCTTCGATCCCTGGCCGCTGGCCATGCCGCTCTGGCCGAAGCGCTACCTGCGCTTCATGGCGAAGTCCGAGCTCTACTGGTTCCCGTTGACACTCGTCCTGCACAATGCGGGCGCGTTTCCCGTGCACCGCGGCCAGCGAGACACGGCCGCGATCGAGACGGCCGTCGGCCTCGCGCGCGACGGCCACGTCGTCGCGATGTTCCCGGAGGGCACGCGGCGCACGAAGGGACTCGTGAAGCGGCACGAAGCACGGCCGCGGTCGGGCGCTGCGCGCATCGCGCTCGAAGCCGGCGTCCCGCTTGTCCCGGCCGCGGTCAAAGGCACCGACAAGCTCACGAGGCTCGGCGCGCTGCGTGTTGCGTACGGCGAGCCGGTTCCGATCGACGACTTGCGCGACCGTGAGCTCGGTGAGGCGGCGCACGAGGCGACGACGCGCTTGATGGAGCGCATCCTCGAGCTTGAGGCTTCGCTGTGAACGGCACGCTGCTGGCGATCGACGGCGACTCGTTCGCGCATCGTGCGTATCACTCGATGCCGAAGTCGGTGAGGCTGAACGCGGTCGTCGGCTTCGGGAACATGGTCTCGCAGCTCTGGAAGCAGGAGCAGCCGGACGCGGTGCTCGTCGGCTGGGACACGCTCGAGGTGCCGACGTACCGCCACGAGGCATACGAGCTCTACCAGTCGGGCCGCGTGTTCGAGGACTCGATCGTTGAGCAGCTCGCGATCCTCCCGCAGCTGACGGAGAAACTCGGCTTCTTCGTCGGCAAGGCGCCCGGCTACGAGGCGGACGACTTCCTCGCGGCGTCGACGCGGGCTTGGAAGGGCAACGTGCTCGTCGCGACGTCGGACCGCGACGCGTACCAGCTCGCCACCGACAAGGTCACGATCCTCGCACCGGTGCGCGGGGTCAGCGAGATCGCGCGGATCGGGCCGGCCGAGGTGCGTGAACGCTACGGCGTCGATCCCGAGCAGGTGCCCGACCTGATCGCGCTCCGCGGCGATCCATCGGACAAGCTTCCGGGCGCGCGCGGCGTCGGCCCGAAGAAGGCAGCCGAGCTGCTCGGCCAGTACCGGACGCTCGAGGACGTGCTGGCCGCCGGCCGCTTCGCGGCGGAAGCAGAGGACTTGCGGCTTTATCGTCGAATCGCGCAGATGGACGCCTCTGCCCCCCTTCCTCCCCTCCAGACCCAGACACCCACCTGGTCGGAGGCGTCCACCTTCGTCAGAGGGCTTGGGCTCAACGGCCTCGCCGACCGTCTAGCGTCAGTCGCGTGAACGAGTGGCTGTCAGCGCAGGCGGACGCGCTCGCCGCGGCAGCGCAGATCGACCGCGCGGAGCTCGATCTCTCGGACGACGAGGTCGACCGCCTCCTGCAGCTCGCGGGGCACGCAGCACATGCGAGCGGCGCGCGCACGAACGCTCCACTCCTCTGTTATCTCGTCGGCGTCGCGCGCGCACGCGGCGCCTCACTCGAGCAGCTCGACGAGTCCGTCAGATCGACGTCCTGACGCATCCCGCGCTCGCGCGCCTGCACCCGACGGAGCACCATCCCGAGAACCCGGCGCGGCTCGAGGCGCTGCTGCGGCGCTATCCGGAGGCGCGTGAGGGCCGTGCGGCAACCGAGGACGAGCTCCTGCTCTGCCACTCCGCGGAGCATGTCGCGCACATCAAGTCGATCGCGTCGCGTACGTGGCTCGACGGCGACACGGTCGCGAGCGAGACGACCTACGAGGGTGCGGCGCTTGCCGCGGGGATTGCGATCGAGGCCGCGCTCACCGGGAGCTTTGCGCTCGTGCGCCCGCCGGGACACCACGCGCTGCGTGATCGCGCGATGGGCTTCTGCATCTTCGACAACATCGCGATCGCGGCGCGCGCCGCACAACGCGAGCTCGGCCTGCGCCGTGTCGCGATCGTCGACTACGACGTCCACCACGGGAACGGGACAGAGGCGATCTTCCGCGACGACGACAGCGTCCTGTTCGTCTCGCTGCACCAGTGGCCGTTCTATCCCGGGACGGGCGGGCCGGACGATCAGGCGGAGACGACGGTGAACATCCCGCTCTCGGCAGGGTGCGGCGACGAGGTGTACATCGCCGCGTTCGAGCAGATCGTCGAGCCCGCGGTCGCCGAGTTCGAGCCGGAGCTCGTGCTCGTGTCTGCCGGCTTCGACGCGCACGTGGACGACCCGATCGCGTTCATGGAGGTGACGGCGGACGGCTTCCGCGAGCTGTCGCGCCGCTGCGCGGCGATGGCGCCGCGCGTCGCCGCAGTGCTCGAGGGCGGGTATGACCCGGCGACGCTGCCGGGCCTTGTCGAGGCTGCGCTCGAGGGCTTCAACGCTTAAACGGGGAGTATCCCCGCTCTGTCCCGCCCGGCCAAGTTGCGCTGCCGAGAAGCCCCGCTTAGCAGGCGAAACGCCTGTGGACGAATCGTTAGACAGACGGCACTCGGACGTTCGGGGATACTCCCCGCTTTAAACCGGTAAAGCGAAGAGGCCCTTTTAGGGGCCTCTTCGCTGCCGTAGTCATCGCCAATCCCTGAAGGGGAAG
The DNA here is from genome assembly GCA_036496545.1 of Gaiellaceae bacterium. Classification (GTDB taxonomy): domain Bacteria; phylum Actinomycetota; class Thermoleophilia; order Gaiellales; family Gaiellaceae; genus Palsa-739. Next base: position 107,715 of record DASXKX010000029.1, on the reverse strand, counting down.
CTTCTTGCCTGATCTAAGGAATCGGCGGGGCGGCCCGCGCGCTCGTGCCCTGCCTCGGGTGAACGGCATCCCCCGCCGCGGGGGATCCCGCGGCTACGCGGCGCGGGCGACGGCGAGATGCTCGAGCGCCTCGCGTCGCGAGGACACGCCGAGCTTCCGCAGCAGGCTCTTCACGTGCGAGCGGACGGTGTGCTCGGAGATGAACAGCCGCCTCGCGATCTCGTCGGTGCCGAGATGGTCGTCGAGGAGGAGCAGTACCTCGACCTCGCGCGCTGACAGCGCAGCCGCGATCGCGTCCGGCACGCCCGAGCCTCGACCGTTGCCACTTCGCACCTGGTCGAGCAGCCGCCGCGCGACGGCGCCCGACAGCGCGGCTTCGCCGTTCGCGACCCCGTCGAGGAACGAAGCAATCTTCTCCGGCGGCTCGGTCTTCAGGAGATAGCCCGCCGCTCCCGCACGAATCGCGTGCAGAAGGTTCTCCTCGGTGCCGGACGCCGTGAGCACCACGACTTCGCACTCCGGCGCGGCCTCACGGAGCTTGGGCAGCGCGCTGATCCCGTCAACGCCCGGCATCGAGAGATCGAGCAGGACGAGATCCGGCTGGAGCCGGCCCGCCTCGACGACCGCCTCGGCCCCGTCGGATGCGCACCCGACGACGTCGAAACCGTGGGCGCGGAGGAGCGACGAGAGTGCCTCGCGGGTGAGCGGGTGGTCGTCGACGATGAGGATGGTGGAGGGCACTCCCGACCCCTATCGGCACGAACCCGGCTGCCGATAAGAGGGAGGTGAAACGAGACGAACGGAACGATTCCCAGAGCTGGCTCTGGGGCGAAATCCTGCTCGCAGGCCTCCTCGGCGCCAGCCTTGCCCTGTTCCTCGCCTATCCGGCGCTCCGGACCCACTGGGACCTCCCCGAGCTCCGCCTCGTCCTCCAGACGGCGATGTCCGGGGCCGGGCTCCTCGTCGCCGTACTCGCGGCGGCGCGCTACTCCGTCGAGGGCCGCAGGGTCGACCTCTTTCTCGCGACCGGCTTCTTCGTCACATCGCTTTCCGGCGCCGTCTTCGCGATCGGGCCGACGTTCAGCGGCGGCAGCATCCGCGCAGCCGAGGCGTGGGCGTCACTCATCGGCGCGATCCTCGGCCAGGCACTGATCGCAATCGCACCGTTCATGCGCGGCCGGAGCAAGCACCGCGAGTGGTCGATCGCGAACGCAGTCGCGGCCGCCGGCATCTCGCTCTTCGTCGCGTGGTCGCTCCTGCGCGCGCTCGGCCAGACGCTCCCCGACCTGAGCCCGCCGCCCGGACAGCCGCAGCCGTTCTATCTCACCGGGACGCTCGCGCTCCAGGCGCTCGTCTGCCTCGTCTGCGTCGTGGGCTGGGGACTCCGCTTCGTACGCCGGGGCGACGACCTCGCGCGCTGGCTGGCGCTCGGCTTCACGTTGATGCTCTTCGGTGCATTGCACCTCGTCTTCCAGCCGCTGCTCGCGAGCTCGTTCGTGTCGCAGAGCGACTTCCTGCGCATGCTCGCGTACATCGTCATCCTCGTCGGCGCGTGGCGCGCAATTGCCTTCGCCGAGTTCGGACGCGCGGTCGCCGAAGAGCGCGCACGCGTCGCGCGCGAGATCCACGACGGCCTCGCCCAATATCTCTTCGCGGTCTCGACACACGCATCGATGATCGAGAACGGCGCGCCGGTCGACGAAGCGGTGCCTCGTTTGAAGGAAGCGGCGTTGCTCGCACAGCAGGAGGCGCGCTTCGCGATCCTCGCGCTCTCGTCGGCGAGCGGAACGGCGCCGTTCGATGCCGCGCTGCGCCGTTACGTCGACGTGCTCACCGCGGACGGCGGCCTCGAAGTCGACCTCGAGGTCGATCGCGGGATCCGCCTCGCACCCGACGAGCAGATCGAGATCTTCCGGATCGTCCAGGAAGGACTCGCGAACGTCCGCAAGCACGCAAATGCGACACGCGCCGAGGTGACGATCGGCCAGCGCGACTTCGGCGAGCGGTTCGTCACGATCACGGACGACGGCGACGGCTTCGACGGCGAACAGGCACCCGCCGGCCAGGGCCTGAGGAACATGCGCGCCCGCGCAGAGTCGATCGACGGCGGCTTCTCGTTCCGCTCGATCCCCGGAAGCGGAACGGCGCTCGAGGTACTGCTCCGCGCGTAAAGTCGGGGCTATGCCCGACCCGATCGACGAGCTCCGCGCGGCGGTCGACGCGCTGCCGCCCGCACCCGAAGCGCTTGATCCGCTCCTCACGAAGGTGCACGAGCGCGCCTACACCGTCACGGATACCGACATCGAAGCGGCGACGGCCGCTGCCGGCTCCGAGGATGCCGTCTTCGAACAGCTCGTTCGGGCCGCCGCCGAAGAGGGCTTTCGCCGCCTCGACCGAGCACGCGAGGTGCTCGAGTGAGGCTCGCCGTCGTCGACCACGGCCATGCGCCGGCGGAGGCCGCCGTGCTCGACCAGATCCGGGAGCAGAGCGGCGCCGAGCCGCTCGGCGTCGTGAAGACGATCATGTACCGGCCCGAGACCTTCGGCCGCCCGTTTTCCGAGGCGCTCGACGTCGTGATGCGCGAGCCTTCCGAGTGGACCGCCGGCGAACGCGAGCTTTTTGCGGCCTTCACCTCGCTCCTGAATCAGTGTCCGTTCTGAATGGGCTCCCACGGCGCGGTCGCGTCGTACGCCCTAGGTGAGGAGCTCTGGAACGCGGTCGTTGCCGACTGGCGCACCGCGCCGCTCGGACCCGAGGTGCAGGCGACGCTCGTCTTTCTCGAGCAGCTCACGCTGCGGCCGGACGAGCTGACGTCCGCCGACGCCGAGCGCGCCTACGCTGCCGGCGTGTCGAAACAGGCGCTCCGCGACGCCGCCACTGTGTGCGCGCTTTTCAGCATGATCACGCGCCTCGCCGACTCGCTCGGCTGGGAGGTACCGAGCCCGGAACGGCTCGCGGCGCGCGCGCCCGCGATGCTCGAGGGCGGCTATGTAATGACTGCAGTGGGCAAGCGCTAGCCCCAGCTCGCCTCGCTCATCGGTCGCAGCGCCGTCTCGAGCATCCGCAGGTGCCGCGGCCGCTCGAGCGCGAACACGACGAACTCCGCGACATCCTCGGCCGTCATCATTCCCGGCAGCACGTCGGGCGTACGTCCGCGCCCGTCGTCGAGCGCGAAATCGGTCGCAACGCCGCCGGGGCAGACGTTCGTGCACCGGATTCCCTGCTCGCGCAACTCGTGGTCGAGCGCGCGCGTGAAGCCGACCTGCCCGAACTTCGACGCGCAATAGACAGCCTCCAACGGCAGGCCGCGCCGTCCCGCCTCCGAGGCGAGCGTGATGACGTCGCCTTCGCGCCCGAGCATGTGCGGCAGCGCCGCCCGGATCGCATAGACCGTTCCCTTCAGGTTTACGTCGAGCATCTCGTCGAGATGCTCTCGCGAGAGGTCGAGGAACGGGCCGTAGGCGCCGACCCCGGCGTTCGCAACGACGATGTCGATGCCGCCGAACGTCTCGGCAGTAGCGTCGCACAGCCCGACAAGGGCGTCGAGATCACGTACGTCGCACGGCCTCGCGACGACATCGTCGAGCCCGAGATCGGCTCCACTTCTGGATCCAAGACCGAGCTTTACCCCGCGTTCGTGCAACGACCGGGCCGTCGCGGCTCCGATACCGCGGCTCGCACCGGTGATGACAGCGATCTTGCCCTCGAGTTTCATTGTGCCTCCGTTCACTTGAGCGGTATTGCCCTTGACTTCAGGGCACCGGAACGGGAAGTTTGAAGGTCGAACCCCCGTCCCGACGTAAGGAGAAGCTAGTGAGGAAGAGTTCTTTGAGGCTGGTCGCGACCTTGATCGCGGCTTCCGGCCTCGCAACGTTCGTGGTGACGACCGCCACGGCGAGCACCGCGAAGAAGGCGGCGAACATCGACGTCTGCGTCCTGCTGCCGGACACGAAGTCTTCTGTCCGGTGGGTGCAGTTCGATGCTCCCGACTTCGCGAAGGCGCTGAAAGCCGCCGGCGTCACGTACTCGATCACCAACGCGCTGAACGACCCGCTGAAGCAAAAGGCGCAGGCGCAGTCGTGCCTCGCCCGCGGTGCGAAGGTCGTCGTCGAGACCGCTCTCGACAACGGCTCGGCTGCGTCGATCGAGAAGCTCTTCACCTCGAAGGGCGGTAAGGCAATCGACTACGACCGCCAAGTCACTGGTGGCTCCGCATCGGTCTACGTCACGTTCGACGGCAAGAAGGTCGGTCAGGCCCAGGCCACCGGCGTCGTCGGCGCGATGAAGGCGAACGGCACGTACAAGAAGGGAGCCGTCGTCGCTGAGCTGTGGGGCGGCCAAACGGACCAGAATGCGTTCTGGTTCAAGAGCGGCAATGACGCCGTCCTCAATCCGTTGTTCAACAACAAGTCGCTGGCGAAGGGGCCGCAGCAGTTCGTACCCGACTGGGACGCGAACAACGCGGCGACCATCTTCAACCAGATGCTCGTGAAGACGAACAACAACATCCAGGGCATCATCGCCGCGAATGACAACATCGCCGGCGCCGTGGTGGCCGACCTGAAGGCGAAGGGTCTCAAGCCGCTCCCGCTGAGCGGCCAGGACGCGACGCCGCAGGGGATCCAGTACATCCTCGCCGGCTGGCAGACCGGAACGGTCTACAAGTACGTGCCGGACGAGGCGAACGCCGCGGCTGCGGCGGCGGTTGCCCTGCTCAAGGGCACGACGCCGAAGACCAACGGCTTCCGCTTGAACGGCAAGAAGAAGGAGCCGACTCTGGCACTCCCGGTCGTGTGGATCACGAAGGCGAACTACAAGCGCCTGTTCACCGACAAGTTCCTGAAGAAGAGCCAGGTCTGCATCGGCACCTACGCGCAGTACTGCAAGTAAGCGCAACGGACGGGGGCGCCGGGTTGGCGTCCCCGTCCCCTCTTTAGTAGAACACCGGGAACGTGAGCGCGAACGGGACCCTCCTCCTCGAGATCCGCGGCATCACGAAGTCCTTCGGTTCGGTGCAGGCACTGGACGGGGTCGACTTCGAGGTGCGCCCCGGCGAGGTGATGGCGCTGGTCGGCGACAACGGCGCCGGCAAGTCGACGCTGATCAAATGCATCGCCGGCACGCACGCGCCGGACAGCGGTCAGATCTTTTTCGAAGGGCGCGAGGTACACATCCACGGGCCGAAGGACGCGGCGAAGCTCGGGATCGAGGTCGTCTATCAGGACCTCGCGCTCTGCGACAACCTCGACGTCGTGCAGAACATGTACCTCGGGCGCGAGCTCAACCGGTTCCAGATCCTCTCCGAGGCGCCGATGGAGCAGCACACGTCCGAGACGCTGGCTTCGCTCGCCGTCACGACGATCAAGTCGGTGCGTCAGACGGTCGCGACGCTCTCCGGCGGCCAGCGGCAGTCGGTCGCCGTCGCGCGCGCCGTGATGTGGAACTCGAAGCTTGTCATCCTCGACGAGCCGACGGCTGCGCTCGGCGTCGCGCAGACCGAGCAGGTGCTCGCGCTCGTGCGCCGGCTGGGCGAGCAGGGCCTCGGCGTCATCCTGATCTCGCACAACCTCCACGACGTGTTCGAGACCGCCGACCGCATCACCGTGCTGCGGCTCGGCCGGGACGTGGGCATCTTCGACCGCCGCACCACGACGCAGCAGGCCGTGGTCGAGGCGATCACCGCCGGCGTCCCGACGAAGGTTGCAGGGATGCCCGCAGCCGTGGACGCGCCCGCATGACCACCGCAGACGCCGACGTCGTCGGGCCCGACCGGCCTGCCCCGCTCGAGGAAGAGGAGATCCCGAGCGGCTTCGCCGGGCTGTATCAGCGCGCGTGGCTCAACCTCCGAACCGGCAATCTCGGCCCGGTCCCGATCATCGTGGGCGAGATCCTCGTCGTCATCATCTTCGGCCTCACGGCGACGAACTTCTTCACCGCCGTCAACTTCGTCAACCTGATCACGGAAACTGCCGGCACGGCGATGCTCGCGTATGGCGTCGTCTACGTGCTGCTGCTCGGCGAGATCGATCTTTCGATCGGCTACGTCGCCGGGATCGGCGCATTGATCGTCGCGGAGTTGCAGCTGCCGGGCAGCAGCTGGCAGATGAACGGCATCCTCGCGATGATCATCGCGGTTCTCGCCTGCGCGGCGATCGGCGGCTTTCAGGGCTCGATCGTCGCGTTCGTCGGCGTCCCATCGTTCGTCGTCACGCTCGGCGGGTTCCTGATCTGGCAAGGCGTGATCCTGAACAAGCTCGAGCAGCGCGGGACGATCATCATCCAGGACCGCTGGATCAACTACACCGACGCGTACATCTTCTCGCACTGGCTCGGCTGGGTCATCGCCGCGCTCTTCACAGCGCTCTACCCGATCAGTGTCCTCTACAAGATCATCATCGCCCGCGGGACGCAGATCGCCCAGCAGAACTGGGTGCTTGTCGGGCTGAAGACCTTCGGCGTCGCCCTCGCGTCCTTCGGGACCGTCGCGATCGCGAACCACGGCAGGGTCATATCGACGCCCGAGGGCCTGCCCCTCGCCGGCGTGATCATCATCCTCTTCTTTGTCCTGCTGACCTTCCTCGCGAAGTGGACGACGTTCGGCCGCCACGTCTACGCGGTCGGCGGCAACGCCGAGGCCGCTCGGCGCGCGGGCATCAGCGTGCCGCGGATCCGTGTGCTCGTGTTCGCGATCTCGGGCGCCACCGCCGGCATCGGTGGAATCATCTTCGCCGCGCAGGTGAACTCCGTCGCGCTGACGTTCCCGCCCGGAAACCTGCTGCTGAACGCAATCGCGTCTGCGGTCATCGGCGGTGTGAGCCTGTTTGGCGGGCGCGGCGAGGTGCGAGGCGCTCTGCTCGGCGCGCTGCTGATCGGCACTCTCCAGAACGGCCTGAACACGCTGAACGTGTCGAACGGCTGGATCTACATCATCACGGGCCTCGTCCTTCTCGGCGCCGTGACGCTGGACACGTTCGCCAGGCGCCTGCAGGCCCGCTCAGGGCGCTAGCGCGCGCCGGGCCACTACGATACCGAGCTTGCGGCCGGCGAGGTCGTCAGCAGGCGTCTCGATGCCGTTGCCGAGCGCGGAGTCGCTCGCGCGCACTGCCTCGCGCTCGAACGAGCGCCCCGTCAGCGCGGTGAGCACCTCGTTCGCCGCGAACGCGAACGCGCTCTGTTCCGAGACCCAGCCTGGCGAGGCGGGCGTCGACGCGAGCGGCGTCCACCGTGCGCCCTGGATCCAGCGGCCGCGCGCGCGGACGAGCGTCTGCCCGTGGCTGCGCTCGATCAGCCCGGGGACGAGCGGCAGCTGGTTCTCGAAGGCGAGGTAGCGGATCATCGAGATAGGGCGCGGCGCCTGGTACGTGCGCTTCGCGCGCCAGACGGCGACGGCGGCGTCGTTCAGTGCGCCGTTCAGCACGACGAGGCGATGCAGGTCCTCCGCGAGCCCGGCCTGCGACAATGCGTCGTAGGCGAGGTTCCACGCACCCGGCGAGGAGTCGACCCTCGCCTCGGTCGTCCGCGACGCGGTGACGCGGATGACGTCGATAGCGGCCTGCTTGTACGCGCGCGCGGTGGGGGCGCTGAACGGCGGCGGCCCGGGATCGACAGGCTGTTCCGCGGCGAACGTGCGCACGTGCCCCCACTGAGCGTTGACGAATGTCTGGGACGTCCGGCCGTGCCCGAGCGGCTGCCAGAACGTCGCGTCGTGCACGGTCGACCCGGGTTGGCGCACGACGAGCGGCGCGTTCGGTGCCGTGTAGCTCGGGTCGACGTAGTGCTGCTCCTCGAGCGACCCGTCGGTGCGGCCCGCCGCAATGGCCGCAGCAGCAATGCGGTTGCCTATGGCGGCCGGCGAGCTGCCCCTGGTCGAGACGAAGCTCGGCGAGAGGCAGAGCGCGTGCAGCTTCGCGGTGAGCAACCCGAATGCGCGGCTCAGGTTCGTCCCGAACGACGCGCGCCAGACGAGGAGCCGGTACGCCGCATAGTCGAGCGCGGTCGGCCCGGCCGCCGCCGATGCGCGCGACATCGCGAGCGACAGGTCGAGCAGGTCACGCGCCTGCTCCGGAGACGTCGCACCGCCGAGACGCATTACGGACACCGCTGAGCGGTCCCACACGCGCGCGAGCGACTGCGTCTGCGCGCCGCTCGAGCAGCCGGTAACCGTCGGGCTCTGGGCGGCGGGCGCTCGCACCGGTACTTGTGCCGGCACGCGGATGTCGACGATGCGGTTGCCGCCGAGGCTTGTCAGCCGGCTGGTCGCGCCCCACGGATAGCGCACCGTCACGGACGCAACGCGTGTCGCCGTGCCGAGCCCGAAGTGCACGCGCGGATCCTCGGACGACAGATAGCTGCTGCCGGCCTGCACGCTTCGCGTCAACGTGCGCCCGCTCGGAAGCACCACGGTGAGACGCGCGCCGGGAACGAATCGGGAGAGCTTCACGTCAAGCCAGTGCCCGACCGGTCCCGTCGGGCTCAGCAATACGAGCTTGCCGCCGATCGAGTTGACGGCGATCTCCATCCGGCCGTCGTTGTCGACGTCGGCTGCGGCGAGGCCGCGGCCGTTCAGTACCGGCGTCGCACCGGTCGCGTTCGCGAATGACGCGCCTGACGGCCCAAGCACCCGCACGGTCTCCGCGTCGCGCCTGAGGCTCGTCACGGGGATCGCACCCGTCGCGATCACGAGTGCCGGCGCGCCCGAGTTCTTCAGGTCGACGAACGACGCGCCCCAGCCGGCGAACGACGTGCCGAGCGCCGGGTCGACGGTCGCGCGCGCGTTCGCAAATCGCGCCCCTTCGAGCTGACGGAAGGCCGCCGTCGGCTCGTGTCGCGAGTTCGTCACGAGGAGGTTGAGCCGGTCGCCGAGGATCTCGCTCGCGACGCCCATGCCGGCGAACGGATCGGCGACGCCGGCGGCGACGCCGCGGTCCTCGTAGCGGAACCCGAGGCCGGCGGGATCCGCCTTCGCCCCGCCGGGCCACGGGACGTTGACGTACAGCTCATTCGGGTCCTCGTCGTTCGCGACGTAGAGATCGGGCCGGCCGTCGCGGTTGACGTCGACGAACTGCGCGCCGAGACCGTGCCGTGCGCCCTCCGGCTCGAGGCCGGCTTGCCGCCCGACCTCGCGGAACCGTCCGTGGCCGTCATTGACGAAGAGCAGGTCGGGGACGGCGGCGATGTTCGTCGGGAACCCTGCGAGCGATCCGGGCACCGGCTCGTTCGGATCGGAGTAACCCGCGACGAAGATGTCGGGCCGACCGTCGCCGTTCACGTCGGCGACCGCAGCGCCCGCGTACCAGCCCGAGCTCGCGAGCGTCTGATGCCGGAAGGTGCCGTGCCCGGAATTCCAGAGGATCTGCACGCCGCTCGTCGACGTGACGACGAGGTCGGTCTTGCCGTCGCCGTTCAGGTCGGCCGCGACGCAGCCGTCGCCCTGCGCGGCGAGATCGGCGTGCGTTGCGCGGCCGACGTTGCGGAAATGACCGCGCACGTTCTCGAAGAGCGCCGCCCGCGGCAGCCCCCCGTGCGCATCCCATTGCGCGGTGTCGGCGCTCGCATACGAGTTCACGGCGAAGAGGTCGAGCCACCCGTCGTTGTTGTAGTCGAGCCAGCAGACCCCGCCGCCCATCATCGCGCGATAGTCGGGCGACATCCCGTAGCGGAACGAGCCCTGCCGGAAGTCGAGGCCGACCAAGGGCGCGATGTTCCGCAGGCGGTAGCCGCCTACGGTCGGCCCGGCCAGCCCTCCGTTGACCGCCGCGTGCTGCGTGCCGGCGTTGAGCGCCCACGTCGACAACCCGGACTGATGGAGGACGTACGTCTTGCCGCCGTACTGCGCTTCCGCAAGCGGCGGTCCCTGGTCGGTGCCGGGCTTTAGCTGGATCCGGATCGGCCCGGGGCCCCCCCGGGGCACGGCGGTGACAAGCGCCGTCGCGATCACGCGGGCGGTCGGGCGATCGAGTTGGGACTGCACGGAGCTCGACGGGACGATCTGGATCGGCGGCAGCTCGCGCGTGCTTACCGCCGCTGCTGCGGCGGCCGGCGGTGCAGTCGTCGTCGCGAAGACTAGGGCGACGACATACAACGCCGCGACGAGGGGCAACGCGTACGCAACGCGCCGCAACTGCAGCGGCGGCAGCAGGCGCAGCAGGGGCATCGCCAAGCACACGATCGCGAGCGACGACAGCAGCGCCACCTTCGCCGCGAACTCCGTCGTCGTGGGTGCGATCAGGAGCGCGCCGAGCAGCCCGAGCGCGACGGCATAGACGATCCGCGCCCGCGGCCCGGACGGCGCCGTCTTCGGGTCGGTGATCATGAAGAAGAGGAAGACGAGCACCTCGGGCGACGTGACGAGCACCGCCCAGAAGTGGAAGCCGGTCACCGGGCCGAGATGCCAGCGAGCAGTCATCGCGTGCCCCGAGGCGGCGAGGATCGCGATGCCCGCGGCGAAGGCGAACCAGAAGCCGAGAGCGACCCGCAGCAGCTTGAGGCGCGACAGGATCGTGAAGCCGCCGATCAGGATCACGACGAGGGCGGCGACAAGCCACGCCGACATCGGCCCCCACCAGAAGTCGAGCGGCGCCGCGCGGGTGCGGCCGAGCACGAGGAAGCAGACGACGAGGCCGATGTTCGACGGGTTGAAGATGTGCGCCTTCCGCCACACGAGGATGTACTTCGAGAGCAGCGACCCCGCGGCCGTGGCGGCGAAGATCCACCAGCCGCGTGTACTCCACCAGTCGCCGTGCACCGTCCCCGGCACGCGGAGCACGAACGCGACGCCGTTCCCCGTCAGCAACGCGCTCGCCGGCCAGAGGAGGACCCGCTGGCGCCGCATGGCGATCGCGACCTCGAGCACGGCGCACGTCGCGAGCGAGATGAGGATCTGGGCGATCGAGAGCTCGAAGTGGAACCCGACCTGCCCGATCACCTGGAGCGATGTGATCGTCGCGGCGAGATGGAGCCGCGGATCGCGCAGTTTCGGCAGGAGCACCGGGTACGCCCGGCCCCGGATCCTGAGCGCGAGGCCGTCGCCCGGCGCCGGTGCGGCGTGAGCGCTCAGTCCCGCTCCCGGCGCCGGCAAAGCCGGCGCTTTCGCTCCTTGATGAGCTCCGTCGAGCCTACGCTCATTGATCGATCCTAGACGCGGAATCGTTCAGTTTCGAGAGAATCCGGGGATGCAGCTCAAACGTGCCCAGGCGATCGTCTCCCTCGTCGTCGCCGAGGCTCCGTCGCCCGTCTCGGTCTTCGTGTGCGACACGCACGGCGAGCTCGTGGCGGCGGCAACGATGGACGGCGCGGCGCCCGACACGCGCCTGAACGCGCAGCGCAAGGCGTACACCGCCGCTCGAAGCGATGCGCGGTCGACGCGCGAGCTCGCCGAGAAGGTTCGCGACGATCCGGTCGAGCGGGCGAGCTTCGACCCATTCTTCACGTTCTTCCTCGGAGGCGCTGCCGTCTTCGACGGCGCCACGCGCATCGGCGCCGTCGGCGTGAGCGGGCTCCCGGGCGAGGACGACGAGGCGCTCGCGCTACGGGCGATCGCGCAGACGACCTAGAGCGAAACCGGCTTGCCGCTCGTCGCGGACTCGTACAGGCCCTCGAGCGCACGCGCCTGGCCGAGCGCATCCTCGCGTCCGAGCAACAACTCGCCGTCGCCGCGGATCGCAGCGCTCAGGTTCTCGAGCTCGAGGCGGTAGGAGTCCGCGTACTCGAGCTCGATGCGCTCGACGCCGCCGTCGCGTCGCACCTCGATCACCGGTTTGTTGCAGTGCCACGGATCGTCGAGGAAGAGCGAGCCCTCGCTCCCGATCGCCTCGAGCTCATCGCGGTTGGTGAGCGCAGTGCCGCAGTCGAAAGTCGCAAGCACGTCGCCCGGGAAGCGAAGCGTGCCCGTGAAGACCCAGTCGGTACCGGTCGGCCCGAACCATGCCTCGCCCCACACGCGCTCGGGCTCGCCGCCGAGCAGCCGCGACCCGGAGACGGTGTAACAGCCGACGTCCATGAGCGCTCCGCCCTCGACGTCGGTGCGCAGCCGGATGTTCTGCTCGTCGAAGAGCGCATAGCTGAACGCAGACCGGATGAGCCGCAGCTCGCCGACGGCGCCGTCCGCCACGAGCTGCTTCAGCTTCGCGGTCTGCGGGTTGTGCCGGTACATGAACGCTTCCGACAGCAGGCACCCGGCACGATCGGCCGCATCGAACGCTTCAATCGCCTCGTCAGGGTGCCGCGTCAGCGGCTTCTCGCACAGCACGTGCTTGCCGGCCTCGACGGCGCGGATCGACCACTCAACGTGGAGCGTGTTCGGCAGCGAGATGTAGACGGCCTCGATCTCCGGGTCATCCAGCAGCGCGTCGTACGAGCCGTACGCGCGCGGAATCCCCCACTCGTGAGCGTAAGCATCCGCACGCTCCTGCGTTCGGCTCGCGACACCGACGAGCTCAACCTGCCGCGATGCCTTCGCCCCCGGAATCACCTTCCGGTTGATGTCCGCCGTCGAAACGATCCCCCACTTAACCGGTGCGCTCGCCATACCCCTACTATCTCGCAATGACGGAGATCGGCGTCGGCATGCTCGGCTACGCATTCATGGGCAAGGCCCACTCGATTGCGTTCAAGAAGATCGCGTACGTGACGTGGCCGCCGCCGCTCGAGCCGAGGCTGGTCGGCATCGCGGGACGCAACGAGAAGGCCGTCGGCGAAGCGGCGCACCGGTACGGCTACGAGTTCGCGACAACGGACTGGCGCGAGCTGATCGCGGACGATCGCATCGGGCTCTTCGACAACGGCGGCCCGAACTCGTTGCACGCCGAGCCGACGATCGCGGCCGCCGAAGCCGGCAAGCACGTCGTCTGCGAGAAGCCGCTCGGCCGTGACGCCGACGAGAGCTACGACATCTGGAGGCAGGTCGCGGCGACCGGCGTCAAGCATCTCTGCGGGTTCAATTACCGGTTCGTGCCGGCGGTACGGCTCGCGCGCGAGATGATCGAGGCCGGCGAGCTCGGCGAGATCCGTCACTTTCGGGGGCGTTACCTCCAGGACTGGGGCGATGACCCGAGCCTCGACACCTGGCGCTTCCACCCGAGCGAGGCCGGCTCGGGGGCGCTCGGCGATCTCGGCACACACGTGGTCGATCTCGCACGCTTTCTTGTCGGCGAGTTCGCAACGGTCACCGGGTTCACGAAGACATTCGTGCCGGGGCGGACGGTGGACGACGCGATCGAGGCGGCCGCGGAGTTCGAGAGCGGCGCAGTCGGGACGATCGAGGCGACGCGACTCGCGCTCGGCCGTCGTAACGCGTTCCAGTGGGAGATCAACGGCTCGCAAGGGTCGCTCGGGTTCGACATGGAGCGCCTGAACGAGCTGCAGGTCTTTCGCGCGGACGGCGACCGTGCGCGCGGCTTCAAGACAGTGCTCGTCTCGGAGGCGAACCATCCGTTCTGGGAGCATTGGTGGCCGCCGGGCCACATCATCGGCTGGGGCGACACGTTCGTGCACGAGCTCCACCACGTGCTGCGCGCGATCGCCGACGACTCCGACATCGGGCCCTACGGCGCGACGTTCGAGGACGGCTACCGCGCGGCTGAGGTCTGCGACGCGATCGTGCGGTCGGGGCAGTCCGGCTCGCGCGAGACGCTCTCATACCGATCGCTCTGAAAACTCCGCGCCGACGCGTCGGTCTCCCCCTATTCTTTGGGGTGAAGGAGGTGGTGCCGCATGGCCACCCACCATCTGCCGCACCCACACGTGCCGCACCCGCACGTCGAGTTGAACGAGCATCCGTGGCGGGCCTTTCCGATCGCTCTGGGACTGATCGTCGTTCTCGCGACGATTCTCATCATCGCGAGCTTCGCGATCGCGAAGGCCATAACGGGGCAGGCGTATTGAGTTGAAGGGCCCCGCTCCGAGAGCGGGGCCCTTCAGAAATTCAGGAGCGGCGGAAAGCCGCCCGATAGGGAGGCGTTTCGGTAACAAGCTTGCGCAGCTGATTGCTCCTCGTCAGCGCTCGTCATAGCATCGGCGGGACGAGGCGCGTCCGGTATTGGGAGTACCGGCGAGAGGAGGAGCTATGGCGGAACAAAACGTCGACCCGCTCGGGACGGGTCTCACGCGACGTGCGCTGCTGAAACGGGGTGGAGCAGCGGGAGTCGCCGTTCTCGGCGGCACCCTCTGGGCGACAGCGCCCGCTGCGGCGCGGGCACGTGTCGGTCGCAGTGTGTCGCCGATCAAAAACGTTGTGATCTCATGCCAGGAGAACCGGTCGTTCGACCACTATTTCGGCTACGCACCACAGGTCCAGGCCGCAGGCTTCGGGCCTCCGTCCGGATACTTCCAGCCTGATTCGTCCGGTGGCAAGCACTATCCGTTCGAGTTCACAGCGCTCAGCACGCCCGACCCGCCGCACTACTGGGAGGCCGTGCACGCGCAGACCGACGGCGTTGCGATGGACGGTTTCTGGCAGTCGTGCCAGGACAACATCGGCGACGGCGACGCGGCGATCGGGTACTACACGGCCGCGGAGCTGCCGTTCTATTACAGCCTGTTCGCGAACTCAGCCCTCTGTGCGAACTACTTCTGCTCAGTGCTCGGCCCGACCTGGCCCAACCGCATGTACATCGCGGCCGGGACGTCGGGCGGGATCACGACGAACGGCGTCTGGGGATTCGGTGTGTTCGACTTTCCGATCATCCTCGACCTGCTCGACGCGTACGGCATCACATGGGCTGTCTACAACATCGGCTTCGACAGCGTCCCCTACGGCAACACCGACAACGTGTTCCTGTTCTGGGACAACTTCAAGCACGACAACCGGGCGTTGCGTCCGCAGGGCCAGTTCTACAACGACGCACGCAAGGGGCAGCTGCCGCAGGTGTCGTGGATCATCCCGAGCTACGCACACCAGTGGGATGAGCACCCGCCGGCCGATGTGTCCGTCGGCATGGGGTTCCAGCAGAAGCTGATCACCGCGGTGCGGAACTCACCGCAGTGGCAGGACTCAGCGTTCCTGCTGACCTACGACGAGCACGGCGGCTTCTTCGACCATGTCGCGCCACCGGTCGTGGACGCATACGGGCTCGGAGTGCGTGTGCCGCTCTGGGTCGTCTCGCCGCACGTGAAGGCAACCGGCCCGGTGCTGTCGGGCAAGCCTGCGGATCACAGCTCGACACTGAAGTTGATCGAGCAGCTGCACGGCCTCCCGACGCTCGCGTCGGTCAACCATGCGTTCGACGCGGGCACACCGACCGGCGGAAACTACGGCAGCGGCGGACAGCCTGCACCGCCGCGTGACGGCAACGGCGCTGTCAGCGACTTGCTCGACCTGTTCGCGGTCTAGCCGCCCGAGAATGCTGGGAGCCCCGCTGACGCGGGGCTCCTAGCGAATTCAGTTCGCCGGCGCGATGTTGAAGTTCATCCGGAAGAGATTCGTGGGGTCGTACTTCGCCTTCAACGCCGCGAGCCGGTCGTAGTTCGCGCCGTAGCCGGCCTTGACGAGGGCCTCCTTCTCCTCCCCGAGGCCTGCGAAGTTCAGGTAGAGGCCGCCGGTCGAGTGGTGCCCAATCTCGTCCCAGAATGCGCGGCACCAGCCGATCGCGTCGTCGGTCAGCGACGGATCGTCCCAGCTCGCCTCGCCGGTCACGAGGAACGCTGCGTCGCGACCGCCGTACGCCGTTTCAGACTCGCCGACGCGACTCATCGCGCCGCCCTGGTGCCACACGACGATGTCCGTGAGCGGTGACGGGCGCCGCCCAGCGAAGTCGGCGATCACGCCGATCGCATCCTCAGTCAGCGCTGCGAGGCTACGCGACTTCCAGTAGTAGAAGCCTCCCTTCGGGAACAGGGCGTCGAAGCCGCTCTGCAGACCCAGCCACGGCCACGGCCCGCTGAGGTCGATGAGCGGTTCGCCGAGCTCGCGCAGTGGCTGGACCACCGGCTCGCCGTCCTCGATCGAGCCGCAGTAACACGCAGCCACGACAACGACCGGCTTGCCGTGGTGCTCGGGCGGGAACGGTTCCTCGGCCGGGACGCTCCAGAGCAGCACGATGCTGCTCAGCTCGTCGGGAGCGGTGGTCACGTAGTCGCGCCACGCGCGCAAGAGCTGCGGCGCCTCGTCGAACGGATAGAAGATCGCGCCGACCATGACCATCGGGCCGACCGGGTGCGCGCGAAACTCGAACGATGTGACGACGCCGAAGTTGCTCCCGGCGCCGCGCACCGCCCAGAACAGATCGTCGTTCTCCGTAGCGCTCGCAGTTCGGATCTGGCCGTCCGCGGTCACGATGTCGACCGAGATCAGGGAATCGATCGACAGTCCATGCTTGCGGCGCAGATGACCGGTGCCGCCGTGCAGCGTCAGCCCTCCGACGCCGGTGGTCGAGACGACGCCCGCCGGCACTGCGAGACCGAACAGCTGCGTCTCCCGATCCAGGTCGCCGAGCGTGGCGCCGCCCTGCACGCGCACCGTCTGCGTCGAAGGATCGACGCGAACGCCGCGCATTCCGGAGAGGTCGATCACGAGACCGCCGTCGTTGACCGCGTTCCCGGCGACGTTGTGGCCGCCCCCCTTGATCGACAGCAGCAGATCGTGCTCGCGCGCGAAGTTCACGGCGTCGACGACGTCCGCAGCGCCTGTGCATTGCACGATCAGCGCGGGTCTGCGATCGATCAGGCCGTTCCAGATCGCGCGCGCATCGTCGTAGCCCTCGTCTCCCGGGGCGAGCACGCGCCCTCGCACGGTTGCCGCGAAGCCCTGAACCGCTTCGGGGTCCAGGGCCACGGTCGTCGTCTCAACTGCCATCGCATCCTCCTCGGCTCGTCGGCAGCCGGATCCTGACACGACGTGCGCCGAAATAGAAACCCCCGCAGTTGCGGGGGTTTCCGTAGCAGGCCTGTAAGCCGGATTCTGTCGAGGGTGACCATCCATCTGTGCAGCTACCCGGTTCCTCGGCGGGCCGCCTCAACGGAACCTGTTCGCCTTGCACCGGACGGGGTTTGGCGAGCCGCCGTGTCGCCACGACGCTGGTGGGCTCTTACCCCACCGTTTCACCCTTACCGATCGGCGTCTCCGGAGACCACGCCGGCCAGCGGTCTGTTTTCTGTGCCACTTTCCGTCGGCTTTCGCCGCCTCTCTCTCGAGAGCGTCCTGCCCTGCGGTGTCCGGACTTTCCTCGACGCCGCTCGCGCGGCGCCGCGGTCACCCGGCCTGCAGATCCAATTGTAGGTGCACTCCCGCCGAATCGCTGCGCCCGTGCAGCGTCATCTCGCATTCGGGACAGCGAACCGACGCGCCTTCGTGCAACACGAATTCCCCGCACACCGGGCACTCGAGCGACGCCCCGCGCAGGACCGCGAAGAGCTCCTGCTCGAGTGTCCGGTGTAACGGAGTCACGTGGCTCATAGCTCCCGGAAGACCCCCACGACTTTGCCGAGAACCTGCACGTGGTCTGGGTAGATCGGCTCGAGGGCGCTGTTCTCCGGCTGCAGCCGGATACGGCCTTTCTCCTTGAAGAACGTCTTCACCGTTGCCTCATCGGCGGACTCGTCGTCGCCTGCGAGCGCGACGACGATGTCGCCGTTTCGCGCGTCCTGCGCGCGGCGCACGACGACGATGTCGCCCTCGAGGATGCCTGCTTCGATCATCGAGTCGCCCTTCACGCGCAGCAGGAAGTCACCGCGGAGCGACTCCGGAACTGCGAGCTCGTCCTCGACGTTCTGCTCGGCGAGCAGCGGACCGCCGGCCGCGATCTGGCCGAGCAGCGGCAGCTTCGGCATCGAAACGACCGAGGCGCTCTCACGGCCGGTCAGCTCGAGCGCGCGCGGCTTCGTCGGGTCGCGCCGCAGGAGGCCGGCACGCTCGAGGTTCGCAAGGTGGGCGTGCACCGTCGACGGGGACGCGAGCCCGACCGCCTCGCCGATCTCCCGGACGGTCGGCGGGTAGCCATGACTGTCGACGTATTCGACGAGAAAGCTCCAGATCTCTTGTTGGCGGCCGGTCAGCTCCACGGTTGGACGTCTCCTGGTGAGGGGTCGGGTCTCCGGTCGAACATGTGTTCGCCATGAGAGTAGAGACTCCTCCGGACGGCGTCAACAGCAAAACGGGCCGCCCGAAGGCGACCCGAAGCGATGCGCTGGAGAGGACTTGAACCTCCACGGCCTATACGGCCACTAGGCCCTCAACCTAGCGCGTCTACCAATTCCGCCACCAGCGCGAGGGCGGGCGCATCATAGCGGCGCCTACTTCAGGTAGTGAAACAGCGCGATGCTGTTCGCGAAGAACAGCACGGCGACGACGACGGTGAACCGCGTCAGGTTGCGCTCGACGATGTGGGTGCCGCCCTGCGACGCCGGGGTGAACCCCATGCCGCCCATCCCTGCGTCGCGGCCGCTGTGCATCAGCACGAGCGCAACGAGAACGAACACGAGGATCACCTGCACCACTGCGAGGAAGCTCGTCATCCGAAGGCAGGGTAGCTAACGCCGTCCGGAGATCTCGACGATCGCGTCGATCAGCTCGGCTGCGATCCGGTCCTTCGTCACATACCCCGCCGCGCCCGCTTGGCGCGCGCGGTCGACGTCTGAGCGGGAGTTCGAGCCGGTGAGCATGAGGATCGCGGTCTCGCTGCGCGCCTCTTGAATTTCGCGCGCCGCCTCGATGCCGTCCTTCACCGGCATCGAGATGTCCATCAGGACGACGTCCGGCTCGAGCTCCTGCGCGAGGCGCACCGCCTCCTCCCCGTCCCCCGCGTGGCCGACGACCGTGATGCGCCCGTCTCCGCCGAGGATCGCCTCGAGCGCCTCGGCGAAGAGGCGGTGATCATCTGCGATGAGCACGCGGATACCTGCCAGCAACGAGCTACCCCCAGCGACGGGACGACCGTGCGAAATGTGCCTTGTTAATGTCGCTTTGTGAAGAGGGACGACGCGCGTCAACGGATCCAGAAGCTTCTTGTCACCGGTGACAACCGGCTCAAGCAGGGAGTTGCGCACGAGAAAGTGCGCGCCAGCTGGGAGGAGGCGCTGGCGGTCGCGCGCGAGGCGGGGCTCGAGGATTCTGTGCGCCCGCTCGTCGAGGTCAGGCTCGCCGACCTGCAGCAGCAGCCCGGCTGAGAATCGCCTCGATCCGCTCGGCCTGCAGGCGCACGTCGTGCCGCGCCGCCGCTGCGAGGGCCGCCTCATTCGGACGCGGCAGATCCGCGGCCCGTCGGAGCGCCGCGGTCAGCGCGTCGATGTCGAGCGGGTCGACGAGGACGCCTGCGTCCGGCGGGACGACCTCGGGCGGGCCGCCGATCCGCGTTGCGACGACCGAACGGCCGACAGCCATCCCCTCGAGCAGCGCCTGGCCGAACGGCTCGATCAGGCTCGGCTGGCAGACGACGTGGCTTTCCCCGATGAGCCGCGGGATCTCGTCGTGCCGGACGCGGCCGACGAGCGTGACACCCGGCCGCTGCTCGAGTGCGCCGCGGAGCGAGCCGTCGCCCGCGAACGTGAGCGTCCCGTCGGCGAACCGCCCGAACGCGTCGGCGAGCCGGACGACGTTCTTCCGTTCCTCGAGCGCGCCGATGCAAAGGAAGCGCGGTGAGCCGTTCGGCGCCGGCGCGACGGCGAACCGCTCCAGGTCGACGCCGCTCGATACGACCTCCGTCTTGCCACCCGCGTCGGGGACTTTCGTCTCGAGCTCGCGACGCAGGTACTCCGAGACGCAGATGACCGTCGTAGCGCGGCGCACGACGAGCGCCGTCGCGGCGCCGATGCCCGGCAGCCAGCCGATATTGCGCACGTCGCGCCCGTGCGCGGTGACGACGAGCGGCGCGCGCGTGCCGAGTGCCGCTATCAGCCCGCTCGGGACGAGGAAGTGCGCGTAGACGACGTCGGGCGTGTCCGCCCTTCGCGTGCGCTTCGCGAGCTCGAGGTAGCGCAGCTTTCCGCCGGCACGCGTGTCGAGCACCGCGCGATCGACGCGGTGGCCGCGCTCGGTAAGCGCGCGCTCGACCTGCGCGACGAACGTGCCGAGGTCGGGCGCGTCTGGGCCCGGGTACATCTGCGAGACGATCAGGATCCGCACTACGCGCGCGATCGAATCGCGTCGTACATCCCCCACTCGGCGCGCAGGGTCTCGCAGATCTCCCCGACCGTGCAGCGCGCGCGCAGGGCCTCACGCATCGGCGGCAGGAGGTTCGCTTCGCCGAGCGCCGCCTCCCGCACGGCCTCGAGTGCGCGGGTCGCTTCGTCGGCGTTCCGCTCGGCGCGCAGCCTCACCGTGCGCTCGAGCTGCCGCCGCTCCGCGGCCGGGTCGATGCGGTGCAGCTCGACCCGCTCGCTCTCATCCTCGGCGTAGACGTTGACACCGACGATCTTCCGCTCGCCGTGCTCGACCTGCTGCTGCCAGTCGAACGCCGACTGCTCGATCTCGTCCTGCACGAAGCCGCGCTCGATCGCCTCGACCGCACCGCCGAGGCCGTCCACCTGCTCAATCAGCTCCCACGCGCGCGCTTCGAGCTCGTCTGTCAGCGCCTCGATGAAGTACGAGCCGCCGAGCGGGTCGGCAGTGTCGAGCGCACCGCCTTCCGCAGCGATGATCTGCTGCGTGCGGAGCGCGATCCTCGCCGAGCTCTCCGTCGGCAACGCGAGCGCCTCGTCGAACGCGTTCGTATGCAGCGACTGCGTGCCGCCGCAGATCGCAGAGAACGCCTGGATCGCGACGCGCACGATGTTGTTCTCCGGCTGCTGCGCCGTCAGCGTCGAGCCGCCGGTCTGCGCGTGGAACCTGAGCGCAAGCGCCTTCGCGTTCGTCGCGCCGAACCGCTCGCTCATGATTCGCGACCAGAGCCGCCGCGCAGCGCGGAACTTGGCCACTTCGACGAAGAAGTCGTTGTGCGCGTTGAAGAAGAAGGAGAGCCGCTCGCCGAACTCGTCCGGCGAGAGGCCGGCGTCGACGGCCGCGCGACAATACGCGATGCCGTTCGAGAGCGTGAAGGCAAGCTCCTGCACCGCAGTCGCCCCCGCCTCGCGGATGTGGTAGCCGGAGATCGAGATCGTGTTCCAGCGCGGGATGCGCTCGGCGCAATACGCGAAGAGATCCGTCGTCAGCCGCATCGACGGCTTCGGCGGGAAGATGTAGTTCCCGCGCGCGACGTACTCCTTGAGGATGTCGTTCTGGACCGTGCCGCGCAGATCCGTCGACGGCACACCCTGCTGCTCGGCGACGAGCTCATATAAGAGGAGAAGGAGCGAGGCCGGCGCGTTGATCGTCATCGACGTCGACACGTCGCCAAGGGGGATCCCGTCGAGCAAGAGCTCCATGTCGACGATCGAGTCGATCGCGACGCCGGTCCGGCCGACCTCGCCGAGCGCGCGCGGATCATCCGAGTCGTAGCCCAGCTGCGTCGGCAGGTCGAACGCGACCGAGAGCCCCGTCTGCCCGCGCTCGAGGAGGTAGCGATAGCGCTCGTTCGACTCCTCTGCCGACGCGAAGCCGGCGTACTGGCGGATCGTCCACGGACGGCCCCGGTACATGTCGCGGTACGGGCCGCGTGTGAACGGCGGCTGACCCGGAGGCTCGAGCTCGCGCGTCGCGTCGTCCGCCCCGTAGACGGGCTTCAGCTCGATCCCTGATTCGCTGCGTTTGCCCTCCGCCGCCGCCATTGGGCCAATCGTACGGGCCTGGTCAGGCGCTGAGCTCGAGCTCGGCGTCGCGCGAGGCGAGCGCCGTGTAGCGGCCGCCCGCGAGGATCAGGTCCTCGTGGCGGCCCACCTCGACGACGTGGCCGTGATCGAGGACGACGATCTGGTCGGCGTCGCGAACCGTGGAGAGGCGGTGCGCGATCGCGATTGTCGTGCGCCCCTCGGAGAGGCGGTCGAGCGCTTCTTGCACGAGCCGTTCCGTCTCCGTGTCGAGCGAGCTCGTCGCCTCGTCAAGCACGAGGATCGGCGGATTGCGGAGGATCGTCCGCGCGATCGCGATGCGCTGCTTCTCGCCGCCCGAGAAGCGGTAGCCGCGCTCACCGACGACCGTGTCGTAGCCCTCGGGCAGCGTCGCGATCACGTGATGGATGCGCGCGGCCTCGGCCGCGGCCTCGATCTCCTCGTCGCTTGCGTCCGGCTTCGCGAAGCGGAGGTTCTCCCGCACGGATGCATGGAAGAGATAGGTCTCCTGCGACACAACGCCGACGAGATCCGATAGCGCGGCAAAGCTCAGGTCGCGCAGATCGAGGCCGCCGATCGTGATGCTTCCCTCACTCACGTCGTAGAGCCGCGCCGCGAGATAGCCGAGCGTCGTCTTGCCCGAGCCGGTCTCGCCGACGAGCGCCGTTGTCGTACCGACGGGCACGGTGAAGCTGACGTCCTCGAGCGTCCACGCGTCATCGCTGTAGCGGAACCACACACGGTCGAAGGCGACGTCGCCGGCTCCAGCGATCCGCACGGCGTCGGTCTTCTCCTCGATGTCCACCGGCTGGTTGAGGTACTCGAAGATGCGGTCGAACAGTGCGAGTGAGGTCTGCACGTCGAGGCTGACGCCGAGCAGCGAGCCGACCGGGAAGAAGAGCCGGGTCTGCAGGGTGGTAAAGGCGACGAGCGTCCCGATCGTGATCGCACCGCTCACACCGCCGAACCAGTAGACCGCAGCCGGCATGATCGCGAAGCTCGTCTGGATCGACGCCATCACCCACCGGCCGGCCATGCGCTGGCGCACCTCGAGGTCGGCAAGACGGAGCGAGTCTGACTCGAACCGGTCGGCGAGCTCGTTGGTCCGTCCCATCGTCTTCCCGAGCAGGATCCCGCTCACCGAAAGCGATTCCTGTACGAGGCTCGAGATGTCTGCGAGCGTCTCCTGCGTCGTCTTCGCGATCTTGCGGCGCTCGTTACCGACGCGGCGCGTGAGGAAGACGAAGAACGGAATCAGCGCAAACGCGAAGAGGGCGAGCTGCCAGCTGAGGAGCAGCATGCCGATCATCGTCGCGATGACCGTCGTGACGTTCGACGTGATCTGCGTCGCCGTGTTGGTAACGACGCTCTGCACGCCGCCGATGTCGTTCGAGATGCGCGACTGGACCTCGCCCGTGCGCGTGCGCGTGAAGAACGCGAGGGAAAGGCGCTGCAAGTGGCGGAAGACGGCGGCACGGAGGTCGTGCATGACACGCTGCCCGACCTGGTTCGAGAGCAGCGTCTGGATCACGCCGAGAACACCGCTGACGATCGCGATCACAATCATGCCGCCGGCGAGATACGAGACCCGGCCCTTGTCGTGGACCTGGATCGCCTCGACGACGCCGCGCAGCAGGAACGCCGGCACGACGCCGAGCGCCGCGGAGAAGACGATCAGCCCGAGGACTGCCCCGAGCCGCGCGCGGTACGGCACGAAGAGCCGCGTGACGCGGCGAAAGTTCGCGCGGCGCACGGCAGGATCGGCAGGGCGCTCCGGCGCAGCTGCAGGCGAATGGAAGTACATCCCCACGGGAGCAGGGTACGTCGTGAGGCAGACTCCACAGCGTGCGCGTCACGATCAGACTCTTCGCCGGACTGCGCGAGCGAGCCGGCACCGGACGGCGCGAGCTCGATGACGTCGCGCGCGTTGCGGACGTCTGGCCGCGGCTCGACCTCGGCGACGAGCCCCTCGGTCTCCTCTATGCGGTCAACCGCGAGTACGCGGACCGCGACTTCGAGCTGCGCGACGGCGATGAGGTCGCGCTCATTCCGCCGGTGTCCGGCGGCGCGTTCCGCATCAGCGTCGAGCCGCTCGACATCTCTGCAGCCGTTGCGGAGGTCTCCACCGACGAAGCCGGCGGGATCGCGACGTTCATCGGCACGGTCCGGAAGAGCTCAAGGGGACGCGAGGTCGACCACCTCGAGTACGAAGCCTTTGAGGAGATGGCGGAGCCGATGCTCTCCCGACTCGCAGCCGACCTCGAGGAGAAGCACGGGCTCTGCAGCGTCGCGATCCACCATCGCGTCGGCCGCGTCGAGATCGGCGACGCAAGCGTGGTGATCGCCGTGTCGGCTCCGCACCGAGGCGCCGCGCTCGACGCTTGCCGGGAGGCGATCGACACGCTCAAGACGACGATCCCGCTCTGGAAGAAGGAGGTCTACGCGGGAGGCGAAGAATGGATCGGGCGCGGAAGCTGAGGAAACGCTTAGGCCGTCGCGGGCGAGGCGTGCAATCGAGGCCGAAGGGCGACGTAAACGACGAGGCCGCCTCCGAAGAGGACAGCAGCGGCGACCATGATCGCCTGCGGAGGCGACGCAGCCGCGTTGACGACGGGAGCGAACGCAACGGCACCGAGCATCGACGTACGCCAGATCGTCGATGCGACACCGAAAACTCTTCCCTGATAGGCGCCGTCGGCCTCTTGGTGGATCGCCGTCATCATCACGACCTCGAGAACGCCGTTCGCGACGCCGAACGCGGTGAGTATGGCGAGCGCGAGAGCCGCCGTCCCCGACCAGGCGAACGCGCCGAGTAGACAGCCCATCGCTGCTAAGGCGATGCCAAGCAGGCGCGCGTCGATCCGCTCGGCGGCCGCACCGGTGATTGCCTCGCCGATCATCATCCCGGTGGCGATCGCCGCGAGCGCCAACCCGTAGCCTCCCGCGCCGAGGCCGACATCCGTCGTGAACTTCGGCAACGTCGCATTGACGAGACCCGTCGCCAGTGTGGCGACCGTAACGCCGGAAACGACAACGGCGAGCGCGCGCCGCTCGAGCACATAGCGCAGCCCCTGGCGCAGGCCCGCGTTCGCGCGACGTGCGACCTCGCGCACGTCGTCCGCGACCGACACCCGCGCGTAGAGCGCGACGGCGACGATGTAGCTCGCGAGATTCGCCGAGAGGCCCGCGGTCGGCCCACCGAGTGCGAGCGTAACGCCGCCTGTGAGGGCGCCGAGTGCCATCGCGGCTTCCTGGCCGACGGCGTACATGCTGTTCGCCGCCGGCAGCTCATCCTCTGCAACCGTCATCGGGATGAGCGAGTTGCCGGCGACGGTCGAGACCATCGAGCCGAGCCCCGAGAGACCGACCAGCGCAAAGACGAGCGGGCGCGAATCGATGGTCACGCCGACGATCGCGCCAGCGATCGTCGCGGCACAGGCGACTTCGCTCCAGACGAGGACTTTCAGTCGCGGGAGCCGGTCGACGAGCGACGCGGCCACACCACCGCCCACGATTGGCGGCGCCATCCTGATGACGAGCAGAAGCGCAACCTTTGCTACCGAGGCGGTCGACTCGTACACCCAACCGACGAGCACAGCGACCATCAGCCAGTCGCCGAGAAAGGATGCGCTCCTGCCAAGTGCAAGGTTGCGGAATGCAGACGACCGCAGCGGCTTCTGGAGCCGCTCCGGAACCTGCAGTGCGAACGATCGCGTCAAGACAGCCAGTGGAGCCGTACGGGGGGCACCGCTGCGGCGCCCCCCACCCCCGGTTGGTCTAGCCCCAAGTTGCGCCTGATTTCATCGCTCCCCCTTTCGGGCTGCGGAGCGGCCGCGACGTCTCCGGCCGTCCCTTTCGCCGTAACGCCGGCATGACGGTGGCCCGGCGCGTTTGCAGCAGCGACTCGAGGACTTGTTCGCGGCGCTGCACTCACAGGCGCAAGGCTCGCTGACGGCGCTGAAGAAACGCTGAAATCGGTCTGAAATCGTGCTAATACCCCCCGAATGAGCGGACTGCCGCAGTTCCGTCTCCTGGGGCCTCTCGAGGTCGTGGTCGACGGCGCGCCTGTTGCCCTCGGCGGCCAGAAGCAGCGCGCGATCCTGGCGACCCTGCTGCTCGAGCCGAATCGGATCGTCTCAGGCGATCGGCTGATCGATGCCGTCTGGGGCGAGATCCCGCCCGAGACGGCCCGCAACACCATCCAGGTCTACGTCTCGCAGCTACGGAAGCGTCTGCCCGCGGGAGCACTCGAGACCGTCCCACCCGGGTACAGCCTCGTCGCCGATCCGGCGACGATCGACCTGTTCGAGTTCGTCCGCCTCTGCGACGAGGGCCGTTCGGCACTCGCGTCGGGGGATGCCGCGCAAGCGGCCGAGACCTTGCGCGGCGCTCTCGCTCTCTGGCGAGGCGCCGCTCTCGCGGACCTCGTCTCAGTCCCATTCGCGCGGACTGAGATCCTTCGCCTCGAGGAGTTGCGCGCAGCAGCCTGCGAGGACCGGATCAACGCCGACCTCACACTCGGCCGGCACGTCGAGCTCATCCCGGAGCTTGAAAGCCTCATCGGCGAGTACCCCCTCAGAGAGCGCCTGCGCGCGCAGCTGATGCTCGCGCTGTACCGCTCCGGCCGACAAGCCGATGCCCTCAGCGCCTACCAGCGCGCACGCACGACTCTCGTCGAGGAGCTCGGAATCGAGCCGGGCGACGCATTGCGGAGGCTCGAGCGGGCAATCCTCGCGCACGACCCGTCCCTCGAGCTCGCTGTACCGGGCCGCATCTCGCCGCACCGCATCCCGGCCCGGCTGCATCCGCTTCTCGGCCGCGAGCGAGAACTCGCGGCGGTTTCCGAGCTCGTCATGCGCGCCGAGACCCGGCTTGTGACCCTCACCGGGCCGGGAGGCATCGGCAAGACGAGCCTCGCGTTCGAGCTCGGCCGTCGGCTCGCTGCTGCCTTCAGCGACGGATCGACGGTCGCAAGACTGGGCGCACTTGAGGATTCGGACCTCGTCGCGCGCACAATCCTCGAGGCGCTCGAGATCCCGGAGACGGGTCGTGCCCCGGAAGAGGAGCTCAATCGCGCACTCGTTCAGTCGAATCTGCTTCTTGTCGTCGACAACTTCGAGCAGGTGCTGCCCGCGGCGCCGATGATCCCGCGCCTGCTTAGGGCGTGCCCGTCGCTGAAGGTCATCGCCACGAGCCGCGCGTCGCTGCATGTCGCGGGTGAGCACGAGTTCCCCGTGCCGCCGCTTGCCGAGGACGAGGCGGCCGAGCTCTTCGTCACTCGTGCGCAGGCTGCCAATCCAGCCTTTGCGCTCAGTGATGAGAACGCAGCGGCGGTCGCTGAGCTGTGCGCGAAGCTCGACGGGCTTCCACTCGCGATCGAGCTCGCTGCCGCCCGCACCAAGCTGCTGACGCCGGCGGCCTTGCTCGCGCGACTCGGGAACCGACTCGAGCTGCTTACGGGTGGACGTCGCGATGCACCGCGACATCAGCAGACGTTGCGACTGACGCTCGACTGGAGCTACGACCTGCTCGACCCCGATCTGCAACGTCTGTTCGCGCAGCTAGGTGTCTTCGCCGCCGGTTGCACGCTTGCTTCGGCAGAAGCGGTGTGCCAGATCGAGGGCTCGGTCCTGGACGGACTCGTCGGGCTCGGGGACGAAAGCCTCCTCGGTCGACGCGAACGCGTCGAGCCGCGCTTCGTCATGCTCCAAATCGTCCGCGACTACGCGCTCGAGCGGCTCACGGCGTCCAGCGAGAGCGAGGCGCTTCGCCGACGGCATCTCGAGCACTTCGTTGCGCTCGCAGAGGAGGCGGAGCCCGGCCTTGCGGGCGCGGAACAGGCCGGCTGGCTTGCCCGCATCGAGGACGAGCACGACAACCTGCGAGGCGCACTCGCGTACGCGCTCGAATCAGGAGAAGCCGAACTCGCCTTGCGCCTCGTTGTCGGCATTCGGCGCTTCTGGCAGATCCACGGCTATCTGGCTGAGGGACGGCAGAGCATTCGGTCGGCGCTGAGCGCGACGGAGGGGACACATTCCGAGCTCCGCGCCAACGCGTTCAACATGCTCGGCATCCTCGCGGGCGAGCAGGGTGACTTCGATGCGGCACACGGTGAGTTCACGTCCGCCGCCGACGAGGCTCGCCTCGTAGGTGCGACGCGGTCACTCTCATCCGCGCTGGTGAACCTCGGCAATCTCTCCTTCTTCAGCGGCGAGCTCAACGCGGCCCGCTATCTCTACCGCGAGAGCATCGAGCACTTCGCGGCACTCGGCGACCTTCGCGGGCAGGCACTGGCGCGGGAGAACATCGGCCTTTTGTCCCTGACGGCGGACGATCCCGCGGAAGCCGTGACGTGGCTGACGGCCGCGCGCGACCAGGCGCGCGAGGCCGGCGACGAGCTCGAGGTCGGCCATGCGACTCGTTCCCTCGCCGCCGCGAACATCGAGCTCGGCAATGCCGGCGAAGCGGCGAGCCTGCTCGCCGAGAGCCTTGCCATCGCCCGGGAGCTCGGTGACACGCACGGCATCGCAGAGTCTCTCGATACATTCGCCGGACTCGCCGCGACAACCGGTGAGGTCGCACGTGCCGCCACCATGTTCGGCGCAAGCGATGCGACAAGGGCGTCGATCGGGGCGCGGAGGCAGCCGGATCACGAGATCCTCCACGAGCGCTGGCTCGGCCGCACGCTTGCCAACCTCGAGACGAACGCCTACTCGAAGCTCTACGAGGACGGGCGGGCTTTGACGCTGGACGCGGCGTGCGAGCTTGCGCTCGCTCCTACAGCGGCGCTCAGCACCTAGCGGAGTCCCTCGTTCGGGGGAAATTCAGCCCCTGGATCCTCAGACGGGGGACGTGGCGGCGCCTCGGAGCCGATACCTAACGACTACCTATCGTTTCCTGCGGTTCGGCTAGTCCCCAACATGCGGCTTTTCCCCAAGATCTCGGTCGATGCGAGAGTCAGCGCCCTGATCGGCGGTGTCTCGGCTGGCGCGGGCGGCGCGATCATCGCGTCCCTTCCGACGGTCATCCACACGGCGTCTACCGACCCTCGGCGCGTCGCGTCGATGCTGACGCTGACGCTCGTGCTCCAGCTCTTCTCGGTGCCGGTCTACGGACGCGGCGGCATGGCCGTCTCGGGCGTGGGAATGCTGGCAACCGGCTTCCTCCTCAATACCGAAACCGCGATGGCAGTTGCCGTCATCGCGGCGCTGTTGCATTGGGCGCACCGGCGAACCGAGTTCGACAAGGCAATCTTCAACGCCGCGAATTTCGTACTCGCGGCGGGAGCCGCGGGCGCGACCTTCCATCTGCTCGACGGCACACCGCGGCTCCTCGCCGCAGCGGTGGCGGGTGTGGTCTACGCAGGCGTGAACATCGGCCTGTTGTGCGTGGCGATGAGCCTTGCGGAGGGAATCCCGTTGAGAAAGCTCTGGCGCGAGCGCTTCCACTGGGCGCGTTACTACTTCCTCCTGTTCGGGCCGCTCGCACTCGTCGCCGAGACCGCATACCGGTTGATGGGCATCGAGGGCCTGTTCGCCTTCACCCTACCGCCGGCATTGATGCTGCTGGCTTTCCGCCGCTATCTCGAGGGGACAGAGGCCGCCGTCGACGAGGTACGCCAAGCAAATGTCCGCCTCCGCCGCGCCCATCGAGACACGATCGCGGCTCTGTCGCGCAGCATGGAGGCCAAAGATCTCTACACCGGCGGCCACACCGGACGCGTTGCGGCGGTCGCGGTCGCACTCGCCGGGCGGCTCGGGTACGACGACGAGCAGCTGGAGGCGATCGAGATCGGTGCGCTCCTGCACGACATCGGCAAGATCGGGATCCCCGAGGAGATCCTGCACAAGCAAGGCCCGCTCGACGACGCGGAATGGGCCGTCATGCGGACGCATCCACTCGTTTCGGACTTCATCCTCGCCGAGCTCGACCTCGATCCGATCGTCCGCCAGTGCGCACGCTCGAGTCACGAGCGCATGGACGGCCGAGGCTATCCCGACGGGCTCAGCGGCGAAGACATTCCGCTACCGGCCCGCATTGTCTTCGTCGCCGACGCATTCGACGCGATCACGTCCGACCGGCCGTACCGGCGTGGCCGCTCGACGGCGGCCGCACTCGCAGAGATCGAGGCCAACGCCGGAACGCAATTCTGCCCGCACGTCGTCGGTGCACTGCATGAGCTGTCGCAGGCGTCACCGGATGTCCTCGAGGCCGAGGAACCCGCAGCCTCGCTGACGAGCCCGGCGCTCACGTTCGCCTGAGGCGCGGTCGATACGCTCCACGCAGCTGATGGAGCAATTCAGGCACGACCGGCCGATTCACCCGCAGGGCTCACTGAAGCGCACGCTCGAGCGCGCCGGCGGCCTGATCGTGCTGATCGGCGGCACGGCGCTCAAGTGGGGCTTCATTTTCGCGAAGTTCTTCGGCTTCTTCATCTCCGTCGCCGCGTACTCGCTCTGGTTCCACAGCTGGACGTTCGCGTTCGGCTTCGTCCTGCTTATCCTGATCCACGAGCTCGGGCACGTTGCCGCGGCTCGAGCCCAGGGGGTCCGGGTTTCGTGGCCGACGTTCATCCCGTTCCTAGGCGCGTACGTGACGGTCGAGCGGGCCGGGCTGACGCCGTGGAAGAACGCGCTGATCTCGATTGCCGGTCCCTTCACGGGCGGCGCCGCCGCGCTCGTCGTCTGGGGGGTCGGTGCCGTCGAGGGCTCGCACCAGCTCGAAGTGCTCGCGAACATCGGCTTCCTGTTGAACGCGTTCAACATGCTCCCGATCGGCTTCCTTGACGGCGGGCAGATCGTTCGGGCGGCGCAGGAGGCGTGGCGCATGCCGCGCATCCAGTTCGCGAACGGCGTTCCGGTGCAGGCGTTCGCGCCCGACCGCACACGCGCGCTGACGATCTGGGCGCTGTACCTCGGAACCGCCGCTGTGCTCGTGATCAGCCTCCTCGCCACGCGGCCCAACGGCGCCCTGTAGTGGACGACCGCCGGCTTCTCGACCGTCCGCATCAGGACCAGGACGAGCTGCGCGAGAACACCGCGCGGATCGCCGAGGAGTTCTACATGGGCTTCCAGGCGCTCGAGCGCATCGACCGGCCGGCGGTCTCGATGTTCGGGTCGGCGCGCATTCGCGAAGGCTCTGCCGAGTACGAGTACGCGCGCGAGACCGGGCGCCTCTTCGCGGAGGCGCACTGGGCGGTGATCACCGGCGGAGGCCCGGGCGCGATGGAGGCGGCGAACCGCGGCTGCAAGGAGGCCGGCGGCCTGAGCGTCGGCTTCAACATCGAGCTGCCGCACGAGCAGCACGTCAATCCGTACCTCGACATCTCGCTGACCTTCCACCACTTCTACGCGCGCAAGGTGATGTTCGTGAAGCCGGCGCAGGGCTTCGTGGTGTTCCCCGGCGGCTTCGGCACAAACGACGAGCTCTTCGAGGCGCTGACGCTGATCCAGACCGGCAAGGTCTTGCACTTCCCGGTGGTGCTGTTCGACTCCGCGTTCTGGGCTCCGATGCTCGACTGGTGCCGGAACGAGCTGGCGCCGCGCGGGACGATCGACACAGCCGATCTCGCCGAGCTCACGGTCACCGACGAGCCGGCCGAGGCGGTTCGCCGCGTGCTCGAGAGCCATGCCGCGCGGCACGACGCGCAGTAGCCTTTTCGCCATGGAGCTGCGCGATCTCCCGTCGGTCGACGAGCTCGGACGCGGGCTCGACGATCCGCTCGCGATCGACGCGGCGCGGAGCGTGATCAACCAGGCGCGGGAGGAGATCCGCGCCGGCGTCGATCCCGGCGACCTGGCGCAGCGGTTGCTCGACGAGCTCCATGCTCTGCGCGCGCCGAGCCTCCGCCGCGTGCTGAACGCGACCGGCGTTCTCATCCACACGAATCTCGGGCGAGCGCCGCTCGCCGAGGAAGCGATCGCACAGGTCGTCGAGACCGCGCGCGGCTACTCGAACCTCGAGCTCGATCTCCGCGACGGCACGCGCGGCTCGCGCCAGGATCACGTTGCCGCGCTGCTCCGCCGGCTCACCGGCGCGGAGGCCGCGATCGTCGTGAACAACAACGCCGCAGCGCTGCTTCTCGCGCTCGCGGCGCTTGCAGAGTGGCACGAGGTGATCGTCTCGCGGGGCGAGTTGATCGAGATCGGCGACGGCTTCCGCATCCCCGACGTGCTCGCGCGCTCCGGCGCGCGGCTCGTCGAGGTCGGGACGACGAACCGCACGCGCGCCGAGGACTACGAGCGTGCAATAAGTACTGACACGGCGCTCCTGCTCCGGGTACACCAGTCGAACTTCCGCATCGTCGGGTTCACCGAGCTGCCGCGCATCGCTGAGCTCGCGGCCGTCGCCCGACGCCACGGCCTGCCACTCGTCGACGATCTCGGCTCCGGTGTCCTCGACTACGTCCCCGGCGAGCAAACGGCGCGCGACTCGGTCGCGGCGGGCGCCGACCTCGTCTGCTTCTCCGGCGACAAGCTGCTCGGCGGTCCGCAGGCGGGGATCGTTGTCGGTCGCGCCGATCTCGTCGAGAAGCTGCGCCGGCATCCGCTGCAGCGCGCGCTCCGCATCGACAAGCTCTCGCTCGCCGCGCTCGAGGGAACGCTGCGCGTCTATCTCGAGGACGCGCCGGAGCGGATCCCCGTATTGCGCGCGCTGCACGAACAGGCTGATGCGCGCCGCGCGCGCGCCGCGCGCCTCGCGGACCTCGTCGGCGGGGCCGTTGAGGAGACCGTCGGGCGGGCAGGCGGCGGCGCGCTGCCGCTCGCCGAGTTCGCAAGCTGGGCCTGCGCGGTCGAAGAGTCGCTCGCCGAGCCGTTGCGCGCCGGCGACCCTCCCGTGCTCGGGATCGTGCGCGATGGCAAGCTGCTGCTCGACGTGCTCGCCCTCCGTGACGACGAGATCGACGAGGTCGCGGCCGCCGTGAACCGATGCCGCTGACCGTCGGCACCGCGGGCCACATCGACCACGGCAAGACGACGCTCGTCGAAGCGCTGACGGGCAAGAACACCGACCGTCTGCCACAGGAGCAGGAACGCGGCATCTCGATCGACCTCGGCTACGCGCCGCTCGAGCTGCCGGACGGCCGGCAGCTCTCCGTCGTCGACGTGCCCGGGCACGAGCGCTTTGTGCGCACGATGGTCGCGGGGGCGACCGGGATCGACCTCTTTCTGCTCGTCATCGACGCGCACGAAGGCGCGCGCCCGCAGACGCTCGAGCATCTGGCGATCCTGCGACTCCTCGGCATCGAGCGCGGCGTCGTCGCGCTGACGAAGGCCGACCTCGTCGACGACGAGACGCTCGAGCTCGCCCGCGCGGAGGCCGAGGAGCTCGTTCCCGGCGCCGCGGTCATTGCGGTGAGTGCGCGCACCGGTGCGGGACTCGATGACCTGCGCGTGTCGCTCGCCGAAGCCGCCGTCGAGCGGCCGCCCGCCGATGCGCCGACGCGCCTTTATGTCGACCGCGTGTTCACGCTGCGCGGGATCGGCACCGTCGCGACGGGCACGCTCTGGTCAGGCTCGATCGGCGACGGCGACGAGCTGACGGTGAACGGTCGCTCGGTGCGCGTGCGCAGCGTGCAGGTGCACGACCGTCCGGTCGAACGCGCCGAGGCGGGACAGCGCGTCGCGGTCGCACTGCCGGGCATCGAGCGCAGCGAGCTTCGACGCGGCGACGCACTCGTCGCGCCGCATGCCTATCCGGAGAGCTACCGCCTCGATGTCGCACTCGATGCGCTCGACGAGATCCCGGCCCGCGCACAGGTGCATCACGGCACGGCGGCCGTCCTCGCCCGCGTCGTGCGCGTCGGCGACCGGTACGCGCAGCTTCGCCTCTCGGAGCCGCTCGTGACCGCACGAGGCGACCACATCGTGCTGCGCGAGCGGACGACCGTCGGCGGCGGCGTTGTGATCGATCCCGCTCCGCCACGCCACGCGAGCGTCGAGCGAATGGAGCTTGTCGAGCGCGGCGACGTCGCAGCAATCGTCCACGAGCCGGTGCGTGCGGAGTCGGTCGCCCGTCTCGGTGAGCTCGCCGGCGTCGAAGAGGCGGGCGGCTGGGTCTTCGCGCGGGCGTGGCTCGACGAGCTGCGCGCGGAGCTCGAGTCGAGACTCGACGCCGCGGATCCCCTCGACCCGGGCATCCCGCCGCCGAGTGAGCCGTGGGCATCCGCCGTCGTCCCGCTGCTCGGCTTCGAGCGGCGCGGCGCGAAGCTCTACCGTGCAGGCTCGACCGCGGAGCTCGGCGCTCGCGCCGACGCAGCGGCTGCGCTCGAGGCGTCGCTCGGGCTCGACCCCGTGAAGGTCGACGACCAGGCGCTGACGCGCTTCCTCGAGGAACGAGGCAGGCTCGTCCGCGTCGGCGACGGCTATGCGGTCGCCGCGTCGGCGTTTGCCGACGCGCGCACGGCGCTGGTCACGGAGCTCGAGGCGAACGGCCGCATCACGCTCGCGCGGTTCCGTGACCTGCTCGGCGTCGGCCGCAAGACGGCGCAGCTTCTCCTCGAGCGCTTCGACGCGGACGGGCTCACGCGGCGCGTCGGTGACGAGCGCGTGCTCCGCCGGCGTGGGACAATCGCTTCATGAGCACTCGAGAGCAGATCGAGCAGTACAACGACGCGTGGAACCGCCAGGACGTCGACGCGATCCACGCCCAGCATCACCCGGACATCGTGTTCCACAACCACACCGCCGACGAGCGCGCGGAGGGCGCCGACACAGTGCGCGCGCACATCGCGCAGATCTTCGCGAACAACCCGACTCTGCGCTTCAGCACGCGCTCGCTTCAAACGGGCGACGACTTCGCGGTGTGCGAGTGGACCGCGACCGTCGAGCGCGACGGCAAGGAGCTCGAGTGGGACGGCGTCGACGTCTTCCCGTTCAGGGACGGGCTGATTGCGCGGAAGGACGTGTACTCGTCGTCCCATCGGCCGCGCGAACGGTCAGGCTGAGCACGTCCGGGCGGCTGTAGTGGCCGACCGGGTCGAAGCGCTGGCGCTCGGCGAGCAGCATCGCGGGATCGAGCTCCGCGTACAAGATCGTTTCCTCGCCGTACGCCGGGCCGGCGAGATACGAGCCGTCGGGCGCGAGAATCGCGCTGCCGCCGCGGCCGAGCAGCCCATCGCCGTCGAGCTCCGACGCGAGCGGGAAGTCGTCGGGATACGACGACGAGCGCTGGAAGTGGCACGGCGAGATCACGTACGCGCGGCTTTCGCGCGCGATGTGCACGAGTGTTGCCTGCCACGCATCCCCGTCGTCCGCGGTCGAGGCGATGTAGATCTCGACGCCGGACTCGTACAGCGCGACGCGCGCGAGCGGCATGTAGTTCTCCCAGCAGATGAGGCCGCCGATGCGGCCGAAGCCGGTCTCGACCGCTTCGAGCCCGCGACCGTCGCCCTGGCCCCAGACGAGCCGCTCGTGATTCGTCGGAACGAGCTTGCGGTGGTGCAGCGCGAGCTCGCCGGTCGGTGCGTGGTAGAGCAGCGAGTTGTAGATCGTCCCAGGGCGGTCAGGCACGACCTCGTTCACGCCGGTGACAATCCAGACGCCGAGCTCACGTGCGGCGGCGCCGATGCGACGCTCCGCAGGTGAGCCGACGGCGATCGAGTTCTGCGCGATGAGCGCGAACGTCTGCTTCGCGGCGTCGTTGTGCCAGCCGGCGAACGCCTTCGCCCAGCGTGACGACGGATACACCGGGACGAACGTCTCGGGGAAGACGACGAGCTCCGCGCCGCTTTGGGCTGCTTCGGTCGCGACCTGCTCGAGCCGGTCGAGCGTGCGCTCGCGGTCGAGGATGACGGGCTCTGCCTGCACGCAGGCGACCTTGACGCGTCTGTCCATGCGGTGAGGCTACGCGATGCGAGGAACAGCGTGGCCGTAGCCGCCGCCGCCGGGCGTCTCGATGCGGAGCACGTCGCCCGCCTTCAGCGGCAACGTCACCTTCGCCGGCTGTTCTTCGCCGTTCACGAGCGTTCGCCCGGGCATGCCGTCTTCGCCGCCTGCTGCCCCTTGCGGCGCATGGACGCGGCGCTCCGCGAGCACCGAGAGCCGGCAGTCCTCGAGCACCCGCAGTTCCCGCACGATGCCGTCGCCGCCGCGATGCGCGCCTCCGCCACCCGACCCTGTGCGCAGATGCCAGCGCTCGACGCGCAGTGGATACGACAGCTCGAGCGCCTCGACCGGCGTGATCAGCGTGTTCGACATCGTGACGTGCACGGCCGACGGCCCGTCGGCATCGGCGCACGCACCCTGGCCGCCGCCGATCGTCTCGTAATACGTGAACACGTCGTTGCCGAGCGCAACGTTGTTCATCGTCCCCTGCCCCTGCGCGTACTCGCCGAACGCCCGGAAGACGACGTCGACTATGCGTGACGACGTTTCCGTGTTGCCCGCGACGACTGCGGCCGGTCGCTGCGCATTTACGAGACAACCCCGAGGCGCTGTCACCGTCACCGGCGCGAACGCCCCGCCCGACGCCGGTAGATCCGGCTCCGTCAGGCACCGCACGACGAAGTAGCACGCCGACTTCGTCACCGAGAGTGGACAGTTGAGGTTCCCGTCGTCCTGCGCGTCAGTCCCGGCGAAGTCGATGCGCACCTCGTCCCCATCGACCTCGACGGTCGCCCGGATCGTGATGTCGCCGCTCACCGCTTCGACCACGTCCTCCGCACTCCGCCGCCCGTCGGGCAGATGCGCGATCGCCGCGCGGACCATCCGCTCGGAGTACGCGTACAGCTCGTCCATCGCGGCGGCGACACGGTCGCGACCGCGCCGCTCGCAGAGCTCCGCGATCCGCCGCTCCGCGAGCCGGTGGGACGCGATCTGCGCGCGCAGGTCGCCGCGCCGCTCGCCCGGGTTGCGCGCGTTCGCGACGAAGAGCTCGACGACCTCGTCGGTGAGCCGCGTCGGCGGGATGATCAGCCCCTCCTGGTAGAGCTCGCGCGAGAACGCCGGCAGGCTCGCCGGCTCCATGCCGCCGACGTCGGCGTGGTGCGCGCGCGAGACGGCGTAGCCGAGCTCGGTGCGCGAGACGAGCGTCACGTCCGGCAGATGCGTGCCCCCGGTGTACGGGTCGTTGAGAATGCAGACCTGTCCCGGTGCCTGGCACCAGGGCATGGCCGCTGCGACTGCGTCCGGCATGGCGCCGAGATGGACTGGGATGTGCTCCGCCTGCGCGATCATCCGGCCGGCCTCGTCGAAGATCGCAGTCGAGCAGTCGCGCCGCTCCTTGATGTTCGCGGAGAAGGCGGAGCGGATGAGGACGGCGCCCATCTCCTCCGCGACCGCGCGCAGCGCGCTGCCGATCACCTGCAATTCCACGTTCATCGCGTCAGCACCAGCGTGCCGTCATCGTTCGTCTCGCCACGCCAGCCCTCCGGCACCCAGCACGTCGCACCGGGAAGCTCGACAAGCTCGGGGCCGGACACGGACATGCGTCCTAGGGAAGAGAACGACACGTCAGGCCCTGGGACGACGTCCGCCGTTCGCACTGCGACGAGCTCGACCTCGCGCGTGCGATCCGCGTACCCGTAGCGCGCTTCGTGCGCCCAGTGAAAGGCAGCAGCGAGGTCCGGCTCGAGCGGCACAGTCAGCTCGAACGACTGCCCGCGGTAGCGCAGATCCGCTTCGCCCTCCTCCGGCAGGTCATCCACCTCCGCAAGCGGCCGCACATATGAAACGACGCGATCGCGCCGCTCTTCGCCCACGACGAGCCCGAGCGCCGACAAGACACCCGCAGCCTGCGGCACGAGCACCGCCTCGATCCCGAGCTCCTCGGCGAGCGCGCAGGCGTGCAGCGGGCCTGCCCCGCCAAACGCGACGAGCGCGAAGTCGCGCGGGTCGTGTCCACGCTCAACCGACACGACGCGAAGCGCGCGCAGCATCTCCGCGTTCACGACCTCGATGACCTCGCCCGGATCGAGATCGCCGATCGCGTGAGCAGCGGCGGCGCGATCGAGCACGAGCCCACCCGGCAGCTGCTCGGGAAGCCGGCCGAGCAGCAGGTTCGCGTCGGTCACGGTCGCGCCACCGCCGGCGCCGTAGCACGCCGGGCCCGGATGCGCCCCCGCGGACTCCGGCCCCACGCGGATCGCACCGCCCGCGTCGCGCAGAACCAGCGAGCCACCGCCCGCGCCGACCGTGTGCAGATCGACCGTCGGCAACCGGATCGGCAACCCGCCGACGAGGCGCTCCGGCACCCGCGCCGCGCTGCCGCCCGGTAGGAGGCACACGTCCGTCGAGGTACCGCCCATGTCGAAGGCGATCGCGTCGCCGAAGCCGGCGCGCCGAGCGACAAGCCCCGCACCGACGACGCCTCCCGCGGGCCCGGAGACGAGGAGCGTCGCAGGATGCGCTGCCGCGTCATCGATCGACGCCACGCCGCCCGATGAGAGCATCACGAGCGGCGCGGGCAACCCCGCACCACGCGCGCCGTCCGCAAGCGCGCGCAGGTAGCCCGCGGCAACCGGCGCCAGATACGCGTCCGCAGCCGTCGTCGACGCGCGCTCGTACTCGCGGAACTCCGGCGCGACCTCGTGCGATGCGACGACGTGCACGCCGGGATGCCGCTCGCGTAGCGCGGCCGCAACGGCAGCCTCATGCGAAGGATCGCGGAACGAGAACAACAGGCACACCGCCACGGCCTCCGCGTCACCGATGTCGGGCAAAGACGCGAGGTCAAGCGGCTCGAGCTCGCCGTCCGGCCCGAGCCGCCCGCGCACGCCGTACGAGCGCTCAAGCGGAACGAGCGGCTGCGGCTGCTCCACGCACAGCCGGTACAGGTGCGCGCGCGTCTGCCGGCGCAGATGAAGGAGGTGCTCAAATCCCCTGTTTCCGACGAACGCTGTGCGCGCACCGCGCCGCTCCAGCAGCGCGTTCGTCGCGACCGTCGTGCCGTGCACAAACCGCTCGACACCGGCTGCGCCGACCGCGCGCGCCGCCGCAAGCACCGACTCCTCCTGGCGAACCGCGCTCGGCACTTTCGCGGTGCGCAGCTCGCCGCCGTCGAGCAGAACGGCGTCCGTGAACGTCCCGCCCACGTCGACGCCGAGGATCGCCACGCGCGTACTCTGCATCGCCGTGGCGATCCGCGCATTCCTGTTCGACTTCGACGGCCTGATCATCGACACCGAGTCCCCGTCGCGTGCGGGCTGGGAGTGGCTGTACCGAGAACACGGACACGAGCTGCCGCAGGATGAATGGCGCAAGCTCGTCGGAACGACAGGCTGGCCGTGGAGCCCGATGGACCACCTCGAGGACCTCGTCGGTACGCCGCTCGAGCGGGACACGCTGAACGAGCGCCGCTACGCGCATGAGCTGACGCTGATCGAGGCCGAGGAGCTGCGACCCGGGATCGCGGACTATCTCGAGGCGGCCGACCGCCTCGGACTGAAGCGCGCGATCGTCTCGAGCTCGTCGCGCCGCTGGATCGACATGCACCTCGGGCGGCTCGAGCGCGAGCTCGGGTGGCACGCGATCGTTACAGCCGAGCGCGACCGCAGCCGCGCGAAGCCCAGCCCGGTGATGTACATCGAGGCGCTCGAGGCGCTCGGCATCGACGCGACGGAGGCGATCGTCTTCGAGGACTCACCGAACGGCGTGCGCGCCGCACGCACTGCGGGGATCTTCACCGTCGCCATCCCGAACGCGGTGACGCGCGATTACGGGCTGGACGAGGCCGATCTCGTCCTCGACTCGCTCGCCAAGCTGTCGCCGGACGAGCTGCTCGCACGGTTCACGTAACGAGCCGCGCGACGGCGGTTGCGACCGCGCCGACGAGCACGACGAGCCAGATCGGCGCGCGCAACACGATCGCCGCGAGCCCCGCCGCGACCCCTGCAAGCCGTGCGTCGACAACGAGCGAGCGTCCGTGCGCGAACGTCTCCGTCACGACGAGCGCGGCCAGGATCGCGGGCGCGACCATGTCCAGCAGCTCGGCAGTGTGTGCCGGCAGTTTCCGTCCAGCAACACCCACCGGCCCGACCGCCTTGAGCGCGAACGTTCCGATTCCGACGGCGATGACGCACGCCCACGCAGCGCTCACCGGCGCCTCCAGCCGACGACGACCGCGACCGTCGCAGCGATGATCGGAATGCCCGGCGGCGCGAACGGAATCAGGATCGCCGCGACGGAGCCGCCGATCAGCGCGGCGACGATCCGCCGTCGGTCGCGCAGCTGCGCCGCGAGCAGCGCGGCGAACAGCGCCGCGAACGCGCCGTCGAGCCCGAACGCGGCCGTGTCGCCGATTGCCTGCCCGGCGAACGCGCCGACGGCCGTGCCGCCCACCCACGCGACCCAGAGCATCGCGCCGATGCCGAGCAGCACGCGGCGGTCGAAACGCGCCGTCCCGCCGCCGGAGAGCGCCCACGACTCGTCGACGACAAGCTGGGCCTGTGCGAAGCGCTTGAGCGGGCTACCGCGAAACGCATGGGCGACGGTGATCCCGATTGGCGCGTAGCGGGCATTCAGCAGCAACGCCGCGACGACGGCGGCCGCAACGCTCCCGCCGCCACCGAGCACCGACACGGCGGCGACCTGCGACGAGCCCGCGAATGTCGTCGCGGACATCACGATCGCCGCGAGCGCGTCGAGATGTGCGGTGCGCGCCAGTACGCCGAACGACGCGCCGAGGGCGGCGGCCGCGGGAAAGAGCGGTGCGGCGACGCGCATTCCTCTACCCACCGTGCCGCTCCCGGAATGCGCGCGCCTTCGCCCGGTTGCCGCACACCTTCATGTCGCACCACTGCCGCGAATGATTTCGCGCGTTGTCGATGAAGGCCCACCTGCACGCATCCGAGCGGCACGCCTTCAGCCGCTCCCACGAGCCGTCCGCCATCGCGCCGGCGACGGCTGCGAGCACGCTGCCGAGGCCGCTGCGGGCCGGCTCGAACGCCACGGAGCCGGAGATGAAGCGGATCCCTAGGCCGTGTTCATCCGCGATGGTGTCGAGCACTGCCGACGCGCCGTCGGTGTTCGCCTCGACACCGGTGTGGCCCCGCAGCAGCTCGCGAATGGCTTCGCGCAGCGCGAGCGCCTCGTCCAGGTCAGCCGCGGTTGCGCGGTCATGCAGCTCTGCGAGACCATGCAAGCGGAGCCAGTACTGCAGCGCTCTCGGGTCGGCGAGCTTCTCCTCGCCGTCCTCGAGATCGGCGGTATTGACGAAGTCACGGATAAGCTCCAACGATTCCATAACCGCTGTTATGCTAACACCGGTTACTACCCAGGAGGCGTTTCATGAGCGGATACAGGTCGGCCCACCTCGACGACATCGCCGCCGAGCAATGGCCGTACTGGGCGCCGATCCGGCACCACTTCGACATCGGCGCTTTCGGCATCAATGCGTGGCGCGGCACCGACGGCGACGAGGTGATCAAGCGTCACACCGAGAGCGAAAGCGGCCAGGAAGAGCTGTTCATCGTGCTGAGCGGGCGGTGCGCATTCACGATCGACGGTGACGAGATCGCGGCGCCGGCCGGCACACTCGTCTACGTCTCCGACGCGAGCATCGAGCGCGTCGCATTCGCGAAAGAGGACGGAACCGTCGTGCTCTCGATCGGCGCGACCCGCGGCGCCATGTTCGAGCCGTCGGGCTGGGACACCGGCTTCCTGGAGGGCACGTGATCGCGCGCGTGTGGCGCGGGTCGACGCTCGGCGAGGACGCCGACGCGTACGCGGCGTATGTCGAGGAGAGCGGGATGAAGGCGGCCCGCGCGCTGCCCGGCTCGCGCGGCACGATCGTCCTCCGACGGCTGCACGCCGGGTACGCGGAGTTCGAGACGATCCTCCTCTTCGACTCGATGGACGACGTGAAGGCGTTCGCCGGCGACGACCTCGACCAGGCGGTGTTCTTCCCCGAAGACGACCGCTATCTCGTCGAGCGAGATCTCGAGGTCACCCACTTCGAAGCGGACGTTCAGGGGCCTGGGACGGGCTGAGGCTCGGCGCCGGTGCCGGCCTGGATCGCGACGGCGCCGAGCACGATCGCACCGCCGACGAGCGTCGCGACGCCCGGCTGCTCCGACAGGAAGATCCAGACCCAGAGCGGCCCGAGCACGACCTCGAGCAGTGTGATGAGCGCGACCTCGGCCGCAGGAATCAACCGTCCGCCGATCGTGAGGAATACGAGCCCGAGCCCGATCTGGCCGACGCCGAGCGCAATCATGAGGGCGCCGTCGCGGGCGCTCGCTGAGCCTGGGCTCGCAAGGGGTGCTGCAATGAGCAGGACGAGCACCTGGGACAGACACGTCGCCGGCGCCATCGAGACGTCCCGCTTGTGGCGCGTGATGACGAGCGTCGCCGCGAACGAGGTCGTCATCAGGAGCGAGAGCCCAAGCCCGAGCGCATTCGGCCGGCTGGGGCCGCCGACCATCACACCGACACCGGCAAGCGCGACAGCCATCGCGATCCACGTCCGCCGTACGACCGTTTCGCCGACGGTCATGCCGAGCACTGCGGCAAGCACTGGCGCAAGCGCCTGCATGAAGAGGATGTTCGCGACGCTCGAGTGGTTCAAGGCGATGATGAACGAGCCGGACGCGACCGCCATCAGCGCGGCGACGGCGAGCCCGCCGCGGCCGACTGCCCGAAACGCGCGCAGGAGCGCACCGCGCTCGGTGACGACGATGTACGCAACGAGCCCGGCGACTGCGAAGAGTGCGCGCCCGGCGAGCTGCGTCGGAACGTCGACCGAGAGCTCACGCTGAAGGATTCCCGCCGTCGACCACGCGACCGCGGCGAGCGCGACGAACACGCGTCCCCGCCTCATCTGCGAGTGAAGAGGCAGGGACGCTGTCGCCGTTGTCATTCAGGTCATTGAATCAAGCGGCAGTGATCGAGCCGAACAGGCCGTGCTTCTCGCCGCCCGGTCCTGCAGTGAAGTAGAGCGTCGTCGCCGGGCCGGCGGCGGCGCCGTTGCCGAACTCGAGACCCCAGAGCCCTCCGATCGTGACGAGCGTGCCGTCACCGTGGCGCAGCTCTCCCTTGTACACCCACTTGCCGCCGCCGCGGTCCTGGTACGCGGCGATGCGGCCGTCACCGAAGTTGCCGATCAGCAGCTGACCGCTGAACACGCCGAACCCGGTGGCCGGCGCCATCGCGAGCCCCCACGGTGCGTTCGGCGGTGAGTTCTTGCGCCCGCCGGTCTCGACGCGCGCGACGAACTGGCCGTCGGTCGTGTACTCGTCGACGTAGCCCAGCCCACCGCCGGCGACATCGTCGTGCTTCTGCGCGTCCTGCTTCGCGTAGGTCACGAAGATGTTGCCGCCGATCGCCTGGATCCCGAACGGCGCGAAGCCCTTCGGCAGCTTTGGATCGGTGAATGCAGTCGAGGCGAGCGTCATCGGCTGGAACGTCTTGTCGAAGACGTCGACGCGGCCGTTGTGGAAGTCGGTCGCGTACAGCCGGTCAGCGGCCGTCGCCAGCCCCTTGTACACCGCGCCCTTGCTCGAGCTGTCGGCGCCGACGATCGCGACGGTGCCGTTCACGGTCGGCGACCAGCCGAGGATCGTCCCGCCCTCGGTCGAGAAGATGAAGCGCGCCTGGCCGGTCTTCCCACCCTGCGAGACGGGGAAGTCGGTCGCGACACCGTTGAAGACCGTGCCTGTCGGTGCGCCTGCCACCGTGACGGTCAGCGCCTGCTTCGCGCCGGCGCCGCTGTACAGCGTCGACGTGTTCGAACCGTTGTTCGACGTCCACCACGGCGTCGTCGGCCCGGCCACGAGACCCCAGCCGTTCACGAGGCTCGCGTCGGCCGCGACCGCGCTCCCTGCGCTGTCGGCAACGAGGTTGTTCACTGCATATCTGTCGTCCTGCACCCCTGCGCCAGCTGTGCCAGCGAGGAGCGCTGCGGCCGCCACCGCGACGACGGCGAAACGGATCGTCGTCATCAAAGCTCCTTTCGGTTCCGAGCCGAGGCCCTCCCCGGTCGTTACGGGAAGGACCTACGCCCGGTCCGGTAGAGCGGATTCACACACGCTCTCTATCGTGTGCGCCGGAGCGGCCGGGCCCGGTGGCCCAACCGGTCTTCAAAACCGGTACGTCGGCGCAACCCGCCGGTAGGTCAGTTCGACTCTGGCGCCGCTCCGTTTCGTCGAAACCGGGGAACGACATCGCGCCGTTCCCCGTCCCGCCTCCAGCGTCAGTCCCGCGCCCGTTCGTAGTAGAGCTGCGCGAGGCCGTTGCCGAGCATCCGCGCCTCGAGGAGCCGCAGCGGCCGTTGATCGCTCAGCTCGGCGAAGAGGAGCTCGCCGTCGCCGAGCACGACGGGGTACACCGTTAGCCGCACCTCGTCGACAAGGTCGTGCTCCAGCAGCGTCTGCGCGAGCGCGCGGCTCGCGAAGACGACGAGCTCGCCGTCGAGTTCCCGCTTCAGCCGCGTGACCTCGCGCACGACGTCGCCTTGCAGTACCGTCGAGTTGCCCCAAACCGGATCGACGAGCTTGGACGAGACCACGTACTTCGGCAGGCTGTTCAACCTGTCCGCCCACTCGCCTGCCCGAGTCGACCACCGCGAGCCGAACCACTCGTCGGTCTTGCGTC
This sequence comes from Gaiellaceae bacterium, assembly GCA_036496545.1. Lineage (GTDB taxonomy): Bacteria > Actinomycetota > Thermoleophilia > Gaiellales > Gaiellaceae > Palsa-739. The sequence goes on along the minus strand of DASXKX010000029.1, from coordinate 63,553 downwards.
CGTGCAGGAGTGCGGTTGCTGCGAAGGCCTCTCGGGTCTTGACCTCGGCCCACACTTGGCGCGTCTCCTCGCCGACCCCGTTGAACCAGCCGCCGTGCCGGAACCCCTCCTCGCCGGTCGGATCCTGCACGACGCCATCGAGCGACACCTCTTCGCTGACCACCAGCTTTGCCATCTCGGCTCTCCTTTCATCGGGTTTCGCCGTGCCGTACTTGTTCAGTCGTCAGCGGCAGCGAAAACTGAGCGACGACTTTCGGACCGGCTCGGCGTCAGTACCTGCATGCGCGTGAAAGGAAGAGTCGATGGCGACGAGGACGCCTTCCGCGAGCTCACGGATCCGTACCGGCGCGAGCTCCAAGTCCACCTGTACCGGATCGTCGGTTCGCTGCAAGATGCCGAGGATCTTCTTCAGGAGACGCTCCTCTCCGCCTGGCGCGGCCTCGAGCAGTTTGAGGAGCGATCGTCGATCCGTACCTGGCTCTATCGCATTGCCACGAACCGCGCGCTCGACGCGCTTCGGGCAAAGGACCGTCGGCCGGAAACGGTGACGCACCTCCCCGAGCCGACGCGCTGGAACGAGCCGCTGTGGCTGGAGCCGTACCCCGACATCCTCCTTGACGGCGTCCCCGACGAGGCTCCCGGTCCGGACGCGCGCTATGAGCTCCGAGAAACGATCGCGCTCGCCTTCGTCGTCGGCCTCCAGCACCTGCCGCCGCAGCAGCGTGCGGTGCTCGTGCTACGCGACGTGCTCGGCTATCAAGCCGCAGAGACCGCCGAGCTGCTCGACACGAGCGAAACGGCGGTGAACAGTCTCCTCCGCCGCGCGCGGGCGGCGTTCGAGTCGCGCCTCCCGGCCGCCGGGCCCGAGCGAGCGATGCTGCCCGACTCGAAAGAAGAACGCGAGCTCGTCGGCCGCTTCGCCGAAGCAGTTGAGTGCGGCGATGTGGACGGCATGGTCGCGCTCCTGACCGAGGACGCATGGCTCACGATGCCGCCCCTCCCGCACGCCTATCAGGGCCACGAGGCAATCGCCGCGTTCCTGCGCGGTGCAGCCGAACGCCGCGGCGCACCGCTGCGGCTCGTGCCGACGCGCGCCAACGGGCAGCCGGCGTTCGGCTGCTACCTCACCGGACCTCCAGCTGACGCCGGTCGCGCGCTCGCGCTCTTCGTGCTGACCGTCGAGGGCGACCGGATCGCCACGCTGACGTGGTTCGCGGGCGCGGGCGTCTTCCCGCAGTTCGGCCTGCCGCGAATGCTCGACTAGCGGCGCCCCGTGGCGCTAGGACGGCGACGCCGGGCTGCTGCCGACGCCGATCAGCCCGAGCGTCACCGCCCCCACGGCGTCGCGGGTCAGTTCGACTCTGGCGCCGCTCCGTCGCCCGCTACCTGGCGATGAGCCAGAGGGCGAACATGACCAGGCCGAACCACGCGGCAAGCCCCGCGAAGACCGCGAATGCGAGCCCGACGAAGAAGGCCGGCGCTCGCTGCGGGAACGTCTCGAGCCTGGGTTCTTGCACCTCGGCCGCCAAGGGAGGCCCGAGGCTAACCGACTTCGGCCCTCCCGTGTAAAGGCTCGGCAAAAAAACGCCGCAAATAGCTGCATAGGCATCCCCTGTCCAGCACACTCCGGACCACCATGACTCGTCTGGCCGCAGTGGTCGCGGTGCTCGCGACCGCCGCACTCATGGAGGTTGCATCGGCCGCCGCTGCGGCACCCTCGGCGACGACCGGCCCCGTCACCTCGATCGGCCCCACCACCGCGACGGTCTCCGGCACGGTCAACCCGAACGGGGCGTCGACGACGGCCCGCTTCGAGTACGGCACGAGCACGGCCTACGGCTCCCAGACGCAGTCGGCGAGCGTCGGTTCGGGCTCGAGCGGCGTCGGCGTCTCCGCCTCGCTCGGCGGACTCAAGCCGGGCACGACGTACCACTACCGCATCGTCGCGACAAACGCCTCCGGCACCACGAACGGCGCCGACGGCATCCTCACGACCTCTTCGGCGCCCGACGTGGTGACCGGGAACGCGAGCAGCATCACGGCGACGTCCGCGACGCTGAACGGCACGGTCAACCCGAGCTCGCGTTCGACGACGTGGTACTTCGAATACGGGACGTCGACGAGCTACGGCACAAAGACGAGCGCGAAGGACGCCGGCTCGGGCACAAGCTCGGTGCCCGTCTCGGCCGCCATCAGCGGGCTGAAGAGCGGCGCGACCTACCACTTCCGCCTCGTCGCGACGAGCGACGCGGGGACCGCACGCGGGAGCGACCACACGTTCGTGCCGGTCGCGTCGCCAACTGTGACCACGAAGGCGGCGTCGAGCATCCGGGACACGACGGCGACGCTGAACGGGTCGGTCAACCCGATCGGGCAGTCCACGAACGCGTACTTCGAGTACGGGACGTCGACGAGCTACGGCGTGAAGTCGTCCGTGAAGAACGTCGGATCAGGGAAGAACGCGTTGAACGTCGCGATCGGCATCACCGGGCTCACGCCGGGTGCGACGTACCACTTTCGGATGGTTGCGCAGAACGCGACGGGCACGTCTGCCGGCAGCGACCAGACGTTCACGACGACCGGGCCGCCCGGAATCAAGGTCGCCTCCGCGAGCAGCATCACGTCGAGCACCGCAACGCTGAACGCCTCGCTCGACTCGCGCGGCCATACGACGACGTGGTACTTCGACTACGGGACGACGTCGTCGTACGGCACGAAGACCGCGTCGCACAGCCAGGGCTCGAGCCCCGGCTCGCACAACGTCTCGTTTGGGATCGGCGGCCTTGCCGCCGGCACCGTCTACCACTTCCGCCTTGTCGCGACCAACAGCTCGGGAACGACGGCCGGGCCTGACACCGCGTTCACGACGGCCGGTCCCGCCGTCACCATTGCCGCGTCGGTGCAAGCCGTCGGCTTCCGCGGCGCCGTCACGCTCCGCGGGAGGATCGCGAGCGGCAAGCCGAACGACAACGTCGACGTATTCGCGCAGCGGTTCGGCGCCGGCTCGTTCGAGCGGATCGCGACGGTGCTCACCGACGCGACCGGAGCGTGGAGCTTGACGGTGCGTCCGGTGATCGCGACGGCGTACAAGAGCATCTGGAACGGCCAGCAGAGCACGACCGTCACCGTCGGCGTCCGGCCGGCCGTCTCGATCCGCGGCGTGTCGCGCCACCGGATCGCAACGCACGTCACCGGCGCGCGCTCGTTCAGAGGCCGCGTCGTCCAACTGCAGCGCCGGCTCTCCAGCGGAGCGTGGAGGACGATCGGGCGGAAGCGGCTGAACAGCGGCTCCTCGACCGTCTTCGCGCCGTCGCTCCGCCGCGGCCGCTCGACCCTCCGCATCGCCTTCAGCGTCAACCAGGCAGGCGGCGGCTACCTCGGCGGCTTTAGCCGAGTGATCACGATTCGCCGCTAGCGCAACACAGCGCTCGCGCAAGTCGCTAAGGTCAGGCCCGTGAGCGGTGCCTGGGCATTGCCTATGAATCGTGCGGGACTCCTCCGCACCGGAGTTGGGGGCGGCGCCGCGCTCCTCGGCCTCGGGGTGTGGGCCGAGCGGGCAGCGGCTGCCGTTCCCGACGTCGACCTCTCGTATCTCAGGCTCCTCGTCGCGACCGAGCTTCTTAAGGCCGACTTCGCGACCCAGGCGATCGCAAGCGGCAAGCTCGGGACACCGGCCGCCGGGATCGTGCGGCACATGCACGCCGCCGACCACGCCCATTACACAGGCCTCGCAGCATTGATGAACGATGCAGGGCAGCGCCCGGCGACGGCCGACGACATTGCCTTCTCGTACCCGCGCGGCACCTTCGCGAGCGCCCGCTCAGCCGCCACGCTCGCCTGGAAGCTGACGTCGCTGACGCTCGGCGCGTATCTCGGGGCGCTCGAACAGGTCCAGACGCCGACGATCCGCCTGCCGCTCGGGCAGATCGCAGCGAACGAAGCGCAGCAGCAGAGCGCGCTCGCGCCTTTGGTCGGCCGTCAATCGATCGGCAGCGCGTTCGCCGCCGCGCTGCCGATCGACGCCGTGTCCGCAGCACTCGACCACTACGAAAGCTGATGATGAAAGAGCTCTACTCCGCAAGCGAAGCAGCGTCTGCGCTCGGCATCAGCCTCGACACGCTGCGCCGCTGGGACAAGGCGGGACGCATCAAGGTGCAGCGCGACTCCGGCAACAGGCGCGTCGTCGAGGCCTCGGAGATCGAGCGCGTGCGCGGCGACGGAGCGGGCGCGCATCTCAGCGCGCGCAACCGGCTGCGCGGGATCGTCACCGACGTGCAGATCGAAGGGCTGATGGCTCAGGTCGAGCTCGTCGTCAACGGACCGGTGCGCCTCGTTGCCGTCGTGACGCGCGACGCGGTCGAGGAGATCGGGCTCCGCAAGGGCATGACAACGACCGCGATCGTGAAGTCGACGAACGTGATGGTCCAGAGTTGAAGAAGACGGTCCTTATCGCGTGTGCTGCACTCGCGCTCGCCGCGACGAGCGCCAACGCCGCGCGCGTTGCGTCACCGATCACCGTCTACGCGGCGGCATCGCTCACGGATGTCTTCCCGAAGATCGACTCGACGGACCGCTATTCGTTCGGCGGCTCGAACACGCTTGCGGCACAGATCCAGCAAGGCGCGCCCGCCGATGTCTTCGCCTCCGCGAACATGTCGCTCCCAAATCAGCTCCACGCGGAGGGACAGTGCTCGAAGCCGGTCGTCTTCACGCGCAACGCGCTCGTCATCGTCGTGCCGAAGTCGAACCCGGCCGCGATCAAGAGCGTCTATTCGCTCACGAAGCCGGGTGTCAAGCTCGACATCGCGGCGAGCGGCGTACCGGTCGGGAGCTACACGCTGCAAGTCCTCAAGAACATGAACCTGTCCGCGTCGGTGCTGAAGAACGTGGTGAGCCAGGAGACGGACGTCCGCGAAGTGCTGTCGAAGGTCGCGCTCGGCGAGGCGGACGCGGGCTTCGTGTACTCGACAGACGCAAAGACCGTCCCCGGCCAGGTGTCGGTGATCAAGGTCCCGGCGTGGGCGGAGCCCAAAGTGCGGTACGGGATCTGCGTCGTGAATGCGAGCGGCGACAAGAGCGACGCGCAGGCCTTCATCAACAAGGTTCTGAGCAAGCCCGGGCAGGCGCAGATGCTCGCCGCAGGCTTCCTGCGGCGCTTAAAGCCAAGGAAGTAGTAGGCGAACCTGTGGCCGGGCGAGCTTGAGACTGACGGCGCTCGCCCTCGCCTACTTCGCGGCTGCGCTGCTCGCGCTCGCGTTCCTCCTGCTGCCGATCGTCGCGATCTTCGCGCACACGACACCGGCGCATCTCGTCGACCAGCTCTCGAATCCGGTCGTGCGCGACGCGTTCATCGTCAGCCTGAAAACGAGTGTGATCGCGCAACTGCTGATCATCGTCTTCGGAACGCCGGCAGCCTTCCTGCTCGCGAGCCGTCGCTTTCCCGGTCACTCGTTCGCCGTGACGCTTGTCGAGCTGCCGCTCGTGCTGCCGCCCGCCGTCGCCGGCATCGGCCTCCTGGCGGCGTTCGGCCGCATGGGTCTCCTCGGCTCCACGTTCGACGCGCTCGGGATCTCACTGCCGTTTACGCAGACCGCCGTCACCCTTGCAGTCACGTACGTCGCGAGCCCGCTCTATATCCGGCAGGCGATCGCCGCGTTCGAGGCGACCGACCCGAACCTCGCCGCGGCGTCGCGCACGCTCGGCGCGAGCCGCGCGCGCACGTTCTTTCGTGTGATCCTCCCGCTCGCGCGCGGCGGTCTCATCGCGGGACTCGCGCTCTCGTTCGCGCGCGGGCTCGGCGAGTTCGGCGCGACGATCATGTTCGCCGGCAGCCTGCAGAAGGTGACGCAGACGCTGCCGCTCGCAATCTACGCCGAGTTCGACCGCAATTTCGATGCCACGCTCGCGATGAGCGGCGTGCTCGTACTGTTCAGCATCGTCCTGCTCGCCGGACTTCACATCGGTCTCACATGGCAACGCTCAGCCTCCACCAGATCACCGTCCCTCTTCGGGCTTTCCAGCTCGAGCTGAGCTGCGAGGTCAGCTCGACGCTCGCGCTGGTCGGGCCGTCGGGCGCCGGGAAGACGACCGTGCTTCGGGCGGTCGCGGGGCTCGTCCGGCCGACGTCGGGGTGCATCGCCGTCGGCGATGACGTGCTGTTCGACCACCGCCGTAGCGTCGACCTGCCGCCCGAGCGCCGCCGGGTCGGTCTCGTCTTCCAGGAGTACGCGCTCTTTCCGCATATGACGGTGCGCCAGAACGTCGAGTACGCGCGCAAGCACGCAGCCGACGAGTACCTCGAGCGCTTCCGCATCTCGGCCCTCGCCTCCGCGCGGCCGGGCGAGCTCTCTGGCGGCGAGCGGCAACGCGTGGCGCTCGCGCGCGCGCTCGCGCGCGAGCCCGAGGTGCTGCTCCTCGACGAGCCGCTGTCGGCTCTCGATGCGCATACGAAGACGACCGTTCGCGCAGAGCTGCACGATCTACTCGCAGGGCTCGACATCCCCGTCCTGCTCGTCACGCACGACTTCGAGGACGCGGCGGCGCTCGCCGACGAGGTGAGCGTGATCGTCGACGGCTCGCTACGCCAGAGTGGCACGCCGAGCGAGCTCGTCGGCCGTCCGGCGGACTCGTTCGTCGCGTCGTTCACGGGCGCGAACCTGCTGCACGGCGTCGCCGAGCCGAGCCGGAACGGCTCGACGCGCGTTCACCTTGACGACGGCACGGTTGTCGTGACCGCCGACTCCGCGACAGGCCGCGTTGCACTCGCCGTCTATCCGTGGGACATCACGCTTGCGGACGCGCCTCCGCATGACTCCGCGCTGAACGTCATCCACGCGCCGATCCGGAGCATCGCCGAGCTCGGCAACCGCGTCCGGCTGAGCGTCGGGCCGGTGAGCGCGGAGATCACCGCCGAGTCGCTCGCGCGCCTCGGGCTCGAGACCGGTCAGGTCGTGTACGCGACGTTCAAGGCGACGGGCACACGCGTCGTGTCCGACCACGGCTAGAGAGGAGACTGGAGCTCAACCGCAATCACGCGCGGCAGTGCCAAGCAACTACAGCTCGCGCCGGGCGATGCTGTCACCGTGCTGATCAAGGCAACCGAGGTCATGCTCGATCATCTGGAACCGAGCGCCGGTCTCGTCTTTCGGCGGTGCTGCTTGTGCTGCTGCTCGTCTCAATCAACTTTGCCGGCGGCGCGCTCGACGACGCCCTGAACCCACGTACGTAGCCGCAGAGGAATAAAGGAGCCGGGGCAGGCAGGGCTGCGGCTCCCTCACCACATCCCCGGCTCCCACAGCCGCAGAGGCTCCAGCCTAGCGCGGTGGCGGGTTGGCCGCCGCGTGCGACGCGGGTTACTCGCTCGAGCGGTCGCCGTGCATCTCGTCGACCGCCGCGCGGCCGCGCTCGTGCACGGCGCGGCGGCGTGCATTCGGGTCGTCGCCGGACTGCTCCGGCGGTGCCGGCTCCGGCTCGGGCTCCGCAGGCTTCGTCTCCGCGAGCTTCGCGCGAAGTGCATCCGCGGGATCCGGCTCGTGCACCACGGGAGCCGGCGCCGGTGCGCGCCGGAAGATGCGGGCCGTAGCCACGCCGCCCGCCACACCGGTGAGCCACGCCGTCAAGCGCTTCATCGGGACGATGCTACAGTGGCCGCTGCTTCCTGCCCCGTCATCGCGCCGTTCGACCCCGAGCGGCGCAAGCAGTCGGGGCCGACTCAGACCATGGGAAGGAGTTGATCGGGGCTTTGACGACGTACGAAATCTTGCTCATGCTGGACCCGGAGGGCGCGGAGGCCCACCAGGACGAGCTGATCGCGCGCGTGCGCGAGCTCGTCGAGAAAGGCGGAGGCACCTGGCGCTCCCACGACGTGTGGGGACGGCGGCGACTGGCTTACGAGATCGCAAAGAAGCCGGAGGCGATCTACCACCTCGTGGTCTTCCAGTCGAGCCCGGAGACGCTCGACGAGATCTCCCGCGTCCTCAAGATCGACGACGCCGTGATGCGGCATCTGGCCGTGAAGCACATCGAGGGCTCGCGCACGAGTGCACCCCGTGACGAGACGCCGGCGCCCGCCCCCGTGGCGGCTGCCGTCGCAGCGCCCGAGTACGCTGAGCCGAACGCACGTTCGGACGACGAGGAGGAGTAGGCGATGGCAGCCAACATCAACCGGGTCGTGCTCGTCGGCAACCTGACCCGCGACCCCGAGCTTCGACATACCCCGGGCGGCACGCCCGTGTGCTCGCTGCGCATCGCGGTGAACAGCCGGCGGCGCGACGAGTCGGGCAACTGGACCGACAAGCCGAACTACTTCAGCATCTCCGTCTTCGGCAACCAGGCGGAGAGCTGCGCGCAGTACCTGTCCAAGGGCCGCCCGGTCGCGGTCGACGGCCGGCTCGACTGGCGCGAGTGGCAGGCACAGGACGGCGGCAAGCGCGAGTCCGTCGAGATCGTGGCCGAGTCCGTGCAGTTCCTCGGCAGCCGAGGCGACGGCGACGGCGGCGGCGGCAACCAGTTCGTGCCGGCCGGCGCAGGCGCCGAGTCGACGGCCGATTTCCCGGCCGCAACCGACGACGACATCCCGTTCTGATGGCGCGCGAGCGGCAGCAGCAGCGGAAGCGGCCCGGCGGGCCCGCGGGGGCGATCAAGCGCCGGAATTGCTACTTCTGCAAGGACAAGATCGCGGAGATCGACTACAAGAACGTGAACCAGCTGCGGCGGTATATCTCCGAGAAGGGGAAGATCCGCAGCCGCAGGATCACGGGCGCGTGCCGGCGCCATCAGGTACAGGTCGCACAGGCGGTCAAGCGTGCGCGCGAGATGGCGCTTCTGCCGTACGTCGCCGAAGGCGTCGAGCCGAGCGAGCACCGGGGCGGCCGCGGCCGGCGTGAGGACCGGGACCGCTGATGAACGTCATCCTGCTGAAGGACGTCGAGAAGGTCGGGCTCCGCGGCGACGTCGTGTCGGTCGCGCGCGGGTATGCGCGGAACTTCCTGTTCCCGCGCAAGCTCGCCGAGGAAGCGACGAATGCGCGCGTCACGGAGCTACAGAAGCGCGACGCCCGCGTCGCCCGCCACGAGGCGAAGACCGCCGATCAGGCGCACGCGATCGCGGCGACGCTCGGCAAGACCGAGCTGCGCTTCGAGGTGAAGGCCGGCCCGACCGGGTCGCTCTTCGGCTCGGTGACGCCGACCGATATCGCGGATGAGCTGTGGGCCCGTGCGAAGGTGCGCATCGACCGCCGCAAGATCGGCGTCGACAACATCAAGCGCATCGGCCGCTACCAGGTGCCGATCGATCTCTTCCAGGGCGTGCAGGTCGAGGTCACGACGCTCGTCATCCCGGAGGGCGGCGAGCTGCCGTCCGAGGAGGAGCTCGCGGCGATGGAGGCCACCGAGCAGCAGGCCGAAGCAGAGGCGGCGGAGCCGGCGCACGAGGGCCCCGCGATCGAGGAGATCCTCGCGACCGACGAGGAAGAGCCGGCCGCCGAGGCCGAGCCCGAGCCCGAGCCTGCAGAGCCGGACTGGCGCGCCGACGCCGACGCAGCGTTGGCAGACGAGTAGCGGAGCCTTAGGCGGGGTCAGACGCCGCTGCGCGGAGTCAGACCCCGTCTGTTCCACAGAGCTATCAACGGCCTGTGGAACTTGCGGAGAACTTCCCGCACCGAGCGCACGATCTTTCCACAGGACGCGCCGTCCGATGCTCCTGCGATTCTCCTTTCCCCCTGCAAATGGTTCGAAAAGACATGTTCACAACGGACTCTTCCAGACCTGGTCGCACGGAGGATCCCGTGCTGGAATCCGAGCGCATGGCGACGCTCGCAGCCGTTCCTGACAGCGCCCCCGTCCCTCCTCAGAACCTCGAGGCCGAGGAGTCTGTCCTCGGGGCGATGATGCTCTCCCCAGGGGCGATCGGCGTCGTCAGCGAGATCCTCGACGCAAAGGACTTTTACCGGGAGTCCCACGCGAAGATCTACCGCGCCACTCTCGCGCTGTACGCGAAGGGCGAGCCGGTGGATGCGATCACGCTGACGGATGAGCTGGAGGAACGCAGCGAGCTCGAGGACGTCGGCGGCCGGGTTCGGCTGCACGAGCTCGCGGCGCTCGTCCCCGCGACCGCGAATGCCTCGCACTACGCGAGGATCGTGCGCGAGACGGCAACCCTGCGCGGCCTCATCCGCGCAGGAGGCGAGATCTCCCGCCTCGGATGGGATCGCCCAGGCGAGGCGGGGGATCTTGTCGATCGTGCCGAGCAGATCGTCTTCGACCTGTCGCAGCAGCGTGTGTCAGGCGAGTTCACGCACATCGACCAGCTCCTGAAGGAGAGCTTCGAGCGCATCACGACGCTGTACGAGGCGGGCGCCGACGTGACCGGCACTGCGTCCGGCTACCGCGAGCTCGACCGGCTCACGTCGGGCTTCCAGCCCGGCAACCTGATCATCGTCGCGGCGCGTCCGTCGATGGGAAAGTCCGCCCTCGCCCTGTGCATGGCGGCGAACATCGCGGTGCGCCAGAACATCCCGGTCGGGATGTTCACGCTCGAGATGTCGAAGTCCGAGGTGACGCAGCGACTCATGTGCAGCGAGGCGAAGGTCGAGTCGCAGCGGCTGCGGACCGGCAAGCTCGCGCCGGACGATTGGCCGCGGCTCACGGCGGCGTGCGACAAGCTTGCGAAGGCGCCGATCTACGTCGACGACACGGGCTCGATCACCATGATGGAGATCCGGTCGAAGGCACGGCGGCTCAAGTCGCGCCATCCCGATCTCGGCCTGATCGTCGTCGACTACCTGCAGCTGATGACGAGCGGCGGCTCGGCGGAGAACCGCGTGCAGGAGGTCTCGCAAATCTCGCGCTCGCTCAAGATCCTCGCGCGCGATCTCGACGTGCCGATCGTCGCGCTGTCGCAGCTCTCGCGCGCGGTCGAGCAGCGCACCGAGAAGCGGCCGATCCTCTCCGACCTGCGCGAGTCGGGCTCGATCGAGCAGGACGCCGACCTTGTCGCGTTCATCTACCGCGACGAGTACTACAACGAGGAGTCCGACCAGCAGGGGCTCGCCGAGGTGATCCTCGCGAAGCACCGCAACGGCCCGACCGACTCGCTGAAGCTCTCGTTCCTCAAGCGCTACGCGAAGTTCGCGGATCTCGCAGCTGCATGACGCTCCGCGAACAGGTGGTGCAGATCTCGCCTCGCGCCACCTCGTTCACGGCTGTGTGTGTGGAGTGCGCAGATCTCGAACAGGCGGAGGGCTACGCCGGCGCGACCTTCGCGGGCCGGCTCGAGCTCGACTTGCAGCACGGGACGTTTCTCTGCCGCCGCGGCCACTCGGTACGCGTCGAGCGGGAGGCCGGCGCCGCCGAGACCGGCGTAGCGGCTGCGTAGTAATCCGATCCTCTTGGCCGATCGTAGGCAGGGTGGTTGGATCGGGTTGAAAGAAAGGAGCCTGATGAGACGGAACAGGCACAGGCTTGTCCTCCTTGCCGCGATGGCGGCGATCGCGCTGGCTGTGGCAGGCGCCGCGCTTGCTGCGGTCATCAGCCACGGCAGCGCAGGCGCGGCGACGGCGATCAAGGTGACCGAGCGCGAGTACAAGATCACGCTCTCGAAGAAAACCGCCGCGGCCGGGACCGTGACGTTCACGGTGCACAACGCCGGACATGTGAAGCATGCGCTGGCCGTCTCGGGTGGAGGCTTGCGCGGCGTCAAGAAGCTGGCGGCGATCGCCCCGGGCAAGACGCGGACGCTGACCGTCAAGTTCACGAGCGGCGGGACCGTGCAGGTCTGGTGCCCGATGCCGGGGCACGCGGCGCTCGGCATGAAGATTTCACTCAAGGTGGGCGGCACGACGTCGGTACCGATCGGGGGCGTCTCGACGACACCTGACACCTCCACCGGCGGAGACGCCTGGGGCTAGAAACATCTATCGAGAGCGGGGACGCGGGAGCGGCACCGCTTCCCCGCGCGCTGTTCCTCGGCTTCGCGATCGCGTCGATCGGCGGACCGATCACGCTGCTGTCGATCTTCCCGGGAGCCGCCGGTGACGGCGTCGAGTCGGCCGGCCTTGTCGTCCTGCTCGCACTCGCCCTGTTCGCTGCGCCGGTCTGGATCTGGGTCTCGTACTCGCGCCGCGTCGCGTCGCCGGGCGGGCTGACTACGTTCGTGCACGTAGCGGCCGGGCGGCGGGCCGCGCTCGCACACGGGTGGATCTGGGCGTTCGCGTACTTCCTGTACCTGCCGTACACGGTCACGCAGGTCGTCTACGACGTGCTGACACCGGTGTTCCCGGGCATCCGGCCATATCGCAGTAGCTTCGAGCTCATCCTCCCGGTGCTGATCGTGTTGCTCGTGCTGCTGCCGGTGCGTCTCGTCCTCGTCCCTCTGGCCGTGCTCGCGGTCGCGCAACTCGCCACGATGGTCGTCGCCGCGTGGTTCACCTACAGGCACACGTCACCGACATTCGCTGCCTCGCCCAACGTGAACGACGTCGGCCGTGCGTCAGGCAGCACCGCGTTGCTCTTCGTGTGCGCCAGCTTGCCGCTCTATCTCGGCGCGGAAGTGCGTGGAACGAGCCGCACTGTGCGCCGCGTACTCGTCGCAGCGGTTGCGATCGTCGGGGTCGTCTTCTTCGTCTCCGCGCTTCCGCTGTCCGACGTTCCCGACGAGCTGCGCGACGCAGCCGTTCCCGGTGCGGCGATCGCGCAGGCGTACTGCGGGCGTGCGCTCGCGGTCACGGTCGGCCTGCTGACCGCACTCAGCATCATCGCGCTGATCGTCGCCGAGTACGTTGCGCTCGCGCGCCTCCTCCATTGGCTGCACGGCCCCCCGGTGCGCACCCTTGTCGCCTGGATCGCGGTGCCGTTCCTCGCGATCGATGCGATCCCACTCATCAACCCGGAGCGCTTCTACGACGACCTGTTGAAGCCGTCGCTCGGCGCCCTCTTCGTCTCGCAACTGATCGTCTTCGGCGTCTTCCCCCGCTTCCGCCGGGACCCGTTCGCGCTCGCCGCGGCAGCCGTCGCCCTTGGGCTCTTCGGCTGGGGTCTCTACACGCTGATCGCGGGCGGCGCGTCAACCTGACGATTCGGGACACGACCTGCGCCAGGCGCTGTGACGAAAGCGTCACGGATCCGCCACACCACGCAGAAAGCGCCTGCACGCGCGATGGCAAAGTCGTGCCGATTCCGTAGCCGGGCCTGGCGCCGGCCGTGACTCCGGCGGACACGCCTCGGTGCCAGGCGCTGGGGTCGTGTCCGAGGGGTGGCTCTACACTGCGGACGTGCCTGCGACCGTCATCGTCGGGGCGCAGTGGGGAGACGAAGGCAAGGGCAAGATCGTCGACCTGCTCGCGCAGGACTCGGACGTCGTCTGCCGCTACCAGGGCGGGCCGAATGCGGGACACACGATCGTGGTCGGCGAGGACACGTTCAAGATCCGCGCGCTGCCGAGCGGCATCGTGCGCGGCAAGCCCTGCGTGATCGGGAACGGCTGCGTCGTCGACCCCGAGGTGCTGATCGGCGAGCTCGACAACTTCGAGCAGCGCGGACACTCGACGAGCGAGGTCTATCTCTCGGGCAACGCGCACCTGATCATGCCGTGGCACCTCGCGATCGACCAGGCGAGTGAGCGCCGGCTCGGCAAGCTCGCAATCGGAACGACGAAGCGCGGCATCGGCCCCGCCTACGCAGACAAGGCAATGCGACTCGGCATCCGCGTGCAGGACATCCTCGACGCGAAGATCCTCCGGCAGAAGATCGAGGTCGCCCTCGCCGAGAAGAACCTCTGGCTCGAGCGCGTCTACGAGTCGGAGCCGTTTGACCTCGAGACCGTCGCAGCGCAGTACGAGGGCTACGCACAGCGGCTCCGCCCGTACGTCACCGATACGTCTCTCTACGTCGACAACGCGCTTCGCGAAAGGAAGCACGTCCTGTTCGAAGGCGCACAGGCGACACTGCTCGACCTCGACCACGGCACGTATCCGTTCGTCACGTCGTCGAACCCGGTCGCGTCAAGCGCGGCTACCGGCGTCGGCATCGGGCCGCAACGCATCGATCGCGTGATCGGAGTCGCGAAGGCGTACGTCACGCGCGTCGGCGAGGGGCCGTTCCCGTCAGAGATCGAAGGCCTCGACCAGGACACGATGCGCGAGCTTGGCCACGAATATGGAACCGTGACGGGACGCAGCCGCCGCTGCGGCTGGCTCGACCTCGTCGCGCTGCGCTACGCCGTGCGCGTCAACGGCATCGATCAGCTTGCGCTGACCAAGCTCGACGTGCTCTCGCACTTCGCGGAGCTCCCCGTCTGCGTGCGCTACCGCCTCCGCGGCGGCGAGGAGACGCGCGACTTTCCTGCACACCAGAGCGACTTCCATGCGGCCCGGCCGGTGTTCGAAACGCTGCCCGGCTGGTCGGAGCCGCTCGACGACTGCGCGTCGGCAGACGACCTCCCGGACGCGGCGCGCCGCTACGTCGAGCTCGTCGAGCGGGAGCTCGGCGTCGAGGTGACGCTCATCGGCACCGGCGCCGAGCGCACGAGCGTCCTCACGCGCGCGTAGCGCGGGCCGCCCACGCGGTGCCCGTCAGCGTGAAGCGCCCGGTCGGCTCTCCCACCTGCCGGTAGAGCTCATCACGCGCTGCGGCGCGCTCCACCTCCGACAGCGAATGCAGCCAGACGCCGGCCGGGCCGACACCGCCGTCGAGCGCCGACCAGAAGTCATCAAAGCCGGAGTAGTCGGCATCGACGGTCAGCTGTTCGAGCTGCGCGTCTGCTCCGAGCAGATCGCGCGCCGATTCCGGGGAGCGGTACGGAGAGACGTCCGCTGAGCGCTCCGGCGAGATCACGGCCTGCGTCCGGTTGATCGCCGCGAGCAGCTCCATGTCGTCACGCGTCCACATGCAGATCGCGACGGCTCCTTCCGGCCGTACGACGCGGCGCATCTCCGCGATGCCGGCCGGGGCATCCGACATGAACGCGACGACGAGCTGGGCAAGCGCAGCGTCGAACGACTCGTCCTGCCACGGGAGCTCCTCCGCAGCCCCTTGGCGCGCGTCGATATCCGGGAATCGCGTCTGGAGCGTCGCGGCGAACTCCGGCGACGGGTCAACGGCCGCGACATCGGCCCCGCGACGGACGAGCTCCGCCGTGAGCGCGCCGGTGCCGGCGCCCACGTCGAGCACGCGGTCGCCGCGCTCAATGCCCGCGAAGTCGGCGAACACCGGCGCGAGGCGCGTCGAGAAGCGCCCCATGAACTTGTCGTAGGCAACGTCAGAGGTGAACATCGTCCGGAGTATTCACGTTCACGAGGATCGCCGGGTCGAGAGCGACCGTCGCGACGTTGAGCCCGGCGATTGCATCGCGCAAGGCGAGCCGGTGCTCGCCCACTGCGCGCTCGAGCTCCCGCAGCGCACTGTTGCGGTATGCGCCGGGCAGCGGCCCCGTCGACGGGCACGAGACGTCGAGGCAGTCGTCGGCGAGTCGATGCAGCGAGTCGGCGGTCAGTCGCGGCATGTCGACCGGGATCACGACGGCGACGTCGTGCTGCGCCGCGCGCAGCCCCGCGATGACGCCGACGATCGGCGCGCGCAGGTCGCTGCCGTCGTCGAGGACCTCGAATGGAAGCTCGTACTCGCCCTTGCCGACTGCGATGCGCTCGTCGCACGCGTCGCCGAGCAGCCGCCACGCGCGGTCCGCGAGCGTCTCACCGTCGACGACCGCAAGCGCCTTCGGTGAGCCGAACCGCGTGCTTGCGCCGCCCACGAGCAGGACGCCGGTCAGCGGTCGATGCGCCACGCCTCGCTGTAGACGTTCGCGTTGCCGTTGCGCACGAACCCGCACAGCGTGATGCCGCGGTCCTCCGCGAGCGACACCGCGAGGCTCGACGGCGCGCCGACCGCGACCACGACCGGGCAACCCGCGACAGCGGCCTTCTGCACGAGCTCGAACGACAGCCGGCCGCTCACGCAGAGCACCGCGTCGGCTAGCGGCAGCCGTCTGGCGCCGAACGCCCAGCCGATCACCTTGTCCATCGCGTTGTGCCGGCCGACGTCTTCGCGCACGCAGAGAAGCTCGCCCGCGGCGGTGAAGAGCCCGGTTGCATGGAGCCCGCCGGTCGCGGCAAACGCTGCTTGCTCCGAGCGAAGCGTGGCCGGCAGCGACGCGACGACGTCGAGCGCTATGTGGAGCTCCGAGTCGACACGGGCCGCCTCGACGGCGACCGCCTCGAGCGCCCCCTTGCCGCAAACGCCGCATGACGACGAGGTGTAGAAGCTCCGCTGCAGCCGTTCGGGATCGAACTGTGCCGCGTCGACTTCGACGGTGTTCGCGGCGAGGTCGTTTGGCAGACGGGCGGCTTCGGGCTGCAGTCCTTCCGAGAGACAGAAGCCGAGCGCGAGCTCCTCGTCGTGGCCGGGCGTCCGCATCGTCACCGCGACCGGTGCGCCGTTGATCCGGATCTCGAGGGGCTCTTCGACGGCGACGTGGTCGCGCTCGCTCCGGCCGGCGGGGAGGCGAACCACGTCCACCGCCGCGGCCGAGTACGGCGGAGCTCCGTCCATGAAGAAGACCCTACGCTTCGGCGTCGGCGTCGGCGGCGGCGCGCGTCGACACGAGGTAGTCGAAGATCGCGCGGTACCCGTTGATCGCGGCGCCGATGTCGCCCGCTGAGAGCTCATCCGAGCCTCGCTCGTAGGCATCCTTGATCTCGCGTGCGGCGAGAAACTCCGTGACGATCTCCCGCTCGTCGCCTTCGCGAAGGACGGGCTCGGTCAGGTCGTAGCCGGACGCCTCGAGCATCCGCTCGATGAGGTCGTCGAGATCGGGCAGGGCGGACGTCGTGTCCTCGTGCAGCTCCTCGTCGAGCGCGGCCATCTCGCTCTCCCATTCGTGCCTGTCGACTCCCGGGTCGTACATCTCCCCGGTCCTGCGCGTCGGTTGCGAACCGCAAACACCTCTAGCATGCCGCGCGTGAAGGTCCTCGTCGTCGGATCCGGAGGGCGCGAGCACGCGCTTACCTGGGCGCTGTCGCGAAGCCGGGGAGTCTCCGAGCTGCATGCGGCCCCGGGCAACCCCGGCATCGCGGCGCTTGCGCGATGCCACCCGGCGCGCGCGGACGACCCGGCGTCGATCGTGCCGCTCGCGCTGGAGCTTCGCGTCGACCTCGTCGTCGTCGGTCCGGAGGCGCCACTCGTCGCCGGCCTGGCGGATGAGCTGCGCCACCGCGGCATCGCGGTCTTCGGGCCAAGCGCCGACGCCGCGCGGATCGAGGGCTCGAAAGCGTTTGCGAAAGACGTGATGGAGGCGGCAGGCGTGCCGACGGCGCGCACAGTCGCGGTCGCACGTCCGCCGTGCGTCATCAAGGCCGACGGCCTGGCGGCCGGGAAAGGCGTCTGGGTCTGCCGGACACAAGGCGAGCTCGAGGAAGGGTTACGCGCGGCCGAGGCCCTCGGCCAGGCGTTCCACGTCGAGGAGCTGCTCGAGGGCGACGAGGTCTCGATCTTCGCGCTGAGCGATGGGCGTCATGCGGTCGCGCTCCCGGCGGCGCAGGACTACAAGCGGATCGCCGACGGCGACGAGGGCGCGAACACCGGCGGGATGGGGTCATACTCGCCGGTACCTGCGGTCGACGCGGACGAGCTCGTCGAGCTTGCGTGCACGCCCGTGTTGGACGAGCTCGCCCAGCGCCGGACGCCGTTCGTCGGTGTCCTGTTCGCCGGCGTCATGCTCACGGCCGACGGCCCGCGCGTGCTCGAGTACAACTGCCGCTTCGGCGACCCCGAGACGCAGTCGCTGCTGCCGCGGCTGGACGGGGACCTGCTCGAGGTGCTGTCCGCGGCCGCTGCGGGCTCGCTCGGCGGCGTCTCGCTGCCGGAATCGGACCGGGCCGCAGTCACGGTCGTGCTCGCAGGCGGCGAGTATCCCGAGCGCGGCGACAACGGCACACCCGTCGAGGGCATCGCCGAGGCCGAGGCACTCGGCGCGCTCGTCTTCCACGCAGGCACTGCGCTGCACCACGGCCGGGTGGTGACGAACGGCGGCCGGATCCTCAGCGTCACCGGTGTCGCCGACTCGATCGACGGCGCGCGTGCTGCAGCGTACGAGGCGGCGTCCTGCATACATTTCGCCGGCATGCAGTTTCGACACGACATCGCCCATGCCTGAGACGCTCGTCGGCATCCTCGTCGGAAGCGAGTCCGACCGCGAGCGGATGCAGGGCGCGTTCGGCGTGCTCGACGAGGAAGGTGTCGGCTATGAGTTCGACGTTCGGTCGGCGCACCGCACGCCGGATGCGGTCGCCGAGTACGCGCGGTCGGCGCGCGCACGCGGGTTGCGCGTCCTGATCTGCGGTGCCGGGCTCTCGGCGGCGCTCCCGGGGGCTGTCGCCGCGCACACGGACCTGCCGGTGATCGGCGTTCCATTGAAGTCCAGCCTCAGCGTGCTTGACGGCCTCGACGCGCTGCTCGCGATCACGCAGATGCCGCCGGGCGTTCCTGTCGCCGCCGTCGGGGTCGACAACGCGCGCAACGCGGCCGCGCTCGCGGTGCGGATTCTGCGCGCCTAGTCCGCGGAGCGGATGTTCGTAAGGGTCGCCGGGACGTCGGGCGCCGCCGCGCCGATCCTCAGTGCGAGCGCATGCACGAGCGTCCGGTGCGCGTCTCGCGGCTTCATGCCGTGATTGCGCGACGTGTGCGTCGTCATCACGCCGGCGAACCGCAACGGCCGGTGGTAGCGGTGGCGCGCAATGTGCGCAAGCTCCGCCCACTCCCGCGCCATCGCGTGGTTGTAGATCTCCGGGATCGACTGCGCATTCCGCATCCCGGAGGTGACGAAGAAGAACTGGCGCGCGTTCCAAATCGAGCCGACGCCGCCGTCGAGCGAGCCGTAGTTGTAGAGCGGATGTCCGATTCGCGCATCACGGTAGCCTCGGAAGAAGTCGCGCGTCCGATGGAACGGGCGATCCCAGGTCGGCTCGACGTCGTCCGCGGCCGCTGACGAGACGTGCGCGTCGAGGCGATGCGTGCGCAGGCGGTGTGCGAGCTTCATCGTCTCTCTCGCCCACTTGCGACCCGCCTTGTAGACGCTCGGCAGATGCGGGCGGTAGTTGCTCGTCCCACGCGCCAGCATGATGCGCAGCTTCGAGTGGCGTGCGAGGCAATACCGGTAGCCTGCGGCGTACGCGAACATCGCGCGCGTGATCGCCTTGTTCCCGGCGAAGCGGCCCGAGAAGAGAAATGTCCCGTACGTGTGCCCGTTGTACGCGGGCTGGCCGAAGTCGAGGATGACAATGCCGCCGACACGGCGCTTCGCGGCCGAGCAGCCCTGCACGCGCAGCGTCGTCCGGCGCACGGTGTGCTCGTAGAGCGAGATCGTCGCACGCACCGCGGTGTGAGGCTGGTGTCGCGCTTCTCTTCGGCGGCGCTGCTTCAACTGCACGGCTTTCGCGGCGGGCCGCTGCAGGGCCGGCGACGCGACCCCGGCCGCGGCCGGGGTATGCGCCTCCGACCGGCCAAGCGCGGCCCCGGTCAAGCCGATGCCGACGAGAAGCAGCCCGAGCAGCGTCGCGACGACGATGCCCGATTTGCGACGATGGTCTTTACAACTTTCAAGTAACAATTCCAGCGGGAAGGTAGCTACCGCCTCGGACGACTCCCATCCCCCAAATGGGGGATGCCGGGGTCGAAACCGCCGACCTGGACCCGTTCTAGACTGCGAGCAGTGATCGCCCGCTACTCCCGCCCGGCCATGGCCAGCATCTGGTCGGACGAGGGCAAGCTGAGGGCCTGGCTCGCGGTCGAGCTGGCTGCGACAGCCGCTTCGGCCGAGCTTGGGGTCGTTCCGGCCGACGCAGCCCGCGCGATCGCCGAGACGGCGGCCCCGCCGAGCCCCCAGCGGGTGGCCGAGCTCGAGGCGACGCTTCATCACGACACGGCTGCGTTCGTCGACGCAGTCGCGGAGCAGCTCGGTGAGGAGGGCCGCTGGTTCCACTACGGGCTGACATCCTCGGACGTCGTCGACACCGCGC
The DNA here is from genome assembly GCA_036496545.1 of Gaiellaceae bacterium. Classification (GTDB taxonomy): domain Bacteria; phylum Actinomycetota; class Thermoleophilia; order Gaiellales; family Gaiellaceae; genus Palsa-739. Next base: position 43,548 of record DASXKX010000029.1, on the reverse strand, counting down.
TTGCCCTGCAGATCGGTGAGGCAGGCGCGCTCGTCCTCGACGGCGTCGACCGCGCGCTGGCGGCCGTCGTCGCGCGTGCGGAGCAGCACCGTACAACCCTGCAGATGGGCCGGACGCACGGGGTGCACGCGGAGCCGACGACGTTCGGGCTGAAGCTCGCCGGCTGGGCGTTCGAGCTCGACCGCAACCGGACCCGTCTCGCGCGTGCGCTCGAAGGGATGCGCGTCGGCAAGCTCTCCGGCGCGGTCGGCACGTACGCCGCAACCGATCCCGAGCTCGAGCGGAGCGCGTGCGAGCGCCTCGGTCTCGAGCCGGCGCCGAGCTCGACGCAGATCCTGCAGCGCGACCGGCACGCTGAGCTGCTGGCGGCGCTCGCTGTCCTCGCGTCGTCGCTCGACAAGTTCGCGCTCGAGATCCGCCACCTCGCGCGGACCGAGGTTGCCGAAGTGCAGGAGCCGTTCGGGCGCGGTCAGAAGGGCTCGTCGGCGATGCCGCACAAGCGGAATCCCGTCGTCGCCGAGCGCATCTGCGGCCTTGCTCGGGTCGTGCGGGCGAACGCGCTCGTCGGGTTCGAGAACGTCGCGCTTTGGCACGAGCGCGACATTTCGCACTCGTCTGCCGAGCGCATTGTCGTGCCCGATTCGTTCCTCGCGGTCGACTACATGCTCGACCGCTTCGCCTGGCTCGCCGAAGGGCTGATCGTGCGGGAAGAGCGGATGCGCCGGAACCTCGAGGCGAGCCATTACCTGTTCTTCAGCCAGCGCGTTCTGCTCGCGCTCATCGAAGCCGGTTTGTCGCGCGACGACGCGTATCGCCTCGTGCAGCGCAACGCGATGCGCGCATGGGACGAGGAGCTCGACTTCCGCGAGCTCGTGCGCGCCGACGAAGAGATCGCGTCGCGCGTCGCGCTCGACACGGTCTTCGACCTGAGCGCGTACACGCAGCATGTGGACACGGTGTTCAGCCGACTCAATTCGATCGCAGTCAAGGAGGAGCCAGTTCATGCCTGAGGCCACGCATGTTGCATCCGGAAAGGTGCGCGAGATCTACGCGCTCGACGACAACCGCTGGCTGCTCGTCGCAAGCGACCGCATCTCGACCTTCGACGTCGTCTTACCGACCGAGATCCCCGACAAGGGACGCGTGCTGACCGGGCTCTCCGGATACTGGTTCTCGCTAATGCAGTCGATCGTCCCCAACCACATGCTCGCAATCCGCGACGATGCACGCTCGATGGAGTGCCGCCGGCTCGAGATGCTCCCGATCGAGTGCGTCGTGCGCGGCTACGTCGCCGGCTCGGCGTGGAAGGACTACCAGGCGACCGGCGCGACCTCGGGCCACGCTCTGCCGGACGGCCTGCGGGAGTCCGACAGATTGACCGAGCCGATCTTCACGCCGGCGACGAAGGCGCAGACCGGGCACGACGAGAACATCACCCGCGAGCAGGCGGCGGAGCTCGTCGGCGCCGGGCGGCTCGACGAGGTCGAGCAGATCTGCATCGAGCTCTACACGACGGCGGCAAATCACGCGGCAACGCGCGGGATCATCATCGCGGACACGAAGTTCGAGCTCGGTCTCGACGCGAACGGCAACCTCGTCCTCGGCGACGAGGCGCTCACGCCGGACTCGTCTCGCTTCTGGCCGGCTGATGCATACGAGCCCGGACGTGCGCAGGACAGCTTCGACAAGCAGTTCGTGCGCGACTACTGCGAACAGACCGGCTGGGACAAGACGGAGCCGGGCCCGGTGCTGCCGGAGGACGTCGTCAGGCACACGCGCTCGAAGTACATCGAGGCGTTCGAGCAGCTGACGACGATCCCGTTCGAGGCGTACCTCGAGCGGCCGGCGGTGGTGCTCGGGTGAGGGCGACCGTCCTCGTCCGCCCGAAGCAGGGCATCCTCGACCCGCAGGGCGAGGCCGTCGAGACCGCGCTCGAGCATCTCGGCTTCGCCGTCGCGGCCGCGCGCGTCGGCAAGGTCGTCGACCTCGAGCTGGATGCAGACGATCCCATCGAGGCGCGCGCACAGGTTGAGAAGATGTGCGAGCAGCTGCTCGCGAACCCGCTGATGGAGTCGTTCGAGGTCGAGATCCATGGCTAGCCCGCAGCCGCGCATCGGCGTCGTCACGTATCCCGGCTCGCAGGACGACCGCGACGCACTGTGGGCGCTCGCCGCGCTCGACGCCGAAGCGGTCACGGTATGGCACGAGGACCACGAGCTGCCGGACCTCGACGCCGTCGTCCTCCCGGGCGGCTTCTCGTACGGCGACTACCTCCGCTGCGGAGCAATCGCGCGCTTCTCACCGGCCACCGCCGCCGTGAAGGCATTCGCCGACGCAGGCGGTCTCGTCCTCGGGATCTGCAACGGCTTCCAGATTCTCTGCGAGGCCGGGCTCCTGCCGGGCGTGCTGCTCCGGAACGAGTCGCTCCGCTTCGTCTGCCGCGACGTGCCGCTCGTCGTCGAACGCGATGATCTGCCGTTCACGTCACGCTGCAGCGTCGGCCAGCGGATCGTCATCCCCGTGAAGCACGGCGACGGACGCTGGTTCGCGCCGCCGGAGCTCGTCCGCGAGCTCGAGGCGAACCGTCAAGTTGTGTTGCGCTACGGCGAGCCGTGCAACGGCTCCGTCGACGACATCGCCGGCATCTGCAACGAGCAGGGGAACATCATGGGCCTGATGCCGCACCCCGAGCACGCGGTCGACCCGCTGCTCGGATCCGCCGACGGCGCCCTGATTCTCGCCTCGCTCGTCGAGGCCGCGCGCGAGCGTCTGCTCGCTTTCAGTTAGAGCCGCAGCACCTCCTGCAACAACGGACGGTTCTCCAGTGCCGCGCGCAGCCGCTCGAGATCACGCTGACGAAGCGTGATCGGCCCGCGCCGAGCGGTGCCGCCGGTCGAGTAGGCGAACCGCACGAGCCGCTCGCCATTGCCGATCTCGAGCAGCTGCACGATCGAGGCGAAGCGCTTTTCCCCCGCCTGTTGGCGGACCGTTACCTCCTCGATGAGGTCGGCCGGCCCCCACGGTGTCGCCGTCTTGTCCATGTCGGCGACGGTACGCGGAAAGGCGTCACGGAAGTGTGACGCCTTCCCAACAATTGTGTGACGGAGTCAGCTCAGCCGATACGCATGACCGACGGATCGATGTAGAGGTCATCGATCTGCCAGTGGCTGCCCGAGCCGAGAGGCGTGATCTGGATCCGCGCCGACGACGACGAGAGGAGCGACACGATCGGGAGCGGTGCTAGGAGACCCCCGCTGGACTGAACCTTGCCGGTCGGCCCCCAGTTGCCGCCGCCCGGAAAGACGCCGAAGTCGGAGTACCCGAGCAGCTGGTTCAGCAGGCCGTACCAATAGACGCGGACCCGGAGCCCGCCGTCCGTACCGTTCAGATCCTTCGCGAAAAGCCGGATGTAGAGCTGCTGTGTGCCGAGGCAGACCTGTGGGCTCATTACGGAGCTCCCGCTCGGGAGCGACAGCGAGTGAGACCCCGACGGATAGAACGGCTCGTTCCCGCTCACGACGCCGGCGCCGCCCGACAGCGACCAGCCCGTCGTGCCGGACTCGAAGCTGCCGTTCGGGGCAGGAAGGTAGTAGTTCGCGTCCTGCCACGGAGCAAACACCTGCGACCCACCGGTTGGGCAGTTGCCGCTCAGAAGATTGCCGATGTTCCCGATCAGCCCTGCATTCGCGGCCGGCACGGAACATACCGCCGCCGCCAGAACAGCCGGAACCAGATACCGCAAACGTGCCGCCATTGACCCTCTCTCCTCAAGAAGCCGCAGTAGAAACTGGTCTCACTCTGATCAGGGATCGAGGGCGAACAATCACCCCCAAGGGGTACGCCGATCCCTGAAACGGGGGGTTATCGCCTGCGCTCGTCAAGGCCGCGGACGGGGGTGCCGATTTCCCGGGTGTGTCCGCGGTAACTCCCGCACCTACGAGCGCGCTCGACGACGACTCGCTCGTCGAGCTCGGCCGCTCGAGCGCGTCGCAGCACCTGGCACGCCGTGACGCGACCGGCCTTGCCGCCGTCCTGTTCGCCGTCACCGCCTGCGCGATGCTCGCGCTCCCCTCCCAACGCTCGCTCTCGCTCACTGCCCTCGTCGTTTCAGTCCTCTGCTACGCGCTCGCGGCGCGCGTGCAGTTCGAGTTCGGCGGGGTCTTCGCAGTCCCGACGGAGGCCGTCTTCGTCGCGATGTGGTTCCTGCTGCCGGCCCGCATGCTGCCGGTCGCCGTCTGTTTCGCCATGCTGCTCGCGCAGGTGCCTGAGCTCGTGCGCGACCGGCCACCGGTCGATCGCCTGGCGCTCCTCCCGGCCTCGTGCTGGTTCTCCGTCGGTCCGGCTCTCGTCATCGCGCTCGCCGCGGACGGCAAGCCGCGCTGGCACCTGCTGCCGTTCTACGGTCTCGCGCTCGTCGCACAGCTTGCGTTCGACTTTGGCAGTGTTTATCTCTGCTACCGAACCGTGCTCGGCATCCCAGCGCTGACGCAGCTCCGCTCGATGCTTCCGGTATATGCGGTCGACGTTCTGCTCGCACCGCTCGGCCTGCTCGTCGCGTTCCCGACGGTTCGGCACCCGCTCTCGCTCACGCTCGTCCTGCCGGTCCTGCTGCTCTTCGCAACGTTCGCCAAGGAACGTCAGCGACGGCTCGACAACGCGCTCGAGCTCTCGAATGCGTACCGAGGCACCGCGATGCTGCTAGGCGACGTCATCGAGGCGGACGACGAGTACACCGGCAGTCACAGCCGCGACGTCGTCGACCTCGTCGTCTCGGTGGCCGACGAGCTCGGCCTCGACGCGCGTGACCGCACCCGGGCCGAGTTCGCGGCGCTTCTGCACGACGTCGGCAAGGTGAAGATCCCGGCCGAGATCATCAACAAGCCGAGCGCGCTCGACGACGCCGAGTGGGAGCTGATGAAGACACACACGGTGCTCGGCGAGCAGATGCTCGAGCGCATCGGCGGCCTCCTGGGCGAGGTCGGGACAATCGTTCGCTCGTGCCACGAGCGCTGGGACGGCAAGGGCTATCCGGACGCGCTCGCCGGCGAAGCAATCCCACTCGCCGCGCGCATCGTGTGCGCGTGCGACGCATGGAGCGCCATGACGACCGACCGCTCCTACCGCAAGGCCCGCTCCGCCGCGGAAGCCGCGACCGAGCTCCGCGCGAGCTCCGGCTCGCATTTCGACCCGCGCGTCGTCGACGCGCTCGTCTCCGTCCTCGGCGTCTAGGCTCCGCGACATGCGCGTTGTGCCGGCCGACGAGGCACGCCGTATCGCGGTCCGGGCGCAGCTGCTCGACGGCACTGCAGGCTCCGTGCTCGACACCGTGCGCAGGCTCGGCTACCTGCAGATCGACCCGATCTCGACCGTGGCGCCGCCGCAGCAGCTCGTGCTCTGGAGCCGCCTCGGGCCGTACGATCGGGCCGAGCTCGACCGGCTGCTCTGGGTAGACCGACGGCTGATCGAATGGCGCGCGTTCATCTGGCCGGCCGAGTCGATGCCGTATCTCCGCGCCCGGATGCGACGCCGGCGCACCGGGTGCTCTGCCCCGGAGCGGCGCGGCAACGAGTTCCTGAAGACGAACGCGGCGTTCCGCCGCTATGTGCTCCGTGAGCTCGAGCTGCGCGGACCGCTCCTGGCGCGGGACCTCGAAGACCGCTCGACGCTGAAGCCCGAGCGGCACCGCTGGTACGGAAGCCGCCGCGTCGCCACCATGCTCGAGCTCCTGCACAGCCGCGGCCTGGTCGCAGTCGTCGGGCGGCAGGGCGGCCAGCGGCTTTGGGACCTCGGAGAACGGTGGTATCCGAGCACCGAGACGGTGACGCTCGCAGAAGCGGAGCGGGCGCTCGCCGAGCAGCGGGCGCGCGCCATCGGTGTGCAGCTCGTCAACGGCGAATGGATCGCGCACGACAACGTCGCGGGCGGCACGGTGCCGGACCGCGCGACGCTGCTGTCACCGTTTGACCGCCTGATCCACGACCGCGCACGGGCCGAGGCGCTCTTCGACTTCCGCTACCGGCTCGAGATGTACGTCCCGAAGGCGAAGCGCGAATACGGCTACTACGTCCTCCCACTGCTCGTGGGCGATCGCATTGCCGGACGTGCAGAGCCGATCTACGACAGCACGACGGGCACCCTTAAGCTGGCGGGCGCGTGGGGTGACACGTCGCGGCTCGACGAGGCGCTCGCGAGTCTCGAGGCCTGGCTTCAGGCGACGCCGTAGAAGTGCCGGTACTGCCAGGCCGCCCTCTGCTCGAGATCGTCCACGGAGCCGGACGCGAAGCGCGTCACCGAGAGCGGACTGAGGTCGAGCGGCGGCTCGCCGTCCACGATCCACGCTGCGAGTACGTCGCCGATCGCCGACGACACCGACAGCCCGGCGACGTTGCAGCCGCCGGCGATGAAGAAGCCGTTCGCGCGCGGCGCCGGCCCGACGATGTGGTCGCCGTCGGCCGTCATCGTCGGCAGCCCGCCGCGATGCTCACGCACCGCGGCCGCCCGCAACACGGGCAACTGGTCGCGCACGTCGTCGGCCATGCGCCAGAGCACGTCGGCGTCGAGCGGCGTCTCGGCCACGGCGAACTGCGGCCCGAGCTCGTCGATGTCAAACATGCGCGGCGCTTCCTCGAAGCCGCCCCACAAAAGTCCGCCTTCGCACGGCCGCACGTACACCGCTGCGTCGGCGACGCGAACGATCGGCAAATCGGCGTGCACGCCCTCGACCGGCTCGGTCACGAACAGCTGGTGGCGTGTTGGAACGAGCGGGATCGAGATGCCGCTCGCTGCTGCGACCTGCCGTGTCCACGCGCCCGCGGCGTCGACGACGACAGGCGTGCGAATCGTGCCTCGATCGGTCTTGACACCCACGACGCGCTCGTCCTCGATGCTCACACGCGTCACCGTCGTCTGCGGGAGCATCGTCGCACCGCGCGCCTCTGCACCGCGCACGTAGCCGATCGCGACCTGGGCGGGATCGAAGTAGAGATCGTCGCCGATGCGCAGCACCGCGACCACGCCTTCCGGCTGCAGGAATGGATTGAGCCGGTGCGCGTCGTCGGCGGATACGCGCTCGACGTCGAGACCGAGCCGCTCGCCGCGCGCAAGATCGCTCTCGATCACGCGCACGTCCTCGTCACGGCGAACGACCTTCAGGCTGCCGGACTGCGTCCAGTCGAGCGGCCGTCCAGTCTCCGACGTGAAGCGCTTGAGGTTCGCCGTCGCGAGCTGCACGAGTCGCACCATGAGATCGCTCGAGCGCGCGTGGCTCATCAAGCCCGCAGCGCGCGGCGACGTTTGCGACGCGAGCTCGTGCTTGTCGATGACGACGACGTCACCGGCACCCCGCGCGACGAGATGAAACGCGGTCGACGCGCCGAGGCCCCCCGAGCCGATGACGACGACGTCGGCCCGGTCGACCGCGGCCACTAGCGGCCGGAGCGATCGATCAGCTCGATGCGGTATCCGTCCGGGTCGCGGACAAAGCAGAGCAGCGACCCGCCCTCACGGACGCGATACGGCTCGCGTTCGGGCTCGATGCCCTGTTCACTCAAGGCAGCGAGCGATTGCTCAAGATCGTCCACGGCGAGAGCGAGGTGCCCATAGCCTGTCCCGAGGTCGTAGGTGCGCCCATCGTGGTTGAAGGTCAGCTCAAGCACCGAGGAATCCTCGCCGATGCCGAAGAAGTAGTTCGTGGCTTCCTTCTCGCCGTTACGGACAATGTCCATCTCTCGCTCGAAGGTGAACCCGAGTGCCTCGTAAAACGACTGGCTCCGCGCTGGGTCGGTGATCCGGACCATGGTGTGGAGAAACTCGGCCATGCGCAGATCCTATGGACGGGGAGTTGCTCCCGCGGAAGACCCCGGATACGCTGGCTCGGCTGCGGCATTGGATACCCGCCCGATGCCATATGGTCCGCTTCTGCTCCGCTTGATTCCGGCGCTGGTCGTCGGCTGCGCAGCGGTATTTCTCGCTGCCGGCGCGTCCGCCGCGCGCGGCGACCAACGGCTCTCAGGTCCGGGAACGGTTTGCGGCGGCACGCTCTGGCGTCTGATGAATCTGAGCGACGCCGACCGGATGAAGGTCAACCTCCATCCGGAGGACACGACGATCGCCGCGATCGCCGCGCTCCACGACCCACGCGCGATCGTTCCGCGCCGCACGACGACCTTTCAGCGCCGGGTTTGGCGGTTGCGCGCCGTCGTCGATCGCTACCGGATCGCATCGAACGGTGAGATCATCCTCATCCTCTACAGCATCGACACGGGGCAGTTCATGGACGCGTACCTGCCGTCGACCCCGTGCCTCGTGCAGCGGGCGCGCGACCGGACCGGGATGCTCGCCGCGCGGAGCGCGTTCACGTCGAGATGCCAGAAGGTGACCGCGGCGTGGCAGCTGATCGGGATCACAGTCCAGGTCGGCGGCGTGGGCTACTGGAACCCGGTACGCACGACGCGCGGCGCGCTCGCGAACGGCGCCGAGCTGCGGCCCGTCACGAATCTGAAGATCATCACCGGTTGCGGGATCGGCCAGTGAACGCGGCAACGGCCGAGACGCATCGCGCCGTCGCGCGCCATCGCCTCGCGGCCTTCGCGAGCTCGCATGCGGTCAAGCGGCGCGTGCAGTTCTCCCTCTTCATCCTGCTGCTGTCGCTTGCCGCTGTGCTCGGCACGGGGATCGCAGCAGCGCAAACGCTCTATCACTCCGCGGAGGTGCACTACGTGAAGTTCGCGCTGCCCCTGCGCGCGACGACGCTCGACCTCCTCTTCCAGATCGAACGTGAGCAGAGCGGGGTCCGTGGCTACCTGATCACGAGCAACCGCAAGAGCCTCGGCCCGTACTTCAAGGCCCGCAAGCAGGCCTCGAGCGATCTCGCCACGCTCGGCACGCTCGCGCACGGTCACCCGGAGCTCGCGAAGCCGCTCGCGCAGCTGCGGGAGGAGGTCGTCGCGCTGCACGGCTTTGACGACCGCCTCGTCGTGTTCGTCGCCGACGGCCTTGTCGGCGCGAAGCAGGCGAGGCTGGACGTGCTGAACGGCCAGGCGCTCGCGACACGCCTGCGGAACTCCGCAGGCCTTGTGCAGACGGCGGCGAACAACCTCGTCGCCCGTACGCAGCATCAGCAGCACGTCAACTACGTCCGCACGCTCGTGACGCTCAGCCTCGCCGGGGCACTCGCACTCGCGGTCGCGATCTGGCTCCTCTTGAAGCTCCCCGAGCGGCTGCGCTCCGCCTACGCCTCGGAAGAGGAGGCGCGACGGCGCGCGGAGCAAGGCGCGAACGCCGCGAAGGCGCTCGCGCACGTGTCGGAGGCGGTCGTCCTCATCGACGACGACGACGTCGTGCGCTACTGGAACGAGGGTGCCGAACGCCTCTTCAACGTCGCCGCCAACAGGGCGATGGGGGCACACGTCGCCGCGGTTGTCCCGGACTACGAACGCGTGTCTGACGCGACGTCGCGGGACGATCGCTTCGTCCCGATCACGATCAGCGGCGACGAGCACTGGGTCTCGCCTGCGCTGTCGGCCTTCGAAGGCGGCCGCGTCCTGACGGTCGCGGACGCGACTGCCGGCCATCGGCTCGAGCGCATGCGCTCCGAGTTCGTCGCAACGGCGTCGCACGAGCTCCGCACACCGCTGACGACTGTCTTCGGCGGCGTGCAGACACTGCGCGCCCATCGAGACGTGCTGACGCGCGGCCAGCAGGAGCGCCTGCTCCAGATGATGGAACAGGAGTCGTCGCATCTCGTCGAGATCGTCGACCAGCTGTTGATCAGCGCACAGCTCGATCGTGCGACGCTCCGCATCGACGCGTCCGACTTCGACGTTCCGTCGCTCTGCCGCGCGGTCGTCGAGAGCGCGCAACTGCGCGTTGGCGACCGAAACCTGATCATGCTGCAGGCGCCCGGGAAGATGACTGCGCTGCATTCCGACAGCGCACTTGTCCGGCAGATCGTCGTCAATCTCGTCGACAACGCGATCAAGTACTCGAGTCGCGGCGACCGAATCGAAGTGCTCGTCTCCGACGAGACGACCCAGGTGCGCGTCGCCGTCGTCGACGAGGGAATCGGCATCCCGCCGTCCGAGCAGGAGCGGATCTTCGAGAAGTTCTACCGCGTCGACCCGGAGATGATGACCGGCATCGGCGGCTCCGGCCTTGGCCTCTACATCAGCCGCGAGATCGCGCAGCAAATGGGCGGCTCGCTGACGATGCGCTCGGCTCCCGGACGCGGCTCGACGTTCATCCTGCAGCTGCCGCGCGACGCAGAGCCTGCAGCGGCTTAGTCGTCGAGCTCCTCGCGCAGCAGCGAGAAGAGCACGGCGTCCTGCCACTCGCCGCGCTTTTCGTATGCCTTGCGCTTCACGCCTTCGCGCACGTAGCCGCAGCGCTCAGCATGCGCGAGCGCGCGCTCGTTGAAGCCGTAGATCTGCAGCTCGACGCGGTGGAAGCCGAGGTCGACGAGCAGCAGCCGCTGGAACTGTCGCGCCGCCTCGAGCCCGATGCCTCGGCCGCGGAACTCCGGCGCAATTGCGAAGCGGCCGGCCTCCGCGATCCGGTTGCGCTCGTCCACGCGGTGGAAGGCGACCGAGCCTGCAGGCGCGCCGTCCGCCTCGACGACGAACCAGCCGAATGCCTCCGGCTCGCGAACGGAGCGGTCGATCTCCGCGACGACCGCCTCGCGCGACTCGCCGGCACGTCCGCCGAGGAACGGGCGCGTGTCATCGTCCGTCACGAGTCCAAGCAGGAAGTCGGCGTCCTCCGGGCGCGCACGGCGCAGCGACACGGTCACGGCGCGGGCACCACCTCGCCCCGCCGCCGCATCTGCCAAACGCCCGAGCCGAGGCCGACACCGCCGAGGATCAGAAGCAGCCCGGCGAGCTTCTGCCACGTCAGGCTCTCGTTCAGGAACACGGCGCCGTACAGCAGCGCGAACGCGGGCAGCATGTACGCAACGAGCACGGAGCGTGACGAGCCGTAAAGGCGGATCATGCGGTAGGAGAGGATCTGCGCGACCGCTGTCCCGAGCAGCCCGAGGACGACGCCGGCGCCGACCGGCTTCCAGCCCGGCGCGTGGCTCGGCAGCGTCGCGAGCGCGAACGGCACGAGCACGATCGCGGCGACCGTCATCGAGACGGCCGCGAGTACCGGTCCGCCAACCGACATGCGCCGACCCGCGTAGAGATTCGCGGCGGCATACGAAATCGACGCGATGATGATCGCGCCCGTCCCGAGCACGCCCTTCCATCCTCCCGCCGGATGGACGCCCGCGAGGATCGCGACGCCTGCGAGCCCAAGGCCGACGCCGACCGCGCGCAGTCCCGTCGAGCGTTCGCTCGGAACGAACCAGATCGCGAGAATCGCGAGCCAGATCGGAACCGACGAGTTCGTGACGGCCGCGGTACCAGAGTCGACGTAGCGCTCGCCCCAGGCGATCAGCGTGAACGGCACCGCGGCGTTCAGGACGCCGAGCACGACGCCGGGCCGCCAGGCGGCGAGCAGCCCCGCCCAGCCGTAGCGCGGAACCGCGAACGCGACGAGGAGCGGCGCAGCGCACAACAGGCGGATCTCGATCAGCGTCGCCGGCGACAGATCGCGCACGCCGACCTTGATGAAGAGGTACGACGAGCCCCAGATCGCTCCGAGCACGACGAGATAGAGCGCGTATCGGCGGCTCACGCCTCCGAGGCTAGCTCTCTGCGCCGCAGACGAACGCGCCCGGTACCGAGCACAACGCCGCCGAGGATGAGTACGAGCGCGGCGAAGTCGGCCGCGCCGAAGTGCTCGCCGAGGAAGATCGCACCGTACGCGAGCGCGATCGGCGGCACGAGGTATGTCACGAGCGAGGCGTACGCGGCGCCGGCGCCGGCGATGATTGCGTAGAAGAGCAGGAAGGCGACCGCGGTGAGCGGGATCGCGAGCGCGACGACTGAGCCGATCGTCTTCCAGCCCGGCATGTGCTCGGGCGCCTGCGCGATGCCGAACGGCGAAGCGGCGATGGCGGCAACCGCGGTCGTGGCGAGCGCGACGACCGGCGGTCGCGCCTGCCGGAGGTGCCGGCTCGCGAGCAGCTGACCGACCGCATAGCAGAGCGCCATGCCGCAGACGGCGAGCGCGCCAAGCACCTTCCCGTGCGGCTGCGCGCCGACGAGCAGCGCGACACCGACGAACCCGATGCCGACGCCCGCGAGGCGGAGCCCGCCGACGCGGACGTCGCGGAAGAAGCCGAACGCGATCACGGCGTTGAAGATCGGGACGGACGCCTGAATGATCGACGCGAGACCCGACGCGATCCGCGTCTCGCCCCACGAGAGGAGCCAGAACGGGATCGCGACGTTCACGAGGCCGACGACTGCGAGCCAGCCCGCGTTGGCACGGATCTGGACGACCGTCTCGCGTCTGCCCACGAGGAGCGGGACGATCACGGCGAGCGCGAGCGAGGCCAGGCCTAGCCGGCCGAGGATCAGCGTGGTGGGCGCGAGCTCCCGGACAGCCACCTTGATGAAGAGGAAGCTCGCGCCCCACAGGAGCGCGACCGTGGCCAGCATCAGCGCGTAGCGGCGTCCCACACCCTCATTGAACGCACACGGTCGGTCGTCTGTTTCCACGGTTACACTGGATCACCTGAATCAGGTCGCCGAACAGCCGCTCCATCGCGCTCTCGGGTTGACCGATTGGGAAGCCGAACGGATCCAGGAGCTCCTCGGTCGCGACCCGAACCATTTCGAGCTCGCCGTCTTCTCCCTGCTCTGGTCGGAGCACTGCGGCTACAAACACTCGGCGCCGCTCCTCAAGCGGCTGCCGTCGGTCGGCGATCGCGTCCTCCAGGGGCCGGGGGAAAACGCGGGCGTCCTCGACCTCGGCGAAGGCGTCGCGGTGACCTTCAAGGTCGAGTCGCACAATCACCCGTCCGCGGTCGAGCCCTACCAGGGAGCCGCCACCGGGATCGGCGGCATCCTGCGCGACATCGTCGCGATGGGCGCGCGGCCGATCGCGCTCCTCGACGGGCTCTGGTTCGGGGCGCCGGACCACGCGTTCGAGCGGGCGGTCGCGGGGATCGGTGGCTACGGCAACTCGGTGGGCGTCGCGAACGTCGGCGGCGCGACGGTCTTCGACGAGGCGTACACGGACAACTGCCTCGTCAACGCGATGTGCGTCGGCATCCTCGATCCCTCCCGGCTGCAGTCGGCGAAAGCGCACGGGCCCGGCAACGTCGTCGTGTTGTACGGCGCGACGACCGGGCGCGACGGCATCGGCGGCGCGTCGGTGCTCGCGTCGCAGGAGCTCGGCGAGGACGATGCCGACAAGCGTCCGTCCGTGCAGGTCGGCGATCCGTTCACAGGCAAGAAGCTCATCGAGGTGTCGGTCGAGCTTGTCGAGTCCGGACTCGTCGAGTCGCTGCAGGACTGCGGCGCGGCCGGGCTTGCATCTGCGCTGTCGGAGATGGCGCGCGAGGGCGCAGGCATCGACGTGCACCTCGACCGCGTGCCGTTGCGCGAGGAGGGCATGGAGCCGTGGGAGATCATGATCTCCGAGTCGCAGGAGCGGATGGTGGCGGTCGTGCGGCCGCAGATGCTCGAGTCGGTGCACGAGGTGTGCGCGCGCTGGGAGCTCAGGTGCACGCCGATCGGCGAGGTCACCGAGCACGGCGAGCTGCGCGCGTTCCATGATGACGAGATCGTGGGCTCGATCCCGGCAGCGCTGTTGACAGACGAATGCCCGCGCTACGAAGTCGAACAGGCAAAGGCCGATACGTGGGAGCGCGTCGCGAAGCCGCTAAGCGAGGCGAATCGCGCAGACAAGCGCCGGATCGTGGAGCAGTACGACCAGTTCGTCGGATCGCGGACGATCCGCCGCCCCGGGCTCGATGCCGGCGTGCTGCGGCTGCGGCCGTCGGTGCGCGGGGTAGCCGTTTCGTTGCAGGGGCCGCGGCCGGGCGAGAGCGACCCCTACCTCGCAGGCGTGCAGGCGGTGCTCGGAGCCGCGCGCAACGTCGCGTGCGCGGGCGGCCAGCCGATCGGTCTGACGGACTGCTTGAACTTCGGTAACCCCGAGAAGCCGGCGATCGCATACGAGCTCGCGCAGGCGATCGAAGGGGTCGCGCAGGCGGCGGAGGCCCTGGGCATTCCCGTCGTCTCGGGGAACGTCTCGCTGTACAACGAGACGGACGGCCGCTCGATCCCGCCGACGCCGGTCGTCGGCTGCGTCGGGCTCGTCGCGGACGTCCGGTTCGTGCCAGGCGCCTGGCAGCCCGGCGACGTCGTATTGCTGGCCGAGTCGCCCGAGGCGAGCCTTGCAGCAGAGGCGTCACTGATTCGGTTCCTCTGGAAGGCGGCGCCGTTGCTGTCCCTGTGCCACGACGTCGGCTACGGCGGCCTGGCGCACGCGCTCGCGGAGGCGGCGCGGTGGAGCGGCCGCAAGGCGCACGTGGCCTTGCCGGACGAGCCCGTGTACGGCGCGGCCGTGCTGGCAGCCTCGCCGGAGCGCGTCTCGAAGCTCGGCTCGCGGGGCTTCGTCCAGATCGGCGAGGTGCGGTAGGTATGTGCGGCGTCTTCGGCGTCCATGCGGCGGACCGCGATGTCGCGCGTCTGACGTACTTCGGGCTCTTTTCCTTGCAGCATCGAGGCCAGGAGTCGGCGGGGATCGCGGTGTCGGAGCACGGCCGGCTGACTGCACTGCGCGACCTTGGGCTTGTGACGCAGGTGTTCGACGAGCAGAAGCTGCACGGGCTGCAGGGACAGGTCGCGATCGGGCATACGCGCTACTCGACGACCGGCTCCTCCCAGTGGTCGAATGCGCAGCCGCTCGTCCAGCACGGCAAAGCGCGGACGGTCGCGCTCGGACACAACGGCAACCTCGTGAACGAGAGCGCTTTGCGGGACGAGTTGCATGCGGCGGGCATCACGTTGCGCGCGACGTCCGATAGCGAGGTGATCGCCGCACTGATCGCGAACGATGAGTCGCCGCTCGATGACGCCGTCGCGCATGCGATGCAGCGGCTCGAGGGAGCGTACTCCGTCGTCGCGCTCTCGGAGGGAACGCTAATTGCGTGCCGCGATCCGCACGGCTTCCGACCGCTGGTGCTCGGTCATATTCATGACGATTACGTCGTCGCATCGGAAACGTGCGCGTTGGATCTCGTAGGCGCCGAGTTCGTGCGCGAGATCGAGCGGGGCGAGGCGGTGCTGATCGACGGTGACGGCGTGCGCAGCGTGCGGGCCGTCGAGCCTGCGGGTGACGGCGCGTTGTGCATCTTCGAGTTTTTCTACCTCGCGCGTCCGGACACGCAGCTGTCGGGCATCGAGGTGCACGGCGCGCGCGTCCGCATGGGCGAGCAGCTCGCACGGGAGGCGCCGGTCGACGTCGACCTCGTCCTGCCGATACCGGACTCGGGCACGCCTGCGGCGATCGGCTTCTCGCGCGCGCTCGGCGTCCCGTTCAGCGAGGGGCTGATCAAGAACCGCTACATCGCGAGGACGTTCATCGAGCCGGATCAGGAGCTGCGCCGGCAGGGCGTGCGGCTGAAGTTCAACCCGCTGGCCGAGGTCGCCGGGCAGCGCGTCGCGGTCGTCGACGACTCGATCGTCCGCGGGAATACGACGAAGCAGATCGTCCAGATGCTCTTCGATGCCGGCGCGGCAGAGGTGCACGTGCGCGTGTCGGCGCCGCCCGTGATCGGGCAGTGCTTCTACGGCATCGACCTCGCGGATCCGGCAGAGATGATCGCCTCGAGCAAGTCGGTCGAGGAGATCCGCGAGTACATCGGCGCCACCTCGCTCGCGTATCTGTCACACGACGGTCTCGTCGCTGCGACGCGGCGACCGGAGTCGGAGCTTTGCCGGGCATGCCTCACCGGGCGCTATCCGACACCGGTGCCTGATACGCACGCCAAGCTTCGGTTCGAAGCTGCACGCGTCTGACTGCGGTCACTGTCCGGCGACGGGGTCCCAGAGCTCGAAGCGGTTCCCGTCGCAGTCGACGCCCCAGCCGAAGCGGCCGTTCTCGTGCTCCATCGGCCCCTCGACGGTCACGCCGGCGTCACGAAGCTGCGCGAGCATTGCGTCGAGATCGCGCACGCGGTAGTTGACCATCAGTTGCTGCTCGCGGGAGCCGAAGTAACCGGTGTCGCCGGCGAAGACGGCCCAGACAAGCGTCTCTCCGCCGTCCGAACGGAAGACCGTTCCTCCCCACTCTTCGAGGTCGACGCCGAGATGCTCGGCGTACCACGCGCGCAGCCTGTCGGGTTGCGCGGAGCGGACGAAGATGCCGCCGATGCCGGTCGCCCGCTCCACGCGTGTCGTCCTCGTTACTGCTCGAGCACGCGGCTCGCCTTCGCGATGCCGCGCGAGATGAGATACGCCGCAGTCAGCCACGTTGTGGCGACCGCCCAGCCGTGCGCGTCGAAACCGTCGCTGACCGCGGCGACGATCGCGAGCACGATCTCGACGATGAACCAGATCGCGATCTCGGCGTTGCCGGGGACTGGAAGGATCGCCCCGGACACAGGCGTGCGCCCGAGGCCGTGGTAGCCGTGATCCGGTGGTTGCTCAGGAGGCGTCGTTGACACGTTGCTCCTTTCAGGCCGCAAGGGCCGGGACGTGGAGGATCTCGAGCTTCAGCCCGTCCGGGTCGTAGAAGAACACGGCGTAGTACCCGGGCGAGTAGGTGTATTCCTGAGGCTCGCTCTCGAGTAACGCGCCGTTCTCGCGCAGCCAGGCGGCGCGCTCGTCGACTGCGGCGCGTGACTGCACCTCGATCGCGAGGTGGTGCAGGCCGACGCGGTAGCGGTCGACCTCGGGTTCGCGTGTCTGCGCCTCGCGCAATCCGATCGAGCAGTCGCGGCCGCTCAGGTACCAGATCGTCTCGCCGCGCTCGCCCTCGACCTCGCTGATGCCATGCCAACCGAGCGGACCGAGCAGCTCGCGGTAGAACGGAAGGCTGCGCTCGATCGACGAGACAACGAGGTCGATGTGATGGATCCCCATCCGATCCAGCGCGGGTTCGACGTGCTGAGCACGAGTCCTTCCGTACCATGCGCGCGCGTGCACCTGTTCCACTATCACCTCGTCACGAGCCACGTGCGCGAGGTCGAAGCACGGTACATCGGCAAGCTCGGCTTCGACCTGATCGCACGGCACGGTCGCATCGGCGAAGACCTGACGTCGTACGAGGCCGGCGTCTCGTGGACGGAGCTCGATGCGATGGGCTTCAAGCTGCGGCTGTCGGAGCTCGAGCTCGGCGCCGTGAACGTCGTCGTGCAGCCGGGGCAGTGGCCGCTGCCGCGCGTCGATCATCTCGGGCTTGCGCTCGACGATGACGAGTTCGAGAGCGCGCTCGCGCGGGCGGACGAGGCAGACCTGCGCGTACAGGAGCACGGTGGGCGCCGCACGTTCGTCTCGACGAACGCGGGCTACCGGCTCGAGCTGCATCCGCCGCGTGACTGGATCGAGGAGCTGCTCGAGGAGAGCCACCGCCTGCGGTTGTCGGAGTTGCATCTGAAGGCCGACGATCCGGAGGCGAAGGCGGCGGCGCTGTCGGAGGTGCTCGAGTGCGAGCGCATCGGCGCGGACGTCGAGGTCGGCGACACGCTCGTCCGCTTCGTGCCCGGCGGCCCGCAGGGCCGGCCGGAGCTGCACGCCGAGCTCTTCCTGTGACGCCTCCGAAACGGACAGTCCGGGGACTCAGAGTCCAAGAAGTCGTGAACAGTCTCGTGACGCGTAGCCCTGGTAGCCCTGTCTCAGGCACCGAGTAGTACCAATCCACGCGAACACGGCATTGCGCCCGCGGACGACACGTCCCGGTGTCAGACGTGACAGTCTCGTAACGCGTCCGAAACGGACAGTCCGGGGACTCAGAGTCCAAGAAGTCGTGACAGTCTCGTGACGCGACTCCGGCGGTCAGGGCTGGATCGGCTGCCCGCCGGGGTCGATCGGCTCGTCCATCGGCGGGTGCTCGTAGACTCGGTTCGTTGACGGAGGACGCACGGACTTACGGCGCCGCCGGCGTTTCGCTCGCGACCGCGAGCGCCGTCGTCGAGCGCCTGCGCTCGGCCGTGGAGTCGACCGGCGCCGCAGGGTTCGGGCATTTCGCCGGGCTCTACCCCCTCGACGAGCGGCGCTTCCTCGCAGCCTCGACCGACGGCGTCGGCTCGAAGCTGATGCTTCAGCGCCGCGCGGGCAAGCTCCGCTGGGGCGGCATGGACCTCGCAGCGCACTGCATCAACGACGTCCTTTGCACCGGTGCGACCCCGCTCTTCCTGCTTGACTACGTCGCTGCCGCGCACATCGAGCTCGAGCAGGTCGCCGAGCTCGTCGAGGGCGCGGCCGAGGTCTGCCGCGCCGCCGGCTGCATGCTCGTCGGCGGCGAGACGGCCGAGCTGCCCGGTGTCTACCGCGATGACGAGCTCGACTTCGCAGGAACCTGCGTCGGAATCGTCGACCGCGACGACGTGATCGACGGCTCGCGCTGCGTATCCGGCGACGCGATCGTCGGCTTCCCGTCGAGCGGACTGCACACGAACGGCTTCTCGCTCGTTCGAAGGGTCGTCGGGGACGACGACTTCGACGCCGAGCTGCTGCTCGCGCCGCATCGGCTCTACCTCGACGACGTGCGCGCGTTGCGCGCAAGCACCGACGTGAAGGCGCTCGCGCACGTGACCGGCGGCGGCATCCTCGGGAACCTCGAGCGTGTCATCCCTGAAGGCGTGGTTGCGCAGATTGACTGGGATTCATGGGAGCGCCCGCGCGTCTTCGAGTGGCTCGCCGAGGAAGGCGTTGACGAAGATGAGGCGCGCCGCGTCTTCAACGTGGGGATCGGCCTCTGCGCCGTCGTCGCCGAGCCGCCGCCCGGCGCCCCCGTGATCGGAAGGCTCACGTGATCGGCGTGCTCGTCAGCGGCACCGGCACGAACCTCCAAGCGCTGCTCGACGCAGGGCTCCCCGTCGTCGCGGTCGCAAGCAACAAGCGCAGCGCACCTGCGCTCGGGCGCGCGGCCGGGATTCCGACGGAAGCGTTCGAGCTCGACGACTACGCCGACCGCGGCGAGCGTGACAGCGCGATGGCCGCTTGGCTGCACGGGCAAGGCGTGCGGCTCGTCGTCCTCGCCGGCTACATGCACCTGCTCACGGCACCGTTCCTCGACCGTTTCCCCGACGCGATCGTGAACGTCCATCCCTCGCTGCTGCCCGACTTCCCCGGCGCCCACGCGGTCGAGGAACAGCTCGCCGCCGGCGTGACGGAAAGCGGGGCGACCGTCCACCTCGTCGACCTGGGCCTCGACAGCGGGCCGATCCTCGCGCAAGAGCGTGTGCCCGTGCACGAGGACGACACGCCGGAGACGCTCCACGAACGGATCAAGCATGTCGAGCGTGAGCTTTTGCCGCGTGTCATCGGAGAGCTGTGCGCGCGCTGATTTCGACCTACGACAAGACGGGGCTCGACGTCTTCGCGACCGGGCTCGCCGACCTCGGTTTCGAGCTCGTCGCGAGCGGCGGCACCGCCGATTTCCTCGCCGAGCTCGGCCTCGACGTCACGCGTGTCGAGGACGTGACCCGCTTCCCGGAGATGCTCGGCGGCCGCGTGAAGACGCTGCATCCGCGCATCCACGCCGGCATCCTCGCCCGGCGCGACGACGCGGGTGACGTCGCAACGCTCGACGAGCACGAGATCGAGCCGTTCGACCTCGTCTGCATCAATCTCTATCCGTTCGAGCAAGTGGCGGCGAAGCGTGGCGTCACCGAGGCGGAAGCGGTCGAGATGATCGACGTGGGCGGGCCATCGATGCTGCGCGGCGCGGCGAAGAACTTCGCGCACGTCGCTCCTGTCTGCCGCCCAGAGCGTTACGGCTTCGTGCTCGACGAGCTTCGGTCGAGCGGCGAGCTGTCGCCAGACACACGCCGCGAGCTCGCTGCGGAGGCGTTCGCGACGACCGCGGCATACGAAGCCGCGATTGCGACGTGGTTCGCCGAGCGCGAGACATTCCCCGAGACGATGGTGCTCGCGCTCGAGAAGGTGCTCGACCTCTCGTACGGCGAGAACCCGCACCAGCGCGCGGCGTATTACGCGGAGCGCGGCGCACGTTCCCACCTGCTTGCACGCGTCGAACAGCTGCACGGCAAGGCGCTTTCGTTCAACAACCTCAACGACCTCTCCGCAGCACGCCTGCTCGCGCATGAGTTCACCCTGCCGGCGTGCGTGATCGTCAAGCACGCGAACCCGTGCGGCGTCGCCATTGGAGCGACGCTCGATGAGGCGTACGACAAGGCACTCGCGTCCGATCCGACGTCTGCATACGGGGGCGTCGTGGTGCTGAATCGCGACGTCGACGTGGCGCTCGGCACGAAGCTCGCGGAGCAGTTCGTGGAGGTGCTGTTCGCACCCGATTACGCCCCCGCTGCGCTGGCGGCACTGCAGCAGCGCCAGAGCGTCCGCATCCTGGCCGACCGCGAGCGACGCCGCGGTACCGACTTCCGCCACTACAAGCGGGTGCTCGGCGGGCTGCTCGTCCAGGACCCGGACTCCGACATCGAGGACCGCGAGGGCTGGGAGCTCGTCTGCGGCTCGGCCGACGAGAAGACGTGGGGCGATCTCGTCTTTGCATGGCGAGTGTGCAAGCACGTCTCGTCGAACGCGATCGTGCTCGTGAAGGACCTGCAGACGATCGGGATCGGCGCAGGCCAGATGAGCCGGGTCGACGCGGTGAGCATCGCGGTCGAGAAGGCGCGCGCGTACGGCCACGAGCTCGAGGGCGCGGTGCTCGCGTCCGACGCGTTCTTCCCGTTCCCGGACGGTCCACGCATCGCCCTCGATGCCGGCATCACGGCGATCGTCCAGCCTGGCGGCTCGCGTCGCGACCAGGACGTGATCGACGCCGTCGAGAGCGTCGGCGCAGCAATGGCGTTCGCCGGGCGCCGCCACTTCCGGCATTAGCGAGTAGGGACGGCATGTCGGGCTCACGGTTCCGGTTGCTCGCACGCGCCGAGCAGGCACCGCTCCTGGGGCTGCCGTGGGGCCTGCCACTCGAGGACTGGCCCGAGAGCCGCTTCGTCGAGGTCGAGCGTGGCATCGGCCGCCACGTCGTCCGCTTCGTCGAGCTCGGCGGGCGCCTATTCGCACTGAAGGAGCTGCCGCCGCGGCTGGCGGCGCGTGAGTACCGGCTGCTGACCGCGCTCGAGGACGAGAACGCACCGGCCGTTGAGGCGATCGGAGTCGTCGACGCGCGCGCCGCAGATGATGGAGAAGAGCTGCCGGCCGTGCTCATCACGCGGTATCTCGACTTCTCGCTGCCGTACCGGTTGATCCTCGGGCGCGCCGTGCTGCCCGCGCCGGAGCGGTCAATCCGCGCCGCGCTCGCCGAGTTGCTTGTGCGCCTGCATCTCGGCGGCTTCTTCTGGGGCGACTGCTCGCTTTCAAACGCGCTCTTCCGTCGCGACGCAGGCGCACTGTCGGCGTATCTCGTCGACGCGGAGACGAGCGAGCTGCACGAGCGGCTGACGGACGGCCAGCGCAGCCACGATCTCGACATCGCGGAGGAGAACCTCGCGGGTGAGCTGCACGATCTCACCGCGGAGCTCGACCGCGACGTCGTCGACGATCCGTTTGAATTCGCATCGAGTGTGCGCGAGTCCTATGACGAGCTCTGGGACGAGCTCACGCGCGACGAGGTGTTCCGTGTCGGGGAGGGCGGCAAGCTCGAGGCGCGTCTGCGCCGCCTGAACGAGCTCGGCTTCGACGTCGAGGAGGTCGAGCTCGTGTCGAGCGGCGACGAGGTGCGGCTGGTCTTGCACTCCAAGGTCGTCGAGCCGGGACACTATCGCCGCCGGCTCCTGCATTTGACGGGACTCGACGCGCAGGAGAACCAGGCCCGTCGACTGCTCAACGACCTGACGCGCTACCGCACGTGGCTCGACGGCTCCGGCACGGTGCCGGTGTCCGAGGCCGCGGCGGCGGGGCGCTGGCTGAGTGAGGTCTTCGAGCCGTCGATCGCCGCCGTCCCCGCTGACCTGCGCGCCAAACGTGCGCCCGCGGAGATCTTCCACGAGCTGCTCGAGCACCGCTGGTTCCTCTCGGAGCAGGCGGGAAAGGACGTCGGGCTCGACAAGACGATTCCCTCGTACGTGGAAAAAGTCCTACGTTCGACGCCTGACGAGAAGCTTCCGCTCGGGCGATAGGGTTACCGGCGGTGGCCTCGGTCGAGCATCACGAGCCCGACCCACACCGCTGGCAGGCGCTGGCGCTGGTGTGCGTCGCGTTCTTCATGACGATCCTCGACGTGTCGATCGTCAACGTCGCGCTGCCGTCGATCAAGAACTCGCTCCACGTGTCGGACAACACGCTGCAGTGGGTGTTGATCGCGTACTCGATCACGTTCGGCGGTTTCCTGCTCCTCGGCGGGCGCGCGGCCGACCTCCTCGGTCGCCGACGCATGTTCATGGTCGGCGTCACTGTCTTCTCGGCGGCGTCGCTCGTCTGCGGGCTCGCGAACACGATCGGAGTGTTGATCGCCGCGCGTGCGGTGCAGGGAGTCGGGGCGGCGATCGTCTCTCCGGCGACGCTGTCGATCATCACGACGACGTTCGAGGAAGGGTCGGAGCGCAACAAGGCACTCGGCATCTGGGGCGCGATGGGCGGCAGCGGGGCGGCGGCCGGTGTGCTCTTCGGAGGCATCCTCACGAAGTACTTGGGCTGGGAGTGGATCTTCTTCGTCAACGTGCCCGTCGGCGCGATCGTGCTTGCGCTGACGCGCCCGATCGTGCGCGAGAGCCGAATCCCAGGGTTGAAGGGCTTCGACGCCGGCGGCGCGGTGACGATCACGTCCAGTCTCGCGCTGCTCGTCTACGCGATCTCGAAAGCGCCGGACGTCGGCTGGGCGACCGGCCGCACGATCGGGCTGCTGATCGCCGCCGCCGCGCTCTTCGTCGCGTTCCTCGTGATCGAGACGCGGAGTTCGTCGCCGATGGTCCCGTTCGACATCTTCCGGATCCGAACGGTGACCGGCGCAAACGTCTGCGGGTTCTTCCTCGGGGCTGTCGTGTTCTCGAACTTCTTCCTGCTCACGCTGTATGTGCAACAGGTGCTCGGCTACTCGGCGCTGAAGACCGGCCTGACGTTCCTCGCGACGGCAGGGACGGTGATTCCGGTGGCGGGGGTCTCGCAGGCGCTCGTGACGAGGGTTGGGCCGCGACCGGTGTTGGCCGTCGGGCTGACGCTGATCACCGGCGGCATGCTCTGGTACACGCAGATTCCCGTGGAAGGCTCGTTCTTCACGCACCTCCTGCCCGGATACGTACTGGTCGGCGTCGGCATGGCGTTCTCGTTCATCCCGATGTCGATCGCCGCGCTCGCCGGCGTCGGGCCGCAGGAGGCCGGGCTCGCGTCCGGGCTGATCAACACGACGCAGCAGATCGGCGGCGCGCTCGGCGTCGCGATCGCCGCGACCGTCGCCTTCACGCACACGCAGACGCTCCTCGAGTCGGGCCATTCTGCCGCGTCGGCCGCGACGAGCGGCTTCGCCCTCGGCTTCTGGGTGATCGCCGGCATCAGCGCCGTGTCGGTCGTTGCGTGCCTCGTGCTCGTCCGCGGGAGCGAAGTCGATGAGCCCGCGACCGCCGTCGCGCTTTAGCGCTTTAAAACGGGGAGTATCCCCGAACGTCCGAGTGCCGCCTGCGTGACGATTCGTCCACAGTCGTTTTGCGTGCAAAGCGATTCGTCGAAGCATTCCGCCCGTCCGGGCTGGACGGCCTCGGGGATTATCCCCGGTTTAGAGGTCGCCCGGCTTCGCCCAGCGGTAGAAGAACGGCCCAAGCCCGGCCTGGTTGGCCGCGAAGAGCAGCCCGATGCCGTCCTCCATCGACCGCGCGTGCTCGAGACCGCCGACCAAGATCGGGTCGTAACCCGCATCGCGGATCAGCTGCTCCGTCACCTCGCGTGCGCCATCGTCGGCTGCATAAAGATTGCTCGGCCGCACCCGCTGCCGGTCTATCTCGTCGTAGATGACGGCAAAGTTCAGATTGAACGACTTCGCCACCGGGCCGTTCGTGAACGCCTTCACCTCGTGTGCGTTCGACTCGTACGCCGCGTTCCGCGCCCGCACCGCGTTCGTCGCGTCGATCGTGACCTTTCCCTCGATCCCGCGCACCTTCTCGAGCGCATCGGCGATCGCCAGGCCCGGCACCGCCACGAGGAGCGCATCCGCCTCGCCCGCGTCGCCGCCGTCGCGCCCAACCTCGGCGACCGCGTGGCCCGCCTTCCGCCACCGTGCCGCCAGTCCGCCGCCCACGTTCCCCCGCCCGATCACCGTGATGTTCATGGCTACCTCCAACGTCGCTTCGTGGCATACGCTTCCCGGCGATGGCCAGGGAGTATCCGACCATCCTCGAGCTCGTCGGGGCGACGCCGATCGTTCGTCTCCCCAAGCTCAGCCCCCGCGGCGGCGCCGAGGTCCTCGCAAAGCTCGAGTACCTCAACCCGGGCGGCTCGGTGAAGGACCGCATCGGCCTGCCGATGATCGAGGCGGCCGAGCGCGAGGGGAAGCTCAGACCAGGCGGGACGATCGTCGAGCCGACCTCCGGCAACACCGGCGTCGGCCTCGCGATCGGCGCGGCGATCAAGGGCTACCGCTGCATCTTCGTCATGCCCGACAAGATGAGCCAGGAGAAGATCGCGCTCCTTCGCGCATACGGCGCCGAGGTCGTGATCACGCCAACCGCGGTGGACCACGACTCGCCCGAGTCCTACTACTCGGTCTCCGACCGACTCGCCGAGGAGATCCCCGGCGGCTTCAAGCCGGACCAGTACTCGAACATGGCGAACCCGGAGGCGCACTACCACCTCACCGGCCCCGAGATCTGGCAGCAGACAGATGGCGACATCGACGCGATCGTCGTATCCGTCGGCACAGGCGGGACGATCAGCGGCGTCGGCCGCTACTTCAAGGAGCGCAAGCCCGAGGTGCTGATCGTCGGCGCCGACCCCGAAGGCTCCGTCTACACCGCGCGCGACGACAGCGACCTGCACCCGTACCTCGTCGAAGGCATCGGCAAGGACACGTGGCCGAAGACGATGGATCCCGACGTCGGCGACGAATGGGTGCGCGTCTCCGACCGCGAGTCGTTCCAGTGGGCTCGCCGGCTCGCGCGCGAGGAGGGCATCCTCGCCGGCGGCAGCGGCGGCACCTCCGTGTTCGCGGCGATTCAGATCGCGAAGAAGCTCGGCCCCGGCAAGCGCGTGCTCACGCTGATCCCCGACTCGGGACGCAACTACCTCTCGAAGTTCTACGACGACAACTGGATGCTCGAGCACGGCTTCCTCGAGCGCCACGCGCCGCTGCCGACGGTCGAAGAGGTGCTGCGTGCGAAGCACGGCGGCGATCTCCCCGCCCTCGTCACGATCGCCGCGCACCAGAAGGTCGGCGAAGGCATCGACACGATGCAGCGCTACGGGATCTCGCAGCTGCCGGTTGTGCGCGACGGCCAGTGCGAGTCGCTTGCGGATGTGATCGGCTCGCTGCAAGACCGCGCGCTGCTCGAGCGCGTGTTCACGAATCCGGATGTCCTGCACGAGGATGTCGCGAACGCGATGCAGCCGCCGCTCGGCGCGATCGAAGGCTCAGCGACGCTCGATGAGGTGTTCGCGACGCTCACCGGCGGGATGAACGCCGTCGTCGTCGCGCGCGACGGCAAGCCGGTCGGCGTGCTGACACGTTCGGACCTACTTGAGTTCCTCGCGCACAGCCGCTAGGGGCCGATCCGCGAGCCGTTCTGCTTCGCGCGCTCGCCGAGCTCGCGTGCGGCGATCAGCAGCTTCCGCGCGCCGTCGAGCAGCTCGATGACGCGCTCGAGCCGGTCGTCCTCGGAAAGCGACTCGAGCAGTCCCTGCTTCGCACCGGGCGCCAGCTCGACCTGCGCGGCGAGCTCGTACGACAGGATCGGCGACGACTCGTCGAGCTCGTCCGGCTCCGCACCCGCAAGCGTCGCGAGCGCACGGAACGATCCGGCCGCCCGTCCCGCCGCTTCGGCCGACGGGAGCGCGAGCTCGTCGTCGACCGGCTGAACCTCCGCAGTCATGAACGACCGCCCGCGTGTCAGCTTCTCGACGCGGAAGCGCTCGCCCCCATCGACGACAATGTTCAAGCGCCCGTCGTCGAAGCGCTCGAGCACCTCCGAGACGCGCGCGCGCGTGCCGATCTCCCGCACGCCGTCCTCGTCTGCGTACACGAGCCCGAACTCGGAATCGTCGTCGAGGCACTCGCCGATCAGCTCGAGGTAGCGCGGCTCGAAGATGTGCAACGGCACGCGCTCGGTCGGGAGCAGCACGATCCCCAGCGGGAAGAGGCCGATCTCCTCCATGGCGGCTAAGGGTACGCCCCCGTCAGTACCATCACTGCGTGGCCGTCGAACGCCTCGAAAGCTTGCTGCGCACTGCGTTTCCCGACGCGAACGAGTTGAGCGTCGAGGACCGCACGGGCGGCGGCGACCACTTTCAGGTCGTCGTATCGACTGCGCGTTTCGACGGCCTGCCGCTCGTCGACCAGCACCGGCTCGTGAACGACGCGCTCGCCGAGCCGCTGCGCGACGGCACCATCCACGAACTGCGAATCAAGACGAGAGGAACAACGTGACCGAGCTTTCCGATCGGATCAAGGACGTCATCGACAACGAGCCGGTGGCGCTCTTCATGAAGGGCACGCCCCAGTTCGTGATGTGCGGCAACTCGGACCGCGCGCTGCGCGCGCTGCGCGAAGCCGGTGCGCCGGTCACGGCCGTGAACATCCTTCCCGATCCCGCGATCCGGCAGGAGCTCTCGGAGCTCTCCGGCTGGCCGACGATTCCGCAGGTGTTCGTGAACGGCGAGCTCGTCGGCGGCGCCGACATCGTCCAGGAGCTCTCCGAGACCGGGCAGCTGCCCGAGATCCTCTCCGAGAAGCTCGGCCCGGACTACCGCGACGCCGCGGAAGAGCGCGTCGTGGACGTCCTCGAGCCCGCCCAGCGGTAACCGATAGCGGGGATCGCCCCGCTCGAGATCAACGTCCCCTCCAGCGCCTCGCTCGACGGCCCGCCGAGCCAGCGCGAGAGGTACGGCACCCACTCGAGCGTGAGCTCGTCGTAGCGCGCCCGCAGCTCTCGCAGCAGGACGTCGTGCGGATGCAGGCCGGGATGACGCTCGCGCCACTCGTCGAGATCTGACGGCCCATACGGGTCGGCGCCGGCCGCGCGCAGCAGCCGGTGCTGCCCCTCGTACCAGTCCTGCGCCGCGGCGTCGATCTTGTCGCTCGCAAACTCGTCGACGACGAGCAGCGGCGCGAATGACGCCAGCCGGTCGAGCCCGGGACCCAGCGGATTCACATGGTGCAGCACCCGCCCTGCGATGACCGCATCCCACTCGCCGTCGAGCGTGCGGAAATCGGCCTGGACAAAGCGCTCGCCCGAAGGCGCACGCGGATCGACGCCCAGCACGTCGTAGCCGCGGGCGGCGAGCGGCTCGACCAGACCGCCTGCATCCCCGCACCCGATCTCGAGCACCCGACGTGGAGGCGGCGGCAACTGATCGAATACGAACGTGGCGAAATCGGTCACAGCCGTGAGCCTTGCAGAGATCCGCCTGCGCGTCGTCGTCGCACAAGGCTATGCGCCGCGCGCCCGCACCGGGACGAGCGCCGAGGTGCTCGCGACGATCCAGCGGCTCGGCTGCGTCCAGCTCGACTCGATCTCGACCGTCGAGCGAAGCCACCGTATCGCGCTCGGGGCCCGCGTCGGCGCGTATCCCGAAACAGCCGTTGCGACGCTGATGCGCGCCGGACGTATCTTCGAATACTGGGCGCACGAGGCTTGCCTCGTTCCGATCGAGGACTTCCGCATGCACCGCTGGCGCATGGACCACTTGGCGGAGGCGCATCCGTGGCGCGGCAACGTCCTCGAGCGCGAGCCCGAGCTGACCCGTCAGGTCCTGCAAGAGATCGCCGACCGCGGCCCGCTCGCGTCGCGCGACTTCGACGGCAAGGGCTCGGGCGGGATGTGGAACTGGAAGCCGGCCAAGGTCGTTCTCGAGGCGCTGCACTCCGCCGGCCGCCTCGTGATCGCCGGCCGCGACGGCTTCCAGCGCCTGTACGACCTGCCCGAGCGCGTGCTCCCGCCCGAGGCGCTCCACGGCACGACGCCGAGCCGAGACGAGTTTGTTCGCTGGGCGACCCTGCGCGGCGTCCGTGCACGCGGGGCGCTGACCGAGGCCGCGGTCGCGGAGATGTGGCGTTTGACCGGCGGCGCGGCCGGCGTCAAGCCGCACGCAGACGCGCTGATAGAAGACGGAGCGATCGAGCGAATTCAGGTCGCCGACGGCAAGGCACCGGTGCTCGTCCCCGCCGAGGAGCCCACGGGACGCGTGCCGCCCGCCGTGCTGATCTCGCCCTTCGACAACCTGCTGTGGGACCGCGCGTACCTCGAACGTGTCTTCGGCTTCCGGCACGTGATCGAGGTGTACAAGCGCGAGCACGAGCGCGTCTACGGCTACTACGTCCTGCCGCTGCTCCGAAAGGACCGGATCGTCGGCCGCGCCGACCTGAAGCACGACCGCACCGAGCGAACACTCCGCGTCAAGGCCTTCCACCGGGAGCCGGGCATCCGCGGCAACCTCGACGACAGCCTGGACGCTGCGCTCGCCCGGCTCGCGCGCGTGCTCGGGGCCGGGCAGGTCGAGCGTTCGTAGAATCAGCCGCATGAACTTCGAGACCCGCGCGATCCACGACGGCCAGGAGCCGGATCCCGCGACGGGCGCGATCACGACGCCGATCTACCAGACGTCGACGTACGTCCAGGACGCAGTGGGCGAGCACAAGGGCTACGACTATTCGCGCGTCGCGAACCCGACGCGCACCGCGCTCCAGCAGGCGCTCGCCTCGCTCGAGAGCGCCGACCACGGGATCGCCTTCTCGTCCGGCCTCGGCGCGACGACGACGCTCATGCACCTCGTCGACCCCGGCGAGCGCGTCGTGCTGATCGCCGACGTCTACGGCGGCGTCTACCGGATGACGTCGCAGGTCTACGAGCCGAAGGGCTACCTCTTCGACTATGTGCCGGCAGACGAGTTCCCGAACCTGCGCGAGCATCTCGACGACAACACGCGGATGGTGTGGATCGAGACGCCGTCGAATCCGCTCCTGAACATTGTCGACATCCGCGCGGCGGCGGATGCCGCCCACGAGGCGGGTGCGATGCTCGTCGTCGACAACACGTTCGCGACGCCGTACCTGCAGCGGCCGCTCGAACTTGGCGCCGACGTCGTCGTGCACTCGACGACGAAGTACCTTGGCGGCCACTCGGACACCGTCGGCGGCTTCGCAGCGACGAATGATCCGACGATCGCGGAGCGCCTGTACTTCCTGCAGAAATCGCTTGGCGCCGTGCCCGGCCCATTCGACGCGTGGCTCGTCCTGCGCGGGATCAAGACGCTCGCCGTGCGCATGCGCCAGCACTGCGAGAACGCGATGGCGATCGCGCTGTGGCTCGACCGGCGGACGAACGTCGAGAAGGTCTTTTATCCAGGCCTGCCGACGCATCCGAACCATTCGGTGGCCGCGCGGCAGATGCACGACTTCGGCGGCATGGTCTCGTTCCTCGCAGACTCGGAGGCGCAGGCCGTCGAGCTCGTCGCGCGGACGAAGCTCTTCCAGCTCGCCGAGTCGCTCGGCGGCGTCGAGAGCCTGATCGAGGTGCCGGCGAAGATGACGCACGCCGCGACCGCGACGTCGCCGTTCGCCGCGCCGCCGAACCTCGTGCGCCTGTCGGTCGGCATCGAGTCGGTCGAAGACCTGATCGGCGACCTCGAGCACGCGCTCACACCCGCGCGCATCAGCGCTTGACAGACGTCGTCTTCGTCGAGATCCCGTCGGGGTCGCGGAACAAGTACGAGTACGACAAGGAGCTCGGCGGCATCGTGCTCGACCGCCGGCTGTTCACCGCGATGGCGTACCCGGCCGACTACGGCTACATCGAGGGCACGCTCGCGGAGGACGGCGACCCGCTCGACGCGCTCGTGCTCGTCGCCGACCCAACGTTTCCCGGTTGCCGGATCCGCGTGCGCGCGATCGGCGTTTTCCACATGTCGGATGAGAAGGGGCCCGACGAGAAGGTGCTCTGCGTCCCGCTCGGCGACCCATCGTTCGAGCGCACGCACGACATCGACGACGTGACCTCCGAGCTGCGCGACGAGATCGAGCACTTCTTCCAGCGCTACAAGGATCTCGAGCCGGCGAAGAAGACCGAGACGCGCGGCTGGGGAAACCGCGCGGAGGCGTCGGAGATCATCGCGGCAGCGCGCGGGCGCGCGTGACGCGCTGGATCGCCCAGATCGGCGACCAGATGCAGCTGCTCGTCGACTGGCTCGATCCCGTCCTGACGCGGCCGGGTCTGACGCCGGTACCGCGCGACCAGCTCTGCATCGACATCGGGGAGAGCGAAGAGGCGGCGCCTTTCGAGCCGTTCGACGCGCTCGTCGGGCCGGTGCGCATGGCGCGCGAGGGCGTCGTCGCCGACGTGATCCCGGTCGAGGCGTTCGACGCCGTCGTGCCAGGCGCAACCCCGCTCGTCGTCTTCGCCCGCTCGGACGGCTCGGTCGACTACGAGCCGCTGGAGTTCGTCGCCTCGGAAGCCGTCATAGTCTCGGCCGTGGTGGCGGCGTGACGCTCGAACCGATCGACCTGCACCATCAGGGCGCGGAGCACGTCATCGCGTCGTACGTGCTCGAGACCGACGACGGCCTCGCGCTCTTCGACTGCGGCCCGTCGACGACGGTCCCGGCGCTCGAGGCCGGCCTCGCCGACCAGGGCCTGACGCTGAACGAGATCCGGCATCTCCTGCTCAGCCATATCCACCTCGATCACGCGGGGGCCGCCGGCACGCTCGTGCGAGCGCATCCGCATCTGCAAGTGCACGTCTCAGCGATCGGCGCGCCGCATCTCGTCGACCCCTCGCGCTTGGAACGCAGCGCGCGGCGGCTCTACGGCGACACGTTTGACGTGCTGTGGGGCGAGCTCGCTCCGGTGCCGGAGCGGAACGTGCACGTCGTGGGTGACCGCGTACTCGGGCTCGAGTGCTTTCCGACGCCGGGTCACGCGTCGCATCACGTCTGCTATCTCGACCGCGACGGCACTCTCTTTGCAGGCGATGCGGCGGGAGTCCGGATCACGCCGGGGAAGTACGTCATGCCGCCGACGCCGCCGCCGGAGCTTGACGTCGAGGCGTGGGACGACACAATCTCGAGGCTCGAAGAGCGTGACCCGGAGCGTCTCGCACTCATCCACTTCGGCGTCTTCGCCGACGTGCAGCGCCACTTGGCCGACCTGCGGCTCGAGCTCTACGACTGGGCCGACTACGTGCGCGGCGGCGCGTCGGAAGAAGAGTTCAGCTCGTATGTCCGTGCCGAGCTCGAGAACGCGGGCGAGGACGTTTCGCATTACGACGTCGCGATGCCGCTCTGGCAGTCGTACCGCGGGCTCGAGCGCTGGGCCGGGAAGAAGACCCGTGCCTGATCTCCCGCTGCCGCCGCAGGTCGAAGCGGTGATTGTCAAGCCGTACCTCGCGGTGATCGCGACCGTGCTGCCGAACGGCGCGCCGCACACCGCCGCCACCTGGTACGACTGGGAAGACGGCCGCGTGTTCCTGAACATGGCGTTCAGCCGCAAGCGGCTCGAGAACATGCGCGCCGACCCGCGCGCCGCGCTCACGGTCATCTCCGACGGCGACACCGTCGATCACGTGAGCCTGCTCGGGACGATCGTCTCGATCGAGCCCGATCTCGACCTCAGCGGCATCGACCGGCTCGCGCTGCGCTATGACGGCGCGCCGTTCGCCCGGCGCGACCAGGAGCGCTGGAACGCCTGGCTCGAACCCGCACGCTGGCACTCCTGGCCCTTGCCTGAGAATCTCTAGAACGTCACGATCCGGTCGTGCAGGCGCTGCGCGACCGCAACTTCCGGCTCCTCTTTGCGGGCCGCGCGATCTCCTACATCGGGACGTACCTGGCGCCGATCGCCGTCGCGTTCGCCGTGCTCGAGCTCGGCGGGAGCGCCACCGATGTAGGCCTGAGCTTCGCGGCGTGGACGCTCGCGCAGGTCGCGATGCTCGCCTTCGGCGGTGTGCTTGGCGATCGCCTGCCGCGACGAACAGTGATGATCGCCGGCGACGCGGCGAGCTTCGTCGTCCGCCTCACGATGGGCCTCCTGCTCGTCACGCATCACGCGCAGATCTGGGAGCTGATCGTCCTGCAGGGTTTCGGCGGCGCGAGCGTCGCGTTTTACAACCCCGCCTTCTACGGGATCGTGCGCGAGATCGTGGCACCCGATCAGATTCAACAGGCGAACGGTCTTCTCGCCATCGCACGCTTCGCGTCGTTCCCGCTCGGCGCCGCCATCGGCGGCACGATCGTCGCCACCGTCGGCTCCGGCACCGCCCTCCTTTTCGACGGTGGGACCTATGCGGCGAGCGCGCTCCTCCTCTCGCTCGTGCGCGTGACCTCGCTCGTTCAGCCCACTGCTGGGTTCATCGAAGGGCTGCGTGACGGCTGGAGCGCGTTCGTCGAGCACGCGTGGGTGCCGATCCTTACCGTTTGGATCGCGTTGTACTTCCTGATCACCTACGCACCGTTCTTCGTCCTCGGGCCGGTCGTCGCGGCCCGCTCGATGAACGGCGCGAGCTCGTGGGCCGCGGTCGTCACCGGAGAGGGCATCGGGTCGCTGCTCGGCGGGCTCGCCGGCCTCCGCCTCAAGACGAGGCGGCCGCTCGTCACCGTTTCCTTCCTCTTCTTCTTCACCGCGATCCAGAATCTCCTGCTCGCGTTCAAGCCCGACGTGGAGCTACTCGCGCCCGCGGCGCTCCTTGCCGGCTTCGCGTTCTCGCTCGGCGCGGTTGTGTGGGACACCGCGATCCAGCGCACGATCGCGCCGGACAAGCTCTCCCGCGTCGCCGCCTACGGATGGATGGGTGCGATGGTGTTCCTGCCGGCCGGCTATGCGCTCGCCGGGCCGATCTCGTCCGTGATCGGCGTGAAGGCCTACCTGGTGATCGCCGCGGGCTGGGTAATCGTCAGCACGCTCTTCATCCTGCGGCTGCGCGACGTGCGCGAGTTCACGCTGGATGAGACGACGGAGGCTCCGCCGGTGCCGGCTCCGTCTTGACGAGCCACAGCGGACCGTCGGCGCACTCGACCCGCGTTGCACCGTCGACCTCGACGAGCGACGACTCGAGAACGCGCACCGTTTCGCCGTCGACGTCGGCGAGGGCGCCGTGGAGCCTCCCGCGCGGAATCGAGTAGCGCCACGCCCACACGAGCCGGTGGAGCTCAACGGCCGGACGTGAGAAGTCGAGCATCGCCTCGTCGTCGGTGAAGAACGACTCGTACCGTCCGTCGCCGTGCTGCACCGTTCCGGGATCGCCGGCCGCCAGCTTGTCGAGCGCCTCCCGCAGCGTCTCGATCACCACCACACCCATGCGCGGATAAAACGCCTCCGGCTCGACGTAGTCGCCGATCTCGAACGTCTTCTGCGCAAGGATTGCCCCCGTGTCCAGCTCCGCGTCCATGCGATGGAATGTGATTCCGATCTCTTCGTCGCCGTCGCGGATCGCCCAGGCGACCGGGATCGGGCCGCGATGAAGCGGGAGGAGCGAGGGGTGCCCGTTGATCCACCCATGCTCGGGCACCGCGAGCGCGTCCGGCGGGACCTTCCACGGGAAGCCCATGCAGACGACGAGGTCGGGCTTGACGGATCCGAGCAACGGTGCGATCGCCGCGCGCTGCGCCGGCATGAGCACGTTGAGGTCGGCCGGCAGCTCGTTGAGCATGCCGCCGATGTCGAAGTTGCCGTAGCGCCTGTCGCTGTCGCGGATCGTGAGCAGCGCGACCGGCTCGTGCCCGGCGTCGCGTACGGCCTCGTAGAACCCGAGCGCCACCGGGAGCACCCGCGTGACGATGACGACGCGCCAGGGCGCAGTCATGTCTCTCGGAAGATGCGCCCGCCGGAGGCCTGGTTCCGCGCCTTGACGACGATCTCGTCGATGTTCACGTGCCAGGGCCTCGTCACCGCCCAGAGCACGCAGTCCGCGATGTCCTCGGCCTGCAGCGCGTCGATGCCCTGGTAGACGGCTGCCGCCTTCTCCGCGTCGCCCTTGAAGCGGACGACCGAGAAGTCGGTCTCGACGAGACCGCCGTCGACGGTCGTCAGGCGGATCGGCCGCCCAAGCAGGTCCTCGCGCAGGGCGTAATGGAAGCCGCGCACGGCGAACTTCGACGCGACGTATGTCGCGCCGTTCTCGTAGGCCTGCCGGCCCGCGACGGAGCCCATGTTCACGATGTGGCCGCCGTCGCGGATGTGCGGCAGACACAGCCGCGTCATGCGGACGAGCCCGTTGATGTTCGTATTGAAGACGGCCGACTCGTCCTCCTCGGTCGACTCGTCGAACGCATAGCGCCCAAGCGCGAGGCCGGCGTTGTTGAAGAGGATGTCGATCCCGCCGAGCTGCTCGACCGCGTCGTGCACGAAGCGCTCCGCGCTCGCGGGCTCGCGGACGTCGAGCTCGAGTGCGATCTCCGTCTCGAGCCGCTCGACCCGCCGTGCGCCACCCGCGACGCGCACGCCGCGCTCGGCGAGCGCCTTCGCGGTCGCGCGTCCGATCCCTGACGACGCACCGGTGACGATCGCCGTCTTGCCGTGGATGTCGTACTCGGCCACGCCGCGATGCTAACCGCGGTGCAGCTGGACCGGCTGCTCCCTCCGCGCGACGTGGTCGACCTGCAGCGTCACGTGATGGAGATGGAACCGCTCCTCGAGCACGTGCTGTAGCCGACGACGCACCGCGTGACAGTCGGCGTCCGGCGAAACGAGCACGTGCACGGCGAGCGCCGGGAAGCCGCTCGTCACGGTCCAGACGTGGAGGTCGTGCACCTCGACCACGTCCGGCTCGTCGGCGAGCGCGCGCGCGACGGCAGCCGGGTCGATCCCGGGCGGCGAGGCCTCGAGGAAGATGCGGCCGGACTCGCGAAGCAGCGTCCAGCTGGAGCGCAGCATCAGCACGGCGACCAGCAGGCCCGCGATCGCGTCGACGCGGTACCAGCCCGTCACGAGGATGATCGCGCCGGCGACCGCCGTACCGGCGAACGCCGCGAGATCGGTCGCCACGTGCAGGAACGCGCCGCGCACGTTCAGGCTCTCGCGGTCGGCACGCGCGAGGACGAGCGTCGCGGCGAGATTCACGGCGACGCCGGCGAGCGCGACAACCAGGACCACGCCGCCGTGCACGACCGGCGGCGACACGAGCCGGCCGATCGCGCCGTAGACGATCCAGATGCCGACGAGCAGCAGCGTGATCCCGTTCGCCTGTGCGGCGAGGATCTCCGCACGGCCGA
The DNA here is from genome assembly GCA_036496545.1 of Gaiellaceae bacterium. Classification (GTDB taxonomy): domain Bacteria; phylum Actinomycetota; class Thermoleophilia; order Gaiellales; family Gaiellaceae; genus Palsa-739. The sequence continues at coordinate 8,167 of DASXKX010000029.1, read as the reverse complement.
AGCCGAAGGTCCACGCGCCGCGCGCGGGCCGCGACGCGAGACGCGACGCGACGAGCGCACCCGCAAGTGCGGCAGCGTCGGTGAGCAGGTGGCCTGCGTCCGCGAGCAGCGCGAGCGACCCGGCGAGGAGACCGGCGACGATCTCACCTGCCATCAGCGAGACGAGCAGGGCGAGCGCAATGCCGAGCAGCCGGCGGTCGTCCGCACGCGAGTGCGAGTGCGAATGCGAATGCATCAGGCCACCGCCCCCCACGTGCGGCCGCAGGCGAGCCGCTCCGGCGTCGTCGGGTGCGAGAACAGCAGCCAGTACACGAGCTTCGGCGGCTCGAGATCGCCGAGGTTCTTGCGCGCGAGCCCGAGATGCGTTCGCTCGTACGCCGGCAAGTCGTGCGTGAGCTCGAGCGAGAAGCGGTCGGCCACCCGCTCGAAGCGGCGCGAGACCCAGGCGCCGAGCGGAAGCACGACGGTGCGCAGAGCCGCGGTGACGAGCAACACGAGCGGGAGGTAGCGGGGCGACGCGGCGCGGTCGCCGAGGATCGCCCAGAGGAGGACGATCCAGAGCGCGGCTGCCGTCATCGCGCCGAGCGTCAGCTTGACGACATGACGCTCGCGGCGGTGGCCGAGCTCGTGCGCGACGACGAGCTTCAGCTGGCCCTCGTCGGCCGACTCGAGCAGCGTGTCGAAGAGGACGACGCGCCGCGTCGCTCCGATGCCGGAGACGTAGGCGTTCACCTTGGTCGTCCGGCGGCTCGCGTCGGCGACCAGCACGTCCCGTACCGGGACACCCGCCCGCTCGGCGACCGCCCGCAGCTCGTTCGCAAGCCGTTTGTCCTCGAGCGGCTCGAAGCGGTTGAAAACAGGCTCGAGCACAACGGGCGCGACGAAGGCGAGCAGGAAGACGACGAGCGCGAGTACCGCTGCGGCCGCCGCGGGCCAGGCCGACGGAAGGGCGTGCCGGAGCGCGACGATCCCGGTCCAGAAGCCTGCGAGCAGAACGACCCCGATCGCCTCGCCCTTCAGAAGGTCGGCAAACCACCCAGCCGCGCTCTGCGTCGAGAATCCCCACGCTCGCTCCTGCAGATAGCCACGCCAGTAGGAGACCGGCAGCTGAACGACGAGGAGCGCAACCGAAACGAGGGCCGCATAGGCGGCCGCCGACCCCGCCCAGCCGAGCCCGTCGACGAGGCGCCACGGCCCGGACCAGGCCCACTGCAGGACAGCGAGCGCCCCAACCGAAAGCAGCAGATCGGCGAACAAGGAGAGGTAGCGAGGCCGGTGGTACCGCGCGGCTCGCTCGACTTCTTCGTGAGAGAAATCTAAGGAGTTCATACGCGCGTACACAGGGTACGCCGCACCACCTCTAGACTGGGAGCGCAGGATGGCGACTGTTGCCGAACCGACCAAGACCGTCACGCTCCGCTCGAGCGAGGAGTCGGTAGCGCTCGCCTCGCAGCTGCGCAAGCTCGCGCGCGTTGCGACGTTCATCGCCGTCCTGACGAGCCCGGCCGCCTACTTCTGGTTCCGGCACAGCGCGCATCTCGGGGTGTGGCAGTCCGTGGCCGCGAGCGCCGGCGTCGTGATCGGCTTCCGGGGCCTGATCGACCTCGTCATCCGCCGCCTCATCCCGTGGCCGAGCCTCTTCGGGACAGAGGAGACGCGGCTACGCGAGGAAGACGTCGTCAACCGGCGGCGCGCCTGGACCTGGCGCTTCTGGTACCGCCTCGCGATCTTCCTCGGCGCGATCATCACGATCTTCTGGGTCGTGCATCTGGGCCAGGCGGGGCACCGATCGTGGCCGGACACCGCGACGCACATCCTCACGCAGATCGGCCACCTGTTCACGAACAAAGGCTTCTGGCTCCAGCTGATCTTCGTGATGTTCCTGTTCCTCGCGAACTTCCTCATCTTCATGGGCCCGCTGATGCTCATGGGCATCTCACAGATTCGCGGCTACGAGCCCGGCGACGCCGAGTGGGGCGTCAAGCTCGAGCACGTCCGCGGCCAGGCAGAGGCGAAAGAGGAGGTGAGGCGGGTCGTCACGCTGTGGCAGTCGGGCGAGGCCTTCGAGCGAGCCGGCGGTAAACGCGAGCGAGGCCTGTTGTTCCTCGGCGCGCCGGGCACAGGAAAGACGATGCTCGCGAAGGCGATTGCGACCGGCTTCAACTCGCCGTTCGTCTCGATCCCGGGCTCCGGTTTCGCGCAGACGTTCATCGGCATCGACGCCCTGATCGTCCGCTTCCTCGCACGCAAGGCGAAGAAGCTCGCACGCAAGTGGGGCGGCCAGTGCATCGTCTTCATCGACGAGATCGACGCCGTCGGCATGCGGCGGCAGGCGCTCCAGGGCGGAAATACCTATCAACCACTCGATACCGTCGAACCGGTCTTTTACGGGCAATTCGGCGCGCTCAACTCGAGCGGCGATCTCATCTGCGAGAACGCGGCGTGGCGCGAGCACATGTTCAATCTCCGCGCGCCGGAGCGGCGCTCGCCCTACCCAGGCTGGGCTCATCGGCTGGGGTCGATCGTCAACCAGGGTGTCTTCCCCGGCATGATGGGCGGCCAGGGCCAGCTCGCACTGAACCAGCTGCTCGTGACCATGGACGGCATCGACAACCCGCCGTTCCTGCGCCGCTTCTTCACGAGCCGCATGAACACCTTCCTCGACGCGATCTACATCGTGCCGCGGCGTCTCGGCAAGGTCAGCCTGAGGCTGCCGCCGCCGCGCCCGCTCGGAGCTCAGATCTACTTCATCGGCGCAACCAACGTCCCGTTCGAGCGGCTCGATCCGGCCCTGACGAGGCCGGGGCGCATGGGCCGCCACGTCTGGTTCCGGACGCCGACGAAGGAAGACCGGAAGGACATCTTCGACCTCTATCTCGATCGCGTCTCGCACGACACCGATCTCGACTCGCCTGAGCGTCGAGACGAGATCGCACGCATCACGAACGGCTACTCGCCGGCCATGATCGAGCAGATTTGCTCAATGGCACTGACGAACGCACACCATGAGGGGCTACTAGCGTTCTCATGGGGCCATCTCGTCGACGCGATGACTGCCGTCGAATCCGGGACGGCGATCGGGGTCCACTACACGGAGGGGGAGTCTCGGTCGGTGGCGATCCACGAGGCCGGCCACGCCACCGCCGCACACGCGTATCGCCCGGAGATCGAGTCCAGCAGGCTTTCGATCAAGATGCGGGGCGGTTCCCTCGGCCACCATCAGTTCTTCGATCGGGAGGAGCGCTTCAGCGCCTGGCAGAGCGAGGAAGCCGGCGACCTCATCCACACGGTCGGCGCGATGGCAGCCGAGCATGTCTTCTACGGGCAGAACTCGAACGGCGTCGGCGGCGATCTGGGACAGGCCACGAGCCGCGCAGCGGTCATGGTCGGTATCTGGGGAATGGCTCCCGGCCCTGTTGACCTCTCGCACACGAACCTCACAGGTGAGGCTCTCAAAGAGGAGCAGGACCGGATCGCGAAGCGGTTCGAGGAGATTGGCATGCGGATGATGAATCGAACGCGCGGCTCCGCCGACTTCCAGGGCGATCCGATCGCCTCGGTTCTTCGCGATCCGTTCAAGGTCAAGATCGCCGCCCGGTTCCTCGGGCAGGCGTTCGTGATCGCGTACATCTTCATCAAGCACAACAAGGACGCGGTCGAGAAGGTCGCGAACGCCGTCCTCGAGCAAAAGGAGATCTACGGGGACGACCTCAACCGGCTGCTCGACTCCGTGAACCTGCAGCGCCCCGAAGTCGACTGGAGCAAGGAAGAGACGTGGCCACAGATCTAGGCTCGACCGAGGCGCAGCTTCCCGTCCCCGCCGCAGAGCCGTCGGCGCCCGCGCCGAAGTCGAGCGCGCCGCCGCACCGCTGGCGGTTCATGTTCATCTACGCGACACTCGCAGCGGTCCTCGGCCTCGCGGTCGCCGGCGTCGTCATCTACGCGGGCCGCTCGATCAACCCGGCGCCGAAGTGGTCGGCCTGGAAGCCAAGCGGAGGCGGTCTCGGCGCCGCGAAGCAGATCGCGGATCGTGTGGGCGGCACGTACCACCTGCCGTCCGGGCAGCAACTCGTCGACGTGATCGCGAAGTCTCCATCTGTGTCCCCCGCGGATCAGCAGATCCCGATCCACTACGTCGCTGTTCGCGGCACAAAGGGCGTCGTTGATCAGATCTTCCCGGTCGACTCCTCGAACAGCCTCATGTACTCGCTGTGCGGTCTCGGCTCGTCATGTTCGATCGGGGCCGGAACGCCGTCGGTCGCCCGCGGCACGCTCGTCCGCCGGGAGATCCTTGAGCTCGCGCTCTATACGTTCAAGTACGTCGGCGGCGTCAAGAGTGTCATCGCGTTCATGCCTCCCACGCCTGGGGCGCAGCCGACGCTCGCGGTCTACCTGCAGAAGAACGACTTCGCGGCGCAGCTGAAGCACCCACTCGACCAGACGCTGAACACGAAGGTGCCTCTGCCCTCCGCGATCACAGCGAAGGAGCAGGAGACGATCGACTCGACGACGCAGTCGCGGGTCTACAAGTTCAGCCTGTCGCAGGCCCAGCAGGGCGACGCGATCCTCGTGCTGCAGCCGCTCGCGTAACCAACGCGCCCAGTTCGTCGTTGCACTCTTGTATCCACCCTCCATAGGGCGGTCTAAAGGAGGCGACTACCACATGCTGCTACTCGTTCTTCTGGCGATCCTGGCAATCATCGCGTTCGGCGTCGGGTTCGTCGTCCACTGGCTGTTCATCGTCGCGGCCGTGCTCGCCCTGATCTGGCTGATCAGCCTGTTCACCGGCGGCATCGGCCGGCGCGGCGGGGCGCTCTAGCGACCCGCACCCGTTCGGGCGGAGCGGTCTGCGGATCGCTCCGCCCGCATCCGTAGGACCGCCGGGCGCGAAGGTTGGGCCGCCCGGCCCATTGCCCGCACAGGGGGAGCGCCGATACGTTGGCGACGTGTCCCGCACCGAGACTCTCCTCTGGATCGTCGCCCTCTTCTGGCTCGAGGTGAACCACCTCAAGTGGATCTGGTGGGAGCACTGGCACTGCCGCGCGTGCACGGTCGTCCACAAGAACTGCTCCTGTGGGCGGACGAACCGCTGGGTCATGTATCTCTAGCGCGACTAGCCGTACACGATTGCCGCTGCGACGGCCATGATCGCCACAGCAGCAAGCAGCACGAGTTTGCGCCGCCGGGACATCGGCGAGATCTCCGTCGCCCTTCCCTGACGCCCTGTCCACGACACGTAGTGGCGGCCGAGGATCCACTCGCGGATGAACGTCCAGAAGTAGATCGCCTTGTTCCACCAGTTGGCGACCCAGTAGCAGGGGAAGCCGACGATCGCCTGTCGCCACGTGATCGTGCGGGAGGCGATGAAGGTCGTGAGCGTTGCGTGGATGAGGATGCTCGGTGCGAGCCAGCGTAGGCTGCCCGGGTCGTGGACGGCCCACAGCACGACGAACGTGTACGTGAGCGGAAGCATCAGCAGGTCGAAGAGCAGCGATCCGACGACGAGTGCCGCCGCCGGCGATCGTACGACCTGGCCCTTGTGCGACTGGAAGTTCTGGAAGAACCCCGAAGCCCAGCGTCGCATTTGCTTCGTGTAGACCGTGAACGTCTCCGGGTCGTACGTGTATGCGAGAGCTTGATGGCAGAAGGTTGTTCTGTACCCGGCCTTGTAGAGGCTCCACGTGAGATCCATGTCGCACGTGATCAGCTCGCCCGGGAACCCTCCGATCGCGCGCACAGTCTCCGTTCGCAGGGCGTAGGCGCAGCCCGAGAGGACCATGAGCCGGCCGAGCTCCGCCTGGCACCAACGCCACCAGTAGCGGCCGAGGGCGTAGGCGAAACGACGGTTGGCGACCCAGAAGCCGCGTTGCTGCGGCATCGGCAGCATGTTGGCGCACGTCGCGTCGGCGCCGGCGTCGAGCTCCGCGACGAAGCGCTCGACGACGTCGACGTCGATCACGGTGTCCGCGTCGATGCAGATCAGGATGTCGCCGGTCACGTAGGGAAGGCCGACGTCCTGCGACGCGGCCTTCCCGCCCTGCTCGGTCTCGACGACAACGGCGCCGTACGACTCCGCCACGGAGACGGTGTTATCCGTGCACGAATCGGCGACCACGACGATCTCGTCGACAGGGAATGTCTGGGCCATGACGGCGTCCAAGCACTCCCGCAACACAGCTGCGTCGTTGTGCGCGGGAATGAGGACGGAGATCATCCCGTGTGCCAGTGGTGTGACGCGATCTCGCGCACGAGGTAACCGATCCCGCCCTTCGCGGCGGCGACAAGCGTAAGCACGAGCGCACCGATACCGGTGTGCGAGTGTCCGTACATGGACTCCCCCTCACTTGTGTGCGAGGCGATGTAGGGCCCTCCCCCTGACGCCTCGGCGTTTTCGACTGACGGCGCTCAGTTCGTCGGCATTCCGACGGCCCGTGCGCGATCGCCATTAGGAGGGAACGAACGGACAAATGTCACGAGTCGTGCCTCGGCACGCGGGCGTCTTGCGGTGCTGCGGGTAGCGGGTTATAGGAATCGACCGAAGTCGGACGCCCACTAGCCGATTCGAGCTCCGTCGAGCCTGCCGACACAGGTAGCTCGGGATCGGTTTTGGGTGTCCGAAAAATCAGTAAGTTCGGGTCGTGATACTTATCCTGACGGCCGCCGCGTTCGCTCTTGCGTGGTTCAGCTTCCGGTATGAACGGCTGCGTCGGCGCCGGTCGGCGGTCGACGCGGCCTACGGAGCACTTCAAGCTGCCTATCAGGGGATGGTTCAAGGCGTTCCTCACGGCATCGTCGAGGGCGAGGGGGAAGGAGGTCAGCCGGCGGGGTGGACCGAGCTTTATTTCTCAACCGTTTACACCGAAGAGGCTGCGAGGACACGCGCCACCGAGATGGCGGACACCGTGATGAACATGAATTACGACCAGGTCTTTGTCGTACCGACTGAGCCGCTTGCCCACCTCGCGACGCTTGCAACTGAATCAGGTTTCGTCGAACCCGCGACCGTAGCCGCGGCAAATACGGCGCTCTGGAAGGTTCAGACGTTCAACCAACTAGTTGTCCTACCCACGGACGTTGTGAACGCGGCTGAGTGGTGGCCGGTCGCCGAGCGAGCTGTGCGGCCTTCGCGTGTTGTAGTGGTCGAGCCAGTGTGGCAGCGCGGAGTTGCGTTGTCGATGTGAGCGGTAGCTGAGCCCGTAGGCCCACTCGCGCGCCATCGACTGGTGGAAGCGCTCGACCTTTCCGTTGGTGCGGGGCCGGTACGGCTCGGTCGTGAGGTGGCGGATCCGCTGGCGGGCGAGCAGCTCGCGCAGCGACCGGTTCTTCACGTAGCTGAAGCCGTTATCCGTCATTAGCCGCTTCGCGACGATTCCGTGCGCGGCATAGAAGGCGAGTGCCCGTTCGACGAAGCCGGTCACGGTCGCGGCCTTCTCGTCGTCGTGGAGCTCGACGAAGGCGAGCCTGGAGTGGTCGTCGACGATCGCGTGTGCGTAGTCGTAGCCGACCCGCGTCTTCACGCTCCGACCGCGCAAGGACTGCGAGCGATCGCCGGTCACCCGGTGGCCGGGCCGCAGGAAGCGGGCGTAGCGGCTGGTGTCCATGTGCAGCAGGTCGCCGGGGCACGGCCACTCGTAACGGTTGGCCGGCTCCTTGGCCGCTGGCGCACGCCGCGAGATCCCAGCCCGCTTCAGCACCTTCCAAACGGTCGAATGCGCGAAGCCGGTTGCGCCGGCGACCAGGCGCGGCCCCCACCCGGTCTCGCGTCGGCACCTGCAGATCGCTTCCTCAAGCTCGGCCGTCAATCGCCGCGGTGAGCAATGCGGGCGGCTCGAGCGATCAAACAGACACGACAGCGTGCCGCGTGCTTCCTCACCCGCCTCCAGCCAACGATGCCACCAGCGGTGCGCAGTCGCCGGCGACACGCTGAAGGCGGCCGCGGCCGCCTTCAGCGAGAGACCACCCTCGACCGCGCACACCAGCGCATAGCGGCCAGCCAGTCCGAGCTTGGCGTTACGGTGCAACGACATCCGCGCCCTCCTTCGAGCGTAGGTCCGGGAAGACCCACAGCCTCGAAGGAGGGCCGGACGACTACCTCAGCCGTTCACAACGTGTGTAGGCGGGACAACTAGTCACTAGCGGCAGCAACGACGGCCGCACCCGCCGGAGC
>DASXKX010000028.1:0-36123 GCA_036496545.1 Gaiellaceae bacterium | reverse complement strand
TCGATGACCGGCGTCTTCAGCTGCTCGAAGGCGACGAACGAGCTCAACTACGCCGCGCAGAAGTTCTCCCGCGTCGTCCTGCACTCGAACAACATCGACAGCTGTAACCGCACCTGACACGCGCCCAGCGTCGTCGGTCTGGCGACGGTGTTCGGTGCAGGCGGCGGGACGAGCTCCTACGAGGAGGTTCGAAACACGGACCTGATCATTCTTTGGGGCTCGAACGCGCGCGAAGCGCATCCGATCTTCTTCCACCACCTGCTGAAGGGGCTGCGTAACGGCGCGAAGCTGATCGTCGTCGACCCGCGCCGCACGGCCTCCGCGCGCTGGGCGGACCTCTGGCTCGGGCTCGACGTCGGCACCGACATCCCGCTCGCGAACGCCATCGCGCGTGAGCTGATCCACAACGACTACGTCAACCACGAGTTCGTCGAGCACGCGACGACCGGCTACGACGCGTTCGTCGAGTCGGTCGAGCCGTGGACGCTCGAGGAGGCGGAGCGAGTCTCCGGCATCCCGGCCGACGCGATCTTTGAGGCGGCACACCTGCTCGGCCGCGCCGACCGCGCGCAGATCTGCTGGACGCTGGGCATCACCGAGCACCACAACGCGGTCGACAACGTGTTCTCGCTGATCAACCTCGCTCTCCTCGGCGGCCACGTCGGCCGCTACGGCTCGGGCGTCCAGCCGCTGCGCGGACAGAACAACGTGCAGGGCGGCGGCGACATGGGCGCGCTGCCGAACCGGCTCACCGGCGGGCTGGACATCGAGGACGCCGAGACGCGTGCGCGGTTCGAGACGCTTTGGGGCGCGACGATCCCGCCGCAGCCCGGGCTGCATCTCTCCGACATGTTCGAAGCGATGGAGCATGACGAGCTCACCGCCGTCTACGTGATCGGCGAGAACCCGGCGCAGGGGGAAGCAGACCAGCAGCGGGCAGAGCGACTGCTGACTGGGCTCGATCATCTCGTCGTGCAAGACCTCTTTCTGACACGCACAGCGCAGCTCGCCGACGTCGTCTTCCCGGCGGCGTCCACGCTCGGCGAGGCCGAGGGCACCGTGACCTCGAGCGAGCGCCGCGTGCAGCGCGTGCGCAAGGCGTTCGACCCGCCGGGCGAGGCGCGCGACGACATAGAGATCGTCTACGAGCTCGCGCGCCGGCTCGGGCACGACCTCGGCAGCCCGCGCGCGCAGGACGTCTGGGATGAGCTCCGCTCGGTCTCTCCCATGCACGGCGGGATGCGCTACGACCGTCTCGAGGAGCTCGGCGGCATTCAGTGGCCGTGCCCCGACGAAGAGCATCCCGGCACGCAGTTCCTGCACGGACGGCTTTGGGAGCCGGACGTCGGCATGCCCGCCCCGTTCAAGCCCGTCAAGCACTCGCCCCCGGTCGATCTCCTCGACGACGACTTCCCGCTGCGCCTAACTACGGGCCGCCGGCTCGAGTCGTACAACACGGGAGTGCAGTCGAACCGGTACGCATCCCCGCTCCACCGCGGCGGCGAGGCAATCGTGCTCGCACCGGAGGACGGCGCGCGCTACGGCATCGTCGACGGCGGGCAGGTGCGCGTGACGTCGCGCCGCGGATCGGTCGTCGCGCCGGTCCGGTTCGATGCAAGCCTCCGCCCCGGGCTCGCCTTCATGACCCTCCACTTCCCCGACGAGGTGGCGACGAACGTGCTGACGATCGACGCGACGGATCCGCAGTCGGGGACAGCCGAGTTCAAGGCGACGGCGATTCGTGTGGAGGCGCTTTAGTTGGACCTGCGGCTCCTGACGGCCGAGCCGTCTGCCGAGGAGCGGGAGGCGATCGACGCCGTCGTCGGCTCCCCCGAGTCGAACGGGCACCGCGTCGCGCGCGCCGACCGCACGCAGCGGCACCTGTTGTTGCCGGCGCTGCGCGCGGCGCAGCGGCGTATCGGCTGGGTGAGCGAGGGCGCGCTCGGCTACGCGTCGCGGCGGCTCGACGTGCCGCCTGCGGATGCGTACGGCGTTGCGAGCTTCTACGCGCTGCTCGCGCTCGAGCCGCGCGACCCGGACGTGCTTCACGTGTGCACGGACATCGCGTGTCAGCTCGCAGGCATCGAGCTACCGCCCGGCGCGCATCCGTCGCCGTGCCTCGGACTCTGCGAGCGCGCGCCGGCGGCGCTGCGCACGGTCGCCGGGGCCGAGCCGCGCGAGGAGCCGCTGCCTGCCGACGGCCCGGGCCTGCCGCAGCACGGTGACCCGAGCCTTCGCCTGTTGCGCCGCATCTCAGAGGGGATGGACCCGACCTCGCTCGACGCATACCGGAGCCACGGCGGCTATGCCGCGCTGCGGCGGGCGTTCGAGATCGGGCAGCAAGAAGTCCTGCGAGAGATCACCGACTCGAAGCTGCTCGGCCGCGGCGGCGCCGCGTTCCCGACCGGCACCAAGTGGGAGGCCGTCGTGCGCCAGCCCGCGCACCCGCATTTCCTCATCTGCAACGCCGACGAGTCGGAGCCGGGCACGTTCAAGGATCGGGTCATCATGGAGGGCGACCCGTTCGCGCTCGTCGAGGCGATGACGATCGCGGCGTTCGCGACGGACTGCAGCCACGGCTACGTGTACGTGCGCGCCGAGTATCCGATCGCCCACGCGCGGCTCGAGCAGGCGTTCGAGCTCGCCCGCGCGCACGGCTTCCTCGGCGAGGACATCATGGGCACCGGCCTCGACTTCGACATCGAGCTCCGCATCGGCGCAGGCGCATACGTGTGCGGCGAGGAGACCGCGCTCTTCCAGTCGATCGAAGGCTACAGGGGCGAGCCGCGCAACAAGCCGCCGTTCCCGGTCGAGGTCGGCCTCTTCGGCAAGCCGACCGTCGTGAACAACGTCGAGACGCTCGTGAACGTGCCGGCGATCCTGCTCGGCGATGCGCGCGACACTCGGCTCTTCTGCGTGTCCGGGCACGTCGAGCGACCGGGCCTCTACGAGGTCGAGCTCGGGACACCGCTCCGCGACCTGCTCGAGCTCGCGGGCTCGCAACTACCGAAGGCCGTGCTGCTCGGCGGCGCGGCCGGCTCGTTCCTGCGTCCGGACCAGCTCGACCTGCCGCTTTCGTTCGAGGGCGCGCGCGAGGCGAATGCGACGCTCGGCTCGGGCGTTGTGATGGTGTTCGGCGAGGGCGCGAACCTCGTCGACGCAGTCCTGCGCATCGCGGAGTTCTTCCGCGACGAGTCGTGCGGGCAGTGCGTCCCGTGCCGGGTCGGCACCGTGCGCCAGGAGGAGGCGCTGCATCGCCTCGCGAGCGGCAGGTCGAACGGCGATGAGCTCGAGGTGATCGCCGACCTCACACAGGTGATGCGCGACGCCTCCATCTGCGGGCTCGGCCAGACTGCGGCGAACGCCGTCGTATCCGCGATCGAGAACCTGCGAGTGCTGGCCCCCAAATGACCGTCGTGAGCGTCGCGCCGCCGAAACGCCTCGTCGAGCTGACGATCGACGGCGCATCGATCAGCGTCACGGAGGGCTCGACGATCCTCGACGCCTGCCGTCGGCTCGGGATCTCGACGCCGACGCTCTGCTACGCGGACACGCTGACGCCGGTGAACGTCTGCCGCGTCTGCGTCGTCGAGCTCGAGAACGCGCGGACGCTCGTGCCAGCGTGCTCGCGCAAGGTCGAGCCCGGCATGGTCGTGCACACCAATTCGCCGCGCGTGCGCACGAGCCGGCGGATGGTGCTCGAGCTGCTCGGCTCGTCGGTCGACCTCTCCACCGCTCCCGATGCGCAGCGCTTCAGCGCCGAGTACGGGGCGCAGCCCGAGCGTCTCGCCGGCAAGACGGTTGCGCAGCCCGCAAAGATCGACAACGACCTCTACGTCCGCGACTACTCGAAGTGCATCCTCTGTTACAAGTGCGTCGAGGCCTGCGGCGTCGACCACCAGAACACGTTCGCGATCGCCGTCGCGGGGCGCGGCTTCGACGCGCACATCTCGACGGAGCTGGACGTGCCGCTGCCGGAGTCGGCGTGCGTGTACTGCGGCAACTGCATCGCGGTGTGCCCGACGGGCGCGCTGATGCCGACAACGGAGTTCGAGCACCGCGAGGCGGGCACGTGGGACGAGTCGAAGCAGTCGCAGGTCGACACCGTCTGTCCGTACTGCGGCGTCGGATGCAACCTGACACTGCACGTGCAGGACGACGCGATCGTGAAAGTCACCTCGCCGGACGACCACGACGTGACGCTCGGGAACCTCTGCGTCAAAGGCCGGTTCGGCTTCCAGTTCGTGCGCGGCGCGAAGTGACGCGCGTCCAAGTCCTCTACTGGCAGGACGTCCCGTCCGTGATCAAGGCGACGGGCGACGACGGCAGTGAGGTGAAGCGGCAGCTGCCCGAGTGGTACCAGCAGGAGATCGACAAGCGCGCGATGGTGCAAGGCCTGACCGACAGCGACGCGTATCTCGAGCAGTGGCATTGGACCGAGCCGGAGGAACGGCCCGGCTCGCCTGACGATGTGATCGACGCAGTCGAGCGCGAGCTCGATGAACGCACGTAGGCTCGTCCCGCTCGGTCTGCTCGTCGCCGTGCTGCTCGCCGCGGCGGGCATCGCGAGCCACGGGCGGCCGTTGGCGGGCGGGCGCGGCACCGGGCCGACGGCGACGTTCTTCGACTATGTCGCGACGACGCTCATCCTCGTCGCGCTCGTCTTCCTCGCGGTCGCGGTGTGGTCACTGCTGTCGGAGAAGAACGTCGGAGGTGGTCCGCCGCGCGGCCGCTGGAATCTCGTCACGGCGCTGCTCTCCTTCGCCGTCAGCGCGCTGATCGCGGTCCTGCTGCTGCACACCGGCTTCATCAACCGCCTCCGCAACCTCGAGCAGAACCTCAACAAGAACCAGCAGACGCACACGACGGGGAAACCGCCGCCGGCCGGGCGAAACGTGCGCAACCCCCACCTGCGCTGGGATGAGATCGCCGTGTTCGTCGCGCTGATCGCCGGTACCGGCATCGTCATCTATGCGAACCGGCGAACGCGACGCACGCCGAGGCCGTGGCGGTTCGGCCGCAACGAGGAGGTCGCGCAGGCACTCGACGAATCGATCGACGACCTGCGCAACGATCCTGACCTACGCCGCGCCATCATCGCAGCGTACGCGCGCATGGAGCACGCCCTCGCGCGTGCGGGCATCGCCCGGCGTCCATCGGAGGCGCCGTTTGAGTACATGGAGCGCGCGCTGCGCAGCCTCGACACGAGCGCCGACGGCGCGCAGAGGCTCACCGGCCTCTTCGAATGGGCAAAGTTCAGCCACCATGAGCCCGAGCCCCCGATGAGAGACGAGGCGATCGCCGCGCTCGTCGCCGTCCGGGACGAGCTCGCCCGCGAACCGGTCGCCGTATGAGCTTCCACGCGCGGCGCCTCATAGCGCCGTTCGTCCTTGTGACGGTCGGGCTCGTGATCGCACTCGGGCTGCACCCGGTCGCGACGGACCGGATCCTCGCCGCCTATGTCCTCGCCGTCGCGGCGCTGGGGCTCGAGTTGATGACGCGCGTCCTCTCGTTCCGCTCGGTCACCGGCCAGCCGTCGGAGTTCGAGCAGGCGCTCACGCGCGCGACCCACAAGCCGACGCGGCCGACCGACCTGCTGCGGATCGAGCGCGAGCTCTCGCTCGGCGTCGCGAGCGCCGGCCATCTGCACACGCGGCTCCTTCCCCTGCTGCGCGATGCAGCGAGCGCGCGGCTCGGCTTCGACCTGCACCGGTCGCCGGCTCGTGCACAGGCGGCCCTCGGCGACGAGGCGTGGGAGCTGCTTCGGCCCGACCGCCCGGCGCCCGAAGACCGCCACGCGACCGGCGCGCCGCTCCGGAAGGTGGAACACTGCATTGAGACGTTGGAGCGCCTCTGATGGAGCTGGCCGAACTGCGCGACCGCGCGTCCGCGATCCTCGACGAGGTCGAGCGGGCCGTCGTGGGCAAACGCGACGCGCTCGAGCTCATCCTCGCCGCGATGTTGTGCGACGGGCACGTCCTGCTCGAGGACTACCCGGGCCTCGCGAAGACGCTCGCCGCGCGCTCGTTCGCGCAGGCGATGTCGCTCCGCTTCTCCCGCATCCAGTTCACCCCGGATCTGATGCCCTCTGACGTGACCGGCTCCTCCGTGTTCGACCAGCGGCGCGCGGAGTTCGAGTTCCTGCCGGGGCCGATCTTCACGAACCTTCTCCTCGCCGACGAGATCAACCGTGCCCCGCCGAAGACGCAGGCGGCGCTGCTCGAGGCGATGCAGGAGCAGCAGGTCACGATCGAGGGCGAGACGCGCCCGCTCGAGGCGCCGTTCATCGTGCTCGCGACGCAAAACCCGATCGAGTACGAGGGGACATATCCCCTGCCGGAGGCGCAGCTCGACCGGTTCTTGATCCGGCTCGGCATCGGATATCCGAGCCGCGATCACGAGCTCGAGATGCTCGACCGACGGCTCGACCGCGGCGTCGACGAGCTCGAGCTGGGCACGGTCGTCGACGGGCCGACGCTGGTCGAGATGCAACGGTCTCTCGAGAGCGTGCACGTCGCCGACTCGATCGAGGGCTACATCGTCGACCTTGTCACGGAGACGCGGACGTCGCGGCGCCTCGCGGTCGGTGCGAGCCCGCGTGGCAGCCTCGCGCTGCTGAAGCTCGCGCGCGCCAAGGCCGCGCTCGATGGGCGCGACTTCGTCGTGCCCGAGGACGTGAAATCGGTAGCAATCCCGGCGCTCGCGCACCGGTTGACGCTGCGGCCCGAGCTTTGGGTGCAGCGTGTCCGAGGCGAGGACGTCGTCGCCGAGGCGCTCGAAACCGTCCCGACGCCGCCCGCGGAAGACTCGCTGCGCGCAGCGGGATGACCCGCTTCGACTCGCCGCGCATCGTCGCGTACGCGGGGCTCGCCGCGTTCGCGCTCGTGGCGGGTCTCGTCGCCGGCCGGGTCGAGCTCGTGGCGCTGGCCGCGCCGTTCGCGCTCGCATCCGTGATCGGCGCGTCGCTCGTTCGCGATCCGGCTGTCGAGGCGACGCTCGAGCTCGACCGTGATCGCGCGCTCGAAGGCGATCTCGTTCCGCTTGCGATTGGTCTTGCTTCGCCCGGCGGCGTGGACCGCGTCGAGCTCCTGCTGACGGTTCCCGACGAGCTCGTCGTCGAAGGCGGGCACGCACGGGCGCTGGCGCTAGCCGGCTCGCGTAAGCTCGACGTTTCGCTTCGCTGCGCCCGCTGGGGCGCGTTCGCGGTCGGGCCCGTACGGCTGCGCGCAAGCGACCGGCTGGGCTTCCACTCGTGGGAAGCGCGCGCGGGTGCGCGTCAGCCGCTGCGCGTCTATCCGAGCGTCGAGACGATGCGCACTCTCCTCGCGCCGCTCGACACGCAGGCCTTCATCGGCAACCAGCTCTCACGCGCGAAGGGCGACGGCATCGAGTTCGCCGACATCCGCGAGTGGGCGCCCGGCGACCGCGTGCGCTCGATCAATTGGCGCGCGACGGCACGGCGCGGCGAGCTCCACGTGAACCAGCAACATCCTGAGCGCAACACCGACGTCGTACTCTTCCTCGACACGTTCGCGGACGTCCGCAGCGGGATGCATGGGACGCTCGACCTCACGGTTCGCGCCGCTGCATCGCTCGCACACCGCTACCTGCAGCGCAAGGACCGCGTCGGCGTCGTCAGCTTCGGCGGGTTCGCCTCGTGGCTCCTGCCGTCCTCCGGAACGCGGCAGCTCTACCGAATCGTCGACTCGCTGCTGCAGATGGACATCGTGCTGACGTTTGCCGCGAAGGGTCTCGACATCCTCCCGCCGCGCACGCTGCCGCCGAAGGCGCTCGTGCTCGCGCTGACCCCACTGCTCGATCCGCGCTCTGCGGCTGCGCTGCTCGACCTGCGTGCGCGCGGGTTCGATCTCGTCGTGATCGAGGTGTCGCCGCTGCCCTTCGTCGACTCGGGCGGCGACGAGCTCGCGCGGTTGGCGTATCGGTTGTGGCGGCTGTCGCGCGAGTCGCTGCGGCTGCGGTATGAGTACGCCGGCGTGCCGGTCGTGGAGTGGCGCGACGGCGAGCCGCTCGACGTCGTGCTGGAGGAGGTGACCGCATTCAGGCGCTACGCCAGGCCCGCACGCGCGTGATCTCCGGCGCGTCGGCGATCGTCGTCTATCTCGGTGTGCTCGCATATGCGGCGTCGCGCGATCTCGAGCTTGCGCCGGTGATCGGGATCGTCGGCGGCATCGGCGCCGTATTGCTGTTGTTCGTGATCGTGCGTCGCGCCGAGGACGTGCTCGCCTGGTCGATCCTGATGCTCGGCGTCGCCTACTCGCTCTCGCTCGTGACGCATCGCCGCGGGGTCGACGAGGTGTCCCCGCTCGTCGCCGGCGGGCTGCTGCTGGCCGCGGAGCTCGCGACCTGGTCCTGCGGGGAGCGGCGCCAGATCCGCGTCGAGCGGCGGGTACGCCTGGCGCGTGCGGTCGCGGTCGCGTTGCTCGTCGTGGGCGGGATCGGCGTGTCGGCGCTCGTGCTCGCGCTTGCCGCGGCGCCTGTCGGCGGCGGGCTTGGGTGGACGATCCTCGGCGCGGCGTCGGCGGTCGGCGTGATCGGGCTCGCAACGCGGCTCGCGCGATGACGGTGTTCGCGATCTACGGGACGCTCGGCAGCACGCAGGACGGCCACGCGAACATGCGCGGCGCCGAGTTGCTCGAGCGCGTACGGACGGCGCCCGCATATCGGCTGTACCGCGTCGACGACCGCTGGCCGGCGTTGGTGCCAGCCGACGACGGCGTTGCAATCGCGGTCGAGTTGTACGAGTGCACGGAGGAGCACCTCGCGCGCCTGGCCGCGCTCGAGCCGCCCGGCTGGAACCGCGCGCCGCTCCTGCTGGAGGACGGCCGAGAAGTGGAGGCCTTCACAGGCGACGAAGCATTGGTCGCGCGCGGTGTCGACGTCTCCGAGCACGGCAGTTGGGCCGCACAGGTGGCGGACCGCGCCTCGAGTCAGCGGCTACACTGACCCGCTCTTACGGCGCATTCGTCTAGTGGCCTAGGACACCGCCCTCTCACGGCGGCGGCACGGGTTCGAATCCCGTATGCGCCTTTCAACTGCCGCGGTTGAGCGTGATTCCGCTCAACCATGCGGTACGCACTGTCAGCAGTGACCGCCAATGCACGTGGGGTGCTACCCCCGGATCTCGCCTGCGTCTGCAACGGCTACGACGTCGTCGCCGGCGCACGGCTGCTCCGGACACGTCTCGAACGGCGTCTAGCCGTGGCGTAGCTTCGTAAGTGATCGAGGGCTGGATCTGCATCACCATCCGGCCCTCGCATCCCTACCTCGCCTAGAGACGCTTGAGAATCGCCGCGCGGCGCTCGGCGTACTCGTCCTGCGAAATGAGCGCGATAGCGGGGTCAGGTGCTGTCGCCATCTAAGAAAGCCGTCCGCCATTTGCAGAGATGGCCGAGTACGCTGGATCGGGGTGCCGAAGACCCTTCCCGTCAACAAGCTGGTCGCATACGCGGCTGCAATCACCGCAGGGGTTGCACTGTCGCGCCTCACCAAAGGCGACTGGACAACCGGCATCGTTCTCACCGTTGCAGTAGTTGCCTTGTTCGCCTGGTATCTCCTCACGCAGCGGCGCCCGCGACACAAACGCAGGTACTAGGGACGCCTCGCGTCCAGCAGCCGGCCGCGGCTCGGAGTTGCAGGTGCGGTAGGGGGGTCAGGCGGTGTTCCCTATCTAGAAATTCGGGGTAGCCCTTCATACACTTTCGCCGGTGGCGTGGGGAAGCTGAGGACGCAGGCTTGGACGAGAAGGACATCGAGCGACGGCTCGCGGCTCTGGAAGCGCTTGAGGAGCAGCTACAGCGGCGGGTGGGCGATCTGGACGTGCTGGTCGAGGGCTTCCACGCTCGCATCGACGCCATCCTCGCGCGCATGACTGAGGCGGCAGACAGGGTGTCTACGCTGGCCGAGACGCTCGAGGGAGTGGGACACGCGGTCCGAGGACCAACTAAGACGAACTAAGCGGTCCGTCTCAGCTGATCGCCCTGTACGCGGCGGCTCTAGTCTCGGAGGAGCATCATTGCGAGGCGGAGCGGGTGTGCCGACGAGTACAACATCCGCGCCGCTCTCAACCGGGCTGGGAGCAGAACACCGAGGACGGCGTGTAAAATCGTTGTCCGGAGGTACGCATGAACACGCTGAGCAGCGCCTTGAGTGAACGCGTGGACGAGGTGATCCGCGCCCATCAGCGGCAGCCGTTCTTGTCAACCATGGGGAGAACGGCTGCAATCGAAGAGCTTGAGAGGCGCTACGCAGGCCTCGAAGAAGCGGTGCGCCAGATCGCTCTCGAGGTTGAGAAACTCGCGTCGGCGCATAAGAGCTAGAGGCTTGATGTGAAATGGCGGGCGTCTGCGCGCCTCTGGTACGCGAATCGCCAGTGATGTTGTCGAGAGGGCGGGCTTTCCGCCCGCCCTCTCCGCGGTTCAGCGTCTAGGCAGGTGTGACGAAGCCCGTCACGGTGCCATTCGCTTGGAATGTGGAACCGTCGGGGAATGTGAACGGCCCCACCTGGTAGCTGCAGTTGAGCAGCGGCGCTCCGCGTGGCGCTGAGGAGCCTTTGGCCCTCGGCGTGGTGGTGGACGTCTGCGGCGGCCCACCTGGAGGTGTGAAGACGTCGGTCTCCACACCGAACGCGACCGGAATCAGGATGCTGGTGCTATTCAGGTCATGGGCGGGTGACCAGGCACCATTGCCGTTCACGACTGCGTGATAGGTCGTGTTACCGCACACGATCGTAGCCGGGGTTGAATTCTTCGCCCCCGCCGGATCAGCTGTTGCCGACCCTACGACGACCCCGGCGAACGCAAGCGTCGCCGCGAGCACCGACACGTGTTTGATTTGCCGCATCAAATCTCCCCTTTCTCGCGCCTGCCT
Source organism: Gaiellaceae bacterium (assembly GCA_036496545.1). Lineage (GTDB taxonomy): Bacteria > Actinomycetota > Thermoleophilia > Gaiellales > Gaiellaceae > Palsa-739. The sequence goes on along the minus strand of DASXKX010000028.1, from coordinate 25,236 downwards.
TGGCACAAGAATCTTCCCACGCCGCCAAGCAGTCTCAAACCGGCGGGAGTCTCACATCAAGCCTCTAGCTGCGCCCAGGCCTTACCGAGCGTCTTCGGGTTCGGCGCCTTCTCTACCCGCTCGACCACGTAGCGGTCCGGTCCGTCGCGAAGCTCGTCGCCCTCTGCGAGAGGCCCGTTGCGGTAGCGCATCCCGCTGCCGCCGTCCGAGAAATGCACGACGTACCGCAGCCGTTCGACCTTCCAGTCCCGCATCGTTCCTCCGTTCCAGGGCCGGAGGGCGAGGCGACTCTACGCGACAGCGGGCATCGGCTGAGAGGACCCTCGCGCAAACCTACGGCGGTCCTACCTGTTCGTCGAGTAGATCACTTGGCACCACGTGAAAGGCTTGGCCGCGAAGGAGGGACAGGCGCGGCGCTGCCCCCTCCGGCTGGTGGCTGCGGAAACTCCATCGAAGGAGGGAGAGGAATGAAGAGACACAAGTTCTTCTTGCTATTGGCGGCGAGCGGGTCGGCGATCGCGCTGCTCGTCTACCCCGCGACGCTCGCGGCGGCGAACGGCAAACCGACGAAGGTCGCAATCACGGACGAGCAGCAGACCTTCGACCTTCCCGCAGGGGTCGGATGCAGCTTCGAACTCGCCGGGACGCCCGTGTCGAACAAGGAGTACTTCAAGACGTACCCGGCTGACGCGAACGGAGACGTCCGGACGCTGATCAACGGCACCTCGAAGGAGCAGCTGACGAACGTCGGCACGGGGAAGTCGATCATCGTCAACAACTCCGGTCCTTCTAAGGAGATCGATCATGCGGACGGCTCGGCCGACGTGGACATCGGAGGCTCGGTCCTCGTGATCTTCGAGTTCCCGTTCAACCCGCGCGGCCCGTCTTCGTACATCTACACCGGACACACGGTCCTCTCGTTTAGCCCCATCGGCGTCCTGACGGTCGTCAGTACGACCGACAACAATCCGTTCGACGTGTGCGCTGCGCTCTCGTAGCAAAAGCGAATGCCCGGCGACTCCCCGCCGGGCATTCGCATCTGAACCGTCGGAGCGCCTTTAGGCGGTACATCTTGCAAGACGTGCAGAGTCCGCAGCGATGAGGGTTCTGCCGTCTATGCATGGGTTTCCGGCGTGACTACGGAAGTCCTGTGCAGACGAGACCTCATAGCGCGACGATGCCGACAGTCCGCGCAGACGAGGCTGCGCGCCGCGCAGGAGCGCCGCGTAAAGCGGCGCTGCGTCTATCCGCCGAGAGGCAAGGCCACTGTGTAACCGCGGTGACGGAGAGTGTGTCGCGCGCGCGACAGACACCGGATCGGCGGCGGCCTAGCGTCGGGTCATGCAACTCGCACGCCCCGTCCAGGTCGCTAAGGAGGCACCGATGTCACGCATCACGCGCAAGAACCTCAGCTGGGCTTTCGTCGTCGTCTTCGTCCTCGCCGCCGTGCTCGTCCCGGCAGCGGGCGCCGCCCGCACCGTCAGCGTCGGGTCGAACGGCATCCAGCCGACGAGTCCCTGGTACGCCTACGACGCCGCACTGCGGAAGGCGCAGCATCAGCGGCAGGCGCAGAGCCTCAGGTCTATCCAGCCGACGAGTCCCTGGTACGCCTACGACGCCGCACTGCGGAAGGCGCAGCATCAGCGGCAGGAGCAGAGCGCCAGCTCCCGGCAGCGGACTCACCGCGCTGCAGACCGCAGCATCACCAGCACGTTCATCACCGACACGCTCGGCGGCAATGGCAAAACCGAGACGCTCGGCGGCACCGGCGGCGCGAAGGCGACAAACGACTAGTCAGGACAGCGACACAAGTCTCCGGCAAGGGTCCCGCCAGGCGGGACTCTTGTCGTCTGTCCGAATGGATTCGCCGACGCACACTCCTGCTATGGCAGGGTCGCGGGTTTCTAGGCTGCGCCGAGTGCGGAGCGGATGCGGTCGATCGCCTGATTCTCCTGCGGCGAAACGTCTTTGGCTGCGGCCGCGACCGACTCGGCAACGTCGAGGACGAGCGCCTTGTACGCCGGCAGGTCGTCGGGCGACTTCGCCTGAAGCGCCGCGACGGCTTGTTGCAACGCGCCGACCGTGCTCTGCTCAATCTCTTCCGGCGAAGCCGTCACTCCGAAAGGACGGTCGTGGCCCGCCGCCAGCTCGCGGATCAGCGCGCTCTCACTTCGTTCGTGCGCCGCGCGCAGGTGCTTCGCAAGCGCGTTTGCCTCTTTGAAGTTGTCGAAGAAGCCGCGGTCGACGGTCGCGACGAACATCCCCGCGCCGGTGATTCCGGACTCCATCGCCGTCCACTCCTCGTCGGTGAAGTCCGCCCGTGTGGCCATGCCGGGAAGTATTCCACGCCCCGGTTCACCGAGGGCACGTTCTACGGCGCGACGACCTGCTGCCCAAACGGCCCGACGCCCACGATGTGGAGCACGAGCGCGATTGCGAACGCGAAGGCGAGCATCCAAAGTCGTGCCGTAAGGCTCCAGCGCCGCAAGGGACGGAATCGTACGGAAACCTCGGTAGCTCATTCGGGGGAATCGGAGGCCACCCGGAAGGACGGCCCAGGGGCCGCCGATGGTCGGTGGAGCCCTCCGACCCATCGGCGATGATGCGTGTGTGGTCTCGGGACTCCAGTGCTATGAGTGCCCCGCCGTCACCGTGCGGTTCGAGCGCGGCTGGCGGGCGTTCCTGACCGACGACGAGTTCGAGCCGGAAGAGGTCGCGATCCTCTGCCCGGACTGCGCCGAGCGCGAGTTCGGACCGCCGCGCACGCGGTTCGAGCTCGACGAGCGCGACGAGAACCTGTAGTTCACTCGACCGAGGCAGCAAGAACTCCCGTCGCGCGGCGTCTCACATTCATGCGGGGTCGGCAAGGCCCTTTCGGGCTGGGCGGCTCATGGGAGAGGAGCCACCGACCCCGCAGAACCGTGCCGCGCTGCGACATCTAAACGCCTGCGCATTGTGCGCTGATCCGTCGCCGCAGTACCGTCCTAGACAGGCGTGAGCGAATCAGAGTTCGCACAGGAGCTCAACCGGCACATCCGTGCCGCAGCGGAGCAAATCGGCTCGGGCACTGAGCTGCCCGTCCATTTCGTGTGCGAATGCGGCTGCATGAGTCGAGTGATGTCGACCCTCGCGGCCTACGAAGCAGCGAACGGCGTCTGGCTCGACGCCCATCAGCACGCCGCTTAGAAGGTTGAACGGGCAACGGCGTGCGAACGCCCACTGCACAGGCGACACTCTCGGGCGGCGAGTTGCGCGCCGGAGTCCACGACCACGAGGTCTTCTCAGACCGCCCCACCCCGGTTGGTCAGAACGCTTCGTACGAGCTTGACTCCGGCGCGTGCCCTCCGTCCTCGCGAATCCCCTCTTCGGGGTAAGCGCAGGCCGAGCGCCGCGCTCAATACTTCGGTCCACGAGATCGGGGCGACTCCACCGCCACCACCACCGACATCTCTTTCACGGACGGCTCGGCATCTGACCGGGCCGTTCGCGTTTTCCGGCGCGCGACTGCTAACGCGTGCCGGCCGGTCGCAGGCGGCGTGACAGCGCGTGATACGGCGATGCCTGCGCGCGCAGGCGCAGGTTCTGGACAAAGGCCTCGTTGGGGCGTTGCGTCCAAGCGCGAAGCGAGGCCTGCAGCGTCTTGGTCATGCGAGTGAAACGTGCGCCACGTGGCGCTGGATACGGATCGGTTCGAAAGAATTGAGCCCGGCCGGCGGAAGCCTGAGCCGGGCTCCTCCCCCCAGGGGATAGGGCGACGGAGCCGCCCGACGAACTGAAATCGTTCGGCCGGGCGCATTCACCGGTCGTCGGCACGGCCCGCGCCGGACCATCGGACAGCGGTCTCGGTGGCGCTGGGGAGCTACCGAGACCGCCGAACCGGTTCATCCGCTTGGGCGTACGGGGGTTACTGGGGGAGATGCCGTCCGCCGCAGCGCGGTACTCATCCAAGCTAAGCGCAGTGGGCGCCGCCCGCAAGAGGTCGCTTAGCACTCTGAGCGCGTATTCATTCGCTTTGCAACGCGGAAGAGGAAGCTCGGGCGGGCGAGCGGAATCAGCCCTTAGCCGCAGTCGCCCCTTGGAGGGCTTTCGGCCCGAGCCTCCAGGGTCGTGATCGGCAGGGCAGGCGTCGCGCTTGACGGGTGCCCTAGCCTCGAGGGCGATGCGCTTCATCCGCCGTGTCCTGCGTGCCGTCCGGCTGCTTGCGCGGGACGACGGCCTGCCGCGCTGGCTGCGCGGCCTCGCTGCCGTCGGTCTCGCGCCGGTTCCGGGCCCGTTCGACGAGCTCGTCCTGCTCGTCGTTGCCGCGATCCTCTGGCTCGGCTACCGCGACCGTCTCCGGGCGGCGTGGCAGCAGTCCGCCGGGATGGACGTGGCGGAGATCGTCCGAGACGTGCTCTAGCCTCGCCCACCATGGCCACACATCACCGGGTCGTTCCACACGGGGCGTTCGGCGACGATACGTTCGGCCGCTTTGCAGAAAAGGCCGCCCGATTCTTTGGGACGCCTCGCTACATCGCCGGCCAAACCATCGTCGTCGTTTGGTGGATTGGGTTCAACTCAGTTGCACTCTTCCACCATTTCGACGCCCGGCCTTTCATCCTGTTGAACTTGATCTTCTCTACGCAGGCGGCGTACGCAGCACCGCTGATTCTGCTCGCACAGACCCGGCAGGCGGACCGCGACAAGATCCACGGCGACATGATCGAGAAGAAGCACACGCGTCTCGAGGAGGCGACTGACAAAGCGACCTCCGAGATCGTGAACCTACTCAACTCGAACACGTCGCTCACGCAGCAGGACAAGGACCTCACAGAAGAGGTCGCGAAGCTCACCAAGGAGATCCACGCGCTGCTCACGCAGCAGCAAGCCGTTCGGTAAGCCGCTTTCGTTTCAACCCGAAAGACCAACCGTCGTGCAACCAACGATCGACGGATAGTGCATCGCGACCGGTGACGGCAAACTGCCAAACGCCCGGATTCTCGCGGACGGTCCGTCGCGCTATCCCGACTTCGACACACACGTAGTCGCGTACCGACTCGACGAACGCCCGTGTCCCGAGAATGCCCCATCGCGGGTAGATGTACGAGCCCCACAGCGACTGAGCGTCGTGAAACCGTCGCCGTCGAAGTGGCCTAGAAGATACGGGCGCCACATCTCGTTTGGGAGGTTCGTCGGCCATGCGTAGGACCAGGTCTTCCGCGGAACGATGCCCCACTGTGCGAGTCCCGAGACCAGACCGGGCGAGGTAACGGCGATGACGCTTTGCTCGGCCGCGTTTTCTCTTGGCGGACGATGCCGAATCCGGACCGTCGGCGCGACTTCATCGCGGAACAGGCGCGTCAACTCTTCGTCCTTGGCGTTCAGCTCGAGCGTGACCCGAGGCGGCTTCACGAGCACGTTGCCGTCCGCAGCAAGAAGCCCGAGAAGGTATGCCTTGACCGGCCGATCGATCTCGTCGAGGTAGTTGTGGCGGACGAAGCGCCGTGACCACCTCCGGCGGTTCGGATCAGCCGCGTCGAGCTTCGCGAACCGACGGTCCCGCTGATACGTCAGAAGGCAGGGCTTGCAATATGGGTGCAGCCCGTCGCGCCACTGCCGGTTCGCGTAGAACTCCGCCCGCGGCTTGACCTCACCGCACCGCGCACACCGCTTGTCGTCCATTCAGACAACATAGCGAGGCGCGCGGACGGTACCTACCCTGTCGACAGATCCGAGACGAGCGGCCCGGTGTCCAACGGCTCGAACCCGAGCCGGCCTGCGACCTCCTCGCTCGAGGGGCGCGTTCCCTCGAGGAACAGCTCGCGCAGAATCTCGCCGGTCTGCACGCTCCGCCACCAGTCGTCCCCGACCTCGCGCACGAGGTACTGCCGGAGCTGCGCGGAGCGGATCCACGCGCGCAGGTAATCCGCCGAGTAGAACCCCGAGTCCATATCGGATAGGTAGCTCCTCTGGTCGTAGCGGATGCCGGTCGCCTCGGTCAGCAACGCCGAGTAGTCGCGCGGCGAACTCCCTCGCTCCTCCGCGAACGCGTCCCAGAAGCCGAGCTCGTACTGGAGCTTCGCCGTGTAACGCCGGTACAAGAGCGACTCGAGGAAGAGCGTCGCCTGCGCGTTCTCCTCGGCCTGCGCATCCGAGAGCCCGAAGTACAGCGCGTGCCAGGCCGGCTCGCGGGTGACCGCCTCGAAGATGTACGAGTAGATCTCCGTGAGCGCGTGGTCGCGCGAGATGCTGCGGAACGTGTACGGGAGCCGCGGGTCGACGCCTGCGTAATGCAGCGCGTGGCCGGCCTCGTGCATGAACGCCTGGTAGTCGGAGAGACCGCCCTGCGCACGCGTGATCAGGTGCACGACCTCCGGCGGGTTCGACGGGATCACGCACGCGCGCGGGCTCTTCTGCGGTCGGTCCTCGAGGTCGAGTCGGATGTTCGGGATCGCGGTCATGTCGAAGCCCAAGGCGCTCGTCGTCGCAAGACAGACCTCGACTGCGCGCTCCTTCGTGTACGTCGTCTCGAGCGGCGACAGCCGGCGGAGATAGTGCACGTGCGCATTCGACGGCTGCGCATCGCGATCCGGGCCGAGCAGCTTCTCGAACCACGTCTCGCGCAGACGGCCGAACGCGTCGGTCGTCTCGTTTGATGCCGCGACGAGCACACGCTCGAGCTCGCGGAGCGAGATCGCCTTCTCCTCTTCGTTTCGCGCGACCGGGTCCAGCTCGCCGCTGACGTCGGCATCGAGCTGCTCGCGCGCTTCCAGCAAGATCCTGCGCTCCTCGTTGAACTCGGCCGAGGCCGTGCGCTCGAGCTCGCCGAGCTCCTCGCGGTCGCGGTATGCGTCCAGGACAGCGAGCCGCGCGAGCGCCGAGCGCAGCGGCAGCTCTTCGTCACGGAACGTCACGCGTGCCTGAAGGATCGCGTTCTCGAGCGCGTCCTCCTGCTCCGCGAGCTCCGCGGAGATGACGCCGCCCTCGCAGGTCTTCCGCAGGCGATACAGCCGCTCGCGGTCGGCGCCGTCCGCCGCCTCCTCGGCCTGGCGCAGCGCTTCGATCTGCTCGCGCGAGAAGAGGTCGCGGTAGCGCGCGACGATCGCCGCCTGCTCCGACACGTCCTTCTCGCCGACGCGCACCGCACGCCCCTCCTCGGCGCGCTCGAAGTAGTACTGCTGAAGGCGAGACTCGTACGCGCCGGCGTCGAGAACGGATGCGGTCGACATGTTGTTGAGCCTACAGGCGCGGTCCGCGCTTGGCCGCGAGCATTGCAACGGTCGATTCGAGGTCGTCGAGTGTGAACGGCTTGCCGAGCACCGCGTCCGCGCCGGCGTCTTTGAGCTCCGAGAGATCCGCCGAGCCGCTGACGATCGCGACGGGGATCTCGCGCTCGTTCAACTCGCGCAAGAGACTTTCCGAACGCTCGGTGCCGATATGCACGTCGAGCAGTGCAACATCGACGGGGCCTGCAGCGAGCTGCTCGCGCGCCTCCGCCAGCGTCCCGGCCTCGCGCACGGTGTATCCGCCGATCTCGAGGTTCACGCGGCAGAGAAGGCGGATCGCAGGCTCGTCGTCTACCACGAGAACGACCGGTCTCTCGTCCTCGGTCGCCACGGGGCGGAAGTGTAATAAGGCGCCGTACCCGCCCACTTCCGGGTCCCGTTTAACCGCTAAGGACATGGGACACGGCGCGGGCGCAATAAAAAAGCTCGTGGGCCGGGGCGACACGACCGACACACAGGGCTTGCCGAGGCCCTCAATGGGCTTTCGACGGCGGGCATGGCTCGAGTTCCAGCGTGCGCTCGACCCATTGGCGCGGCCCAAGGCGCTGCCTACGAAGCGGCCGCGCTGAGACGCGCCAGCGTCGTCTCGCGCCCGAGCAGCTCGATGCTCTCGAAGAGGCCGGGCGAGATCTTGGAGCCGGTAACGGCGATGCGGATCGGTTGGAAGCCCTGCCGCGGCTTCAGCCCAAGCTCCTCGACAACGCCACGGAGCGCCGTCTCGATTGTCGCCGCATCGAAAGGCTCGAGCCCGTCGAGCGCGGCCTTCGCCGCAGTGATCACAGGCGCGCCGCCGTCGATCTCCGCCGGGTCGACCTGCACGTCCTCGAAGAGGAACCGCGCGTACGCGGGAAACTCCTCGAGCCGCGAGAGCTTCTCCTGCACGAGCGGCGCTGCCTTCCGCACGAGCACTGCATCCCACTCGTAGCCTTGCTCACCGAGCCAGAGGATCAATGCGTGCGCGAACGCGTCCTCCGGCAGCGCGCGAATGTAGACGCCGTTCATCCAGTCGAGCTTCGCGTAGTCGAACTGCGCCGGGCTCGGCGTCACACGCTCGAGCGAGAATCGCTCGATCAGCTCGTCGCGGCTCATGATCGTCGTCTCGCCGTCGGGGGCCCAGCCGAGCAGCGCGAGGAAGTTGACTAGGGCGTCCGGGAGATAGCCGGCGCGCCGGAACTCGTCGACGCCGGTCGCGCCGTGCCGCTTCGAGAGCTTCTTGCCGTCCGCCCCGTTCACATTCGGCACGTGCGCGTACACCGGCAGCGCCGCGCCGACGGCCGAGATGATATTGATCTGCTTCGGCGTGTTCGAGATGTGATCCTCGGCGCGGATGACGTGCGTGATGCCGTCCCACACGTCCTCCATGGGCGACGCGAAGTTGTACGTCGGGCGGCCGTCGCTTCGGACGAGCACGAGATCCTCGAGTGAGTCGTTCGGGAACTCGACACGCCCGCGTACCGCGTCGTCCCACGCCGTGACGCCTTCGTCCGGCATCCGGAAGCGAATCGCCCCCTCGTCCTCATACGCGTGGCCGTCGGCAACGAGCTGATCGGCAACGCGGCGGCAGTCATCCATGCGATCGAGCTGGAAGGTCGTCTCTCCGTCCCAGTCGAGTCTGAGCCAGCGCAGCGACTCCTCGATCTGCTCGACCGCCTCGGCGACCTCGCGGCTTGTGTCCGTGTTCTCGATGCGGAGCCGGAACTCGCCGCCGTGGTGGCGCGCGAAGAGCCAGTTGAAGAGGAATGTCCGCACACCTCCGATGTGGAGGAAGCCGGTCGGGCTCGGCGCCATTCTCACTTTGACCTGTTGGGCGCGGACTGACATCGCGCGCTTATCGTAGAGGCGGTGCCGCTCGCGCTCGTCTCCGATATCCACGGCTCAGACGACGCGCTCGCAGCGGTCGTCGCCGAGCTCGAGGAACAGGGCATCGAGCGGGCCGTCTGCCTCGGCGACGCGGTGCAAGGAGGCGACCAGCCGCGCGACGTGCTCGATCGCCTCGCGAAGCTTGGCTGGCCGGTGATCCTCGGGAACGCAGACGCGTTCCTCCTCGAGGTGCCCGAGGACTCACCGGAGCCGCTCACGGAGGCGCACCTCACGAAGCGGGAGTGGACGCTCACGCAGTTGGACGAGAGCCACCTTGAGCAGATTCGGTCATTCGCACCGACGCTCGACCTCGAGATCGACGACGGCTTCACGCTCCGCGCGTTTCACGGGTCCCCGCGCTCCTTCGATGACCTGATCTTCCCGCACACGCCCGACGCCGAGGTCGAGCGGCTGCTCGGCGGCTCAGGCGTCGATGTGCTCGCCGGCGGCCACACGCACATCCAGTGGACGCGGTACGTCGACGGCGCGCTCTTCGTGAATCCCGGCGCCGTGCTCGAACAGCGCGCGTACGCGATCGTCACCGGCACGGCGGTCGAGTTCAGGAAGGCGGCGTGGCCGAGCGCGTCCTGACCCTGAAGGAGCTGAACCGCGCCATGCTCGCACGCCAGCTGCTGCTCGAACGGAGCGCACTGCCGCTCATCCGCGCACTCGAGCGCGTCGCAGGGCTGCAAGCGCAGTGGGGACCGGCGCCGTACGTTGGTCTCTGGACGCGCGTCGCCGGTTTCAAGCGCGAGATGCTCGAACGCGCACTGCTGCGCCGGCGGGCCGTGCGGGCCGTCCTCATGCGCGGGACAATCCATCTCGTGTCGCTCGCCGACTACGGGCGGTTCGGCGCCGCGGTCGGCGCGCCTCCGTGGCTGCGGGCAGAAGCAGCGGAGCTCGGTGACGCACTACATGACGCGATTCGCGCGTTCGGCGCGTCGCCGCGCACGCGCCAGGAGATCTTTGCGTACCTCGCGACCGAGCACGGCATCGAGCGCGAGCGCGCCGAGACTGTGTGGTACGCGCTCCGCATCCGCGGCCGCCTGACGCACGCGCCGGAAGCCGGTTACTGGAAGACGACCGGACTCACGCGTTACGTGACGATCGCGCACGACGCGCCGCAGGCTGAGCCCGCGCGCGTCGAGCTCGTTCGCCGCTACCTGAGCGCGTTCGGGCCGGCGACGCGCGCCGACGTCTCCGAGTGGAGCGGCCTGCGCGTGCGCGATCTCGAGCCGGCGCTCGCGACACTCGAGCCGCTCGCGCGCTTTCGCGACGAGCGCGGCCGCGAGCTCGTCGATCTGCCGCGCGCGCCGCGCCCGTCCGCCGACACGCCGGCGCCCGTGCGGCTGATGCCGCGCTTCGACAACCTCATCCTCTCGCACAAGGATCGCAACCGCGTGCTTGCGGACGAGCATCGTGGTCTCGTGATCGACGGCGGCTGGGTGAAGTCGACATTTCTCATCGACGGGTTCGTCGCCGGCACGTGGGAGGTCGAGGACGGCCGCATCCGACTCGAGCCGTTCGCGCAGCTCCCGCGCGTGGCGAAGCGCGAGGTCGAAGCAGAAGCGTCCTCGCTCGAAGCGTGGCTGGCCGCCTGATGTACGTCGGCGCGCATCTGTCTGCGTCGGGCGGCATCCACACCGCCGTCGACCGCGCGGAGGCTGTTGGTGCCGAGTCACTGCAGGTCTTCACGCAGAGCCCGCGGACGTGGCGGCCGACGAACCACGATCCCGCAAACCTTGAGCGCTTTCGCGAACGCAGCGCCGAGGTCGGGCTGAACGGCGTGCTCTGCCACGCGCTCTATCTCTGCAACCTTGCCGCTCCAGACGATGCGGTGTACGAGAAGTCGGTCGCCGCGATGCGCAACACGATGGAGGTCGCCTGCGCGATCGACGCGGACGGCGTCGTGTTCCATGTGGGCTCGCATCTCGGCTCCGGCTTCGAGACCGGGCTCGAGCGCGTCGTGCCGGCGATGGAGCAGGTGCTCGAGCTTTCCAACGACCAGACATGGCTGCTGATGGAGAACTCCGCCGGCACGGGCGGAACGATCGGCCGCTCCGTCGACGAGCTCGCGACGATCTACGACCGGCTCGACCGCCACCCGCGGCTCGGCGTCTGCCTCGACTCGTGCCACCTGTACGCATCGGGCGTGGACGTCACCGATCCGGCGCAGCTCGACGCGGCGCTTGACGAGCTCGATGCCTCCATCGGGCTCGACCGGCTCCGTGCGCTCCACGTGAACGACTCGGCGACGCCGCTCGGCTCGAACCGCGACCGGCACGCGAACATCGGCGAGGGAATCCTGGGCGAGAAGCTCGGCGTCTTCCTCGGCAACCAACGGCTGCAGGGACTGCCTGCGGTGCTCGAGACGGCCGGCCCCGACAACAAGGGACCGGACGCGAACGAAGTCAAAAAGGCAAAGGACATCCGAAAACGCGCTATCGCTGGGTGATCCTTGTGGCAGGCACGCTCGCGCAGGCGAGCTTCTCGGCGCTCTCCGTCGGACTGCCGGCGATGGCCCCTGCGCTGCGATCGCACTATGACCTGACGCTCGGCGAGACAGGCGTCGTGCTCGGCGCCGTCGGCATCGGGATGCTCTTCACGCTCCTCCCGTGGGGCTTCCTTGCCGACCGGATCAGCGAGCAGCTCGTGATCGCACTCGGCCTCGCGCTGGCGGCGGCGGCGCTCGTCCTCGCCGGCTGGACGCACACGTACGCCTCACTCGTTCTCGCCCTGTTCGCGGCAGGAGCATTCGGCGCGAGCGTCAACGCCGCGAGCGGGCGCGCGGTGATGGGCTGGTTCCCGGTGACACAGCGCGGGCTCGCACTCGGCGTCCGCCAGACGGCGATCCCGATCGGCGGCGCAGCAGCCGCTGCGGGTCTCCCCTGGCTCGCCGACGCGGGCGGTACGAAGCTCGCGTTCGTCGTCCTCGGCGGCTCGTGCTTTGTCGGAGCCGCCCTCGCGCTCGCGTTCATCCGCACACCGCCCGCGCCCGGCGCCGATCTCGCGAATGTCAGCGGGCCGATGCGCGACCCGCGGATGTGGATCCTCGGCCTCGGCGCCGGTCTCTATCTCACTGCGCAGATCGCGATTACCGGCTTCCTCGTTCTCTTTCTGCACGAACACCGCGGCGTGTCCGCGCACAGCGCGGCGTTGCTGCTCGCAGGCATCAATGTCCTGAGCATCGGCGCGCGAATCGTGTCCGGACGCTGGTCTGACCGCGTGCACACGAGGCTGCGACCCATCCGGCAGATCGGTGTCGCCCTCACCGCCGCGACCGCGATCGTCGCCGTCACCACCGACGCGCCGCTTTCGCTCCTCATCCCGGCGCTCGTCGTCGCCGGCTGCCTCTCGATGGCATGGAACGGCCTCGCGATCGCAGCCGCTGCCGAGACTGCGAGCGGCGGCCGTGTCGGCGCTGCGATCGGGCTGCAGCAGACGCTGCTCGGGATTCTCGTCGCCGGTGTGCCGCCGCTCTTCGCAGTCGTGGCGGGCAGTTCGTGGCGGCTCGCGTTCGCACTCGCTGCCGTTGGCCCGGCCGTCGGCGCGATTGCACTCGCATGGGTGCCCGAGCCTAGTCGGTTACGTGTGCAAACACGCGGAACGTCGGCGATCCCGCCGGCAGCTCGTTGAACTCGGGGTTCACGCACCCGAGCTCGCCCGTCCGGTGCGTGTAGCACGGATCGACCGCTGACTTGCACATCGGCAGCGGCCGCTTTGCTGCGCGCACCGCGCCGAACCCCTCGCGGCGCCGCTCCGCCGCGCGGACCATGTCGACGTCGATCTCGACCTCGAAGATGCGCTGCAGGCAGCCCATGAACGTGTGGCCGTGCTCCTCGTACGCGTAGACGAACGGGCACGAGCGCTCCATGCACGACGCTGGATAGACCACCTTGTCGCAGTGCACCTCGCAGCGCCGACACTCGACCTCATCCTGCGGACGGAGCGGGAGCTGGAGCTGGACTGCGAGTTCGCTCATTGGAACGTATTGTGGGGTCGGTTTCCGTTCCCTCGCAAGACTTGACTTGTCACCGGTTTGGTGCTTGCAAAAACGGAGTCGCCGCTCACCTACTTGGCGCAAGCGCCGGAATCCGCTGGCGCGGATTCCTGCACGCGCAAGACCCCTAAAGGCGGCCGCTGTCGCGGCCGCTGGCACTTCTTGTCTCATCCGGAGCCTCACGCAAGTCGAGCCGTGATCGTCAGACCGTCCTCAGTCGTCCGACAATCGTCAGGACGTCCATCTGCGTGAACGCCTGGAAGTCGGCCTCCGCCGCCCCGGACTCGTCCGCGTGGAACCAGACCGCCTGACACGTATGCATACCGAGCGCGGCCGCGCCGGCGATGTCCGTCGCGAGCGTGTCCCCGACGAAGAGCGTGTCCGCGGCGTCGACGGCGATCGCGGCGAGCGCGTGCTCGAAGATCGCCGGATCCGGCTTGCGCCGCCCGATCTCGGACGAGAACACGGCAACGTCGAGGCGCTCTGCGACGCCGAGCTCCGCGAGATCGCGGTGCAGGAGGTCAGGCGGGTCGAACGCGTTCGACACGAGCCCGACGAGCAGCCCGCGCGCACGCAGCGATTCGAGCAGCGCGTGCGTCGTCGCTGCGAGCTTCCGCGCCGGTCCCCAGGCTGCGTGCTCGGCCTCGAGGAACTTCGCGAGCCCGTCGTCATCGAGGTCAACGTCAAACTCGCCGAGCAGCCGCCGCACTTGCGCGGGATACTCGACCTCCTCGACGACGCCCGGCGCAAAGAACTCTTTGAGGTACACGTCGCGGAACCGATCCGTCATCGCGGGGATCGCCTCGAGGCCAAGCGCTTCGAAGCCGGCGCGGTGGCCGTTCGTGAGCAGCTGCACGTCGGGCGTCCACTCCATGAGCGTGTCGCCCCAGTCGAAAAGAACTGCGCGCAGCACGGCCGGTTAGGCTACCCGCGCCTTGACCCGCAGGATCCTCTGGGCGCTGCTGGCCCTCGCGCCCGTGACGATCATCGTCAATTACGTAGGCCATGCGGACAAGGTGACGCTGTTCGTGCTCGCGTGCGCGGCGCTCATTCCGCTCGCGTGGCTGATCGGTGAGGCGACCGAGCATGCCGCCGAGCACACCGGGCCGGGCGTCGGCGGCTTCCTCAACGCGAGCTTCGGGAACGCGCCGGAGCTCATCATCGCGCTCTTCGCGGTCTCGAACAATCTGCCCCAAGTCGTCAAGGGCTCCCTCGCCGGCTCGGTCATCTCGAACCTGCTGCTCGTGTTCGGGATCGCGCAGATCGTCGGCCCGGACCGCGCCCCGCTCGACCGGCGCTCACTGCTCGCACAGCTCGGGCTGTGCGGTGCTGCGGTGCTCGCGCTGCTCCCGACGGTGATACTCGGCTACACCGGGCCGCCCGAACGGCATACCGCGGTTATCGCGTCGATCCCGATCGCGATCGTGATCCTCGTGCTCTATCTCGTCGTCACCACGCGCAACCTGCAACGGCACAGGCAGACAGAACGCGGCGAGCCGGCGGAAGGCTCGTGGACTCTGACCCGCTCGCTCGTCACGCTCGGGGTCGCGACCGCGTTGACGGCAAGCGTCAGCGAGATTCTCGTGCACTCGCTCGACGACTTCGCGAAAGCGGTCGGCGCGAGCGAGTTCTTCATCTCGGCGGTGATCGTTGCAATCGTCGGCAACGCTGCCGAGCACGGCGGCGCAGTCGTGATCGCGCGCACCGGCAAGATGGAGCTCGCGAGCGAGATCGCGCTGTCGTCGAGCGCGCAGGTCGCGCTCTTCGTCGTCCCGTCGGTGATGCTGCTCTCGCTTCTCTTCCCGCATCCCTTCGCGCTCACGTTCCGCTGGGAAGAGATGCTCGCGATGGCCGGCGCAGTCGGGCTCACCGTGGTCGCCGTGTCGGACGGCCGTTCGAAACGCTGGGAAGGCGCTGTCCTGGTTTCGGCCTACCTCGCGGTGGCCGTCGGCTTCGCCTTCGCCGGTAATCGGTAGCCTGCGCGGCAATGGCGGTGGTCGAAGAGGGGGCGCCCGCACCGGCGCAGCAGGGGACTGTCGTACGCGCGAACGACATCACGCGCACGTACGGCGAAGGCGAAACGGCCGTTCAGGCCTTGCGCGGTGTGTCGCTCGACGTCGAGTCGGGGCAGCTGGTCGCGGTCATGGGCCCCTCGGGCTCCGGCAAGTCGACGCTCATGCACATCCTCGCCGGCCTTGACAAGCCGACCAGTGGAACTGTCGAGATCGCCGGCACCGAGATCACGACGCTGAACGACAACGGCCTCACGCGTCTGCGACGGGAGCACATCGGCTTCGTCTTCCAGTTCTTCAACCTGCTCCCGATGCTCACTGCCGAGGAGAACGTCGTGCTGCCGCTGTCGATCGCCGGCGAGAAAGCCGACGACACCTGGCTCAACGAGCTGCTGCGGCAGACAGGGCTTGGAGACCGGCGCACGCATCGCCCATCCGAGCTCTCCGGCGGCCAGCAACAGCGCGTCGCGCTCGCACGCGCGCTCGTCACGCGGCCGACGATTCTGTTCGCCGACGAACCCACCGGCAACCTCGACTCGAAGACCGGCGGTGAGATCCTCGAGCTGCTGCGCAACTCGGTCGACACGTACGGCCAGACGACGGTGATGGTGACGCACGAGGCGCGCGCGGCTGTGATTGCCGACCGCATCCTCTTCATCGCGGACGGCTTGATCGAGCGCGAGCTCAGCGGCGCGAGCGCGAACGAAGTACTCGACGTCATGTCGAGCCTCGGCTCGTGATCGGCGTCGCGCTCAAGGGACTGCTCGGCCGCAAGACGCGTGCCGCGTTGACCGCGGTCGCGATCGTCCTCGGCATCGCGATGGTGAGCGGCACGTACGTGCTCACAGACACGATCAAGGCCGGCTTCAGCGGCCTCTTCACGACGGTCTACCAGAACGCCGACGCGGTCATT
This sequence comes from Gaiellaceae bacterium, assembly GCA_036496545.1. Classification (GTDB taxonomy): domain Bacteria; phylum Actinomycetota; class Thermoleophilia; order Gaiellales; family Gaiellaceae; genus Palsa-739. The sequence continues at coordinate 9,186 of DASXKX010000028.1, read as the reverse complement.
TCCGGAAAGAGCGCGACCGGGACCCCGAACAACAACAGCCCGGGCCTCACGCCCGCGTTCCCCGAAAGCCTGCTCACCCGCGTGCGCGCGCTCCCGGGCGTGGCCGACGCGGGCGGCAACGTCGCGTACCCGACGCTCCTCGTCGGCCGCGACAACAAGGTCATCTCGGCCTTCGGCGGCGGCGGACTCGGCTTCGGCATCGACCCGCGTCGCGGTAACGACCACCTGAACCCGCTGAAGCTCGTCAGCGGCCACTGGCCGACGAACGGCGGCGAAATCGCGATCGACACCCACACCGCCTCGAGCAAGCACTACAGCCTCGGGCAGCAGATCGGCGCCACGGTCGGCGACAAGCTCGGCCACTACCGCATCGCCGGCGTCGTGAAGCTTGGCCAGGCGTCGATCGGCGGGACGACGATCGCCGTCTTCGACCTGAAGACGGGCCAGAAGCTGTTCCAGAAGGTAGGCGAGCTCGACGCGATCGACGTCTCCTCGAAAGCGGGGGTCACCCCGGATCAGCTCGTCGCCCAGATCAAGCCGATCCTGCCGGCGACGACGGAGGTGCGCACAGGCACGGCACAGGCGGCGAAGGACACCTCCGACACGGGCCAGTTCACGACGATCATCCAGGACTTCTTGCTCGCGTTCGCCGGCATCGCGCTCTTCGTCGGCAGCTTCGTGATCGCGAACACGCTCTCGATCACGATCGCGCAGCGCACGCGCGAGTTCGCAACGCTGCGTACGCTCGGCGCGACGAGGCGCCAGGTGCTCGGCTCCGTCGTGGTCGAGGCGCTCGTGATCGGCTTCCTTGCCTCGGCGATCGGCCTCGGGCTCGGACTGGGGCTCGCGAAGCTCTTGAACGCGCTCTTCGTCTCGTTCGGCATCGACCTGCCGAAGTCCGGGACGGTCTTCAAGACGCGAACAGTCGTCGTGTCGCTGCTGCTCGGCACGATCGTGACGCTGCTTGCGAGCCTGCGGCCGGCGCGGCGCGCGACGCGGGTCGAGCCGATCGCCGCGGTGCGCGAGGGCGCCGTGCTGCCGCCGTCGCGGCTTGCGCGGTTCGGGCTGCCGTTCGCGCTCGGGACGTTCGCTCTTGGCGTCGCGTTGCTGCTCTACGGAGGGCTCGCGTCCGGAGCGAGCACGAAGGCGCGACTGATCTCAATTGGGGTCGGCGTGCTGCTGCTCTTCTTCGGCGTTGCACTGATCGCGCCGCGGCTCGTGCGGCCGCTCGCGCGGAACCTCGGCGCGCCCGGCGCGCGGTTCGGTGGAGCACCGGGCAAGCTCGCGCGCCAGAATGCAATGCGCAATCCTGCCCGGACCGCTGCGACCGCGTCGGCGCTCATGATCGGTCTGGCGCTCGTCACTGTCGTCGCCGTGCTTGCTGCCGGGTTGAAGACGCGCTTCGAGAGCTCGGTCAACGCGCTCTTTGTCGCCGACTACGCGCTCACCTCGCAGAACGGCTTCATCCCCACCGGCGTCGAATCGGCGGACGCCCTCAAGAAGGTTCCCGGCGTCGAGACGGTCTCGGCGGTGCGCGCGGGCGAAGGACGCGCGCTCGGCCACCACGTGAACGTGACCGCCGTGGACCCGCAGGTGACGAAGGTGATCGCCTTGAAATGGACCGACGGCTCGGCGGCGACGCCGGGGCAGCTCGGAGCCGACGGCGTGATCGTCGCGAAGCAGTACGCGAAGGACAACCACCTCGAGGTGGGCTCCCCGATCCCGCTGCTGGTGCCGAGCGGCAAGACGCTCCAGCTGAAGCTGAAGGGGATCTTCGACCCGCCGAAGGGCGGCTCGCCGTTCGGCGACCTGACGATCGCGACGACGACATTCGACCGCAGCTATGCGAACCCGTCGAACCTCTTCTCGTTCATCACGATCAAAGGCGGCGTCACGCCGGCGAACACGCAGAAGCTCAATGCGGCGCTGAACGACTTCCCGGACGCGAAGATTCAGACCGAGTCGCAGTTCAAGAAGAACCAGGAGCGCGGGATCGACATCCTGCTGAACCTGCTCTACGTCCTGCTCTCGCTCTCGATCATCGTGTCGCTTTTCGGCATCGTGAACACGCTGATCCTGACCGTGTTCGAGCGCACGCGAGAGCTGGGCATGCTCCGAGCGGTTGGGATGACGCGGCGCCAGGTGCGCAACATGATCCGGCACGAGAGCGTCGTCACGGCGTTGATCGGCGCGGCACTCGGGATCCCGGTCGGCGTCGGGCTCGGCGCGCTCGTCGGGCATGCGATCTCGTACCCGGCGTTCACGGTGCCGTGGGGCACCCTGGTCGTCTTCGTCTTCGCCGCGATCGTCGCCGGGATCATCGCGGCGATCTTCCCGGCACGGCGCGCGGGCCGCCTCAACGTGCTCGAAGCGCTGCAGTACGAGTGATCAGACCCAGACGGTCGGCTCGCGCGTGACCGGATAGCCCGCAAACACCATCCGTTCGGGCTCGACACGCAGCACTTCGCCGTGCTCGAACCCCGAGATGATGCGCCAGCGGTCGTCGCTCTCGCGGCTGAAGACGGCAGGGAGCTCCCAGTCCGCGGCGTCCGGAACTGCGCCTCGAGGTGCCCGTCGCGCCAACGGAAGACGATCTGGTCGCCCTCCATGAACCAGATGCCGAGGAGCGGGACGACGTCGTCCGGCGGCGCGTCCTCGACCTGCCAGGGTTTCGGTGGTACCGGCCAGCTGCGGACGGTGGCGGAGAGGAGCTTCTGCGCAAGCGGGATGAGGCGCGCACCGCTCGAGTTCGTGAGCGCGGCGACGCCGATCTTGTCGGACGGGGAGAGATACACGCCCGCGATGAAGCCGGGCATCGAGCCTCCGTGGCCGACGAGGATGCGGTCGCCGTCGCGGACGAGCTGCAGGCCGAGCCCGTAGCCGAGAGACCAGCGGATGTGGTCGGCGAGCGACTGGGGCGTGCGCATCTCTTCAACCGTGTCGCGGCGGAGGATGGAGTCGTCGGGATCCGCGAGAAAGGCCGCCCAGCGCACGAGGTCGCGCACGGTGCCCCAGAGCTGGCCTGCCGAGATCCACGCGCCGGTTCCGACCGGCGCTTCCGTCCACACACCCTCGACGTACGGCTGCACGAGATAGCCGGTCGCGGCATCGCTGCGCGGCTCGAAGCTTGTCTGCTCGAGGCCGAGCGGCTGAAGCAGCTTCGTCTCGACGTACTCCCGGTACGGGATCCCGGAGACGCGCTCGACGAGGATGCCGAGCAGCGCGAACGCGAGGTTCGAATAGTGGTACCGAGCGCCGGGCGCCAGCACGCCCTCGGCGCGGTCGAGCGTGTCGAGCAGCTCGTCGACGTCGGCGAAGCGCTGCTGCAGCCACGCGTCGTCTTGCGTCTCACGCTGCAGGCCCGACGTGTGCGAGAGCAGCCGACGAATGGTCGGCGCATGCTTCGCTCCGTCGACATGCTTGTCGAGCGTGTCCTCGAGGTCGAGGCCGCCCTCGTCGCGTAGCTGCATGACCGCCGCCGCGGTGAATGTCTTCGTGATCGAGCCGAGGCGGTACTGCGTGTCCGGCGTCGCCTTCCGCATGGTCGCGACGTCGGCCGCGCCGACCGCGATCTCCCACGCAAGCTTCCCGTCGCGGACGACCGACGCCGCGATGCTCGGGAGGCGCTTCTCGCGTTGCTCGGTGCGGACGAGCTGCTCGAGCTCGGCGGCGAGCGGCTCAGGCGTGGACACCGAGCACCTCCGGGATGACCTCGATCGCCCCGTCGATGTCGGCGTCGGTGATGTCGAGATGCGTGACGGCGCGCAGCCAGCCGGGCCGCAGGTCGCCGAGCAGCACGCCGCGCTCGCGTGCGCGCGCCTCGAGGTCGCCTGCCGGATCGGGGATTACGACGAAGTTCGTCTCCGACTCGAGCCCGAGCGCCTCGGCGAGTCGCGCCGCCCGCGCATGATCCTCCGCGAGCCGGTCGACGTTGTGATCGAGCGCGTAGAGCGCAGCCGCGGCAATGACGCCGGACTGGCGGAGCGCGCCGCCGAGCAGGTACTTGCCTTGCCACGCGCGCGCGATCAGCTCGGCGGAGCCGGCGAGGACGGCGCCCATCGGGCAGCCGAGGCCCTTCGAGAAGCATACGGTCACCGAGTCGGCAAGGCGCGCCCACTCCGAGGGCGGGAGTCCCGCCCCCACGGCGGCGTTGAAGAGCCGCGCGCCGTCGAGATGAGCGATCAGCCCGCGCTCGTGCGCTGCGTCGACCGTCGCCTGGAACTCGTCGAGCGGCCAGATGCGCCCGCCGCTCGAGCGGTGCGTGTTCTCGAGCACGACGACGCCGCCCGGGCCCAGCAGGTGCGGCTCCTGCGCCGCGATGTGCTCGGGCGTGACTCGGCCGGCCTCTCCCGGGACGCCTTTCATGTTCAGGCCCGCGTGGATCGCCGGCCCGCCCCATTCCCAGATCAGGATGTGCGTGTGCTCCTCTGCGAGGAGCATCGACCCGGGCGTCGTCTGGGCGCGGAGCGCGACCTGGTTCGCCATCGTCGCCGTCGGCAGGAAGAGCGCGGCCTCATGGCCGAGCAGCTCGGCCATCCGCCGCTGCAGCTCGCCGACGGTCGTGTCCTCGAGGTACTGCTCGTCGCCGACCTCGGCGGCCGCCATCGCGGCGAACATCTCGGGCGTCGGCTTGGTGACAGTGTCTGAGCGGAGGTCGATCACGGCGGTGGACGCTACCGGAGCTACCGTGGCCGGGTGGACCTGAAGCTCCTCGATGAGACGCTGCGCGAGCGCGGCGAGCCCGCCTACCGCGCCGGCCAGGTATGGGATTGGACGGCGCGCGGCGTGACCGGCTATGACGCGATGACGAACGTTCCGCGAACGTTGCGCGACGAGCTCGCGGCGGCGGTGCCGTTTTCGACGCTCGCCGTCGAGACGGAGCGGAAGTCGCGCGACGGCACGGTGAAGACGCTGTTCCGCACGGCGGACGGCCACCCGGTCGAGGCCGTGCTGATGCGCTACCGCGACGGCCGGCGGTCGCTCTGTCTCTCGTCGCAGTCCGGCTGCCCGCTGACGTGCACGTTCTGCGCGACCGGGGCGATGGCGTTCGGGCGCAACCTGACCGCGTCGGAGATCCTCGACCAGGCGCTCCACTTCCGCCGGCTCGAGCCCGTCGACCATGCGGTGTTCATGGGGATGGGCGAGCCGATGCTCAATCTCGACGAGGTGCTCGGCGCGTCGCGGCGGCTGCCCGACCTCGGGATCACCTACCGGCGGACGACGATCTCCACCGTCGGCTGGCTGCCGGGGCTGCGCCGCTTCGTCGACGACGTCGACGAGCCGATCCGCCTCGCGCTCTCGCTGCATGCGCCGGACGACGAGCTGCGTTCGCGGATCATGCCGGTGAACGACCGCTATCCGCTCGAGGACGTGCTGGCCGAATGCCGCCGTCATGTCGCGCGCGTGAACCGGCGCGTGTACGTCGAGTACGTGATGCTCGACGGCGTCAACGACTCGCTCGAGCAAGCCGCGGCTTTGGCTGAGCTGCTCGGCTCCGGCGACTTCAAGGTGAATCTCATCCCGTACAACCCGACCGGCCCGTACGACGGCTCGTCGCGCGCGCGGATCGGCGCCTTCAAGTCGGTGCTCGACCGTGCGCGCGTGCCGGCGACGGTACGGCTGACGCGCGGGCGGGACATCGAGGCGGCGTGCGGGCAGCTCGCCTCGGCGCCGCGCGGGCCGCGCGTCGCCGCCGTTTGATTTCCGTACCTAGGTACGGGTCTATAGTCGAGCCGTGAGAGTCGGCGAGGTCGCTGAACGCGCGGGAGTGAACATCGAGACGCTGCGGTACTACGAGCGGCGGGGACTGTTGCCGGTGCCGGATCGAACGCCGAGCGGGCATCGCCGGTACGACGAGGACACAGTGCGCTTCCTCGGCGCGATCAAGGAGGCGCAGGCAGTCGGCTTCACGCTGGCGGAGATCGCCGAGTACCTGCGCGCCGCCCGCCGCTCGGGTGCGCCCTCGGAGGACCTGCGGGTGCGGATGGCGACGAAGATCGACGAGATCGACGCGCGGATCGCGGGGCTGCAGCGCATGCGGGAAGAGCTCGCGCGCGTGGTCGGCTGCGCGTGCACCTCGCTCGACCACTGCACGTGCGGCGCCGCCTACCTCGCGCGTCGCGGCGGAGCGCCCGCGGCCCGGCCGTCGGTCCTCCACATCACGAACGGTGAGAGCGCGGGGAACACCCTTCGGCAGACGACGCTCGGCGGCGCCGTCTTGTCGTGGCAGGACGTGCTCCACGAGGGCCCGGTTCCGGCGCTACCGCGGCAGAAGCTCCTGCGCACCCGCGCCCGCTTCCTCGCCGACTGCGGCTGGGGAAGCCGGCAGGCGCTCCTCTCCTCGCTCGAGCGGCGCGATCGGCAGCTGCTCGAGGCGCTTCGCGACGAGCTGCACGTGGTGCTCTGGTTCGAGCATGACCTCTACGACCAGCTGCAGCTCCTCGACGTGCTCGCCCTTGCCCGCACCGAGAAGGCCGCACCCGAGCTGATCGTCATCGGCGCCTTCCCGGGCAAGCCGTCGTTTGCCGGCCTGGGCGAATTGACAGCGCATGAGCTCGAGACGCTCTGGCCGGCGCGCGAGCCGGCTGCGCCGGCGACGCTCGCGGCGGCGGCGGACGCCTGGACGGCGTTCCAGGCGCCGGAGCCGACAGCGCTCGCCGAGTGGGCGACGCGTGACACCGCAGGGCTGCCGTTTCTCGCGCCTGCGCTTCGGCGGTTGCTCGAGGAGCTGCCCGCCCCGGCAGACGGGCTCTCAGGGACGGAGCGACGCGCCCTGAACGCGGTCGCCGACGGCGCAGGGACCCCACCGGCCGCGTTCGGTGCAACGCAACGGCTCGAGCCGGCGCCGTTCCTCGGGGACGCGTGGTTCTATCGCGCCCTTGCGGCCGTTGGGCACGGCGGTGCGCGGCTCGTCGAGACCGGCGAGGGCGCACCGCTTCCCGCCCCGCCGCCGCTTAGCGACACACAGCAGTTCGCGCGCCTCCAGTTGCGGCTCACGGCAACCGGCGAAGGCGCATTGCGCGGCGAAGCCGACCGCGTCGAGCTTCTCGGCATCGATCGCTGGATCGGCGGCACCCACATCACGCCGGACAACACCTGGCGCTGGGACAGCGTCGAGCTGAAGCTCGTTCGACCTTAGGCGCCCTTCGGCGCGTCCAGTGCGAGCGGCTGCCGGTCGCCGCTCAGATCGGGGTGGCTCTCGAAGCCGTACTTCACGATGGGCTGCTTTGCGGCGCGTACCTCGTCGAGCCGTTGCACCGGCCGGTGGTGCGGCGCCTGCTTCAGGAGCTCTGGGGTCTCCTTCGCCTCGCGCGCAATCTCGAGCATCGCGTCGCAGAACGCATCGAGCGTCTCCTTCGTCTCCGACTCGGTTGGCTCGATCATGAGCGCTTCGGGGACGATCAATGGGAAGTAGATCGTCGGCGGATGGAAGCCGTAGTCCATCAACCGCTTCGCGACATCGGTCGCCGTGATGCCGTAGTCGCGCTTGAGGTTGCGCGCGGAGAGGACGAACTCGTGCATGCAGATGCGGTCGAACGGCAGGTCGTACGCGTCCTTCAGCCGTGCGAGCACATAGTTCGCGTTCAGGACCGCGGCCTCCGACATCTCGCGCAGCCGCGGCCCGTACATACGCATGAACGCGTAGGAGCGGACGAAGACGCCGAACGGTCCGCTGTAGCCGCGAACCTTGCCGATCGACTTCGGACGGTTGAAGTCGAGCGCGTACGCGTCGGGCTTGCGGACGACCGCGGGGACGGGCAGGAACGGCTCGAGGATGTCGCGCACCGCGATCGGACCGCCACCGGGACCGCCGCCGCCGTGCGGCTGCGAGAACGTCTTGTGCAAGTTGATGTGGACGATGTCGAAGCCCATGTCGCCCGGGCGCGAGATGCCGCAGACCGCGTTGAGGTTCGCGCCGTCGTAGTACATGAGCGCACCGGCTCCGTGGAAGATCTCTGCGATCTCCTCGATGTTCTCGTCGAAGAGCCCGAGTGTCGACGGGTTCGTCAGCATCAGCGCAGCCGTGTGCTCGTCGACGTGCTGCCGGAGATCGTCGACATCGACGTTGCCGCGCGCATCCGTCTTCACGTGCTCAACCTCGTAGCCGGCCATCGTGACGGACGCAGGGTTCGTTCCGTGCGCGGTGTCCGGAATCACGACCTTGCGGCGCTGCGCGGACTCGCTCCTGTCCTCGAAGTACGCGCGCACGAGCATCAGGCCCGTGAGCTCGCCCTGCGAGCCCGCGGCGGGCTGCAGCGACACGGCGTCGAGCCCGGTCACCTCCGCAAGGATCTCCTGCAGCTTCCACTCGAGCTCGAGTGCTCCCTGGACGCCGTCTTCGTCCTGCAGCGGATGGAGGTTCGCGAAGCCGGGGAGCATCACGAGCCGCTCGTTGATCCGCGGGTTGTACTTCATCGTGCAGGAACCGAGCGGATAGAAGCCTGTGTCGACGCCGAAGTTCCGTGTCGAGAGCTCGGTGAAATGGCGGACGAGCTCGAACTCGGGGACCTCCGGGAGGCGCGGCGGCGAGCTGCGGCGCAGTTCCGCCGGGATGTCAGGGCGGGGAAGCGACTCGTGGCGCGGGATGAGCGACGCGCGCCGGCCCGGTTGCGACTTCTCGTAGATGAGCTTCATGCGGCGGTGACCTCTGCGAGGACTTCGACGAGCCGGTCGATCTCTTCGGGTGTGCGCTTCTCGGTGACGCTCACGAGCAGCACGTCGTCGAGACCTGCGTAGTCGCGGCCAAGCGCGTAGCCCGGGTGCACGCCGCGCTCGCGCGCGGCCGTAACGACCTCGCGTGCGTTCCGTCCGACCCGCACGGCAAACTCCTTGAATGTTGCCTTATCGGAAAACGCCAGCTCGACCTGCGTGCGCTGCTGCAACTGCTCCTTCGCATAGGCGGCGAGCGACATGCAGGTCTCCCCCAGCTCGCGGAGCCCCTGCGGCCCGAGCCACGTGAGATAGACGAGCCCACCGAGCGCCAGGAGGGTCTGGTTCGTTGTGATGTTTGACGTTGCCTTTTCGCGCCTGATGTGCTGCTCGCGGGTCTGCAGGGTGAGGACATAGCCGCGCTTGCCCGCGGTGTCTACCGTCTCGCCGACGATCCGTCCCGGCATGCGGCGGATGAAGTCCTGGCGGGCCGCGAGGAACCCGTAGTGCGGGCCGCCGTACGCGGGGAAGTTGCCG
>DASXKX010000027.1:0-82672 GCA_036496545.1 Gaiellaceae bacterium | reverse complement strand
GATGCTCGATCGGAGCGAGACGCGGCGCGTCGGGCCCGTGTCGCGCGGTGGCTCGCGGATCAGTACCGCAAGCTCGTTCCCTTCGATCGCGCGCAGGAAGTCGATGATCCCCTCCGAGTACGTCTCGCTCGCCCCCACTTCTCCGAAGTCCGTGCGGAGAAGATTCGAGACCGTCATTCTCCCGCCCTCGAGGACGCGGGTCCGCTCCGCCGCACGCCCGATCAACTTGAACTTGGCAAGCTCGAGTGATTCGTATACCTGTCGAAAGACTGCGTGGAAGTCGGCCCCCGCTTCGATCAGATCGGCGGCGAGCCGATACGACTTCGGCGTCGTGCTCGAGTACTGAAAGCGCCCGGTGTCGGTCACGAGCGCGATGTAGAGCGGCTCGGCGATCTCCGGCGTGATCTCCACCCCGAGCCCGGCGAACACGTCGCTCAGGACCTCGCCGGTCGACGATGCATCGGCGACGATGAGATTGACGTCGCCGAAGCGCGTGTTGTCGTGGTGATGGTCGACGTCGACGACCGAGATTGCCTCGTCGAGCAGGCGTGTGTCGGGCCCGATGCGATCGGCCTTCGCGCAGTCGACCGCGACGACCGTACGGTCGGCGATGTCAGTGGGCACCTCGCGCCGCAGCTCGTCGAGCTGCATGAACGCGTACTCACGCGGAACGGGCGTCGATCCCGCGAGGTACATCACGACGTCCTTCCCCAGCTGCCGCAGCGCGAGCGTCATCGCGAGCAGCGAGCCGAGTGCGTCGCCGTCGGGATTCTCGTGGGTGACGACGAGAAAGCGCTCGCCTTCGCGCAGCGCCGCTACGACCGCCTGCAAGTCACTCGACGTTTGCGTCATCCTCGGGTGCGAGCTCATCGATCAGGCGGCTCATCCGCACACCGTGCTCGACCGTCGGATCGTACTCGAAGGTCAGCAGCGGAGTTCGCTTCATCCGCAGCTCCCGGGCGAGCCGCGACTGCAGCAGCCCGTGGGCGGCCTCGAGCCCACGGAGTGTTGCCGTCCGTTTCTTCACCGAGCCGAGCACGCTGACGTAGACCGTCGCGTAGCGAAGGTCCGGCGAAGTGTCGACTCCGGTCACCGTCACGAGGCCGATCCGCGGGTCCTTCAGCTCGGGAAGCGCCTCGGCGAGCACCTGGCGAACTGACTCGTTTACACGACGCATGCGCTCGGTCATGAGACATATTCAAGCGAGTGCACGCCCTGGTGCTCGCCGTCGTCGCACTTTGGTGCTTTCTCGTCGCCTATGCGGGCGGCCTTCTCGGGCTCGTTCTCGGCAACATCCGCCTGCCCGTCCTGCTGCTCGCCGGCTCGAGCCCGGCTGCGGTCGGAGGCGCGAATATCGCGGTCTCGGGCCTCGCGGCCGCGGCGGGCTCGATCACGCATGTGCGCGCGGGCCGGATCGACTGGCGTCTCGTCGCCTGGATGCTCCCACCCTCGGTCGTCGGCGCGATCGCCGGCGGGTACGCGGCGGGCCATCTGCCCGCGCACGTGCTGCGAGTCGTGATCGGATCCGCGCTCGTCGTCTTCGGGCTCGACCTGCTGCGCCCGCGGCGGACGTCCGAGCCCGTGCCGCTCGCCGACCCGAGGCTCGGCGCCGCCGTCGTGGCAGGGGCCGTGATCGGCGCGATCGGCGGCCTCATCGGGCTGATCCTCGGCACGCTCCGCGTGCCGGCGCTGATCCGCTGGGTGCGCGAGGAGCCTGTCCGCGTCGTCGGGACGAACCTCGTCATCGGGATCGCGGTCGGTGCAGCCGGTCTCCTCGGTCATGTGCCGAACGGCGTCGACTGGACTCTGCTCGCTGTCGGCGGCGCGGCTTCCATCCCCGGCGCGTTGCTCGGTGCGCGCTCGACGGGCCGGTTGTCGACGCGCAACCTGTTGCGGGCAATCGGGATCATCCTGCTCATCAGCGGGACGCTGACGATCGTGCGCGGCGTTGTTTAGTCCTCAGGATCGACGACGAGGCGCTGGGCCAGGGCCACCTCCCACTCCTGGCCTCGCAACCAACGCTCGGCTTCGTCCAGCAGGCGCTCGACCTCGTGGTGCTCACGCGCGACACATGCGACTGTGAGCCGCGCGCGCTGCCAGACGTCGTGATGCTCGACCTCCGCGACCGACGCGCCCGTGCGGTTCTGCAGCTGCGCCTTCGCCGAGCGCAGATAATGGCGCTTCTCCTTCAGCGAGTGCGCGCCCGGGAAATGCAGCTCGATGGTGAGGACCCCGACGAAGCCGCTCGCCATCAGAGCACGAGCCGGTCGACAATCGTCGCGGCCGCACGCACGGTGGCGAGCTCGTCGGCGCTTGCTTGGGACAACAGCTCCTCGAGCGCGGAGAGCCGCAGCTCGCGCGCGCGGTCGAGCACGCGCTTGCCCTTCGCCGTCGCTTGGAGAACGACCGAGCGGCCGTCTGCACCGTTCCGCGACCTCCGGATCAGGCCATCGGCCTCCATCGCCGTGGCCAGGCGACTCATCGTCGGCACCTTCACACGCTCCATGCTTGCAAGCTCGCTCACCGTCTGCGGCCCTGCGAAGACGAGCGCCGACAGCGCCGAGAGGCGCGCCGGCGACGTTCCTGCCTTCGGGTCTTCGCGCGCCATTCGCCGCAGCAGATGAATTGCCGCCGAGTGCATGCGATCGGCGGCCTCCCTTGCGTCGCTTGACATAGTTAGTTAGGCTAGCTAATAATCTCGGCAATGTTCACGATCTTCGAGCTGATTGATTCGGGCGACGTGGAAGGCCTCCGGGCCGCGATCGCCGCCGATCCGGCTGCGGCTGCCGCGCATGACGAGCGAGGTTTGACGGCCGTAATGCGTGCCGCGTACCGGGGGCCGGCCGTAGTCGATGCGATCCGCACCGCAGACCCGCCGCTTGAGCCGTTCGATCGAATCGTCGTCGGCGACAGCGAGGGCCTCCCTGCTCCGGACGCGTGGACGCCCGACGGTTTCACACCGCTGCATATCGCCGCGTTCGCACGGAACGTCGAAGCGGCCCGCAGGCTCCTCGCGGCCGGAGCGGACCCGAACGTGCTCGCGACCGCATCGTTCGCACGCGTCACACCGCTCGGCACATGCGCCTTCGCCGGCGCGACGGATGTCGCCAAGGTTCTGCTCGAGCACGGCGCCGATCCGACGCTGACGGCTGACCACGGATTCACGCCGCTCGACGCTGCGATCGCGAACGGCAACGACGAGCTCGCCGCTCTTCTGCGCGATGAGTGACGTCGTCCGCGAATTCGTGGCGAACGCACACGGCGACCTCGAGGCCGTCCGTGCAACGCTCGCCGTAGACCCCACGTTTGCGAACGCCGCATGGGATTGGGGCGGCGGTGACTGGGAGACGGCGCTCGGCGCCGCCGGTCATATGGGACGACGCGACATCGCCTCGCTTCTGCTCGCGCACGGCGCGCGGATCGACATCTTTGTCGCGGCGATGCTCGGCGATCTCGATGTCGTCAAGGCGATCCTCGAAGGGCATCCCGACACGCGCGACATGCTCGGCCCGCATGGCATCCCGCTGAGCGCGCATGCAGAAGCAGGCGGCGAGCAGGCTGCTGCGGTGCTGGCGTACCTCGACGCTTAGGCCGACGGCGGCTCGTCGAGCGACGTGCGCTCGATCTCGCGCGTCTCGAACGCCTCGACGATGTCGCCCACCTTGACGTCGTCGAAGTTCGCGAGGTGGAGGCCGCACTCGAAGCCTTCCTGCACCTCGCGGGCATCGTCCTGGAAGCGCTTGAGCGAGTCGATTGTCGTCGTGTAGATCACCGTGCTGTCGCGGATCACGCGCGCCTGCGCGCCGCGGCGGATGAAGCCGTTCGTGACCATGCAGCCGGCGATCGTGCCGACGCGCGACGCCTTGAACGTGTCGCGCACCTCCGCCTCACCGAGGGTCTCTTCGGTCTTGACGGCTGCGAGCATGCCGACGAGCGCTTGCTCGATGTCCTCGGTGAGCTTGTAGATGACGTCGTACGTCCGGATCGCGACGCCCTCGCGCTCGGCGACGGCACGCGTCTCGGCATTCGGCCGAACGTTGAAGCCAACGACCATGCCGCCGGACGCGGCAGCGAGCATGATGTCGTTCTCCGTGATGCCGCCGACGCCCTGGTGGATCACGTTGACGCGTACCTCGGGGTGCTGAATCTTGTCGAGCTCGCTGACGATCGCTTCGACGGAACCTTGCACGTCGGCCTTCACGACGAGGTTCAGGTCCTTGACCTCGCCCGCCTGCAGGCTCTCGAACAGGTTCTCGAGCGAGACGCCGCTCGGGCGCTGCGATGCGCGCTGCTCGCGGCGGAGGCGCTCGGCGCGCTTCTGCGCCGAGTCGCGCGCGGTGCGCTCGTTGTCGACGACGCGCGCGAGCTCGCCGGCGGTCGGCGGCCGGTCGAAGCCGAGGATCTCGACGGGGTCGCCCGGGCCTGCGGACTGCAGCTTCTCGCCCTTGTAGTTGTAGAGCGCGCGCACCTTGCCCCACGCGTCGCCGGCGACGATCGCGTCGCCGACCTTGAGCGTGCCGCGCTGCACGAGCATCGTCGCAACCGGGCCGCGGCCGACGTCAAGGCGGGACTCGATGATCGGGCCGGACGCCTCGGCCTCCGGGTTTGCGCGCAGGTCGAGCTCGGCGTCGGCGACAAGCAAAATCCGCTCGAGCAGGTCGTCGAGGCCGGTCTGCTGCTTCGCCGAGACGCGTGCGATCTGCGTCGTCCCACCCCATTCCTCCGGCTGCAGCCCGTCGGCCGAGAGGTCGGCGAGGACGCGGTCTGGATTCGCGTCGGGCAGATCAATCTTGTTGACCGCGACGACCATCGGAACGTCCGCGGCACGCGCATGCGAGATCGACTCGCGCGTCTGCGGCATGACGGAGTCGTCGGCGGCGACGACGAGCACGGCGATGTCGGTCACCTTCGCGCCGCGCGCACGCATCGCGGTGAACGCTTCGTGGCCCGGCGTGTCGAGGAACGTGACCTTGCGGCCGTCGACGTCCACCTGGTACGCGCCGATGTGCTGTGTGATCCCGCCCGCTTCGGTCTCGACGACCTTCGCGTTCCGGATCGCATCGAGGAGCGTCGTCTTGCCGTGGTCGACGTGACCCATGATCGTGACGACCGGCGGACGGGCTCGGAGCGCCTCGTCGGCGTCGTCGAACGCCTCTGGCTCGTCTTCTTCGTCCGCGGCATGCTTGATCGTCACCTCGCGCTTCAGCTCGCTTGCGATCAACTCGACCTCGTCGTCGGTGAGCGACTGCGTCGCCGTCTTCATCTGGCCGAGGCCCATGAGGATCTTGATGAGCTCGCCCATCGAGACGCCGAGCGCCTGCGAGAAGTCGCGGACGCTGACACCTGACTCGACCGCGACAGGCCCGGTCGGCGCGGCCGGCGCCGGGCGCTGCTCGCGCCGCTGGTTGTCCTGTCCGCCGCGCGCCTGGCGCGCGTCCTGGCGGGGGCGCGCGGCCTGGTTATCGATGACGACGCGGCGGCGCCGGTTACCCGGGCCACCGCCGCCACGCGGGCGAAGTGGTCTGTTCGGTCTATTGCCTCCGTTAGCCATGCGGCTCCTCAGTGTAAAGACGGGCGAGTGCGGGATCGACCTCGACGGTCGTCCGCAGGACACGGGCGAAACCGCGCTGTGCTCTCGCCCGCTCGAAACACTCGAGCCGGCGGCACGTGTAGACCCCGCGGCCGGGCGCGGTCCGGCCGGAGACGAGGCGGCCGCCGGCGGCGGCGAAGCGCTGAAGCTCGCGCTGCGGCGCCTGCCGCCCGCAACCTGCGCACCGCCTGACCGGCTCCGCCATTAGCCCTCCGCGGACGGTTCCTCCAGCTCGACCGGAATACCGGCCGGCACCTCGGGCGACGGCGCGTGGCCGGCCTTTGGCGAGACGACGGGATCACCGTCTCCAGGTCCGAGCTCGGCCGGCTCGACGATCGGCGGAGCCGAGTCGGGCTCCTCGATCGGCTCGACCTCGAGCTCCGGCAGCGACGGTCCGACGGACTCGGCGTCCGGCGCGAGCTCGTCCGCAAGCGCCTCGAGCTCCGGCTCGGACTCGGTCACGACCGGCTCCTCGTCGTCGGAGTCGTGGAGCGCGAGCTCCTGGTGCGCCGGCACCCCGCAGTACTTCGACCCGGGCAGCGCAGCGTTCGGGCAGCGCTTGCCGTTCGAGAGGATTGCCGAACAGCGGCCCGACACGTCCTCGGTGCCTTCCTCGCCGCCGCCGTACGCGGCATCAGCCTCAGCCTGCGCGAACTCGGTGTCACTCTGGATGTCGATCTTCCAGCCGGTGAGCCGGGCGGCGAGGCGCGCGTTCATGCCTTCCTTGCCGATCGCGAGCGCGAGCTGGTCGTCCGGCACGACGACGGTCGCCTCCTTCCCATCGTCGTCCAGATAGACCTCGCGCACACGTGCTGGCGAGAGGGCCTTCGCGACAAAGCGCGCCGGCTCCGGGTTCCAGGGGATGATGTCGATCTTCTCGCCGCGGAGCTCGGAGACGACCATGCGGACCCGCGAGCCGCGCGGGCCGACGCAGGCACCGACGGGATCGACGCCCTGCGTGTGCGACTGCACGGCGATCTTCGAGCGGTACCCCGGCTCGCGCGCGACGCCTTCGATCGTGACGAGACCGTCGGCGATCTCCGGAACCTCGAGCTCGAACAGTGTCTTGATCAGCTCCGGATCGCGGCGCGACAGGATGACCTGCGGGCCTTTCGTTCCGCTGCGCACCTCGGTGATGACGGCCTTGATGCGCGAGCCCTGCTCGTAGCGCTCGCCGTCAACTTGCTCGGACCGCGGCAGCAGCGACTCGACCTTGCCGAGGTCGACGAGAACGTTGTTGCGGTCGCCGGCCTGCTGCACGATGCCGGTGACGACCTCGCCGACGCGATCGATGTACTCGTCGTACATCATCTGGCGCTCGGCTTCACGGATCCGCTGGAGAATGACCTGCTTGGCCGTTTGTGCGGCGATGCGGCCGAAGCCTTCCGGCGTCACCTCCGCGCGCTCGATCTCCTCCTCGGGTACATCGGAGAGGTCGATCTCGAGATCGTCGTCCGAGATCAGCGTGTGCTGGCGCTCGCCGGTCTCCTCCTCGAGGCGCTCGAGCTCCTCGAGCTTGCGCTCACGCGCCTCCTCGAGCAGTTGCACCTCGAGGTCGGTGGGAAGCTCGATCGAGTAGACGTGCGAGTCGCCCTGGTCGTCCATCTCGACGACCGCGTGCCGGGCGGCGCCGGGCGTCTTCTTGTACGCCGCGAGGAGCGCGTCCTCGATCGCGGCGACGAGCGTTCCCTCTTCGATTCCCTTGTCGCGCTCGAGCTCGCGAACGGCTTCGATGATCTCCTGGCTCATGGTCTACCTCTCGTCGATCAAGTTGCCCCGCACGATCGCCTCGTACGGAATCTCGATTGCCTTGCCGTCGACGCCGAGCGTGAGCGCGTCGTCGCGTGCCTCCTGCAGGTTCCCCTTGAACTTCGACCGGCCGTTGACCGGCTCGCTTGTGCGCAGCGAGACGCGGTGGCCGAGCGCCTGCGCGAAATGCGCCGGCTTGCGAAGCGGCCGCTCGACCCCCGGCGATGACACGTCGACGGTGTACTCGCGCAGATAGTCGCGTAGAACGTCGGTCACACGCGCGCAGAGCGCGTGGTCGACGCCGTCCGGATGGTCGACGTAGACGACGAACCGATCGGGATTCGCGAGCTCCACGGCGAGGACTTCCACGCCTGGCAGATCGTGCTCGACGCGCGAGCCGATCTCGTCCTGGAGTTGCCGTTCCTTCTCAAATGTCGTCGCCATCGCTCCCTTTCACAAAAAATGGGCCCGTGGGGCCCATTCCGCCGAACCGGTGAAAATGGTAGGTCGAGTGTAGCAAGCACTAGGCCGAACGGCCTATTCCCGAGAGCGTGACGCCGAGCAGTGCTTCGGCGCGGCTGGAATCAAGGGCGACATTCTTTGCTCGGCCCGCGACCGGGCCGGGCGCACCGCGAACGGTGCCCGGGTCGGCTCCGGCGGCGGCCCGGAGTGCCCGCGCGAGTTCGTAGCGAGAGACGGCTTCGGGGCCGGCGAGGTGCAGCGGGCCGGCGTGTGCGTGTGCGGTCAGCTCGAGCAATGCCGCCGCGAGCTCGTCGACCCTGGTCGGGCAACGCATCTCGTCGGTGTAGAACTCGACGTCGTCGCGGAGCGCGAGCCGTTCCTGCGGGCCGCCCGGGCTGCCGTACAGGAGTGAGGTGCGCACGAGCGTGGCGTCGGGGTGCGCGCGGAGAACGACGTGCTCCGCCTCGAGCTTTGCGGCGCCGTAGGTCATGACGGGTCTCGGCTCGTCCTCTTCGGTGTAGGGCGCGCCGTGCTCGCCGTCGAAGACGAGGTCGGTCGAGAGGTGTATGAGGCGCGCGCCGCAGCGATGCGCGGAGGCCGCAACGGCATGGCTGCCGCGAACGATCGTTTCGCGCATCGCCTCGCCGTGCTGGACGTAGGCCGTGTGGATCACGACGTCCGGGCCGTGCCGCATGAGGACTCGCTCGACGGCGGCGGCGTCCCGTACGTCGAGCGCGAGGTCGTGACCGTGGCCCGGAGCCGATCGAAAGCGAGTGGCGAGCACCTCGTCACCGCGTTCGATTGCAAGGCGGCACAGCTCAGACCCGAGATAGCCGGCCCCGCCCGTGATGAACAGCTTCAAAGTGGACGCTGGTGTACGCGGATGTATGCGGCATGCGCATGCGTACACATGCGCAGTGGGAGTGTGATGACACGTCTATTCATGCGTCGAGCACGATCGTGACGGGCCCGTCGTTGACAATCTCGACTGCCATGGACGCGCCGAAGACGCCCCGCGCGATCGGCACGCCCAGCTGCTCGAGCGCGACGCAGAACTGCTCGTAGAGCGGCTCAGCCTCTTCAGGCGCGGCCGCGTCGCCAAAGCTCGGCCGGTTCCCTTTGGCCGTGTCCGCGATCAATGTGAACTGCGAGACGACAAGCGCAGAGCCGCCGACGTCGAGGAGACTGCGGTCGAACCGGCCGGCGTCGTCGGGAAAGACGCGAAGCCGCGCGACCTTCCCGGCAAGCCGCTCGACGTCGCAATCGCCGCGCGCGATGCCGAGCAACACGCACAGACCGTGCTCGATCTCCCCCACGATCGCGCCGTCGACGCGAACGCGGGCTTCGGTCACGCGCTGGCAGACCGCTCTCACGTCGCCGCCGCAGCGATCAGTCGAGCTCTTTGATGCGCGCGCGGTACTGCGTCGAGCTCGGCCGGAGCGAGCTCGCAAGCTTGTAGTGGCCGTTCGCCTCGCGCATGCGTCCCTGCTTCTCGAGCGTGCGTCCGAGCGCGTAATGCGCGTAGTCGTTCACGGGCGACAGCTCGAGCAGCTTCCGGAACTCGGCCTCCGCCGCATCCCACCGGCGAATGCGGAAGTACGCGATCCCGAGCGCCTCGCGGATCGAGGCTTTCTCGGGCTCGCGCCGCTTCGCCTTTTCGAGCGAAACGGTCGCCTGCGCAGCCATCCCGCGCTTTAAATGGGCCTGACCTTGCCTGAACAGGCTGTACGTCGTCTCGCTCATCCCACTCCCAGTCAACCGGATCCGTCAAGGCTCAGATACGTGAAGTTCTGCACGATCACATCGGCGGGATGCGTGAGATCGCGCGTGCGCCCGATCTCGATGCCGGCGATCACCTGTCCGGCATCGATCGCCCGTTGGAACGCGTTTGAAAGCTCATAGGGCGGCCCCGGCAGGGCTTCGAGAAAGGGCGGGAGCGCCGGGCCGAGCACCCAGAGCGGCGCGCCGGACAACGTACTCGCGGGATCGTCGTCGAGCACTCGCGTCACGCGGCCGTCTTCGACGCGGACTGCGAAGCGGTGCGGCGGCTCCGGGGGCGGCTCGCGACGAACTGCCAACGCGCCGGGGAAGTCTCCCGAGGCGGCGAGGAACCGGCCGAGGTCGCCGGAGACGAACACCGTGTCCGCGCCGCTCACGACAACCGGCGGCTCCGCCCCCGCAGCGAGCGCGCGTCGCACGGCATCGGCCGACCCGAGCACCGCCGGCTGGTGCACAAACCGCGCCTCGAGCCCGAATCCGGAGCCGTCACCGATGAGTTCCTCGACCTGCTCCGCGCGATATCCCGTCACGACGAACGCGCGCGTGCAGCCCGCCGCAGCCAGCTCCCGCAGCAGCGTCGCGATCACGGGCCTCCCGTCGATCGGAAGCACAGGCTTCGGCCAGCACTCGGTCAGCGGGAGGAGGCGAGAGCCCTCGCCCGCGGCCATCACGATCGCGTCCATCAGGACGTGAACCCGAACGAACGCAGCGAGAGCAGCCCGCGCACGCGTTCCGTCGCGCGCAGGTGCACGCGCATCCGCCGCAGCAATGTGCGCAGCTCACGGCGCGCCTCTCGCGCGGCATGCTGCGCGCCCGCCGGCGGCCCGAAGCGAGCGGCGGTGGCGGCGGACACGAACGCGTCCGGCTCCACGGAGAGCTCGTGCTGCACGATCGCTCCGAGCTCGTGCAAGGTCGCGCTCCGCGCCGCGTCGATGTGCTGGTCGACGAGATAGTCGGCGAGCTCTTGCCTGCACGCAGCGGCGAGCCGACGCGGATCGCGTGTCAGATAGCGGACACGACGCACGACAAGCTTCGCGGCGACGATCAGCGCGATGACGCCCGCAACAAGGAGCGCGAGCAACGCCAGCAGGCTGCCGTGCGACCTGCTTGCCGCGGATCCGTGTCCCGTACCGGCTCCTTTCACGCCCGTGCCCGGGGTCTCGCCGTGCCGGTGATCCGTCTGCGAGCTGCTCGTCGCGTTCGTCCCCGCCGCGACTGCGTTCCCAGCGCGGCCGGCCGCACCGCCCCGCGCGGCGAACGCGTAGGGCGCGCTCAACTCGCCGTGCTCGGGCCGGCCCGCAGCAGGCGTCGGATCGAACGGCAGCCAGCCGTAGCCGCGGAACCACGCCTCGACCCACGCATGCGCGTCATGGTCGGTCACGCGCCACACGCCGCGCTTCGCGTCGTACGTGCCGCTCGAGAAGCCGACGGCGACGCGAGCTGGAACGCCGACATAGCGCAGCATCAGCGCCATCGCGCCCGCGAAGTGCTGGCAGTACCCGGCGTGCGTGCGAAGGATGAAGTCCGTGAGCGAGCCCGACGGCGGCGAGTTCGTGTACCTGAACCCGCCTTTCGTCCGGAACCAGCTTTCGAGCGCCGCCGCCGCCGCATACGGCGTGCTCGCCCCGCTCGTGACCACGGCAGCGGTTCGGGCAACCGCGGACGACACGATGCGCGGTCGGCCAAACGGCGGCACCGTCACGCCGGGCGCGACGTCGAGGAACGTCCCCGGTTCTGTGAGCTCGATCGGGTAGATCGGCCGCGACCGCTGGAGCTCCGGCGGTGTCGGCTGCGGCGCCTCACTCCAGGCTGTGTACCGGAAGCCGTGCGTGAGCCCCGAGGGGAGCTGTGCAATGCCCTTCACCTGAGACACGAGCGGCGCGTCATCTGCGTCAAACCGTACGGGCACGCTCGCTCCGACGAGATGGGTGTCGTCGAGCGCAAGGATGTGAACCTGCTGCTCGAGCTCCGGGGTCGTCGTCGGCTCGAGGGCGTCACCGCGCAAAGGCGCGGCTTCGTCCCAGCGTGCGCGGGTGAAATTGTCGAGCACCGCTGCGCGCCAATACAGCGACCGGTCCGGCGCCTTCACCTCGAGCACCGTCGTGCGCTTGCGCGGCCAGTGCAGCCCGCTGTACTGCGCGTCCCACACGAACTGGACGCTTACAGGCGGCGTTCCCGGATGGAAGTTCCAGCGCTGCCACGCGACGATCCCGCCCTTTGCGACCGCTGCCGACGTCGACGCGGCGACCGCGAGCAGCGCGATCCCGATCCCCGCCGGCAACACGCCGCGCGGGACGGCGCGGTTCGTCAGGCCCGCCATGACGGCCAGTGCGGCGAGCAGGGTCAGCGCGCCGAGCGCGAACGCGCCGGCCGGCCCGCGGAGCGTCGCGGGCCACCCCGCCCCGACGAGCACGACGAGCACCGCCGGCACCGGCCGCCGCGCAGCCACTGCAAGCGCGAGCGCAAGCGTGAAGCCGAAGATCGCCGTGAGCAGAACACCGCGCATCTCCTGATGCACACGCGGGTCGAACGGCGTCCTCACGCTGTAGAAGTCGAGGAACCCGCTCGAGAAGCGCGAGCCGAGCGCGCCGATCAGGTGGCGCGGATGCAGCGGCGAGACCGCGAATGAGATCCATGCCCCGAGGACGAGCGAGCCGAGCAGGACGGCGACGCGCCCGGCGAGTGGACGCACAAGCGCCGGCAGGATCGCGAGACCGGTCACCGCGACCGACCGCAACGGACGGTCGATCGGAGTCTCGAGTCGCAACCACGCGGTCGTAAAGACCGCCGCGGGGACAAGCGACACGGCGAGCGTCCTACGCAACGCGAGCCGCCTGGCCGGAGAGCGCCGAGCGAAGGTCCGCGCCCGCGCGGACAACGGCGACCGGAATCCCGACCGCCTGGAGCCGCAGCAGCTGCGTTTGCGGCTCGCCGCCCGCGTCGACGTAGACGAGCGAGGCGCCGCGACGCGAGAGCGCGCGTTGCACGAGGCGATCGGCGAGCGCGACGTCGAGCTCCGACGTCACGACGACGAGCTCCAGGGAGCGCGCCGCAATCCCGCCGTCCGCCTGCAGCAGCGCGAACGCGCGGGTCGACGCGCTCGGCATCGTCCCCGCAAGGACCTCGAGTGCCTTGCGCCAGTCGTTCTCTGACGTGATCGCCTGCGACTCGCGGGCCGCGGAGTTCACGACCAACGCGCAGCGGCGGCCGCGGCGGAGATGCGCCTGGAGGATAGATCCCGCCGCACGCACAGCGACCTCGAAGTTCTCGCCGGCGACGCCGTAGCCGTCGAGCAGCACTGCGACCTCGTCACGGGGCGCGTCCTCGAGCTCCTTCACCATCAAACGACCGCGCTTCGCGGTCGAGCGCCAGTGCACCTTCCGCAGCGATTCGCCCTCGGCGTACTCGCGGACGCTGTGCAGCTCGTAGCCCGTCGGGCGCCGCAGGAGCAGCCGGCGCCCATCCTGTGCGTTCGCGCCGCCCTCTGAGAACAGCCGCTCGAGCGCGACGAGCCGGGGATAGACGACGAGCGCCTGCGGCTCGCCTTGCACGAGCTCCGCCCGTGCAAGGCCGAATGGGTCCTGCACGGTGAGCCGCACAGCGTCGAACGCGTACCGGCCGCGCGGCACCGCGCGCAGCTCATAGCCGCCCGCAAAGCGCTTTCGCTCGACCCGGTGCAGCTGTACGCGCCGTTCGCCGAGCCGGCCCGGCCGCTCGTGTGCGACAAGCGTCGGCGGTGCGACCCCGCTCGTCGGCTCAACCTCGAGATCGATGCGGATGTCGTCGCCTTCGACGACGTCGCGCGACGCACCGTGGCGACGCACGTGCGGCGGCCGCGCCGACAGCCGGACCCATGCGACCGCAACGACGACGGCGAGCAGCAGCCCCACCGCCACGGGGTACAGCGCGTGTGAGCCGAAGATCCACGCAGCGAGATAGACGACGAGGCCGAGCGCCACAACTGCGCGGCCGCGCTCGGTCATACAGGGACGGGCGTCTTCTCGAGCGCTTCCGCGACGATCTCGGCGCCGCCGAGCCCCGCTGATCTCGCTTCTGGGCCGAGGATCAACCGGTGCGCGAGCACAGCCGGCGCGACGGCCTTCACGTCGTCGGGAACGAGGTACTCGCGT
The DNA here is from genome assembly GCA_036496545.1 of Gaiellaceae bacterium. Lineage (GTDB taxonomy): Bacteria > Actinomycetota > Thermoleophilia > Gaiellales > Gaiellaceae > Palsa-739. Next base: position 68,962 of record DASXKX010000027.1, on the reverse strand, counting down.
CTGTCGGCGAGTGCGCGCGCCTTCGCGACACGCAACAGCGCGATGCCCGCCCGCGGGCTCGCGCCGAGATACAACCGCGGATCGGCGCGGGTCGTGCGCAACAGCGCGACGACGTACCGCGCGAGGCTGTCTTCGACGTAGACCTCGCGTGCCTGCGCGGCGAGCCGGATCACGTCATTCGCGCCTACCACCGGCTGGAGCGACTCGAGCGGCGGAGTGTGCGTCTGCTCGTCGAGCATCCGCGCCTCGTCCGCGAGCGGCGGGTAGCCGAGCTCGATCCGCATCGTGAAACGGTCGAGCTGCGCCTCGGGGAGCGGATACGTGCCCTCGTACTCGATCGGGTTCTGTGTCGCCATCACCATGAACGGCTGCTCAAGGGGGTGTGTGACGCCGTCGACCGTTACCTGGCTTTCCTGCATGCACTCGAGCAGCGCCGCCTGGGTCTTTGGCGACGCGCGGTTCACCTCGTCGACGAGCAGCAGATTTGCGAAGACCGGGCCTGCCTTGAACTCGAACTCGTTCGCGCGCTGGTTGAAGACATTGACGCCCGTGACGTCGGACGGAAGCAGGTCCGGCGTGAACTGAAGGCGAGAGAACGAGCAGTCGAGCGAGCGCGCGAGCGCCTTTGCGAGCATCGTCTTCCCCACGCCTGGGAAGTCCTCGATGATCAGGTGGCCCTCGGCGATGAGGCACAGCACGACGCGACGCAGCGTCTCGGCGGGCGTGTGCACGACCCGGCCGAGGTTCGCGACGATCGCCGACACGAGATCCGGCGCTGCCGGGGCGACGGCGGGCTCAGCCAAGCAGCCGCTCCACCTCGTCGAGCACGGCAGCCGCGATCTCGTCCTTCGACGCCTTGCCGACGTGCCGTTCGTCTGCCGCTGTCACGAGCGTCACCTCGTTGTCTACGGACTCGAAGCCGATGTCGGATCGGGTCACGTCGTTGAAGACGAACAAATCTGCCTTCTTGTTCGCGAGCTTCATGCGGGCCCGCTCGAGTCCTTGCTCGCCGTCATCGGCTGCGAAACCGACGAGCAGCTGCCCGGGTCGTCTCCGCGCGCCGAGCGCCGCGAGGACGTCGGTCGTCGGCTCGAGCTCGAGGAGCCACGGCTCGTGGTCCTTCGGGCGCTTCGTCTGCAGTGCCGCGGGCGGGCGGTAATCGGCAACCGCGGCCGCCATGATCACGACGTCGGCGTCTCGCTCGAGCGCCTCGTGCTCGAGCTCGGCGGCGCTCGGAGTCTCGACATGCTCAACGCCGGCCGGCGCCGGCACTGCGAGGTTCGCGCCGAGCAGCGTCACGTGTGCGCCACGACGACGCGCCTCGGCGGCCAGCGCGACGCCCATGCGTCCCGACGAGCGGTTACCGACGAAACGCACGGTGTCGATCGGCTCGCGCGTCCCGCCCGCACTGATCAGGACGCGCCGACCGCGCAACGGCCCCGTGCGCCCAAGCAGCTCCTCGGCCGCACGCACGATGTCCTCCGGCTCCGACATCCGCCCGACGCCGAGCTCGCCCTCCGCCGTTTCGCCCTCATCAGGACCGACGAGCACGACGCCGCGCGCACGGAGCGACTCCGCATTCGCACGGGTCGCTGCGTGCGCCCACATGCGCGGGTTCATCGCCGGCGCGACGAGCACCGGCCCGCGATGCGCGAGCGCGGCTTCGGTCAGGACGTTGTCGGCGAGACCGTGCGCGAGCTTCGCGAGCGTGTTCGCAGTACACGGCGCGACGACGAGCAGATCGGCGCGCGTCAGATGGACGTAGACGTCTTCGGCCGCCGGCCGGCGCGCGAGCGCACGGAAGGTCTCGGCCGTGACGAACCGCTCGGCGCCAGGCGTGACGAGCGGGATCACTTCGTGACCCGACTTCACGAGCAGACGGCACACCTCGCACGCCTTGTAGGCGGCGATGCCTCCGCTGACCCCTAAGAGCACCCGGGCCATACGCCCGAATAGTGCCTCAGTTACTGGTAGTCGTAGGTCAACAGGCCCTCCGAGACTTCCTCGAGCGCCATCGTGAGGTAGTTCTTGGAGCGCGACTCCACGAGCGGCGGCGGGTTGTCGTCGAAGGTGCCCTCGCCGAGCTGGTGGTGGTAGTTGTTGATCTGCCGGGCCCGCTTCGCGCTCACGATCACGAGCGCATAGCGGGAATCCACGTTCTGGAGCAGATCATCGACGCGAGGATGGATCATGGCCGCGACATGGTACCGGCAGGTGCCAACAGACCGCGGACCCGCTGCGTGAGCTCGTCGGCGGCGCGCTCGAGGTCGTCGTTTTCGACGACATAGTCGAAGGAATCCGCCTCCTCGAGCTGCTGCCGCGCGAGGGCGATCCGCTCGCCGATCTCGCCTGTCGACTCGGTGGCCCGGTCGCGCAGCCGGCGCTCGAGCTCGTCCACCGCGGCGGAGATGAAGATCGTGACGGCGTCCGGCTCCTTCGTCGCGACCTCCTTCGCGCCCTTCGTCTCGAGCTCCAGGAGCGGCACGTGCCCGTTCGCGCGGATTCGGTCGAGCTCCGAGCGGAGTGTGCCGTAGCGATGCCCCGAGACGTACTCGACGTGCTCGAGGAATTCGTCCGCCTCGATCCGCGCCAGGAATTCCTCCGAGGTCAGGAACCAGTACTCCCGACCGTTCTGCTCGCCGGGCCGAAGGTCACGCGTCGTCGCAGAGACGGTGGCCTCGACCTCGGGCACCCGTTCGACCAGCTCGTGAATCAGTGTTCCCTTGCCGGCGCCCGACGGCCCTGTGACGACGATGACGGACGGGCGCCCGCGCCTACCGGTTGAAGAGGTCAATCAGCTCCGTGCGCTGGCGCTCCGACAAGCCGCCGACCGTCTTCGACTGACTGATGCGGCACGTGTTGAGAAAGCGCGCTGCTTTCACGCGACCGAACTTCGGCACCGCCATGAGGATGTCGATCACCTTTGCGGTCTCGACGTACCCCGGTGGGCTGCCGAGGATCGATTCGATCCGAACGCGACCGTCCTTGAGATCACGCTTGAGCTTCGCGCGGCGGACGCGCACATCGTTCGCGCGCTTCAGTGCGTCCATGCGCTGGTCGAGTGACCGAAGGGGTGCGTGGGTGGCGGTCTTGGCTGCTGACATTGGGCCGGGCGCCCGATACTACCGAACTGTCAGCCGCGATCAAGCGACGGCGTGCGCGCCGAAGTCGGCGAGCTTCGCAGCGAGCGTCACGTCGTCCACTTGGACAACAGCAAGCTCATCGCGGATGCGTTTCGGCGCATCAGGATCCGAAAACAGCACCGTGCCGAGCGCGACGTCGCGCGCACCGCAGGAGAGGAACTCAATCACGTCTTGCGCCGTCGCAACACCCCCCATTCCCACGATTGGAAGCTGCGTCGCGGTGCTGCACACGTGCACCGCAGCGAGCGCAATCGGCTTCAGCGACGGGCCTGAAAGGCCGCCGGTGACGCGGGCAAGCGCCGGTCGCAGCGTCCGCGGATCGAGCGCCAGGCCGCGCAGGGTGTTGATCAGCGACAGGCCGTCCGCGCCCGCGGCTTCCACCGCGCGTGCAACCGCGCCGATGTCCGGATGCGCGGCGGACAGCTTCGCGTAGAGCGGCAGTGACGTCGCCGCACGGCACGCGGCGACGATCTCCGCAGCGGAATCCGCGGCCTCGTCGACGTTCGGGCACGAGAGGTTGAGCTCGATCGCGTCGGCATCCTCCAGCGCCTCGCACGTCTCCGCGTAGTCGGAAGCGGAGAAGCCGCCGACTGAGACCCAGAGCGGCATCCCGAGCGCCCGCAGCCGCGGCAGGTGCTCGTTCAAGAAATGCTCACGTCCTGGGTTCGCGAGCCCGATCGAGTTGAGCATCCCGTGCGGCGTCTCCGCGATCCGCGGTGGCGCGTTCCCCTCGCGCGGGAGCGGCGTGATCGTTTTTGTCACGAAAACGTCGAGCGTTCGCGCGATCTCGGGCGCGACGAGCGCGTCGAGGCAACCGGAGGCGTTAAGCAGCAACGAGTACCGGCCCTTCGACACACAAGCGCTTGAGCCCGCCGTCGAGCTCGACCGCGCAGCCGTAGCACGCGCCGTAGCCGCACGCCATCGGCGCTTCCCATGCGAGCTGCGCACCGGGGCACAACGCACCGACCGCGTGCAGCATCGGCTCCGGCCCGCATGCGAGCACGTCGTGCCCGGACGGGATCAGCTCGGTGACGAACGTCGGGTTGATCGCGACCTCCGCGCCTGGGAGCAGCACTGCGGCCTCTGCGTGCGCAGGAGTGCGGAAGCCGAGGACGACGGGCGGGAAGCGAAGCGTCTCGGCGAGGTACGGGAACGGCGCGATCCCGATGCCACCGCCAACGAGCAGCGGACGCTCGACATCGAGACGGAAGCCGTTCCCGAGCGGTCCGAAGACGTGGATCGCTTCGCCGGTTCCGAGCCCGCACAACGCCTCCGTCCCCGGCCCGATCGGATCGATCAGGAACGCGAGCTCGCCGGGTGGCGCAAGACAGAGCGACAGCGCGCGCGGCAGCGGCCGGCCGGGCGCCTCGAGCATGAAGAACTGCCCAGGCCCACCTGGGTCGAGCGTTCCGCGCTCGAGCCGGAGCAGCGTGTAGAGCCCGACTCGCTCGGCGCCGCGCACCTGCAGCAGCTCGCGCCGGCTAGACACCGACCGCCTCGAGCTCGATGCGCTCTTGCAACGACAACGCCTCTTCCCGTCGCGCGGCCGCGATCGCATGGACGGCCATCGCAGCGCCCGACGGCGTCGTGATGCACGGGATGCGCGCGGCGAGCGCCGCTTCACGGATCGCGTAACCGTCAGATCGCGCGTTGCCGCCCTCGGGCGTGTTGACGACGAGGTCGACGCGACCCTTGCGAATCAGTTCGACGACCGGACGTCCCTTCTCCACCGTCTGCACGTCGAGACCCGCGGCGGAGAGCGCGCGCGCAGTGCCGCCGGTCCCGAGCAGCTCGAAGCCGAGTCCGGCGAGCGCGGCCGCGACCGGGACGAGCGAGCCCTTGTCGGCGTCACGCACCGACAGGAAGGCGACGCCGTGCGACGGCAGCGGACGGCCTGCCGCGCGCTCTGCCTTTGCGAACGCGGTCGGGAAGTCACGCGCGCTCGCCATTACCTCGCCGGTCGAGCGCATCTCCGGGCCGAGCACCGGATCGGCGCCGGGGAACCGCGCGAACGGGAGGACGGCGGCCTTGACGCTCACCTGCGCCGGCGGCCGCTCCGGTGGCAGGTCGAGCTCCGACAGCCGCGCTCCAACCGCCAGGCGGCACGCAGCCTGCACGAGATTGACGCCCGTCGCCTTCGACGCGAACGGCACCGTCCGCGATGCACGTGGATTCGCCTCGAGGACGTAGAGCTCGCCGCCGGCGACCGCGAGCTGGACATTCAAGAGCCCGATCACGCCGAGCCCGCGCGCGAGCCGGCGCACGACGTGGCAGACCTCGAAGTACGTCGCCGGATCGAGGGACGGCGCGGGAAGTGCGCAGGCAGAGTCGCCGGAGTGCACGCCGGCCTCCTCGACGTGCTGCATCACCGCGGCGATGTAACAGAGCGTCCCGTCCGACAGCGCGTCGACGTCGATCTCGACCGCATCCTCGAGGAACCGGTCGACGAGCAGCCGACCGTGCACGCCGCGCATCGCGTCGCGCACCTGCTCCGCGGAATAGCAGATCCGCATTGCGCGCCCGCCGAGCACGTACGACGGCCGCACGAGCACCGGATAGCCGACGCGCTCGGCGACCTCGACCGCCTCCGCCGGATCATCCGCCATCCCCCACGGCGGCACACGAACACCGAGCTCGTCCGTGAGCTTGCCGAAGCGCTCGCGGTCCTCCGCGAGATCGACGGCGCCGAACGGCGTGCCGAGGATCCGCACACCCGCCTCCTCGAGCGACGCGGCGAGCTTCAGCGGCGTCTGCCCGCCAAACTGGATGACGACGCCGAGCGGCTGCTCGCGCTCGCACACCGCGAGCACCGCGGCGGGATCGAGCGGCTCGAAGTACAGACGGTCGCTCGTGTCGTAGTCGGTCGAGACGGTCTCCGGATTCGAGTTGACCATCACCGCTTCGTAGCCGAGCCCGCGGAACGCCTGTGCGGCGTGGACACAGCAGTAGTCGAACTCGATCCCCTGACCGATCCGGTTCGGGCCGCTGCCGAGAATCACGATCCGCTCGGCGTCTCCGACCGGGGGCGCCTCGTCCGCCTCGTCCCACGTCGCGTAGTAATAGGACGACGCGGCCGCGACCTCGCCCGCGCACGAGTCGATGCGCCGGTACACCGGCGCCCGACGCTGCTTCACGCGTTCGGCCTCGATCTGCTCGAGCTCGCGCACGAACCACGGATGGAGGTTCTCGGGATGCCACTCGAGCGGCGCCTCGAGCCCGCGCTCGGCCTTCACGAACGCCTCGAGGAACGTGCGGCCGATGCCCATCGTCTCGCCGACGGACTTCATCTGCGTCCCGAGCCGCGTATCGGCGCCCGGGAACTTCTCGAACGCGAAGCGCGGCATCTTGACGACGACGTAGTCGAGCGTCGGCTCGAAGCTCGCCGGCGTCGTGCGCGTGAGGTCGTTCGGGATCTCGCCGAGCGTGTAACCGACTGCGAGCTTCGCGGCGACCTTCGCGATCGGATAACCGGTCGCCTTCGACGCGAGCGCGGACGACCGCGAGACGCGGGGGTTCATCTCGATCACGCGGATCTCGCCCGACTCGCGGTCGCGCGCGAACTGGATGTTCGAGCCGCCGCACTCGACGCCGACCGCACGAACAACGGCGGCCGCGGCGTCGCGCAGCTCCTGGAAGGCGGTGTCCGAGAGCGTCATCTGCGGGGCGACGGTCACCGAGTCGCCGGTGTGCACGCCCATCGGGTCGAGGTTCTCGATCGAGCAGACGATGACGACGTTGTCGAGGCGGTCGCGGACGACCTCGAGCTCGAACTCGTCCCAGCCGCGCACCGACTCTTCGACGAGCACCTGCCCGATCGGGCTCTCGCGCAGGCCGCGCTCGATCTGCGCGCGCAACTCGTCCTCGGTGTCGGCGAAGCCACCGCCGTGACCGCCGAGCGTGAACGCAGGACGCACAACAGCGGGAACGCGGCCGATCTCGCCGTCGACCGACGTGACGATGTGCGACGTCGGTACGCGCAGGCCGGTCGACTCGACGCAGCGCTTGAAGAGCTCGCGGTCCTCGGCCCGGTCGATCACGTCGAGCGGAGCGCCGATCAGCTCGATGCCGAGCTCGTCCAGGATCCCGGCGTGTGCGAGCTCGCGCGCGAGGTTGAGCGCGGTCTGGCCGCCCATCGTCGGCAGGACCGCGTCCGGCCGTTCGCGCCGCAGGACGGAGGCAACCCCCTCGAGATCGAGCGGCTCGATGTACGTCCGGTCGGCGAAGCCGGGGTCGGTCATGATGGTCGCCGGGTTCGAGTTGACGACGATCGTGCGGAAGCCGTCCTCACGCAGCACTTTCAGCGCCTGGCAGCCGGCGTAGTCGAACTCGCACGCCTGGCCGATCACGATCGGCCCTGAGCCGATCAGGAGGATCGACTCGAGGTCATCTCTACGCGGCAAGCGAGGTCACCCACTCTTCGAGCAACGGCCACGCGTCGTGCGGGCCTGGACCCGCTTCGGGATGGAACTGGACCGAGCGTGCACGCTCGGCGGTCAACGAGAGCCCCTCGACGGTCCCGTCATAGAGCGAGACGTGCGTCACCTCGGGCGCGTCGCTTGCATCGACGCAAAAGCCGTGGTTCTGCGCGGTCACGAGCACGCGCCCGCTCGCGCGCTCGAGCACGGGATGGTTCGCGCCGCGATGGCCGAACGGCAGCTTCGAGGTCGCGAAGCCTGCCGCCCGGCCGAGCAGCTGATGGCCGAGGCAGATGCCGAGCACCGGCACGCGACCGAGCAGCTCGCGGACGGTCGCCGTCTGCGGCTCGAGCGGCTCGGGATCGCCGGGCCCGTTCGAGAGGAGCACGCCGTCGTAGCCCGCGAGCTCGTCCGCGTCGACGTCGTGCGGATAGACCGTGACAGCCGCGCCGGAGAGCGAGAGCCGGCGCAGGATCGAGCGCTTGCAGCCGTAGTCGACGACCGCGACGCGTGTCGTCCCGGCGTCGCTGAAGATGTACGGCTCCGTCGTCGACACATCGGCGGCGAGCGCACGGCCGCGCATGCCGTCGAGCGAGCGGGCCGCCGCGACGGCTTCCTCCACGGTGCTCTCCCCCGCCACCGCGACCGCACGCATCGCTCCCGCTTCGCGCAGCTTGAGCACGACGCTCCGCGTGTCGATGCCGGTGAGCGCGACGACGCCGTGCTCGTGGAGCCAGTCAGTCCACGCCGGGCCGCGCGCCTCGCGCATGAAGACCGCCCGCGCGTGCACTCGGCCCGATTCCGCCCGCGCGTGGTCGACGCCGTAGTTGCCGACCATTGGCGCCGTGAAGCAGATGAGCTGCTCGGCGAAGCTCGGGTCGGTTGCGATCTCCTGGTAGCCCGTCATCGCGGTCGTGAAAACCGCCTCGCCGCAGGCGAACCCGTCGGCCCCGACCGACTCGCCCTCGAACACGGCGCCGTCCTCGAGCACCAGCGCGTTCACTCGAACACCACCGCGCCCCCGGCGAGCGTCATCGCGATCCGGCTCTTGAGCGCGCGCCCGAGCAGCCACGAGTTGACGGAGCGCGACTTGAAGCCGTTCTCCGTCACGCGCGTCGTCCCCTCAAGGTCGATCAACACGAGGTTCGCTCGCTCTCCCGCCGCGATGCGTGGGCGGCGGAGGCCGAAGATGCGCGCCGGGCCGGCAGACATGCGCTCGAGCACCGTCGGCAGCGTCAGGACCGCCGGCTCGACAAGCTCGGTGTAGAGCACCGCGAACGCCGTCTCGAGGCCGGTGACGCCGAACGGTGCCGCCTCGAACGGGACGTCCTTCTCGTGGCGCGCATGCGGTGCGTGATCGGTGGCGATCGCCTCGATCGTTCCGTCGCGCAGCGCGTCGATCAGCGCTGCGCGGTCCGATTCCGCGCGCAACGGCGGATTCATCTTCACGTTCGGGTCGAGCGAGCGGACCGCCTCGTCGGTGAGGACGAGGTGATGGGGCGTGACTTCGCCGCTCGCCCGCACGCCGTGCTCGCGCGCGCGCCGGAGCGCGGCAACCGACTCGGCCGCGGACAGATGGAGCAGGTGCAGCGCCTGCTCCTCGTGCGCCGCGAGCGCGAGATCCCGCTCGACCATGACGGACTCGCCGATCGACGGGTACCCGCCGATGCCGAGCTCGGCTGCGACGACGCCGTCGTGCACGTGCCCGCCGCGCGAGAGCGACGGCTCCTCGCAGTGCAGCGCGAGCGGGCGACCGGTCGTCGATGCGTATTGGAGCGCGCGCCGCATGAGCCCTGCCGACGACACGGGCACGCCGTCGTCGGAGAATGCGACGGCGCCGAGCTCCGCGAGCTCGCCCATGTCCGTGAGCTCCTCGCCGCGCTGGCCGCGCGTGATCGCCGCAAGGAAGCCGACGCTCACCGCCGCGTCGCGCTTCGCAGACTCCGCGAGCGAGCCGAGCGTCGCAGCCGTGTCGACGACCGGCTCCGTATTCGGCATCGCGAGAATCGCGCAGTAGCCGCCGGCCGCGGCGGCCGCCGTTCCACTCGCGATCGTCTCCTCGTCCTCGCGACCAGGCGTGCGCAGATGGACGTGCGGATCGACGAACGCCGGTGCGAGCACGAGGCCCGCTGCGTCGACCACACGGTGCTCGTTCGTCTCGACATCGTCACCGAGCGCGGCGATCACGCCGTCGTCGATGCGAACGTCGAGCCTCGCATCAATCGCCTCGACGGGGTCGATGACGCGCGCGCCCTTGAAGACGAGATTCGCGCCCGGCTCTTCGCGTGCCCAGAGCATCACGCCACCTCCGCCGCCGCGAGGGCGCGCACCCCGACAGGGCCGCCGGTGAGCACGTCGTAGAGCGCAGCCATGCGGACGACGAGCCCGGAGCGCACCTGCTGCTGGATAAGCGCGTCGCCGGCGTCTGCGACCCGGGCGTCGATCTCGACGCCGCGATTCATCGGCCCGGGGTGCATCACCTTCTGCCCCGGGCGGAGCCGCTCCGGCGTGATCCCCCACCGCGCCGTGTACTCACGCAGCGACGGCACGAAGTTCGCGCCTGGCTGCATGCGCTCGCTCTGCATGCGCAGGACGTAGAGGACGTCGGCCTCACGCGTCACGCGTATATCCGACGTCTGCTCAGCCGCCAGACCGCGCGGGAGGAGCGCGGGCGGCCCGACGAGCGTGCACCGTACGCCCACGAGCGCGAACGCCTGCACGAGCGACCGCGCGACGCGCGAGTGCACGACGTCGCCGATGATCGCGACGTGCAGGCCCTCGAGGCGGCCGAGCTCCTGCTGAAGCGTGTAGAGATCGAGCAGCGCCTGCGTCGGGTGCTGATGCTTGCCGTCGCCGGCGTTCACGACATGCGCCGACGTCTCGCGCGCGACAAGCTGCGGCGAGCCGATCTGCGGATGCCGGATCACGATCACGTCGGGGTCGTAGGCGCCGAGCGTCAGCGCCGTGTCCTTCAGCGATTCGCCCTTGTCGACGGAAGAGCCGACCGACTTCACGGTAAGCGTGTCTGCCGAGAGCCGCTTCGCGGCGAGCTCGAAGCTCGACGACGTGCGCGTCGACGACTCGTAGAAGAGATTGATGACGAGACGGCCCTTGAGCGTCGGGAGCTTCTTCACCTCCCGCTCGAGCGACGACGCGAACGTGCGCGCTGTGCCGAGCAACCGCTCGATGTCGTCGCGCGTGAGATCCGCGATCGAGATCAGATGGCGCCGCGGCGACCCGCCGGGTGGACGCAGCTCGTCTTTCACGAGATGGATGGATGTCACTGCGACCCCTCCTCCGGGTTCGGCACGAGCAGGATCTGGTCGACCTCGTCCACCTCGACGAGCTGCACCTGGATGCGCTCGGAGCGCGCGGTCGGAAGGTTCTTGCCGACATAGTCCGGGCGGATCGGCAGTTCGCGATGGCCGCGGTCGACGAGCACGGCGAGCTGAACGCGCGCGGGACGTCCGTAGTCGAAGAGCGCCTCGATCGCCGCACGGATCGTGCGGCCCGTGTAGAGGACGTCGTCGACGAGGACGACGGTGCGGCCGTCGAGCGGGAAGTCGAGCAATGTCTCGCGGACGAGCGGCTGGGCGTGCAGCGGGCCTTCGCCGCCTCGCACCTGGACGTCGTCGCGGTAGAACGTGATGTCGACGGCGCCGAGCTCGGGCGTCACGCCTGCACGCTCCTCGATCAGCCGCGCGAGACGCTGCGCAAGCGGCACGCCGCGCGTCTGGATGCCGACGAGCGCGACGCGATCGAGCTCCGGGTTGCCCTCGATGATCTCGTGCGCGATCCGCGAAAGGGTTCGCGAGAGCGCATCGGCGTCGAGGAGCAGCTTCCCGGCTTCCGTCTGGGACGGGACGTGCATGGTCAAGCGACTCCTTTCCGGCCTCACTGGACCGGGTTAAAGGGGTTCGGGTCGCACAGGACAGTATCGTGCGCGCCGGATGGACGGCAACCTTCTCGGCCGTTACGCGGACTTGATCGTCTCGGTCGGCGCGAACGTGCAGCCCGACCAGGTCGTCGCCGTCGAGGCGTTACCGGACGCCCGCCCGCTCGTCCGCGAGATCGCTGCCCGTGCGTACGACCGCGGCGCACGCTACGTCGACGTCCAGTACTTCGACCCGGAGGTCAAGCGGATTCGCGCGGTGCGGGCCCGCGACGAGACGCTCGGCTGGGTGCCGCCCTGGCTCGGTCGCCGCCTACTGACGCTCGGAGAGCTCGACGCAGCACGGATCGTGCTCGTCCCGCTCGTGCCGCCGGGGCTTCTCGACGGAGTCGATCCCGCGCGTGCCGGCATCGACCGGCTCCCGACGCTGAAGGAGAGCTTCGAGATCATCGACGACCGGTCGATTGCCTGGACGCTCTCGCCGTTCCCGACGCGTCAGTGGGCACGCGTCGTCTATCCCGAGCTCGACGACGAGACTGCGCTCGAGCAGCTCTGGCAGGACGTCGCGCGCGTCTGCCGGCTCGACGAGCCCGACCCGGCGCAAGCCTGGCACGACCGGATCGAGCAGATCTGGCAGAACGCGCGGCGGCTCGACGAGCTCGACCTCGACGCACTGCACTTCGAAGGCCCGGGAACAGATCTCACGGTCGGCCTGCTGCCGAGCTCGCGCTTCGCGAAGGAGGGCGGCTCGTCGCAGACGCGCACGGGCGTGCACCACGTGCCGAACATCCCGACCGAAGAGGTCTACACGACCCCGGATCCGGAGCGAACCGAGGGCGTCGTGACGGCGACGAAGCCGCTCGACGTTGCAGGCTCGCTCGTCACCGGACTCCGCATTCGCTTCGAAGGCGGCCGGGCGGTCGAGATCGACGCCGACGCGAACGCGGAAGCGCTGCGCGGCCGCTGCGCAGCCGACGACGGCGCGTCTCGGCTCGGCGAGGTTGCACTCGTCGACCGCGAGAGCCGGATCGGACAGCTCGGCCGCACCTTCTATACGACGCTGCTCGACGAGAACGCCGCGAGCCATCTCGCGCTCGGCGACGCGTACTCCGCCCCGATCGCCGACGCTGCCGACATCCCGCGCATCAACGCGAGCGCCGTGCACATCGACTTCATGATCGGGTCCGATGAGGTGACCGTCACCGGCAGGCGCAAGGACGGCGGCCGCGTGCCGATCCTCGTCGGCGGCGCCTGGCAGATCTAGCTTCCCTGTGAGCTGGAGCTGGGATCCCATGCTCTATGAAGGCAGCGCGCGGTTCTACGCGCGCGGACGCATGCCCTACCCCCAGTCGCTTGCCGACGCGCTCCGCGACGAGCTCGCGCTCGACGGAACGGGCCGTCTGCTCGACGTCGGCTGCGGGCCTGCGTCACTCACGATCGTGCTCGCATCGCTGTTCGCAGAAGTGATCGGGATCGACGCGGACGCCGGAATGGTTGGCGAGGCGTCCAGGCGTGCGCCTGGCAACGCGACGTTTCGCCGCTTGCGCGCCGAAGAGCTGCCGGCGGATCTCGGGACGTTCGACGTCGTGACGTTCGCGCAGTCGTTCCATTGGATGGAGCAGATGCGTGTGGCCGTGACGGTGCGCACGATGCTTCGGCCGGGCGGCGCGTACGTGGGCGTCGGTGCGACAACACACCAGGGCGACGGCAACGTGCCGCGGGAGGCGATCAAAGAGCTCATCCGGTCGTACCTCGGCCCGGAGCGCCGCGCCGGGCAGAGCACGGTCCCGGACGACGGACCGCCGTGGCACGGGAGAGAGGCACTCGGCGCGGCCGGCTTCGGCAAGCCGCGCGAGATCCCGGTGCCGGCCGGGCGGACGCACGAGCGGAGCGAGGACGACATCGTCGCCTCGGTCTTCTCGCAATCGTCCTCGGCGCCGCATCTCTTCGGCGGACGGCTCGACGAGTTCGAGCGCGATCTGCGCACGCTCCTGCGCGCTCACGCTCCCGCAGACGGCTACCGCGAACGCGTGCACGACATGACGCTGCTTGTCGCGCGACGCGATTAGGGCTCGGAGATGAGGTCGTCCGGCTCGGAGAGCGCTTCGATCGCGTCCTCCGCGGCTTCGAGTGCATCCTCGGGCACGAGCACCGTCAGCGGGTCGTCCTCACCTGCGGCACCGATCTCCGAGTCGATTCCCGCACTCTGCAAGAGCTCGCGCAGCTGCTCGGCCTCCGAAGCGTCACCCGCCACCGCCACCTGCACCATCCGCGCCATCTCCGCTCGATGATACGGGCCGCGCTCCGGACTTGACGAGCGCAGGCGTGCCGCGCTCCGGGAACGGGATCTCAATTGTGTCGAAGTCGCGCGGGACGACGGTCTCCGGGAACACGGCCCGCGCTTCCTCGGCAAGCTCGCGACCGAAATAGCGCGTTGACAGATGCGTCAGCGCGAGCAGCCGCACCTCGGCGAGCTTTGCAACCTCTGCTGCATTCGCAGCGGTCGAATGCAGGGTCTCGCGCGCACGATCGTCCTCATCGGCGCCGAACGTTGCCTCGTGCACGAGCACGTCTGCGTGGTGCGCCGCCTGGACGACGGCCGGGGACGGCGCCGTGTCGCAGGCGAGCACGAGCTTGCGGCCTGCGCGCGCCGGCCCGAGCACCTCGTCGGGCGTCACGACCGTGCCGTCGGAAAGCGTGATCGGCTCGCCGCCTTGGAGCATCCCGCGCTCGGGGCCGGGCGGGACGCCGAGCGCGTCGGCCGCGGCGACATCGAACCGTCCGGGACGCTCGTGCTCGACGAGCGCATAGCCGAGCGCCGGAACACCGTGGTCGAGCGCGAACGCATCGATGCGGTACTCGCCGCGCTCGAGCTCATCCCCAGCCGAGAGCTCGACGAGCTTCAACGGATAGGGCAGCCGGCCGAGGAACGGCTTCAGCTGCGCGAACAACGCCTTGAGTCCGGCCGGCCCGTACACCGTGAGCGGAACGTCATCGCGCCCGCGTAGTGCGAACGTCTTCAACATCCCCGGCAGGCCGAGGAAGTGGTCGGCGTGGAAGTGCGTGACGAAGATCTCCTCGAGGTCCGGCAGCCCGACGCTCGAGCGCTGCAGCTGCCGCTGCGTCCCTTCCGCGCAGTCGAAGAGCAGCCGTTCGCCGCCGCGGCGAACGAGCAGCGCGGCGGGTGCGCGCTGCGCCGTCGGCATCGACGCGGAGGTGCCGAGAAAGACGAGGTCGAGATCCACGCGGCGATAGTAGGCTCTCGCGCGTGGCCGACCCCTCTGTCCTCGAGGTCTACCGCCGCGAGATCACGCCGGAGCTGTACACCGAGATCCGCGCGCTGTACAAAGCGCACTCGATCGCGGAGGACGCGCGCGACCTCCCCTGCCTCATCGCGACGCTGACGCCGGACTGCGTCTACGAGCTCGTGCAGACCGGGCATCGTTGGGAAGGGCACGAAGGCGCGGCACGGTTCTACACCCAGCTTCTCACCGCGTTCCCCGACATCCACTTCGACCTGACCGACATCGTGATCGGCCCCCAGGGCGTCTGCGAGGAGGCGAATGTCACCGCGACGTGGCAGGCCGAGTGGCTCGGCGCGCCGCCGACCGGCGAGCGCCTCGAGTGGAAGGTGATCATCTGGTTCCCCTGGGACGAGCAGCAGAAGCGCTTCCGCGGCGAGAAGGTCTACGTCTCCGGGATCGAGCTCCCCGAGGCTTAGCCCGGCAGGACGAGCGTCTGCCCTGGGACGAGCGTGCCCGAGCTCAGGTGGTTCCGCTGCTCGAGCTTCCACACGCCTTCGCGGGGGTCGCCGCCGTACGCATGCGCGGCGATCGACCAGAGCGTGTCCGACGGCTTGACGACGTAGTGGCGCTCGGGCCCGGCCCCGTGCGAGCTGCGGGCGGCGAGGCCCACGGCGAGCGCGACGAGTACGAGCACGATGAGGAACTTCCCGAACATGTGTTCGCTATGGTAGAGCGAACAGATGTTCGTGTCAAGTGACGCGCAAAAGCTCGGGGAAGAGCTCTCCGCCGCCGATCCGGACCACGATCATCGAGTGAAACGGCGCGCGCCGGCGCTCGGTCGGCGACCCGGGATTCAGGAGCCACGTCTCCCCTCGCCGCTCGACCACGGGCAGATGCGAGTGGCCGAAGACGATCGCCGCGCAGCCCGGGAACCGCTCGAGGAGCGACTCCTCGCTGACGGCGATGTGCCGCATCCCGATCTCGACGCCGCCCAGCTCGACGACGTGCTCCTCCGGCAGCAGCGCGGCGAGTGCCGGCTCGTCGACGTTCCCGAGCACCGCATGCACCGGCGGCCCGAGCGAGCGCAGCTCCGCGAGCGCGCCGACGCTCGCGATGTCGCCCGCATGAAGGATCGCGTCCGCCCGGCGCAGCTCGGCCACACACGACTCGGGGAGCCGTCTGGCTCCCCGAGGAAGGTGCGTGTCCGAGATGACCGCAACACGCGTCACGGTCGCGAGGCTAATGCTTCTTCGGCTTCTTCTTCGGCGTCGTCCCGCCGGCCGACGCGACCTTGCGCAGCCCAGGCGACCATGAGATCAGCGGGCCGGCGCACGCTGCGCGTCCTTGCGCGAACAGCGGAGCATCCGCGGTGTACGCGACTTTCGGCTGTGAGACGCCCTGACCGCCTGCGGTCAGGAGCCCGCTCTGCCACCCGCCCCCGACGTAATTGCCGCTCTCGTCGTGGCCGTCGCGATATTTCTCGTCGACGAGCAGGAAAAGCTGGACGCCGACGACGGTCGGATCACACGCGAAGTACCTCGTCGCGAGCAGCCGCAGGTACGCGGCCTGTGTCGCCTCGCCGATGACCGGCACGTTCTCGTTGTGGACGTACTGCGAGTACCGCGTCGTGTCCGTCTGCCAACCGATCTCGTCGATCACGAACGTGAGGCCGTTCAGCGTCGTCGGCTGGCCCGTGCCGTGGAACGCGTCCCACACCGCCTGCTTGACGCGCGCGAGGTCAGGCACGCCGAAGCGGTTCGGGTTCGCATAGCTCACACTCGGCCCGTCGGTCGGGCTGCTCGGGCTCGGATACGGATGCACCGACAGCTCGTCCATGATCGGCTTCGTCCGACCCGACTTGCGGTAGGCGTTGCCGACGTCGCGCAAGAACACGAGCGGCTCGTTCGACTGGTTGGTCGACGCGCGCGGCGAGAGACCCATCGCGATCACGTTCGCCTGCGGGTCGGCAGCGTGGAGCGCGTCGTAACACGTCGCGAGCAGGGCCTCGTACGCGCCTGCTGCGATGTCGCGCCCGTGCGAGTCCTTCTGCGGCGACCAGTAGAGACGCGTATTCGGCTCGTTCCCGACGATGTAGTCGTGGATCCCCCACTGCGAAACCGTCGTCGCAACCTGCTGCGCCCACGTGCAGAAGGTGACCGGGTCGTGCACGGAGCCCTTCTTCGAGTAGAGCGAGAGCAGGACTCGCACGCCGGCGGCTTGCGCCTTCGGCGCGGCGCGCTCGAGGAACGGCAGTTCGTCGATTGCGGTCGGGTTGCTCGGGTCGAACGCGAGCGTCCAGCGGTTCTGCGTGAGGCTCGCACCCTTGAGCTCGCCGTAGAACCAGTCACCGCCGTCATCCGCGTACTTCGACGCGTCGTCCGCGACGCCCCAGGCGATCGGCGGGACCGCGGATCCACTTGCGGTCGTGGTGGTCGTCGTCGACGTGGTCGTCGACGTCGTGTCGGTCGCGGCAGGAACGGTCGTCTGGTCAGTTGTTGTCTGACCGGGCGGCTCGTCCGCCGCGCCCGTGGCGGCGAAAAAACCTGCGGCGAGGAGCGCGCATACGCAGAGCGCCCCGAAGACCTTGAACTTCACAGCGTGCCCCCTTCGGCGTGGCCAATCCGGCACGGCCTGGATCGGCCGCCGCGGGGCGGGAGTTTAGAGATTTCGGAGGGAAATTCTCACCCTAATTGGGTGATCCTTATCCCCTGCGAAGGTGCTTCTTCGGCGCCTTCGCGGTGCCCGTGCCGAGGGTCACGATGACCGTGGTCGTCCGGCTCGAGTTCGTCTCGGCCTTCAGAACGACCGTCGCGGTGCCCGTCCCGAAGCCGGCCGGCACCTTCACCGTGGCCGTCGTCCGCGGCGCCGCGCCGCTCGCGCCTGCCGTCTTCGAGCCGTTCTTGAAGCTCACCGCGTACGTGAAGCCCTCGCCGGCCGCCAGCTGGAGGTAGATGCCGCCGCCGCTCACGGTCTTCGTCGCGAACGGCGCCGGGCTCGCGTACGGGAACGTCTTGTACAGCGGTGCGACGGACGTCGTCGAGTAGAGGAAGCTCCCGAGCGTCTGCCAGACACCGCCGGAGCACCCGCCGTTGTCCGCGCCGATTGCGTGCTTCACCGACGCCGCCGAGTCCTCGGCCGACGGACGCTCGCTGAAGTCCGCGTGCAGCACGCCGCTCTGGAAGCCGGTGCGATCGGTTTCGTCGATCTCGTGGAAGATGTGGAAGTCCGTCAGCGTCGGCTCGCAGTTCGCGAGATGCACGAGCTTGTCGTAGTCCTGCGCCTGCTTCGCCTCGCTGATCGCCGGGACGTTCTCCGCGTTGAAGTAGCCGGGAAGCCCTGACGTGTCGACCTGCCAGCCGGTCTCGTCGATTAACATCCGCGACGTGTTGCCGAAGAGCGTCGTGCCGGTGCCGGTGACCGGATAGCCCGGCAGCGTCGGCTGCGCGGTGCCGTGGAACGCGTCCCAGATCGCGAGCTTGATGCGCGCAGCGTTGACGCAGCCGGTGTTCGGCCATGCGTAGCCCGTCTCGACCTCATCGCTGTTCACGTTCGGGTAGCAATGCCATGAGGGCTCGTCGAAGAGCGGCTTCGTGCGGCCGCTCGTGCGATAGGCGTCGCCGAGCGCCTTGAGGAAGCGCACCGGCGAGATCGAGGAGTTGCTCGAAGCGCCGGGGTCGTCGTTCCCGCGCGGCGACAGGCCGAGACCGATGACGTCGATCGCCGGGTCGGACGCCTTGAGCTTGTCGTAGCAGCTCGCAAGCACGGTCTCCATCGCCGCCGGCGAGGCCGGCTGTGAGCCGTTCCAGATCGGCTGCCAGAACTTCGGCTGGTTCGGCTCGTTCCCGATAATCACCTTGCGCACGTACGGGTAGCGCTGCATCACTTTGACCGCGTAGTCGCAGAACGAGTTCGCAGCGTCGGGTGTCGTCGGCGCAAGGGACGCCTTCTGCGGATAGATCGCGAAGACGACCTGGATGCGGTGGGCCTGGGCGGCCGGGATCATGCGGTCGAGGAACGCCTGGTCGAAGATCGTCTGCGAGCCGTCCCAGAAGACCGCGACGCGGTTTGACGTCGCGTTGACCGCGTTCATCTCCGTGAAGAGGCGAGCGCCGCCGTCATTGGCGTACTTCGTGCCGTCTTCCGAGAAGCCGATCTGCGGACCGGCCGCGGCCGCTCCCGTGATGATCAGCGCGAGCGCGCGCCGACGATTGCCGCAGCAAGCTTGTTCAAGGCCCTGTCCCTTCAGAGTCGACCGCAGGTATCGACCGTCAATGTCGGACGGGTTGCCCGAGCGGACAACCCCTCGTTCGAGCTAATCCGTGCCTGCGAGGACCGCGTCAACGAGCCGCGCCGCGCCGAAGCGGACGGGATCGTCCGCGGTCAGGCCGGTCTCCGCCTCGGCGGCTGCGATCGCCTGCCGGGCCTCGTCCTCGCCGACGCGGCGGGTATTGAGGGCGATCGCAACGACTCGGGCCGGTCGGGCCGGGAGCGCGAGCCGCTCGTGGAGGTCGACGAGCTCGCTGAGACTTGGGATCCGGTGTGGGCCTCCGCCCGCGCCCTCGATCTCCTCGTGACCGACTTCGTGGCACAGGACGAGCGCGTGCGGCACCGAGCCGTGGTAGAGGCCGAGGGTGACGCCCGAATACACCGGGTGCAGGATCGCGCCCTGGCCCTCGACCCACAAAAGCTCTCCCGCGCGCTCGTGGCCTTCGACGACGAGCCGCTCGGCGGCGCCCGCGATGAAGTCCGCGACAACTGCGTCGACGGCGATGCCCCAGCCGGCGATCGCGATCCCGGTCTGCCCGGTCGGCACGAAGAGCGACTTGATGCCGCGTCCGCGCGCCTCGCGGTCGAGCTCGAGCGAGACGGTCATCTTCCCGATCGCGCAGTCGGAGCCGACGGTGAGGACGATCGTCGCGGGCACCGAGAGGTTCTCGCCGGTCGCGGTCGAGATGTCCCTCGGCGGGCGGCGCAGGTCCCGCAGCTCGACGCCGCGATCGCGCGCGAGCTCCGCGAGCTCGGGGTCGTCCTCGAGGAAGACGTGCAAGCCGTTCTCGATGTCGAGGCCGGCGTCGACGCACTGCCGCAGCAGGCCGAGCCACGCCGGCGGGAAGCGCCCGCCCTGCGTCGCGACGCCGACCAGCGCGGTCGTCGGCTCGTACTGCGTCGCTTCCTGCACGGTCTGCACGACCGGCACGCCGTCCTCAGTCGCCCCGGGCTCGCGCGTCGAATCGAGAATCGCGACGACGTCATCCCGCCGGTACCGCAACACGCCGTGAGCCGTCTTGCCGTAGTGCGGGTCGGCGCTGAAGCCCTCCGCGAGGATCAGGTACTTCACGCAGGGCCGACGCCGAGACCGGGCGCCTCGGCAGGCAGCTGCACGCCGTCGGTGAACTCGACACCGGGGAACGGGTCGTGCGTGATGAGAATGTTGCCGTCGAGGTCGATGTGGTCGAACAGGCTCGCGATGCTCGCGCCGGCCGCGATCGAAATGCCGGACTCGACCATGCAGCCGAGCATCGTGCCGAGCCCGAGCGCGCGTGCGGCGTGCACCATGCGCACGGCCTCGCGGATGCCGCCGGACTTCGCAAGCTTCACGTTGATGCCGTGCGCGATGCCTGCGCACTCCGCGACGTCTGCGAGCGTGTGGCAGTTCTCATCGACGTAGATCGGAATCGGAGATTCGCGTTTCAGCGCGTCCGACTCGAGCATCGCCTCGGCAGTGATCGGCTGCTCGCAGTACTGCAGGTCGAACTCCGCAAGCGCGCGGAGGTTCTCGAGCGCTTCGTCCGCGCTCCAGCCTTCGTTCACGTCCACCTGCATCGGCAGCTCGGTGACGGCGCGCACCGCCCGCACGCGCTCGACGTCGAGCCCGTCACCCGCACCGAGCTTCAGCTTCAGCCGGCGGAAGCGCGGATCGGCCTCGGACGCACGGCGCGCCATGTCGTCGGGATCTCCGAGCCAGATCGTCCACGTCGTCGGCGGCCCGGCGCGGCGCACGCCGAGCAGCTGGTACACCGGCCGGCCGACAAGCTTGCCCTGGAGGTCGTGCAACGCGATGTCGAACGCCGCACGTGCCGCAAACTCGCGCTCGGGGAGGCGTTCCAAGATCTCGTCGAGCGCGAATGGATCGTCGCCGAGCGCATCGGCATGCTCCTCGATGTACGCGAGCGCCGACTCGGGCGTCTCGTTGTACCGGTCGATCGGCGCGGCCTCGCCGTAGCCGCGCACTCCGCTCGAGGTGACGGCAACCTGGACGACGTCTTCTGCATCGACCGCTCCGCGCGAGATGACGAACGTCTGCGCGAGCTGGAGCGTCGCAATGTGTGCCTCGACCTGCACCCGGAGGAGGCTACACTGGCGTCTCCCAGCGCCCGTAGCTCAGGGGATAGAGCGCGCGCCTCCGGAGCGCGAGGTCGCAGGTTCGATTCCTGCCGGGCGCATGAACCTTAGGTGATCGTCTCCTTGCTTTGCCAGTAGCCGTTCAACGCGCGCTGGACCTTCACCATCCACACAAACCACCCGACGATCGGCAGGAGCATCCAGAGTCCTGTCCAGCCGCTCAGCGGCGCGCTCCGCCGGTCGCCCCGGTACAGCTGCCCGATCTCGGATGGCATGACGAACCAGATGACCGGGTTGATAACAAGAGCGATGACGAGGCCGAGCACGCCGCCGATGCCGGTTTGGGTGTGCTGCTTCATCTCCTCGAAGACCTTGTAGACCCAGTACAGGTGATAGATGCCGAACGTGAGGATCGAGATCAAGATCACGAAGACGACGCCGCGTGGCTTTCCGATCGGCGTTCGCCGGGCGGCCGGCGCGGCGGTCGCAGGTACCGGCGACGGCTGCTGCTCGGCGCTCGGCGGCTCCGCGTCCGCTTGCCGCTGAGCTGCGTCTGGCCGCGACACATCGTTACTGGGCTGCTCGGGCTCGCTCAACGCGATCCCTCCTTCCGATTTCGAATACGCCGCGGGAGCGGCGATCGAGACTTGCCGCATACCACTCCCCTCTCTCGGTTGCCGAACGTCGCGCTCTGGCACGCGACCCAATCTCCCCCGTAGTGGGTATGCCAGCAGGGAGACCGGGGTACACTTCGAACATGCCTGTGAACGCGACCGTGGACCCCCTCAGTACCGATGCCCAGCCTGCCCCGCATCCGCCCACGCCGTGTCGGGTCGCAACCGCATGCGGTCGACGTCGCCCCGCGCCCGCGGCTCGCTGAACTTCAAGCCGAAGGCCTGACCTGGATCCACCTCGAGGCGCCGACGTCGGACGAGGCGCAGCTGCTTGCCGCGCGCTTCGGCTGGCACCCGCTCGACATCGAGGACGTCCTGTCGCGCCGCGAGCGCCCGAAGGTCGACAACTACTCCGAGGAGGAGTCGGGCGGCTACCTCTTCGCCGTTCTCCATTTCCCTGTCTACAACGCGTCGGTCGGCCGGCTCGACGCCGGTGAGCTCGACGTCTTCGTCGGGCCCGACTATCTCGTCACGCTGCCGACGGTCGAGCTGAAGCCGGTCACCCGGCTCTTCGAGCGGTGCTATTCGAACGAGGAGCTGCGGACCAATCTCTTCTCACGCGGCTCCGGGCGCCTACTCTATGAGGTGCTCGACGACCTCTACGACTACTGCTTCCCGATCCTCGACAAGATCGCGCTCAAGCTGCGCCAGATCGACGAAGAGATCGACGACGTGCAGCCGCGCGCGAAGGAGCGCGTGCGCGACATCCACAAGGTAAAGCAGGAGATCATCTCCTACCGCAAGATCGTGCGGCCGCAGCGTCCAACGTTGCGCTTGCTCGAGCGCGCGGTCGAGCGGTTCCTGCCGGAGGAGCTCGAGCTCTACTTCGACGACATCGTCGACGCGAGCGAGCGCATCTGGGACAACCTCGACAACTACAAGGAGGTCGTCGAGGCGCTCGAGGACACAAACGAGTCGCTGATCTCACACCAGCAGAACGACATCCTCTACGTGCTCACGATCTTCAGCGTCGTGATGCTGCCGCTGACGTTCGTGACCGGGTTCTTCGGCATGAACGTGAAGTTCCCGGGCTTCGACAGTGCTGTGGGCTTCCTCGTCACGATCGGGCTGCTGCTCGCGATCCTCGTATCGATGATCGGGTTCTTCCGGTACAAGCGCTGGCTCTGAGGTGAAGCACCTCTGGGCGCCCTGGCGCCTCGAATACATCCAGACCGCGGACGAGCAGGACGGTTGCGTCTTCTGCCGCGCGGCCGAGGGCGACGACGTCGAGCATCTCGTCGTCCACCGTGGCGAGCGCGCATTCGTCCTCCTGAACAAGTTCCCGTACTCGTCGGGCCATCTACTCGTCGCTCCATACCGCCACGGGCTCAACTTCGACGACCTTGCCGACGACGACGCGCTCGAGATCCACCGGCTCGGCAGCGAGGGTCTCGCCGCCTTGCGGGAGGTCTACAAGCCCGAGGGCTTCAACCTCGGTTGGAACATCGGCCGCGTCGCCGGTGCGGGCATCCCGGACCACGGCCACCTCCACGTCGTCCCGCGCTGGAACGGCGACACGAACTTCATGCCCGTGCTCGGCGACGTGAAGGTGCTCCCCGAGCACCTGCTTGCCACGCGCGAGCGGCTTGCCGCTGCCTGGCGCGCCTAAGGAAGAGAGTGGGCGGCGCCGGGCCATCCCTCTGAACGGCACCGCCCAGTCGTCTTAGGTCGGTCTATCGGAATCCGACGGACATTCCTTGAGGGGCCACGGACTGGGAAGAAGTGACAGCCCCCGGGCGTCATGTTGGCAACCCAAGGGGTCGTTCGGAGGTTCGGCAGGCAATGAAACGAACGCTCGCCCTAGTCACTCCGCACATGGAGGGCCAAGACGTTGAGTTTGCCCAACGTCTGCTCAAGCAGCACGATGACTACGACGGTCCTATCAGCGGTGAGTACGACGTCCTCACCGCCCAGGCGTGTGAGGCCGCGCAGTTCCGGCTCGGTTACGCGAGGCCATCCCAAGGCTTCGGCACACCGTTGGAGAAGTTCCTCACTGGAGCCGCGAAGCCAACTCCCGCGATGAAGAAGCTCAGCGCTCAGAGGAAGAAGAACGAGGCGAATGGCGGCGCGCTCCGTAAGAAGGCGGTGGCGGAGATGATCAAGCTGATCGGAACGATCGAAGATCCGCCCCACTCGAACCACACGACCGTGGGCGCGTTCTACGGCATCCAGGACGAGTGGTGTGCGATGAGCGTTTCGATGGCCTACATCAAGGCCGGCTCGGCCGCCTTCGCACGCGGGTCGCGCTGGTCCTACGTCCCGTTCCTCGTCGGCGCGGCGCGTAGCGGTCAGTACGGGCTGAGAGTCACGATGGATCCGAAGCCGGGCGACCTCGTCTGCTATGACCTGGACGGCTCGAACTTCAAGACCAAGCACAACCACATCGGCCTGGTCGAAAAGTCGACGGGGCCCCGCTCATTCCAGACGATCGAGGGCAACATCTCGGACACCTGCAAGCGCATGAATCGCACACTCGATGACGGCTTTGCAAAGGATTACGTCTTCGTTCGCGTCACGAAGTAGGGGTGGCTAAGCGGACGACGGGGCTCGAACCCGCGACACCTGGCTTGGGAAGCCAGTGCTCTACCAACTGAGCTACGTCCGCGCTACGACGCTCAGGTTAGCCGCCCTCGGACGCACGCGCGCGCGCCAATCTCGGCGACGTGCTGCTCGCGACGCTCTCACCCCGGCGGCAGTAATCTCGGTACGAAACGACCACAGGAGATTGGACATGGCCAACGAGCTGCATGACACCGCGAAGGCGCTCGTCACCGACGGCAAGGGCATCCTCGCCGCGGACGAGAGCACCGCCACGATCAAGAAGCGCTTCGACTCGATCGGCCTCGAGTCGACCGAGGAGAACCGCCGCGCGTACCGCGAAATGCTGTTCACGACGCCGGGCGTCGAGGACTACATCAGCGGCGTCATCCTCTACGACGAGACGATTCGGCAGAGCGCGTCGGACGGCACGCCGTTCCCGCAGCTGCTCGCCTCGAAGGGCGTGATTCCAGGCATCAAGGTCGACGAAGGCGCGAAGCCGCTCGCGCACGCGCAGGGCGAAACGATCACGGAGGGTCTAGACGGGCTCCGACAACGGCTCGAGGAGTACCGCGGGCTCGGCGCGCGCTTCGCGAAGTGGCGCGCGACGTATTCGATCACCGACGAGCTGCCGAGCGACTACTGCATCTGGACGAACGCGCACGCGCTCGCGCGCTACGCCGCGCTCTGTCAAGAAGCCGGCATCGTGCCGATCGTCGAGCCGGAGGTGCTGCAGGACGGCACGCACACGATCGAGCGCAGCTACCACGTGACGAGCCGCGTGCTCGACGCGGTCTACACGGAGCTGTTCGACCAGCGCGTCGACATCTTCGGGACGCTGCTCAAGCCGAACATGGTGCTCTCCGGCTACGAAGCCTCGAACCGCGCGGACCCCGACGAAGTCGCCGAATGGTCGCTCAAGTGCTTCTACAAGCACGTTCCTGCGGCGGTGCCGGGAATCGTCTTCCTCTCGGGCGGCCAGTCGGACGAGGATGCGACTGCGCACCTCAACGCGATGAACGCGAGCGGGCCGCACCCGTGGCAGCTGTCGTTCTCCTACGGCCGCGCGCTTCAGGCGCCTGCCCTGAAGGCGTGGGGCGGCAAGCCCGAGAACGTCGAGGCCGGCCAGCGCGCGTACTACCACCGCGCGAAGATGAACAGCGCCGCGCGCACGGGGATGTACGCGCCGGCGATGGAGCGCGAGGCGGTCGGCGCCTAGTGGTACTCGAATCCGGTTAGAGCCGACAGCTTCTCGAGCGACTGCTGCGCGACGACGCGACGGACGGTTCCGCTGCGCGACCGCATGACGATCGAGTCGGTGACCGCGCCGCCCGGCGTGTACCGGACGCCCGCGAGCAGCGGTCCGTTCGTGACGCCCGTCGCGGCGACGAAGACATCCTCGCCGGACACGAGGTCGTGCGTATGCAGCACGCGCTCCGGATCGAGGCCGGCGTCGACCAGTTGCTGCCGCTCGTCGTCGTTGCGCGGCCAGAGCCGTCCCTGGATGCTGCCGCCGACGCACTTGAGCGCGGCGGCCGAGATGACGCCTTCGGGTGTGCCTCCGACGCCGTAGAGCATGTCGACGCCGGTGCCGGGCTGCGCCGCCGCGATCGCCGGCGCGACGTCGCCGTCGCGGATCAGCTTCACGCGCGCGCCGGCTGCGCGAAGCTCCACGATCAGCTCCTCATGGCGCTCGCGCTCGAGGACGACGACGTCGACCTCGCGCGCGGTCTTCTCGAGCGCCTCGGCGACGCGTGCGACGTTCTCCGCGGGCGACCTCGTGATGTCGACGGCGCCTGCGGCGCGCGGGCCGACGGCGATCTTCTCCATGTAGAACGCGGCGCCTGGGAAGAACATCGTCCCCCGCTCCGCGACCGCGATGACGCTGATTGCGCCAGGCTGGCCGAGCGCCGTCAGCCGCGTGCCCTCGAGCGGGTCGACGGCGACGTCGACCTGCGGGCCTTCGCCGTTGCCGACCTCCTCGCCGTTGTAGAGCATCGGCGCTTCATCCTTCTCGCCTTCGCCGATCACGACGTTGCCGCGCATACTCACGCTGTCGAGCACGAAGCGCATCGCATCGACGGCGGCCTGGTCCGCGCTTTCCTTTTCGCCGCGCCCGATCCAGCGCGCCGCGGCCATCGCACCGGCCTCGGTCACGCGGACGAGCTCCATCGCGATGTTGCGGTCAGGGGCCTGCCGCGGGGTGCTCACGGGTGGCGATCCTACATTCGTTCCGGCGCCGCGACCCCTATGAGGTCGAGGCAGCGGGCGATCACCGCCTGCGTCGCGCGGCAGAGTGCGAGCCGGAAGGCTTGCTCGTCGCTCTCGAGCACGCGGTGCTCGTGGTAGAAGCGATGGAAATCGTCAGCGATACGGATCGCGTACTGCGGGATCGCCTGCGGCCCGCGCTTCGCGACCGCCTCCTCCGCGACGGCCGGCAGCTCGGCAAGCCGCTTGATCAACTCACGCTCCTCCGGTGCGAGCACGCCCTTCGGTGTCGGATCGAGCTTTGCGTTGCCGGCGTTGCGCAGGATGCCCGCGATGCGCGCGTGCGCATACTGCACGTAGTAGACCGGATTTTTCTGCGTGCGCTCGGCGGCGAGGTCGACGTCGATGTCGATCGTCTGATCCGGTCCGCTCTTGACGAGGTACCACCGCGCTGCATCGACGCCGATCTCGTCGATGAAGTCGTCGAGGAAAACGACGTCGCCACGCCGCTTCGACATCTTGGTCTGCTCGCCGCCCTTCGTGAGGTGCACCAGCTGGTACAGCAGGACCTCGACGCGGTCAGGGTCGTAGCCCAGCATCCGCGCGATTGCCGCGTACCAGTTGCGTGTTCCGTGGTGGTCGGCGCCGAGGATGTACATCGCGCGATCGAAACCGCGGTCGAGCTTGTCGGCGAGGTAGACGACGTCCGCGGCGCGGTATGTCGGCGCGCCGCCGTCCGAACGGACGAGCACGCGGTCTTCCTCGTCGCCGTACGCGGACGAGCGCGCCCAGAGCGCGCCGTCCTTCTCATAGGTGTCGAGGCGCGGCAGGTACTCCGGGAGCCGCTGCTCGAGCGCGCTCTGCCTCGCCCACGAGTCGAAGTGGATGCGGAAGCGCTCGAGCGACGCTTCGATGCGATGGAGCATCTCCGGCACCGGGTCGCCCGGGAGCGCAGCGAGCTCCTTGATGTATTCGCCCCGGTAGCCGTCCTCCGGCGGCTCCTCCCCGCGCCGTACCGCCTCGACCGAAGCGCGGAAGCGGTCCATCTGACCACCGGAGTCGTTGTAGTAGTACTCCCGCTCGACGGCATCCCCCGCGAGCTCGAGCAGCCGCGCAATCGAGTCGCCGTACGCGCCGTTGCGCGCATGCGCGACGTGCAGGGGACCCGTCGGGTTCGCGGAGACCATCTCGACCTGGACGCGCTCGCGCGGCGCGGCGAACCCACCGCCGTACGTCTCGCCCGCGTCGACGATCGCGCGGAGCGTGTCGCCAAACCACGCGTCGCGCAGGAAGAGGTTGACGAAGCCCGGCCCGGCGATCTCGGCGCGGGCGACCTCGGGCAGCGCCTCAGCGGCGGCAGCGAGCTCGGCTGCAAGCTCGCGCGGCGCCTGGCGCCGCGCGCCGGCAAGCCGAAGGGCCGCGTTCGTCGCGTAGTCGCCGTGCTCGGGATCGCTGGGCCGCTCCAGGACCACGCCGTTGCCGACGCGGGCCGCGAGCGCGCTGACCGGATCAGCTGCCAAGGGCGAAGAGATCCTCGAGTCGCTGCAGCTCTTCCGACGTCCCGACGCCGACAATCACGTCGCCGGGCGCGATCACGGCCTCGGGCTCGGGCGTCGTGTCGAAGGTGCCGTCCTTGCGGCGCAGGGCGACGATGATCGCGCCCGTCTCGTGGCGCACGCGGGAGTCGCGAATCGTCTTCCCGGCGCTCGGGCAGGACTCGCTCACCTCGATCTCCGCCATGTGGAGGTCGGGACCGGCGGCCGTGGTGACGGCGTCGAGAAACGACATCACCTGCGGCTTCAGCACGAGATTCGCCATCGTGCGGCCGGCGGCGGTGTACGGCAGCACGACGCGGTCGGCGCCTGCGAGCAGCAGCTTCTTCTCCGCGTCCTCGTCGGATGCACGCGCGACGATCTGGATGTCCCTGCGAACGTTCCGCGCAGAGAGCGAGATGTAGAGGTTGTCGGCATCGCTGTCCGACGCGACGACGACGCCCGCCGCGTACTCGATGCCTGCTCGCTGCAGGTCCTCGTCCTCGGTGGCGTCACCCTCGATCAGCAGGTCGTTCAGCTCGCGTGCAGCAGCGATCGCCTCGTCCTTGAAGTCGAGGACGACGTAAGGGACGCCGGCCGCCCTGAACTCCTCCGCAACACGGCGGCCGACGCGGCCGTAGCCGCAGATGATGATGTGATCGCGCAGACGCTCGATCTTCCGCTCCCTTCGTCGGTCGGCCAGCGCGCCGGTGAGGACGCCCCCGGCGATGGACTCGACGATAACCGCGCCGGCGTACGCGATGATCGTCAAGCCGCAGAGCACGAGGACGATCGAAACGATGCGCGCCCCATTGGAGTGCGGGACCGTGTCGAGCCCTGCGAGGCTCGTGGTCACGACCGCGCGGTAGAAGGACTGGAACCAGCCCTCGGACAGGGTCGCGTGAAAGGCGATGGTTCCACCGATGAGCGTGGCGAGGATCGCGACGCCGACGCGCAGGATCTGCTCGACCCGGAGCCTCTGGTTCACGCCTCTAGTATTCCGGCATGGACGAGGAGGGGTTCGTGCCTGAGCCTGAGTCGGGCGAGAAGCGGCTCAACATCCATCTCGACCCGGCGGACATCGCGGGGAGCTACGCGAACTTCGCGAACATCACCTTCTCCCGCTACGAGTTCACGTTGACGTTCGCGAGGATCGAGCACGAGGTGGAGGAAGGCGACGTCCCCGGCGCGGTGGTCGCGCGCATCAACGCGTCGCCGCGCTTCGTCGAGGAGCTGATCGCCGCGCTTCAGGACTCGTGGTCGAAGTACCAGACAACCGAAGGCATTCGGAACCTCCCCGAGACGCCCGACCCCTGAGCCTCGCACCGTCGTACGCCGTGCTGTGCGCGATGCAGGCGGCGACCGTCATGCTGCCGCGGCACGCGTTACGCCGCGGACGGATCGGCTGGCTCGGGCTGCTCGCGCCGGCCGCAGCGCTCGGGCTCGGAATCCTGTTGCTCCGTCTGCTCACCGGCGGCCCGCACGCACTCGCGCTTGTCGGCGCCGTGGCGACGCCGGTGCTCGCGGCGGCGCGGCCGCGGCGTGCGCCGTTCGCTCTGGTGTTGTGGCTCGTGGCGTGGCTCGCGCACGGACTCGTCGCGCAGGCGGCGGCGGTGGCGCTGATCATGCTCGCGGCCGCGACGGTTGCGGAGGTCGCGGCGGCGGTTGCGCCGTCGTGGTCGCTCGCTGCCGGTCTCGTCGTACTCTGCGTCGTCGACGTGATCCTTGTCTGGGCGACGCCGCAGGTCGGCCCTGCGACGACGGCGCTCCACCAGGCGCCGCTGCCGTCGGCGGCCGGCCATCCGATTCCGCGGCTCGGGGATGCGACGTTCGGATCGGCGACGATGGGCTGGCTCGACTTCGCGGCGGCCGCGTTGCTCGGCGTCGTCGTCGCGCGGCGGGTGCGCGCGGCCGTCGCCACCGGGCTCGCGGCCGGCGCTTGGGGACTGCTGCTCATCGTCACGTCGGTCGTGCCGGCGACGGTGCCGACGCTCGTCGGGCTCGTGGCATCGAGAATTCGCTGATGCGCGTCGCGGTCGTGTCTGACATTCATTCGAACCTCGTCGCGCTCGAGGCGGTGCTTGCGGCGATCGACGAGGACGCGCCGGACGAGCTCTGGTGCCTCGGGGATCTCGTCGGGTACGGCCCGCGTCCGAACGAGTGCACACGGCTCGTTCAGGAGCGCGCGCGAATTTGCCTGTGCGGCAATCACGACCTCGCCGTCCGCGGCACGCTCGACCTCTGGGAGTTCAGCGGTGACGCCGGCACAGCCGCGCGCTGGACGCGCACGGTGCTGAGCGACGAGGCGCTCGCGTTTCTGGACTCGTTGGAGCCCGCCGGCAAGGCCGACGGGGTCGCCCTCTTCCACGGCAGCGCGCGTGACCCGGTGTGGGAGTACGTGCTGTCGGGCGAAGCGGCGCTCATGACACTCGCACTGGCTGCGGAGCCGCTCGTGCTGGTGGGTCACAGCCACGTTGCGCTCCGGATTCAGCTCCAGGAAGACGGGCTCGAAGGCGGGCTCGCGGCAGCTGGCACCGAGCTTGAGCTCGCCGGGTCGCGGAGCGTGTTGAATCCGGGCTCGGTCGGCCAACCGCGTGACGGCGATCCGCGGGCGGCCTACCTCCTGCTTGACGTCGAGGCGCAGACCGCAAGCTTTCGGCGCGTCGAGTACGACATCGAGCGCACACAGGCGGAGATGGAGGAGGCCGGCCTGCCGGAGGCGCTCGCACTTCGTCTGGCGGTGGGGCAGTGAGGCGAGCGGTCGTGCTGGTCGGTGTCGCGGCGTTGCTCGCCGGCTGCGGCGGCAGCGCCCGGCGTGGGCAGCCTTCGCCGCCGCCCCGCCTGCCGCGCGCGCTGGCTCAAACGTGGAGCCGGGAGGCGAACGCAATCGCCGGAGCGCTCGCCGTGAACGACGGCTGCGCGGCCGAGCAGCGAGCCGGACAGTTGCGCACGGAGGTGATCGCCGCGATCAACGCCGGGCGCGTGGCGCGGCCGCTGCTCGAGCCGCTGACGAGCGCAGTCAACGCGTTGCCCGCGCGCATCACCTGCACCCCGCCTGCGCCGCCGCCGAAGCCCGAGAAGCCGCCGAAGCACGGCCACGGTCACGGGCATGACAAAGGCGACAACCAGGGAGGCGGAGACGGTTGACCCAGGACCTTGTTGCCGGCCGGTATCGCGTCGAGCGTCCGCTCGGTCACGGAGCGATGGCGACCGTCGACCTCGCGCGCGACGTCGAGCTCGACCGTCCGGTCGCGCTGAAGCGGCTCGCGGAGAACCGCGCTCGCGACGATGAGTTGCGCAAGCGGTTCGTACGGGAGGCGCGCCTCGCAGGGCAGCTGGCCGACCCGCACATCGTTCGTGTCTACGACGTCGGCGAGGACGGCGGCCGTCCGTTCATCGCGATGGAGTACGTCGAGGGCGAGACGCTCGCGGAGCTCCTCGCGCGCAACGGCGCGCTGCCGGCCGACGAGGCAGTCCAGCTCGGCGTACAGCTCTGTCAAGGCTTGGCAGCGGTGCACCGCGCAGGGCTCGTCCACCGGGACGTGAAGCCGCAGAACCTCCTCCTGCGGAACGACGGGCAGCTCAAGATCGGCGACTTCGGGATCGCGCTCGGCGCCGACGGCACGCGGCTTACCGTCGCTGGCACGGTGCTCGGCACGGCGGCGTACCTCGCGCCCGAGCAGGCTCGCGGCGAGGACGTCACCGCGGCGGCGGACATCTACGCGACCGGCGCCGTGCTCTACGAGCTGCTAGCCGGGAGGCCGCCACGTACGCCGGCGACGCTTGCCGATCTCGTCGATCCGGCCGAGATCGAGCCGCCCGCCGGCGCACCGCCGGATGTCGCGCGGATTGTCATGGCTTGTCTCTCGGCCGACCCTCGGGACCGGCCGCCGTCGGCGGCGGACGTCGCGCATTCGCTCGCCGCGACGCTGCCGAGCCGGACGACGGTCCCGCTCCCGGAGCGGCCGCCGCGTCGGCCGCGGAAGGCTCAACGCCGCCGGAGTCTGCGAATGCTGCTCGTCGTCGGAGCGGTGCTTGCGATCACGGGGGGAATCGCAGCGGCGATCGCGATGAGCGTTGGCGGAGGCTCGTCGCCGCCGCATGCGACGCCTCCCGCTGCAATTGCGCCGGTGCAGCCCGGTGCGAACGCCGAGGTCGGCGCCCGCAATCTCGCCGCATGGCTCCGGCGCTACTCGCGCTAGGCGGGAGCGATCGCCTCGACGGCGGTGGGCTCTTCGCCGTCGCCGTAGAGGTGGATGCCCTCGCGCGCGAGCGCGACCTGCACGTCTTCGCGCGCCTTGTAGATGCGCCACTTCACGGTCGCGAGGGTGACCTCGAGCGAGTCGGCGATCTCCGTGTAGGACAGGCCGACCACATCGCGGAGGAGGAGTGCCATCTTCAGGTCGACGTTCAGGGCCTCGACGGCGCGCCAGAGTGCATCAATCGCCTCAAGCCGCTCGAACGGCGCGTCGAGCACCTCGAGCGGCGGGACGTCGTCGATGTCGACCACGGCGCGCGGCCGGCGCTCGACGGCCCGGAGCTCGTCGAGCACCCGGTTCTTTGCCACCTGGAACAACCAGGTCGTGAACTTCGACCGGAGCGAGAACCGCGGCAGCCCCTGGAAGACCCGCAGGAAGATCTCCTGCGTCAGGTCCTCTGCCAGGGAGCGATCGCCGACGAGGCGGAGGACGTAGTTGAAGACGGGCACCTGGTAAGCGCGCACGATGATGGAGAACGCGCGCTCATCACCACGCTGTGCCTTCCGCAGGACGCCGAAGTCAGGCTGGGGCAGTGACAAGGGGCACCATGATATCGGGGTTACAGGAAGTTGAAGACGTTTTTCCCGGTCATTTGTAAGGGCTGCGCAAAACCGAGAAGAGCCAGTGCTGTGGGAGCAAGGTCGGAGAGTTCGCCGCCCTCACGCAGCTTGAGTCCCTTTTCGGTTGCGATCAAGGGGACCGGGTTCGTTGTGTGGGCCGTGTGGGGACTTACGCCGTCGTCTTCGAGCATCCTCTCGGCGTTCCCGTGGTCCGCCGTCACCAGGCAAATGCCACCCTTCGCCGCGACGGCGGCGACGACCTCGCCCAGGCAGCGGTCGGTCGTCTCGACCGCCCGGACGACCGCGGGGATCGAGCCCGTATGGCCGACCATGTCCGGATTCGCGAAGTTGAGGACGGCGAAGGCGTAGTCGCCCTCCTCGATCGACTCGACGAAGAGCTCCGTGAGCTCCGGCGCTGACATCTCCGGCTTGTGGTCGTAGCTCGGAACGTCGCGCGGCGACGGAACCAGCATCCTGTGCTCGCCTGGTTGCTCGTCCTCGGCGCCGCCGTTGAAGAAGTACGTGACATGGGCGTACTTCTCCGTCTCGGCTGCGTGGAGCTGCCGGACGCCGAGTTGCGCGAGCACCTCTGCCAAGACCATGTCGACGCGCTGCTCCGGGAAGACGACGGGAAAGGTGAAGTCCTCTCGGTACTTCGTCATCGTGGTCAGGTCGGTTTCGAGCCGGCCGAGCTTCTCGGAGAGCTGGCGAGCGCGATCGGGGCGGAAGTTGAAGAAGATCGCGGTGTCCTTCACCGGGTCGAGGCCGCGCCTGCCGGCGAAGCAGACCGGGACGATGAACTCGTCCGTCACGCCTTCGTCATAGCTTTGCCGCACCGCAGTGATGGCTATGTCTGTGGATGTAGATGTAGGTGTAGGTGTACACCTGTGTAGGACGGCGTCGAGCGCGCGCTCGGTGCGGTCCCAGCGCTTGTCGCGATCCATGGCGTAGTACCGGCCGGACACGGACGAGATGCGGTCGTCCGGCAGCTCGGCCAGATCGCGCACGGCCGAAGTCGGCGACACGTCTCGCCCGTCCGTGAACGCGTGGATCCACGTCCGGTCCGCCATGTCCTCGCGCCGCGCGAGCTCGAGCAGCGCGCGGAGGTGGTCGATGTGCGAGTGAACTCCGCCGTAGGAGACGAGTCCGAGCAGGTGCACGTCTCCCCCGCGCTCCCGGGCACGCCGGAACGCGGACACGAGCGCCTCGTTTTCGAAGAAGCTGCCGTCCGCGACCGCACGGTTGACGCGCTGGAAGTCCTGGTCGAGGACGCGGCCGGAGCCGATCGTCAGGTGCCCAACCTCCGAGTTGCCCATCTGTCCGTCAGGCAAGCCGACCGCCTCGCCGGAGGCATTGAGCGTCGTGTGTGGATATTCCCGCCACAGCTCGTCGAAGACCGGCGTCTTCGCGAGCGACACGGCGTTCCCCGGCCCGGCCGGCGCGCATCCCCACCCGTCGAGGATGACGAGCGCTACGAGCGGGAACGTACGGCTGCCTGGCATATCGAGGCGAACGAGTCGATGTCGAGCGACGCGCCACCGACGAGCGCACCGTCGACATCCGGCTGCGCCATCAGCTCCTCGGCGTTCTCCGGCTTCACCGAACCGCCGTAGAGGACCGGCTGGTCGAGCAGGGACTTGATGAACGCGTGCGCCTCCTGCGCCAGCTCCGGTGTCGCGGTCCGGCCGGTGCCGATCGCCCACACCGGCTCGTACGCAAGCACGAGCCCGCCCTGGCCGACGCACGCTTCGCGGATCGCATCGACCTGGATGCGCAAAACCATTTCCATGTCGCCGCCGTCGCGCTCCTCCTCCGTTTCGCCGACGCAGGCAATCACACCGAGACCAGCGGCCAGTGCAGCGTGCGCGCGCCGCGCAACTCCCGCATCGGTCTCGCCGAAGTACTGCCGCCGCTCCGAGTGGCCGACGATCGAGCCCGCGACGCCGAGCTCGAGCAGCATCGGTGCCGAGACCTCACCGGTGTAGGGGCCTTCCGGCTCCCAATGCACGTTTTGCGCGTACGTCGTCAAGCCGGCCTCGACGCACGCGGCAAGCCCCGTGAAAGGCGGCGCCACGACGATGTCGATCCCCTCGATGCCGGCCAGCCGGGCTGCGAGCTCGGCAGGCTCGGGGCCTGGGAACATCTTCCAGTTTCCTGCGACGAGCAAGGCGATTGATCCTACGCGGGAATCGCCGCCACGCCTGGCAGCTCCTTGCCCTCGAGCAGCTCGAGGCTGGCGCCGCCGCCGGTCGAGACCCACGAGATGCGATCCGCGAGCCCGAGCTCGTTGAGTGCGCGAACCGAGTCCGCGCCGCCGACGACGGAAAACGCGTCACGGTTCGCCGCGACCGCCTCCGCAACCGCCTTCGTCCCCTCGGCGAAGCGCGGCCACTCGAAGACGCCCATCGGCCCGTTCCAGAAGATCGTCCGGGCGCCCGCAAGCTCGGCGGCGAACCGCTCGCGCGTTTCCGGCCCGATGTCGAGCCCGAGCCACCCGTCGGGCAGCGCATCGAATGCGCACACTGTCGAGTCGGCGTTCGCCTCGAACGCCGACGCCGCAACGACATCGGTCGGCAGCACGACCGGGAAGTCGAGCGGGTTCTCGCTTCGGATCTGCTCGGCCATCTTCCCGCCGATCAGCACCGTCTCAGCGCGGCCGCCGAGGTTCTGCAGCACGCCGAGCTTGTCGTCCACCTTCGCGCCGCCTGAGACCAAGACGAACGGACGCTCGATGTCGCCGAGCAGCCGCCCGAGATGCTCGAGTTCCGCAAGCAGCAGCAGCCCCGCATACGACGGCAACAGATGCGCGACGCCCTCCGTCGACGCGTGCGCGCGGTGCGCAGACCCGAACGCGTCGTTCACATAGAGGTCGCAACCCTCGGCGAGCTCGCGCGCGAACGCCGGGTCGTTCTTCGTCTCGCCGGGATTGAACCGCGTGTTCTCGAGGACGACGAGCCGGTCGCCCAGGAGGAGCTCGCGCAGCCGGCTTTCGACGCGCCGCATCGATAGCCGCTCACGATCCTCGTCCGACTTCGGCCGCCCGAGATGCGAGCAGACGCGAACCTCCGCGGCTCCGGCCTCGAGCAAGAGCTCAAGCGTCGGCAACGACGCGCGGATGCGCGTGTCGTCCGCGACTAAACCGTCCTCCAGCGGGACGTTCAGGTCGGATCGGACCAGCACGGTCTTGCCGGCGACATCGGCGTCGCGAACGGAACGCGGCAACCGCATCGGATCTACGCGACCGCCGCCGGCATCGTCGCCCCGATCTTCGTCACGAGATCAACGAGCCTGCAGCTGTAGCCCCATTCGTTGTCGTACCAGCCGAAGACCTTCACGAGGTTCCCGTTCACCATCGTGAGCCCGCTGTCGAAGATCGACGAGTACGGGGAGTGGACGATGTCGGTCGAGACGAGCGGCTCGTCCGAGTACTGCAGGATTCCTTCGAGGTCGCCGGTGTCCGCTTTTGAGTGGAAGAGCTCGTTGACGGCGTCCTTGTCCGTCGACCCTGCGACCTGCACGACGAGGTCGACGATCGAGCCGGTCGGCACGGGCGCGCGCATCGACATCCCGTCGACCTTGCCTTTCAAGTCGGGCAGCACAAGGCCGATCGCGCGTGCGGCGCCCGTCGAGGTCGGGATGAGGTTGATCGCCGCCGCACGTGCGCGGCGCAAGTCCGGATGCGGGAGATCGAGCGTGCGTTGGTCGTTCGTGTACGCGTGAATCGTCGTCATGAAGCCGCGCTCGATCGTGTACGCCTCGTGCAGCAGCTTCGCGAGCGGCGCGACGCAGTT
This sequence comes from Gaiellaceae bacterium, assembly GCA_036496545.1. Classification (GTDB taxonomy): domain Bacteria; phylum Actinomycetota; class Thermoleophilia; order Gaiellales; family Gaiellaceae; genus Palsa-739. The sequence continues at coordinate 32,363 of DASXKX010000027.1, read as the reverse complement.
CGTCGTGCACGACGCGTTCGAGATGATCGAGTGCTGCTCGGGGTCGTACTCGCGGTCGTTGACGCCGAGGACGATCGTGATGTCCGGATCCGTCGCAGGCGCCGAGATGACGACCTTCTTCGCACCGGCGTCGAGATGCTTCTGCGCGTTCTCGCGGTCGGTGAAGAGACCGGTCGACTCGATCGCAACGTCGATCCCCAGCTCTTCCCACGGCAGCTGCGCCGGATCGCGCTCGCTCACGAACTTGATCTCGTGGTCGCCCGCGCGGATGACGCCGTCGCCGGCCTCGACGGGGAGATCGAGCGTGCCGAGCACGGAATCGTGCTTCAGCAGGTGCGCCATCGTCTTCGTGTCGCCGATGTCGTTCGCCGCGACGAGCTCGAAATCGCCCCCGCGCTCGAGCGCCGCGCGGAAGAAATTGCGCCCAATACGCCCGAAACCGTTGATCCCGACCCTGATCTTCGCCATGTGAAGAGGTGCCTTTCGTCGTCTGACTGGTCGCTCCGGATGCTAATCACGCCGTCCCTGGGGCCGCGCCCGACCACGCTCGGGCGCGGGCTCGACCAGGACTGCAACGAGTTAGCTCCCGGCCGCACCCGCGAGCGAGCAAAGCGAGCGGTCGCAAGCGGTTCAACACGGTCGCGAGCGGTCCAGGCGGGCGGACCGGGAAGCTCCGAGGACGACCCTCCCGGTCCTTACACCACACCCGAGACCGTGGCGACGGACGGGGTCTGAATCCGTCGCCGGACGAGCGCGGACCCGCCGTTGTCGAGTATGACGACGGGTTTTGAACAACGCTAGACGAGTTGTAAGTTGTACTTAGTTCGTTGCGAGTTCTTGAAGCTTGCGCAGTCTGCGATACGCAGACGCCTTCGATGTTGGCGGATGGCAACGCCGCGCAAGCTCCGCGGTCGACGCAGTCGGATGACGCAAACGCAACGTCGCGAGCTCGCGCAATTCATCGGGAAGCGATTCAAGATCGAGACTGCGCACCGCTTCGAGTTGCGCGTGCGCGGCGCGGCTTGTGCGCACGAGGTTGGCGTGATCCGCGTTCGCAAGCCGGTTCGCATCCGCACGGATTGCAGCAAGCACCGAGCTCTCCTCGAGAACAAGAACGGTGTCCGTTGCGCCGGCGGCGACGAGCGCGTCGGCGATCGACTCGACACCTTTTGCATACGCAACCGCGTGCCGGCCGCGGTCGAGCACGTGCAGGTCCGCGCCCTCGCGTCCAGCAAGATCCGCGAGAAAACGTGCCCCTTGCAGCTCCGAGGTCCGGATCTCGAGGTGCGGATCGCGCGGGCCGCTCAGCGAGCCTGCGGCCAGGAGCGAGCCGCGCAGGTAGGCACGCCGGCAGCAGCGCCGGGCAACGACGCGCCGCGGCGGCCGCTCGAGTGGACGGTGCGAGGGGTCCAGCACGCCCGCGCGATGGAGCGTCTCGTACGCGTGCGCCGAGCCCTCGACGTGCAGCTGGTACCGCGTCGCACGACCGAATGCATGCTGTTGATAGGTGCGGATCTCGGAGTCGACGCCGAACGCGCGCAGCAACGCGAACGCACGGCGCGCGACGGCGGAGCTCGCCAGGTCGAGATGCAACGCGATCTCGCCGCGGCCGCGGAGGTGCACGCTGCCGGCGGCATGAAATAGACCGGACAACTCGGCGAGCCGATCGCAGTCCGCTTCAGGTGCGATCTGCGCGAGCTCGTTGCGGAGATCTTCAGAGAGCGACACCTTCGAGCTCCAGCAGTCGCTTCTTGTACGCAAGCCCATACGAGCCGTACGACCCAAGCCCGCCGGCCGATACGACGCGATGGCACGGGACGAACAGCCCGAGCCGGTTGCGCGCGCAGAACGAGCCGGCCGCCCGCGCCGCGCCCGGTGAGCCCGCGAGCGCCGCAAGCTCGCCGTACGTCACAACGTCGCCGCGCGGGATCGCCCGCAGCTCGCGCGCGCAGCTCTCGAGGAACGGCGTCTCGTACTCGAGGTCGACCTCGACGTCCTCAAACGTGTCGGGCTCGCCCTCGAAGTAGGCGCGAAGCCGTTCGACGAGCGGATGCTCGCCTTGCGGCGCCGTCCGGCGGGGGAACGGCAGCTCATGCCAGACGACCCGATCGCCGTCCACCCACAGCTCCCCAACGCCCCAGCCTTCGACCTCATACGCGACCTGCCTCACGGCCATGCCCGACAATCCTAGAATCGCGGCATGAGCGTCCACGGCATCTTCCGCGTCCCTGAGCCTTACAACGAGTCAGTCCGCAGCTACGCCCCGGGCACGCCCGAGCGCGAGGAGCTGCGCGTCCGCCTTACCGAGATGGAGAAGGAGCAGCTCGACATCCCGCTGATCGTCGGCGGCGAGGAGATCCGCACCGGCGACACATTCGAGGCGGTCGAGCCGCACAACCGCTCGCATGTGCTCGCGACGGTGCACAAGGGCGGGGCGCCGGAGGTCGACCGTGCGATCAACGCCGCGGCCGAGGCGTGGAACGACTGGTCGCGCACGCCGTGGGAGGAGCGCGCGGCCGTGCTGCTGCGCGCGGCCGAGCTGCTGGCCGGCCCGTGGCGCCAGACGCTGAACGCCGCGACGATGCTCGGCCAGTCGAAGACCGCGCACCAGGCGGAGATCGACGCCGCCTGCGAGCTCGTCGACTTCTGGCGCTTCAACGTGAAGTACATGACGCGCATCTACGAAGAGCAGCCCTCCTCCTCGCCCGGCGTGTGGAACCGGCTCGAGTATCGCCCGCTCGAGGGCTTCGTGTTCGCGGTGACGCCGTTCAACTTCACGGCGATCGGCGGCAACCTTCCGACCTCGGTCGCGCTGATGGGCAATACCGTCGTCTGGAAGCCCGCGTCGACGGCCGCGTACTCCGCCTACTTCCTGATGAAGCTCTACGAGGAGGCCGGGATGCCGCCGGGCGTCATCAACCTCGTCTACGGGTCGGGCGCCGACGTCGGCGATCCCGCGCTCGCGAGCCCGCACCTCGCCGGCATCCACTTCACCGGCTCGACGGCGGTCTTCAACGGGATGTGGCAAACAGTCGCGTCGAACCTCGACCACTACCGAAACTATCCGCGTGTCGTCGGCGAGACGGGCGGCAAGGACTTCATCGTCGCCCACCCATCCGCGGACGTCGACGCCGTCGCGACGGCGATCGTGCGCGGCTCGTTTGAGTACCAGGGACAGAAGTGCTCCGCGGCGTCGCGTGTCTTCGCGCCGTCGAACCTGTGGCCGGCGCTGAGGGAGCGGCTCGTCGCGGAGGTGCAGAGCCTCAAGGTCGGCAACGTCTCCGACTTTCAGAACTTCATGGGCGCGGTGATCGACGGCAACTCGTTCAAGACGCAGAAGGCGGCGATCGACGAGGCGAAAGCGGCGAACGGGAAAGCGAGTGTGCTCGTCGGCGGCGGCTATGACGACTCCGAGGGCTATTTCGTGCAACCGACGGTGATTGAGACCAGCGACCCCGGCTTCCGCACGATGAAGGAGGAGCTTTTCGGCCCCGTCGTAACCGCATTTGTGTACCCCGAGAAGCAGTACGAGCAGACGCTCGATCTGATCGACGGTGGCGCGCCGTACGGGCTTACCGGCGCGGTCTTCTCGCGGGACCGGGCGGGCATCGACGTGGCGCAGGAGCGGCTCCGCTACGCGGCCGGGAACTTCTACGTGAACGACAAGCCGACCGGCGCCGTCGTCGGGCAGCAGCCGTTCGGGGGCGGCAGGGCCTCCGGGACAAACGACAAGGCAGGCTCGATGTGGAACCTCATCCGCTGGGTCTCGCCGCGGACCGTGAAGGAGCTGTTCGTCCCGCCGACCGACTACCGGTACCCGTACATGGGCCCGGCGGACGACGCGGGGCGCTAGCTCGACGCTTCTTCGAGCTCGCCGAGATACGCCTCGACGTCGTCGATGAAGTCGGCGACGAGGTCGACGTACCAGCCGTGCTCTTCGAGGTCGTCCGCGATGAAATGCAGCTCCACGGCGGGCAAGCTACGCCTGGAACGTAAGCGTTCGGTTACGTCGCTGTAAGAAGTGAATCGCGCCTGCGCCGGCGAGGGCGGGGAGCGCAAGGACGACGCCCGCCGCCCGCACGCCGAACGCGCCGGCGATCGCGCCGTCGGTGAGGCTCGCGAGCGGCCGCAGCCCGAGGAAGGCGACGCTCCAGAGCGCCATGATCCGCCCACGCTGTGCGATGTCGACGTCGAGCTGGAGCCGGCTCGTCGCGTGGGTGTTCGAGGCGAGGTACCCGAACCCGGCAATCGCAAGGAAGACGAACCCGAGCCCAAGCCACGGCGCGACCGAGAACCCGATCACGCCGAAGCCGAGCAGCCCGAGCGTCGTCGCCATGCGCCGGCGCGTTCCCGCGGTCCGGCCCGCGAGCGCGAACGCCGCCAGCACGGCGCCCGCGCCGAACGCGCCGATCAGGTAGCCGGCGTCGGTATCGGGCCGGTGGAACGCGTGCGCGAACGCCGGCGACTCGGTGTTGATCGGGTCGGAGGCGAACCCGACGGCGGTCACGACGAGCAAGAAGCCGATCAGGTGCGGCCGTGCGCGCAGCAGCCGCAGGCTCACGCGAAGGCTCGCCTCGCCACGCCTCGCGAGCTCGCGCACCGGCGTGTGCACCATCAGCACTCCCGCAACGAGGACGAGGTACGAGCCGGAGTTGATCGCGAACGACGCAGGGATCCCGAGCTTGCGCACCGAAAGCGCCGCGAGCGCCGGCCCGACCGCTCGCGCGAGGTTGTACGTCATCGAGTTCAGCGCCACGGCCGACTGGATCTCCTCCCGCGGCACGAGGTCGGCGATCAGCGCTTGCGCCGCGGGCGCCGAGAACGCACTGACGACTCCGAGCCCGAGTGACACAGTGATCACGACGGCGACCGGCGCAAGTCCGGCCCACGCGAGACCGGCGAGTACCCCCGCGAACGCGGTCGCGCAGAGCTGCGACCAGAGAACGAGGCGGCGTCGGTCGAACCGGTCGGCCGCGCTTCCCGCCCACGGCGCGAGCAGGAGGACGGGGATGAACGTCGCGAACTGCAGCACGCCCAGCAGGAACGGCGAGTGCGTTTGCCGGTAGACGTAGAGCGATGCCGCGAGGTTTTGGAACCAGGTCCCGGTCGCCGACGAGGCATTGCCGACGAAGTACGGGCCGAAGTTCCGGTATCCGATCAAGCGCAGCGCGGCGACCGGGCCGGTCGCCGCGCGCGTGTCCTCGACCGCGTTCGCCACGCGGGTTCTCTATCACTCAGTGGTTCCGCAGCGCTTCGATCAGCTCGTCCTTCGTCATATCCGAACGGCCGTCGATGCCGATCTCCGCAGCGCGCCGGCGGAGCTCGTCGACCGTCCACTCCTCGTACGACTTGGAGTGTGCTCCCCGCTCGGCAACTTCATGCCGTCCTTCGCGCGCGGACTCGTTGGCGATCCGCGCGGCCTTCTCTTTGCTCGCGCCCTCTCGCCGGAGCGCCTCGTAGACCTCCGGGTCCTTGACCGACGGGCCGTGATCCCTCTTGGGCATGTGACCTCCTTTCGAAGGTCACGTCACCGGAGACGCGATTCGAGAAACGCGTCAGCCGCGCCGCGTGCGCTCGGCGTAGAACAGCTCGAAGAGACCCTCCGGCGACTGAAGCCATGCCGTCCAGTTCTCGTCGAACGACTCGATCTCGTCGCGCAGCGCGAAAACCCGATATTCGAGACGCCGTTCGTCCTCGCACTGGTGCCCTGCCTCGCCGCCGCGCTCGACCGAGGCGCCGCAGTGCTCGCACGGCATGTGGCGTGGGGACGGCAGCGAGAGCATTTCTCACCACAACGTCGGAAGGGGGCCGGTGGTTCCACCAGCCCCCTTTTGGTCGATCTTTCGGCGCTGCCTACGCCGGCGCCGGTGCGCCGGCCGGCACGGCCCCAATCTGCTGGAGCAGACCGAGCGCGTCGAAGAGACCGTGGCTCTCGACGATCTTCCCATCGCGGATCCGGTCGAACTGCGTGCCTTCGACCGTGACGTCGCGACCCGTGGGCGCGATGCCCATCAGCTCGCCCGTGTGGGTGCCCGTCGCCGTCCAGTGAGCCGCGATCATGTCGCCCTCCCCGACGATCTCGGTGACCTGCATCGTTGCGTTGGGGAACGCCGAGATATACCGCTCGACCAGCTGCCTGAACCCGGCAGGGCCGCGGAACTCGCCGTCGGTCGGGCTGGTGCCGACGAAGTCGCTCGCAATCACCTCGTCGATCACCTCGAGCTTGTGCTGCGTCCAGATCTCGTCTGCGATCCGATGGGCGAGCGCCTTCGCACCGTCGATCGCCGAGCGCGTCCAGACCACTTCGTAGCCGGTGAAGCTCGGCTCTGGGAAGCCGGCGGTGCGGAGCGCGGCCTGGATTTCCGGGTCGGCAGCCATCTGGTGCCGGCCCTCTTCCGTCTGCCACAGGTTGAAGATCTTGATCCCGTCGTCCAAGCGCACCACCGTCGACGAGATCCCGCCGTACTGCGGCCCCTTCCGGGCCGCAACTGGATCGATGGTCGTCTGCAACCGGGCGATGAGCTCGTCCGGATCGCCCTCGATCTTCATCACCGAGAGAACCGCCATCCAGCCTCCTTTCTTTCGGCCGAGATGTCGGGACCAACCTACGCCTGCACGGCTGCCGTGTAAACCGAGCTAGCCGCGCCCGGTCTTGTGCAGCTGCGCGTAGATGCGGCGGCCCACGGCGGCCGGCACGCCGGGCACGCCCTCGAGCTGCTCCTGCGACGCCGCCGCCATCTCGTCGACCGAGCCGAAGTGGTTCAGCAGCGCGCGCCGCCGCGCGGGGCCGACGCCCTCGAGGTCGTCGAAGAGGGACTCGAACCCGCGCGACTCGCGGCGTTGGCGGTGGAAGTCGAGCGCAAACCGGTGCGCCTCGTCGCGGATTCTCTGCAGCAGCTGCAGGCCTGGGTTGCGCCGCGACAGCACGATCGGGTCGGCCCGGCCGGGGACGAACACCTCTTCAATCCGCTTCGCGAGGGCGATCACGGCGACGCGTGGCAGGTCGTACGCCTGCATCGCAGCGAGCGCGGCGGAAAGCTGCCCTTTGCCGCCGTCGATGACGACGAGGTTCGGCGCGGTCGCGAACGACGCGTCGTGGGTTTCGCCCGTCCCGTCGGAGAGCCGCGCGAAGCGGCGCGCGATCACCTCTGCCATCGCCGCGAAGTCGTCCGGGTCGGGGCCTGCGCTCTTGATCCCGAACTTGCGGTAGTCCGACTTGCGCGGCATCGCGTCCTGGAAGACGACCATCGAGCCGACGGGATCCTGGCCCATCGCATGCGAGATGTCGTAGCACTCGACGCGCAACGGGAGCGCCTCGAGGTTCAGCGCCTCACGCAGCTCTTCGAGCGCCTCGACGCGGCGCGCACGCTTCTGCTCGCTCGCCGCCTGTGCGCTGACGAGCGCCTGCCGTGCGTTCTCGTCCGCGAGCTGCTGCAGGCGCCGCTTCTCGCCGCGCTCGGCGGTGCGCACCTCGACGCGTGCGCCGCGCTTCTCCGACAGGAGCTCGGCGAGCGCCGACAAGTCGCCCGCACCGTGCGGCACGACGATCTGCGGCGGCACGCTCGGTGCGGAGCCGTAGTACTCGAGACCAAACGACTCGAGCACCGTGTTCATGTCCTGCCCTTCCGCGTTCTCGAGGTGGAACGAGTGGCGGTCGACCATGCGGCCGCCGCGAAGCGGGAAGATCTGCACGACGGCACGATCGCCTTCCGAGGCAAAGCCGATGACGTCGACCGTTCCAACCGACTGCCGCTCGACAGCCTGCCGCTCGACGAGATGCTGCACGGCGAAGAGCCGGTTGCGATAACGCGCCGCGTCCTCGAACCGCTCCTCGCGGGCAGCCTCGTTCATCTTCTGCTCGAGCTCGCGCTGAATCGGGCGAACGTTTCCCGACAGGAACTCGATGACGCCGTCGATGATCGCGCCGTAGTCCTCCTTCGAGACGTAGCCGACGCACGGCGCGAGGCAGCGGTCGATGTGGTAATCGAGGCACGGGATGCCCGAGTGGCGGCCCGGCTTCGGCCCTTCGCACGGCCGGTACGGGAAGACCCGGTTGAGGACGTCGAGCGTCTCGCGCACCTTCTTCGCGTTCGCGTACGGCCCGAAATACCAGACGCCGCGCCGGTGTCGCTCGCTGGTGAACATCACGCGCGGGTACTCGTCCTCCACCGTGACGGCGATGTACGGGAACGACTTGTCGTCGCGCAGCCGGACGTTGAACGGCGGCCGGTGCCGCTTGACGAGGTTCTGCTCGAGGTGGAGTGCCTCGACCTCGGAGCCGGTGACGATCACCTCGATGTCCGCGACGCGCTCGGGCAGGTATGCGATCTGCGCGCGGCCGTCCTGCCCTGACTGGAAGTAGGAGCGCACGCGCGAGCGCAGCGTCTTCGCCTTGCCGATATAGAGGACCTCGCCGCGCTCGTCCCGGAACAGGTAGACGCCCGGCTTCGCCGGGAGCTGTTTGAGCTGGTCTTCGAGCCGGGACGCCACCACCGGCTACCGTAGCCCAGGCAATGTGGGGCACTTCTCTGCGGCTTGCGGCGCTTCTCGTCGTCGTGCTCGTGCTGGCACCGGCCGCACATGCGGGCGGCCCGGGCCTCGTGATCGGCGCGACCGAGGACGCTGTTCGCTCGAGCACGCTGACCGACGCGAAGGCGCAGATGGACATCCTCGCGCTCGCCGGCTTCACCGGCGTCCGCATCACCCAGATCTGGACGCCGGGCACGCAGACGCTCTCGCCGACGGACAAGAAGGTGCTTGACAACGTCGTCGCCGCGGCCCGGCTCGACGACGTCAACGTCCTCACGAGCGTCATGAACAAGGGGAGCGCGACGACCCCGCTGACGCCGCAGGATCAAGCGGACTTCGCGTCGTTCGCCGCGTCGATCGTGGAGGCAGTTCCGTCTCTGCGGTCGCTCATCATCGGCAACGAGCCGAACCTCAACCGGTACTGGCTGCCGCAGTTCAACGTGGACGGCGGCGACGCCGCTGCGCCCGCATACGAGTCGCTGCTTGCGCAGACCTACGATGCCGTCAAGTCCGCCGACCCAACCGTGACCGTGCTCGGCGGCGCGGTATCACCGCGCGGCGGCGACGTGCCGGACAGCATCCGCCCTACCCACTCGCCGACGGTGTTCATTCACGATCTCGGGCAGGCGTGGCGCAACAGCGGGCGCACCACGCCGATCATGGACGGCTTCGCGTTCCATCCGTACGAGGACAATTCGAGCGTCGCGCCGGTCACCGGGATGCACTTCAACTCGACGACGATCGCGCTCGCCGACTACCCCAAGCTCGTCGCGTCGCTCGGCGAGGCGTTCAACGACTACACGATGCCGATCTGGTACGACGAGTTCGGCGTGGAGTCGCAGGTCCCGACGACGAAGGCGTCGCTCTACACGGGCACGGAGCCGGCGACGACGAAGCCGGTGCCTCCTGCAACGCAGGCGCAGTTCTACACACAGGCGATCCAGCTCGCGTTCTGCCAGCCCAACGTGCAGGGGCTCTTCCTGTTCCATTCGGTCGACGAGACCGCGCTCAGCGGCTGGCAGTCGGGCCTCTACTACGCGGACGACACGCCGAAGCCGAGCCTCAAGCCCGTCGCTGCCGCGATGGACCAGTCTCGCCGCGGCGTTGTTACGGCGTGCGCGGGACTGCAGCTCCCGGTGCATCCGACAGTGGCGCAACGCGGCGCCGTGCTGACGCTGACGTGCGACCTCGACTGCGCGTACACGGCGCAGCTGTATCGGCTTCCAGGGAAGTTGCTGTACTCGAAGCACGGCGTCGCGATCGGCACGAAGCCGACGACGCTGCCGTTGCGTGTCCCGACGACGAAAGGCCCGTACCGCTTACGACTCTCAGCGGTCGCACCGGTCAACCCCGCACCGCCGACCACGATGCTCCGGGCCGTTCGCCGCGGCTAGCATTTCCGGCGTGGACGGCCAGTACGTCGCCTATACGTTCTTCCGCATCGATCCGGCGTGGCGGCGGCTGCCGGTCGACGAGCGGCGGGCCGGCAAGGATGCCTTCGCGGAGGTCGTCGAGGACTTCACCGACCGGTACGCGCACCTCCGCGCGTACACGACGACCGGCGTGCGCCCAGAGACGGACTTCTTCCTCTGGAAGATCACCGACAGGTACGAGGTGCTCGGCGAGCTCGGCGCGGCGCTGAACTCGACCCCGCTCGCCGGCTGGCTCGAGACCCCGTACTCGTATCTCGCCACGACAAAGGCATCGCAGTACACGAGCGCGCGGCGCGCGCGCAAGGTCACGCCGCAGGGATCGCCGTACCTCGTCGTCTACCCGTTCGTGAAGGTGCGACCGTGGTACGCGCTGCCCGAGGCCGACCGCCGGCGCGCGATGGACGAGCACATCCGCATCGGGCACGACGAGTTTCCGGGCATCAAGAACCACACGACGTACTCGTTCGGGATCGACGACCAGGAGTTCATGACCGCGTTCGAGTGCGAGGAGCCCGCCGACTTCATGCATCTCATGCTCCGCCTGCGAAACAGCGAGGCGTCGCGGTACACCGAACGCGACACGCCGATCTTCGTCGGTCAGCACGTGACGATCCGGGAGGCGCTTGCTGCGCTCGACGGCGCGTCGTCTCGCGTCGAGCTCTAGCGGTAGGTGTGCTGGTCGCGCCAGACGCGCCACATGGCGACGCCGCACAGCGCGAGAATTGCGACGAACGCGATCACGTCGAACCCGTGGGCGCCGCCGTACCAGTTGACGCCGAGAGCCGCGACGGCGATGACGGCCGCGCCGTAAAACGCGATCCGCGCACGCGCGGGCCACATCGAGATCTCCTCGCGGCGCTCGCGCCACATAAGGAAGATGAAGAACGCGATCGCGAGGATGAACGCGATGCGCGCAATGATCAGCAGCGAGACGACCGTCGCCTCGAGTTTCAGCACGACGACGATCGCTGCGATCGCGATGAGGATCAGGAACCCGCGCAGAGTCGGGTTCATCCGCGAGAAGAAATGTCCCATCAGGTTCCGGTCATGTACGCCCGAACGGCGAGCGCTCCTGCTACGAGGGTAGCTCCAGCGAACCAGGCGAGCCGCCTACGACGGTCCGCGGGGGCATAGAGCCACGGCGCGAGGACGGCCGCGAGCGACAACGAGCCGTAGACGTAGTGGAGGCGGTCAGGTGCCCGGTGATGGCTCGAGAGCAGAAGCAGCCCGAGCCCGACCTGGGCGATCACCACCGTCTGCGCAAGCGCGAGCAGATGCGTCACGATGCCGCGAGGCTCGCGCCGCCTGTAATACGAGACACCGGCGAGCACCGCTGCCGACCAGGTCACCGCGAGCACGAGGAATGCAACGGTGTGATGGGCCGTTAGCACAGGCGCGAAACGCTACCGGGAGGGAATGTGATCGAGGAAGGCAAGCCGGCCCCGGACTTCGAAATGCAGAGCGACAGCGGCGAGACGGTGTCGCTGAAGGATCTTCGCGGCAAGCCCGTCGTCCTGTACTTCTATCCCAAGGACGACACGCCCGGCTGTACGGCGCAGGCGTGCGGCATTCGCGACGTCTACGGTGAGTTCGAGCGTGCGGGCGCAGTCGTGCTCGGCGTTTCACCGGACAGCGAGCGCTCGCATGTGAAGTTCAAGGAGAAGTACGAGCTGCCCTTCACGCTTCTTGCCGACACCGACCACGCCGTCGCCGAACAGTACGGCGTGTGGGGCGAGAAGAAGTACGCAGGCAAGTCGTACATGGGCGTCGTCCGTTCGACGTTCGTCATCGACGCCGACGGCACGGTGAAGAAGGTCATGCACAACGTGAAGCCGGCGACGCACGCGGACGACGTGCTCGCCGCACTCGGCGCCTGAGGCGGTGGGGTTGCGGGGCGGGCGCAGGCCTGCCTCGCTCCCTCAACGTGATGAAATCAGCCAGGACTAGCGGGGCCGCCCGTTCCTGCGGTACGAACGAACGGCCCCTGAGACGCCACGGCGGGAGAGAGGAATTGCCGTGACGTCCTGCTGTCGCGTTCGCCGTGTATGCCGGAGTCCTTCCGGCGGCCGGGCTAGATCCGCGAGGCGAGGAAGGCGATCAGGACGATTCCGGCGATCTCGATCGTCATCACGATCGCCAGCATCGGAAGGTCAACGGCCCGTGCCAGCGGCCGGCGCTGCTCTTTCCAGCGGTTGAGAGTCGTCATGGGTCACACCCTGACCCGGATCACGCGGCGGGCGCGCGCCGTCCGGCTAGGAACGACCTAGCCGGAGGATGAAACGGGGTTGTGCAGGCGGTCTGGTGGCGGCGATCTTCTTCATCCGACACCGCTGGGCTCCGCGACTGCGGCTCGAGGCAGTCCTACGCGTCGTTCTCTTCTGCTTGTTCTGCAGGCTCGGCGTCGGGCGCCGTATGCGCATGCCCGGAGACATCGCTCGCGATTGGATCCTTTCCCGGATTGCGGAAGGGATCCGTGTCCGGACTGCCGTCCCAGCACCACCATTGCCGCAGGCTTCGCCAAAAGCCCATGCCGCTGCTCGCCCTCGCCTCGTCTTGCCGTACCGCTGCTCGGGAATCTACGGCACCGGTCGGCCGGTGGACAGAGGCCAAGAGAAAATCGGGGCTCGCCTTACGGCCGGCGCCCGCTCGCGGCGAGCCAAAAGATCGCTACGAGCCGACGCTAGGAGTCTCTTAGGCCGACGATGAACTCGTCACGGATCATGCGTGCCGCGACGGGAGCCGCCGAGTGCTTTCGCGCGACGGCGAGCAGTTCCTGAATGAGCTCGCGTCGTTGGCTCGCCATGTCCGCTTCCAGCTGTTCGATTGCGTGATCGCGGTCTCGATAGCCGCGCAACGATGACGAGACCTGCTCGTTCGTGGCTATGGCGACCAGGACTCGCTCGAGGGTGTGCTCGTTACCGCGGCCCATAAAGCCCCTGTGCCCGCTCCCGAGGATTCCTAACGGACCCGGAGCTTGAATCGCGTCCGTTCGACAAGCCCAGCCTGACCTGCGGCTAACGCACGGCGCGGAGGACGGCCGCCGAAGGCTGCTTCGCCTCGGGAGTCGCTCCGCCAAAGCGGAGCGCTTCCAGTTCAACCACAGGCGCATCGGCCTCATGCATCTTCGATGCTTCTCCGAGCGCTCGAAGAATGCGCGCGAACGCCAGTCCCATCAAGAGAGAGAACGCTGCAACGGAACCGAGCCCGACTGCGATCCAAAACCACATCGGCACGTCTCCTGTTTAGGCACTGCCGGCAAGTCGGCAGCCGCCGAAGCGGGGATTCATAACAGGTCCGCGGCAGGGCTGAACCGATTGGGTGGACGGCGGGACAGCGTAAGCGAATCTAGAGCACACCCAAATGCGCCACGTCATAAGGTGCGGACCGCTCGCCAAGACGGCCGTGCAGCAAAGGGCCGACACCCCCGCCCTTTGCTGCCCGGCCTCATTCTTTGGGAATGGGGCGACTGCCTAGAGCCATCCCTCTGACCTAGGCAGCCGCTCAGGGACACGGAGCGTGTTTGGCGGCACTGCGAGCAAGACCCCTGCCTGAGGCGGTGTCCGCCGCCCCAACCTGACTGCTCGCTTCCGTGTCGCCAGGAGTATCGGAGACGGTCATGCCGGAGGACGCCCCCAAATGGGTGACGCAGCAACAACTCTTATCGCTCGACGGATTGACCCTGTCACGCGCTTGGTGCGCTCTTCCTTCTGCTCGGCGTCTTCTGGAACCGGCCGTGAAACGGCTATCTTGAGGTATGTCGGAAGTCCGGATGCTCGCTCTCGTCGCGCAGTATTCGCACCCGGCCGCCCTCGCTCGGCGCGTCCGCAACGGCGCAGTGTTTGTTGCGCTTCACCGCCTCGAAGCTCGTGGCTTCGTGACGCGCCGGCACGGTCTGTACCACCTCACCCGACGTGGTCGGGATGAACTTGGGATGACGTGCACGTTGGTGCGTCTCGTGGCGCGAACATCCCACTCGTCGCGGTAAGCGACCGCTCACCTGGCCAGTGTCGAGAGACGGTTATTGGGGTTCGTCGTGCTCGCGCGCGCTCTCGGCGCGGTTCCCATCGTTGACGGCCTTCTCACCCCACCCGTCGGCAAGGAGCGGCGATCCCGAGGGTGAAAAAGCCGATGCGTCAGTCGCGTGCCCGTGTTGTGCGAGCTTCTCGTCGTGCTGACGCCACTTCTTCCGAAGAGTCGCGATCAGGCCCACGCAGCGGATCTTGACGTACGGGAGCGGCGATGTCCATTTCTCGCTAATCCGGCATCGTCGGGCTGACGCCAGCGGTCGTCACGGATACCTCGTCGGGTGGCTGGTCCAGAGCGAGCAGAGTGGCCCTTCGTGGACTCACCGACGTGACCCGGATGGCCTCGCTATGCGGATGAGATGACGTGAACCTCCACGGGGTTATAAGAACTGTGTAGCCGGTGGTTGGCGAGTGTCTGGAAGTGCCGTTTTGCGGCCGGTTCTCTGACGGCACCGCATAGCCATGCGGAGCGATTCCGAGACCTACTGGTGTCTGGAGTGGTGTTTGCCCGACGCGTGTTCGGCGAACCTCGCGGTCATTACTCCGCAGAGTGGAACCCCACGAGTGGCCGGACGTATCGAGTCAGCCGACACAGGCATCCCGTCAGACCCCGGTGAGCTCGAGCGCGCCTGTGTCGCTTCTCTGGGGCGGCTGCGCCTCGGCTTGGAGAACCCCGATTGATTGAACCCAACCCAAAGGCGCAGCGCCCAGATTGATGGGACGCCGCAAAGCGAGCAGAGATAGGCAGTAGACCGGGCGGTTTACCGAACTCTTACGGCGCAACTCCAGTCGACTCCGGCGTTTGCGCGCTCAGCAACCCACGAGCGAGCGCGCCCGCCGTTCTATACCAGCTGTAGCGCTCGCCGCCTTCGGCGCACGAGTTCGAGTTGGACTGCTTCGAGGCGTAGCGCACGTCGAGTTGGTTCTATCGCCGCGATCGTGAGCTCCGCCTCAAGCTCGTCTTGTGACAGCGCCTCGATCAGATCACGGCCCTTACTCAGCGGCCGGCCGGTGCGTTTATCGAGCTCCCGCTTCATCGCATCCCCTTTACCGGTTGCACCCCAGCCAGATTGTCTAACAGGTCCGTGCGGATCGGTCACAAGCACAGAGAGAGCGCCGGAGCCCAGCTCGCACGAAACGCCCTGACCCAGCCGGGGAGGTGGAGGGCCGCAGAGGACTTCGTGGTCGGGGACTCCGGACGCGATGCCTGCTTGCCAGAGTTTCGCCTAGATAGGCAACTCGCGCATGCCGTTTCGCGCTCAATGCTCTAAGCAGACCCGTTCGGGCTAGAACGCGAAACTGGCTGAGGCGTAAAAGTGGAGTGGCCTGCTTACGGGATAGGCGTCTCGACTCCTGTTCCAAACCGTTACCGCACAGCAACGGTCATCCGTGCGACGGTTGGAGGCGAGCGGAACGGCTGTGTTTGACCCTCCATGAGGCCGCTCGCTTCGTCTCTTTGGTCTGTAGGGACGGCCCGAGACGCCTACCGAGCCGACACGGTGGGCGTTTCGGCGTGTCGGCGTCCGTTTCCGCCCGACAGGTCGAGAGCTTCAGCCAGCTTCTCTGCTGCTGCGGTCTCGCCGGCGCGGTCTGACTTGTCACCCTGAACGTGGAACCGTTCGAGCGCGTCGAAGTCCTTGCGCGATAAGCAACGCGGAATCGACCTGGCGCTTCTCCCTCTCCGGTAGTCGGTTGTCGATCCATGAGAAGTAGAGAGAGCGTGTTGCGCTCAAGCTCAGTGATGGCAAGAAGGAACCTCGTTTTCGTGACGGCGGGAGATGAGTTTTCGCGAATGACCTGACCTGCGCCCAATGTTGCTTTCGTAGCAAACGCGATATAGGTTCAACCCGTGAAAGTGCTGACGGCGTTTGGTGTATTGGCCGTCTCTCTGGCCGTGGGTGCCGGGAGCGCCCGCGCCGACACAGCCGTATTGATCGGGGACGTCGGACTTGGGGACGCGTTTCAGATCTCGCTCATCGACAGCTCAGGTGTGCCGGTGAAGCACCTCGACGCGGGCACCTACACGCTCGTCGTGCACGGCCACTCCATCCACCACAACTTCCACCTGTCTGGTCCGGGCGTGGATGTTGCGACCCCGTTCGCCGTCGGTGACCAGACGTTCACGATCACGCTAAGCGACGGTGTCTACACCTTCGTCTGCGACCCGCACCACTTGACGATGCGAGGCGCCTTCACTGTGGGCTCGGTCACGGCGCCGCCGGCCGGCCAGTTGACAGCGTCGTTCGCGGGTGGATCGAAAAATGCGCTTGGGCCGCTCGCGCCTCCGCCGCCCGCCGGGACGTACGTGATCACTGTCCACGACCGGTCAGCGAAGGACGGCTTTCGGATTGCTGGGCCGGGCGTAAGCCGCTCGACATCGACGCGCTTCACCGGCACCGTCAAGTGGACGGTAACGCTGCGGAAGGGGACATACGAATATGGCAGCGCTCGCTTCCGCAAGCTTCGGCGGTTCTTCACCGTCTACGGGTAGACCCCGCCCATCAAACCGATGAGCTGCGCCCCGAAATCAAAAGTCAATGCTCACCTGTTCCGTCGTCCGTGACGCCTGAGCGATAGGAGCCTTCCTAAGGCCCTGAAATCAGCGAAAACGCGTACCCAGGGTGGAAGTCATCCCCGGTGTTTCGACACCCGTGAAACCGCATGGTTGAGCCAAGTTTTTTGCGGCTTAGCCGAGGGGCTGTTCGCAAGGACGGCGAGTACGACCGCGACACGCAGCGTCGTCTTGGCATTCGACAGCGCACTCGACTATGAGCCGAGTGCAGCCGCAGAGTCAGTGCTCGATCCCGCGACTTTGCGGGCGACGATGAAGGCTCCGACAGTCCCGAGATCGAGGAGGGACTTGCCGCGGAATCGCGGCGCGAACGTGGAGCTATACGCATGATCGACGTCGACCGTCGCAGTCACCTCGAGGCTCGTCTTGAAGCCGCGCTTGCGAAACGCTTCGAGAAAATCGGAGCCTCGCCAACGGTTGACTTGGAATAGACGATGCGAGGTAGCGAGCCGCCACTGACAGTCCCGGTAGCGCAGAAATCGCAGCGGATCGGCGCTGTCTCGGTGTGAGGGGTCGCTCAGGTCGATCATGTGTGTGGTGACGCCGCCGATCCGCAAGACGCGCGCGATTTCATCAACCGCGGATTCAGGGTCGGCGACATACTGAAAGCACCCATCGGAGTAGATGATGTCGAAGCTCTCGTTCGTGAACGGCAGATCCTCAACGGTGACCGGACAGAGATACTCGACGGGGGGATCCTCGTCGTTACTTCCGGCTGCGACCCACGGCAAGACGTCGATCGCCGTCGCACGGCGTGCACCGGATGCGCGAAAGAGCTTGAGCACACTGAGGTTGCCGCCGGGGCCGATTTCGAGCACGTCGGCTTGCTCGATTGGGCGGACGGCCGCAGCCGCCGCAGCGTGACGCCGGAAGATGTTTTCCACGTGGTGTGGCGGTGCGTGGCCTAGACCACGCGCGATGAGGCGACGTTCACGCGCGCGACGTGCGCCAGGAACCGCCAGTGACGCATTCTTCGCGAATGCGGGAACTAGTGATACCCACGGCTGGTCTGCAGCCACGGCCATGGTTCTGCCCCTGGAGCGGCGGTAATACTCGTTTCGGCGAGCGTCCTACGTCTGACGCCTCTTACGCGGCCGCGAGGATCGTCTGCACGCGGCGATCGGAGACGTTCAAGGTGTCCGCGATAGCGGACGGGACGACGCGTCGGGAGTGCAGCTCGAGAATCTGAGTCTTCACGGTCGGGCCTGAACGACGCTGACGCTTCGGCTTCTCAACCGCGAGACGCTCCAACTGCACACCGTACCGCGCGGCCGTCTCGTTTACGCACTCGGGCCCGAACTTCTCCGCGTGTCGGAGTAGCGGCGCGGCAGTCGGTGCGGCAAGCGGCGAACGCCGGCCTTTCGCGTCTTCATGCTCAACGTGTCCCAATGCGTGCGTTGTTTGGTCACGTTCGACAGCGCAGCCTTGAAGTCGTACGTATCTGACGAGTCGTACACAGAGGAGGAGCTCCTATTCCTTATCGGATGTGTCGGGCAGGGCGCTCCGATAAGACGCCCCACCCCAACCTGTGATTACGGCAAAAGAAGGTCGTCCAACTTCTTCGGGTTGGGCCACTGACCGCGCTTCTCTTGCATGAACCTGTCTACGAGCTCCGGGGTGTACTTCGTCGTGCAGCACAAGGAGCGCCCAGCCGGGAGCCCATGTCGGTTCGTAGCCGTCGAGCACCGTCTGCCCGTAGCTCTCTTCGCGCATGGAGGATCTTCTGTCGGAGCTCCTCGTCTTGTGCTTCTTTCGCGCGACGTGCCTCGTCGGCCTCTGCCATGTCTATCGGTTGCTCCCTGTTCGAGGTGGGCGAAACGAGACCGGACGTTTGAAGCCTCACGGGCGCGAGTAGATCCCTCGCGTGATCGGTGAGGAACTCCGTCGGCTATTTCATTGGGAAGAGCGACACCGTCGCCTCACGGCGAGGCTGATCATCGCGGCCACCCTGACGATCCTGGTCGACGTCATCGGCGCGCTCGTCGTCTGGAACTGGGAGAGCGGCCTGAAGGGCAGCGACATTCACGGCTTCGGAGACTCCCTGTTCTTTGCCACCGTCCAGGTGCTCACCGTGTCGTCCTCGATGAAGAACCCGCTGACCGCGATCGGCAAAGTGACAGACGTCGCGCTCGAACTATGGGCGATCGCAGTGGTAACCGCCGTGGCTGGAAGTTTCTCCAGCTTCTTTGGCAGCGGCGACAGCTAGCACGCGCGCGGCCGGCGAACCCGGCCGGGCTCATCTCGCGTTGAGAGTAGGTATGCGCGGTACGAGGAGCCGCAGGGGTCGAATCACGCTCGGTCTATGGCTGACCGCAGTCGCGTTATTGGTGCTCGTGCTCGTCGGCGTTGCACGAGGCGACGAAACTCGCAAGCATCAGCCGTGCACACACGGCGTGTCGTCGATCGGGCCGATGGTGATCGCGAACGGCAAAGCCGTATCGGGTTCGACACAGCCCGACACGCAAGCCTGCCTACCATGAGTATGCGCGTCGCGCCGTGTCGAATTCCCGTTAGCTAATCCCCTGATTTGCCAGGTACCGCGAGAGAGCGTCAGGCGCAGCGGTCGTCTTCGGCCTAGGAGGAGTGATCGTCGGAACGTTCGGCGTCGTCGTAGGCTGCGTGCTGGCAGAGCTACAACCACCGAGGAACGATGCGTACGCATCCGGGTTCTGAACGGCATCGTTCAGCACTCTGCCGTGGGCGTCTGATCCTGACCGTGCACTCATGGAACGGAACCCGACGACAGGGATCGTCAACCCGAAGCGAAAGCGTCACGAACGCAAAGACGTGTTCCCGTTCGAGTCGTGGACAGAGATCGAGTCAGTCTGTGCGGAGCTCGATAAGCGCTATCGCTCTATCCCGATCGTCGCCGCAGGTACAGGACTACGACCGGAAGAACTGTTCGGACTCCACCGCTCCGACGTCGACCGCGACGGGAAGAGGATCCACGTGCGGCGTCGGTTCACCCAAGGCATGGTCAAGCCGGCGTCCAAGACCGGGGCAGAGAGGTTCGTTCCCTTCGGGGAGAAGGTGCTAGCAGCACTCGACTCCATGACTCCGCGCATTGACACCCCGATCCTATTCCCCGCTCCCCGTGGCGGCTACATCGACTTGGAGAAGTTCCGACACCGTGAATGGGCACCCGCTCTCGTCGCTGCTGGGATCGCGCATCGGCGCGTCTACGACCTTCGCCACACGTACGCATCCTGGGCGTTGGCGATGGACGTTCCTCCCGCCAAACTCGCCCTCATGATGGGAACGAGCATCGCCCAGCTTGAGGACACCTATCACCGCTTCCTCAAGAGCGACTATCAATACGGCGCAGCAGTCGACGGTTACGAGATCGCAGCAACCGGGTAAATCCGAAGTTCTGGTGTACGACGAGACGGGGGCCGAGAGGCCCCTTTCTCGTACCTCTCGGCGCTCACAGGACGGCTTCTCTGACACCTATGGGTGTCAAAAAGGTGTCAGCCCCAAGCGCGTCACTCCCAAATCCAGAGCGTTTCCAACGATGCGGATGAGAGGACTTGAACCTCCACGGGGTTACCCCCACACGGACCTGAACCGTGCGCGTCTACCAATTCCGCCACATCCGCGCGACCGCGCCAGTCTATCGACGGGCGGCGACGATTCCGCAAGCTGACTTTCCGGCGAGGGCGTCGTCACACGCAGGTACCGTGATGAACCTGCGCCGTCGCCTCGCCCTCGTCTTCGCGGCACTCGTTGGGTCGCTCAGCCTGCTCGCAACCTCCGGTGCGGGCGCTGCGCCGCACGCAGCCGCTGACCCGACCGTCGAGGTCGTCGTCACGCTGCCGCAGCCGCCGCTCGGCCGCGCGATCCTCGGCAACCGCACGCTCGCCGCGGCGACGATGACACATCACAAGCTGAACCTCCGCGCGCCCGCGAGCGTGAGCTATCTCCGTACGCTGGCGAGCGCGCAGCGGACACTGCAATCCCACATCCAGGCCGCGATCCCGCAGTCGAGCGTCCGCTGGCACTACAGCGTCGTCGCCAACGGGATCGCCGTCACCGTGCCTCGCTCGGATCTCCACCGCCTCTCGAAAATTCCCGGCGCGACGGTCTGGCCGAGCGTCACCTACCACGAGCAGCTCGACCGGACGCCGAAGCTGATCGGCGCAACGACCGTCTGGGGCCCGACGCTCGCGACCGCGGGCAACGGGATCAAGATCGGGATCATCGACGACGGCATCGACCAGACGCACGTCTTCTTCGACCCGGCGAGCTTCTCGTACCCGGCCGGCTTCCCAAAGGGGCAAACGGCATACACGACGCCGAAGGTGATCGCCGCGCGCGCGTTCGCGCCTGCATCGACTCACTGGAAGTACGCGAATACGCCCTTCGACCCGGACTACTCCGACCACGCGACGAACGTCGCGGGCATCGCCGGCGGCGACTACAACACGCTCGCGAGCATCCCAGGCAGCAAACCCCACGTCTCCGGCATCGCGCCGAACGCCTACCTCGGCAACTACAAGGTGCTCACCGTGCCGACAACGGATTTCGGCCTCGACGGGAACTCGCCGGAGATCGTCAAGGGAATCGATGCTGCGGTCGCCGACGGCATGGACGTGATCAACCTCTCGCTCGGCGAGCCTGAGATCGAGCCGTCGCGCGACATCGTCGTCGCCGCGATCAACTCGGCCGCCGACGCGGGCGTCGTGCCCGTGATCGCCGCGGGCAACGACTTCGCAGATGCCGGCAAGGGCTCGGTCGGGTCGCCGGGCACCGCGACGAAGGCGATCACCGTCGCCGCATCGTCCGAGGGCGACAACGGGCCGGCCGACGTCATCGCCGGCTTCTCCTCCGCAGGCCCGACGCCCATCTCCCTGCTGATGAAGCCCGATGTCACCGCCCCGGGAGTGGACATCCTCTCGTCGCTCCCCGACAACACGTGGTCGGATCACGACTGGAGCGGGACGAGCATGGCTTCCCCTCATGTCGCGGGCGCCGCGGCGGTGTTGAAGCAGCGCCATCCGTCGTGGACGGTCGAGCAGATCAAGTCGGCGCTCGAGTCGACCGGCGATCCCGTGCACCCGCGCGGCAGCCCGACCGAAGTCTCGACACTGCGCGAGGGCGGCGGCCGCATCGACCTGCCGCGCGCCGACCAGCCGCTGATCTTCAGCGATCCGACCGGCCTCTCCTTCGGCCTCGTTCGCCGCGGGACGACGACGACGAAACAGCTCGCCCTGACAGATGCCGGCGGCGGGTCTGCACCGTGGACTACCTCGATCGCCGTGCAGACGACGCCCACCGGCGCATCGTTCTCGCTTTCGTCCCCCACGGCGGCTGCCGGCTCGTCCCTCGGCGTCACGCTGACGGTGTCCTCGAGCGCAGCCGAGGGCGACGCGACCGGCTTCGTCGAGCTCACGCGCGGGACCGACGTCC
Organism: Gaiellaceae bacterium; assembly: GCA_036496545.1. Classification (GTDB taxonomy): domain Bacteria; phylum Actinomycetota; class Thermoleophilia; order Gaiellales; family Gaiellaceae; genus Palsa-739. Next base: position 10,398 of record DASXKX010000027.1, on the reverse strand, counting down.
GTCGCATCCCTTACTGGGTGCACGTGGAGGTGCCGAAGCTCGGGCTCGAGAAGGCTCACGTCATCGCGCACCGCGGCGTCTACGGCGGAACGACCGTGGGCGGCAAGTCGCTCGTCTCGACGTACCGCTATCCTGAGAACGGCCTCGCGTGCAACTGCGCAACGGGCGTCCCGCTCGATCTCTCCGGCCCCGAGCAGGTCTTCCAGCTGACGGTGACGAAGCCGGTCGCGAACATCGGCGGTGTGATTCTCTCGCGCGCCAAGGGCGTGAGGGTGACGGTGCGGCTGGTCGTCGCCGGCGACGAGAACCGGCTCACCGGCTACGACGGCCTCCCTGTCAACCTGAATCCGTATCAGGACTACGGGCGGGTCGAGCCTGCGGTCGCCGCGATCGCGCCTGCGCCGGGAAAGTACGACCTCGTGTTCGACACGCCCGCCGGGGCGAAGCCGGGGCGTTTCACGTTCCGCGTGTGGAGCAACGACGTGACGCCGCCGTCGATTCGAATCCTCGCGCGCACGCTCAGACGTGGCGCCGCGCTCAAGTTCGCGGTCACCGACTCAGACTCAGGTGTCGACGTTGGCTCGATCAAGGCGAAGGTCGACGGCAGGCTGATGCAGTTCGTGTACGCCCGAGGTGTCCTGCGCTTCGAGGGTCCGCTCAAAGCCGGCACGCATCGCTATACGCTGACGGTCTCCGACTACGAAGAGGCGAAGAACATGGAGAACGTCGGGCCGATTCTGCCGAACACCCGCTCGGTCAGCGGGTCGTTCGTCGCGCGTTAACGCCGGTACTCGTCCTCGGTCGTCGGCAGGCTGGCGAGATCGCGCTCGACACTGGCTGCGAAATCGTCGGCATCGTTCGTCGGCTCGATCACGCGGAACGATGCCTTGCGCCTCGCACGCTCTCGGCGACGGCGCGCCTCGGCTCCGACTCGAGAATCGAGCCCACCACGAAGGCGCGGCCACTCGGCTCCGACGACAACGGCCACCGCCAGCGCGAGCAGGGCGATGTACAGCCAGCTCACGGGAGCGATTCTAGCGAAGCGGGGGTAATCCAATCGACCCCTTCGGCCGATAGAACCAAGCATGAGTGGAGCCGGCACAAGCGGCACGTTCGTCATCGGCTACGTCCTCCTGTGGGCGACGCTGATGCGCGCGCTGCTCGTGCGCGCCAACCTCCTGCCGCCCACCTGCGCCCGCTGCGGCCACCGCTACGAGCGGGGACGGCTCGGCGAGCGCGTCTGCACCTGCCACATCTAGGGCCAGCCCGGGCCGTATAGCACGGCGACGACCGTGGCGGCGATCCCGAGCGCGACGAGCGCCGCCATGCCGGCCAGGCGGTGCCACCGCTTCTGAGGCGTCACGCGCTGCATCCGGGCCACCACCGACCGGCGGAGCCGGGCGGCCCACCGGAACTCGAGCGAGAGCAGGCCGAGGCCGGCGGCGATCACAAGGAGACCGGGGCCGGGTAGCACGAGCAAGAGGCCGCCGAGCCCGACGAGGGCGAAGCCGGCAACCACGATCAGGGCGCGGACGACGAGCGGCCGCGGCCGCCGGTCGGGCATCACGCGACCGCGGCGCCGAAGACCTCGCCGAGCTTGCGCTCGAGGTAGCGCAGATACGGCGCGGGATCCATCGCCGACCCGGTAATGCGCTGCAGGAGCTCCTGCGGCGTGAACGCGCGTCCGTGGCGGTGGACGTTCTCGCGAAGCCATTCGCGCAGCGGCTCAAACTCGCCGCGCTCGAATTGCTCGTCGAGCTCGCCGAGCTCGGCCTCTGCCTTCTCCCACAGCTGCACCGAGACGACGTTGCCAAGCGCGTACGTCGGGAAGTAGCCCATTGTCATGTCGGACCAGTGGACGTCCTGCAGGACACCGGCGACGACGTCCGGGGGATTCAGTCCGAGGTACTCCGCCATCTTCGCGTTGAACGCCTCCGGCAGATCCTGCAGCGCGAGCTCGCCGGACAGCATCTGCCGCTCGAGCTCGAAGCGAAGGATGATGTGCAGGCAGTACGTGACCTCGTCCGCGTCGACGCGGCGCAACGACGGATGCACCTTGTTCAGCGCGCGGTGGAACGTCTCGAGCTCCACGTCGCCGAACTGCTCCGGAAACTCCTCTTGCAGCTTCGGATAGAAGAACCGCCACGTCGCGACGTTGCGACCGACGAGGTTCTCCCACATGCGGCTCTGCGATTCGTGGAACGCCGACGACACGCCCTGCGCGAGCGGCGTGCGCGCGTACTCGGGATCGACCTGGCGCTCGTAGATGCCGTGGCCGAACTCGTGCAAGCAGGAGAGGATCCCGTGCAGCGAGTCCTCGTGGAAGTTCGTCGTCAGGCGAATGTCTGTCAACGCAAAGGACGTTGCGAACGGATGCACCGTCTTGTCAAGCCGCCACGCGGCGCGGTCCATCCCCCACCGCTCGAGCACCGACAGCGAGAAGCGCCGCTGCGCGTCGCGCGGGAAGCGGCCGCTCAGGCACGAGTCGTCGATCGGCTCGAGGTCGCCGACCGAGCGTATCCACGGCAAGAGCGCGGCCTTCAGCGCATCGAAGATCTCCACAACCTCCACGGTCTTCATGCCCGGCTCGAAGTCGTCGAGGACGACGTCGTACGGATCGCCCTCCGGAGCAAAGCAGGCGACGTACTGCCGGCGCAGCTCGAGATTGCGCTCGAGGTGCGGGAGCATGATCCCGTAGTCCTCCTGCTCGCGCGCGCGGAGCCAAGCCTGGTAACCCAGCGAGCCCGAGCGCGTCATCTCAGCGCGCAGCGACGGCGGCACGCGGACTGCCTTCTCGTAGTCACGCCGTGCAACGCGGATGAGACTCGCCTCGAACGACTCGAACGGATGCTGCTCCTCAAATGGGCGGAGCTCGTCGAGCAGCTGCCCAAGCTCGGTGGTGATGTTCAGCTCATGCGCGATGCGGTTGAGCGTCGCGCGCTGCTCAGCCCGCGACTCTGCGCCGCTCGGCGGCATCTTCGTCTCCTCGTCCCAGGAGAGGACCGCCGCCGCCTTCTCGACGTCGTGGATCTGCGCGAGGCGCTCGCGGAGCTCAGTGAATTGATCGCTCAAACAGCTCCCCGGGTTGGACTCGAACCAACAACCCTCCGGTTAACAGCCGGATGCTCTGCCAATTGAGCTACCGGGGATTGGCGGCGGGCATTGTAGCCAGCCTTTCGATTTCCTCGCGAATCGCCGCTACGGCTTCCGCCAGCGACTTTCGCTGCGCACCCGGCGCGTTGCGGAGCTCCTCCTGCAAGCGCCGCTCGCGCAGGCGCAGCAGGAGCTGCATCGCAGTGTGCTCGGTGATCTCGTCCGTGTCGCTGAGCGCGTAGAGCTCCGCGAGGAGCGGCGTGAGCTCCGTGTCGGCGGGCTCCTGGCCGAGCAGATGGGCACGCGCGCGCCGGTGTAGGGCGTCGGCGAAGTGCTCGGGGCCAAGCTCTTCCAGATAGCGCGTCAGCTCGCTGTGGGCCGCAACGCCGGCGAGCGCGCTGCGCTCGAGCCGCAGCCCGGCGTCGAGCAGGCGCGGCGAGATCACCCCCGCCGCGCTCGACCGCGTGCGCGGCGCGAGCGCCGCCTGCGTCTCCGGCGGCAGGTCGAGCAGATCGGTCGCGAGCCGGCGCGCGTCGAGATGCTCCGGCGAGTCGGGTTGCGACTGGAGGAACGACTCGATCGCGGCAAAGGCGGCGTTACGGTCCCGCGCCTTGGCGTGCAGCAGGCGCACACGGTGCACGAGGTAGCTCACTGGCGCGCCCAGCTCCTGCTCGAACGCGACCGGGTCGTCCGCCGGATCCGTGCCCTTCGGCAGCGTCACGATCTTCACATCGAAACCGCGGGCGACCGCGAGCTCCATCCCGCGGAGCGTCGCGTCCTGGCCTGCCGCGTCGGAGTCGAAGCAGAGGAAGAGCCGCTTCGTCAGTCGGTTGAGCTCGCGGAGCTGTGCTTCGGTGAGCGCTGTTCCCATCGCCGCGACGACCGGCTCGAACTGCGCCTGGCGGAGCGCAATGACATCGGTGTTGCCCTCAACGACGACGGCGCGATCCTGCTTCGCGATCGCCTGCCGACCCGTGTCGAGGCCGTACAGCAGGTCGCCCTTCTTGAACAGCTCGCTCTCCGAGGAGTTGACGTACTTCCCCTGCAGCGGGTCGTCGTCGTAGAGCTTGCGCGCCTGGAACCCGCGCACCTGGCCGCGTGCGTCGGCGAGCGGGAAGACGATGCGCCGGTTGAAGTAGTCGTTGCCGCGCCGGTTCGCGAGACTCGCGGCGAGCAGCTCGTCCTGCGTGTAGCCCTCCTGGAGCGCCCGGCGCGCGAGCGTCGGGCCGCCCGGCGCATAGCCGAGCCGGAACTGCTTGCACACGTCGACGCCGAGGCCGCGCGACTCGAGGTACTCGCGCGCGAACGCGGCCTGCTCGCCGTCCCACAGGACGCGCTCGTAGAACTTGGTGGCGCGCTCGAGCAGCTGTACAAGCCGGTCCTTGCGTCGGCGCGCGGCATCCGCTTCGGGCGAGATCTCCTCATACTCGATCTCCACGCCGAAGCGCTGCGCGATGTGCTCGATCGCACCGACGAAGTCGAGGTTCTCGATCTTGCGGATGAACCCAATCGCGTCGCCTCCCTCGCCGCAGCCGAAGCACTTGAACGTGCCGCGCGCGGGCGTGACGGTGAAGCTCGGCGTCCGTTCCTGGTGGAACGGGCAGAGACCCTTGTACGTCCCGCCTGCCTTGCGCAGCCGGACGTGGTCCTCGACCAGCGGGAGGATCTCCGCAGCCGCCTTCACGGCGTCGACCGAGCTGTCCTTGATGCGCGCCATCAGTACGCGAGCGCGAACCGGTCGGTCATGCCGGCGAGATAGTCGGTGGCCTCCTGCGGCGTCTGGCCCTTCGCCACCAGGTCGTCGAAGATGCGGCGAATCGTCGCCTGGATGTCCTCGTGCTCCTGGCGCAGATAGACGCGGTCGAACATGAACGCGCGAAGGGACAGCATCGCATTGCCGATCTCCTCGCTTTGCACGATGTCGCCCCCCTCGGCGGACGTCTCGACGAGATCGTGCACGAGCGTGTCGATGCGGCGTGAGCCTGTCTCTCCGAGCAGCACGATCTCGTCCTGCGGCAGATCGGCGTGCGCGAGGAGCCCCGCGCGCTCAGCGTCGTCGATGTCGTGATTGATGTAGGCGACGCGATCGACGATGCGAACGATCTTTCCCTCGAGCGTGTCCGGCTCGACCGGCCCGGTGTGCTTGAGGATGCCGTCGCGGACCTCCGCGGTGAGGTTGAGACCGCGGCCGTCGCGTTCGAGCTGCTCGACAACGCGGAGCGAGTGCTCGTTGTGCCGGAAGCCGGCGAGGCCGCGCTCGCGGAGCAGCTCGTCGAGCGCCTGCTCGCCGGCGTGGCCGAACGGCGGATGGCCGAGGTCGTGCCCGAGCCCGATCGCCTCGACGAGATCCTCGTTCAAGCGGAGCGCACGGGCAACGCCACGCGCGATTCCCGTTGTCTCGAGCGTGTGCGTGAGGCGCGTCCGGAAATGGTCGCCCTCGGGATCGACGAAGACCTGCGTCTTGTGACGCAGCCGACGGAACGCCTTCGAGTGCACGATCCGGTCGCGGTCGCGCTGGAACGGCGTGCGCAGGCGGCACTCCTCTTCAGGGTGCTCGCGGCCATGCGTCTCGTACGACCGCACGGCAAGGGGCGACAGCCAGCGCTCCTCGTGCTCTCGCACGAGCGTGGCGAAGGCATCGGCAACCCGACCGGCGACTTCCGGCATCGTGAAGTCAATCTAGAGGATGATCGGGACGGTTCCGCCGTCCGCAGACCACGCCGCGCCCGTGACGTAGCTCGACCTGGGCGAGCAGAGAAACGCCACGACCGAGGCGATCTCGTCCGGCTCGGCCATGCGTCCGAGCGGGCGGCCGCCGCCGACCGCCGCAAGCACCTCTTCCTTCGTCTTGCCCGTCCGGGCCGCCTGCTGGTCGGCGAGCCCGCCGTCGCCGAGCCACGCCTCCGTCGCCGTCGGGCCGGGGGTGACGGCGTTGCAGCGAATGCCGTCCTTCGCGTAGACGTCCGCGATCAGCCGCGACAGCGAGAGCACGGCGGCTTTGGTCACGGAGTAGTCCGGCATCGACGTGGACGGGCGCTTGCCCGCCGTGGACGACACATTCACGATGACTCCCCCGCCCCGCTCCTGCATGCCGGGCAATACGGCGCGGATCGTGCGGACGTAGCTCATGACGTTCAGCCGCCAGAGCTCGTCCCACTGCTCGTCGGTGACCTCCGCGAAGCTCCGCTGGTACGCGACGCCGACGTTGTTCACGAGCACGCCGACGTCGCCCGCCTCGGCGATCAGCCGCTCGGGCTCGCCTTGCTCCGCGAGGTCCGCGCTGACGTGGCGTGCCTCCCCGATCCCGGGTGCGCCGCCGCGGCCGCTCGTCACGACCTTGGCACCCTCCGCGACGAGCAGCTGCGCGACCGCAAGACCGATGCCGCCGGTCGAGCCGGTGACGACGCAGGTCGTGTCGCGCAGTTCGAGATCCACGGCTGGGTAGCGTATCCATGGATGACCACGCTGCTTCTCGTTCGCCACGGCGAGACCGACTGGAACGCCGCCGGCCGCCTGCAGGGCCACACCGACCGGCCGCTGAACGACTACGGCCGCCGCCAAGCGCGCAAGCTCGCCGACCGCCTCGCGGGCGACGGGATCCAGGCGGTGTACGCGAGCGACCTTGTGCGTGCCCGCGAGACGGCCGAGATCCTCGGGACGCGGCTCGGGCTCGAGGTCGTGATCGATCCGGACCTCCGTGAGAAGAACTGGGGCTCGTGGGAGGGGTTGACGTCGGATGAACGGGCGCGAGTCGAGTTCGAGGGGGAGTCGACGGAGGCGCATCGAGAGCGCGTGCTCCGAGCGGTGCAGCGGATCGTCGAGGCGCACCCGGGCGAGCGTGTAGCCGTTGTGACGCACGGCGGGTCGCTGCGGCGGATCCAGGCTGCCGTGTCCGGCGTCGCGCTGCCTGTGATCGACAATTGCTCGGTCTGGGCTCTCGCCCACGAGGACGGCACGTTCCGGGCGATAGACTGACCCCGCTTGTGGAGGACTACACCGGCAAGTACAAGGGCGAGCAGGTCGAGGTGGCACTCTTCGGGGGCGAATACCAGGAGGGCGTGCTCACCGCGTACTGCTACGTCGACGAGGTCGCCCACATCGAGCTGAACGGGCACATCCTCGTGCCGCTCCAGAACATCGCGTCGCTCCACTGCTCGAGCCGTTGCGACGCACAGGCGAACGAAGACTGGCCGCCGCGCGGTCTGCTGGACGACGACGGATCGAACGGCAGCGGTCCCGAGACCGACTAGTGCGCTTCGTCGCGGCTCGCAACGTCACCAAAGCGTGGCTGTTGCTGTTGGGCGTCTGCGGTGTTTTTGGCGCGATCGGTTACGGCATCGACGGCCTACGCCTGCTGTCGATCTTCGCATTCTGCGGTCTGCTGCTCGTCGGCGGCGCGTATTGGACATTCGACCGCGTCGTGCTCGGCATGACGCGTGCGCGGGAGTTGCCCGTCGCCGAGGCGCCGCTCCTCCATTCGACCGTTGAACGGCTTGCGGCACGTGCCGGCGTGCTGAAGCCGCGCATTTACGTGATTCCCGACGGGATGCCGCTCGCGCTCGCGACCGGACGCGGGCCGACGTATTCGGCGGTCGCCGTCAGCTCAGGTCTCTTGAGTGCTTGCCCGCCGGCGGAGCTGGACGGCGTGCTCGCGCATGAGATCGCACACGTCAAGCATCGCGACGTCGCATTGCAGACGGCAGTTGTCGTGCTGGCGGCATCGATGATCGAGCTCAGCCGTATCGGCGGCTGGCTCGAGCGCACGCTGCTGTTTGTGCTCGGGCCGATGGCGGCTGCGTGCGTGCATCTGCTGTTGTCGCCGAAGCGCGAGTTCGAGGCCGACCGGCGAGCCGCGGAGCTCTGCGAGTCGCCGCACGGGTTGGCGGATGCGCTGCTGCGGCTGGATCAGGCCGCGGAGCTCATCTCGTTCGAGGCGTCCCCCGCGACGGAGCCGTTGTGGACCTTCAACCCGTTCATGGAACAGGGACTCGCCGCGCTCTTCGTGACGCACCCGCCAATCGAGGCGCGCGTGCAGCGCCTGCGCGCGCTCGACACGACGCAGGAGGCGGCGTGAGGATCAGTGACGCAGAGTTCGCCGCGCGGCGCGAGGCGTTCGCAGCGGCGCTCGCGGAACGCGGGCTCGCGGGCGCCGTGCTATTCGACACGCAGTACGTCCACTACTACTCGGGCTTCTTCTTCATCCCGACCGAGCGGCCGATCGCGTTTGCGCTTGCCGCCGACGGCCGCGGCGGGATGCTCGTTCCGCGGCTCGAGCTCGAGCACGCGCAGGCGAACACCGCCGTCTCCGAGCTCGCGCATTACGACGAGTACCCGGGCGAACGCCATCCGATGGAAGCGCTGCGCGAGCTCCTCGACGCGCTCGGGATCCGCGGCGGCATAGGCGCCGACAGCGACGGCTATCCGTGGGTCTTCGGCTACCGCGGGCCGGGGATCGGCGAGTGGACGCACGTCGCCGATCTCGTCGAGGACCAGCTCGCGATCAAGACCGCCGCCGAGCTTGCGCTGCTGCGCGAGAGCTGCAAGTGGGCGAACCTGGCGCACACGTTGCTGCAGCGCTACACGCGACCCGGCGTCACCGAGACCGAGGTCGAGACGCGCGCATCGAACGAGGCGACCGCGGCGATGCTGGACGCGATCGGCCCCGTGTACCGCGCGCAGTCGCCGTACTACTCCGGCGCGATGGCCGGCTACCGCGGACAGATCGGTCGGAACGCGTCTATCCCCCACGCGCACGGGAACAACATCGTCTTCGCGGCAGGCGACGTGCTGGTGACGGGCGCGAGTGCGCCGGTCTGGGGCTACCACTCGGAGCTCGAGCGCACGATGGTGATCGGCCCGCCGTCCGACGACCAGAAGCGCTTCTTCGACCATATGGTCGCGCTCCAGGATCTTGCTGTTGCGGCTATCAAGCCGGGCGTTCCGTGTTCCGAGGTCGACCGCGCCGTCCGCGCGTACTACGACGACCACGAGCTGTGGGACAACTGGCGTCACCACGTCGGCCACGCAATCGGGCTTCGCTACCACGAGGGCCCGTTCCTCGACCGCGGGGATCCAACCGAGATCAAGCCGGGCATGGTGTTCACCGTCGAGCCGGGGCTGTACGCGCCGTCGCTCGGCGGCTTTCGCCACTCCGACACGATCGCCGTCACCGACGACGGCGTCGAGTGGCTGACGTATTACCCGCGCGACCTCGAGTCGCTCACACTCTGAGCGCGAGAGGATCGGCAAGACCGACGAGGTGAGGCTGGGCACGCGCAGATCCGAATAGGCTCCGGCGCGTGGCGGAGCTCTATCCGTTTCTCGCGGTTCGCGATGTCGCGGCGGCGGTCGACTTCTACGTCCGCGCATTCGGTGCGGTCGAGGAGGGCGAGCGGCTCGCGGCGCCGAACGGCGCGGAGGTCTCGGTGCTGCGGATCGCCGGCTGCCACGTCGGCGTCGCGACAGAGGCGCCGGAGCTCGGCACGCCGAGCCCGGAGTCGCTCGGCGCAACGACGGTGCGCGTGAGCCTGGAGGTCGATGATCCGGATGCGGTTGCCTTGCAGGCGGTCGCCGCCGGGGCAACCGAGATGTTCCCCGTCGCCGATCAGCCGTACGGGATGCGGCAGGGTCGCGTCGTCGACCCGTTCGGCCATCACTGGCTCGTCGGCCGGCCGCTCTAGAACGACGAAGAGCCGCCCTTTCGGACGGCTCTTCTCAAAGAAATCGGCGGCGACCTACTCTCCCGGGAGGTTGCCCTCCGAGTACCATCGGCCCTGGCGAGCTTAACTTCTCTGTTCGGAATGGGAAGAGGTGTTTCCCCGCCGGTATGACCGCCGAACTGTCAAAGGCGCCGCGCAATTAGCGCTTCGTTCACCCGCGTACGCTCGCGGGAGCGGGCAGCAAACACGGCACCCTCAAAACTCCATAGCGACTCGTTCCAGTGTTCAAATCAAGACCTCGGGCAATTAGTACGGCTCGGCTGAACACATTGCTGTGCTTGCACCGTCCGCCTATCAAGGTCGTGGTCTCCGACCGCCCTTACTCCCTCTAGGGGATGGGAGCTCTCATCTCGAGGTGGGCTTCCCGCTTAGATGCTTTCAGCGGTTATCCCATCCGGACGTGGCTAATCAGCAGCGCCGTTGGCACGACGACTGATACACCAGCGGTCTGTTCGTCTCGGTCCTCTCGTACTAGAGACGACTCCTCTCAAAGCTCCAGCGCCCATGGTGGATAGGGACCGAACTGTCTCACGACGTTCTGAACCCAGCTCGCGTACCGCTTTAATGGGCGAACAGCCCAACCCTT
>DASXKX010000026.1:0-37893 GCA_036496545.1 Gaiellaceae bacterium | reverse complement strand
TTTCCGGTGCCAAGGGCCAGGGCGTCTCAAGCGCCGCTGGCCCGCCTATTTCAGGGACGCAAACGACGATAGCTCGACCCCGGACGATGGGCATGCCTAGGGAGCGCCCGGGGCGTTCTCAACTTGAAAGCTCCATAAACGGCTCCATACCCACTGCACACGGCTGAACCTGCAAGTCGGCCTGAACACGAATCGCCGGCGTGCGGGGATTTTGCAGAGCCCTCTGACGGACTCGAACCGTCGACCCCCTCCTTACCATGGAGGTGCTCTACCAACTGAGCTAAGAGGGCAGGAGTCCCGATTCTAGCCGGGCTCGCCGGCGACGCAGACTGCGACACCGGAGCTACGTTGGATGCATGGCCGGGCTGCTGTTCATTTCCGACACAACAGAGGAGCCGGGCGACGAGGAGCCGCTCGACGCCTATTCGCGGACGGTGACGGCCGTCGCTGAACGGCTGTCGCCCTCCGTTGCGAATCTTCGCGTTCGGCGCGGCGGCGGCAGCGGCGTTGTGATCACGCCCGACGGCTTCTTGCTCACGTCGGCCCACGTCGTCGCGCGCAGCGGTTCTGGCAACGCGACCTTCGCCGACGGACGCGAGCTCGAGTTCGAGGTCGTCGGCGCCGACCCGCTCTCCGATCTTGCGGTTCTGCGCATTGCAGGCGAGCGGGTGACGGCCGCGGAGCTCGGCGACGCCGACTCGTTGCGCGTCGGCCAGCTGGTCGTTGCGATCGGCAATCCACAGGGCTTTGCGGGCTCCGTCACGGCAGGGGTCGTCTCTGCGCTCGGCCGCTCGCTGCCGACGCGCTCGGGTGCCAACGTCCGCGTCGTCGACAACGTCATCCAGACCGACGCCGCGCTCAATCCTGGCAATTCCGGCGGCGCGCTCGCCGACGGGCGTGGCCGCGTCATCGGCATCAACACCGCCGTCGCCGGTATTGGGCTCGGCCTGGCCGTGCCGATCAATGCCGCAACACGACGGATCGTCGGCGCGCTTATGAGTGAAGGCCGCTTCCGTCGCGCCTACCTCGGCATCGGCGGCCAGCAGCGGCCTCTACCGCCGCGGCTTGCAGCTTCACTCGGCCGCAGCGGCAGCGTCGAGATCGCCCAAGTCGTCGAGGACGCTCCTGCAGCGCGTGCCGGCCTGCGCCGGGGCGACCTGATCGTCGCCGTCGACGGCGCGCCGGTCGAGTCGATGAGCGAGCTCCAGCGCATGCTCGTCGGCGAGACGATCGGGATCGGCGTCACGTTCACCGTCGCGCGCGGTGCCCGCCTCGTCGACATCGAGGTCGTCCCGCTCGAGCTCGCGGCGTAGCACGTACCGCCGGGCGCCGACTTACTTGTCCTTGTTCTGGCCGGGCGGCCCCGTGTGGTCGTGGTTCTTGTCGCCGTAGCCGTTGCCCGGCTTCGAGTTGTCGTCAGTCGTCGTGGTCGGCGGCGGGGGAGGTGCCGTCGGCGTCGTGTCGGTGGGCGGCGGCGTGGCGGTGACAACGACCGGCGCTGCGGCCGGGGGTGCCGCCACCGAGACCGGCGGTGGAGTTGGCGCCGGCGTGGGGGTGGGCGTCGGAGTCGGAGTCGGCACAGGCGTCGGCGGGACGACCGGGGTCGGCTTCGGCTTGCTCGGCGGCGGCGGAGTCACATGCTGCACGACCGGCGTCACGTGCGGCACGACGACCGGCGTCGCCACAGGCGCCGTCACCGGCGTCGCGGCCACGTGATGCGCGTGCTTGACCTTCTTCTCAACGAAGACGTGCGGCGCCGGCAGCGGCGTCGCCACGACCGGCTCCTCGCGTTGCACCTGCGCCGGATGCACAGGCGCGACGAACGGAACGTCGTGCGGCGAGAGCGACGAAACCCACAGGACCGTGGCTCCGCCCACGGACGCGGCGGTGCCCGCGAGCAGGACTAGGAAGCGGCCCGGTCCCATACCTCACATGGTGGCTCAGAATCGACGAAACGGCTACTACTGCGGCGGGCCAGATGTCGTCTTTACAGAGACGCTCGCCATGAGCCCGCTGACGCCGTTTACGACCCCGAGCGTCACCGTGGTGCCCGCGGTGTATTGCAGGAGCGCGTTCGACAGGTCGCCGAACGAATTGATGGCTTTTCCGTTCACCGACGTGATCACGTCGCCCTGCCCGATACCTGCCTCGGCGGCCGGCCCATTCGGCACGACACTCGCGACGGTGACACCGCTCGGCGCGTCGTCCTGCGAAGGAACGCTGAGCCCGAGGAACGGCGTCGTGCCGATGTGCACCGTCGCGGACGCTCGTCCGGCGACGATGAGCTTCGCGAAGGACAGCGCCTTGTTGATCGGGATCGCATAGCCGGCGCCGCCCGCCTGGAAGCGGAAGCCCACCGAGGCGGCGGTGTCCATGCCGACCACCTTGCCCGCGGCACTCAAGAGCGGCCCGCCGGAATCACCCGGCTTCAGCGCCGCATCGGTCTGCAAAAGGCCGGTCAGCTGTTCGGAGATGCCGCTGTCGTCGGTCGCAGTGATCGTCTGTCCCGTGGCAGTGATCTTTCCGGCCGCCGCGATCGGCTTCCCACCGACTCCGCCGGCGTTGCCGACCGCCGTGACCTTCTGGCCGACCTTCACCGTCGACGAGTTGCCGGTCGTGACGATCTTCAGCTTCGACGCGTTCTGCAACTTCAGGACTGCAACATCGTTCGCCACGCTGTAGCCGACGACGGTCGCTCCGTAACTCTTGTGTGTGCTCGGGATCACGACCTTGATCGCGGTTGCGCCGCGGATCACATGGTTGTTCGTGAGCACCTCGCCGGCGGGCGTGAGCAGCATTCCGGTCCCCGCTGCGCTTCCGCCTTCGAAGCCGAGCGTCGTGTTGATGTCGACCACGCCGGCGCTCAGCGGTACGGGCGCGGCCTTCTTCGGCGTCGCCGCGAACGCTGTGGCGCAGATGCCCGCGGTGCAAAGGGCGACGCCCGCGAGCAGGATCCGCTTTGGCGTGATCATGCGCCGATTTTCTCCAGGTTCCGTAAGACCGAACTAAGCATCCAAACGCCCTAACAGACTTCGAACTTTAGAGTCAGCGCATGCTTCTCCGTCGAGCGATCACGGTCGTGGGCTGTCACGCGGGCGGCGAGATCGGGAACGTCGTCGTCGGCGGTGTGCTCCCACCGCCAGGCGAGACCGTCTTCCAGCAGATGCAAGCGCTCGCGCGCGACGATTCGCTGCGCCGCCTCCTGCTCCGCGAGCCGCGCGGCAGCGTGGCCGTGCACGCGAATCTCATCGTGCCGGCGACCCGAGACGACTGCGACGCGGGCTACATCATCATGGAGCCGACCGAGTATCCGGCGATGTCGGGCTCGAACACGATGTGCGTCGCGACCGTCTTACTTGAGACGGGAATGGTGGCGATGCGCGAGCCCGCGACGACGCTCCGGCTCGAAGCGCCGGCCGGCGTTGTCGAAGTGACCGCGCAGTGTGCGAACGGGAAATGCGAAAGCGTCGAGCTGACGAACGTGCCGTGCTTCGTCGAGCACCTCGACGCGCCGGTCGAGGTCGATGGACTCGGAACGCTGACGGTTGACGTTGCGTTCGGCGGCATGTGGTACGCAATCGCCGACGCGCACGCGCTCGGCTTCGCGCTCGAGCCGTCGGAAGCGCGCGAGCTCTCCGGCGTCGGCGAGCGCATCCGCGCGGCCGCGCGCGAACAATTGCCGTGTGTGCATCCGGAGAATTCGGAGATCGCCGGCGTCAGCATCGTCGAGATTGCCGAGCCGTGGCGGGGCGTCGGCGCCGTGTCGAAGAACGCCGTCGTCGTCGCGCCCGGACGCCTCGACCGCAGCGCGACCGGCACGGGTCTCTCTGCGCGCATGGCGGCGCTGCACGCCCGTGGCGAGCTGCACGTTGGCGACACCATGTCGCACGCGTCCGTGATCGGCTCGACATTCGGCGGCCGCGTCGTCTCCGAAACGACCGTGGGCGACCGCCCGGCGATTGTCCCGGCGATCCGCGGCAGCGCCTGGATCACCGGCATCACGCAGGTGCTGGTCGACCCGACCGACCCCTTCCCAGAGGGCTATTCCCTCAGCGACACCTGGCCCGGGCCAGACATCCAGCCCTAGTCGCGCGCGGCCTTCTTCGCGGCCTTCGCGGCGCGCTGCTCTTTCAGTGTCTTCTGGGGAGCCTTCTTGGCGAGCTTCTTCGGCTTCGATGCGCCTTTCATGCTTCTACCTTTGCAGAAACGGAAGACAAGGGAAAGTCGCGATGAGTTTCGGCGGTGAGCACGGTCTTACCTCCAGAATCCAAGCAGACGAAAGGAGAAGGAGATGAACGTCAGCCAGGTCGGTCGCGTGATCATTCCGGTCGCGGACCAGGAGAAGGCAGTCGACTTCTATTGCGGCACGCTTGGCTTCGAGAAGCGCGTCGACGTCCCGATGGGCGGCGACTACCGCTGGATCGAGGTCGGCCCGAAGGGCGGCACGACGACGATCGCGGTCGTGAACCCGCCGGAGGGGCAGAACGCCGGCGGCCGCGAGACCGGCATCACGCTCGACACGAGCGACATCGATGCCGACCACGCCGAGCTGAAGTCGAAGGGCGTTGACGTCGACGACGAGGTCTCACGCATGGGCGATCCCGTGCCGCCGATGTTCTGGCTCCGCGACCCGGAGCAGAACACGCTCCTGATCGTTCAGCCAACCAGCTGAGCCGGGCGTACGCCGGGGACGACGTCGCGTGCGATGTCGTCCCTAGTCGTCCCGTAGCAGATCGATCGCGTTCTGGAAACTCGCGACGAGCCCGTCGAAGTCGAATGCGGGCAGCTGGGCCAGCGACTCCGTTGGGAAGTGCCCTTCATAGAGCGGGTAGTAGCCTCCGGGCGGCGAGGGCAGCACATGGACCGCGGTCAGGCCCGCCTTTCGATACGCGTCGATGCGTGCGCGCACCCGGTCGGCGCTTCCGGCCATCAGCAGGGAATCGACCATCGCGTCCGGCACGAGCTCGACGGCGCCGCGCAGGTCGCCCGCGCGCACGCGCTCGCCGATCGACTCCGCCACATCGCCGAAGCCGGCGGCGCGTGCGCTCTCGAGGTATGCAGGAGCTGAACCGAGCGCGGTGGCGTACATCATCGCCTGCCCCTTCGCGAGCTCGACGCCGGTGTCGTCTCGCGTGACGACCGCGGGAAAGCCGATCGTGGCCTCAAAACCGTCGAGTGAGCGGCCGGCGCGCTCGGCGCCGCGGCGGAGCGCGGGCATCGTCACCTCGTGGACGTACTCGAGTGACTGGAACCAGCCGATCATCCCGTCTGCAATTTCGCCGGCAAGCTCGATCATCTTCGGCCCGTTTGCTGCGATCGCGATGCGCGGCGGCGCCGGGAGCTCCATGTCGAGATGGAAGTTGCGGACCGAGAACACGTCGCCCTCGTGCGTCACGAGCTCGCCCGCGAACGCGCGGCGCAGGATCGTCACGAAGTCGCGCATTGCCGTGATCGGTTTCTCGTACTGTTGGCCGTGCCACGCCTCGACGTAGCCGCGCGCCTGCACGCCGAGACCGAGCACCAGCCGCCCGTTCGACAGCTGCTGGAGCGTCGCCGCCTGCAGCGCCATGGTCACTGCCGAACGCGACCACACGCCGACGACGCCGGTCGCGATCCCGATCCGTTCCGTCTGCAGCGCGGCGGCGGTGGCCGGACCGAAGGAATCCGCGAACGTGATCTCGGGGAACCATGCGGTACGAAAACCCGCCGCGTCCGCGCGGGTGGCGAAGTCGATCGCGAGCTTCGCCGGCAGCGCCGTCAGGAGGAGGCCGACGTGGCCGTCGTCTGGCACGGAGCGACGATATCCGCCGCGTGCGATCATCCGCGGCGTGAGGACGCCGCAGGGTGGGATCTTCGCGCTGGGGACGGCATCGCACGCGTACCTCGAGTTCGATGCCGTCTCGGCGCGCGAGCAGGAGCTCGTTCGTGCCGTTGCCGCGCTGCGCGAGCCGCGGACGACGATGGGCGGCGTCAACCTCGTCGCCGGCTTTCGTCCGTCGCTCTGGCGTGCAGCGGCGCCTGACGATGCACCGGCCGACGTTGCGGACTTCGAGGCCGACGTCGTCGGGAACGAAGGCTTCGTCATGCCTGCGACGCAACATGACGCGGTGCTCTGGCTTTCCGGCAGCGCGTACGACGTCGTCTTCGAGACCGCGCGCATGGCGCTCCAGGAGCTGCGCGGTGTCGCCGCGCTTGCCGCAGAGACTTCGAGCTGGCCGTACATGCACGACCGCGACCTCACGGGCTTCATCGACGGCAGCGAGAACCCGACGCTGATCGAGGCGCCCGAGTTCACGCTTGTCCCCGACGGAAGCCCCGGCGCGGGCGGCACGGTGCTGCTCCTCCAGAAGTGGGAGCACGACGCGACGTCGTGGGAGTCGCTGCCGGTCGCGGAGCAGGAGCAGGTGATGGGGAGGACGAAGCCCGACAGCATCGAGCTCGACGACAAGCCCGACGATTCGCACGTCGCGAGCACCGACCAGGACCGGTTCGGCCACATCTTCCGGCGCAACACGCCGTACGGCACCGTGAGCGACCACGGGACGATGTTCGTCGGCTTCAGCTCGGAGCAGTCGCGGCTGAAAGAGATGCTCGAGAGCATGGCGGGCACGAACGGCGCGGCGCCCGATGCGCTCACGCGCTATACGCACCCGCTCACCGGCGCATACTACTTCGTGCCCTCGACTGAGTCGCTCCGCAGCCTGACCGGCTGATCGGCCGGCAACAACCAGTGCCCGGGCCAGGGTTCCTCACTGGCGCGAGCCGGGACGGCTCTGCCCGATCCTGATCTCGGGAACCACGAGACGGGAGAAGGAGGCACGCATGAGCACCACCGCTGAAACCGCCACCGAGATCCGCCCATTCCACCTCGAGGTTGCAGAGAACGCCCTCGACGACCTCCGTCGCCGAATCTCGGCGACGCGGTGGCCGAGCAAGGAGCTCGTCACCGATCGGTCGCAGGGCGTGCAGCTGGCGACGATCAAAGCGCTCGCCGACTACTGGGTGACCGACTACGACTGGCGCCGGTGCGAGGCGCGACTGAACGCGCTGCCGCAGTTCACGACCGAGATCGACGGAGTGGACACTCATTTCATCCACGTGCGCTCGGCGCATGACAACGCGTTGCCGCTGATCATGACGCACGGCTGGCCAGGCTCGATCATCGAGCTGCTCGAGACCGTCGGCCCACTCACCGACCCGACTGCGCACGGCGGACGAGCCGAAGATGCATTCGACCTCGTGCTGCCGTCCATCGCCGGCTATGGCTTCTCCGCCGAGCCGACGGAGATCGGCTGGTACGCCGGCCGCGTCGCGGAGGCGTGGGCGAAGCTGATGAATCGCCTCGGCTACAGCCGCTACGTCGCCCAGGGCGGCGACGTAGGCGCCGCGGTCACCGACGCCATGGGACGCCAGGCACCCGACGGGCTGATCGGCATCCATACGAACCTGTTCGTGCCGGGGCTGGCGGGCGGCTCCTTCCCGACGGAAACCGAGGAGGAGCGCGCGGCGGCCGAAGCGGGAGCCGCGTTCAGGGCAACCGGCTTTGGATACTTCCTCGAGCAGGCCACGCGGCCGCAGACGATCGGCTACGCCCTGCTGGACTCGCCCGTCGCGCTCGCGGCCTGGATGCTCGATCACGACACGGACAGCTACTACAAGATCTCCCACGCATTCGTCGACGGCGAGCCGTCGGGGAATCTCACGCAAGACCACATCCTCGACAACATCACGCTGTACTGGCTGACCGGCACCGGGGCCTCGGCGGCCCGCTCGTACTGGGAGAGCGGACAAGCCGCAGCTCGGGCCGCCGGCCAGGCTCCTCCGCCGGTCTCGGTCCCGGTCGGCTTCACCACGTTCCCCGGGGAGATCGTCGCGACCCCGCGCAGCTGGGTCGAGCAGGCGTACCCGAACGTCGTCTACTACAACGAGGTCGACAGGGGCGGCCACTTCGCAGCGTGGGAAGAGCCGGAGCTCTTCTCATCGGAGCTGCGAGCTGCGTTCAGCTCACTCCGTTAACCGATCCGCTCGCGACAGCGGTGACGACGATGATGATGGGGGCGGGAGGATTCGAACCTCCGTAGGCTGAGCCGACGGGTTTACAGCCCGTTCCCTTTGGCCGCTCGGGCACACCCCCGGGAGACGCGATTGTAGCCGTGTCGCTAGGCAGGGCTATGCCGCTCGATGATCGCGGCCAGCGGCAGTCCGTTCGGCAGCGTCCCGAACGCGGCGTGCCGGTCGCGGGCGCGGAAGGCCCCTGCGACCGCGGGATCGCCGTGCCGGTCGAGGAGCGTCGCCTGCAGTGCGATTGCCATCGTCTCGACAAGGCGGCGTGCGCCTGCTTCGTCTGCGCCGGCGAGCGCCGGCTCGACGACGGCGCCGTCGCGCGGCTCCAGCTCTGCGAGGAAGCGCTCGGCTGCGTCCGGCTCGCGCTGGAGCGCGCGCAGGACGTCGAGGCACTGCACGTTGCCGCTGCCCTCCCAGATCGAGTTGAGCGGGCTCTCGCGGTAGAGGCGCGGGAGCCCGCTGTCCTCCACGAAGCCGTTGCCGCCGAGGCACTCGAGCGCCTCGCCGACGAGGGCCGGCGTCCGCTTGCAGACCCAGTACTTCAACACGGCCGTCCCGATACGTCTGAAGTCGTCGTTCTCGTCGAACGCCCGCGCCAGGCGCAGAGCGGAGAGCGTCGCCGCCTCCGACTCGATGCAGAGATCCGCGAGTACGTTTTGCATCAGCGGCTGCTCGACGAGCGCCTTCCCGAACGCGACGCGGCCCGCGCACCAGTTCAGCGCCTGCGCGAGCGCTTCGCGCATCAGCGCGGCCGACCCGAGCACGCAGTCGAGACGGGTGTGCACGACCATCTCGATGATCGCCGCGATGCCGCGTCCTTCCTCGCCGACGAGGTAGCCGTGCGCGCCGTCGAGCCCGATCTCCGCCGAAGCGTTCGAACGGTTGCCGAGCTTGTTCTTCAGCCGCTCGATCACAAACCCCTCGCCTCGCGGCACCAAATAACAGGAGAGACCGGCCGGCGCCTGCGCGAGCACGAGGAACGCGTCCGACATCGGTGCCGAGCAGAACCACTTCTCGCCATGCAGCGTCGCCTCGCCGTCGCCGGCCGGATCCGCGCGCATCGCGTTCGTGCGCACGTCGGAGCCGCCCTGCCGCTCGGTCATCGACATACCGCAGAGCGCGTTTCCCTCCAGGAGCCGCGGCTCCCACACCGCCGCCAGCGCAGGCGTCGCGCGTAGAGCAGGCACCGCAGCGTGCGTCATCGAGAGCGGACAGCCCACGCCGGCCTCGACCTGCGTCAGCAGCATGAACTTCGCGGCGCGCGCGACGTGGGCGCCGTCGCGCGGCTCGCGCCAAGGCGAGCTCTGCAATCCGTGCCGCAGACCGAGCGCGAGCAGCGAGTCCCAGGCGGGATGGAACTGCACCTCGCCGTCGCCCCTCAGTACTGGAGGATGCACGTTCGCGAGGCGTCCCCAGTCGCGCGGCTCGCCTCCGAGCTCGGCCGCAAATGCGACGGCGTCCGCCTCCGCCCATGGTGCGTCGCGGCGGAGCCCTTCGAGGAGCGGCCCGTCGATCGTGACGTCGCGCAGCGGCGCCGGCTGGTTCGAGGCAACGACCGCGATAGACAGAAGCTTAGGGAGTAGCGTTCCGCCCGTGAGTGAATTCGACGTCGCGATCGTCGGTGCCGGCCCGGCGGGATCGGTCGCCGCCCACCATCTCGCAACCGCGGGCGCAGGCGTCCTGCTCGTCGACAAGGCGACGTTCCCCCGCGACAAGCCCTGCGGCGGCGGCGTCACCGGTCGTGCGGCGAGGCTGCTGCCTTTCGCGATCGAGCCGGTCGTCGAGCACGTCGTCGACCGCATGTGCTGCCGCCTGCAGTACCGCGGCAACGGCTTCGAGCGCCGTGCACGCGCACCGCTCGCCTACATGACGCAGCGCAAGCGGCTCGATCACTTCTTGCTCGAGCAGGCGGCCGCGGCCGGCGCCGACGCGCGGACCGGCGTCAAGGTCACCGATGTGCGCGAAGGCGGCATCACGGTCGATGGCGAAGAGGTCGCCGCTCGCATCGTCATCGGTGCCGACGGCTGCAACGGGACGACTGCCCGCGCACTCGGGCTTGCGGAAGACGTCACGCACGGTGTCGCTCTCGAAGCGAACGTGCCGTACGACGACCGCTTTGCGGGCGCGATGGTGCTCGAGATCGCGGCGGTGCGCGGCGGCTACGGCTGGATCTTCCCGAAGGGGGACCACCTGAACGTCGGCGTCGGCGGCAACCAGAGCGAGGGCCCGAAGCTGCGCGTGGAGCTCGAACGGATGTGCAGCGCGTACGCGATCAACCCAGACACTGCGACCGAAACGCGCGGCTACCGCCTGCCGCTGCGTCGCCCGCAGTCGGGCCTCGCACGAGGGACGACGGCCGTGATCGGCGATGCCGCAGGCCTCGTCGACCCGTTCAGCGGCGACGGCATGTACGAGGCGTTCTACTCCGCGCGGCTCGTGACCGAGGCCGCGCTCGACGTCATCGCCGGCCGCGCCGCGAGCCTCGAGCCGTACGCCGCCGCCGTCACCCGCTCGATCACGCCGCTGACGAACGCGGGCTGGGGTGCGAAGCTCGCCTTCGAGCGCTTCCCGCGGACGACGTTCGGGCTCGCCCGCCTACCGGTCACGTTCCGGGCGCTCGAGAAGCTGCTCCGCGGCGAGCTCGCTCATCCGGGGGCCGCGCGTGGCCTCGAAAGGGGCGCGATCCGGGCGATCTACGCCGTCTCGAGGCAGGCGGCCTAAAGAAAAGGCACAGATCGGCCGATCCCTCGATCGAGCCGATGGATCTCAATGGCGTCCTCCTGCGCGCAGTCGAGCTGGGCTCGACTGACGTCCACCTGAAGTTCGGCCAGCCGCCGGTCTGCCGGATCGACGGCGACCTCGAGCCGATGCCGGACGCGCCTCCGCTGGACGAAGCGGCGCTGATCTCCGTCCTCGAGACGATCGGCCGCCGCGCGCCCGAGAAGCTCCAGCACTTCCACGACGCGGGCGACATGGACATCGCCTACCAGGACGGCGACCTGCCGCGCTTCCGCGTCAACGCGTACCGCCAACGCGGCGCGATCTCGTTCGCGTTCCGCGTCATTCCGAAGACGGTTCCGACGTTCGAGCAGCTGAACCTGCCGCCCGGCGTGGAGAAGCTCGCGAACGAGCACCGCGGCCTCATCCTCGTCACCGGTGCGACCGGCTCGGGAAAGACGACGACGCTCGCGGCGATGATCGACTACATGAACCGCAACCGCAAGCAGCACATCATCACGATCGAGGACCCGATCGAGATCCTTCACCCCGATCGCGGCTGCATCGTCAATCAGCGCGAGGTCGGTCTCGACACGGAGTCGTTCGGGCAGGCGTTGCGTCGTGCCCTCCGCCAGGACCCGGACACGATCCTGATCGGCGAGCTGCGCGATGCAGAGACCGCTCAGACCGCGCTGCAGGCCGCCGAGTCGGGACACCTCGTGCTCTCGACACTGCACACGATTGACTCCGCCGAGACGGTCGGGCGCATGATCGAGTTCTTCCCGCCGGAGAAGCAGGAGGTGATTCGCTCGATCATGGCCGGCGTCCTCCGCGGCGTGATCAGCCAGCGTCTCCTGCCGAAGGTCGACGGCGGCCGTGTCGCCGCGGTCGAGGTGATGGTCATGAACGCGCGGATCGCGGATCTCGTGCGCGAGGGTCGCGCCGACGAGATCACCGATGCCGTTGCCGAGGGCGACTACTTCCAGATGCAGACGTTCGCGCAGGCGCTAATCGACCACGTGCTCGACGGCAGCGTCGACAGCGAGGTCGCTGCAAACGCGGCGACGAACCGCCACGATTTCCTCGTCGCGCTCGAACAGGCGGTCAAGCGCAAGCGGGCTGCCGAGGCACGCCCGATCGAACAGCCGCAGCAGCATGTTGCGGAGCCGGAAGCCGTGCCGGCCCCGACGATCGCGACTCCCGAACCGGACGAGGGCCTCGGTCTGCGCATCGTCCCGGCCGGGTAGCTGCGGATGCGGCGCATCGCTACGCTTGCGGTTCTCGCAGGACTCGCCGTGCTCGGCGGGACCGCGCGTGCCGACACGTTCACCGTCGTTCCGGATGCGCCGCTCGCGCTGCCGGGACTCACGCCGAACCCGTCGCTCGTCGTTTCGAGCGACCTCTCGACGCCGCCTGCGGATCCCGTCCAGCTGTCGTATCCGCAGCTGCTCGCGATCTGGCAGCGCGCGGGTGCGGCGTACGGCATCCCGTGGCAGGTGCTCGGCGCGATCAACAAGGTCGAGTCGAACTGGGGCCGCAACATGGGCCCGAGCTCGGCGGGCGCCGTCGGCTGGATGCAGTTCATGCCCGGCACCTGGGCGCGCTGGGGCGTCGACGCGGACGGGAACGGCGTCGCCGATCCGTGGAATCCGACCGACGCGATCTTCTCCGCCGCGCGGTACCTCGCCGCCGCGGGCGGCGGATCCGACCTCTATCGCGCCGTCTTCGCGTACAACCACGCCGACTGGTACGTCCAGGAAGTGCTGCAGCTCGCGAACCTGTACGGCTCCGGCGGCGACATCGCCTTCTCGCTCGACCGTCTACAGGCGAACCTCGATGCCGCGCGCGATGCGGCTGCACGTGCGGGCGAGCGGCTGATCGCAGCGCAGCGGCAGGCGAAGGGTGCGTCGCGCGTCGTCGCGCGCTGGCAGGCGCGGGCCTCGCACGAGACGCTTCTCTCCGACCGGCTCGCCGACCAGCAGCGGGCAGGCCTCGCCGGCGAGCGCCGCGACGCGGCGAACGTGCGAGTCGCACAGCTGCAGCAGTCGCTGTCGGCGCTTCAGCTCAAGCTCGCCCAGGCGCAGCAGGCCTCCGCCGTCTCGACCTTCGACCCGGCCGCGTCGCAGGTGCTCGGCGGGCCGACGTATTCCGGCGGCTACGTCTTCCCGGTCGGCGGCGGCCCAGGCGTCGTGACCGCCTCGCACTCGCACCACGACTACCCGGCAGTCGACATCGACGCACCCGAGGGCTCGTCCGAGTACGCCCTCGCGGACTCGACGGTCCTGCGCGCCTGGACGACGCCCGACCCACGCTGTGGCATCGGCCTGACGCTGCGCGCGTTCGACGGCCAGGTGTGGACGTACTGCCACTTGTCGACGCTCGACGCGAACGTCGTCCCGGGGGCGACGCTCCAAGCGGGAGAGCCGGTCGGGCTCGTCGGCTCGACCGGCGACGCCAGCGGCCCGCACCTCCACCTGCAGCTCCAGCCGGCGACCGCCTGGCCGCAACAGGAGGCCTGGTTCGTGTCCTTCGCCGGGAAGGCGTTCTCCTGGCGCGACTCCGGGCCGGATACGCCCGGCCGCGCACTGGCGTTCGTCGCGGCTCCGACGACGGCGTCCCCCGAACAGGGGCCCGTGTTCGAGGTAGTCCCGTCCGGGCAGCCGGCATCGCCCTCCGTGGTCTATTTCACACGCTAGGGACTCAGGTTTCGTGCCGAATTTGCCGATTGGAGCACTGATGGCCGAAAGGCTGCGTGCCCATCTGCCCCGCGTCGCGGTGCTCGTCCTCGTTGGCCTCGCCATGACGGCGACGCTGACGTACGCCGCCGGACGCAAGCTCAGCTCGTCGTCGCACAAGACGACGACGACTCAGGCTGCGCCGAAGCCGCCGCTGACCATCCCGTCCGTCACAGGCCAGGCGTTCGTCTTCGCGAAGGGGACGCTCGAGGACGGCGGCTTCTCCTGGCGGGTGCTCGGATCGGTGCACGGCTACGCGGCGAACCTTGTCGCTTCGCAGTCGCCGGCCGCCGGGACTCGCGTGCTCGACAACGGCGCGCCGCTCATCACGCTGACCTTGAAGCGCAATCCCGCCTACCCGCAGGAGGGGCAGGCCGAGGACGTCTCGCCCTACCAGGCGTCGTCGCTCGAGCCCGCCGACCTCGCCGCCGCCGTCGGGCCGGAGCATCCGGCGACGACGCCGGCCGTCACGACGACGCCCGCAGTTACGACGCCGCCTGCCGCGACGACGACTCGAGCGACGACCACGACCGCCGCCGACACCGCTCCCACATCGAAGGCGAAGTGGCCGCAGTACCGTCCGCCCGCGTTCGTCGTTCCCGGTGCGCGCAAGGAGCCGCTCGACGAGATGCCGCTCACGAACCGCGCGCAGGTCCTCCTTGACTGGCTCGCGACTCACCCGCCCAAGACGAACGCCAACGTGCAGCGCTGGCTCTATCAGAACGACTGGGTCGTCACCGGCGCCAAGCTCGGCTGGTGGCACGGCGCGGATGCCCTCACGACCCTCATCGCCGCCGACCGCCGCGCCCAGAAGGTTTGGGGAATCGGATCGAAGAGCGCGTCAATCGCAGCGCACGCGCTTAACGGCGTGCGGTCGAGGTCGAAGTCGAAGTGAAGGCAGAGCACGGTTACTCCCTCGTCGAGCTGCTCGTCACGATGGTCATCCTGTCCGTCGTCCTAAGCGGGCTCACGACGGTGTTCATCAGCGGCTCGTCGGCCACGGTCAACCTCGACCTTCGCTCGCAGGGGCAGCAGAACGCGCGCCTCGCACTCGACCGGGTGCGCGTCGACATCCATTGCGCGAGCGCGGCGCAGGCGCAGACGATCAACACATATCCCGGCATCAAGCTGAACGAGTCGAACTGCTCTTCGAGCTCGCCCGTCTCGTACTGCGTCATCCAGTTCTCCTCGAGCCCTCTGCGCTACCAGCTCTTCCGCGCGACGGGCACCGGCGCGACGGACTGCACGTCGTCCGACACTTCGCGCGTGCTGATCGCGGACTATCTGACGAGCTCGAGCGTCTTCACGACCGCGGCGATCCCGCAGTACTCGTTGCAAACGATCGGCATCGATCTCAAGGTCGACGCGAATCCGAGGTCGACGACGCTGTACTCCTACGAGCTCACAGACTCGATCGTCGCCCGTAACTCGACCCGCTGCACGAGCGGCTCTACGTGCAGCGTCCCGACGGTGTCATGACCAAGCGGTTCCGGAGCGAAGACGGCATCGCGCTCGTGATGGCGCTCGGGATCACGGTCGTCCTCATCATCTTCGTTGCGGGGATGATCACGTTGACAAGCTCGGGCGGCCGCGCGGCGCAGCTCAGCGCAGGCGACGTGCAGTCACGCCAGTACTCCGACGCCGGCCTAAACACCGCCTACTCGATCCTCGAGAACCAGCTGACCGTCTCGGGCGGGAACCCGGCGGCTGCGAACCTGCTCGGCTGCAACGGCGTGACCGGTGCGGCGGACACAAACGGGCCTTCGAACTGCACGACGCCGTCACCGAAGGTGATCTGCGTCACCGCGTCAAGCGGCTGCTCGGCTGGAGACATCGGCAGCGTCTCCGTCTACGGCTTTTATAGCGGCACGAACCCGGCGACGTACAACAGCGTCACCGTGCCTGCTTCCACCTGGCTGATCACCTCGACGGGCTACTCGCGCAACCCGAACACGGGCTCGGCGATGGCGAAGACCGAGACAGCGACGATCACGGTCAATCCGCTGAACAGCGGTGCCGTCGCGGCCGTGTGGAACCACATCTTCCTGACGGCCCCGCTCG
This sequence comes from Gaiellaceae bacterium, assembly GCA_036496545.1. Classification (GTDB taxonomy): domain Bacteria; phylum Actinomycetota; class Thermoleophilia; order Gaiellales; family Gaiellaceae; genus Palsa-739. The sequence continues at coordinate 22,315 of DASXKX010000026.1, read as the reverse complement.
TGCCGAACACATGCAGCGCGTCGTTCGCCGGGAACAACATGACGATCACCGACCCGCTCTACGTAATCGGGAATCTCTGCATCACGGGACAGAACACGACGATCCAGGAGACGACGCAGCCTGTCGACCTTATGGTCGGCGGCAAGCTCATCCTCAGTGGATCCGGTACGAGTGCCGGCACGAGCTCGAAGAGCCTGACGAGCGGCGTCGTCGCCGGCGGGTGCAACACCACAGGCGTTGCGAACGCGGGCGGCACGTGCAACTCGACGACGCACTACTACGTCACCGGAACCGACACGTGGGTCGACGCAAAGGCCCCAGTGCAGCTGGCGAGCGACATCGCGAGCGACTACACGAACTTCGATCCGGGCCCGAACCACTTCTGCGCATCGGGGTCAGGCCTGGGCTCGACCGCCTTCGACGGCGACGGAGTCCAGAACGGCACGAACGCTTCGTTCGAGCTGACGCCGAGCTCGAGCTATACGTGCCTATCGCAAAACGGCGGCGCGACGACCGGGCAGCTGAGCTGGAACAACTCGACCAAGGTGCTCACCGTGAACGGGAGCATCTTTCTCGACGGCCCGATGACGATCTCCCAGAGCGGCACCTACAGCGGCTCTGCCGTCCTCGAAGTCGCGGGCGCGATCACGTTCAACGGCAACAGCACGAAGCTCTGCGCGGAGAATCCGTGCAACACGGCTGCGGGCGCGTGGCAGGGTACGAGCGGCAACAACTCGATGCTGACGCTCGTGTCGCTCGTAACGGGCAACGCCTCCGCAGTCCAGTTCACGGACAACAGCCAGACCTTCCAGGGATCGCTGTGGACGCAACCGACGTCCGGGCTGCACTTCGTGAAGAACGGCGTCACCGTCGAAGGCCCGATGAGCCTCGGCAGCTTCGACGCGAGCTTCAACAACGCGACGTTCATCCCGCTGCCGTTGATCACGAACATGCCGGTCGGCGCGCCGCTGCCGCCGAACACCGGCGCCTCGCTCGGCACGCTCACGATCACGAAGTGACCTGCCGATAGAGGCTGAGAGATGGGACTCGCCGCAATCGCACTCGCCCCGGGCCTCGCCCTCGGCTCCTTCCTGAACGTCGTCGCCGCGCGCGTGCCGCTGAAGCGGTCGCTCGTTTCGCCGGGCTCCGCGTGCATGTCGTGCGAGCAGGAGATCGCGTGGTACGACAACGTCCCGCTTGTCTCGTATCTCGTGCTGCGCGGCCGCTGCCGTGGCTGCGGCGCGCGGATCCCGCTGCGCTATCCGACGGTAGAGCTCGTCGCCGGGCTTCTCTTCGCCGCCTGCTTCTGGAAGTTCGGCCTGAGCGGCTCTGCGCTCGTCGGTGCGTTCTTCTGCCTGACGCTCGTTGCCATCTCCGCAACGGATCTCGAGCACCGGATCATCCCGAACCGGATCGTCGTGCCGGCGGGGCTGATCGTGCTCGCGGCGAACACCGCGCTCCATCCGAGCCCGCGCTGGGCGGTGGCAGCCTTCGCCGCGTCCGGCTTCCTGCTCGCCGCCGCGCTCGCCTACCCGGGCGGGATGGGCATGGGCGACGTGAAGCTCGCATTCCTCATGGGAGCTGCCCTCGGCAGTTCCGTCGGGCCGGCGATGTTCATCGGCATGGTCGCGGCGCTCGTCCCGGGGCTCGTCCTCTTTGCAAAGCACGGCAAGGCGGCGAGGAAGATGGGCGTCCCGTTCGGCCCGTTCCTCGCGCTCGGCTCGGCGATCGCGCTCTTTGCCGGGCCGTGGCTCGTGCACGCGTACCTCGGCTCCACCCACCTCTAGGCCCCTCAACTCGCGGCGGCGGGATGCCGATACCTCGTTCGAGGGATCGAACGTGACCGCCGCTACCAATCGAGAGCCGTGACCGACGACGAAAAGCCCATTCCGTCGCTGAGGACGACCGAGCAGGCGCAGGCCGGCGCGGCGCCGCTCACGACGCCGTACGGCGTCCCCGAGTCGGTCGAGCTCGTCGTCGACCTGCTCGCCGCGACGCGGCTCGTCCCGGAGGACAAGCTCGCGCTCGCACGCGGCCGCGCGCAGCAGACCCGCTCGCTCGCCTCGGCGCTCGTCGAGGAGGGCGTCGCCTCGAGCGACGGCATCGCGCGCATGCTCGCCGCGCGGCACCAGCTGCCGCTGATCGACATCGCGCTTGCGGGCGTCGACGCGGGCGCGGCGAAGGAGATCCCGCTGCACGTACTCGAACGCATCGGCGCGATCCCGTACGCCTACGGCGAAGGGACGCTCCGCGTCGCCGTCGCCGACCCGGCGAACCTGCACGGCATCGACGAGCTTCGCCTCGCGACGAAGCGCACGCTCGAGCTCGGTGTCGCGTCGCGCGACGACATCCTCATTGCGATCCGCAAGCTGGCGCGCGCATCGGAGGCGTTCGGCGCACGCGCCACGGTCCTCGAGGAGGAGGAGCTTCTCGGCGAGGTCGCCGTCGAAGAGGACGACACCACCGACCTGGAGGCCGAGGACGGTGTCTCCGACGTCCCGCTCGTTCGACTCGTCAACTCGATCCTCTTCCAGGCGGCGGAGGACGGCGCGTCCGACATCCACTTCGAGCCGCAGGAGGACGCGCTCGTCGTCCGCTTCCGCATCGACGGCGTGCTGCAGGAGATGCAGCGGATCCCGAAGCGGCTGAGCCCCGGCGTGACCACGCGTCTGAAGGTGCTCGCAAAGCTCGACATCGCCGAGCGGCGAAAGCCGCAGGACGGCCGGATCTCTCTCAACGCTGCTGCGGCCGGCCGCATGCTCGACGTTCGTGTCGCGACGCTGCCGACCGTGGAGGGCGAGTCGATGGTCATGCGTCTTCTCGACAAGTCGAGGAAGCCGCCGACGCTCGAGGAGCTCGGCCTCTCGGACGACATGCGAGCGACGCTCACCGAGATCGTGGCCCGGCCGACCGGCGCCCTGCTCGTGACGGGTCCGACCGGCTCCGGTAAGTCGACGACGCTCTTCGCCGCGCTCAACCAGATCAACCGCCCGGAGATCAACATCATTACCGTCGAGGACCCGGTCGAGTACCGGCTTCCCGGCATCAACCAGGTGCAGATCAACGCGCGCGCAGGCCTCACGTTCGCAGCGGCGCTGCGATCGATCCTCCGTTCGGACCCGGACGTGGTGATGGTCGGAGAGGTTCGAGACGGCGAGACGGCGAAGATCTCGATCGAGGCTGCGTTGACGGGTCACTTCGTCCTCTCGACGCTGCACACGAACGACGCCCCGAGTGCGCTCACACGGCTTGCCGAGATGGGTGTCGAGCCGTTCCTCGTCGGCGCCGCGGTGACCGGCGTGCTCGCACAGCGGCTGGCGCGCAAGCTCTGCACGCACTGCTGCGAGATGTACAAGCCGTCGGCTGATGAGATGATCGCCGCGCGCGTGTCGCCTGACGTCGCTGCGGCGAGTGACGGCATGGCGTTCTATCGCAAGCGCGGCTGCCCGAGGTGCAACCAAACCGGCTACAAGGGCCGGATCGGCATCTACCAGCTGCTCGCGATGACCGAGAACCTCGCGTCGCTCGCTTCGAAGCATGCGTCGCGCGAGGACATCGAGCGAGCCGCGCTCGACTCCGGCATGCGCACGTTGTGGGACGACGGGCTCGCTAAGGTCGCAGCGGGGCTGACGAGCATCGAAGAGCTAGCTCGCGTCACCATTTGAACCGCGCGTCGGCGGCCCCGTCGATTCGCGAACAACCAAACGCGTCGCGAGCTCGACGCGGAGCGTCTCGAATCGCTGCCGCTCGAGCAGCCGCATCAGCAGGCTGACGGCGGTTCGGCCCATCTCGGCGAGCGGCTGGCGGACGGTCGTGAGCGTCGGCGTGACGATCGTCGCCGGCTCGACGTCGTCGAAACCGACGACGGAAAGATCGCCGGGCACGCTGAGGCCGCGGTCGCGTGCAGCCTGGAGCGCGCCGATCGCGAGGTTGTCGTTGAACGCGAAGATCGCCGTCGGTGGATCGTGCAGGTCGAGCAGATGCCCCGCTGCGTCGCGCCCCGGCCCGATCTCGAAATCGGCCTCGACTTCGAGCGCCGGCGCCGGGAGGATTCCCTGCGCTGCGAGCGCCGCGTGGAAGCCGCGCCGCCGGTCCTCTGTCGCGACCCACCCGCGCGGCCCGGTGATTGCCGCGATGCGCCGGTGCCCGAGCCCGAGCAGATGACTCATTGCCTGGTCGGCTCCGGAGGTATGCGCGGCCGACACCGACGGGACGCGCTCATCGAGCGGCAGCCGCGGATCGACGACGACGAACCGGTAGCCCTGCTCGAGGAGACGCGCGAGCTCGTCGCTCGACTCCTCCGGCAGCACGATCAACGCGCCGTCGGTCATCCCGTGCATCAGCCGGTCGAGCAGTGAGACCTCGCGGTCGTGCTCATGTCGCGTGGGGGAGAGGACGAGCCGAAGCTCCTGCTCGTACAGGGCCTCGGCCGCCCCGGAGAGGATCGCCGAGAAATAGACCGGGTAGACGAGCGGGACGAGGACGCCGACGAGACCGGTCCGTCCGGCCGACAGGCCCCGCGCGCTGCGGTTCGTTGCGTAGCCGTACTCGCGCACGACGCGCATCACTTGGTCGCGCGTGTCCTCTGCGACGTCGCTGTGCCCGTTGACGACCCGGGAGACCGTCGCGATCGACACACCCGCGAGGTCGGCGATCTCTCTGATCGTCACGCGAGGCATTGCGGTATTCAAGCATTTTCCGGAACGTTTCGGAAATCATAATTCAAAGTGGTAGCGGTACCACTGAAGAAAGGCCTTGACTTTGCGATAACCGGCGTGGTAAACGTTCCCGGAAATTTCCAAAGCTGGTCGACCATCCCGCCCGCAGTCGGGCGAGAAAGGACAGCTTCATGAGACGCACCGCGCGTTCCACCCGACTCGCCGCCGTCGCGGCCGTCCTCGCACTGCTCGGCCTGGCCGGGCTCGTCGGCAGCACCAACGCTGCCCCGACTGCGAACGCCCACGCGACGGCACATCAGTGCCTCGTGATGACCGGCTCCGGTGATCCGGCTTTCACGAAGAACTTCAACCCGTACACCGCCACCGGTCTGCCGAGCGGCACGATCGTGCAAGGCGCGTTCTACGAACCCCTGATCGTCACCGGCGAGGGCGGTCTCAAGCCTGTGCCCTGGCTCGCCACGTCCTGGACGTGGTCGCACGGGAACAAGACCCTCAATCTCAACCTCGCCAAGGGCGTCAAGTGGTCCGATGGGAAGCCGCTCACCTCGGCCGACGTCGTGTACAGCATGCTCGCCGGACGCCAGGACAAAGCGATGGACCGCATCGGTCTGACCGGCGCCGGCAACAACGTCGGCTCGGTAAAGGCGAAAGGCCTCTACGGCGTCGCGATCAATCTCAAGACGCCTGACTCGCAGTTCATCGCGGCCACCCTCAACCGGCAGTTCATCGTGCCGAAGCACATCTGGTCGCAGGTCGCAGACCCGGCGACGTTCACGAACTCGAACCCGGTGGGCTCGGGCCCGTTCGACGTGATCACGCGTTTCACGACGCAGGACTACGTCCTCGGTAAGAACCCGCACTACTGGCGCAAGGGCCAGCCCAAGATCCCCTGCCTCGAGTACGTCCAGGCCGCGTCGAACGACGCTGCGCTGGCCCTCATCCAGAGCGGCCAGGCCGACTGGACGCACAACTTCGTCCCGAACGTCGAGACCGCGTACGTCGCGAAGGACCCGAAGCACTACCACGCGTTCTACGCGACCTCGGCGTATCCGACGTCGTTGCACTTCGACACGACGCAGTATCCGTACAGCATCCCCGCGTTCCGCAAGGCGCTGAGCCTTGCGATCGACCGGAAGACGGTGTCGAAACTCGGCGAGTACGGCTATGCACCCCCCACCGATGCGTTCGGCCTGAACTTCCTTTTCCCGGGATGGGTCACCGACAAGTCGGTGAAGGCGCAGGCGAAGGCGATGTCGACCTACAACCCGACGGCGGCGAAGAAGCTGCTCACCGACGCCGGCTTCACGTATAAGGGCTCGGCGTTGATGGACCCGAAGGGCAACCCGGTGAAGCTCGACCTGCACGTCATCTCGGGCTGGTCGGACTGGGTCGCGTCGGATCAGATCATTACGAAGAACCTGCGTGACGTCGGGATCGACTCGAACGTCGCCCTCGAGCCCGACTGGGGCGCGTGGCAGCCGAATGCGTATGCGACGAAGTTCGCGACGCTCCTGTGGGAAAACGGCTCTCAGGGATCCCCGTACGGCTACTTCTATGCGAACCTGTCGCCGAACGCCTACATCCCCTCGGGGCAGGACGGCGAGACGACGGGCAACTGGGAGCACTTCGCCGACCCGAAGGCGACGGCGCTCCTCAACCAGTGGAAGGTGACACTCGACGTCGCGAAGCAGAAGACGCTTGCGACGCAGCTGTCGAAGATCTTCCTCCAGGACATGCCGATCGTGCCGGTGTTCATCGGCCCGCGCTGGTCGACATACAGCACGAAGTACTTCCACTGCTTCGACTCGCCGAAGCACTTCATCGGCGACCCGATCTTCACGACGTTCCCCGACAACATCCTGTCCTTCACCCAGATCTGCCCCGGCGGGCAGGTCGGAGTCGGATAGGCGCAGGTCCCTCCCAAGCCGGCGGACGGAGTGCTTAGCTCCGTCCGCCGGTCTACGCTCCGGGGGCTCTCAACGATGCGCTGGTTCGCCCGTCGCCTTGCCTTCTACCTCTTCGCGATCTGGGTCGCGCTGACGGTGAACTTCCTGCTTCCGCGGCTTATGCCGGGAGACCCGGTCGCCGGCCTGCTCCAGCATCTGAGCCCGGCCCAGCTGTCCTCCAACCCGGGCTTGATCGAGACGTATAGGGCACTCCTCGGCGGCGGGAACCACTCGATCTGGTCGGACTACGTCACGTACCTGCACCGGATCATGCATTTCAACTTCGGCCTCTCGACCTCGAACTACCCCACGCCGGTGTCCGAGGTCGTGGGACGGACGCTCCCGTATTCGATCTTCCTCGTCGGCGTCGCGTTCCTGCTCGCATTCGTCATCGGCACCCTCGTCGGCATGGTCGCCGGCTGGCGCCGAGGCGGCCTCGTCGACAACGTCTTCGTGCCGGTCTTCATGACGATCGGCGCCTTCCCAGCGTTCTTCACGGCGTTGCTCGGGCTCTGGATCCTCGGACTGAAGCTGAACTGGTTCCCGATTCAGCACGCCTACGGCAACGACGTCACGCCTGGTTTCAACTGGGCGTTCCTGTCGAGTGTCGGGAGGCACTCCGAGCTACCGATCCTCGTCATCGTCGCCGCCTTCGCGGGCGGCTGGGTCCTGAACATGCGCGCCGTCATGATCAACACGATCGGCGAGGACTACGTGACGATGGCGCGCGCCAAGGGCCTGCGCGACCGGCGCGTGATGACGTGGTACGCGGGCCGAAACGCGATCCTCCCGCCGCTCAACGGCTTCGCCGCGCAGTTCGCGACCGCCGTCGGCGGTCTCGTCTTCATCGAGTTCATCTTCAGCTACCCCGGCGCGGGCTACACACTGCAGAACGCGATCCTCGGCAACGACTACCCGCTCGCACAGGCAATTCTCGTCACGCTCTCGGTCTGCGTGATTTTCGCGAACCTGATCATGGACATCTTCAATCTCATCCTCGACCCGCGGTTACGGACGGCGTGATGTCGCGGATACACGTCCCCGCTTGGCTTGCGCTTCTCCTCCGCAACCCGAAGTCGCGGATCGGGCTCGTGATCCTCGCGTTCATCGTCGTCATCGCGCTGCTTGCGCCGCTGATCACGGTCGCCCACCCGAACGACTTCAACATCCTCGCCACTCGGCAGTCGCCGTCGTGGCACCACCTGTTCGGCACGACCGACCAGGGGAGCGACATCTTCTCGCAGGTGGTCGTCGGTGCGCGCCGCTCGCTGCTGCTCGGAGCGGCGGCCGCGGCGCTTGCCACCGGGATCGCCGCGATTCTCGGGGTCACGGCGGGCTACATGGGCGGCCTGGTCGACGACGTCGTCAACTTCGTGACCAACGTCTTCCTGACCATTCCTGCGATTCCCCTGCTCGTCGTCGTCGCCGGATTCATCAAGAATCGCGGGATGGGGACGATGGTGCTCGTTCTCGCGCTCGTCCTCTGGGCCTTCGAGGCCCGCGTACTCCGCAGCCAGGCGCTCACGCTGAAGAATCAGGACTTCGTCCTCGCCGCGAAGGCCGCGGGCGAGCCGACGCGGCGCATCGTGTTCGGTGAGCTGATGCCGAACATGATCAGCCGCGTTGCGGCCGGCTTCGTGCTCGTCTTCTACATCGCGCTGCTCACTGACGCCGGCCTCGAGTTCCTCGGGCTCGGCGACATGTCGAAGACGAGCTGGGGCGTGACGCTCTACTGGGCGCAGACGAACTCGACGGTGCTCCAGGGCGAGTGGTGGCCGTTCTTCTTCCCGGGAGCCGCGCTCGCGCTGACCGTCCTCTCGCTCGTGCTCCTCCTGGCGGGGATCGACGAGGTCAGCAACCCGCGCTTGCGCGCCGAAAGCACCGAACGGCGGCGTGTGTTCGGCCGCCTGTTCGGCGGCCGCCTCGTCGCGCGTGCAGAGGGTTCCGCATGACGGCCGTCGTACCAGAGCGCATGGTGAATCCCGCGCGCGAAACGAAGACGCTGCTCGAGCTCCGCAGCCTCGAGGTCGATTACGGCCACGTGCGGGCTGTCGACGGGATCGACCTGAGTATCGCCGAGGGTGAGATCGTCGGGCTCGCCGGCGAGTCGGGGTGCGGCAAGAGCACGGTCGCCGCCGCCGCGATGCAAGTCCTGCGGCCGCCCGGACGCATCGCGGGTGGCGGCGTCTACTTCCAGGGCGAGAACCTCGTCGGGCGCGACAGCGAATCGCTCCGCCGCTTCCGCTGGCGCAACGTCTCGATGGTGTTCCAGAGCGCAATGAACGCGCTCAACCCCGTGATGCGCGTCGGCGACCAGTTCGTCGACGCAATGCGGGCGCACGAGCGGATCGACCGCAAACGCGCCCTGACGAGGGCCGGGGAGCTGCTCGATCTCGTGGGAATCGACCCGCGGCGTGTACGCGCGTACCCTCACGAGCTCTCGGGCGGCATGCGCCAGCGCGTGATCATCGCGATCGCGCTCGCGCTCAATCCGGAGCTGATCATCATGGACGAGCCGACGACTGCGCTCGACGTCGTCGTGCAGCGCGAGATCCTCCAGCAGATCGAGGCGCTCAAGCGCGACTTCGGCTTCGCGGTGCTCTTCATCACGCACGATCTATCGCTGCTCCTCGAGTTCGCAGACCGCATCGCGATCATGTATGCCGGCGAGATCGTCGAGTCGGCGCCCGCCGCGCGTCTTGTCGAGAATCCGCAGCATCCGTACACCCAGGGGCTACTCCGCTCGTTCCCGCCGCTGCGCGGTCCGCTCGAGCGCCTGACGGGAATCCCCGGATCGCCGCCCGATCTCGCCGAGCCGCCCTCCGGGTGCCGGTTCCATCCGCGCTGCCCGCACTGCTCGATCGACAACCCCGCGCTCTATGCGCGCCAGACGAGCGAGCAGCCGACGTTGCGCCTCGTCGAGCCGAACCATCTCGTTGCCTGCCACCTCGTGGAGGACGCCGCGCTATGAGCGCGCTCGAGGTCCGTGACCTCACAAAGCGCTTCCCGGCCGGTGGGACGCCGCGCCGGAAATCGTTCGTGCATGCGGTCGACGACGTCTCGTTCGAGCTCCGCCCGGGGACGATCACGGCACTCGTCGGCGAGAGCGGCAGCGGCAAGAGCACGGTCGCGCGCCTGATCGCGCGGCTCTTTGAACCGAACGCAGGCGCCGTCCTCTTCGACGGCGACGACGTCACTCGGTCGACGAGACGGCGCGAGGTTCTGCGCTACCGCTCGCAGGTGCAGATGATCTTCCAGGACCCGTTCGCGTCGCTCAACCCGGTCAAGACCGTTCGGCACCACATCGAGCGTCCGCTCCGGCTCCACGACATCGTGCCTTCGTCCGAGATCGAGGAGCGGGTGCACGACCTTCTCCGCACTGTTGGGCTCGTACCGCCGGCGCAGATCGCGGCGAAGTACCCGCATGAGCTCTCGGGCGGCCAGCGGCAGCGCGTCGCAATCGCGCGCGCGCTGGCGGTCGAGCCGAAGGTCGTTCTTGCGGACGAGCCGACAAGCATGCTCGACGTCTCGATTCGCATCGGGATCCTGAACCTCATGTTGCAGCTCAAGGAAGAGCGCGACCTCGCCTTTCTCTACGTCACGCACGATCTCGCAAGCGCGCGATATGTCGCCGACGAGATCCTCGTGATGTACGCCGGCCAGATCGTCGAGCGCGGTCCGGTCGAGGACGTGCTTGCTGAGCCGCTACACCCGTACACGCGGTTGCTCCTCGCCGCCGTGCCAGATCCCGCTGCGCCGGTCGAGCGCATCGCGATGCGCAAGGGTCTCGCGTCCGCGGCGATCGATCCCGCCGAGGGTTGCCGCTTCGTGAGCCGATGCCCGCTCGCGATCGGCGTCTGCTCCGAGACGACGCCGGCGCTCGTCGAGGCCTTCCCCGGCCGCCTCGCACGCTGTCACGTCACTGCTCCACCCCCGCCAACCACCTGACCGAGAGGACGAGCATGCCCATCGACACGTTCCCGAGCGACTTCATCTGGGGCGCCGCGACCGCCGCGTATCAGATCGAGGGCGCAGCCCTCGAAGACGGCCGCGGCGAAAGTGTCTGGGACCGCTTCTCGGCGACGCCGGGGAAGGTGCGCGGCGGCGACACCGGTGCGGTCGCATGCGACTTCTATCACCGGTATCGCGACGACATCCGGCTCATGCGCGAGCTCGGCCTGGACGCGTTCCGTTTCTCGATCGCGTGGCCGCGGGTCGTTCCGGACGGGCGGGGCGCGGTCAATGCCGCCGGCCTCGACTTCTACGACCGGCTCGTCGACGAGCTGCTCGCGAACGACATCGAGCCGTTCGCGACGCTCTTCCACTGGGACACGCCGCAGACGCTCGAGGATGCGGGCGGCTGGCCCGTTCGCGCGACGGCCGAGGCGTTCGCCGAGTACGCGCAGACGGTGGCCGAGCGGCTCGGCGATCGAGTGCGCCGCTGGATGACGCACAACGAGCCCTGGGTGCACGCGTGGCTCGGGTACTCCTGGGGTGAGCACGCTCCCGGGCGGACGAGCGAAGCCGACGCCGTCGCCGCCGCCCATCATCTGCTGTTGTCACACGGCTGGGCGATGGAGGCGATCCGCCGGGCCGCTCCCGACGCGCAGGTCGGCATCGTGCTCAACCTCGCACACGCGTATCCGGCGTCCGACTCGCCGGAGGACGAGGCTGCTGCCTGGCGCGTCGACGGCGAGGGCAGCCGCTGGTTCCTCGACCCGATCTTCCGTGGCTCGTATCCCGCCGATCTGCTCGAACGGAACGAGCTGGTCGCCCCGGTGTTGCAGGACGGCGACCTGGAGACGATCGCCGCGCCGATCGACTTCCTGGGCGTCAACAACTACTTCCGGTTCGTCGTCGGCGCAGGCCCGAACGGGCCGCAGTTCGTCGCGAACCCGGAGGCGCAGCACACCGACATGGGCTGGGAGGTGCATCCCGACGGCCTGTACAAGCTGCTCGTACGCGTGGCGAACGACTACGCGCCGCCGGCGATCTACATCACGGAGAACGGCGCGGCGTTCGGCGACGTGCGTGTGCACGACGGTGCGGTTCACGACCCGGAGCGGACGGCGTACCTCGAGACGTACATCGACGCGGTCGGACGGGCGGCGGCCGAGGGTGCGCCCGTCAAGGGCTACTTCGTATGGAGCTTCCTCGACAACTTCGAGTGGGGACGCGGGTACTCGAAGCGGTTCGGGATCGTCTACATCGACTACCCGACACTCGAGCGCGTGCCGAAGGACAGCTTCTACTGGTACCGCGACCTGATCGCCGCCCACCGCGGGGCGCCGACCCCGTCGCCGGTGGCGACCGGGTAGCCCGTGCGCGCGTTTGCCGCGGTAGCGCTCGCCACAGCTGCGCTCGTCGCAGCCGGGCTCGCCACCGCGCGTGACTCGGTCGTCCTGCACCGGCTCGTGTCGGATCGCCAGGACGCGCAGCTCGTCAACGCATGGGGGCTCGCCGCGAGCCCGACGGGACCGTGGTGGGTCGCGAACGAGGCGCGGAGCTCGAGCACGCTCTATGCAGGCGACGGGCACAAGCAGGCATTGACGGTCGGCGTTCCCGGCGGCCCGACCGGCGTTGTCTACAACCCCGGGCGCGGATTCGCGGTGCACGCGGCAGGCCGGTCCGCGCCTGCGAAGTTCCTCTATGCATGCGAGGACGGGATGATTCGCGGCTGGGCGCCGACCGTGCCTCACACCTGGTCCGCGGAGGCGGTGGTCGCGTACGACTCGGGCGCCTCCGGCGCCCTCTTCCGTGGGATCACGCTCGCCGGCGGGCATCTGTACGCGAGCGACTTCCACAACGCTCGCGTGATCGAATTCGACGCGCGCTGGCACCGTGTCGTTCGGCGCGGTGCCTTTTCCGACCCGCGCATCCCTGCGTGGTATGCGCCGTTCAACATTGCGGCGTTCCGCGGCCGACTCTTTGTGACGTACGCCTGGCGCGCGCCGGTGAACGGCAACGACGCTCCGACGGGCGGCTACGTCGACGAGTTCAGCCTCGATGGGCGGCTGCTCGCGCGGCTCGGCACCCCACACGAGCTCGACGAGCCGTGGGGGATCGCGATGTCACCGAGCGGAAAACTCTACGTCGCCAACTTCGGTACCGGCGTGATCAACGTCTATGCGCAGGACCAGGGACGCTGGCGGCTGCAATCGAAGCTGCCCGTGAAGGTGCCCGGCGTATGGGGCATCGCGTTCGGCACGGGCGGGATGAGCGGACCGCGCACGACACTCTTCTATGCGGCTGGGCCGCACCGCTGGCACGGCGCGTCCGAGGTGGATATTCACGGCGCGTTCGGTGCGATCAACCTCGCCGGGTAAAGCGGGGCCACGCTCGCTGCTTGGCGTCAGACCCCTGCGGGTCTGGCCCCGCTGTTGTTGTCGACGCCCGAACCACGAGCTCGACCGGCACCACGGTCTCGCGCTTCATCGCGGCAGGCCGCTCTATCAGCTCGAGCGCACGCTGAGCCGCCAGGGTTCCAAGCTCCTGGCGGTCCTGCCTGATCGTCGTCAGCGGCGGATGCGCGAGTGCTGCGGCCTCGAGGTCATCGAACCCGATGACCGCGACGTCCCGGCCGGGCGTCGCGCCGGAGTCCCAGACGGCCTGCAGCACGGCGAGGGCCATGTGGTCCGAGGCAGCGACGATGGCCGTCGGCGGCTCGTCGAGGGCGAGTGCTGCGCACGCCTCGCGGTATCCGGAGGCGGACGAGAAGTCGCCACGACGGAGGTACTGCTCGGGCACGTCTAGCCCGAGACGCTCGGCCTCGCGCGCAAACGTTTCGAGCCGGACACGTCCCGCGACCGTGTTGACGGCGCCGGCGATGTGTGCGACGCGCCGATGTCCGAGCGCGTGGAGGTGCGCGAGCGCGAGGCGGACGCCCTCTGCGTGGTCCGACCCGACGAATGCCGTCTCCTTTCCGTCGATGCGCACGTCGACCCCGACGAGCGGTACACGCTTCGCGCACTCGACGACGAGCGGCTCGTCGCCGTCCATGCCGATCACGATCGCCGCGTCGAGCGGCCGCGACGGGAGGTCTTCGGCCTGCATCAGCAACGCCTCGTAGTGCGCGCCGCCGAGGCGTCGCGCGATCGCCGCGAGGACCTTGCCGAAGAAGATCAACGAAAGGTCGCGGTGGCCCGCGTTGTCCCCGACCACGACGCCGACGACGTGCGTGCGATGCGTGACGAGCGCGCGAGCCGACGGATCCGCTGCATACCCGAGCTCGCGCGCCGCCACGTGCACCCGTTCGCGCGTCTCCGGCCTGATGTCGCCTTTCTCGTTCAGCGCGCGCGACACGGTGGCGATCGAGACGCCCGCCCGCTGCGCGACGTCTCGGATTGTCGGTCTAGCCACCGCTGATGGCTGCGATCACATCGAGCCGTGCGTTCTCGCGCAACGGCGTCTCGAGCTCGGCTCGCTCCTTGTCGACGTAGACGTGGATGTGCGGGCGCAGCTTCCCCGGCTCGCACAATCGTTCGCGCAGGCCGGGGTAGCGCTCGTCCAGCCGCTCGAGCGCTTCCCCGACCGTGCCCGCGTCAACGTCGATATGCCGGGTCAGTCCCGGAAAAAGCGGCGTCAGCGTTGACGGAATATGGACGTTCACCGCGCTCAGTCGACCACCACCGCCTCGACTGACGTGATGCCGGGGAGGTACGAGGCAATCTCGGACCACGAGCCCCCGTCGTCCGCGCTGGCGAACAGCTGTCCCGTGCTCGTGCCGAAGTAGACGCCCGGCTCGTCGAGTGAGTCCATCGACATGCCCTCGCGCAGGACGCCGAGATATGCGCCCTCGCCCGGCAGGCCGTTCGTCAACTTCTGCCAGCTCGAGCCGGCGTCCTTCGTCGTCCAGACGGCCACCTGGCCGCCGTGCATGTACCGCCCGTGCTCGGGATCGAGCGGGATCATGTACGCGGTGTCGCGGTCGTGCGGGTGCGCGGACGCGGCGAAGCCGAAGTCCGACGGCAGCCCTTCTGTGATCTCGGTGAAGCTCTTCCCGCCGTCGCTCGACACATACGCGCCGACGTGCGTCATCTCGAACAGACGCTCGGGGTCGGCCGGCGAGCGCAGCAGCTTGTGCACGCAGTAGCCCCACGCCGGATCGTCGAGCGGCCAATCCGCGCGTAGCCCCTCGTTGCGCGGTGTCCAGGACGAGCCGCCGTCCTCCGTCTCCCACACGCCAAAGCCCTGGACGTTCGCGAAGAACCGCTGATCGTTCTCTGGATGCGGCACCGTCGCAATCAGGCCGAGCGTGCCGGGCGGCGAGTTCGCCGGGTCCTTGAACTTCTCCTGCGCCTTCTGGTCCTCCAGGCTCGAGAGATGCGACCACGTCACGCCGCCGTCCGTGCTCTCGAAGATGCCGGGAGCCGAGACACCGGCGAGCAGGCGGCCGTGAGCGGCCGTGACCGACGAGACCTTTGTCACCGGGAACTCGCCCTCCGGGTACTTCAGCCCTTCGCCCGACCAGGCCCACGTCTCACCGAGGTCGGAACTGCGCCAGACCGCCGCGCCGTGCCATTCGCTGCCGGCGGCGACGTAAATCGTTCCGGTCGAGTCGTCGTAGATCGCGTGGAAGACGGGCCAGCTCTCGCAGAACGGGCCGCGGGTGCGCCAGCTGCGCCGATCTTCGCTTTGCAGGACAAAAAGGCCTTTCCGCGTGCCGACGAGCACAACTACCTGGGACATGAAGGCTCCTTTCGAGGCGGTCGCCTACGTTCTATCCGCTCAGACGAACGGGCATCGGAGATATCGACTGCCCGGCGGGCGAAAACTCATCGCTCTCACCGCACATTCAGGAAAGCCTGGTTGACTGCGGCGGTGCAGCGCCCCAAGCGCCTCTTCGCCGGCGGCAGCGCCGGGAACGAGCAGCTGACGGCTGTGGTCGCGGCCGTCCTGATCGTCCTGCTGGCCGTGGAGGGGGCCACGCTCCTCAATCTCCGCTCGCTCCTGACCGTCCACGCCTTCGTCGGGATGCTGCTGATCCCCGTTATCGGCCTGAAGCTCGCAAGCACCGGCTGGCGGATGCTCCGGTATTACCGACGTGGGAAGGAGTATGTCCGTCGCGGCCCGCCGCACATCGCGCTCCGCGTGCTCGTCGCGCCGCTCGTGGTCGTGTCGACCGTCTTCCTCTTCGGCACCGGTGTCGCGCTGCTCGCGGTCGACCAAACGCACGGGACGCTCGTCGGGCTGCATAAGGCGAGCTTCGTCGTGTGGCTCGGCGCGACGGCGATCCACGTGCTTGCGCATCTGGTCGAGCTGCCGCGCGCGGCGCGACGGCGCGTGCCCGGCCTTGCGACTCGCTGCCTCCTCGTCGGTGCGTCGCTCGCCGCCGGTGCGGTGGTGGCAGTCGCGACGCTCCCTGCCGCCGACCGTCTACAGGACCGGACTTCGGCCCACTTCGGGCTCGACGCCCATTAGTCAGTCCTCACCGGTGCCGCTCGGCCACGGTGTCATCGGTCGGTAGGCCCCGAGAGGAGTTGAACCTCTGCACGCGGGTTCGAAGCCCGCCGCTCTTCCGCTGAGCTACAGGGGCGGGCGTGGTCACGCCTTGCCGGGTCGGCTCCATATCCGTGTCTGCCGCGGCGCCCCCGCCGCTCCGGTCGGCGGGGGGCATCCGCAACCCTGTTATGCAGCCGGCCGCGTCGGCGGCCGGTGCATGTCGCGTGCGACGTCGAGCCGCGCCTGGCGGCGCGCCTCGAGCTGCACGACCTTCGCCGGGCGCACCGGGACATGCGTCGGGGCACGCCGAACGACGTAGAGATGACGATGCATCTCGGCTCCTTTCGTTGTGTTGAAGGGCGCCGCGCGGCGCCCTTCACTCAAAGGGCGCCGCGGGCGAAGTCGGAGATGAGCTGCGGCGTCGCGGTGTCGAAGCCGACGACGTCGAGCATCCCCGGGTCGTTCGGGTCTGCGATCGAGAAGCCGTTCGAGACCATGCCGACGACCACGAGACGGGCGTCGATGCCCAACGCGCGGCGGTAGTCCGCGAGTGCCTGCGCCGGGTGAACGTCTCCGGCCCAGGTCTCACTGTCGGTGTAGATCACGAACGTGTCGATCTTGCGCTCGAGGTTGAGCGCGTACAGCATCGGCAGCGCGCAGTCGGTGCCGCCGAACGGGAGGTTGCCGACCGTCCGCACGACGTCGTCGAGCCGCTGCCGCGGGCTGATCGCCAGCGGCGTGAGGCCGTCCGTCCGGCCCTGCCAGCGCGAGCGGTGCGAGCTCTTCCAGCCTCCCTTGCCGGCGAAGAAGCCGACCGTCTCGTACCGCGACTCGGTCGCGGCGGTCACGAGCGCAAGCGCGGCCGAGGCGTCACGCGGCGGCAGGTTCGGCGCACCGGCGACGAAGCCGCCGGTCATCGAAGCCGACACGTCGAGCGCGAGCAGGAGCCGCTTGCCGGTCGACTCGACGTTCTCGAATGCCGCATAGAACGCGGCGTCCAGTGCGTCGACGATCGCCGCGAGTGGCGTCCAGCTGTGCTGACCGCGAACACCGCGGCCCGACGCGTACGTGCGCAGGGCAGCGAGCAGAGCGATCGGGTGCACACGTGCAGCACGGATCCGCTCTGCATCGCCGAGCTGCGCAGCTGCGCGGGCTGCGCCGTCCGAGCCGGGCGCGAGCACGCCGACACGCGTCATCGTCGCGAGGTTGCGAACGAGTGCCGTCATCGGCATGTCATCGAGCAGCGCCTCCCACACCTCGGCCGAGCTGAGGAGCTCGCTCGGAACCGCCTCGCGGGGCAGGTCGTACTCGCGGACAAGCTCCGCCGCCCGCGTCGGCGAATCGGCCGACTGGACGAGCGTGAAGCCCTCGACGATGCGCGGCAGGCCCTCGACCGAGCCGCCGCGGGCGATCCACTCGAACAGGCGACGGTGCTCGTCGGTCAGCTCGAGCGTCGGGTTGCCGGCGCTCACGCTCGCCGCCGGGTGCGCGAGGCGAAGCACGTCGCGGTGCGTCATGCCCTCGCGCTGGCGGTACTTGACCGCCTGGTACGCGAGCGAGTCCGGCGAGCGGCGGGCATACCAGCTGCCGACGGCGCGACGCAGCGAGCGGCCCCAACCGCGGAAGCCCTCGACGAACGTCGCGAACTGGAACAGGTGCGTCGCCGTGCGGCAGACGCGCGGCAGCGCCTCGAGCGCGGCCTTGCGCGTGGGCTCGCCGCCGCCGCCGGCCGCCATCGCGAGCGCGAAGATTGCCGGGTCGTTCTTCGGCGCCCGGCCCGCGTCGCTGATCGCGACGATCTCGGTCACCGCGCGTACGCCGTCGGCGGCGAGACAGCGCTCGACCGCCGCGGCGCTCTCCCGCGTCAGCTTCCACTCGCCGGCGTAGTAGCTGCCGCCCTCGGAGCCGAGGACCAGGAAGCGACGCAGCCGCGCCCAATCATCAATCGCCCAGGCGAAACCACCTGCGCTATCCCGCACCTGGTTCGAGCCTGGAATCGGCGCCGACTGTGGCGCGCGCTGCTTGCTCTGGCGCTTCAGGTAGGACATCTGGACACCTCCTTTCGGGTGGTGTTTTGAAGGAACCACGGTCGTGGTTGCCGAGACGGACGCTTGTGCTGAGCTAGGTCACCAACCTTCTCCGGCCCGCGGTCCGAGCCGGCGACGGCGATGCTGCTCGCGGTGTGAATACAGCTCCGCCTCTGAACAGAAGGGTTCCGCATCGCGTACGAGGTCAGGTACGACATGTCGTCACCCTCTTTCGAGACGCCTGTGAAGTCGCGGTCGTGGTGTGCGATCGGGTTGCGGAGTCGAACCGCGCGGGCTGCCGAAACGGCGCCGTCTCTCCAGTGGTAACCGAGCCGCTCCGGCCCGCGACAAGGCAAACCCGCCAGGATTCGAACCCGGGCCTGCGAGGTTGGAGCTCGCCGTGCTGCCGTTACACCACAGGTTTGCGCAAGCGGACGGCCCGAATCGAACCGGCCTCTCCGGAGTGGCGCTCCGGTGCTCTTCCCTCTGAGCTACATCCGCGTGAAGCACGCCCGGCTGGACTCGAACCAGCGTCCTCTGCCGTCGCAGAGCAGCGCTCTTTCCGCTGAGCTACAGGCGTACCGAAGAGAGCCTCCGGCAGGAGTCGAACCCGCACCTCGGCCTTACGACGGGCGCGTGCTTGCCGTTGACACTACGGAGGCTCGAGTGGAGACGGTCGGAGTCGAACCGACACCTTCCTCGTTGCAAGCGAGGCGCTCTGTCCAGTTGAGCTACATCCCCTGGCACAGGGTTACGGCCTGCCGAGCTCGCCGATGCTCAGCGTCCGCGTTGAAAAGGGGCGGCCGACCGGATTCGAACCGGTACCGCGAGGATCACGACCTCGGATGCTGCCGTTACACCACAGCCACCACGAAGCGGGGACGACCGGACTCGAACCGGCGGCCTATCGCCTGACAAGCGAGCGCTCTTGCCGCTGAGCTACGCCCCCATGGCGCGGGTGGGATTCGAACCCACGGTCTCGAGCTCATGAGGCTCGCGAGGACAGCCGCTCCTCCACCGCGCGTCGTGTGCGAAACAGGTCTGGCCGGCAGGAGTCGAACCTGCGATCTCCGGCGCCCGAAGCCGGCGGGATGGCCACGCTCCCCTACGACCAGACAAAGCACCCCCGGCGGGATTCGAACCCGCAGCTTCCGGGTTGAGGGCCCGGCGTCATCTCCCGTTCGACCACGAGGGCACAAAAAGGCTCCGGCGGCAGGGCTCGAACCTGCGCCTCACGATTAACAGTCGCGCGTCTTTCCCTCTCGACCACACCGGAACGAACGCTCTGCCTGCAAGCGGAGGGGGAGGGAGTCGAACCCCCAAGGCCGAACTGTGTTCTTTTTTTGGCCAGCCCGTTTTCGAGACGGGGCACCGCACCTATGGCAGCCCTTCCGAGTCAGTGGCTCCGGCAGGAGTCGAACCTGCACCACACCGATTAAGAGTCGGCGGCTCTTCCTATTGAGCTACGAAGCCAAAGGAGTGACCGGCAGGGATCGAACCTGCGGCGCCTCGCGTTTCAGGCGAGCGCTCTACCGCTGAGCTACGGTCACGAGAAAGTAGGCAGAGCTGGGATCGAACCAGCAACCTCCTGTTTGTAAGACAGGCGCTCTACCACGTTGAGCTATCCGCCCGTGAAAGGTTCCGGGACAAGGGGTCGAACCTCGACCTCCACGTTCAGAGCGTGGTGTCCTTCCGGTTAGACGATCCCGGAACGATCTGCCCTCCGTCCGCCCTCGCTCTCCGCGAGGGTCGACGCAGCGGCAGGAGCCATGACCGGCGCCTTCAGCTCGAGCTCTGTCACGTCCGCCGTCGGCGAACGATGTTGTCCAAGCCACTCGCCTGACCTTCGACCCTGGATCGCCGAATTACAGCGTCCTACGTGGAGGGCCTTTGGAGCCCGGCGCTCTTGCGGTGTCGCGTAAATCGCAGGCAAAAGCCGCGGCTTATTCAGCAGCGCATTTTGCTGCGCGAGCAGCGCAGAGGGACCTTTCTCTCTTAGGCGGGGCCTCACAGTTCGTTGTGGCATCTCAAGCTGGGCATCACCTTTCTCGGGAGTGGGGACGTGTCCTGAAACGACGAAGGCGACCCTTTCGGATCGCCCTCGCAACGGCTGCTATGCGGCTAAAAACGCTTAGCTCGCATACCTCCGGGCGAGGGCCGACGCATCACCGGTCCGGCGCTCGACGGCGGGCTTCCACCCGTTCGAGGACGGCACGGCGTACGCCGCTTCGGCAAGGAACGTCTGGGTATGTGTCGAGATCAGCATGGCTGTGTGTGGTGTATTGCCGCGTTGCACCATAGACCAAACATCGGATGTGCGCAAGTCATTCGACGAAACTTCCGAAATGGATTTCGGAAATGACGAACGAAAACTGCGCTACTCGGCGAAGACGTCGCAGCCGAGGTACATGAGGCTCTCGACCGCCTCCGTCACGAACGCGGTTGCCTGCGCGGCATCGGCGAATGTGTACGGGCCGGGATGCACTGCGTCGACGGAGCCAGAGGGATAGACCTCCGCCTCGACGACGCACGACGTGCCGTAGTCGAGCGCACGGAGGATCGTGACCGAGCGGCCGTCCTTCTTTGCGTGCCGGACGAAGAGCTCGCGCCCCGCCGGCTCCTCTGCAACCGTCACGGAGCGGGAGTGGTCGTCGCCGGGACCGCCGCCGGGGCGACCGTCGTCGATGTCGCGGCAGTCGTCGTAGACGCATTGTCGGTCTCGCCGGCCATCGCGTTCTTCGCGGCCTGCGCAACCGCATCGCGGTCGTTGAAGCCGTCGAGCTCGATCGCGACGTCACCCGGCGCGCGGTACACGAGGACGCCTGGATCGGGAAGCAGGCTGCCGTCAGCCCTGAGTCCCGTGAGGATCCCCGCGACCTTGTTGTCGAGCACGTTGACGAGCAGGAAGCCCGCACCCGCCTCGACTGCACCCGCGTGCGCTTCCGCGACCGAGATGGCGTCCGTGTCAGACGCCGGGTTGTAGAGACTCACGATGACGACTTTGTGGTGTGCGAGCTCCCACTGCAGCGCCTGCGGCAGCTGCGCGTAGACCGGGTTGCCGTGGAACTTCGCCGGCCTTGTCGCGT
Source organism: Gaiellaceae bacterium (assembly GCA_036496545.1). Taxonomy (GTDB): domain Bacteria; phylum Actinomycetota; class Thermoleophilia; order Gaiellales; family Gaiellaceae; genus Palsa-739. The sequence continues at coordinate 1,136 of DASXKX010000026.1, read as the reverse complement.
GACGATGCGCTGTCTTCGCGACGTGCTTCGTCGCGGTGCGCGGCTTCGTCGAGCCGTGCGGCTTCGTTACGTGCTTCGCCGGTGTCGTCGTCGGCTTCGCCGGCGTTGCATGCCGCCGCACAGCTGTCGTCGTCACCGACTGCGTGTTCGTCTTCGAGCCGTGGCCACCTAGCATGAACATGCTCGCACCGAGCCCAAGCGCGGCGATCACGCCGACGATGGCGACGATGCGGATCTGCGGGCTGACGGTGAGATTCACAGCAGGCTCTCCGCCGGGTGCGTCAGCTGACCGTGCAGGTTCCGGGAGTGAAGAGCGTGCCGACCTGCGCGGAGCCACTCGGGCCGTGCTGAACGGCGATCCAGCGCCCAACGGCAGCGGTCAGGCAGAAGTCGGTCGTGCTCGGAGTGAAGCCCGCCGGGTTGAGCACGAACGGGGCGCCGGCGACCGTCGAGATCGACGCATCGTATTTCGTCGCGAGGTTCGAGAGCGACATGCCGGAGAAGCCGTTGTCCGTCGTGCTCGTGGAGGCGTCCGGATCACTCGACGAGTTCGGGTAGTTGTCGGCGCTGTACGCGACGATCGAGCGAAGCGCGTTGCTCACGTCCGATTTCGCCGCCGCCTTGCTTGCGTTGTCCTTGAAGGAGAGATAGCTCGGTACCGCGATCGTCAGCAGAATCCCGAGGATCAGAAGGACGATCGTCAGCTCAACGAGCGTGAACCCTTCTTCACGTTCAAGCCGCCTGCGCACAGCAGCGAAGAACTCGTTGAGCCGCTCGAGCCTCACGTGATGGGTATCGGATGGTGGCCGCACAGTCTTTAGCTCCTCGGAAGAGAAAGCGAGGGGCGCCGGAGCGCCCCTCGCCAGTCACATGCTGGTTCGACTCAGGTGCAGACCGTGTTCACGTCGGTCGACGTCGAGATCAAACCGCCGGGGCCGTGCTTCCAGGCGTACCACGAGCCGTTCTGCGAGATGACGCAGTAGTCGGTCGCGGTCGGCGCGCCGAGCGCGGCGACTGCGGTACCGGCCGCAACGGCTGCGGGGACGGCTGCTTCGCCGGCGATCCAGACCGAGGCGGGGAAGGCCTGGTCGTACTTCGACTTCAGGATGACCGAGGTCATGCCCTGGTAGCCGTTG
>DASXKX010000025.1:0-1705 GCA_036496545.1 Gaiellaceae bacterium | reverse complement strand
AACACTCTCCTAGCAGTCTGACGGTCACGGTCGAGACCGTCAGGGGTCATTCGGGAACACTCGCCCGGCCGAGCGACCTTGAACTGACGTCCGAGGAATCGAGCGACGGCGGAAATGGAACCGCGATGCCATCCCGCCGTTCAGGCGTCTGTGAGACTCGTTTGGTCGGTCCGTCAGGGGCCGTTGCCAGGGTGGTGTCGTCCGTGCCGCTTGTGACTCGTCTGGCGTCAGGCCGTGTTCGTGCCTTCGCAATGAATTGTCCGGGTGTGCACGGCGACGCCGGTCTGGCGCCCGCTGTTGGCTTGATCAGGAGCTTGTCCGCCTTGTCGGCGTGACTCATCACAGACCTGCCGCGCGGTTTCCCTGCATCAGACCGGCGTCATCGAACCCTCGACGTGAACGGAGGATCGGTCGGGATGCTTGCAGACGAGGTGGATTACGTGATCGGGGTCGACACGCACCGCGATCAGCACACGCTCGCGGTCGTTGTTGCTCCTACGGGAGCCGTGCTGGCGCAGACGGTCGTGCGTGCGAATCGAGCCGGCTACGCACGGGCGCTGCGGTTCGCGAGCAGACACGCCAGCGGCGTTCGTGCTTGGGCGATCGAGGGTGCTGGCCATTACGGCGCCGGGCTCGCCCGCGAGCTCGCCGATCGCGGAGAAGCGGTGCTCGAGGTCGGCCGCCACGCCCGCGTCGAGCGGCGACTGCGTGGCAAAGATGATCCACTCGATGCGATCCGCGCAGCGCGTGCGGGGCTTGCGGCCGAGACGCTGACTCTGCCACGCGCCGGGCAGCGGCAGGAGGCGCTGCGCGTGTTGCTGCTTGCGCGGCGGAGCGCCGTCGACGTTCGTCGGGTCGCGCTCGTCCAGTTGCGCAGCGTGATCGTCACGGCGCCCGAGTCTCTGCGCGAGGAGCTGCGTCGGCTGTCCGTGACGAAGCTGATCCAGCGCTGCAGCCGCTTCCGCCGCTCAGGCTCGCGTACACCTGACGAGCTCGCGGTCGTGCTCGCACTGCGCTCGCTCGCACGCAGGATCGAGGCCGCAACCGCAGAGGCCAACGAGCTCGAGCGGGAAATCCGCCAGCACGTGCGTGCGCTCGTCCCGGAGCTGCTCGACGAGCGTGGTATCGGCCCGATCGTCGCCGCGCAATTGATCGTCACTTGGTCACACAAGGATCGCGTCCGCTCCGAGGCCGCCTTCGCGCGACTTGCCGGCGTCGCACCGCTACCTGCTTCGAGCGGCCAGACGATTCGGCACCGGCTCAGCCGCGGCGGCGACCGTCAGCTCAACCGCGCGCTGCACACAGTCATCCTTCATCGCCGCCAGCACGACGCCGCGACACGTGATTACATCGCGCGTCGCGTCGCCGAAGGCAAGACCTCCCGCGAGGCGACCCGCGTCCTCAAGCGCTACCTCGCCCGACACCTCTACCGCGTGATGCAGAACGCCACGCCGCTGACGACTTGACAGTCATAGGAGATTCATCGTGGAACGCTGGCCCACCCGACGGCGTCTCGTGACGCCGGCCGGCGCCCCCACGTTCGTGAGCGCGGCCGGAGACGTCCCCAACCTCCGTCGAATCGTCGATTCCGAGCGCCAGCTCTCCTTTGCGAACAAACGACAACCCGGGGATGCTCCTACGCGGAGGCCGGATTCATCGAACTCAACGCCGTTAACAGTGTCCGCCTTCGCTGAGATACCTTCTA
>DASXKX010000024.1:0-18875 GCA_036496545.1 Gaiellaceae bacterium | reverse complement strand
CTCGGCGATGTCGAAGTCGCCGCCGGGGACGCCGGTCGGGCCGAAGATCACGTTCGCGGCCCGCGGGTACTCGGTCAGGGTGATGCCGATGTCCTTCATCTCCGACTTGACGATCGCCTCGGTGTTCTGGCGGACCGCGTTACCGGACGTCCACGACCAGCGGAACGTCGCGGGGAAGCCGGCGCACGTCCACGTCCCACCTGCGCCGGGCGACGAGGGACCGCCGGTGCAGTGCTTCTTCAGCAGGGCGAGCGCCTTCGCCGGGTTGAAGTTGAAGGGCGCGAAGTCCTGCTTGTACCCCGCCTGGGTCGAGTAGTAGATCATGTTGTTCATCGGCTTCGTGTTGCCCGCGAGGGCACCGTAGACCGTGTTGATGATCCCCTGGCGGTCGATGCCCATGCTGATCGCCTGGCGCATCCACGGAGCGCGAAGCAGCGGGTTCGAGGAACCCTTCGTCTCACGGAACTCGAGGTGCTCGAAGTAGTAGCCCGGGATCTGGTTGTACACCAGGCCGGCCTGACCCTTCAGCGGGAGCAGGTTCGAGCCGAACGTCGGGGAGATCGCGTCGACCTCGCCGCCGCGCATGGCCTGAACCTCGGTGTTCGTGTCCGTGATGATCTTGAAGTCGACCTCCGCGAGGCCCGGCTTCTTGCCGGCCCAGAACGGATTCGCCTTCAAGGTCGTCCCCTGGCCCTTCGTGTAGTTCGACATGTAGAACGGGCCGTTGGACACGGGCTGGCCGTCGCTGCCGCAGATGCAGTTCGTCCAGATCTTGTTGAAGTCCTGGCCGGCGAGCGCGGCAGACGGATAGAGACCGGAGAAAAGGCTCTGCCAGTTTGCATACGGGCCGCACGGGAAGTCGGTCGTGCACTGGGTCGTCTTCCAGTTGAACGTGACCTGCTTCAGACCCTTGTGCGTCCACTTCTTCGTGTCGATGTTGCTGTAGCCCGTGCGATCGGCGAGGTCGTTCGCCGGGTTGTCGATCTGCTGCAGCGTGTACACGAAGTCCTTGTACGTGACCGGCAGCTTCTTGCCGCCCCAGTACCAGTTCGCGTTCGGCTTGATCGTGTAGGTAAGCGACGTCTTCGTCGCCGCCGCACTCGAGACGAGATCCTTGAACCAGATGCCCTTTTGGTTCTGGTTGAAGGCGCCGTGGATCGCCTCGACGTTGCCGAGGAAGCCACCGGCAAGCTGGTTGCAGCACGACAGGTTCGTGTTGAACCCGTTCACGTCCTGCTCCTCGCCAAAGACGAGGATGTTCTTGGCCTTGCGGCCTGCCGTCGTGCGCGGGACCTGGGCCCACGCCTGCGAGAACGGCGCTGCCGCAGACTCGGCGCCCTTCGCCGAGCCGGCCACCTTGGTCGTCGCGGTGGCGGACGTCGCCACGATCAGGATCGCGGCCGCCGCGCCCACGAGGAGCCAGAGGCGTTTGTGCATCGATTCCCTCCGTATTGAGTGCGCCGGGAGCTCCCTGCCCTGGCGGCGCCTGCTCGCTCCAACGCCCCATGGCGGGGCGCCCCGTTCCGTCTCTATGACGACGGCGGGGTAGCTTAGTTAGCGAAGGCGCAAATGGCTAGGGAGAGCCTAGACGGCGATGACCTTGCTCGAAATCCGAACCTCGGCGGGCATCTCGCCTGGCCGGACGAGCGGCATCTGGGCCACCGAGCCGCCGCGCAGCAGCGTCTGGGTCGTCGTCGCCGAGGGCCGGCTCTGCGAGCCGTGGGAGCCGAGGGCGCCGCCGAGCGCGAAGGACGAGGCCGCCACGCCTGCGATGACCGCGGCAGCGGCTGCCGCCGGCACGATCCGGAGCCGGCGCCGGAGCCGCGGCACGGGCATCGGCTCGTCCGGCTGGACGAGGTCCGCCGCCCGAAGCTGGGCCGTCGTCGCCGCGACCAAGGCGGCGTACTCGGCGCATTCCAGGCAGCCCGCCAGGTGCACCTCGAGCTGGGCGAGCTCGAGCTCGGAGAGCTCGCCGTCGAGGCGCGCCGACGCAGCCTCACGGGCCCGGGTGCATTCGGTCGGTGGGACTGGGGTCAGCATCGTCGTCGTAGTCTCTTCAGGTCAGACGTGCCTGAGCGGCATCAGTTAGGGCTATCGGCAAGAAACCGGCCGCCCTCCAGACGATACGCCTTGCCACTGTCGGGGCAGAGAATCCCGCGCATGGAAGTCGCACTGCGGACGCGGACGGTCGGAAGCCCCTGCGATGGCGGCACGGCGCCACTACTCGTCGTCCTCGACGGGCCCGACTACGTGAGCCGCGCCCGGCTCGTCCCCGTCCTCCGGAGGCAGGTCGAGACAGGCGTCCTCCCGGCGCATCGCGTCGCCCTGGTCAGCGCCGCCGACCGCTTCGAGGCCTTCACTGCGTCGGCCAGGTATGGGCGGGCGCTCCTCGCCGCGCTCGACGAGCTCGGTCGCGCCCGGCGCGTCGGCGTCGGCTCGAGCCTCGGCGCGCTCGCCCTCCTCCATGCCCACCGCCTCGAGCCGCGTGCCTTCGCGGGCCTCTTCCTCCAGTCGGGCAGCTTCTTCCGCCGCCGCACGGACCCGCAGGAGCGCGGGCTCCCCCGCTTCGGTCGCATCGACCGCTTCGTCGGCGGCGTGCTCAGCGGCGTCGACGGCGCTCGACCGGTGCCCACGACGATCACGTGCGCACTCGACGAGGAGAACTACGCGAACAACGCCGTCCTCGCGCAGGCGCTTGCGGCGCAGGGCTACAGCGTCGACTTCCACGCGGCGCGCGGCGGTCACGACTGGCCGACATGGCGCCGCGCGCTCGAGTCGCATCTGCCGGCGCTTTTACGGAGTGTGTGGCGATGAAGCATCTAATCGGCCTCGTGCTCGGGGCCGAAGACGACTGGCCGACCGCGTTCGAGGCGCTGGCCGCGCGCGTCGGCGTGTTCGAGTGGCGGGGCGAGCGGCACGAGCTCAAGGTGGAGCGTGTGCTCAACGAGCCGTTCGACCTCCGCTACAAGCCGCGCTACGCGCTCGTGCTCGACCGGGTCGGCTGGTGGTACCTGCTGCCGCGCGAATGGTTGAAGAAGGTCGCGCTGATGGACGACGTCTACCTGCTGAACAACCCATTCACGTTCCAGTCGATGGAGAAGCACTCCGCGTACTGCGCGATGATGCGGCTCGGCTTGAAGGTGCCCGACACGTGGCTCATCCCGCACAAGCAGCCGCCGTGGAACGAGCGCTTCCCGACGACTGCCGCTCGATACAACCGTGCCTTCGATCTCAATGAGATCGGCACCTACGTCGGCTACCCGCTCTATCTGAAGCCGTTCGACGGCGGTCAGTGGCGCGGCGTCTCGCGTGCAGCGAGCGCAGAGGAGTTACGTCGCCGCTACGACGAGTCCGGCGAGCAGCTGATGCATGTGCAGTCGGCGGTCGAGGGCTTCGAGGTTTTCGCGCGCAGCCTGTCGATCGGGGCGGAGACGAAGGTGATGTGGTTCGACCCCGAGCGTCCGATGCACGACCGCTACCAGGTGAAGCACGACTTCCTCACCGCCGACCAAGGCTACGAGGTCGAGACGATCTCGAAGATCGTGAACGCGTTCTTCCGCTGGGAGTTCAACTCGTGCGAGTCGATCGTCCGCGGCGGCGAGATCTTCCCGATCGACTACGCGAACGCGTCACCCGACGTCGCGGTTACCAGCCTGCACTACTACTTCCCGTGGGCGATCGTCGCACTCGTGCGGTGGTGTGCCTTCGCCCTCGCGCAGGGTCGGCGCATGCGCATCGACGTCGACCCGCGGCCGTGGTTCGAGGTCGGCGACCGTGACGACCTCTCGTACGAGGAGACGCTGCGCGAACTGCGTCGGCTCGCCGACGACTATTTCGAGGCCGATGCCTACGCCGAGTTCTGCGCGGGGCCGCTGGCGCATCTCACCGAGGCGGCGAACGAGTGGTTCGCGAGCGAGGAGTTCGACCGCTTGCTCGTAGCCACGGTGCACTCGACGTTCCCTGCGCATGAGCACGAGCGCTTCGTCGTGCACTACCGCGGGTTGGTCGCCGCGAGCTAGATGCTGTGAGTGGAGCTAGGCGGGCTCGAACCGCCGACCTCCTGATTGCGAACCAGGCGCTCTCCCAACTGAGCTATAGCCCCACGCGAGCCGAATTCTAGCCGGAGACCGGGGCGGCCGTCCCACCGCCGGCCTTCTCCATCAGCTTTCCGTCGCGGATCGTTCGCTCCATGTTCTTCGATTCGTCGCGGTAGACAGAGCCGTCCTCGAACCGGATCGCCGGGTACTTCCGCTGACCGGAGAGCGACTGGATCTCGTCGCGCTTGCCGCGACCGGACGGCAGGTTCACGCGCTCGTATTCGATGCCCATGTCCTGGAGCGCCTTTTCGACCTTCCAGCACGGGTGCGCCTTGATCTTCACGAACTGCCCGGAGCAGCGGAGCAGCTTGACGGCCATGGATCCTCCTCGTCGGTGGCGAAAAGTACGTTACGCCGCCGCTACGCGGATGTGAACAGCGTCAGATCGGGCTCGCGCTCGCCGCGCAGGAGCGCGAGGTCGACCTCGACACACCGAATGCCCCGTGCGTCGGCGAGCGCGACCGCCTGCGGCTTGAGGCGCTGCGCGGCGAGGATGCCGCGGCACGTGTGCTTCGCGGGGTCGGCGCGGATGAAGCCGAGTTAGCGCGTGAGCTGCTCGACGGCTTCGATCGTCGCGATGCGCTTGATCTCGACGGCGACCCATTCGCCGTCGTCGGCACGGCACATGAGATCGACCGGGCCGACCTCCGTCGGCCATTCGCGCTTCACGAGCGTAAGGTCTTCGCCGAGCGCGTCGGGGGTCGCGGCGAGCGCCTCCTGCAGGTCGCGCTCGACTCCGTCCTTCTGCAGCGCCGCAGACTCGCCCATGTCATGCGTGACATCGCTCAAGACTTCGATGAGCGCGATCTCAAGCACGTCCTCCGTCTTCGGCTTGCGGACGACAAGCGTGTCGCCCCGGTCGTCGACGGTGGTCGGTGCCGTCATCCAGTTGAGCGGCTTGTAGCCGCCGGCGTCGTCGTGCACGAGGACGGACCCGTCGGCCTTGAGGATCAGCAGGCGAACAGCCTCCGGCAGCACAGCGTTGAGCCGGCCGGTGTAACGAACCTCGCAGCGGGCGACGAGCAGACGCATCGCCCCGGCAACCTACTGTCCTTTTCGGACAGGCAGGGGGAGTATCCCCAGTGCTGTCTCGCCCGGCCGGTCGGCGGAGCCGGAAACCGCCGCTGCGCAGGCGGAACAGCTGTGGACGAACTGTTCGAGAGGCTGGACGGAGCCTTGACGGGGATTATCCCCGTTCGACGCGGGAACCGCCGACGATCGCATCCCCGCCGTCGTCGAACCGCACCCACGCCTTGCCTTTGCCGTCGTAGTCCGGTGACCAGACGACGAGCGTCGCGTCGCGGCCGCCGACGCGCACGCGCTCCGTCCCCTCCGGCGCCGCACCGCTCCACACCTGGACGAACGGATTCTCGGCGCGCTCGCGCCCGACCGTCGTCTCGTCGGTGTGCCCGGGCAGCACGCGCGTCTCGTCCGGCAACGCCATGAAGACGTCCATCACCGACGACCGCACCTGATCGAGGTTCCCACCGCCGACCGCATCCTTGAACAGCGTGTCGCCCGTGAAGACCGCATCATCCACGAGGAACGCGACCATGTCGTCCGAGTGCCCCGGCGTCGCCACGCCGCGGACGCGGAGCCCGCCCCACTCCCACTCGCCCGGCTCCGCCACGACCTCGACGCCGTACCGGGCCCGGAGCTCGTGCTCGTGCACCACGTGGTCGTCGTGCGAATGTGTCCGCAGGATCGCCGCCGGCGTCGCCTCCCACCCTTCGATCGCCTCGACGAGCGGCGCAACGTCCGCGCCTGAATCGACGAATAGCGCGGTCCCGCCCTCCCGGTCGGCGATCACGAACGCGTTCGACAACCAATCGGGGTGCATGCTCCTGGCGACCAGCACGGCGCTAGGCTAACTGGAAACCCGAGGAGGAACCACGCATGGCCAGTCTCTGGCAACGCTTTTCGCTCATTTTCCGGTCGAAGGCCTCCCGCGTTCTCGATCGCGCAGAGAACCCGACCGAGACCCTCGACTACTCGTATGAGCAGATGCTCACGCAGCTTCAGAACGTCAAGCGCGGTGTCGCCGACGTCGTCACCGCGAAGAAGCGCCTCGAGCTCCAGACCCAGTCGATCGAGCAGAACGTCGTCAAGCTCGAGACGCAGGCGCGCCAGGCGCTCGCCGCGAACCGCGAGGATCTCGCGCGCCAGGCGCTCGAGAAAAAAGCCGTCGCGCAGCAGCAGTTGCAGGGCCTCGACACGCAGGTGCAGCAGCTGCAGGACCAGCAGGAGAAGCTCGTCGCGTCGCAGCAGCAGCTCGAGACGCGCATCGAGTCGTTCCGGTCGGAGAAGGAAGTCATCAAGGCGCAGTACTCGGCCGCGCAGGCGCAGGTCAAGATCGGCGAGGCGGCGACCGGCATCGGCCGCGGCATGGAAGACACCGGCCAGGCGATCCAGCGCGCACGCGACAAGACGGAAGAGCTCACAGCGCGCGCGTCTGCGATCGACGAGCTGACGTCGACCGGTGCGCTCGAGGACATCGGCGACAACCGCACGCAGCTCGACCGCGAGCTCTCGCAGATCTCCGCGACGAGCCAGGTCGACAGCGAGCTCGCGAAGCTCAAGGCCGAAGTCGGCTCCGGCGACACGGCCAAGCAGATCGAGCCCGGCACGCCCGAGCCGCAGCAGGAAGAGCAGGAGCAGCCGCAACAGCAGTCGTCGTAGTGGGTCTCGGCGACATCCTCTTCGGGCGGAAGAAGCTCAAAGAGCCGGCGCGCGACCGGCTCTTTGCGTTGACGACGGCCGCCGTGACGCTCGACGTCTCGTGCGGTCTCAAGCCCGCCGGCGTCGGCGCGATCGTCTTCAAACCGCTCTCGGCGGGCGAGTTCACACAGGTCGACCAGGACGTCGAGCAGCTGCTCACGAGCGTGGCGTCGAGCCAGGGATCGTCGCTCGACCACAAGAAGGACTCGTTCGGCTACGAGTGGGTGATCGTCCGCGACCCGCAGCTCGAGGACGAGGTGACGGCCGTCTACGCCGTCGGCAAGGAGTTCACCGAGCGAGGCTTCGGCGCGCAGCTCCTAGCGGCTGTGTTCCGCTTCGACGGCGGCGACCATCCCGTTTACTGGATCTACGGCTACAAGACCGGAACGTTCTGGCCGTTCGTCCCGACGAGCGACAAGGAGCGGGATAACGCGCGCGAGCTCGAGCTGAAGGCGAAGCTCGAGCCCGAGCTTCCAGTGGAGAAGGACTTGACGAAATGGTTCGCGCTCTTCGACGCGCCGATGTAGGTCAGGCGACCGCGCGACCCATCTCGCGCTGAATCTGCGCGAGCGCCGCGAGCCGCTTCTCGAGCGGCGGGTGATCCATGAAGAGCTCGCCGACCTGCGCGCGCCAGTTCGTCGGCACGATGAAGAACGCGTTCATTCCGGCAACCTCGCGGAGGTCCTGTTGCGGGATCTGCGTGATGCCGCTGGCGATCTTCTGCAGCGCGCTCATGAGGTTCTCCGGCGCGCCCGTGATGAGCGCGGAGCCGCGGTCGGCCGCGTACTCGCGGTAGCGCGAGAGCGTCCGGATGAGGATGTAGCTGATCACATACGTGAGGACCGCCGCCACGGTTACGATCAGCCAGATCGGCACCTGGTTATTTCCGTTGTTGTCGCGGTTGCCGCCGCCGCCGAAGCCGCCGAACATGCCGGCATAGAGACCGAAGCGCGTCAGCAGCGCCGCCAGCATCGCGAAGAAGCTCGCGACCGTCATCACGAGAACGTCGCGGTTCGCCACGTGCGAGAGTTCGTGCGCGAGCACCGCCTCGATCTCCTTCGGCTCGAGCCGGTCCCACAGGCCCTGGGTCACCGCGACGGCGGCGTGCTTCGGGCTCCGCCCGGTCGCGAACGCGTTCGGGACGTTCGTCGGGATGACCGCGACGCGCGGCTTCGGCAGCCCCGCCATCGCGCAAAGCCGCTCCACCATCGCGTGGAGCTCCGGGGCCTGTTCCGGTGTCACGATCTTTGCGCCTGAGGCCGCGAGCGCGAGCTTGTCCGACGTCCAGTACTGGACGACCGCGAGGCCGACGACGATCACGAGCAGCGGGGCAAGACCGATGTTCAATGCATAGAAGAGGACGAGCGCGAACCCCACATAGAGCAGGCCGAGCAGGCCGCTCGTGAAGAGCATTCGCAGGGTGAGTCCAGCGTCCCGTCCATAGCTTTTCCGCTTCATGACTCACATCGTAGTGGCGAACGGTAGAGTCACCGAGCGTGCGCAGGGGCATTCTCATCGTCCTCTTATCCGGCGTGTTGCTCGCGGCGGCAGGGTGCGGTTCGGAGGGCGTCGTCAGCCCGACGCCGCAGACGATCATCGGCACAGTCGCCGCCGCGCCGACGGCGCCGAAGACACCGGCGTTCGCGCTCAAGGGCAACCCGACCGCGGGCAAGGCGATCTTCAAGAGCGCCGGGTGCACCGGCTGCCACACGCTGAAAGACGCCGGCGCGACCGGAACCGTCGGCCCGAACCTCGACGAGGCGAAGCCGGACTACCAACTTGCGACCGGGCGCGTCACGCTCGGCAAGGGAGTCATGCCCTCCTTCAATGGCCAGCTCTCGACACAGCAGATCGCTGACGTCGCGTCATACGTCGTCACGGCGACCGGCGGCACCCCGTAGGGCGAGTCGAGCTCCCGCCCACGTTCCCGCCCCACGTCGCGGCGTTCGCCGTCGACCTCGACCGAACGCTCATCGGCAAGGACGCCGTCCTTCGCCCGCACACGCGCGAGTCGATCGCCAGCGTCCGCGCGACCGGCACGCACGTGATCGTCGTCACCGGCCGGATGTTCCGCGCCGTGCGGCCGTACCTCGAGGAGGCGAAGCTCGACGATCCCGTCATCTGCTACCAGGGCGCGGTCGTCGCCGACCCGGTGACGGGCGAGCTCCTACGGCACATTCCGATCCCGCGCGCGGTCGCGCTCGAGGCGATCGACGCCGTCGTCTCGGCCGGCTTCCACGTCAACTGCTACGTCGACGACGAGCTCTACGTCTCCGAGGTCACGCCGGAGGCGCGCGCATACGCAGACTTCCAGGACCTCGAGATCCACGCCGTCGGCCCCCTCGACGAATGGCTGCAGACCGACCCGACGAAGCTCGTCGCCGTCGGCGACCCGCACGCGCTCGACCGCCTCGAGGCCGAGTTGAAGCCGCGCTTTCGCGGCCGGCTCTTCGTGTCGAAGTCACTTCCGCACTTTCTCGAGTTCGCGCATCCGGACGTGAGCAAGGGCTCGGGGCTGCAGTTCGTCGCCGACCTCCTCGGCTTCACGCCTCCCGAGACCGTCGCGTGCGGCGACGGCGAGAACGACCGCGAGCTGCTCGACTGGGCGGCCTTCGGCGTCGCTGTCGCGAATGCGCACAAAGAGATCCTCGCGCGCGCGCAACTCGTCGTCCCGAGCGTGGACGACGAGGGAGTCGCCCTCCTCTTTGACGCCTACCTAGACTCCGCTCCGTGATCGACCTCCGCGCAGCGCGCAACGACCCCGATGCTGTGCGCACCGCGCTCGCGCGCAAGGGCGCTGCGGAGGCGTTCGACGAGCTGCTCGCAGCCGACCGCGCAGTGCTCGAGCTGCAACCACGTGTCGAAGAGCTCCGCTCGCAGCGCAAGCTGAAGGGCAAGCCGACGCCGGAGCAGCTCGAACAGCTCGAAGGCGTCAAGGTCGAGTTGCAGCAGCTCGAAGAGCGGCTCACCGCGGCGGAGTCGAAGCGCAAGGAGATCCTCGACCGCATCCCGAACCCACCGGCCGGCGACACGCCGGACGGCTTCACGGACGACGACGCAGAAGAGGTCAAGCGCGTCGGCGAGCCACCCTCGTTCACCTTCGTGCCCAAGGACCACCTCGACCTCGCGCAGCCGCACGGGTGGATCGACATGGAGCGCGCCGCGAAGGTCTCCGGCTCCCGCTTCGCGTACCGCGTCGGCGACTTCGCGCTGCTCGAGCTCGCGGTCTACCGGTACGCGCTCGACAAGCTTGGTCAGAAAGGCTTCGTGCCGGTGCTTCCACCCGTGCTCGTGCGCGAGAACGCGATGTACGGCACCGGCTTCCTCCCGACAGACGAAGTGAACATCTACAAGGTCGAGCGCGACGAGCTGTACCTGACCGGAACGTCAGAGGTCGGCGTAGCGGGGATGCACATGGGCGAGATCCTCGACTTCGACGCGCTGCCGCTGCGCTACGCCGGCTACTCCACGAACTTCCGGCGCGAGTCAGGTGCCGCCGGCAAGGACACGCGCGGCATGTTCCGCGTGCACCAGTTCGACAAGGTGGAGATGTTCGTCTACACGACGATCGACATCGCGCGCGACGAGCACGAGCGGCTGCTCGCGATCGAGGAGGAGCTCCTGGGTGACCTCGGCATTCCGTACCGCGTCGTCAACGTCGCAGCAGGAGACCTCGGTGCGTCGGCGGTGAAGAAGTACGACATCGAGGGCTGGTTCCCGGGCCAGGGGCGATACCGCGAGCTCACCTCGACGTCGAACACGACCGACTATCAAGCGCGTCGCCTCGACATCCGCACGAGGCGCGACGGGAAGCTGGAGCACGTCGCAACGCTGAACGGCACTGCCGTCACTGCGCGGACGGTGATCGCATTGCTCGAGAACTTCCAGGACGAGCGTGGCACGATCGCCGTGCCCGAATCGCTCTGGGCCTACGGCGCGCCCGGCACGCTCGGCAGCTGACCGTGAGCGCGGTCGCCCTGCGTCGCAACCGCGACTTCGTGCTGCTGCAGACCGGGCAGCTCGTCTCTTCGATCGGCACGCAATGCACCGCGATCGCGTATCCGCTCCTGACCCTCGCCCTGACGCACTCCGCGGCCAAGGCGGGCGTCGTTGCGTTTCTCGACCTCGCGCCGTACGCGCTCTTCATGTTGTTCGCGGGCGTCGCAGCGGACACCTGGAACCGCAAGCGGATCATGCTCGTCACGAGCGCAGTGCGGTTGCTCTCGATCTCGAGCCTTGTCGTTGCGCTTGCCCTCCACTCGGAGACATTCGTGCAGCTCGCGATCGTCGCCTTCGTCCAGTCGACGTTCGCGGCGTTCTACAGCACAGCGAGCAGCGGCGCATTTCGGTCGGTGGTGCCGCGGGAGCAGCTCACGACGGCAGCCGGCATGGCGCAGACCCGCATCGCCGGCGCACAGCTCGCAGGCCCGCCTCTTGGCGGAGTGCTCTTCGGCATCGCGCGCCTGCTGCCGTTTCTCTTCGATGCGATCTCGTACGGCGTGTCGCTCGTCACACTCGCGGGGATCCGCGCCCAGTTCCAGGAGGAGCGTGTGCGCGAACGGGTCCCAATCCACGCACAGATCAGTGAGGGCATCCGCTTTCTGTGGAGCGAGCCGTTCCTCCGGACGACGGCGTTGATCTTCACGCTTGGAAACATCGTCTCGCCGGCTAGCCTCCTGCTCGCCGTCGTGATCATCGGGAAGCGCCAAGGACTGTCGGGCGGGGAGATCGGAGCGCTGAATGCCGCCATGGGCGCGACGCTGCTGGCCGGCTCGTTCATCGCATCACGCGTCACGCGCTTCCTCTCGATGCGGACGATTCTCGTCGGCGAGCTGTGGGCCTCGTGCTCGTGCGCGATCTTCCTTGTACACCCGTCGGTCTACCTGCTGATCGCCGGGATCCTTCCTCAGTCGTTCGTGATCCCGAGCACCGATACCGCGCTGACGGCGTACCGCTACCGCGTCATCCCCGACCACGTCATCGGCCGTGTGTCGTCGGTGATCACCAACATCGGTCTCGCAATCAGCCCCGTCGGCTCGCTCGGCATCGGCCTGCTGCTTGCGAATTTCTCCGAGCGCGAGGCGGTCGGTGTCTTCGCAGTCGTCGCCTTCGGGCTCGCCGTCTGGGGAACACTCAGCCCGTCATTGCGCCACGTCTCGAGCTGATCATTCAACGAAGGGCGGCAGCTCGAGCGCGCGCTCGAACGCGCTGCGGTCGTGCACCGGCTCGCCGTGCGAGACGATCACGTGCTCGAACGGCAGCTCGAGCAGCGCACGGAGCGCCGGCAGCACGCGCTCCTCGTGCCAGGGCGTGCCCCAGACGAGCAGCCGGCCATCGCGCTCCGTCAGCGCGTCGGCGAAGACGAGCGCACGCTGCTTCGGCAGCCACAACGGCGTCTCGCCGCGGCCGCGCCCGTCATAGAGAGCGATCAGCCCGCCCGGCAGCTCGCTCCCCGGCTGCACCGGCTCGAGCGCCGTCTCCGGGATGTTGTCGCGCCAGAAGAGCCACGGGCCAAATCCCCGCGCGCCGTAGCGCCGCACGAACGTGTCGACGTCTCGAACGTGATCGGCCTTCAGGACGACCGCGAGCGTCGGCGGCTTCGCGTCGAGCCGACCCCAGATCTCGACGGCGTCCTCCGGCGGCGCGAGCGCGTCGAGCACCGCGACCTCGCCGCCGGTCTCGACGACGGTCGACGTGACCGCCGGCCGCCAGTGCGCACGCTCGTCCCAGTCCGGGTGCTCGACGCGCCAGATCCAGAGACCGGGCGCGACGTCGACGATCACGTCAGGACGCGGTGAAGTCGACGTCCTTCGCTTCGACGGTGCCTGCTGTCCGGCCGGGCGCCTCGTGGTTGCCCCAATAGAGGTTCGTGTGCGCGATCACGAGTTCCGGCGGCGGTGCGCCCCACGGCGAGAGATCCTCGGTCGTGTGCGCATCGCTGACGAGCGTCGCGTCGTAGCCTCGAACAAGCGCGCCGTGGAGCGTCGAGCGAACGCACTCGTCCGTCTGTGCGCCGACGACGACGAGCCGCCCGATGCCGAGCGCGGAGAGCACCGACTCGAGCGTGGTCTCTTCGAACGAGTCGGGATAGCGCTTGTCGACGTGCGGCTCGCTCTCGTCCGGGCTGAGCTCCGGGACGATCTGCCACTGGTCGCTCCCCGGCTCGAGGTTGTCGCTCGCGTGCTGTACCCACACGACCGGAACGTCCGCCTCTCGAGCCTTCTCGACGACCGTACCGACGTTCTCGACGACCGAGTCGCGCTCGTGCGCGCCCCCGACGACGCCGTTCTGCACGTCGATAACGAGCACTGCGGTGTTCGGACGATTCTCGAGTGTCGTCATGTGCCTCCCCTGATCGCTGCTAACGCCGTCACGTTAACGGCTTGAATACGGGTGCGCGGCGGGGTGCCGGAGCGGTCGAACGGGGCGGTCTTGAAAACCGCTGAGCCGCAAGGCTCCGTGAGTTCAAATCTCACCCCCGCCGCCAGAAAATCGAACGGCCCGGCGTGCAACCGGGCCGTTCGTGCAAGGAGAGATCTGGTGGCTTTGGCGAGCTGTAAGGCGTCCGAAGGCTGCGGGGCCCTGCGGACGCCGACCCGATCTCGTTGACAAGAGTATCGGCTGATGCTGACGGATTTGGCCTACCCCGTTCGGGGGATTCGCTGCGCGCCGGAATCAAGCTCGTACGGGGCGTTCTGACCCGTGGGTGGGTGGGTCCGAGAAGACCTCGCGGTCGTGGACTCCGGCGCGCAGCTCGCCCGGGTTGAGTCTCGCCAATCGGGGCAACACGCGCACCCGATTTGCCGCTCAACGTTCTAAGCGCTGCTCAGCCGACCCGGCGGCAGTAGAGGACCCCGGCGCCTGGGTCGCCGTCGGTGATCGCGCGCACGACAAACCAGCTCCCGAACAGCGGAAGCTCAATCGTCTGCGCCTCGCCGACCGCATGGGCGAACGTCCATCTCACCGCACGTCGACCCTCCGCAGACTCCAGATGGAGCACGTACCTATAGATCACCGCAGACGCATCACTTCGCCACCGGCCCGTCGTCACCTTCGCCGCTCTAGGCAACGCATCCTCGCCGTCGTACGCTGACTGGAGAAGCCGTCGTGAACGACGAACGCCGCACCGACGAGCAGCAGCGGGCCGAGCCGTCCGTCGTGGTCCGCTGCGCGTGGTGCGGGCGGGTGAAGATGGAAAGCGAGTGGCAGGACGAGGACGACGTGCAGGCGATGCGCCTCCTCACCCCGAACCAGCACTTCAGCCACGGCATCTGCCCAAGCTGCCTCGCGCGCTACACCGACCGCACGGCCTGACGCACGGCGCCCCCTAGACTCGCGGGATGCCTGACGGCGAGGAGCTTCGTGGACTCATGCGGTTCGTGCCGCACAACGTTGCGGTACTCGCGGTCGATCATGACGGCAACCGGATGGGCGTCACGATCTCGTCGCTCGTCTCGCTGTCGCTCGACCCGCCGCTCATCGGCATCTCGGTCGGCAAGCAGGCGTCGCTCTACGAGCTCCTCCGCAACGCGGGCAGCTTCGCCGTCAGCATCCTCGGGGACGGCCAGGAGGAGCTTGCGCAGCGGTTCGCGGCCGGCCGGCCGCCGATCGTCCACTGGGACGGCGTCTCGATCCGGCAGGGCCGCTACGCACCGTTGATCGAGGGCGCGCTCGGCTGGATCGAAGCGACGACGCTCGCCGAGACCGACGCCGGCGACCACACGTTCTTCATCGCCACAGTGGACTCCGTCGCGCGCGGCCCTGCGCAGAGCGCGTTGATGTACCGCGACCGCGATTACCACGCGCTGTGATTCAGGCAGTCGTCTTCGACATGGACGGTGTGCTGCTCGCGTCCGAGGAAGTGTGGGACGAAGTGCGCGAGGCGTATGTGCGCGAGCGCGGCGGACGGTACGACGAGGCGATCCAGCGCGCGATGATGGGCATGAGCTCGACGGAGTGGTCGGGCTACTTGCACGAGACAGCGGGCGTCCCCGAAGAGCCGGACGCGATCAACGAGGAAGTCGTCCGGCGGATGCTCGCGTCGTACCGCGAGCATCTCCCGCTGATCGATGGTGCAACGGATGCAGTGCACCGTCTCGCCGCCAAGTACCCGCTCGGCCTCGCGAGCTCGTCGAACCGGGAGATCATCGACACCGTGCTCGACGTCGCGGGGCTCGCCGCCTGCTTCTCGGCGACCGTCTCGTCGGAGGAGGTCGCGCACGGCAAGCCCGCTCCAGACGTTTATCTCGAAGCTGCGCGCCGCCTCGGCGTGGAACCGATGCAGTGCGCCGCGATCGAAGACTCCCACGGCGGCATCCGGTCGGCCAAGGCCGCAGGGATGTACGTGATCGCGGTCCCGAACCCGTTGTATCCGCCCGACGAGGAGTCACTCGCCCAGGCGGACAAAGTCATCCGCTCGCTCGCTGAGCTAGACCCGGCTGATTAGCACGCAGCCGTTGTGGCCGCCGAGGCCCATCGCGTTCGAGAGCGCGACGTCGATGCGAGCCTTGCGCGCTTCGTTCGGCACGTAGTCGAGATCGCACTCGGGGTCGGGCTCGCGGTAGTTGATCGTCGGCGGGAGCACGTCGTGATGGATCGCGAGGACGCACATCATCGCTTCGATCGCTCCGGCGGCGCCGAAGCAGTGACCGGTCACGGACTTCGTCGACGACACCGCGAGGTTGTATGCGTGCTCGCCGAAGACGTCCTTGATCGCCTTCGTCTCCGCCGCATCGCCAAGCGGGGTCGAAGTGCCGTGCGCGTTGATGTAGCCGACGCGTTCGGGCGCCACGCCGGCACGGTCGAGTGCCTGCCGCATCATCTCCGTCACGCCTTTCGAGTCCGGATCGGGCTGCGCCATGTGATGCGCATCGTTCGAGCCGCCGTAGGACAGGATTTCCGCGTAGATCGTCGCGCCGCGCTTCCGCGCGGACTCGAGCTCCTCGAGCACGAGCACACACGCGCCCTCGCCCATGACGAAGCCCGCGCGTGTGGCGTCGAACGGCCGCGACGCACGCGTCGGATCGGTCTCCTCGGCAACGAGCCCGCGCATCGCGCAGAAGCCGGCGAGGATCAGCGGATGCAGGCAAGCCTCCGCGCCGCCGGCGAGCACCGCGTCGGCATCGCCGCGCTTGATCACCTCGGCCGCCTCACCGACGGCATGCGATCCCGTAGCGCACGCCGACACCGGCGCGTAGTTCGGCCCGCGGTAGCCGAGTGAGATGGCGAGCTGCCCGCTCGCCGCATCGACGAGCACACTCGGGATGAACGTCGGCGTCACGCGGTCGGCGCCTCGCTCCCGCAGCACGTCCGCTTGCTCCATGATCCCGAGGAAGCCGCCGATCGCGGAGCCGAACAGGATCCCGACCCGCGACGGGTCGTAGAAGCTGTCGAGCCCGGCGTCGGCGACCGCCTCGCGGGCCGCTCCGAGGGCGAGGAGGACGTAGCGGTCGAGCTGCCGCGCCTCCTTGCGGGACGCAACGGAGGTCGGGTCGAAGTCTTTGACCTCCGCCGCGATCCGAACCGGGAACCCGCTCGCGTCGAACGAGCGGATGAAGTCGATCCCGCTCCGCCCCTCCAGGGCGGCCGCCCACGTCGACGGAACGTCGCCCCCGATCGGGGTGACGGCGCCGAGGCCCGTGACGACGACTCGCCTCATCGCCGCAATCTACTCGTGAGCGCTTTTCTTGGGCATTCCTGAGCAAACCGGGGTTAGGCAACCGCGCCGGAGGGGGAAAAATGTCCAAGTTCCGTCCCCCCGCACGAAGGAGGTATCAGCATTTCCGCCGCGGCACTCACTGCCCAGAAGCCCGGGCTCGTCTTCTTCTACTCGCCGGTATCGGGCTCCTGTCGCCGTGTCGAAGGATTCCTCGCCCAGGTACTCCAGCGACGCCGCAACCACGGGACGTTCAAGCTCTATCGCGTTGACGAAAAGGAGCGTCCCGACCTCGTCGAGCGTTTTGCGGTCGCCACCATGCCGACGCTCGTCGTCGTCGAAGGCAAGGCCGTGCGCGCACGCCTCGAGCGGCCGCGTGGCTGCCGGGAGATCGAGCGCTTCCTCGCTCCCTGGCTGAAGTGATTCAGGCTCGGCGCGGCGTCCCTGCGGCCGCCGCGCCGACACACCGCAACTCGAAGCTCAGCGAAAGTCGATCGAGACGGTCGCGCCTTGGCGCGAGAGGTGGAACGGTCGCCGTTTGTCGAGGCCGATCGCCCAACCGACGTCGGCCTCGAAGTCGCAAAACTTCGCAAGCTCGAGCACAGGGCCGCCGCCGACGAGGATGCGCCGCTCCACACCCGACGTCATCGCCGGCGTGAAATGGACGACGAGCGCCGCTGAGCCCGGAAGCCGCACGCGCGCGCCGGAGCCGCACTGGGCCGGTGAGCCGCGGTGATAGCTCGCCGTCACTGTGAAGGGCGCGGAGCCGAAGTCGAACGAGATCGAATCCGCACGCGCGCGGACGTCCGTGAGGATCGCGGTCGTCGGCACCATGATCTGCTTTGCGCCGCCGCCGCACCCTGCCGCGCAGAGCACGAGTGCAGGCAGGACGACCAGGCGTCTCACTGCCGATAGGCTCGCACGGCCGTGCCGGACACGCCAGGCCCCAACGTCCCGTTCCCGCCGATGGAGGCGGAGCTCGTCTCCGAGCTGCCGCGCCAGGGCAAATGGCGGTATGAGCCGAAGTGGGACGGCTTCCGCGGCGTGCTCGAAAACGACGGCGGCGAGCTCGCGCTCTGGTCTCGCAACGGAAGGCCGCTCCTGCGCTACTTTCCCGAGCTTCGTGAGCTCGGCGAGTCGCTGCCGCCGCATTCGGCCCTTGACGGCGAGATCGTCATCTCGCGCGGCGGCAAGCTCGACTTCGACGCAATGCAGACGCGGCTACATCCGGCAGAGAGCCGCGTGCGCAAGCTGTCCGGCGAGATTCCCGCGACGTTCGTCGCGTTCGATCTCCTGCTCTGGAAAGGCAAGCCAATCTGGGAGCAGCCGATCGAAAAGCGCCGCACACAGCTCGAGAAGGTCGCGAACGGCATTCCGCTCTCGCCGGTGACGAGCGACGTCGAGCAGGCGACCGAGTGGCTACAGACGCTGCAGGCCGCCGGCTTCGACGGCGTGATCGGAAAGCGACTCGGTCTGCCGTACCTTCCCGGCTCGCGCGACGGTGTCGTCAAGGTCAAGCCGTACAAGACCGCCGACTGCGTCGTCGCCGGCGTTCGGTTCAAGGCGGGCGGGCGCAAAACGATCGCAACGCTCCTCCTCGGGTTGTACGACGACGACGGGCATCTCGACTACGTCGGGTCGGCTGCGGTCGGCGCGAAGAAGCACGACGAGATCGCTGCGCTCGTCCTGCCGTTGCTCGACGTGAAGAGCGACCGGCGCTTCTCGGAGCCGAACCGCTGGGGCACGGGCGAGCTCGAGGAGCAGGCGCTCAAGCCAAAACTCGTCGTGGAGGTTCGCTACGACAAGCTCGAGAAGCACCGGTTCCGGCACGGGACGAAGCTCGTGCGCTTCCGGCCGGACAAAGACGCGAAGCAGTGCACGTGGCGCGAGGTGCGCCCGCCGCGGCGGCCGGACGACCTCTCGGTCGAAGAGCTCCTGGCGTAGCGCTACGCCTTCTTTTCGCGCGACGGCTGCACGCGCTTCGGCTCGCCCGGCATCTTCGGGAAGTTCGGCGGGTACGGTGCCTCGCCCTCACCCTGCGCCTCTTCGCGCTCGACCCACTCGAGCAGGACGCGCAGGTCGCATACAGCTTCGTCGATCCCGTTGTGGAGGTCGCCGAGCGTTGCTAAGCGCGCCGGCATCGTCGCGATCGTGAAGTCCTCCATCTCGACATCCGCCAGCTCGTCCCAGCGCACCGGTGCCGACACGGTCGCGTCAGGCCGTCCGCGTACGGAGTACGCGGAGAGGATCGTCCGGTCGCGCGCGTTCTGGTTGTAGTCGACGAAGACTCGCTCGCCGCGCTCCTCCTTCCACCACGCCGTCGTCACCTCCTCAGGCGCCCGCCGCTCGACCTCGCGCGCGAACGCCAGCGCGGCGCGGCGTACGTCTCGGAAGCCGTGCGTCGG
>DASXKX010000023.1:0-10351 GCA_036496545.1 Gaiellaceae bacterium | reverse complement strand
CTGCACAAGATCGCGTATTACCTCGTCCTCCTCGCCGTCGTCGGCGCCGCAGCCGCCGCCTTCGTCGGGGTCGGGGATGTGCTCGAGGGGAAGGGAGGGGTCGTTCGCGCGGCGTCGACCGTCGTCGCGCTCGCGTTCATCTTGCTCGGGTCTGCCGCGCGTGCGGCGGCGCCGGCCGGCGGCCATGTGCCGGTCCTCGCAACCACGGCCGTCGTGGCGGCGGTGCTGTCGTATCTCCTACCGCTACTCGGCTTGCTTTTCGGCCCCGTCGCGTCTCCGCGCCCGCGGGCGGAGCGTCAGGCGCCGCAGCCTGTCTCGCCGTAGCGCAGGTTGATCGTCGGGCGCCCGGCCTCGAGCGCCTGGAAGCACTGCTCGCATTGGTTCGCGAGCGAGCCCATTGCGAGGTCGATCATCCGGTTGCGCCGCTTGTTGTCGATCTTCGCGGTCGCGACGTCGAGCAGGAACTTGTCGGTCGCCTTGTTGATTGCCGGGTTGCCGTCGAGGCGGTTCGTCGTCGGCAGGTTGGACGCGTGCTTGATCGCGGCGACGTCCGCGTGGAGCTTCGCCATCGCCGCGGCGTTGACGCAGCTGCCGACGGTCGTCGTCCACTGCGAAGAGTGCTTCGAGCCGCCGCAGGCCGCCAGGCAAAGTGCGGCGCAGGAGAGGGTGGCGACGGCTCGCAGCACGACACCAGCATAACCGCTTAGACGGTGTTGGGGAGTATCCCCGAACGTCGGTGTGCCGCCTCTCAAACGATTCGTCCCCAAGCGTTTTCGCACGGCCGGCCGCGATTCCCGCCTGGTGCCCCGGCCCGGCGAGACAGGCGGGGATACTCCCCGTTTACGCTTGTGCGAACTGGCGCGACTGCCGCCACGCCATGCGGATGTCGGAGAGCTCGCTGACCGCAGGCCGCAGATGCTCGATGTACTGATGCACGACCTCGAGCGCTTCGCGGTCGGTCGGATCGGCGAACGCCACCTGGATCTCGCCGCCGTCCTCACGCACCGGAATCGCTGCCACGCGGTGGCCTTCCTTCGCCGGCATGAGACTCAGCAGGCCGGCGTCGACGCCGACGCGCATGACGCTGATGTACGGGATCGACAGCTGCTCCGACAACGTGCGCGCGAGCTCATCCTCGAAGATCAGCTGCCGCTTCAAGAGCACGACGCCGAGCAGCTCGCCCGTCTCGCGCGCCTCGTTGAGCGCGACCGTTAGCTGCTCCTCGGAGATGAAGTTGCGCCGGACGAGCAGCTCGCCGAGTCGAGGCCTGCCGACCATGCCCTGGTCGGTCATCGTCACCGGCTTCGGCCGGCCGCGGAGCTCGGCCTTCACACCCGTCACGGCCTCCCACTGCACCAGGAGCCCCTCGAGGTCGTCGCGACGCCCGGCCGTCGTCAGCTCGAGCGCGGCGGGGCCGCTCACCGTCGTATCGAGGTCGTTCCGCCGCAGGAAGTCACGAAGCATGAAAACGAGGTCGGACCGGTTGCCCAGCTCGACCTGCCACACGCGCGAGGACTCAGAGGATTCGTGCATCACAGCCGCCGGGTACTAGATCGGCGTCCGGCGGCGCCTAGACCTACCCCAGAAAGGGGTAGACAGGCCTAGAACGGCAGTGCCGCGACGGCGTGCTTCGTCAGGTCGACCAACGGGTCGACCACGAACAGCGAGCCGACCGAGACGGCGAGCGCGATGCCGACCGCAATGTGGAGCAGCGGCTCACGCGGCGGCGATCCGCCCGCCACCGGGGCGAGCTGCAGCTCCTCGCTCGGCCGCATGTACATCGCGCGCACGACGGCGAGGTAGTAGTAGAGCGAGACGAGCGTGAAGACCACGCCGACGATCACGAGCCACGCCCAGCCGTGCTTGTAGGCCGCGGACAACACGTAGAACTTCGCGACGAATCCGCCGCCCAGCGGCAGGCCGGCAAAGCCGAAGAGGAAGCACCACATCGCGACCCCGAGAAACGGCCGCTCCCAGCCGAAGCCCGCGAGGTTGTCGATCGTCACCGGCCGGCCGAGCTCTCGCTCGCGCGCGGCGACGACGGCGAACGAGCCGAACGCCATCGCCGAGTAGACGATCAGGTAGTACAGCAGCGCCCGCCCACCGAGCGCGCTGCCGGTGGAAAGGCCGATCAGCAGGAAGCCCGCGTGCGAGATCGACGAGTACGCGAGCATCCGCTTCACGTTCCGCTGCACGAGCGCAGCGAGGTTGCCGATCGCGAGCGACGCGACCGCGATGCCGGCGAACGCCCACGACCAGAGGTGCTCCTCGGCCGGGAACGCAGTGCGCATCAGCCGGAACGCGAGCGCGAACGCTGCGACCTTCGTGGCGGCAGACATGAACGCCGTCACCGTCGTCGGCGCCCCCTCGTACACGTCGGGCGTCCACATGTGGAACGGGGCGGACGACGACTTGAAGCCGAGGCCGGCGATGATCATCGCGAGCCCGAGCACGAGCAACGAATCGTTCGAATGCCCGTTCGCCGCGATGCCGGCGAAGTCGATCCGGTTCGTCGCGCCGTACACGAGCGCCGAGCCGAAGAGCAGCGCGGCCGAGCCGAAGGAGCCGATGATCAGGTACTTGAGGCCCGCTTCGAGCGAGCCTTCGACGTCGTAGTCGATCGCGCACATAACGTAGAGCGCGATCGAGAACCACTCGAGCGAGAGGAACATCACCATGAGGTTCGCCGAGCCGACAAAGAACGTCATGCCCGCCGCGGAAGCGAGCAGCAGCGAGAAGAACTCCGCGATGTGCTCGTCACGCGGGCGCGCGACATGCTCCGCGCCTACCAAGGTCGTCACCAGGCCGATGCCGCAGATGACGATCTGCGCGAGCATCGTCCAGCGGTCCCGGTAGAAGGCGCCGGAGACGACGAGATGCCCGTCCGCGCTCGTCACGTAGAGCCAGATCGACGTGATCAGCCCGCCGGCGAAGCCGAGCCCGGACACAGTCGCCGCAAACGTGCGCCGCGCGCCCGCGGGAACGAGAACAGCGCCGAGCAGCGCGATGAACGACGCCCCGAGCAGCACGAGCATCGTCGAGATCGCGAACCAGTCGACGTGCGGCGTGTGGATCACGGCGTCACGATCGAGGTCTCGACGACGGCTGTCCCCGTGTGATGCGTGATGCCCGCCGGCCACGCCGACAGCACGAGCAGCGTCGCGACGAGCGGCACGATCAACGCAAGCTCGCCTGGCCGCAGGTCGAGCGCGTCGTCCGAGACGGTCGATCCGCGCGCCTCGTGCAGCACGGCGGAGATCAGCCGCAGCATGTACATCGCGGCGAGCACGATCCCGCCGGCGCCGATCACGGCCCACCACCAGGCGCGCTGATACGCGCCGGCAAGGATGAGGAACTCACCCGCGAACATCGACGAGCCGGGAACCGCAAGCGATATGACGCCGGTCGTCAGGAGCAAAGTCGCAAGCGCAGGGCGGCCGCGGGCCATGCCGCCGAGGAGCGCGAACTGATCCGTCGTCGTCCGGCGCTCCACGGTGCCGGCGATCAGGAAGAGCGCAGTCGAGACGAAGCCGTGCGCGACGATCTGCAAGACCGCGCCGTCGAAGCCGAGCGTGTTGCCGCTGAAGAGCCCGATCGCGATCAGGCCCGCCTGGGCGAGCGACGAGTATGCGATGACGCCGCGCATGTCCGGCGCGCGGAACGCGAGTAGCGACCCGTACACGAGCGCAAGGGCGCCGAGCGCGAGGAAAAGCGTCCGGTAGTACGACGCAGGGTCGGGGAAGAACGGGATCGCGATCCGGAGCATCCCGTACAGGCCCGCTTTCGCGATCACGCCCGAGAGCACCGCCGACACTTCCGGCGGCGACTGCCGGTATGCGTCGGGCAGCCAGCCGTGGAATGGGAAGAGCGGCGACTTGATCGCGAACGCGAGCATGAAGCCGAGGAAGATCCAGCGGCTCGAGCTGACCGGCCCGGAGAGCATGTCGAACGTCCCGAAGTGAATGCCGTACGCGATCAGCGCGGCGAGCATGAAGAGTGAGCCCGCCATCGTGTAGATGACGAACTTCACGGTCGCACCGAGCCGGCCCGGGCCGCCCCAGACGCCGACGAGCACGTACAGCGGGATCAGCATCCCCTCGAAGAAGGCGTAGAAGAGGAGCAAGTCCTGCGCGACGAACACGCCGACCGTCGCGCCGGTGAGGAAGAGCATCAGCCCGAAGTACGCGCGCGGCCGGTCGCGACCGACCCAGAAGCCGTAGGCGGTACACGCCGCCATGCAGATGACGGTGAGCCCCACGAACCAGAGCGAGAACGCGAACTCGCCGACGTGGTAGGAGACGTGCAGGTCGTTGATCCACGTCGCCTTCTGCGAGAACTGCAGCCCGCTGCGGGAGAAGTCGAAGCGCGCCGCCTGCTCGATCCAGATGCCGACCTCGGCGAGCGAGACCAGCACGGCGAGCGAGCCCGTGGCGTAGCGCGACAGGGGCAATGCCCAGATGACGATCGCTGCTCCGATCGGCAACCAGATGAGCAGCGAGGTGAAGTCGTCGACCGTCACTTGACCACCAGGAGGACAACCGCGAGCACGGCCATGCCTGTGCCGAGGAAGAGCACGTACGTGCGCAGCAAGCCGGTCTGGATGCGGCGCACGCCGCGAGCGACCGTCAGCGTGTCCTCGCCGAGCTCGGTTGGCGTGCTGATGAACCACGGCCCTTCGAAGGCGTCGCGCAGGAAGCGCGCGAGCCCTGCCGCAGGGCGGAAGAACAGCGCGTCGTACGCCTCGTCGAAGTAGAACTTGTGCTCGAGCACGCGCTGCAGCTTCCGCCGGCTCGGGACCGCGACAGTGCGCCTTGCGTACATGAGGTAGGCGACGGCGATTCCGGTGAGCCCGAGCGCAACCGCGAGGATGGAGGCGACGGCGTCTTGCCAGTCTGTCGGCTCGGCGACGGCGAGCGTCGGTGCGACCGGCGCGAGCCATCTGGTGACCGGCGTCCAGAACGGCGCGAACTGGATCCAGCCGCCGACGAGCGCGAGCACGGACAGCACGCCGACCGGCAACAGCATCGTCCACGGCCCCTCTCCGGGATGGTCCGTGCGCGCCTCGCCCGGCCCGAACACGATGAAATACAGCCGGAACGTGTAGAGGCCGGTCAGGAACGCTCCGATCAGCGCGACCACAGCGAGGATCACGCCGTACCAGTGCGCGTGCAACGCGGCCGCGATGATCGGATCCTTCGAGAAGAAGCCCGCAAACGGCGGGATGCCGACGAGGGCGAGCGAGCCGATCAGGAACGCCCACTTCGTCCACGGCAGCGATGCGCCGATGCCGCGCAGCTTCCGGATGTCCTGCTCGTCGGAAGCCGCGTGGATGATGACACCCGCCGCCAGGAAGAGCAGCGCCTTGAAGAAGGCGTGTGTCATCAGGTGAAACTCCCCGTTGGCGTAGGTCCCGATTCCCGCGCCGAGGAACATGTAGCCGATCTGCGACATCGTCGAGTACGCGATCACGCGCTTGATGTCGACCTGGACGAGCGCGATGAGGCCGGCGATGAGCAGCGTGAGCGCGCCCATGCCCGCCGCGATGAGCTCGACCGTCCGCGCCTGTTCGAACAGCGGATGGGTGCGCGCGATCACGTAGACGCCGGCGGTGACCATCGTCGCGGCGTGGATCAGCGCCGAAACCGGCGTCGGGCCTTCCATGGCGTCGGGGAGCCAGGTATGGAGCGGAATCTGCGCCGATTTCGCCGCAGCGCCGCCGAGGAGGCCGAGCGCGACGAGGTTCGTCGCCGTCGACGACATGTGCACGTTGAAGTCCGTCGCGAACGAGAGCGAGTTGGTGTGTGCGATCAGCACGAAGAAGGCGAGCGCCATCGTCGCGTCGCCGATCGCGTTCATCACGAACGCCTTCTTCGCGGCTGCGACCGCGGCCGGCCGCTCATGCCAGAAGCCGATCAGCAGGTACGAGCTCAGGCCGACGAGTCCCCAGCCGACGAGCAGAAGCAGCAGGTTGCCGCCCTCGACAAGCAGCAACATCGAGAAGACGAAGAGCGACATGTACGCGAAGTAGCGCCGCTCCTCCGGGTCGTCCTGCATGTAGCCGATCGAGTAGAGGACGATCAGCCCGCCGACGCCGGAGACGATCAGCATCATCATCGTGCTCAGCGGGTCGACGAGAACCGTCAGCCCGACCTTGAGGCCGCCGCTCTCCAGCCACGTCCACGCTGTCGTCAGAGAGCCGTGCTCGCTCCCGTGCGCGCGCAGCCCGAAGAACGACCAGACGGCGCCGCCGAACGCGACGAAGACGCTGACGGTCGAGATCCACGCCGCCACCGTGCGCGAGATCCGCGTTCCCGCGAGCGTGATCGCGAGTGCGCCTCCGAGCGGCGCGAACAGGCAAAGCCAGGCGCCAGCCGTCATCCGCGGAGCTCCGACAAGCGGTCGACGTCGAGTGCGAGCCGCCGGCGGTGGATCGCGACGACGAGCCCGAGCCCGACGCAGACCTCCGACGCCGCGACCGCCATCACGGCGAGCGCGAAGATCTGCCCCGCGCCGTTCCCTGCGTGCCGCGAGAATGCGATCAGCGCGAGGTTCGCGCCGTTGAGCATGATCTCGAGCGACAGCAGGACGATCAGCGGGTTGCGCCGGACGAGAACGCCCAGCGCGCCGACGCCGAAGAGCAGCGCAGAGATACCGAGATACCAGGCGATCGACGGGCCGAGCATCAGTTGAGCGATGCCTCCTCGGTCTGGCTGCGGTGCGTATGCGAGCCGAGGATGACGCCGCCGACCGCGGCGATGAGCAGCACGATCGACGTGATCTCGAACGCGAGCAGGTGGTCGGTCAGGAACAGCCGCCCGATCCAGCCCGGCGAGCCGAACGTCCCGTTCACGTGGTCGGTGTGCGCGAGCTGTCCGCCGGCCTTCAGGCCGATGACGACGATGATCTCGAGGAAGATCGACGCGGCCGCGAGTATCGACGCCACCGTCTGCCACGCCGGCCCGCCGGCCCACGGCGGCTCACTGCGTGGGCCGATGTACGCGATCACGAACAGGAACATCACCATCACCGCGCCGGCATAGACGAGCACCTGCGCTGCGGCGACGAACTCGGCCGAGAGCAGCAGATAGAGCACGGCGAGGGAGCCGAGGTTCCCGATCAGGGCGAGCGCCGAGTAGAACGGATTCGAGAACGACACGACTGCGACGGCCGATGCGATGCAGGCGAAGCCGGCAAGAACCCACACGATCCACACGACCGCGCCGCCCGCGCT
Source organism: Gaiellaceae bacterium (assembly GCA_036496545.1). Lineage (GTDB taxonomy): Bacteria > Actinomycetota > Thermoleophilia > Gaiellales > Gaiellaceae > Palsa-739. The sequence continues at coordinate 3,120 of DASXKX010000023.1, read as the reverse complement.
GTACGCCGCAAGCAGGTTCACGAGTTCGACTCGTAGAAGGGGATCGGCGTGTCGTACAGCGTCCGGTCGGCGACCGGCACCTTCTTGATCGGCTCCGCGAGCAGCATGTCTTTCGTGTAGATCTGGTCGTCGCGGTTGTACTCGGAGATCTCGAACTCGTTGCCGAGCGTGATGGCGTCGAACGGGCACGCAAGCTCGCAGTAGCCGCAGAAGATGCAGCGGCTCATGTTGATCTCGTAGATGCGCGCGTAGCGCTCGCCGGGCGAGACGCGGTTGTCCGCCGTGTTCTCGGCAGGGACGACTCGGATGCAGTCGGCGGGGCATGCGGCCGCACACAGCGAGCAGCCGACGCACTTCTCCAGGCCGTTCTCGTGCAGATGGAGGCGGTGGCGGCCGCGGAAGCGTGGGTAGATCGGCCGCCTGTACTCCGGATACTGCTGTGTGAGCGGCTTCTTGAAGATCTGCTTGAAGGTGACGCCGAAGCCCTTCAGTGTCGTGATGGGCTGCGGCATCAGAAAGCCACCACGCAGAGAGCGGTGACGACGGCGTTGATCGTCGCGACGGGCAGCAGCACCTTCCAACCGAAGCGCATCAGCTGGTCGTAGCGGAGCCGCGGCACCGTCGCGCGGACCCAGATGAAGACGAGCAGGAGCACGAGCAGCTTCAGCACGAACCAGAGCGGGCCGAGGTGCCATGGGCCGTGCCAGCCGGCGAAGAAGAGCGTGACCATCAGGCCCGAGAGCGTGATCAGGTTGATGTACTCGGACGTCTGGAAGAGGCCCCAGCGCATGCCGGAGTACTCCGTGTGGTAGCCGGCGACCAGCTCCTGCTCGGCCTCCGGCAGGTCGAACGGGACACGGCTTGTCTCGGCGAGGCCGGCGAGGAAGAAGACGACCATCCCGACGAACTGCGGTGCCGCGAACGGAAGGAACTCGCCCTGACGGTGCACGATGTCGCTGAGGTTCAGAGAGCGCCCGAGGATGACGACTCCGAGCACGCTGAGCGCGAGCGACACTTCGTAAGAGACGAGCTGGGCGCAGGTGCGCATCGTCCCGAGGATCGAGAACTTCGACTCGGACGCCCACCCGCCGATGATGAAGCCGTAGATGCCGAGGCTCCCGAGCGCGAAGATCAGCACGAGTCCGATCGACACGTTCGCGACTGCGCCGTTCACATGCCAGTGGTCGATCTTCCAGCCCGGCCCGAACGGGATCACCGAGAACGCGGCCAGCGCGGTGAACATCGAGACGATCGGGGCGATGATGTAGACGGGCTCGATCGCATGCGACGGTGAGAACGCCTCCTTGCGCACGAGCTTGATCAGGTCCGCGATCGGTTGCAGCAGGCCGAACGGGCCGGCGCGGTTGGGCCCGTAACGGAGCTGCATGCGGCCCAACGCCTTGCGCTCGAGCCAGGTCAGGTAGGCGAAGGCGACCATGACGAGGTTGACGATGACGAGGGCCTCGATGATCGCGATCCACCAGGGTTCCGTCATGCGGTCACCTCCGCCTTCGCGATCTCGACCGCGCCGCGCACCTCGCCGGCGAACTCGTCCGGCACGCGAGCGATGCCCGCGCGCAGCTTGCGGTTCACCCGCGCACGCAGCGTTACCGACGCGCCGCCGCCGGTGAGCGTGACGTCGTCGCCCGTCGTCACGCCGTGCTGCTCCGCGTCCGCGGTCGACAGCTCGACCTCCGGGCGCGGCCGCTGGAACTGCAGCTCCGTGACGCGTTCGACCGCGGGCCCCGAGAAGAGCGCCTTGTAGGAGACGAGGTGCAGGCCGCCGTCGGCCGTCTTCGGCTCGGGCAGCGCAGGTGCGTCTATATGCGTGGGCGCCGCGTCGTACGTGCGCAACGCCGCGCGCTCGCCGACCTCGCCGAAGCGCAGGCCGCCGTAGCAGCGCTCCGAGACCTCCTCGAACACGGACGAGGCGTACGGCGCGAGCTCCACGTCGAACCGCACGGCGAGAAGGGAGATCCACTCGAGCTCGTCCGGGCAGGGCGGCGTCGCCGTCCGGCGCAACCGTTGCAGCCGGCCCTCGAGGTTCACGTAGGTCCCGTCGCGCTCAAGATAGCTCGTGCCCGGAAGGACGAGATCCGCCCAGCCGGCGGCGAGGCCGTGGAACATCGAGCTGACGATCACGTGCTCCGCGTGCTCGGCGAGCCCGCGCACGTTCGGGTTTCCCGCCGCCTCGTCGCCCGACACGATCAGCACGCCGAGCGACTCGTCGTCACGCGGCTCGCCGTCGGATGCGCACGCCCAGGCGTCGGCGATCCCGCGGCCGTTCGGCGTCGCAGGAACGTAGAACGCAGCCGGCACACCGTGCTGCTCGGCGAGCTGGGCGACGCGGACGCCACCGCGCCCGCCGGGGCCCGACCAGATCAGGACGTCCGCGCCCTTCAGGTCGTCCTCGGAGTACGCGATGCGCGCGCCGTTGCGTCGCGCCTTGCGCACCCAGAGGTCGACGATCGGCGCGCTCTCCTCGAGCGGCACGTCGCCGAGCACGCCGACGACCTTCCCGTCCGCGATCGATGAAAGCGGCGCGCGATATGCGTCGAGCGCACCCGTCACCTCCTCCGGCAGCATCGCCTCGTGCGAGTCGAGCCCGACGCGCACGAGCTTTGCGAGCGCATACGTCTGCTCGACTGTCTCGGAACCGGACAGCGCAACCACGACCCGGCCGCGAGCCTCGCGCAGCATCGACTCCGCGCCGTCGATCGCCGCATCCCACGACACGGGCTCGAAGCCGCGCCGCCGCACGCGCTGGATCGGATCGACGACGCGGTCGGGCGCGCGCAGGTGTGTGAACGCGAAACGGCCCTTGTCGCAGAGCCAGCCCTCGTCGATCTCATGGTGATTCCGCGAACGAACGCGCTTCGCCTTTCCCTCGCGCAGGTCGACCGAGGTGTTGCAGCCGACCGGGCACATCCCGCAGACGGTCGGGACGCTCTGGATCTCCCACGGGCGCGCCTCGAAGCGGTACTGCGTCGGCAGCAGCGCGCCGACGGGGCAGAGTTCGGTGACGTTGCCGGTGAACGCGCCGGTGTACGGCTCATCCTCAAATGTCGAGATGACCGACATCGAGCCGCGGTTCCTCGCGACGAGCTGGCCGTCCTCGCT
>DASXKX010000022.1:0-5370 GCA_036496545.1 Gaiellaceae bacterium | reverse complement strand
GATGAACGCGAGCGCGACGACGGTCGACGCCGCGCGAACGACCCCTCCCTTCCCCTCGAGCACATCCCCGACCCCGACGAAGGCGGCGGCTGCGGCGCCGACGACGGCGAGGAGGACGAGGTAATACGCGATCTTGTGCAGCCCCATCACATCGGCCAGGAGTGCGCCGGTCGCGAGGGACACCGGTAGCAACCGCGATCCCATCTGCTTGAAAGGTTCGCCTCCGCGTCGGACGGTCCTCCCGCGTTACGCTCGCGGCTCCTACGCGCAAAAGGAGACAACGTGGCTGAGACGACGCTGACGTGGCTGGGACACGCGAGCTTCCGGATCGACACTGTGGGCGGGCAGCGGATCTACATCGACCCCTTCCTGAACGGCAATCCGAAGTGCCCCGAAGGCGAGCGGACGCCCGAGCGCGTCGACGTGATCGCAGTCACACACGGTCACGGGGACCACGTCGGCGATACCGTCGACCTTGCGCAGAAGCACGGCGCGACCGTTGTCGCGCTCGTCGAGCTCGCAGGTTGGTTCGCCAAGAACGGCGTCGACGAGGGCAAGCTCATGAACCCGAACAAGGGCGGCACCGTCGACGTCGACGGGACGAAGTTCACGCTCACGAACGCGTTCCACTCCGGATCGGCTCCGGACGGCTCCTACGCCGGCGAGCCGTCGGGCATCGTCGTGACGACGAGCGACGGCAAGAAGGTGTACTTCGCCGGCGACACCTGCGTCTTCGGCGACATGCAGCTGATCGGGCGCATCTACGAGCCCGATGTCGCGGTTCTACCGATCGGCGACCACTTCACGATGGGGCCGAAGGAGGCCGCCGTCGCGATCGAGCTGCTCGGCGTGGAGCGCGTCGTCCCGTGCCACTACGGAACGTTCGGGCTGCTTACGGGGACGCCTGATGAGCTGAAGCAGCTCGCGCCGAGCGGCGTCACGATCGAAGATGTCGAGCCCGGCGGCTCGGTGACACTGTGAGGGAGCGCTGGTTCGGCGCCACCGGGCGGCGAGTACCGGAGCTGGTCACCGAGGGCGAGCTCGACGTGAGCGAAGCGTTGGTGCTCGACTCGGTGGACGAGCGGAGGATGCGCGAGGCCTTCGATGCCGGCACGCCGGTCGTCGTGCGCGCGTCGTCTGTCGAGGAGATCACTGCGGCGCTCGGGCGGCCAGAGGTCGCAAGCGTGCTTGTTCCGCCTGACCGCGCGGACTTGCTCTCGCTCGATCTCACCGAGTTGACGTACGGGTGATCGTCTCCACGTACTCAATCGTCGCGTGCGATCTCGCAGCGTCGCAGTGGGGCGTTGCCGTGCAGTCGAAGTTCTTGTCCGTCGGATCCGTCGTGCCGTGGGCGGAGCCGCACGTCGGCGCGATCGCAACGCAGGCGTATGCGAATCCGCGCTACGGGCCCGACGGCCTCGCGCTGCTGCGCGAGGGACTGTCCGCAGATGAGGTCGTCGCGCGGCTGACCGAGGCGGACGACGGACGCGACGAGCGGCAGGTCGGCGTCGTCGACTCGCGAGGCAAGGCGGCTGCGTACACCGGATCCGGTTGCATGGAATGGGCCGGGCATCGCGTCGGCGATTGCTACTCCGCCCAGGGGAACATCCTCGTCAGCGCCGAGACCGTCGACGCGCTCGCGGTGACCTTCGAGTCGACGGGGGGCGACACGCTCGAGCGGCGGTTGATCGATTGTCTTGCGGCGGCGCAGGTGGCGGGCGGCGACCGCCGCGGGCAGCAGTCGGCATCGCTGCTCGTCGTCGAGCAGAACGGCGGCTACGCGCAGCTTTCGGACGTCATCGTCGATCTGCGCGTCGACGATCACGCGAAGCCGATCGAAGAGCTCCGACGACTGTACGGATTGCACTTCCGCCTCTTCGGCGTGACGCCGCGCGAAGACTGGCTGCCGCTCGACGCGAACCTTTCGCGCGAGGTGGACGAGCGGCTCGCGAAGCTCGGCTACGACTCGCTGCGCGGGTGGGCAGGCGTCGAGAACCTCGAGGAGCGGCTCGGCGATGCGGACGAGATCGACCCCGTGGTGCTCGAGGCTCTGCGCGAGGCGAGCGGTTAACCGGCAGGGCGCGGCGGACCCACCCGGATGGGGAGTGGTGCAAACGGCGAACGCGTGGACGATGGGATGAGGCAAGCGAATCCCGGAGGCTTGAAATGCGCGTTGCGGACAAGCGCTCGAGACTTCTGGCTGCGGTAGCGGGAATCTCAGCGGCGGCCTACGTCTCGGCATCGGCGGCACTGCTATGGAAGGTTCGCGGGTGACGGATCCTGTCTCGACGGACGCCGCGCGGGCGATCCTCAACGACCTGATCCGGCAGCGGCAGCGGATGCAGGGAACCGACTGCGACAGGGACCTGCTCGAGGCGAACAAGCTCGCGATCGTGTTCTGGCAGCAGGAGCTGCGACGCGCGATCGACGCCAAGCACGGCCGCGCACGCGCGGCAAGCTGAGCGACTTCTAGACTCCGGCGCGTGAAGGTTCTGCGCCTCTCGGAGGTCGAAGGCATCCCCGTGTTCGGGACGCTGACGTGGAAGCCGATCCGCCGCCCGCTCGGCGTCACAGCGTTCGGGATCAACGCGTACACCGCCGGCGTGGCCGGCGACGAGGTCGTCGAGGATCACACCGAGACGCAGAATGGGCACGAGGAGATCTACGCCGTGATCGCCGGTCATGCGACGTTCACGGTCGACGGCGAAGAGGTCGACGCGCCGGCCGGCACGCTCGTCTACCTCGACGATCCGGCGCAACGGCGTCATGCGATCGCGAAGGAGGCCGGCACCACTGTGCTTGCGATCGGCGGCGTGCCGGGGAAGCACGAGTCGTCAGCGTGGGAGTACTTCTTCCCCGCGTTGCCCGCGATGAGCGAAGGCGACTACGACACTGCGCGGCAGATCCTCGAAGAAGGGCTGCGCGAGAAGGATGCTCCCGTCGTGCGGTACCAGCTTGCATGCGTCGAGGCGCTCGCCGGCAACCGCAAACGCGCGCTCGACGAGCTCGAGAACGCCGTGTCGCGCGAGCCGCGGCTCGCGAAGTCGGCACAGGACGACGAGGACTTCGCGAGCATCAGGGACGATCCCCGGTTCCCGGCAGCCTGACCCCGAGCTGCCGCAGTGCAGGCACCGGATCCGCCTCGGGCCGTGCGACGATCAGCACCGCGCCGTGGCCGGCCTCGCTGACGAGCGCGTCGACGAGCAGCTGAAGCCCAAGCGCCAATGCGAGCGCCTTGTGCCATTGCTCGCCGCCGAACGGCACGAGCTGATCCTCCGCCGCATGGCCGGCGATGACGTCGCCCCACGTGACTGCGCCCATCGAGACGTCGACGACCACGCCGCCGGGAATCCCGATCGCCAAAGGGTTTGTTCCCGCCACCTTCGGCCCGCCGGGCGGGCCAAGACGCGCCGGCGAGGTCGCGGTCAAGACGCCCACGAGACCGGCATCCGCGAGCCGTCGCACGTGATGGCCGAGCATCCCCGTCGGAAACGTCCGCTCACAGACGACGACCCGCGCGTGCGCCGGCGGCTGCTCGATCTGCCGCGTCACCGCCGCCGCCAACACGAGATAGCCGATCGCGCCGTTGCCGTTCCACCGCTGATACCCCGGCTCGTCGAGCACGAGCGCAGGCCGCGCGCCGGCGTCGTAGCCGTCGAGCGTTTCGAGCCACGGGATCCGCGAGTACCCGTGCCCGAGCTTCCCGCGCTGCTCGGCGTCGTCGAAGTGCGCCCACAGCGTCTCGGTGTCCTCCCTAGAGAAGCCGAGCGCGCCGAGCCGCGTCAGCCCCTCGTCACGATCCATACGCCTTCGCGCTGAACTCGAGCACCGGCCAGCCACGCTCGGCCGCGACGCGACGCAGCGCGCGGTCGGGATTGACCGCGACCGAGCGGCCGACCGTCTCGAGGAACGGGATGTCCGTGTGCGAGTCGGAGTAGGCGGTGCACGAGGCGAGCTCGTAGCCGCGCGACTCCGCCAGCTCACGTACGCAGGCCGCCTTGTTCTCCGCGTGCAGCGCGCGCACCGCCTTGCCCGTGTACGCACCGTTGACGACCTCGCAGACGGTGCCGAGTGCGCCGCCGAAATCGAGATCGTCGGCGATCGCCTGCACGATCTCCTGGAGCGTCGCCGAGACGATGTACACGGACTCGCCCCGCTCGCGATGCTGTTGGATCAACGCCAACGGCTCCGCGTAGACGAGCGGACGGAGGACCGGCTCCATCGCCTCCGCCACGAGCTCGCGCATCTGCTCCGGCCGGAATCCGCGCAGCACGATCAGCCCGTCCTCCGCCGCATTCCGTACCGCCTTGTGGCTTGCCCCGCGCAGCACGAACAAGAACTGCCACGCTGCGGCCTTCGCGAGCTGCCACCGAGAGATCAATCCGTATTCGCGAAACGACCCCGCGAGCGCCAACGCCGACGATCGGCGAAGCAGTGTGCGGTCGAGGTCGAAGAAGGCAGCTGCTGCCACTACACGCGCAATCCGGCGGCGGCGTGCGCTTCCTCGCGTCTGCCGTAGTCGCGGATGCTCACGATCTTTCCTTCCCGCAGCTGCACGATCTGGAACAGCCTCGGCATGAATCCCTTCGCGCCGAGCCGCTCGAGGCGCCGGCCGCGCATCTGCACGAGCACGCGGTCGCCGAGCTCGATCATCTCGGTCGGCCGCAGGCGGTTCGCCTCGGCACGCCAGAGCAGGGTGCGCACGACCTCGTCAGCGTTCTCGCACGGCTTCCACGCGCCTTCGTGCGCGGGATGCCACGTCACGTCGTCGTGCAGCCACGTGCGCAGCGTGCGGTGATCGGCGCGGCGCGCGAGCTGATACACGGTCGTGATCGCCTGCTGGTTCGCCGATGCCATCAGCCGACGAGCGGCAGCGACTTGATGATCGAACCGGGCTCGCGCGTGGCGTCGATCGCTCCGGCGATTCCGACGATGATCTGCGCCGTTTCGGAGTCGGGATAGGCGGCGACGATTGGTTCGCCCAAATCGCCCTGCTCGCGCAGCAGCGGATCGAGCGGAACCTGCCCGAGCAACGGCGCGTCGAGCTCCTCGGCGAGCGCAGCGCCGCCTCCGGAACCGAACACCTCGCCGGTCATGTTCTCGATCACGCCGACGATACGCAGGTTCGTGTTGCGCGCCATCTTGCCGGCGCGCGAGGCAACGTCCTGCGCGAGCTTCTGCGGCGTTGTCACCACGACGACCTCCGCACGCGGCAGAAGCTGTGCGAGCGAGATCGATACATCGCCGGTGCCGGGCGGCATGTCAATGACGAGCACATCGAGCTCGCCCCAGTGGACGTCGGAGAGGAACTGCTCGAACGCGCGGTGCAGCATCGGCCCGCGCCACATGAGCGGCTTGTTCTCCTCCTGG
>DASXKX010000021.1:0-1879 GCA_036496545.1 Gaiellaceae bacterium | reverse complement strand
TCAGTATGTGGAGGTCGCTCGGCGGAGTTTCTCAAGCCGGTCGCGGGCGGCTGGCTCGAGTTGAGGGTCTTCGGCAAGCCACGCCGCGACGGTGTTGTGGATCGCAGCGGTCTCGGTAGGAGTGAGGGTTTGCTCGCTGCTGTCCGTGAGCGCGTGTTGGATTCGCGAGATCGCGTTAGCCGCGCCGCGTTCGCTCACGAGCGGTTCAAGCCGTTTGATCAGTTCGCGTGCGTCTGCTTCGTTCAGTTGCGCGCGACGCGGGATCAGGAGCATGACCGAAGACACGCGGCGATCGTATCCGAGCCCGAGGCGGTGAGATCAGGCGTCTGTGAGAGTCGTTTGGTCGGTCCGTCAGGGGCCGTTGCCAGGGTGGTGTCGTCCGTGTCGTTTGTGACTCCTCAGGCGTCAGGCCGCGTTGTGCGTGCCTTGCGAATGAATCGTCCGGGCGTGCACGGCGACGCCGGTCTGGCGCCCGCTGTTGGCTTGATCAGGAGCTTGTCCGCCTTGCCGGCGTGACTCATCACAGACCTGCCACGCGGTTTCCCTGCATCAGACCGACGTCATCCGGACCCTGCGAATCGAGTCGGAGGATCGATGGGGATGCTTGCAGACGAGGTGGATTACGTGATCGGTGTCGACACGCACCGCGATCAGCACACGCTCGCGGTCGTTGTTGCTCCCACGGGAGCGGTGCTGGCGCAGACGGTGGTTGGTGCTACCGGACGCGGGTACGCGCAGGCCCTTCGCTTCGCGGAAAGCCACGCCGGTGGCGTGCGTGCCTGGGCGGTCGAGGGTGCCGGCCATTACGGCGCCGGGCTGACTCGCTACCTCGCCGATCGCGGCGAGACGGTGCTCGAGGTCGGCCGCCACGCCCGCACTGAGCGGCGACTGCGCGGCAAGGAGGACCCACTCGACGCGATCCGGGCTGCACGTACTGGACTCGCGGCCGAGACGCTGACGCTGCCACGCGCGGGACAGCGCCAGGAGGCGCTGCGGGTGCTGCTGCTTTCGCGGCGTAGCGCCGTCGACGTCCGTCGGGTCGCGCTCGTCCAGCTTCGCAGCGTGATCGTGACGGCGCCCGAGCAGCTCCGTGAGGAGCTGCGTCGACTGCCCCTGACAAAGCTGGTCCAACGCTGCAGCCGCTTCCGCCGCTCAGGCTCGCGTACACCTGACGAGCTCGCGGTCGTGCTCGCGCTGCGCTCGCTCGCTCGGCGGATCGAGGCCGCGACCGCCGAGGCCGACGAGCTCGAGCGTGAGATCCTCAAACACGTTCGCGCGTCTGTGCCCGAGCTGCTGCACGAACCCGGCGTCGGCCCGATCGTGGCCGCGCAACTGATCGTCACCTGGTCACACAAAGACCGCGTCCGCTCCGAGGCAGCCTTCGCCCGACTCGCCGGCGTCGCGCCGCTACCAGCCTCGAGCGGTCAGACGATACGCCACCGCCTCAGCCGCGGCGGCGACCGTCAGCTCAACCGTGCGTTGCACACCGTCGTCCTCCACCGCCGCCAGCACGACCCGGCAACCAAGGACTACATCGCGCGCCGCGTCGCCGAGGGCAAGACAACCCGCGAAGCGACACGCGTCCTCAAGCGCTACCTCGCTCGCCACCTCTACCGCGTCATGCAGAACGCCGCGCCGCTGACGACTTGACAGTCATAGGAGATTCAGCATGCACACTCGCCCAGGCGACGGCACCTGCACACATAAGCTCAGCCGATGGGCAGCGATGCGCGGTACGCAATTCTCGACGGAGCTTCCGACGAAGCATGTCTCTGGGACCTGCCCCTCGGATTGGTTGAGCTTCGCGACCAGCAGAGGATCGAGGTTCACCCGGCGATGTCGATTGCCGAACTCCGATCGGAGTTGGTTCAGCTACTTC